>CAVUNF010000020.1:0-152912 GCA_963742695.1 uncultured Alphaproteobacteria bacterium
AGCGACAAGCCTCTGACGCCGATCGAAATCGGCCTGACCGCCGCCATCGTCGCGATCGAAGGCAATGAGCCGCTGATCCTTACCGCCTCCAGCAGCGATCGGCGACAGGCTCGCCGGGCTTCCGTTCGGCCCTTTCGATGCGGTCGCGCACCGTACCTTCGAGATCGGCCTGCGCGCCTGGGTGGAAGAACAGGCCGGACTGCGGCTGGGTTACGTCGAGCAGCTCTATACCTTCGGCGACCGCGGCCGGCACACGCGGGCCGGCGACACCGACGCCCATGTCGCGTCGATCGGCTACCTCGCGCTGACGCGCGCGGCCGACAACGCCACCCATGCGCCGGGTGCGACATTCGAGCCCTGGTATCGCTTCTTCCCCTGGGAAGACTGGCGGGAAGCAAGGCCCGCCATCATCGAGCGCGACATCGTTCCTGAGCTCACGCGCTGGGCGGCCGAGAGCGAGCAGCCGGAGACAGCACGCGCGCTCAGCCGCAAGGATCGGGTCCACCTCTATTTCGGCACCGAGGGCGCGCATTGGGACGAAGAGCGCGTGCTCGACCGGTACGAGCTGCTCTACGAGGCAGGATTGATCGAGGAGGCGCGACGCGACGGCCGTCCTGCGGCATTGGCGCGCAAGTCGCCTCCCCTGCTCGGCGCCTCGATGCGCTTCGACCACCGCCGGATCCTCGCGACCGCGATGGGCCGGTTGCGGGCCAAGCTCAAATACCGTCCGGTGGTGTTTGAACTTTTGCCGCCCGAATTTACACTCACTGAATTGCAACGGACCGTGGAAGCGATCTCGGGGCGGCATCTGCACAAGCAGAACTTTCCGCAGGTTGGTGGAGGCCGGCGCGCTGGTCGAACCGACCGGCGTGATGTCGACACAGACGGGCGGACGGCCCGCCGCGCTGTTTCGCTTCCGCCGCGAGGTGCTGCAGGAGCGGCCGGCGCCGGGCCTGCGGGTACGCGGCCGGCGCTGACGCCCGGACGACGCTGGAGCGACTCGCTTGGGAATTTGACGCGAAAAGCCCGGAAGCCGGGCCGATCGCCTGGAGGCTTGATGTTCGATACGCCGTTCGATTTTTTTTCGCTGGTGATTGCCATCGTTGCCTTCATCTTCGCGCGCAAGGCATTCAACCAGGTCGCGGAACTGCGCGCTCGGCTGGATGCGCTCGAAGCACCGGCGGCAGCGACCATGGCCGCACCGCCGCCGCTGCCCGCGCAGCAAGCTCCGATCGCTCCATCGGCGGCGGACGACGTCAGGGACGACACAGAATTGAAACACCTGAAGAAGACTCGCCGTCAATTCAACCTGGACCGGCGCCGCAGGCAACCGCGGAAATGCCGCTGCCCCCGCCGCTCCCGCAAGCCCAGCCCGGCTTCGAGGAGCGCATCGGCACCCGCTGGGTGGTCTGGGTCGGCGGCCTGACGCTGGCGCTCGGCGGATTCTTCATGGTCCGCTATTCGATCGAGGCCGGACTGCTCGGGCCCGGCGTGCGCACCTTGCTCGGCGGCGCGTTCGCGCTGGCACTGCTGGCCGCCGGCGAATGGACGCGCCGCAAGGAGAGCATCTCGGCGATCGACGCGCTGCCGATCGCCAATATTCCGGCCATCCTCACCGCCGCCGGCACCGCGGTGGCTTTCGCGACCGTCTACGCCGCCTACGCGCTGTACGATTTCCTGGTGCCCGCAACGGCGTTCATCATGCTGGGAATGGTGGCGCTGGGCACGCTGGCCGCAGCACTGCTGCACGGACCGGCGCTGGCCGGCCTCGGCATCGCCGCCGCCTTCGCCACCCCCATCCTGGTTTCTTCCAACAAGCCGGACTTCTGGGCGCTGTACATCTATCTGGCCATCGTCACCGCGGCGGCCTTCGGGCTGGCACGGATCAGGCTGTGGCGCTGGCTCGCGGTCACCACCCTCGTGTTCGCGCTGCTCTGGACCTTCCCCTGCCTGCAATGCGGCCCGTCGATGGTCGGACCGCACGCGTTCCACGTCATCGCCGGCTTCATCCTCGCGGCCTTGCTGGTGGTCTGTGGCTTCATGTTCGGCCCGCCCGCCGAAGAAGGCGAGATCGAGCCGTTCTCGTCCGGTTCGCTCGCCGTCTATCTGCTCGGTGCGACGCTGATCGTGCTGAACAGCGGCCATGCCGATGCCGCCATCATCGTATTCGCGGTGCTGGTGGCCGGCAGCTTTGTTGGTCGGCATGGCGCGCGCCGTCCGCCACCGGCGCGGTCGGCGCCGCGGCCGCGTTGGTCTTCGTCGTGTTTGCCGAATGGGCGGTCCGCGGCAATCCGGACATGCTGGTGCTGCCCGGCGGGCCATTGCCCGGCATCGGCCCTGCCACCACCGACAGCTCCGTCGCGCTGCATCTGATCACCGCGGCGATCTTCGCGGTCGGGTTCGGCGCCGCCGGATTCCTGGCGCAGGGCCGCTCGACCAGCGCCATCATCCCGGTGGTGTGGTCGGCCGCGGGCGTATTCACGCCGCTGGCGCTGTTGGTCGCGCTCTACGCCCGCATCGCGCATCTCGATCGCTCGATCCCGTTCGCCATTGTGGCGGTGGTGCTGGCGGCGGCGTTCGGCGCCGCGACCGAAATCCTGACCAAGCGCGACAACCGGCCGGGCTTGCCGATTTCGATTGCGCTGTTCGCGACCGGCACGCTGGCGGCGCTGGCACTGGCGCTGACTTTTGCGCTCGAAAAGGGCTGGCTCACGATTGCGCTGGCGCTGATGTCGGTCGGCACCGCGTGGATTTCGATGCAGCGGCCGATACCGTTCCTGCGTTCGCTCTCCGCCATTCTGGCAGGGATCGTGGTGCTGCGGATCGGCTACGAGCCGCGCATCGTCGGCAATGCGGTCGGCACCACCCCGATCTTCAACTGGCTGTTGTGGGGCTACGGCATTCCGGCGCTGTCGTTCTGGGCCGGAAGCCACTTCCTGCGCCGCCGCGGCGACGACGCCGCGCTGCGAACCGTGGAGGCCGCGGCAATCCTGTTCACGGTGCTGCTGGTGTTCATGGAAATCCGCCATGCCGTGAACGGCGGCGATGTCTACATCAACAGTGCCGGCCTCGCCGAAGTAGCACTGCAGGTGTGCTCGGCGCTGGCGATGGCGATCGGCCTGGAACGGCTGCGAGTAAGGACCGCCAGTGTCGTTCACAATGTCGGCGCGATCCTGCTCACGGTGTTCGCAGGGTTGGCCAGCCTGTTCGGGCTGCTGTTGCTGGAAAATCCGATGATCCGGTACGAAGATGTCGGCGGCGTCTTTTTCAATCTGGTTCTGCTCGGCTATGCGCTGCCCGCCGTGCTTGCACTGCTGCTGTCCTATGCGGTGGCGGGCCGGCGGCCGGCAGCCTATGCCAACACCATCGCCGGCGCGGCACTGGTGCTGGCGCTGACCTATGTGACGCTTGAAATCCGCCGGCTGTATCACGGCCCGGTTCTGAACAGGGCGCCACCACCGACATCGAGCAATACACCTACTCGATCGCCTGGCTGGCGTTCGGCGTGGCCCTGCTCGGCATCGGCATCCTGGCCAATTCGCAGCGCGCCCGGCTGGCCTCGGCGGTGGTGATCGCACTGACGATCCTGAAGGCTTTCATGATCGACATGTCGACGCTGACAGGGGTCTACCGCGCGCTGTCGTTCATGTGCCTGGGGTTGGTGCTGGTGGCGATCGGCTGGCTGTACCAGCGGATCCTGTTCCGCCGGCAGACGCCGCCACCGGCCGCGCCTGCGGTGCAGCCGGGGCCGTAGCCGCTATCAGGCCGCCCTGACCGAATTGAGGAACTTGCCGACCTCGAGCTTGAGGCGGTTGCTCTCCACCGACAGCGACTTCGCTGCCGAGTGAACCTGTGCGGAAGCCGATCCGGTCTCGCCGGCGCCGCGCTGCACGTCGGTGATATTGACCGAAACCTCCGAGGTGCCCTGGGCGGCGTGCTGGATGTTGCGGGATATCTCCTGGGTCGCCGCGCCCTGTTCTTCCACGGCCGCGGCAATGGTCGCGGAAATGTCCGACATCCGGCCGATGGTGTCGCCGATTTCCTTGATCGCACCCACCGAATCCTGGGTCGACTGCTGGATACCCGCGATCTGCTGGCCGATCTCGCCGGTCGCCTTCGCGGTCTGTTCGGCCAGGGCTTTCACTTCGGCGGCGACGACCGCAAACCGCGGCCGGCTTCGCCGGCGCGCGCCGCCTCGATCGTAGCATTCAGCGCCAGCAAATTGGTTTGCTCGGCAATGGTATTGATCAGTTGCAACGACATCGCCAATGCGGGCGGCAGCCTTGGACAATTCGCCGACGCGGTCATTGGTCCTTTGCGCCTGATCGACCGCCTCATGGGCGACCCGCGACGATTCCTGAACCTGACGGCTGATCTCGTTGACCGACTTGGTCATCTCTTCGCTCGAGGCAGCCACCGACTGCACATTGGTCGAAGCTTCCTCGGATGCCGTCGCGACCGCGGTTGCGAGCTCCTGCGACTTCTCGCCGTCGTCGTCAGCGTATTGGCGGACGCTTCCAGTTCGGTCGCAGCCGACGACACCATCTCGACGATCTCGCCCACCGCGCCTTCGAACTCGTCGGCGAGCTCGTGCATGTCCGCCTTGCGCTGCTGCAACTGCCGCTGCTCCATTTCCAGCTGCTCGGCGCGCAGCCGTTCGGTCTCGATCATGCTGGTCTTGAACACCTGCGACCGCGCCGGCCATCTCGCCAATCTCGTCGGCGCGGCCAAGGCCCGGTATGGCAACGGAAAGCTCACCTCTTGCCAACCGGTCATGGCCTGGACCATTGCCGAGAAGCGCCTTCGAGACCGACCGGCCGATCAGGAAGGACGACCGCCGCTGACAAGGACGACTGCCAATCCAAGAGCGATCATCATCCATAATTGCGATCGAGCGCGCGTCGCAGCTTCGGCGGCGTCGGCCTCGCTTGTAGAGGCCGCTCGACGCCTTGTCCGCATTTCTGACCATCAGCGGCTCGAAGCTCACGAAACGTCTTCATCATCTGAAGCGTCAGTGGCCTGCGCTCTGCTGAGCGGTATCGGCCCAGGCCAGAAATTCCGCCTGATATTTCTCGAGCTTCTGGCCGCGATGTCGGGCATCAGCGTCGGGAGGGGCATTGCGACGACAGCCAGCGCCTTGGAGAATTCCGCCGCGGCTTTCTTCAATTCGGCGACATATTTCGGATCACGCCGCAGCATGAAGTCCTTCTCGTGCCGGCGCATCATCAACAACCAGATTGATCAGCCTTGGATCGTCAATTTCCTTGAGCTTGGCTTCGATGTCGCGAACCGCCGCGCGCAGCGAGCCGGTCAGGCCGAGCGTCTCGTTGAGGCCGAGCTTGATGTCGGCCTGCGACCAATGCCGCGAAATCGGCGGCATAGTTGCTTGAAGCCGTCATGCGCGCGGCGAACGTCTTCTCGGACAAGGCTGCTCAGACCACCGGCTCGGCATCAACAGTCTCGAGCTGCGTCGAAATCGCGGTTGATCGCGGCCGATCAACTCTGCGTGCGTTCTTCGCATAGCATCTCATTCCGGCGCTGCTGAAAGTTTTTTTCGTTGCGGCGGGCCTCCAGCATTTCTATCGAAAGCTGCTTGTTGAGATCGGAGATCGTGCGGGCGCTGTTCGCAAGGGTCTCGCGATGTGTCCTGCGACCAACTGCCGATCTGATAGATCGCGCCGAACGCGAAGAAGCCCGATCAGGCCGAAGACGCCGATGGCCATGATCTTGTGGGTCAGGCGCAGATTGAAATCGCTTGCGCATCGATAGTGCTCCAATCGTCAAGATCGCAGAACAGCAGGCGATAGCCTCGGAATATTGGGAGATCACGCCTGCAAAATCGCTATCCGGATTCGTTAACCATTAAAATCCGCCTAAAGATTAGGCAGCCGAAGATATGCTCGCGCGCAAACGTCGCGCAATCCTGACTCTGCGGTTCGTTGGCCGAGACGTCCTGCGTTGTCAGGCTGCCCGTACCGAGTGCTGAGGAATTTGCCAACCTCGAGCTTGAGGCGGTTAGAGTCGCTGGACAGCGACTGCGCCGCCGCAAGAACCTGCGAGGACGCCGATCCGGTTTCGCTGGCGCCACGCTGCACGTCGGTGATGTGCGTCGAGACCTGCTGGGTGCCGTGGGCCGCCTGCTGCACGTTGCGGGCAATCTCCTGCGTCGCGGCGCCCTGCTGTTCCACCGCCGCGGCGATCGCCGATGAGATTTCGGACAATCTTTCAATGGTGCCGCTGATCTCCTTGATGGCGTTGACCGAGTCCTGGGTCGCGGCCTGAATACCGGTGATCTGCTGACCGATCTCGCCGGTCGCCTTGGCGGTCTGCTCGGCCAGCGCCTTCACTTCCGAGGCCACCACGGCGAAGCCGCGGCCGGCTTCGCCGGCGCGCGCCGCCTCGATGGTGGCGTTGAGCGCCAGCAGATTGGTCTGGCCGGCGATGGTGTTGATCAGTTCGACGACGTCGCCGATCCGGCTCGCCGCCTTCGACAATTCGCCGACGCGGTCGTTGGTGGTACGGGCCTGGCCGACGGCGTCGCCGGCCATCCGGGCGGATTCCTGAACCTGGCGGCTGATCTCGTTGACCGACGACGCCATTTCCTCGGTCGCTGTCGCCACCGACTGTACGTTGGTGGAGGCTTCCTCGGAGGCGCCGGCGACCATGGTGGTGAGTTCCTGCGCGCGCTCGGCGGTCGATGTCAGCGTTCCGGCCGAAGCCTCCAGCTGGTTCGACGGCGGAGGATACGGTCTCGACGATCTGTCCGACCGCGCCCTCGAAATCGTCGGCCATCTTGTTCATGTCCGACTTGCGCAGCGCAACGGCGCGGGTCTCGGCTTCCTTCTGCTCGGCCTCCAATCCCTGCCGCGCGACCGCGTTGCTCTTGAAGATCTCGACCGCCTTGGCCATTTCGCCGACCTCGTCGTTGCGGTCGATGCCGGACACCTCGACGTCGAGCTTGCCGCTGGCCAAATCATTCATCGTCACCGTCATGCGCTGCAGCGGGCGGGTAATGCTGCGAGCCACCAGGATCGACACGGCGAGCGTCAGCAGCAGCACCAGGCCGGCGGCCAACAGCGCTGACCGGGTCGAAGCCCAGGTCTGCGCATTGAGGTCGTCGATATAGACACCGGTGCCAATGACCCAGTTCCACGGCGCGAAGCCGGCAACGTAAGACAGCTTCGGTTGCGGCTTGTCGAAGCCCGGCTTCGGCCACTCATAGAGGAACGAAACCCGCGCCGTCCTTCCGGACGACGTTGACGAAATCCACGAACAGGGCCTTGCCGTTCGGATCCTTGAATGTCGAGATATCGTTGCCGTTCATCTCCGGCCTCATCGGATGCATCACCATGCGCGGGTGCATGTCGTTAACCCAGAAATAGTCGTTGCTGCCATATCGGAGCATCGCGAGCCGGGCCAGCGCCCGCTTCTGCGCATCGGCAACCGGCAGATCGCCCTTCTGCGCCGCGGCATGTTCTTCCTTGACGATGCCGAGGGCCAGTTCGGTCAGGTGCCGCAATTCGATCTGCTTTTGCTGATTGAGGCTCGACGCCAGTTCGCGCGAAGTCGAGGATGGTAATTCCCACGACGCCCACGAAGCTGAGACCGATCAAAGCATAGATCTTGCGGCCGACGGTCATCTTGAACTGGCGCAGCATGGCAAACATCATCATTCTCCGCTGAAGAGCAGCCAGCTAGTCCGGGGGCGGACGTCGCGGAATGCACGGGCGGTCGAACTGGAATCAGCTCCGCATTCGATGAGCGCCGTCACCGAGCAATACAGTTAATGAATTCGACCGACGTTAATGCGTAACTCCGTACGAATACGGAGAAACGAGCGGTATTCGCCGGCAGCCGGGTATCGATACCCCTGTCAGGCCGCCCTTACCGAGTTGAGGAACTTGCCGACCTCGAGCTTGAGGCGGTTGCAGTCGCCGGACAGCGATTGCGCCGCGGACAGCACCTGCGACGAGGCCGATCCGGTCTCGCCGGCGCCGCGCTGCACATCGGTGATGTTGGAGGAGACCTGCTGGGTGCCCTGGGCCGCCTGCTGGACGTTGCGGGAAATCTCCTGGGTCGCGGCGCCCTGCTCTTCCACCGCCGCCGCGATGGTCGAGGAGATCTCGGACAGCCTTTCGATGGTGCCGCTGATTTCCTTGATGGCGTTGACCAATTCCTGGGTCGCCGCCTGAATGCCGCTGATCTGCTGGCCGATCTCGCCGGTCGCCTTCGCGGTCTGTTCGGCCAGCGCTTTGACTTCGGAAGCGACGACCGCGAAACCGCGACCGGACTTCGCCGGCGCGCGCCGCCTCGATGGTGGCGTTGAGCGCCAGCAGGTTGGTCTGGCCGGCGATGGTGTTGATCAGTTCGACGACGTCGCCGATCCGGCTCGCGGCTTTCGACAATTCGCTGACGCGGTCGTTGGTCTTGCGGGCCTGATCGACCGCCTCACTGGCCATCCGCGCCGATTCCTGCACCTGGCGGCTGATCTCGTTGACGGAGGACGACAATTCCTCGGTCGCCGACGCCACCGACTGCACGTTGGTGGAGGCTTCTTCCGAGGCCGCCGCGACCATGGTCGTGAGTTCCTGGGCCCGCTCGGCGGTCGCCGTGAGCGTGCGTGGCGGAGGCCTCAAGCTCGGTCGAGGCCGACGACACGGTTTCGACGATCTCGCCGATCGCGCCTTCGAAGTCATCGGCGAGCTTGATCATGTCCGCCTTGCGCTGCTGCGCGGCGATCTGATCCTGCTTGATCTTGGCTTCGGCCTCGTCGCGCGCCTTTTGCGCCGCACACCACCTTGAATTTCTCCACTGCGCCGGCGACGTCGCCGACCTCGTCCTTGCGGCCAAGGCCCGGCAGCACCACCGCGAAATCGCCGTCGGCGAGCTTTTCCATGGAGACGCTGAGCGCGCGCATCGGGCGGGCGATGCGTGAAGATCGAGAACACGCAGGTACCGATCAGCAGCAGCGCTGCGGAAATGCCGATGGTCAACGACAGTCCGCTCGGCGGAAGCCGTTTCCGCTTCTGCGGCGGCGCTGATCTTGCTCGGCCCTGTGCTTGGCGAATTCGACGATCTTGTTCGGCCAGCGCTTCGAATTCGCTGCGTTGATCGGCAGAGTCACCTCGCGGCATGCGGGCCGACCTCGCCGTTGAGCTTGGCGATCTTGCGCGGCCTCAGCCGGCAATTCACCCGGCGGCTCGCTTCGCATCGATGCGCGATCGCCTGCTTGCGGATCGCCGCGATCTGCTGCGCGCCCTTGCAGAAATCGCCGACCAGCACTTGAGCTTCTCGATGCGCTCGCGATTTTCCGGCGAATGCGACAGTTTCAGCATCTCGTCCGTGAATTCTCGGCCGCCGCTTGTCGGTCGTCGCAAATAGTCGTGCGGCCTTTTGCAAATCCGCCGCGAGTGATGGCGAGACGGATGTCGCGGACGCCGATCTGCATGCCGCGCACCGAAGCCTTTGCTTCGGCGGCGTTCTGCGCAATCGCCTGCTGCCCGATGCGCTGCCTGACTGGCCTTGCGACGTCGGCGTTGCCGGTCATCTGACTGATAGATCATCAACGCCGACCAGAAGAATGCTCGAGCGCGGAGGCGATCGCGAGCTTGGTGCCGATTCGCAAATTCTGAATGATCCGCATCATGCAGATTTCTCCGGTCAATGTGCTGGCGCGATTGAATGCTGCGTTCGCGTCCACGTCGATGATAACCACGGCGGTCCCAAATTACGGTTAATTTGCAGCACCGTAAGACATACGTGATCCGGGAAAATAGGCATATTGCACGCTCGCGCGGGACACTACGCAGACACACGCGCGTGAAACAATTTCAGTCGTAACGCGTGATGATCGAAGCGAAAATCGGATAAGTTCCACTCATTGACCGTGACAAGGCGCTGACGTGGAGCTGCGCGATGCAGCGGCTCTAAGCCAACGTCTCGCGCCACCAGGCGGATTCTGAATACCGGCTTCTTGGACTCGTCCAGCAGCTCCATCTGCCATTCGGCGTTTTGCTTCAGGTTGCGCGAAATGCCGCCAACCAGATTGGCGCATACTTTGGTCATCTCGGCCCAGGCGGCCTCCGGACTTTCGAATTCAGATCCAAGATCGGAAGCGCCGGAATAGCGGCCATGGCTGATTCGAAAAAAATATAGCGACATTTTTTGAACCCTTATGTTGCGGCCGCCCCCACAGCCTGTCGAAGGCCGGCACCGTGGATCGCAAATCGCTACCAGGACATGAAAGTATCGGGCCGTATGACTACGGCATCGCGATGCCGTAGTCATGGCATGCCGTGGCCGCTGTGTCAATTTCTCGATGGAGCTTGCTCAATTGCGGCGCCGGCAGCGCCGCTGAGATCAATCGGTCGAGCGGCGCAGGTCCAGAGCGCCTTCCGATTTCGGCCGGATTCGGATCGGGCTTCGGATTTGACCGGCTCGATCCTGGCTGCTCTCGACCTGCGGGGTACCTCGACGCGCCGACACCTCGGTCGGCGACGCGTCGGCCGAGCGGGTGTGTCTCCGGCGCACGCAGCGAACGCGGCCGGGCGACGGACCGCGCCATCAGCATCTGCGCCGCGCCCTGATGACGGAAGTCGCAATAGGCGAAGCCCATGCCCGACACCGAGCCGCGGAAGCTGCGATCGTCCTTCTTGTCGAGGTTGAAGCACGGCTCGAACGGAATGCCCTTGATCGAGGCACACACGGCCTGGCCGCGGACCTGAAGCGTATTTCCGGGAAGGCGCATATGGCGCACCGGGCCGGCGCCGGAAAACTGCACGGCGCCTGCCGCGCCCATGTCGTCAAGCACCCGGCCTGCGCCGCGGGTGCCATCGAAACAGGTGAACGCGAACACCTTGCCGCTCACGAACTTGCGGGCCTCGTCGGCATTCATCTGCCCGGACAAGAGCCGGCGCGACCACGGCACCGGCCGACAACGGCCCCCAACACGAAACGCGCAAGCATGCTGCAACTCCGACTTTACCTAGCGCGGGCAACGCCTGATCTCTTTACCCGCTGCTTACCATACCAACCGTGGCAACATTGGAGCAGCTTGGTTGGTAAAGTCTGAACGCCGTTAGAGAATTTTTACCACGATTCGACCGCGCACCTGCCCGGCGAGGATTTTGGCGCCCGCATTCGATAACTTCGGTCCAAGCCGAATTTCATGAGTGATTTCAGTTAGTTTTGCCTGATCCAGATCGCTCGCGAGCCGGCTCCAGGCGGCTTTGCGCAGCTCGATCGGGCACATCACGGAATCGATGCCGAGAAGGCACACTCCGCGCAAAATAAACGGCGCCACCGAAGATGGCAGGTCCATGCCGGCGGCAAGCCCGCACGCCGCGATGGCGCCGCCATATTTGGTCATCGACAGCAGGTTGGCGAGCGTGGTCGAGCCGACGCTGTCGATGCCCCCCGCCCAGCGCTCCTTCGCCAGCGGCTTGGCCGGACCCGACAACTCGTTGCGGTCGATCACCTCGGCCGCGCCGAGACCCTTCAGGTAATCGGCCTCCGACAGCGCGGCCGGTCGAGGCGATGACGTGATAGCCGAGTTTCGACAGCACGGCGGTGGCGACCGAGCCGACGCCGCCGGCGGCGCCGGTGACGACGACAGGACCGTTTTTCGGCGTCAGGCCATGCCTTTCCAGCGCCAGCACCGACGAGCATCGCCGTGAAGCCGGCGGTGCCGATCGCCATGGCATCGCGCGTCGACATGGTCCCGGGCAGGCGCACCAGCCAGTCGCCCTTGACGCGCGCCTTTTCGGCGTAGCGCCGAGATGGGTCTCGCCCATGCCCCAGCCGGTGCAGATCACCTTGTCGCCGGCCTTCCACTGCGGATGCGACGACTGCTCCACGGTGCCGGCGAAGTCGATGCCCGCGATCATCGGAAAGCGCCGCACCACCGGCGCCTTGCCGGTGACGGCAAGGCCGTCCTTGTAGTTCAAGCGTGGAATATTCGACGGCGACGGTGACGTCGCCTTCCATCAATTCGGCTTCGTCGAATTGCGTGAGCGCGACGGTGGTGCCCTTGTCGGCCTTGTCGACCCTGATCGCCTTGAACGTTCCCACCACGCACTCCCCGGATTGTTTGAATGATGGATGTTTACCGGATCAGGCCGGTTGCGCAACCGGGCGCGCCACCGGCGCCTCGACGATCGGCAGGTTGATCAGCGCCGACAGCACGCCGAACAGCACCGACAGCCACCAGATCGGCGTATAGGAACCGAACGCCTCGAACACGATGCCGCCGAGCCAGACGCCGAGAAAGCCGCCGACCTGGTGGCTGACAAAGGCAAATCCATAAAGCGTCGCGAACCAGCGGGTGCCGAACATCAGGGCCACCAGCGCCGAGGTCGGCGGCACGGTCGAGAGCCAGGTCAGCCCGCTGACCGCGCCGAACACGATCGCCGAGAACGTGGTGATCGGAAACGAGATGAAGGCGACGATCGACAGCGCACGCGTGAAATAGATCACCGACAGGATGTAGCGCTTGGGAAAGATGTTCTGCAGCCAGCCGACGCCCAGCGAACCCACGATGTTGAACAGGCCGATCGCGGCGATCACCCAGCCGCCGGTTTGCGCCGATACGCCGCGATCGGACAGGTAGGCCGGCAGATGCACGGTGATGAACGCGAGCTGGAAGCCGCAGGTAAAGAAACCGAGCACCAGCAACACGTAGGAGCGATGGCCGAAGGCTTCCGCCAGCGCCGTCTTGAACGACTGCTGGTCCGCGGCAGGTACATCGGTCGATGTCGCCGGCGGCGTGGCGAGCGCGAGCGACAGCGGGATGATCAGCAGCATCAGGCCGGCGAACACGATCAGCGCCGACTGCCAGCCGAAATTGTCGATCATCGCCACGCCGAACGGCGCGAACAGGAATTGTCCGAACGATCCGGCCGCGGTTCCGGCGCCGAGCGCGATGCCGCGCTTCTCCGGCGGCAGCAGCTTGCTGAACGCCGAGAGCACGAGGTTGAACGAACAGCCGGAAAGCCCAAAGCCGATCAGGACGCCGGCACTGATATCGAGCGACAGCGGCGTGGTGGCATAGCGCATCATCAACAGGCCGCCGGCGTAAAGCAGCGCGCCGACACACATCACGCGCAGCACACCGAAGCGGTCGGCGATCGCGCCGGCGACCGGCTGGCCCAGCCCCCACAACAGGTTTTGCAGCGCCAGTGCGAGGCCGAAGACGTCGCGGCCCAGTGAAAGATCCCGGCCCATCGGCTGAATGAAAAAGCCGACGCTGGATCGCGGCCCAAAACTCAACAAGCGCGATCGCGCAGCCGCAGATGATGATGACCAGCGGTGTCCGCCAATTGGTGATGCCGGGAGCGGGACGCAGTTCGCCTGTGGTCGTGGTCATGCAAATTCCCCGTTGGTTGCGTCGGATCCGGAGAGCCCGGCCGAACACATTGCAGGGAGTTAATGCATTCGCATGGAAATCCCAACCGGCGGATTCGGGAAAACATCCGCTGCAATGCAGCGTTGCAAATCAGGGCGAGCAGCTTTGACGATTTAGGATCGCTGGCCCTCTGGCGAAGCTGGCGGAGGCGTGTTACATTTGTTTTGCTCAATATGAGGATAAGTATACTTTCTCATGGCGCGCCGAACCTCTGCGGTGCTGCCGGGATGGTTCGGCTCGATCGCCAATGCAGCTCTTTGGAAGCGCCGGCCTTTCAGGCCGGATTTCTCAGAAGCCTATATATACTCATTTTGAGTATATACGGCATCGAAGGGAGGCTCCCATGCCGATCGCTGGAATCTGACGGTCCCGAGGATTTCGAAAACCGCGCTCACAGCCTCCCACCGCCCAGGCGCGCGAGCCGCGTCAGTCCCGTCGCACCGCGCAGCCGCACTGCCGATGCCGTCGCGCGCTATTGGTCGCGGCGTCGGCATGGGCGCGGCGCGAAAGCCGAGGCGCGCATTTCCGTGCGGATTACCCCAACCTCGGGCCGGCGCCGGCCCATCGCACCATCACGACGCTGGAAGCGGCGCGCGCTATCGCAGCATCGCTCGCAGACGGCACTCCCGCGCAAGCACCGCAACCGATCATCGCCTGAATGGAACCAGCATCATGACAACGCCCGCCTCACTGCAACATCCCGAAGCATTTCTGTCGCCGCTCGCCATCGACGAAGCGGTGCAGCGCGCGCTGGCAGAGGATCTCGGCCGCGCCGGCGACATCACCTCGATGGCCACCATTCCGGAGGCAACCCATGCCCATGCCGTTCTGATCGCGCGACAGGCCGGCGTGATCGCAGGATTGCCGCTGGCGGTTGCGACGTTCCGGAAGCTGTCGCCGGATCTCAGCATCCAGGCGCATGTCCGCGATGGCGGCGTAGTCGCCGCCGGCGTGCACGTGCTGACGATTTCGGGCCCGGCGCGCGCGGTGCTGGGCGGCGAGCGCACCGCGCTGAATTTCGTCGGCCGGCTGTCCGGCGTTGCAACCCTCACCGCCGATTATGTCCGCCATACCGCCGGCACCAAATTGCGCATCTGCTGCACCCGCAAGACCACGCCCGGCCTGCGCGCGCTCGAGAAATATGCCGTGCGCTGCGGCGGCGGCTTCAATCATCGCTTCGGGCTCGACGATGCGATCCTGATCAAGGACAACCATGTCGCGGTCGCCGGCGGCGTCAGGCCGGTGCTCGAACGCGCCCGGGCGCATGTCGGGCATCTGGTCAAGATCGAGATCGAGGTCGACACGCTGGCGCAATTGCGCGAGGTGCTCGACACCGGTCTCGCCGACGTGGTGATGCTGGACAATATGGATATCGCCATGCTGGCCGAGGCCGTGGCGCTGGCAAGGGGCCGCGTGGTGCTGGAGGCTTCCGGCGGCGTCACCCGGGATACGATCGCCGCGATCGCCGCGACCGGCGTGGACTATGCCTCGTGCGGCGCGCTGACGCATTCGGCGCCGAATTTCGACGTCGCACTCGACATCGATGCGTGAGCGTGAATTCTTAGCGCTTCGCGCTCGACAGCTCGGCCGAGCTTTGGGCGGCTTCGGCGAGCTTCGCCGAGATTTCCGCGGTTTGCGCCGTGGTGCCCCAGCTCGGCGCCTCGCTGCCGTCGCCCCAGTTGCGCGGCCGGTAGAAGGTATGCACGCCGGTCTTGTACATCTTCTTCATCTCGCTGACCCAGGACGGGCGCACCCAATAGGCGTGGTAGTGGGTCGATTTGGCGACTTCCGGCAGCCAGATCTGGCCATCGAGCATCGCCTTGGCGATCTTCTTGGCGCGGTCCCACATGTCGGGCTCTTTCACCACGTCGGGGTTGTTGTCGCAGGCGAAGGTGAACTGGCAGGCGAGATGGCGGTGCTTGTTCTGGTAGACCACGCCGCACACCGTGTTCGGATATAAGCCGGAGAAGGCGCGGTTCAACACCACCTGCGCCACCGCGATCTGGCCGCGCACGGCTTCGCCGCGGGCCTCGAAATAGATCACTTCGGTCAGGCATTTTTCCGATTTGGCGCGGGCCTTCTCGTCGAACAGGCCAAGCCGCTCGGCCGGCGTCTTCATGCGCTGATTGTCGGTGTTGACTTCGCCCTTGGCGGCGATGCTCTCGCCGCTCTCGACGGCCTTGGCCGGCTCGTCCGCAGGCGGCGGCAGCGACGCCATCACCTTCATGTCGGGATCGGCGAGAGCGCCCGGCAGCACGATCATGGGTTCTTCGCCGGGCTGCCAGCGTTCCATGCTCTCCACCGAGCCGCCGAGCGAGGAGCTGCCGAAAAACAGGCTCGCGGTCTTGACCGAGAAGCCGTCGCGCGACGGCGCCGGTGCCAGCACGATGACCGCCGGCTCCGGTCGGGACCTTCGGATCGTCGAGCGGCTGGGCTTCGAGCGACATCGAGACGTCGTATTGCGGAAGCGGCGGAGCGCTGAGCGCTTCGGCCAATTCGGGATCGAGCGGCGCGGATGCGGCCGGCTGCGGCGCAGCGGCAGCGGTTTTTGCGCCCCTCACCGACGCATTCGAGGTCGATGGATCTTCATTCGCGGGCGCGGTCGCCGCGGGCACGACCGGCTCGGGCGGCACGGTGGCGAGCCGATCGCCCTTCAGCGTGCGATCGACCTTGGGAAAATCGGCGGCCTGATAGCGCGGCGGCGCCTGCGTCAACGGATTGCGGGTCAGCGACCCCGTGATGTCGATGCCCTGGTTGTCGAGGCTGGCCAGCCGATAGCGTGGCGCTCTGCGGCGAGGAGGTTCCGATCGGACGGCCAAAACTGTAGGTGGCGACCTGGATGGTGCTGGCGGCGGAGAACACCCGTTTTTGCCAGCGTTCGGCGACGCCGGGCTGCCGGGCCAGCAGGGAGGCGATATCCTGATATCCGATTTCTGTCGGCATCAATGCAAAGATGCAAAGGCCGATTCCGAAGGACGCGAAACTCGCGCCCTTCGGCCGGTTACGCACTTACTGACATCGATACGCACTCACGCAACGCTACAACGCTTACACTCGACCGAACCCAGTACATCCGTGCAATTCGATCTATTTCTGGTGGTATCGAATTTAGGTTGCCGGGGGGTTAATCGGCGTGGCGCGCGCGATACACGCAAGAAATCGCTGGGTTTTGTGCAATCACATCGAAAACGTTGGTAAACAGGCGCTCGAATAAAGTGGTAAATATCGCGGTCAACGAAAATGATGAAGAGAATTTTGGCGGGGCGTGTAAAAATATCACCCGCATCCGTACGGGGCTGACGTCTGCAACACCGCAGTCATTCCGGGGCGATGCGAAGCATCGAACCCGGAATCTCGAGATTCCGGGTTCGCGCTCACGCGCGCCCCGGAATGACAGGCAAGTCGCTCACGCCTGGCTGGACACAGCCTTGCCGAGGGCGGCCTGGGCGGCGGCGAGGCGGGCGATCGGCACGCGGTAGGGCGAGCAGGACACGTAATCGAGCCCGATCTCGTGGCAGAACGCGACCGAGGCGGGATCGCCGCCATGCTCGCCGCAAATCCCGACCTTGATATCGGGACGGACCTTGCGCCCGCGCGCCACGCCGATCTTCACCAACTCGCCGACGCCGTCGCGGTCGACCGAGATGAACGGATCGATCTCGAGGATTCCCTTGGCGATGTAGGTGCCGAGGAAGCCCGCGGCGTCGTCGCGGCTGATGCCGTAGGTGGTCTGCGTCAGGTCGTTGGTGCCGAACGAGAAGAACTCCGCGGTCTTGGCGATGTCGCCGGCCATCAGGCAGGCGCGCGGCAGCTCGATCATGGTGCCGACCTGATAGCTGAGCTTCTTGCCGGTCTCCTTCATCACCGATTGCGCGGTCGCGTCGATCCGCGCCTTGACCAGGTCGAACTCGGTCCGGGTCGCGATCAGCGGCACCATCACCTCGAGGCCGACGGCCTTGCCGGTGCGCTTCTCCGCTTCCACCGCGGCCTCGAAGATGGCGCGCGACTGCATCTCGGCGATTTCAGGATAGGCAATCGCAAGCCGGCAGCCACGGAAGCCGAGCATCGGATTGAATTCGGCCAGATCGCGGGCGCGATCGGCCAATCGCCGCGGATCGGTATTCATCGCGCGCGCGACTTCCTCGATCTCGGCCTGGGTATGCGGCAGGAACTCGTGCAGCGGCGGATCGAGCAGCCGGATCGTCACCGGCAGGCCCTTCATGATCTCGAACAGCTCGACGAAATCCGCGCGCTGCATCGGCAGCAGTTTTGACAGTGCGGCGCGGCGGGCCTGTTCGTCTTCGGCCAGGATCATCTCGCGCACGGTGCGGATCCGGGTCTCCTCGAAGAACATGTGCTCGGTGCGGCAGAGCCCGATGCCCTCGCCGCCGAATTTGATGGCGGTGCGGGCGTCGTCCGGGGTGTCGGCGTTGACGCGGACGCCGAGCTTGCGGAACGAGTTCGGCCCAGCCCATCAGCGTGCCGAATTCGCCCGACATCGCCGGCTCGATCATCGGCATCCGCCCGGCCAGCACCTGGCCCAGCGAACCGTCGATCGTGATGACGTCGCCGGTCTTGAAGGTGCGCGAGCCGATGCTCATGGTGCCGCGGCCGTAATCGACGCGGATGGTGCCGCAGCCGGAAACGCAGGGCTTGCCCATGCCGCGCGCGACCACCGCGGCGTGCGAGGTCATGCCGCCGCGGGTGGTCAGAATGCCTTCGGCCGCATGCATGCCGTGAATGTCTTCCGGGCTGGTCTCGATCCGCACCAGAATGACCTTGCGGCCGTCGGCCTGCAGCTTCGCGGCTTCATCCGACGAGAACACGATTTCGCCGGCGGCAGCACCGGGCGAGGCCGGCAGGCCGGTGGCGATGACGTCGCGCTTGGCGGAGGGATCGATGGTCGGATGCAGCAATTGATCGAGCGAGGCCGGATCGATCCGCGACACCGCGTCCTTTTTCGAGATCACGCCTTCATTGGCGAGCTCGACGGCGATGCGCAGCGCTGCTTTCGCGGTGCGCTTGCCGCCGCGGGTCTGCAGCATCCACAATTTGCCCTGCTCGACCGTGAACTCCATGTCCTGCATGTCGCGGTAATGCTTTTCCAGCATCGTGTAGATCCGCGTCAGCTCCTTGAACGCCTCGGGCATCGCGACTTCCATCGATGCCTTGTCGGAGCCGCTTTCCTTGCGCGCAAATTCGGTGATGTCCTGCGGCGTGCGGATGCCCGCGACCACGTCTTCGCCCTGGGCGTTGATCAGGAATTCGCCGTACAGCTTGCTCTCGCCGGTGGAGGGATTGCGCGTGAACGCAACGCCGGTCGCCGAGGTATCGCCCATATTGCCGAACACCATCGCCTGCACGTTGACGGCGGTGCCCCATGATTCCGGAATGTCGTGCAGCCGCCGGTAGGTCACCGCGCGCGCGTTCATCCAGGATGAGAACACCGCGCCGATCGCGCCCCACAACTGGTCGTGCGGATCCTGCGGGAAATCCTTGCCGGTTTCGCGCGCCACCGCATCCTTGTAGCGGCCGACCAGGTCGACCCAGTCGTCGCCGGTCAGATCGGTATCGAGCGTATAGCCCTGGCCGTCCTTGAAGGTGTCGAGGATGTCCTCGAAGTGATGATGCTCGAAGCCGAGCACGACATCGGAATACATGGTGATGAAGCGGCGATAGCTGTCATAGGCAAAACGGCGGTCGCCCGACATTTCGGCGAGCGCTTCCACCGTCTTGTCGTTGAGGCCGAGATTGAGCACGGTATCCATCATGCCCGGCATCGAGGCGCGGCCGCCGGAACGCACCGAAACCAGCAGCGGATTTTTCGAATCGCCGAAAACCTTGCCGGTCAGTTTGCCGACATGGTCGAGCGCCTTTTCGACCTGCGTCTTCAATTCCTTCGGATAGGTCTTTTCGTGCGCGTAGAAATAAGTGCAGACCGAGGTCGGAATGCGTGAAGCCGGGAGGCACCGGCAGGCCCAGATTGGCCATTTCGGCGAGGTTGGCGCCCTTGCCGCCCAAGCAGATCGCGCAGGCCCGCTTTGCCTTCGGCCTTGCCGTCGCCAAAGGTGAACACCCATTTGCCGGCTTTGGTCAGCCTCGGCGGCGGGCTTGCTGCGACCGGCTTTTTGGCGGCTTTGGGCGCCGGTTTGGCGGGGCTCTTCTTCAGCGCCTTGCGGGCCGAGGCCGGCGGCGCGGCCTTGGCCCGAACGGACGTGGATGGCTTTGATTTCGCTGCGATTTTCTTCGACTTCGCTACGGCTTTGGCCATGACTGCAAATAATCCGCTGAGGGGAAGGAGATGCGCGCCTTACACCACGTTTGTGCAGTGCCGCGCAAGCCGCGAGTTCCCGGTTTGAGCGCTACATCTTGAACATCTTGAACAGGCCAAGACCCGCCAGACCGACGAAGATCAGGTAGATCGCGACGATGAGGTTCAGGAAGCGCGGCATGATCAGAATGAGGATGCCCGCGATCAGGGCCACGATGGGCTGAATATGCGCTGCCGTGATGGTCATCGAAAACGTCTCCGCTGTGCGATTTGGGGAAATGTCGAATCGAGGCGCGGAATTTAACCTGTCGCGCGGTTCCACGATAGGAGACGCTCATCGCTTCAATGGGTTCCTGCGCCAGCTCAAAAATGCCGAAAATTGCAGCGCTGCATGGCGCGTTGTTCCCGGAACAATGCCGCACGCGATGAATTGGGTGGGATTGCATGCCGGTCGCAAAGCCGGCGTGCATCATCGCAAGGAGTTGAGCATGCGACACAGGATATTGGCCATTGCAGCGATTGCGGGCGTCATCGGCGCACCGATCGCGGCGCAGGCGCAGAGCGGCACCGTCGGCGTCGTTCGCGACAGCGGCGTGGTCGTCACCGAAACCGATCCGATCGGCATCCTGCCGGATCAGCGTCCGGCCTTCCGCGAATATGTCATCCGCGAGCGCGTGCCGACCTACACCATCCCGGATCGCGTGGTCGTGGGCCGCGTGCTGCCCGAAGCCGGCATCACCTATTACGACGTGCCGCAGACCTACGGTCCCACCACCCATCGCTACACCGTCGTCAACGGCCAGACCGTGTTGGTCGAGCCGCGTACCCGCCGCGTGATTGAGGTGGTCGACTGATCGACTGATCGAATTGTCCGGGCGCTGCAACGGCGACCGGGCATGAAAGCCTCGCCCGGTCTCCCCCGCCGGGCGGGGCTTTTCTTTGTGCGCGATGGGAGCGGTTCAAGAGACCTCATCCTGAGGAGCGCGCCCTTGCGAGCGTCTCGAAGCGATGGCCGCGATCCGTGCTTTGGCTCCATCCTTCGAGACGCTGCTTCGCGGCTCCTCAGGATGAGGTGACATTTGCAAGAGACACACCTTCGCGATCTCGCGGCGCGTTTCGCCCGAGCTTTGCTATCAAATTTCCTTGCCCTCGAAATCAGAGGGCGCAGGGAAGACCGGGTGCGCGCTGCACCCGCGGTCTCATGTGCAATGTAGTGCGAAATGGCGCACACGAGCATACAGGTTCAGCGGAAACATCCGGCCTTCCCTGCGCAATGGCTTTACGGCTTATGCCGTGATCTCCTCGGCGACGAATTCTTTCTTGTCACCGTCGTTGCCGAATTAGCGGCGCATCGAAGCCCGGTTGGGCTCGAAAAACCTCCGACAACTTGACACCAGCAACGGGTGCCAGGACCACACGGTTTTGCCGTACGCTTCAACGCCGTTCGTCTGCGTGCCGCCGATCGCTCACGAGCCGAAACCCGCCCTGCCATCACGTGTCACGCCCGACGCTGCCGCGTCCACCGCATCCCCGCCCCGCGTTTGTGACGCTCGCGAAACGCCCCTCTGAGTGGGACGGGATGGGAAAGATATATTTCTGATTTGCCGAAATAGCCAAGATAAATATTTTCTGAAAATCAGAAAATATCAGTTGACAGTGAGTTTGCGCCCCGCGCTGATCGGCCCGTCGGCCTGCCTTCTCGTCATGGCCGGGCTTGACCCGGCCATCCACGTCTTACTTAAACGTAGAAAAGGAAGACGTGGATGCCCCCGGTTTTGATGGTCACGGTGAACTCCCGGACCGGAACTTGCAGCGAGTTGTTGCGGCTGTTGGCGAGTCGGGCGGGCAGATGGCAGATGCGGTCGGTGAGGATATTGCTGTTCTTGGGAACACGATTCTCATTCACCACGCTGAACGGGATGTACTTCTTCAGCAGCGTCACGAAGCGGCAGCCGGCATCATCGAGGCCCGTCCACCAGCCATAATCGTCATAACCGAGGTCGTAGACGTACTTTGCGCCCAGCTCGATCGGGATGGCTTTGGCGGCTGTGATGTCGTTGACGTTGGCCGGCGTCACCGCAAAGTAAACCGGCCGATCGAGCGTTACGGATCGTACACGATATGCGCCTTAGCGCCGAACACATCGGTCGAAAATGTCGCCCAGCCTTCAGCTCAGACTGGAGAGCCTAACGCTGGTGGAATCAATCAGTCGAACCGCGTCTGCCGTCGCCGCCCGCAGCCCACGATGCGCTTGCGGCAGCATCTGCGTGAACAACTGCAGGGAGTATGGATTCCGGGCTCGCGCTACGCGCGCCCCGGCATGACGAGACAATAGCTCAATCCTGTATCTTCGAAAAATCCGCCACCGCGCGCGTGGCGGCGCGGATTTCGTTCAGCAGCTTCAGGCGGTTTTCGCGCACCTTGGCGTCGTCGTCATTGACCTTGACCTTGTCAAAGAACGCATCGACCGCCGGCCGCAGCTTTGCCATCGCGCTCATCGCGCCGGCAAAATCTTCCTTGGCCACGGCGGCGCTGGCTTCCGCCTTCACCTGGTCGATGGCTTTGGCGAGCGTCTTTTCTTCAGCGAGCGAATACAGCGCGGCATCCGGCGCGCCGTCATAGGCCTTGCCGTCCTTCTTCTCTTCGATGCGCAGGATATTCGCCGCACGCTTGGTGCCCGCGAGCAGGTTCTTGCCGTCGTCGGTGTCGAGGAATTTGCCGAGCGCTTCGACGCGGCGGACGACCATCAGGAGGTCGTCCTGGCCTCCGAGCGCAAACACGGCATCGACGAGATCGTGACGCGCGCCCTGCTCGCGGAGTTGAACTTTAAGGCGGTCGGCGAAGAAGGCGAGGAGATCAGTCGAGCAATCGTCTTGTGATCGAGAGCAGATCGACGCTGGCAGATCTCGCAATCTGTTGGCTCTGCATCGAAGACCTTTAATCCTGGAGCAACGATCCAGGCTTTGCTCGTCGTCAGATTCGAATGTTGAACCTTCAAGGCACGTCGAATGCACATCGATAGCGGAAATGTTTTCGATGTCGACAATCAGCCTGATCACCCCCAGCGCCGCCCGCCTCAACGCATACGGGTCCTTGCTCCCCGTCGGCTTCTCATCGATCGCCCAGAACCCAACCAGCGTGTCGATCTTGTCGGCCAGCGCCACGGCAACACTCACCGGATCGGTCGGCACCCGATCCGCCGGCCCCTGCGGCTTGTAATGCTCCTCGCTCGCCGCGGCGACGGAAGCATCCTCGCCTTGCGCCAGCGCGTAGTATTTCCCCATCAGGCCCTGCAGCTCCGGGAATTCGCCGACCACTTCGGTCAGCAAATCCGCCTTCGCCAGACTGCGCCGCGCGTTTTGTCTTTTCGACATCGGCGCCGACCAGCGGCGCGATCTCGGCGGCAAGCCGCTCGATCCGCTCGATGCGCTCGGCCTGCGTGCCCAGCTTTTCGTGAAACACGATCTGGTCGAATTTCGGCAGCCGGTCTTCCAGCTTCGTCTTCAGGTCGGTCTCGTAGAAAAACTTCGCGTCACTCAACCGCGCGCGGATCACGCGCTCGTTGCCGGCGACGATCGCCTTGCCGCCGTCGCTGGCCTCGATGTTGGCGGTGAGGATGAACCGGTTGGTCAGCTTCTTCGTCTTGGGATCGCTGACCACAAAACACTTTTGATTGTTGCGGATGGTGGCGCGGATCACCTCGCCGGGGATCGACAGGAACGCCTCGTCGAACGATCCCATCAGCACCACAGGCCATTCGACCAGTCCCGAGACTTCGTCGAGCAGCACCTGATCCTCGACCAGCTCAAACCCTTGCGCGAACGCAAGCTGCTTGGCGTCGGCCAGAATGATGTCCTTGCGGGCCTGCGGGTCGAGCACGACCTTTGCGGCCTTGAGCTTGGTCTCGTAATCCTCGAAGCGGCGCACGTTGATCGGCGCCGGCGCCATGAAGCGATGGCCAAACGTGGTCTGGCCGGCCTCGATGCCGTCGACGGCGAATTTCACCACCTCCGGCTCCTCGGTCTCCATGCCGAAGGTGGCGACGATGGCATGCAGCGGCCGCACCCATTGCAGCGCGCTGTGCGTCGCCGAGCGTGCGCCCCAGCGCATCGATTTCGGCCACGGGAAGGTCCGGATGATCAGCGGCAGCATGTCGGCGAGCACATCGAGCGTGGCGCGGCCGGGCTTTTCGATCAGCGCGATGTAGAAGTCGCCCTTCTTGGGATCGCGCTGGATCTTGGCCTGGTCGAGCGAGGCCAAACCCGTGGCCTTGAGAAATCCCTGGATCGCCGCATCCGGCCCGCCGACGCGCGGTCCCTTGCGCTCTTCCTTCAGGTCCGACTGCCGCGCCGGAATGCCGTGCACCGTCAGCGTCAGCCGCCGCGGCGTCGCGAACGCTTTTGCGCCTTCATAGACCAGACCTTCGGCCACCAGTTTGTCGGTCACCATGCGGCGCAGATCATCGGCCGCCTTCGCCTGCATGCGCGCGGGAATTTCTTCGGAGAACAGTTCGAGCAGAAGATCGGGCATCAGGCCGCCCCGCCGGCTTCGGTATGCACCCAGGCTTCGCCGCAGGCCTTTGCCAATTCGCGCACGCGCATGATGTAGCTTTGCCGTTCGGTCACCGAGATCACGCCGCGGGCGTCGAGCAGGTTGAAGGCGTGGCTGGCCTTGATGCACTGGTCGAAGGCCGGCAGCGCCATCTGATGCGCTTCGCGCTTGCCGTCTTTCCAGCCGGCATCGAGATATTTCTTGCAGGCTTCCTCCGCCATGGAAAATTGCTTGAACAGCATGTCGGCGTCGGAGTGCTCAAAATTGTGCCGCGAATATTCCTGCTCGGCCTGCAGGAAGACGTCGCCGTAGGTGACCTTTTCGGCGCCCTCGCGGCCGTTGAAATTGAGATCGTAGACGCGGTCGACGCCCTGCACATACATCGCCAGCCGCTCGAGGCCGTAGGTGAGTTCGCCCGACGACCGGCGCGCATTCGACGCCGGCGACCTGCTGGAAATAAGTGAACTGCGAGACTTCCATGCCGTCGCACCAGCATTCCCAGCCCAGGCCCCAGGCGCCGAGCGTCGGGCTTTCCCAGTCGTCCTCGACAAAGCGGATGTCATGCAAGCCTGAATCGATGCCGATCGCGGCGAGCGATTTCAGGTACAGCTCCTGAAGGTCCGGCGGCGACGGCTTGATGATCACCTGAAACTGGTAGTAGTGCTGCAGCCGGTTGGGGTTTTCGCCGTAGCGGCCATCCTTCGGCCGGCGCGACGGCTGCACATAGGCGGCCTTCCACGGCTTCGGCCCCAGCGCGCGCAACGTCGTCGCCGGATGAAAGGTGCCGGCGCCCATTTCCATGTCGTAGGGCTGCAGGATCACGCAGCCCTGATCGGCCCAGAACCGCTGCAGAGCCAGGATGAAACCCTGGAACGAGCGTTCCGGGCGCATGTGGGCAGGTATGGAGTCCATCGTCCGATTCGGGGTTTCGCGAGGGGGCGGCAAGCGCGCGGGACCGTATCGGCGGGGGAGCGGGGAATCAAGGCGAGCGGCTCAGGCGGTCCTCGGGCACGCACTTGCATCGCCATCAAAGTCGCATGCCCGGGCTTGACCCGGGCATCCACGTCTCTGGCTTCGCCCATTCAAGGAAGCGCGCTGGATGGCCGGGTCAAGCCCGGCCATGACGGAGTATTTGGTTGGGCGGCGTTCAGCCCGGCCGGTAGGCGCCGGTGTTGGGATCCCGCCGCAGGGTCGGAATTTCCTGCGGTCTGGCGGCTTCGGCGACCCGGGCCAGCCGCGCTTCTTCCAGTTCCCGGTTGACCCTCATGGCGGTCCGGTAGGCCCAGCGGACCACGGCCAGCCCACCCAGGGCGCCTGCGAATGCGATCAGCGGCGGCATCGGTCGATCCTTGTCGTTCATCAGTCACAGCCCCCGCACGCACATTGTTGCGCAAGCCGGTCCGGCTCGCAATCGGGTTTTCCGGGGCCAAATGGCGCGGACACATTCCGTTCATCCCTCAAAACCCGAATTTGGCCCAAATCGCCCGGGTCTCCAGCGCCGAAATCAGCTCGTCCGGCAGGCCCGGCACCTGCCTCCAGCGACGCCAGCGTTCCGGCCCCGGCGGATTTGCGGCCCAGCAGGCCCGACAACAGTCCGCGTCGCCGGTGCGATCACCGGCGTCTGCACCTTGTCGCCGTAGCGCGCGCGCAGCGTCGAGCGCAGATCGCCGATCGCGTCCGCCAGGCCGAGCGAAACCGAGGTTTCGCCGGCCCAGTATTCGCCGGTGAACAGCACGTCGTCGGCGCCCTTGAGCCTGCCGCCCCGGCTCTGCTTCACCAGCGCGATGAAGATGGCGTGGATCTCGCGCTGCAGCGCCTTGACCCGCGCGACGTCGTCGGGATTTTCCGGCAGGAACGGATCGAGCATCGCCTTGTGCTCGCCCGCGGTATAGAGCCGCCGCTCGACGCCGATCTTCTTGATCAGCTCCTGAAATCCGAAGGAGCCGCCGACCACGCCGATCGATCCCAGGATCGACGACGGATCGCAGAAAATCTCGTCGCCGGCGCAGGCGATCATGTAGCCGCCGGATGCCGCGACATCCTCGACGAACACCAGCACCGGCAGTTTCTTCTCCGCGGCGAGCTGGCGGATCCGCAAGTAGATCTGACGCGACTGCACCGGCGAGCCGCCGGGCGAATTGATCACCAGCGCCACCGCCTTGGCATTCTTGGTGGCGAAGGCGCGCTCCAGCGTGCTGGCGACGCCGGCCAGCGACATGCCCGGCCGCAGCGGCGTCACCGCGCCGATCACGCCGGACAGCCGCACCACCGGCACCACGGCGGTTCCGCGCCGCAGACGCGCCGGGACCAAGTCCGCGCAGCCTGTCGATCAGGCCGGCAATCCGCCGCGATCATCTGTTTGTTCCATCATCGCCGATTACCTCAAATTAACCATTTTTTATCACGCGAGTGTCATTGAAGCGAACGGAACGCCTTTTGCATTGCAGCCGTTAACAGGCTGCAATGGCGCAGCGGAGAACGACATGAAGATCTATCTGCTGATGATGCTGATCGGTACGCTTTTGACCGCGGTTCACTTCACTTCGGCGCCGGAACAGCGCTCGAAAACGCTTCCGCAATAGCGCTGATGCGCTGCTCAAAGCGCTGAGCGATCGAGCCGCCTTTAGCGTATCGCCAACGGCAATACCCCCTTCCCGGCCAGAATATCCTGCGACCTGTTTATTGGGCAGCGCTGACTCATCATTGAGCATCAGCGCCGGCATGCATTTGCGTCGGCGCCTTGCCGCCCTTGACGGCGCGAATCAGCACCCGGATCGCCGGCGCCGTCGCGTCGCCGTGAACCGGCAGAATGGCGAGGCTGCCAAAGCCGCGGCCGAGCGCCGCCAGCACTTCGGCAAGGCCGTCGGCGCGCCAGATCAAGGTCGAGCACGCCGCCGGATTTCAGAATTCGTCGCGCCGGCGTGAATCCAGCTCTCCAGCGTCGCTGCCGTCGCGACATGGGCGACCTCGCGCGCCTGGTCCGGCGAGGCGCGATGCCGCGCGGGATCGTTGAACGGCGGATTCATCAGCACCACATCGGCGCTGTCGGGCGGCAAGCCCGGCGGCGGCAAAGGCCTCGGCGTCGGCCGTCACGTCCAGCACGATGACTTCGGCGGCAATCGCGTTCGAGGCGGCGTTGCCGCGCGCGAGATCCGCCAGTCCGTCGTCGATCTCGACCAGAACGAGGTCGATGCCGGCGACGCGCTTGGCGACCGCCAGGCCGGCGGCGCCGACGCCGGCGCCGAAATCGACCACGCGATCGCCCGGACGCGCCGGCGTCGCCGCGGCCAGCAGCATGGCATCATGGCCGGCGCGATGGCCCGATTTCGGCTGCCGCAGCCGCAACTGGCCGCCGAGAAACGCATCTTCGGTGAAGTCGTCGATCAAGCGACCTGCCGGGTCAGTCATCGGCCCGCAGTTCGTGGGCGAGCCCGGCATCGCTGAGAACCTGGCGCGCTTCGCTGGTTGTCGTCCTCATGGACCAGAATCCGGCGCGGCAGGACGCCGAGCGAGCCTTCGATGATGCTCATGTTCTGGTCCAGCACCAGATGATGGATATTGGCGCCGTCGAGCAGCGCGCCGACCGCCGAAACCAGCACGATATCGTTGGTCCGAACCAATTCCCGCAACTTTGGCGCTCCTTTCTCGGCCCGACTGCGGCGGCCACGACCGCAGTGTCAACCGCTTCGTGCCCTTGCCGCATTACCCGGCAGTTTCTATTGTATACCGAGGATAGAGCGAATTGGGCAATTGTGGAGACCAGCGTGGCGGTTATTGTTCCCTTCGAGAGCCCATCCGGCGCTTCGATCGATCAGCTGGTCGGGCTTGTCGCCGCCGACATGGAGCGCGTCAACGCCACGATCCTGTCGCGGACCGGCTCGGAAGTCACCATGATCCCCGAGGTCGCCAACCACCTGATTTCCTCAGGCGGCAAGCGGCTGCGCCCGATGCTGACGCTGGCGATGGCCAACCTCACCGGCTATTCCGGCGACGGCCATATCAAGCTCGCCGCCTCGGTCGAATTCATGCACACCGCCACGCTGCTGCATGACGACGTGGTCGACGAAAGCGAGCTGCGCCGCGGCAAGCTGTCGGCGCGCATGCTGTGGGGCAACGAGGCCAGCGTTCTGGTCGGCGACTTCCTGCTCGGCCAGGCCTTTCGCATGATGGTCGAGGTCGGCTCGCTGCGCGCGCTCGACATTCTGTCGTCCGCCGCGGCCACCATCGCCGAGGGCGAGGTGATGCAGCTGGCGGCGGCGAAAAACACCGCGACCACCGAGGACGAATATCTCGCCGTGATCCGCGGCAAGACCGCCGAACTGTTCGCCGCGGCCTGCGAGGTCGGCCCGGTGATCGCCAACCGCCCAAGGCCGAGCAGACCGCGTGCCGCTCGGTCGGCATGAATCTCGGCATCGCGTTTCAACTGGTCGACGACGTGCTGGACTATGGCGGCAAGGCCGCCAAGCTCGGCAAGAACATCGGCGACGATTTCCGCGAGGGCAAGATCACGCTGCCGGTGGTGCTGGCGTTCCGCCGCGGCAACGACTCCGAGCGCAGCTTCTGGGTCAAGGCGCTGGAGCGCGGCGAAATCGGCGACGGCGATCTCGACCACGCCATCGGCCTGATGACCAAGCACCGCGCGCTCGAAGACACCATCAACCGCGCCCAGCATTACGGCGCGATGGCGGTCGACGCGCTGGCGCTGTTTCCGGCCTCGCCGATGAAGACCGCGCTCGAGCAGGTGGTGGCGTTCTGCCTGGCGCGGTCGCATTAACCGCAGCGAGACTGCCGTCATCCTGAGGTGCGCGCTCTTGCGCGCCTCGAAGGATGGGCCGCAGACACGTCATTTGCATCCATCCTTCGAGGCGCGCCGAAGGCGGCGCGCACCTCAGGATGACGGTGTGTGGTATGCGCTAGCTCAGCACGCCCGCATGCACCCACCAGCCGGGGTGATCGAGCTGGATCTTCTCCGCCGCGCGCTGGGCGTCGGCGGTATTCTCATAGATCGCAAAACAGGTCGCGCCCGATCCCGACATCCGCGCCAGCCAGGCGCCGTTGGTGGCGTTGAGCGCTGCGATCACTTCGCCGATGACGGGCTGAATGCGCGTCGCCGGCGCTTCGAGGTCGTTGGAGCCGGCGCTGAGAACTTCAACCCAGTCTTCCAGCGAGGCGCCGTCTTCCGGCCAGGCCGTGGCCTGCAACACGTCGGTGGCGCCGACCAGCAGTTCGCCATTGCGCAAGCCGAGTTCGGCAAACACGTCCTTGGTCGCCACCGGGACGCGGGGGTTGACCATCACGCAGGGCATTTTCGGCAAGGCCAGCGGCAGCAGGGTTTCACCGACGCCGGTCATGACGCAGGCGCGCGAGGCGAGACATACCGGCACGTCGGCGCCGGTCAGCTCCGCGACCTCGATCACGCGCGCGTCGTCGAGAGCGAGGCCGTTGGCCTGGGCCAGCAGCCGCAATGCCGCCGCGGCATCGGCCGAACCGCCGCCGATGCCCGGCCGCGACCGGCAGTAGCTTGTCGAGGGTGAATTCGCCGAGCTTCAGATCCGGCACGCGCTCGCTGAGCAGCTGCGCCGCCTTGAACACCAGATTGTCCGAGGTCTCGCCGCAGTCCTGCGCCAGCGGCCCGGTGGTCTTGAGATTGAGCGTCGCTGCCGGGCGTCAGGCTGAGCCGATCGGCGCAATCGGCGAACGCCACCATGCTTTCGAGGTCGTGATAGCCGTCGACGCGGCGCCCGACCACGCGAAGGGTCAGGTTGACCTTGGCACGCCCCGCTTCCATCAGCATCGCCGGCCAGCCGTTCGATCAGCCACCCTCAGCCGCCCTTGCCATCTTCTTTTTTCTTGTCCGCGGAGGCGGCAGACGAGGTGTCTTCCGGCAGCCCGTTTTCGAGCTTGGCCTCGATCTTCGGCAGCTCTTCCGGCTCGGGCTTGAGGTCGCGGGCATGGGCCCACTGGAATTTCGCTTCCAGCGTGCGGCCGACGCGCCAATAGGCGTCGCCGAGATGATCGTTGATGGTCGGGTCTTCCGGCTTGAGATCGATCGCGCGCTCGAGATTCTTCACCGCGTCCTCGAAATTGCCGATGCGGTAATACGCCCAGCCCAGCGAGTCCACGATGTAGCCGTCATCCGGGCGCTGATCGACCGCGCGCTTGATCATCTTCATGCCTTCGTCGAGATTGACGCCCTGGTCGATCCAGGAATAGCCGAGATAGTTCAGCACGTGGGGCTGCTCGGGCTGCAGCTCGAGCGCCTTGCGCATGTCCGCTTCCGCCTTGCTCCACTGCTTGGAGCGTTCCTGGCAGATGCCGCGGTAATAGTAGGAGACCCAGTTGCGACTTTTCGTTGGTCTTCGGCATGCACGTCGATGGCCTGGGTGTAGGTCTGGGCGCAGTCGGCGAACTTCTTGCGGCCGCGCTCGATATTGCCGAGCGCCATGATGGCTTCGATGTCCTTGGGATCTTCCGCGGTGACGCCCTTCAGGATCTTGATCGCCTCGGGGCTGCGGTCGGCGGCATCGAGGTTGGTCGCGAGCTGGATCTGCGCATTGCGCTTCAGCGGCGAATTCGCCGGCATCCGCTCATAGACCTTGATCGCCATCGGCGGCTTCTTCACCGACTCGTAGAGATCGGCGAGCGACAGCAGCGCCAGCGAATGATTGGGGTTGAGGTACAGCGACAGCTGCAGATAGACCAGCGCCAGATCCTCGCCGCCGCGGCGGGTCAAGGTCGCGCCGATGCCGTACAGCGCCTCGGCCGCACCGGTCTGCGCCGAATCCACCAGCGGCGGCATCTTCTTGCCGGCCTTGCTCTCGCGCAGGCCTTCCTGCACCAGCGGATGGCGCGGCAAGCTTCTTGTCGAATGCCTCGTAGACCGCGGTTGCCGCCGCCGCGTCCTTGTTGCGCGACAGCCAGCGCGCGTAGTCGTCGGCCACCCGCAGCATGGAATCGTCGAGCTTGTGGGCGCGCTCGAGGCGCGCGCCGGCGTCCTTATCCTTGCCCGCGAGTTCGAGCATCATGCCGGAGTGCAGGTCCTTGAACAGCGGATACCATTCCGGACCCGCCAGCTTGTCGATGTTGGCGACGGCCGATTTGGTGTCGCCGGCGCCGTAGCTGGCCCAGCCCGACAGCAGCGTCGCCACCAGATCGGTGATCGGCCCGCGAATCGACTGGTTGATGTTGATCTGGGCGGTCGCGTATTTCTTCTGCTTCAGATCGCGCACGCCGACCACCAGCCGGGCCACGCGATTGGACTTGTCGATGGTCAGGATATTGTCGGCGAGCTTGACGGCGTCGTCGATATCGCCGTCCGCGAGCGAGGAGATGAACGCGCGGTCGAGCAGTTCGTTGTTCTTCGGATCCTTGCGAAGCGCCTGGCGATAGAACGCCGCCGCCGAATTGGCGTCGCGCTCGACGCTGGCATGGCGGGCGGCCAGATAGCTGCCGGAACTGGTCAGCGATTTCAGATCGCTCTTGGTGGGAAACTGCGCCGTGTTGTCGGCCGGACGCTCGGGCGTCTGGGCCGCAAGCGAGCCCGGCACCGCCATGTCGACAAGGAAATGGCGACGAGGGCAAAGCGGCGGTCGTCCAGCGATTGAAACGAATGGAAAACATCACGGTTCGCCCTAGCTTCAGGATTTCACGGCAGGATATTGCGAGCAGTCTCGAATGCGAACCCAACCGGCGGCATCAAGCCATCCGACAATGCCGCGTTTGGCGCTGAACCGCAAGGATACGGGGTGGCGAATTGATCGGCAGAACGGCCCTGCGGCCGCCGATTTGGCCAGCCCGGTCTGGGAAACGCTTTCAGTGTGGCGGTATCGTGACCGGCTGCCGCACCGTCGGCGTATCGGCTCACGCAATCGTGGTCACATCGCCTCATAATTGGGCCCGCCGCCGCCCTCCGGCGGAACCCAGGTGATGTTGCCGTTCGGATCCTTCACGTCGCAGGTTTTGCAGTGGACGCAATTCTGGGCGTTGATCTGGAAGCGCGGCCCGCTCGCCTCCTCGACCCATTCATAGACCCCGGCCGGGCAATAGCGATTGGACGGGCCGGCAAAGACGTCATGCTCGGAGGTCTTCTGCAGGTTCATGTCGGCGACCTTCAGATGAACCGGCTGGTCCTCTTCGTGATTGGTGTTGGAAATGAACACCGACGACAGCTTGTCGAAGGTCAGCTTGCCGTCCGGTTTCGGATACGCGATCGGCGCATGCGTTTTCGCCGGATCGAGCGTCTTGCGGTCGGGCTTGGCATGCGACTGGGTTCCGAACAGCGAGAAGCCGCAGCGTGTTGCACCACATGTCGATGCCGCCGAGCGCGACGCCGATGATGGTGCCGAACTTCGACCACAGCGGCTTGACGTTGCGGACCCGGTACAAATCCTTGCCGACGGCTGAATCGCGCCAGGCATTCTCGTATTCGACCAGTTCATCGTTGGCCCGGCCGGCGCCGAGCGCGGCATTGACGTGCTCGGCCGCGAGCATGCCGCTGCCGATCGCGTTGTGCACGCCCTTGATGCGCGGCACGTTGACGAAACCCGCCGCACAGCCGATCAGCGCGCCGCCGGCAAAGGACAGCCGCGGCACCGACTGATAGCCGCCCTCGGTGATGGCGCGCGCGCCGTAAGCCGAGCCGCTTGCCGCCTTCGAACAGGGTGCGGATCGCGGGATGGGTCTTGAAGCGCTGGAATTCATCGAACGGCGACAGATACGGATCGTCGTAATTGAGATGCACGACGAAGCCGACCGCCACTAGATTGTCGTCATAGTGATAGAGGAACGAGCCGCCGCCGGTCGAATTGTTCAGCGGCCAGCCGAACGAATGCTGGATCAGGCCCTTCTGGTGCTTTGACGGATCGATCTGCCAGACTTCCTTGAGGCCGATGCCGAATTTCGCCGGGCTCGCTGTTGGCGTCGAGCGAGAATTTCGCGATCAACTGCTTGGTCAGGCTGCCGCGCGCGCCTTCGGCGAACAGCGTGTATTTGCCGAGCAGCTCCATGCCGCGGGTGTAGACGAATCCTTGTGCGAGCCGTCCCTGGCGATGCCCATGTCGCCGGTCGCAATGCCGCGCACCGCGCCTTTTTCGTCGTACAGCACCTCGGTCGCGGCAAAGCCCGGATAGATCTCGACGCCGAGCGCTTCGGCCTTCGGCGCCAGCCAGCGGCACACATTGCCGAGCGAGCCGATATAGCAGTGATGATTGTTCATCAGCGGCGGCATCATGATGGCCGGCAGCGGAATCGCCATGCCCTGCGGTCATCCAGTAAAACTTGTCGGTCTTGACCTGGGTCTTCAGCGGACAGTCGGCATCCTCGCGCCAGTCCGGAATGAGCTTGTCGAGCGCGACCGGATCGATCACCGCGCCGGACAGGATATGGGCGCCGACTTCCGAGCCCTTCTCCACCACGACGATATTGAGATCGGCATTGAGCTGCTTCAACCGGATCGCGGCGGCGAGGCCCGACGGGCCGGCGCCGACGATCACGACGTCGAATTCCATGGATTCGCGGGGAGGAAGCTCTTCAGTGCTCATGATCTGGTCTCAGCCCGGTTAAGAACGGCTCTAAAGCTCCGTTTGTTTCCGATTTTTCGAGCGAAGAACAACCATGGAAATTACGCACGCGCTCAGAGGCGTTTCGCTCGCGGCGCCGATCCGACCTAGATTGCAGCGATGCCCCTGATCGCAGATCCCAAGATCGCCATGACGCCTGAGCCCGCCCCTACCGTTCAGCAATTGCTGGCCTTTTATCTCGAGGCCGGGGTCGACTGCGCGCTAACGGACGAGCCGGTCAACCGGCTGTCCGACCCCGATATCGCCGCTGCCGTGGCCAGCGAAGCGGCGCCGCCCCAACCGGTCAGAATGGCTGCCCCGGTTCCGGCCGCGCGCGGCGAGCCGGCGCTGGCGCCGGAGGCGGCGATCACTTCGGCGCGGGAAGCGGCGCGCACCGCGCCCTCGCTCGAGGTGCTGCGCGACCTGCTGGAAAAATTCGACGGCTGCGCGCTGAAATCCACCGCCACCCGGCTGGTGTTTGCCGACGGCAATCCGCAGGCGCGCATCATGTTCGTCGGCGAGGCTCCCGGACGCGAGGAAGACATCGAGGGCCTGCCGTTCGTCGGGCGTTCCGGGCAATTGCTCAACCGCATGATCGCCGCGATCGGGCTCGACCGCACCACCGCCTACATCGCCAACGTCATTCCGTGGCGCCCGCCCGGCAACCGCACGCCGACGCCGCAGGAAACCCAAATCTGCCTGCCGTTCATCCAGCGGCAAATCGAACTGGTCAATCCGGACGTGCTGGTCACGCTCGGCAATCCCTCGACGCAAACCCTGCTGTCGACCCGCGAGGGCATCATGAAGACCCGCGGGCGCTGGTTCGACTACGACACCGGCACGCGCAAAATCCGCGCGCATCGCCACCTTCCATCCGGCCTATCTGCTGCGCTCGCCGTCCTACAAGCGGATGGCGTGGCAGGATCTGCGCGCGATCGCGAAGGCGCTGGAAGAGACGAAGCACAGCCGTCATCCTGAGACGGCATCGCCAACGGCGATGCGTCTCGAAAGCGGTGGCAATATTTGAAGTCGAAACTGAGCTCATTAGCTCTTTGATTTTGCTTTCTTCGGCTGGTCGCTTACGATCTTGCTGAGATGCTCGTGAAGTACAAAAATCAGGTTCAGCTCATCAAAGGAAAAATGCGTGAACTTACTCTGCACGGACATGCCGGGCTCGATCGGAAAAGCCCCCTCCCAAACCACCGGAAATGCTCCGTTGGGAAGATTGAGATGCTTTTTTAGATGCTTTTCCAGTGCTTCCCGGTAGGCTTCGCATCTCCCCTAACTCTTGAGCGTGCATACCGATGATTGCTTTCAGCAACCCAGCATGAAGCCGGAAATGCGACTTGCGCATATGCGTTTACTGTCAATGTCTTCTGAGAGCTTCGATAACTCTAGATTAAAGAATTGCTTGTGCTCCCGCGAACCCGAAGCCAGCTTGGAAGGCGCAATTACAATCGAGATATTAGCTTCAATCTTTGACTGCTCACTTACGGTCGACTTTATTGGCACGAGCGAGAGCGGGATGTCATGATGTTGTGCATAATTGCGAAGGTGATAGAAAAACCGGTATTCAATGGAGCCGTCCACGGCCGTTTTGATCGCAGCTTGTAGCGCAGCCAATTGTTCGGAATCTTTGCCGTATCGCTGCCTCAATCTTGTCTTCGAACGATCACGCAGTGCACTCGCAGAAGATAGAAAATTAGTAACAGCGTTCTGCGCCTGCCAAACCCTCCAAGTGCCCCCAATGGCGCCCTCCGTCATAGGGTTGCTTTGGGCTTCGAAGCGCCCTTTCATTTCTTTAGGCATCCGACTGAGGATGCGGTAGTTCTCTTCCATCCCTAAGAAGTCAATGATGAACGGTCGCAAGATGCTCGTGATGCGGATGACGTTCTCGAATTCGGAAAATTGCTCTTCTGACAGCGGCTTTTCGAAGCGGGCACCGTGAACGTGTCCGCCGTCCTTAGGTAAAAAGTAGCCTAGAAATTTTTCGGACACCGTTGCTTCGGACCTCTCAGCTTGAAAGGTACATTCTTCGCTGCTGATTTTTGTTTTGGCTATAGAAATCAGCCAGCGTCTCGAAGGATGGCCGCGAGTCCCGTTGCATCCATCCTTCGAGACGCGCGCAAGAGCGCGCTCCTCAGGATGAGGTCTGAATTCCTTCTCGGGCTCTGAATACGCGCCGCACCATGCGGCGACTTGGCCTACGGCCCCTTCGGCCGCACGATGCCCCAGCCGATCCGCAGCAGCGGCTGGCGGCCGGTCACCAGCCACTCGAAGGCGCGCGGCACTTCCGGCACCAGGCCGGGAAATCGTTTCGCGATTTCGGCGCGGCGGCGTGCCGGCGGTGTCGGAGGCGCGCCAGACCACGACGCCGCCGGTCTCGTTGAACTTTGCGGGCGTCAGCCACGGCGTCCGCTCCGGTGTGGCGTCGAGCAGCAAACGCGGACGGCCGCGGTCCAGTGAGACCAATGACGCGATCCGCGCGTCGCCCGCGACCGCGCGCAGCCGCTGATTGGTGCGCCGCTCGAAACTTTCGCCGAAGAAACGCGCGATCGCGGTCGCGGGCAGCGACGTCGCCACCTCGGCAGCGCCGGTCCAGGGCAGAAAGAGCGTCGTGGCCACCGCCGCGAGCGCCGGGCGCGATCACCACGGCCGCCCACACCGAGCGCAGCAGGCGCTGACGCCGCAGTTGAACGAGATCGCCGGTCGCGACGATGATGGCCAGTCCCGACATGACAAGTGCGACGCCCGCCCCGCCGACGACGCGGTCGAGATTGAACAGGCCCGCGATCAGGCTGCCTGCGAGCGCCGGCGCCAGCGCAAAGAAATAAACGAAGTCGCGCGCCAGGGGATCGACCGGCGGCCGAAAGATGATCGGCGCCTCTTCCGGCTTGCGGGCGAACCAGCCGGAGTTGAGCAGCGCCAGCAGCACGATGCCGGAAATCGCCACCAGCAGGCCGCCGAGCAGCGTCGCGCCGTGCAGCGCCCTTGCCGCTCAAATCCGCGATAGCAGGCCATGGCGGCAGCGCCAGGGTGCCGGCGCGGATCAGCCAGATCAGATACGGCAGCACCAGCACCACGATCACCAGCAGCGCGAACAACGGATCGAACGACATCAGCGTGCGCCGGCCGCGCACGGTTGCGAGCGCAAACGCCGCGACCAGCAGCAACAGGCCGATGGCGGCGGAAGTGGTCAGCAGCAACAGTCCGGCTTCGATCGACCAGGCGAACCAGGCGTTGCGGCGGCCCTGCCCGATCAGCTGCCAGGAGTGCAGCAGCAGCAGCGCCCAGAGCGGACGCGCCAGCACCAGCGGGCCGAATTCGAGGCCGGGCGAACTGAATGCCGTGACGGTCAGCGACAGCAGCACGACGAGCACCGCCTGCTGTCCGCCGACGATGGCGCGCGCCAGCTGGTACAGCGTCCAGGAACGTGACGACCGAGCAAATCTGCGCCAGCAGATAGACCCCGAACATGTGATTGCCGGCGGCGCGAAACGCGATATCGGCGAGCCAGAACGCCAGCGGCGGCCCGAGATCGGTGCCGACCTGATATTCGCGGCCGAACGCCAGCACGGTGGCGACATCGCCGGGCGGGCTTCGATACAGCACCAGCGGCAGGATCAGCCACAGCGCCGCCTGCAACAGCACCACAAGCCAGACCACCAGCCGCGGCCGGGCGCGGATCAGTTCGATAATCAGGGAGGTGAAACGCATGAACGTCCGGAAATGCCCGCGCCAACCCCAAGCCGGCGCTATTCGATCTCCCGAAGTGATAGAGCGCATGGGCCGCTGAGGCAACTGTCCGCTCAGCTCGCGGCCGAAATCTCGATCGTCGATCTGGTGTTTCCAGCGCGACGATGCCGGTTTCGATCGGCATCCCGGCCTGATGTCTTTCCCGCGCCGCGGCGACGGGCGCGAAAAAGCGGCGGTGATGCACGGTGGGTCCGAGCCGGTTCAGCGCCGCCAGATGCTCCGGCACGGCATAGCCCTTGTGGGACTCGAAACCATAGCCCGGGCAATCCTGCGCCAGCTTGCACATCAGGCGGTCGCGCGAGACCTTGGCGATGATCGACGCCGCCGCGATCGACATCACCAGCCCGTCGCCGCCGATCACGGCGTCGCAGTCGCACGGCGATATCGAGCCGGTCGCGGCCATCGACGAACACGTGCTTCGGCATTTCCGGCAGCGCATGCACCGCGCGCGCCAGCGCCCACAGCGAGGCGCGCAGGATATTGTCGCGATCGATCCGCGCCGGCGAGGCAAAGGCGACCGCGAACGATGCGGTGGCGCAGATTTCCTCGAACAGTTCCTCGCGCCGCTCGGCCGTCAGCCGCTTGGAATCGTCGATGCCCTTGGGGATCCGCTTGGGGTCGAGCACCACGGCGGCGGCCACCACCGGGCCGGCCAGCGGCCCGCGCCCGGCCTCGTCGCAGCCGGCCACCGGCCAGACGCCGCGCTTGATCAGCGCGCGCTCGCGCCGAAAGCTCGGCGGCGCGACCGCGATCACGCCCTTCGGCAGCTTGGGTTTGTCTTTTTCGGACTTGTCGCGAATCATGCCGGGATCGTGCGCAAGCACGACGCCGGCGGCGCAACCGGGAACTCGGGCGAATGCCCGCTATTCAGGTCCGCCTTACGCCGACATTGCCGTCATCGCCCGGCTTGATCGGGCGACCCAGTATTCCGAGCGTTCGCGATAAACTGGGAAGCCGCAGCGTACTGGATCGCCCGGTCAAGCTCGGTGCGACGACCGCTTGCGCATTATGACGGTCGACGATCAACCGTCGCAATCGCGAGCAACTTCTAAAACAAACTCAGCTGCTGCCCGCTGCGCTTCGGCCTCGCGAAATGATCGGTGGTCAGTTTCGAGCGCCGCTTGTTGAGGCCGAGTTTTTCGCAGGCGATCTCGAACCGGCGGCCGATCATCCAGGCCATCGGGCCGGTGCCCTTCATCCGCGTTCCCCACTGCGAATCGTAGTCGCGGCCGCCGCGCATGTCGCGGATCAGCGTGAAGACGTGGCGGTAGCGGTCGGGATAATTGGCCATCAGCCATTCGCGGAACAGGTCGCGCACCTCGAGCGGCAGCCGCAGCAGCACGTAGCTCGCTTCCTTGACGCCGGCATGGGCGGCGGCGTCGAGAATGCGCTCGATCTCGGAGTCGTTCAGCGCCGGGATCACCGGCGCCACCATGACCGTGGTCGGAATGCCCGCCTCCGACAGTTGCCGCAGCGCCTCCAGCCGCTTGGCCGGCGTCGAGGCCCGCGGCTCCATGGTGCGCGCCAGTTTCGGATCGAGCGTGGTGACCGACAGCGCCACCTTGGCGAGATTGCGCTTGGCCATCCGCGAGAGAATGTCGATGTCGCGGGTCACCAGCGCCGATTTGGTGACGATGCCGACCGGATGGCCGGCGCGCTCCAGCACTTCGAGAATGCCGCGCATGATCTTGCGCTCGCGCTCGATCGGCTGATAGGGATCGGTGTTGGTGCCGATCGCGATCATGCGCGGCTCGTAATCCTGCGCCGCCAGTTCCTTTTCCAGCAGCTGCGGCGCGTCCGGCTTGGCGAACAGTTTCGATTCGAAGTCGAGCCCCGGCGACAGGCCGAGAAAGGCATGGGTCGGCCGCGCAAAGCAGTAGACGCAGCCATGCTCGCAGCCGCGGTACGGATTGATCGAGCGGTCGAAGCCGATGTCGGGCGAGTCGTTGCGGGTGATGACCTTGCGCGCGGTATCGAGCGCGACCGTGGTCTTGAACGGCGGCAATTCGTCGAGGCTCTGCCAGCCGTCGTCGAAGGCGACGCGGGCTTCGGCCTCGAAGCGGCCGGAGGCGTTGGATTGCGCGCCGCGGCCACGCCGCCGCTCGCGCTCGATCGCGACCGCGAGTTCGGGAAAAGGAGAAAGCGCACCCGCCGGCTCGGAGGGCGCCGTGACCGGCGGGTGCTTGAGGGCATTAGAGGATGCTCGGCTCATGGGGAGAACATAGCACGCCATGAGAACAAATCAAGAACGATAGAAAACTATCCACAACTGGGCCTGGACTCAAAATCGCGAAAACGAGCCCATGCAAAGATAGAACGGAGCCCGCCCACCGCCCCGCCTGCCGCAAAAAGCCGCAACCGGCAGGCTGATTTGATTGTGACAAGGTGATAACAGTGCGGCGTTTTTCCCGATCCGGGCATTGAAGAGCCTCCGTCCATGCTGAGCGTCATCATCCCCACCGAAGGCGTCGAACAGCCGGCGGTCGCGACGCTTGCGGCGCTGGTGCCGGGCGCCGCCGCCGGCGTGGTGCGCGAGGTGCTGCTGGTGGACCGGGGCGGCAATGGCGTGATCGAGCGCGTCGCCGATGTCGCGGGGTGCCGCTTCCTGCCGTTCGAGGGAACCCATGCCGCGGCGCTGGCGGCCGGCGCCCGGCAGGCCCGCTCGCCATGGCTGATGTTCCTGCATGCCGGCGCGGTGCTCGATCAGGGCTGGATCGAGGAGACCGCGCAATTCATCCAGCGCGTCTCGATGAGCGACCGTCCGCGCGCCGGGATCTTCCGCTACGCCCGCTCGCCCTATGCCGATACCGGGCTGCGCGACGGCTTGAAATTCGTCGCGCGGATGATCATCGGGCCCTCGGCGGACCAGGGCTTGCTGATCGCGCGCGATCATTACGACCGGCTCGGCGGCTACGCGCCCGACGCCCGCCGCTCCGAAGCCCGGCTGCTGCGGCAGCTCGGCCGCTCCTCGCGCACGCTGCTGCGCAGCCGGATCATGGTGGCGTAACGAGGCCTTCAAAATACTTGCCAAAGTCAAATAATTAATTGACAATGGCAAGTATCGAGGTGCGCGATGTCCCCAGCCGATTCCGACGACCAGATATCCGCGGTCCGTGCCTTCAACCGCTTCTATACCCGCAAGCTCGGCGTGCTCGATCAGCAACTCCTGAAAAGCCCGTTCTCGCTGAGCGAGGCGCGCGTGCTGTACGAACTCGGCGCACCGCGATGACTGGCCGGCCAAAGAGATCGGCATCGAGCTCGGCCTCGATCCCGGCTATCTCAGCCGGATCGTGCAGAAATTCGACGATGACGGGTTGATCACCGCGAAAGCCGCTGCCGGCCGACCGCCGGCAAAACCGGCTCGGCCTGACCGCCAAGGGACGCCAGGCCTTTGCCAGGCTCGAGCGCAGTTCGCAGGACGAAGTCGCGGCGCATGCTCGGCGGGCTGCGACGGCGGCGAGCGCGCGGCCGATCGTCGGCGCCATGGCCGCCATCGAGCAGGCGCTGGAGCCGCCGGCGCAGCGCCGCCGCCGGCTTCCTGCTGCGAAGCCATCGCCCCGGCGACATCGGCTGGGTACGTCAGAGCCACGGCGCGGTCTACGCGCAGCGAATATGGCTGGGACATCAGCTTCGAGGCGCTCGTCGCCGAGATCGCGCGCAGTTCATCAGGTCATACGACGCCTGCGCGCGAGCATTGCTGGATTGCCGAGGTCGGCGGCGAGCCGGTCGGCTCGGTCTTTCTGGTCAAGGCATCCGACGAGGTCGCGAAACTGCGCCTGCTGCTGGTGGAAAAGAAGGCGCGCGGACTAGGGCGTCGGCCGCGCACTGGCCGAGCAATGCATCGCGTTTCGCGCGGGCATGCGGCTACCGCTAGATCACGCTGTGGACGCAGAGCATCCTGGTCGCCGCGCGCGGAATCTATCAGCGCGCCGGTTTCGTGCTGGTCGCGAAGAGCCGCACCACAGTTTCGGCGTCGACCTGGTCGGCGAGACCTGGGAGATGAAGCTGTAGCGGCGTCTCGATCCGTCATTCCGGGGCTGATCGCGAAGCGGCGAACCCGGAATCTCGCGGTGATGCATTCTCTGAGATTCCGGGCTGGTCCTTCGGACCACCCCGGAATGACGGTGGTAGCTCAAACCGACGCGCCCTGCGCTTTCGGGCGCCGCAGATGCTCATCGAGCCGCGGCATGATCTCGACGAAATTGCAGGGCCGGGTCCGGTAATCGAGCTGGGCGGCGAGGATGCCGTCCCAGCCGTCGCGGCAGGCGCCCGGCGATCCCGGCAGGCAGAAGATATAGGTAGCGCCGGCAACGCCTGCGGTAGCGCGGCTCTGGATCGACGAGGTGCCGATCTTGGCGACGCTCAGCATGTGAAAGGCGATCGAAAAGCCATCCATCCGTTTTTCGAACAGCGGCTCGATCGCCTCCGGCGTGACGTCGCGGCCGGTAAAGCCGGTGCCGCCCGTGGTGATGATGGCATCGACATCGGGATCGGCAATCCAGCGCTTGATGATGATGCGGATCGCGTCGACGTCGTCGACGATGATCTCGCGCGCCGCCAGCATATGGCCGGCGGCGGTGAGCCGATCCGCCAGCGTGGTCCCGGATTTGTCATCCTCGAGCGAACGCGTGTCGGAAATCGTCAGCACCGCGATGTTGAGCGGGATGAACTGTCTGGTTTCGTCGGTGGAAGACATGGCGTCTCCTTTGTTCGTCATTCCGGACAGGCCGCAAAGCGGGCTGATCCGGAATCTCGTGAATACCGCATCGAGATGTCCCCGATGTGCAATTGCACATCTGAGGTTCGCGCTTTCAGCGCGCCCCGGAATGACGCCAATTGCTTACAGCTGCCCCGCAAACGTATTGCAGGCCTGCACCGTGCCCTGCTGGAAGCCGGTCATGAACCATTGCTTGCGTTGCGCGGCGGAGCCGTGGGTGAACGAATCCGGCACCACCCTGCCGGTCGACTGCCGCTGCAGCGTGTCGTCGCCGATCGCCGCTGCCGTCGCCAGCGCCGCATCGATGTCGCCCGCTTGCAGGAAGCCCGGACGTTTCTTTTCCTCGCGGTTGACCCAGACGCCGGACAGGCAATCGGCCTGCAACTCGACCTTGACCTGCAGCGCGTTGGCTTCGGCCTTGCTGCCGACCTGCTGCTGCAGCCGTGTCACCCGCGGCAGGATGCCGAGCAGGTTCTGGATGTGATGGCCCTGTTCGTGGGCGATGATGTAGGCCGCGGTGAATTTGCAGGATTTGCCCGAGCAGCCGCGAAACCGGGTTTCGACCTGGCGGAAAAATCCGGTGTCGAGATAAATCGTCTTGTCCGGCGGGCAGTAGAACGGCCCCATCGCCGCCTGCGCCATGCCGCAGCGACCGCCATTGGTGGCGTTGCGAAACAGCACGATGCGCGGACCGGAATAGGTTTGCCCGCTGGCTTTGAAGATTTCGCTCCAGCGATCGTTGAGTTCGCCGAGCACGCCGGAGATCATGCTGCCCATCTCGTCGGTGGGCGCGCCCTTTTTGGCCGGCTCCGCCGTCCTGCGATCGCTCTGATAGCTCGGCGACTGGCCGCCGCCGGTGAGAATCTCGGCGCCGCCGATCAGGATGCGCGGATCGATGCCGAAGGCGTAGCCGACCAGGCCGAGCACGATGATGGTGCCGATGCCGAGCCCGCCGCCGCCCATCGGCAGGCCCATGCCGCCACCGCCCATGCCGCCGCCGCTGTCGTCGCGACGATCTTCGATGTCGTCGCGGCGGAAGTCATCGTAACGCATGACGGTTTTTCCTCATCCCAGCTTGCGGGCAGCCCATTTGCCGATACCCCAACGCACCACAGACGTAAAATTTCCATTGCATTAATCAATAACCCGCCCGGCAAAAATTGCCTAGTCATCAATGATCACCAATAGCCACCAAGCGCCGGCGCGATAACCCGGTGTTTACCTCGGCACGTCAAGGTAACGCCAGTCGGTTGTTTAGTCCCGCGTCGCCGACAGCGTCGCCTGAGTCAGAGTATTTGAGTCATGGTTGTGTCGCGTCGCGGGGCGTCTGCAAGGGCGCCCCGCACTAAATTCGAGTCCCCATCGAGTGCCCGTATCGTCGTTGGCGATTGCGTCGCCGAGATGTCGAAGCTTGAGGCCGGTTCGGTCGATCTGGTGTTTGCAGATCCGCCCTACAACCTGCAGCTCAAGGGCGATCTCAAGCGACCCGACGAATCCCATGTCGACGCCGTCAACAACGACTGGGACAAGTTCTCATCCTTTGCCGCCTATGACGATTTCACCCGCGCCTGGCTGCTCGCCTGCCGCCGCATCATGAAACCGTCGGCGACGCTGTGGGTGATCGGCTCCTACCACAACATTTTCCGTGTCGGCTCGATCATGCAGGACCTCGGCTTCTGGGTTCTCAACGATATCGTCTGGCGCAAGACCAATCCGATGCCGAACTTCCGCGGCCGCCGTTTTACAAATGCCCACGAGACCATGATCTGGGCCGCGCGCGACGAAAAGGCCAAGGGCTACACCTTCAACTACGAGGCCCTGAAGGCCGCCAATGAGGACGTGCAGGCGCGTTCGGACTGGCTGATTCCGCTGTGCACCGGCGACGAACGGCTAAAAGGTACTGACGGCAAGAAGGTCCACCCGACGCAAAAGCCCGAAGGCCTGCTGGCGCGGGTGCTGCTGTCGTCCTCAAAACCCGGCGATCTCGTGATCGACCCGTTCAACGGCACCGGCACCACAGGTGCGGTGGCAAAGCGCCTCGGCCGCCGCTACATCGGCTTCGAGCGCGACCAGACCTATGCGACTGCGGCGGAAGCGCGCATCGCCGCCATCGAGCCGCTGCCGGAAGCCACCCTGGCCCCCTTCATGACCGCGCGCGACGCGCCCCGGGTCGCGTTCTCCGAACTGATCGAGCGCGGCATGATTGCGCCCGGCACCAAACTGGTCGATTCCCGGAAGCGCCACGGCGCCCTGGTGCGCGCCGACGGCGCCATCATGCTCGGCGACAAGGTCGGCTCGATCCACCGCATGGGCGCGGTGGCGCAGGGCTCGGAGGCCTGCAACGGCTGGACCTTCTGGCACATCGAGACCAAGAAGGGCCTGCGGCTGATCGACGAACTACGCGCCGAAATCCGCTCCGAGATGGCTGCTGTCTGATTTACGCAGGCTGAAAAACCCCATTTTGCCTTGATTGCCTGCTATATTCTTCGGCATCCCAAACCCCTACCAGGCCGTCATTTTGCGGCCGAGGATGCCGTCCGATGCGCGCCCGACAATCCGAGAATTTGCTGTTGCTCCCGCTGCTGCCGATCTTTCTGGTCGGCGTGCCCCCGATGCTGCTGCTGAGCTTCCTGGGCTTTGCCGGCCTGGTGATCCTCGGCGTTCTCCTGATCTGCATCGGCCTGTCCGGCGGCCTCGAAGCCAACAGTCATTTCAATCAGGAAGTCATCGTCCACGGCTATACCCGCCCCTCCGAACGGGCCGCCCAGGCATCGAACCTGCATTCGGCGATGCGTTTCTCCACCCTGATGAACGCATCCGGCGCCGGATTGATCGCTGTCGGCGTGATCGGCTTTTTCTGCGGCGGCTGAGCTAACTGGCCTGCGCCCCGGAATGATGAGTTGTTTGTAGGCGGAGGTTCGGACCCCCGCCCCTTCACAAACTCGTCGCTTGCGCTTTTCGCCAAAATTTGAGCATGGACGTACCGCCTGCGGCAGCGCTGCCGCGTCCGATTTTCTCGGCCAACAAAGAAGCAAGGGAGTATCTTGATGCTCAAATTCTACTTCAACGGCTCGCCGAACCCGACCAAGGTCGCGCTCTTCCTCGAGGAAGCCGGCATCGCCTATCAGCCGGTCGCCGTCGATACCCGCGCCGGCGACCAGTTCAAGCCTGAGTATCTCGCCGTCAATCCGAACGCCAAAGTCCCCGCGATCGACGACGACGGCGTCACGGTGTTCGACAGCAACGCCATCCTGCTCTACCTCGCCGAAAAGACCGGCAAATTTCTGCCGCCGGCCTCGCCCGCCAACCGCGCCGAACTGTTGTCGTGGCTGATGTTTGTCGCCACCGGCGTCGGACCGTTCAGCGGCCAGGCGGTTCACTTCAAGCACTTCTCGCCGGAAAAGGTCGACTACGCCCACAACCGCTACCAGTTCGAGGCGCAGCGGCATTACGCCATTCTCAACGATCATTTGACCAAGCGCCGCTATATGGTCGGCGATACCTACACCATCGTCGACATGGACGTCTGGGGCTGGGCCCGCATGATCCCGTTCATCATGGGCGAGGAAGCGTTTGCGAAATATCCCAACGTGAAACGGCTGGTCGACGAGATCTCGGCCCGGCCGGCAGCGGCGAAAGCCATCGCGCTCAAGGACACGTTCAAGTTCAAGGCGGAAATGGACGACGAGGCGCGCCGCAACATGTTCAAGCATCTTGCGGTGAAAGCCGCCTGAGCGGCTTGAATTCCACGACGGCAAAACGGCGCCCTTCGCGGGCGCCGTTTTCGTTTCAATCATCGAGCGCCGCGATCACCTCGATCTCGATCAGCCAGCCAGGCCGGGCGAGACGGCTGACCACCACCAGCGTAGAGGCCGGCGGTTTCGCCACGTTGATGTAGCGGTCGCGGATCGCGCGGAATTTCGGCACCTCTGACGGCTCCACTTCCGCCACCAGATAGATGTTCATCTTGACGATGTCGGCCATAACAGCGCCGGCGGCCTCGAGCCCGAGCTTGAGGTTGGTGAACACCTGCTCGACCTGGGCCTCGAAATTGCCCTCGCCGACCAGCTTGCCCGTGGCATCGCTCGAGACCTGGCCCGCCAGATAGATCAGCGTGCCCTTGTTGACCTTGGCGACGTGCGAATAGCCGGCCGGCGGCGGCAGCGTCGCCGGGCTGAAAATCTCTTTGCTCATGTCGATCTCCCTTTCATCCCAGCCAGAACGGCTTGCCGACCTCATCGGCGACCTCCGCCCGGCAGGTTGCCATATCCTGCAATTCCCGCTCGCTCATGGCGGCGAGTTGGCGCCGGATCCGGCTGCGCGCACGCCAGATCCCGACGGTGGCCAGCATGCCCTCGATCAAGGCCGACGTCGAGCTTGAGAGTTTTCGCTGATGGGGCCCACGCTCCGGCTTGCCTTCGGCACAGACGCTGCTCAACGCTGCGGCGTTGCTTCCGTCAGCACCTCCCGGGGATCGCCGAGCACCGCATCGATCAGCGCGGTGTCGGAATATTCCTTCACCTCGGTGATCTTGCCGTCCGCCAGCCGAAACACGAAGCAGTACTCGTTGTTGTATCGCTTGCCGGCCCTGGTGAGATTGTCGCCGCGCGCCTCGACCACCACGGTGTCGCCCTCGGCGATGAAGCGATGCGCCGATGTCCGCGACCGCTCGACCAGCCGCGCCCGCAACGGCGCCAGCAGATCGCGAATTACGGCGGCCTTGCCGTCGAACGTGCCCGACCATTTGTTGGTGCCAATGTTGATCCAGCTGATATCGTCCGACATCCGCTCGGTAAACAGCGTGCCGTTGCGGTTTGCCAGCCCTGCGAAAATTTCCTGCATCAGTTTCTTGTTGCTCGGACGCACTCATGACACGGCCGCCGGTATCCGCGACGCAGGAAAATCTCCCAACGCCCGCTCCACCAGCGCGGAGTCGCAATATTCCCTGATCTCCACGATCTTGCCGCCCGCCAGCCGGAACACCATGCAGTACTCGTTGTCGTAGCGGACACCGGTCTTGGTCAGATTGTCGCCGCGCGCCTCGACCACCACCCAGTCGCCGTCGGCGATGAAGCGGTGCGCGACGGTGCGCGAGCGCTGCACCAGCAGCGACTGAAAATAGCCCTGCAGGTCGCCCAGCACCGACGCCTTGCCCTTGAAGGTGCGCGACCATTTGTTCTGGCCGGTCACGCACCACGTCACGTCGTCGGCGAGACTGTGCGATGAACAGGCTGCCGTCGCGGTTGGCGGTGCCGGCGTAGATCTCCTGCATCAATTTCTTGTTGTCAGCGGTGCTCATGCTGGTCTCCTTGCGGTGATTGTGAAGATGGAAGGTCAGCTATCAGGCGGCGGGAAACGGCCGGCCGACCCTGGGTTCGAGCGGCAGCCGCAAGCCCTGGGCGAGGTAGCCGACGGTGCGGTAGTAACCGGCCATCACCACCAGTTCGAGAATGGCTTCGGCGCTGAACGCGGCCTGCAACGCGTCCCACAGCTCGTCGCCGATGCTGCAGGTCTCGTGCAGTTCGTCCGCGAGCCGGATCAGCACCGCATCGTCGCTTTGCCAGCAGGCGCTGCCGGCGTCGCCGTGCAGCGACGCGCGAACCTGCTCGGCGGTAAGCCCGGCCTCGTCGGCAAAATAGTGGACGCGCATGCCCCATTCATATTCGCAGCGGCATCGCGCGGTGACGCGAAGCAACAGAACCTCGCGCTGGCGCACGCTGACCTGCGTGCCCGGCAGGTAACTCGGCGCGCCGCGGATGAAGCGCTCGAACAGCTCGGGATGGCGCGCGAGCGTGGTGAAAAGCCGGAACGGCGGCATCCAGGAGCGCGGAAACCGGTCGAAGGCGGCCTGGACGTTGGCGGGATAGGGCTCGGGTGCGGGTTCTATTCGTGCAGTCATTCAGGGGTCTCGATAGGTCCGATGTCCCTACTCTCGTCCAGCCCAGATCATTCTTCCAATCGATAGTCCGTATGATATATATTCGTTCTATGAATTTAGCCGCCATCGACCTCAACCTTCTGGTCGCGCTCGACGCGCTGCTGCTGGAAGCCAATGTCAGCCGCGCCGCGATGCGGATCGGCCTGTCGCAGCCGGCCGCGAGCCATGCGCTGCAGCGGCTGCGCGACATGCTCGGCGATCCCTTGCTGGTGCGGGTCGGCGCCCGCATGCAATTGACGCCGCGGGCGCAGGCGCTGCGCGGACCGCTGGCGCAGGCGCTCGATCAGGTGCGCGGGCTTTTCATTCCGGACGATTTCGATGCCGCCAGCAGCGAGCGGCATTTTCGCCTGATGATGCCTGATCTGGCGGTGGAGCTATTGGTGCCGCCGCTGATGGAGAAGGTGGCGCGGCTGGCTCCGAACGTCCGGCTCGACATCGTGCCCTGGCGCGGGCCCGCGATCGTCACCGCCGAGTTTGCCCGCACCATCGATATGGTGATCTCGATCGGCGACGGCTTCAGGGGATTCCACCGCCAGCTGCTCTATACCGATTCCGACGCGCTCGCGGTGCGTCGCGGCCATCCGGTCGGCGCCAGGCTGAAGCGGCGCGATGTCTTCCTGGATGCACGGCACGTCGCCGTGGTGATCCGCGGCCAGAGCGTGGACCTGATCGACGACTGGCTGCGAGCCAAGAGGCTGGAGCGAAAGATCGCGCTGGTGGTGCCCGGCTATATCGAAGCGCTGCACATCGTCGCGCGCACCGACCTCGTCGCATTCGTCCCGAGCCGGCTGATCGCAGCACTTGCAAAACCGCTGTCGCTGACCGCCATCACGCCGCCGCTCGATCCCGGCATCGACGAACAGTTCATGTTCTATCCGACCCGGGCCCAGTTCGACCCCGGCTCGATCTGGCTGCGGACGCTGATGCTGGAAACCGGGCGCGGCCTCGACCGGCCAAAGCAACGGGCGAGTTGATCGCAGGCGGCGTTCGCGGAGGCGACCTTAAGTCAACGCGAACACCTCGGTCGACATGCCGGTCGGCGTGCGCGTGCCGATGCCGACGGCGAGGATCCGGTTGAGCCAGCTATATCTGACATCGCCGGTCTCGAACAAAAGCGTGGTTCGGAAATAATACTCCGATGCCGGCATGGGCTCGCCCTTGCGCAGGCGGCCAAGCTTTGCGGCCTCGATATCGAACAGCCCGTTTGAATTGACGTAGATCAAGGCCCCATCGTCGGCGCGCAAGGTCAGGCGGATATCGAGCTGAAAGACGCCGTCGGGACGTGTCGTGACCCAGTCCGCCCCGCGCGGCAGGACCGTGCCGCTCAGCCTTGCGCCGGCAAAGCTGCCACCGGTCATGTACAGAATACGCCGGGTGCCGTGAGGGCCATTTTCGATGGTCTGCGGCTCGTCGAATTCGGCGGCAAGCCGCATCAGATGCTCCGAGCCGAGCACCGCGGGCTGGTTCACTTCGCCCGCTCCTGACGCTTGCCTTCGATATAGACGCTGACGATGGTGTCATCGGCGGGATAATGCTCGGGCGCCACCGCCTGGATCTGGGCCTGAATGCATTTCCACGCGCCATTCTCGAACAGATAGGTATCGGTGTAGCGAGGTCATGCCCGTGACTTCTTTTCCATCGCGGCGGCGGACGGCCTTGTTGGTGGAGCGCACCAGCGCAACGTTGCCGATCACGGTGATGAGTTCGTCGCGGACGTCCCAGTAAATGATGACCTTCGGATCGAACGCGGTCGCCCAATACTTCAGATAGCTCGCGCGATCCCATCGCTGGCCGGTGGGCCAGATGTTGATGAATTCGGGATGCAGAATGGCGTCGTGCGAGGCCACGTCGTTGGTGATGAAATTATGGATGAAGCGGGCGTTCAAGGCGCGAAGCTCGTCCATCGTATCGGACACTTGATCGTTTCGCTGAGCAGCTTGCATCGTTACCTCCTGTCAAAGTGAAAGTTTGCGCGCGATCTCTGCGGTCGCGTCATCAGCCGGATAAAAACATTCGATCTTCAGTTTTTGCAGCGCCGCGTCGGTCGGCATCGCCAGCGTCGTGAAGGTGGAAAAGAAGGCGAGGCGAAAGTCGCCCTTGGCAAGCTGCATGGTCATGACCGGAGACGATTCGGCCGCACTGCGCGGAACTCGCCATTCCGTCGGCAATCCCGGATAGGCCATGATTTCCTCGAGCAGCTGCGTCGCGACCTGGCTGCCCTGCGCGACCTCGCGATGCAGGATCTGGATCATCTGGCCGGCGAATTCATCCCAGTTCAAAAAGAACTGCCGCAGGCCTTTGGGGTGGAACACCGCGTGCATGGCATTGTTGGCGATGCCGGCTTCCATTTCGTAAGCCTGGTGAAAGGTCTTGAACAGACGCGTCGACGCCTGGTTGCGGATGCGGACGTCCCAGCGTCCGTCGATCACGATGCCAGGATACGGCTCCTGCTGCCGAAGAATGAAATCCAGCGCCTGCCGCACCGGCTGCAGATTGTCGGCGGCGAGGCCGCGGTCGCTGTAGGGCGGCACGAAGCCCGCCGCCACGTGCAGGGCGTTGCGCTCCTCGAGCGGCAGATCGAGCGCGCTGCCCAAGAGCTGCACCATCTCGCGGCTCGGCTGCGCGCGGCCGGTTTCCAGGAAGCATACATGCCTCGCCGATACATTCGCATCGCTCGCCAGTTCGATCTGGGTGAGGCGGCGCACGTTGCGCCAATGCTTCAGCAGGCTGCTGAAATGTCCGACAGCGACACCGTTCAGGATCGAATTTGGGGCGGCCATGGCTGGAAGCTTAGATCATTAGATCAGAAGGGCAATTACCTCGAACGTAAGTCGCGGCAGGACGAGGCGGCCGGTGCCGGACCGTTCGGGCGCCATTGAGCCGGCTGCGGTCGCGGCGTTTCCCCGTTGCCCCCTGCCGCCACCCATGCCATGACGCCATCCATGACCGGGGCTTCATCATGACCGTACTCATCGCCGGCGGCGGCATCGGCGGGCTGACGCTGGCGCTCAGCCTGCACCAGATCGGCGTTCCCGCACGCGTGTTCGAGAGCGTGCCCGAGTTGAAGCCGCTCGGCGTCGGCATCAACGTGCTGCCGCATGCGGTGCGCGAACTGATCGAGCTCGGCCTGCTCGACCAGCTCGACGCGTCGGGCGTGCGCACAAGGGAACTTGCGTATTTTTCCAAGCACGGCAAGCCGATCTGGAGCGAGCCGCGCGGCATCGAGGCCGGTTACAAATGGCCGCAATTCTCGATCCATCGCGGCACGCTGCAGCAGATCCTGCTCGACGCCGCCATCGAACGGCTGGGGCGCGAGAACATTCTGACCAGCCATCATCTGACCGGCTGGACCGAGACATCCGAGCGGCGTCCGCGCCGATTTCATCGACAAGGCGACCGGCAAACCGGCCGGCAGCCATGACGGCGCGCTGCTGATCGCAGCCGACGGCATCCACTCCGCGATCCGCGAAAAGCTCTATCCGCAGGAAGGCCCGCCGATCTGGAACGGGCGCATCCTCTGGCGCGGCATCACCGCGTCGGACGCGTTCCTCTCCGGCCGCACCATGATCATGGCCGGCCACGAAATCCTGAAATTCGTCTGCTACTCCGATTTCCAAAGAGCCCGACGCCAACGGCAAATATCAGATCAACTGGGTCGCCGAGCGGCACATGCCGCCGACCTACCAGTGGCGGCGCGAGGATTACAACCGCACCGCCAACCTGGAAGAATTCCTGCCGTGGTTCAAGGACTGGAAATTCGACTGGCTCGACGTGCCCGGCCTGATCCGAGAATTGCCCGCACGCCTACGAATATCCGCTGGTCGACCGCGATCCGATCCCGCAATGGACCTTCGGGCGGACCACCCTGATGGGCGACGCCGCGCATCCGATGTATCCGATCGGCTCCAACGGCGCGTCGCAGGCGATCCTCGATGCCCGCGTCATCACCCGCGAGATTCTGGCGCACGGCGCGACCAATGCCGCGCTCGTCGCCTATGAGGCCGAGCGCCGTCCCGCCACCACCGATCTCGTCATGCTCAACCGCCGCAACGGGCCGGAGCAGGTGATGCAGATGGTCGAGGAGCGCGCGCCTGACGGCTACAACGTCGTCACCGACGTGCTGTCGCTGCAAGGAACTGGAAGACATCGCCGCCAACTACAAGCGCGTCGCCGGCTTTCAGGTCGAGGGGCTCAACGCCAAGCCGCCGATCGTGACGCTGCCGTCATCGGCCAGTCTAGCCGTCTCAGCCGGCCGCCGTCTCGAGACGCACGCTCGCTGACTGGCCTTCGCCGTCTCGACCAAACGCGCGCTGGTCGTCGCGGTGGCGAGCACCGTACCGTCCGCGGCCATCAACCTTCCCTCGACGAAGGCGATGGTCTTGCCGAGTTGCGTGACATCGGCTTCGCCGAAGATCGGCCCCACCTTCGCCGGCGCCAGAAAATTGACCGTCATGGTGATGGTCGCGGTGTAGAGCTTGCCTTCGGTCATGACGAACACCGCCGGACCCATGGTGTCGTCGAGCATGGCGGTGAGAATCCCGCCCTGGATGAAGCCGGCCGGGTTGCAGAACTCGGCCTTGCCGTCGAAACCGATCCGGACCCATCCCTCATCGGGCGGGCGTCGAGCAGGTGCCAGCCGAGCAGTTTCGAGGATGGCGGGGCGACAAGACGGTCGAGTGCGGTTGCGATCATGGGAGCCTCCGTTGGCCCCAAGCTTTAGCGCAGGGCTGCTGCCAGCGTGCTGTCAGCAAGCTGTGCCGCAACGAACCGGTTGGCTGGGCCCCGCAGAAATGCAATATGCGCCGTCCGCGATCGCCCCTGAACTTGCAAGAGCAACAATCATGACTTCGTTGTCTGGTCCGCCGCCCGCGCCGGAAATTGCCGGCGCGTTACGCGGCGATCATCGTGCCGCTGATCGTATCGCTGCTGATGACGTTCGTGATCTCGGGAATCTCGACATTGAAGAGCCTCGGGCCGACGCCGGCCTTCATGGCGACCTGGCCGGCCGCATGGGCATTATCGTGGCTGGTCGGCTTTCCGACCTTGATCCTGGTATTGCCGCTGGCGCGGCGGATCGTGGCGCGCATGGTAGAACCGCCGCCGTCAAAATAAGCGCCCGCTATTTTCCCAGCCCGTGCGCGATCACCTTGCGCATGACATTGGGCAGCGCTTCGTCGCGCGAGCGTCGCAATCGGCACCCAGCGCATGCCCTCCGGCGCGCGCTGCGCGCGCGGGAACGCTTGGCGGTGTAGACCACCAGCTCCAGCGGAAAATGCGTGAAGACGTGGGTGACGACGCCGACCTTGCGATGCCAGCGCGCGACGCCTTTCAGCGCAGGCGCCTGCTTCAGCGCGGCCTTGTCGTCCTGCGCGGCGAGCCAGTCCGAGCCCGGCACTTCGGTCATGCCGCCGAGCAGGCCTTTTTCGGCGCGGGTGCGGACCAGCAGCTCATCGCCGCGCGTGACGACGAACGCCGCACCCCGGCGCAGCGCGCCGGTTTTCTTCGGCGCCTTGCGCGGAAACGTCTCCTGATCGCCGCGCGCGCGCGCCGCGCAATCCTCGTTCAGCGGGCACAGCGCGCAGGCCGGCTTTTTCGGCGTGCAGATCGAGGAGCCCAGATCCATCAGCGCCTGCGCGCTATCGCCGGCGCGAGACTTCTCGTCGCCGGCGCGCGACCGCCGAGCAGCGTCGCCGCCAATTGCTGAATCAGCGGCTTGGCCTGCGGCAGCGGCTCCTCGACCGCGAACAGCCGCGACACCACGCGCTCGATATTGCCGTCGACCGGCATGGTGCGGCGGCCGAACGCGATCGCGGCAATCGCGGCCGCGGTGTACGGCCCGATCCCCGGCAGCGCGCGCAAGCCCTCCTCGGTGTCGGGAAACACGCCGCCATGATCGCGCCGCACCGCCACCGCGCAGGCGTGCAGATTGCGCGCGCGCGAATAATAGCCGAGCCCGGCCCACATCCGCAGCACGTCGTCGAGCGAGGCAGCGGCCGAGCGCGTCGACATCGGGCCAGCGCGCCAGAAATTTCTCGAAATACGGCCCGACGGTTTTGACGCCGGTCTGCTGCAGCATGATTTCCGACAGCCAGACCCATAGGGATCGGCCGGCTCGCCCGGCAGCGGCCGCCACGGCAGCCGGCGGCGATGGCGGTCGTACCAGGCCAGCAGCAGCGCGGGGCGACCGCGCTCGGAGGCAGCTTCGCGTCGTCTTGTTTTGGCGATTGCTGGAGAACTCATGAAACCACTGTAGCGTCTGAGCGCCAATCTCTCCACGTCATGCCCGCGCTTGTCGCGGGCATCCACGTCTTTCTTCTCGTGCAGGTCAAGACGGTGCGATGCGCCGGAGTCATGCCCGGCCATGACGAATGAGTCGGTCCACACGCGCCAAGCGGTGCTATAAGACCCCATGGCAAAACCCGGCCCGATCCGCGCCAAGCCGCTTTCCGTCCTGCTCAGCGACGTGTTTTCCGACGCCTATGCCAAGCAGGGCTTTGCGGCGCGCGAACTGGTGACGCGCTGGGCGGAGATCGCCGGTCCCGAGGTCGCCGCCCATTCCGAGCCGCTGAAGATCCAGTGGCCGCGGCCGGTGGAGGGCCAGCCGCAGGAACCGGCCACGCTGGTGCTGCGGGTGGAGGGCCCGATGGCGCTGGAAATCCAGCACGCCTCCGACGTCATCCTGCAGCGGGTCAACCGCTTCTTCGGCTGGAGCGCGGTGGGGCGGCTGGCGCTGCGGCAGGCGCCGCTGTCGCGCCGCGAGCGGCCTGCGGCCTCCCGCGCGCCGGACGCCCAGGCGGTGGCGAAGGTCGCCGAAACCCTTTCTGCGGTCGAGGACGAGGAATTGCGGGCCGCGCTGGCGCGGCTCGGCGCGTCGATCAAGCGAAATTGAGCCTGCTGGCCCGGCCCGGCAATGGCGGCCCGCCATTGCCACAATTGTGGTTTCAAGCTAGCGACACTACTTCTTGTCAGGTTCTTTGGGCGTGAACGCGCCAATTCGGGAGCAAACCTTGATCATCACGCGCCGCGCCTTCACCGCCGCCCTGTCGCTGACCGGGCTTGCCGCCTCTCGCCGGGTTCTCGCCGCTGCGCCTGATCACGGACGCGATGGCGCAAAGCGCCTCCGACGTCGCCAAGCCGGTATCGCTGCCGGACATGGCGCTCGGTCCCGCCAACGCCACCGTGACCATCACCGAATACGCCTCGATGACCTGTCCGCATTGCGCGGCCTTCACCGAGACCGTGTTTCCGAAGATCAAGTCGGAATACATCGACACCGGCAAGGTGCGCTTACGTGTTCCGCGAATTCCCGCTCGACATCAAGGCCGCGGCGGGCTCGATGCTGGCGCGCTGCATCGCCAAGGACGATTCCGGGAAATATTTCGCCGTCATCGACATGCTGTTCAAGCAGCAGAACGACTGGGTGATGAAGAACACCACCGAAACCCTGACCCGGATCGGCAAGCAGGCCGGCCTCAGCCAGCAGGCGGTCGAGGATTGCCTCAAGGATCAGGCGCTGCTCGACAAGATCGCCGCCGACCAGAAGTACGCCGCCGACGTGCTGAAGGTCAATTCGACGCCGACCTTCTTCATCAATGGCGAGATGATCAAGGGCGACACCTCGTTCGAGGAATTCGACAAGAAGATCAAGTCGCTGCTGAAGAGCTGATTTTCCGGCGCCGCGCGCGCCGGAACCGTGAACCTCCGCAAAAAGCTCTACGAAACGCCCTACAAAACGCCTCTAAGCAAAAGCCTTGGGAAAAGCCCGCCGCGGCGGTTGCCCTGCGGCCCCGGCCTCGCCATTGTCGGCGCCATGAGAGCCGCAAAATGCGACTCGCCCACACACCGACATTGCCTTCTATGGTATTGTCCCGGCAGGGAGATTCGCGCCCTGCCAACAGAGAATCGTGTCCATGAAACTGACGCGCCTTCGCCTCCACGGTTTCAAGTCGTTCGTTGAACCCACCGACTTCATGATCGAGCCCGGCCTGACCGGCGTGGTCGGACCGAACGGCTGCGGCAAATCCAATCTGGTCGAGGCGCTGCGCTGGGCGATGGGCGAGACCTCGCACAAATCGCTGCGCGCCGCCGACATGGACGCGGTGATCTTCGCCGGTTCCGGCAACCGCCCCTCGCGCAACCACGCCGAAGTGGTGATGACGATCGACAATTCCGATCGCACCGCGCCGTCGGCGATGAACGACCGCGAGACGCTGGAAATCTCGCGCCGGATCGAGCGCGATGCCGGTTCGGTCTATCGCATCAACGGCCGCGACGTGCGCGCCCGCGACGTGCAGATCCTGTTCGCGGATGCCGCCACCGGCGCGCGTTCGCCGGCGCTGGTCCACCAGGGCAAGATCGGCGAGATCATTCAGGCCAAGCCCGAGCAGCGCCGCCGCGTGCTGGAAGACGCCGCCGGCGTCGCCGGGCTTGCACGCCCGCCGCCACGAGGCCGAGTTGCGGCTCAAGGCGGCCGAAACCAATCTGACCCGCGTCGAGGACGTGATCGGGCAATTGGCCGGACAGATCGAAGGCCTGAAGAAGCAGGCGCGGCAGGCGATCCGCTACCGCGAAGTCGCCGCCAAGGTGCGCAAGGCCGAGGCCATGCTGTTCCATCTGCGCTGGCTGGAGGCCAATGCCGACGTGACGGAAGCCGCGCCGCACCCACGACCTTAGCCGTCCGCGAGATGGCCGAGCGCACCCGCGAACAGGCCGAAGCCGCGCGCATCCAGGCGGTGCGCGCCTCCGAACTGCCGGCGCTGCGCGAGGCCGAAGCCCGCGCCGCGGCCGGACTGCAGCGGCTCACCAATGCGCGCGAACTGCTCGATCGCGAGGAAGAGCGCGCCCGCGAGCGCGTCGCCGAGCTCGATCGCCGGCTGACGCAGTTTTCGGCCGATATCGCCCGCGAGCAGCAGCAGACCTCCGACGCCGAAGTGGCGCTGCAGCCGGCTCGATGCCGAAGACACCGAATTGAAGGACGAGATCAAGTCGCGCGTCGAAAAGCGCAGCGGCGTCGATGAACGGGTGTCGGAAGCCGAAGCGACGCTGGCCGCCGCCGAGCGGCTGTTCGCCGAGCTGACCACGGTTCTCGCCGACCTCACCGCCAAGCGCAATCAGCTCGAGGCCAGCGTGCGCAGCCATCAGGACCGGCTGGCGCGGCTCGATCAGGACATCGCCAATGTCGCCAGCGAAGAGCAGAAGCTGGCGCAGGAAACCAGCGGGCTCGGCGACCTCGCCGCCCTCGCCGGCACCATGGAGACCGCGCAGGAGAGTCTCGCGCGAGTCCGAAGCCGCAGCGCAAAACTCCGAGGCCAGCCATGTCGCCGCGCGCGCAAAACTGGAAGCCGCCCGCGCGCCGCTGAACGAGGCCGACAAGCGCGTGCAGCGGCTCGAGACCGAAGCGCGCACGATCTCGAAACTGGTCAACGGCGAAACCAAGAACCTGTGGCCGCCGATCATCGACGGCGTCACCGTCGCCAAGGGATATGAGAAGGCGCTCGGCGCCGCGCTTGGCGACGATCTCGACGCGCCGGTCGATCCGTCGGCGCCGATGCGCTGGACCAATTCCGGCGTTACCGAGGGCGATCCTGCCTTGCCCGAGGGCGTCGAGGCGCTTGCAAAGCACGTCGATGCGCCGTCCGAACTGGCGCGGCGCCTCGCCCAGATCGGCGTCGTGCCGAGGGAACGCGGCGCCGAGCTGGTGTCGCAGTTGAAGACCGGCCAGCGGCTGGTGTCGCCGGAAGGCGACGTCTGGCGCTGGGACGGCTTCGTCGCCGCCGCCCATGCGCCGACCGGCGCGGCGCGGCGTCTGGCCGAACGGGCCCGGCTGGTCGACATCGAAAACGAACTCGAGCAGGCCCGCATCGATGCCGCCAGCCAAGCGCCAGGCGCTGGAAGCCGCCGAAGCCGAGCTGAAGGCCGCGTCATGCTGCGGAAGCCGCGCGCGCGCGACGCCTGGCGTGCCGCCCAGCGCGAGGCCGATGCGGCGCGCGAACGCCATGCCGCGACCGAGCGCGAGATCAACCGCCACGCCGCGCGGAAATCGGCGCTGACCGAAGCCCATAGCCGCCTCAACGCCGACCGCGCCGAGGCCGCAGGGCGCGCAGGAGACCGCGACCGCGGCGCTGGCCGAATTGCCGCCGAGCCTCGACACCGAAACCAGACTAGCCGCGGTTCGCGCCGACATCGACGGCCATCGCCGCCTCGCCGCACAGGTCCGCGCCGAGGCGCAGGCGCTGGCGCGCGAGGCCGAACTCGCCGACCGCCGGCTGCAGGCGATCCTGGCCGAGCGCAGCGAATGGCAGAACCGCAAGGCCAGTGCGGCCTCGCAGATCGAAACCATCGAGGCCCGCGTCACCGACGTCAAAGCCGAGCGCGCCGAACTCGAGAACGCGCCGGCCATGTTCGCGGAAAAGCGCCGCGCGCTGATCAGCGAAATCGAGTCGGCCGAAGAGGCCCGCCGCGTCGCCGCCGATGCGCTGGCGACCGCCGAGAACGTGATGGCGGAAACCGACCGCGCCGCGAAAATTTCGCTCGAAGCGCTGTCGAGCGCGCGCGAGGCCACCGCCCGCGCCGAGGAGCGCATGGAAGGCGCCAGGCGCCGCCTGGTGGATATCGAGCGCGAAATCCACGACATGCTGGAAGTCGAGCCGCAGGGCGTCGCGGCGCTGGCCGAGATCAAGCCGGACGTCGAATTGCCGCCGCTCGCCGAGATCGAGGAAAGCCTCGAAAAGCTGCGCCGCGACCGCGAGCGGCTCGGCGCCGTCAATCTGCGCGCCGAGGAAGAACTGCGCGAGGTCGAGGCCCAGCATCTTGTCGCTGACCACCGAACGCGACGATCTGGTGGAAGCCATCAAGCGGCTGCGCCAGGGCATCCAGAGCCTCAACCGCGAAGCCCGCGAGCGGCTGCTGACCTCGTTCGAGATCGTCAACGGCCATTTCAAGCGGCTGTTCACCGAATTGTTCGGCGGCGGCGAGGCCGCCCTGCATCTGATCGAAAGCGACGACCCGCTGGAGGCCGGCCTCGAAATCATCGCAAAACCGCCCGGCAAGAAGCCGCAGACGCTGTCGCTGCTATCGGGCGGCGAGCAGGCGCTGACCGCGCTGGCGCTGATTTTTGCGGTGTTCCTCACCAACCCGTCGCCGATCTGCGTGCTGGACGAAGTCGACGCGCCGCTCGACGACCACAATGTGGAGCGGTTCTGCAACCTGCTGCACGAGATGACCTCGTCGACCGAAACCCGCTTCATCATCATCACGCACAATCCGATCACGATGGCGCGGATGAACCGGCTGTTCGGCGTCACCATGGCCGAGCGCGGCGTGTCGCAACTGGTCTCGGTCGATCTCGAAGACGCGGTGAAGATTCTCGATCAGCACGTGGCGTGATTTTTTAACGGTCATTCCGGGGCTATGCGAAGCATAGAGCCCGGAATGCTGCGACGATTCCGGGTTCGGTCCTGCGGACCGCCCCGGAATGACGTCTTATGACGGCAGATAAGATGACCGCTCCCGACCTTCCCGCCGAACTCAAATCCGCCCTCGACGCAAAGCTGCAGGGCCTGTCGCGCAGCGACGCCGCCGCGCGCGCCGCGCTGATCTCAAAGACCTACCGCGACGGCGGCGGCTCCGGCGCGATCCGGACCGAGACCGATGCGCTGGCCTATGCGCTGGCGCGGATGCCCGCGACCTACGCCGCGGTGACCGCAAGCCTGAACGCGCTGTGCGAAATCAATCCGGACTTCGCGCCCAAGAGCCTGCTCGATGTCGGCGCCGGGCCGGGCACGGCGAGCTGGGCCGCGGCCGAGACGTTTTCGTCGCTGCAGGATTTTGTGCTGCTCGATGCCAACCCCGCGTTGCGCGCCTTGGCGCTGGAGCTCGGCGCCGGCAGCGCGCGGTTGCGCGCGATGAATTACCAGCGCGGCGAAGCCGTTGCCGCGCTGGCCGCGGCCGAGGCGGCCGATCTCGTGGTGGCAAGCTACGTGATCGCCGAGATGGATGATGCGGCACGGCGCGCGGCTGCCGATCTGATGTGGGCCAAAACCCGCGACACGCTGCTGGTGGTCGAACCCGGCACGCCGGCCGGCTATGCGCGGATCATCGCGCTGCGCGACCAGTTGATCGCCTCGGGCGCCCATGTCGCGGCGCCCTGCCCGCATGATGGCAAATGTCCGCTTGAACGCGCCGGACTGGTGTCATTTCACCCAGCGCCTGCCCCGCTCGCGCGCGCACCAGCAGATCAAGCGCGTCGAGCTGCCGTTCGAGGACGAGAAATTCGCCTATGTCGCGCTGACCCGCGCGCCGGCCGCGCGGCATCCCGCCCGCGTGCTGGCGCAGCCGGTCGTGGCAAGGTCGAGGTGACGGCAAAACTCTGCACGCCCGATGGCGTCGTGCTCGCAAAGGTGCCGCGCCGCGCCAAGGCGGATTACGCGCAGGCCCGGCGCTGGCGCTGGGGCGATGCGATTTAGAGTTCACGCCCCCGTGCGCAATTCGCGCACTAGGCCGGGCGCTAGGATGAACTTATCCTCGCCCTGCCTCCGACCAACGAAAGCCCCACGTCGCGGCGGGCTGCCGCACGCGTGTCTTTTGGTCTAGGCTGCCCGCATTCGTTGTCTCATCAGGAGTTTTTTGCCATGTCGACCGGCTGGATCGTTCTCGGCGTCATCGTCATCCTCGTTCTGTTCGCGTTCGGCGCGTACAACCGTCTGGTCGCGCTCAGTCAGCGGGTCAACCAGTCCTTTGCCGACATCGACGTGCAGCTCAAGCAGCGCCACGATCTGGTTCCGAACCTGGTCGAGACCGTGAAGGGCTACGCCAACCACGAGCGCGGCACGCTCGACGACGTGATCAAGGCCCGCAACTCTGCGATGTCGGCGCAGGGACCGGGACAGGTCGCGGCTGCCGAAAACCAGCTCAGCGGCGCGCTGGGCCGGCTGATCGCGCTGTCGGAGGCCTATCCGGACCTCAAGGCCAACGCCAACTTCCAGCAACTGGCGGGCGAATTGTCCGACCTCGAGAACAAGATCGCCGCCAGCCGCCGCTTCTTCAACAACGCGGTCCAGGAATACAACACCGGCATCCAGCAGATGCCGGCCGCGCTGTTCGCCGGCATGTTCGGCTTCACCAGCAAGGAATTCTTCGACCTCGGCGCCTCCCGGACCGAAGTCGAGGCGGTGCCGACGGTCAAGTTCTGAGGTGATCTGCACCCACTCCAGTCATTCCGGGGCGATGCGCGAACTGCGATGCGCAATTGCACATCGGAAATCTCCGAGCCACGAATTCGGATTCCGGGTTCACGCCGTTGGCGTGCCCCGGAATGACGGTCTTTAGCGGAAGCCCATCATGGCCGCGTACGGTCTTTACACGCATATCGCATCGAACAAGTTTCGTTCGATGCTGCTGCTCGCCGGGCTGTTCCTGCTGATCTATGTGCTGGTCTATGCCGGCGCGCTGCTCGCGGAAGTCGTTGATCGATAGCAACCGGTCGGTCAGCTATTATCTGATGGCGGCGTCGCGCGACCTGGTGAAGGCGTTTCCCTATGCCACGGGTGCGGCGGCGCTGTGGATCGTGATCGCCTATTTCTTCCACCAGAACATGATCGATGCCGTTACCGGCGGCGAGGACGTGACGCGGAAGCAGCAGCCCCAGCTCTATAATCTGCTGGAAAATCTCTGCATCTCCCGCGGCATCCCGATGCCGAAGCTGAAGGTGATGGAGAGCGACGCGCGCAACGCGTTCGCCAGCGGGCTCAACCAGCGGCAATACGCCATCACCGTCACCACGGGCTTGCTGAAGGCGCTCAACGACCAGGAGACCGAGGCGGTGCTGGGCCACGAGCTGACCCATATCCGCAACGGCGACGTGCAGCTGATGGTGATCGCGGTGATCATCGCCGGCGTGGTCGGCTTCTTCGGCGAGCTGTTCTTCCGGATGTTCACCAATCTGAGCTGGAATTCCTGCCGGCGGCTCATCGTCGTCGTCACGTTCGTCCTCGTCTTCCTCGTCAGACAGCGACAGCAAGGGTCCGGCGGCGGCGCCATCGTGGTCGTCATCATCGCGGTGGTGCTGATCGTGCTGGCCTGGCTGCTGTCGCAGGTCGTGAAGCTGGCGCTGTCGCGGTCGCGCGAATTGCTGGCCGACGCCGGTTCGGTCGAACTGACGAAGAACCCGGATGCCATGATCTCGGCGCTGCGCAAGATCGAGAACCGCGGCGAACTTCGCGGGCGCGACCTCGGCGGTGATGGAATTGTGCATCGACAACCCGCGCGAGGGCTTTGCCGACCTGTTTGCCACCCATCCGTCGGTGGATTCCCGGGTGCAGGCGCTGGTGAAATATGCCGGCGGACACGATCCCGGGCGGCTGGCGCTGCCGTCGGACACCGGAGAGGCGCCGGAGGATGAGCCGCCGGAACAGCCGGAAATCACCGGTCAGATCCCGCCGCCGGTGCCCCTCCGGGCCCTGGAGCGATGGCCCGGTTCGCGCCGCGCGCGGTCCCTGGGGCCGGCGCCGCTGAGCCCATTGGCCGCCGAATTCGACCTCCCCCGCGTTAACGACACCGGCAGGATTAAGCTTAACGGCCGTCTAATTCGTTGAATTCTCCCTTGTTTCTGCCATGTTCGCGCCCAAAGCAGGGGACGGGGCGTTTCGACCGCTTTAGCGATAGGGACGAGGCACGGTCCGGGGCCGATTCCGCCAACAGACGGTTCGGTTTGTCTTGGGATCATGCCTGAAGCAAAAATGGCGCGTAAGGGAAGCTCAATGGCGAAGCCGGTAGTGATCGTGGTGGGCGCGGACAAGGGCGGGGTCGGCAAGACCACCGTGTCGCGCACCTTGCTGGATTATTTTTCCGCCAACAACGTGCCGACCCGCGCGTTCGATACGGAATCGCCGCGCGGCACGCTGAAGCGCTTCCATCCCGAGATCACCGAGATCGTCGACATGACGACGACCTCGGACCAGATGAAGATCTTCGATACGCTGAATGCGGCAAGCCCGTCGGTCACCGTGATCGACGTCCGCGCCGGACTGCTGTCGCCGGCGCTGGCCTCGTTGCGCGACATCGGCTTTCTCGATGCGGCAAAATCCGGCCAGATCACCTTTGCGGTGTTCCATATACTGGGACCCTCGATCGCCTCACTGGACGAAATCGCCGAGACCGCGAATTTCATGCAGGGCGCGAAATATTTCCTGGTCAAGAACTTCATCAACGATACGCAATTTTTCCAGTGGGACCAGGCGACCTACAATTCGTATTTCCACCGCATCAAGGACGCCACCGAGCTCACTATCCCCAAGCTGAACGAAATGGCCTATGAGCAGGTCGAGGTTTCCTCGGTGCCGTTCCTCAAATTCGTCGCCAACAAGGGCGTTCAGGACGAGGCCGCCAACTACTCGTTCGTGCTGCGCGGCTATGTCCGGCACTGGCTGGCCAATGTCTGGAGCGAATTCGACCGCATCAAGCTGACCGACCTGGTCGGCGCCGGCAAAGCCGGTACCCGCGTCTCCGGCGAAAAATAATTTCCAGCGCAACGGGATTTGGCTGGATTAGGCGCCAAATTCGCCTGATATAGCCTCGATGGCGCACACCCCCGTCTACATCATCTGCTCGCCCCGCCCGCTGGTCGGCAAGACGCTGATCGCGCGGCTGTTGAGCGAGTTCCTGCTGTTGAAGAACGGCGCCGTGGCGTCCTTCGATATCAACCTGAAGGAGCCGTCGCTGCTGGAATACCTTCCGCGGATTACCGAGACCGCCGACGTCATCGATACCTACGGCAAAATGCAGCTGATGGACCGCCTCATCGTCAATGACGGCGTCGCCAAGGTGATCGATCTCGGCTTTCACGCCTTCGACGAATTCTTCAAGATGACGGACGAAATCGGGTTCATGAAGGAGGCGGCGCGGCGCAGCGTCGCGCCGGTGATCCTGTTCGTGGCCGATACCGACCGGGTTTCCGCGCGCGCTTTCCCGATGCTGCAGCAGCAGATCCCCGCAAGCTCGCTGGTCACCATCGACAACGAGCATGTGGTGCGCGGCGAACTGCCGCCCGCGTTCGCGCATGGCCGCGTCATCCGCATCACGGCCCTGCCGGTGTTCTTGAAGACCTATATCGACCGCCTGACCTTCTCGTTCACTACCTATCTGCGCAACGAGAAGGATTCATCGACCGAACTGCATCAATGGATCCGCAAGAATTATCTCAGCTTTCGCGAGCTGGAGCTGAACTTGATTTTGCAGAGGTCGTGATGAGCGACCGCAACGTCGTCCCAGCCGTGCTTCACACGGGCAGACCCTACGCCGCCCTTGGCACGGCGTCCCGCGACGGGTAGAGAGAAGCTCAATGCCCCTCGAACGTCATCAGCGTTCGCACCGGCACGTCCATCGCCCGCAGTTTGGCGGCACCGCCGAGATCCGGCAAATCGATGATGAAGCAGGCCGCGACCACATCGGCGCCGATCTGGCGCAGCAGTTTGACCGCGCCCTCCGCGGTGCCGCCGGTGGCGATGAGGTCGTCGACCAGGATCACGCGCTCGCCGGGCTGGATGGCGTCGGCGTGCATTTCCATTTCATCGAGGCCGTATTCCAGCGAATAGGCGATGCGCACGGTGGTGTGCGGCAGCTTGCCCTTCTTGCGGATCGGCACGAAGCCGGCCGAGACCTGATGCGCCACCGCGCCGCCGATGATGAAACCGCGCGCCTCGATGCCGGCGACCTTGTCGATCTTGGAGCCCGCCCACGGATCCACCAGCTGATCGACCGCGCGGCGGAACGCGCGGGCATCGCCGAGCAGCGTGGTGATGTCGCGAAACAGGATCCCCGGCTTCGGGTAATCCGGAATGGTGCGGACGGTGGCCTTCAAATCATGTTCAAAAGTCATCGGTGTCTCTCTTCGTCATTCCGTCATTGCCAGCGCGAACGCGAAGCGTTCCAAATCTCTGGATTCCGATGTGCAATTGCACATCTGAGGTTCGCTCGTTTCGCTCGCGCCCGGAATGACGGCTGTATAAATTCGTATCACCTCAAGCAATTTGCACGCCAAGCCGGAACGCATTCTCGACGATGCGCAGGCCCACTTCGCCGCCGAGCGACATCAGCGATTCCGGGTGAAACTGCACGCCGCCGACCGGCAAGGTCTTGTGCTCGATCGCCATCGCGACGCCGTCCTCGGTGCTCGCGGTCACGCTGAGCACATCGGGCATGCTGTCGCGCTCGACATACAGCGAATGATAGCGGCCGATCACGATTTCATTGGGCAGGTTCTGCATCAGCCGCCCGCCCCGCACCTGCACCCGCGACGGCCGGCCATGCGCCGGCTGGCCGAGTTGCCCCAATTGGCCGCCAAAATATTCGCCGATCGCCTGCACGCCGAGGCAGACCCCGAAGATCGGCAGCTTCTTGCCGAGCGCGGTGTCGATGGTTTTGGCAATCGCAAAATCCTCCGGGCGGCCCGGACCCGGCGACAGCACCAGCAGGTCGTACGCGTTCTGCTTCAGCATCTCCTGGGCGTGAATGTGCCGGACCACGGTGACGGTGGCGCCGACCTGCCGGAAATAATCCGCCAGCATATGCACAAAACTGTCGTCATGATCGATCAGCAGCACCCGCTTGCCGGAGCCGGTGGCATCGGGCGCGAACGCCGACAGCGGCTTTGGCGGATCGCCGCGCAGCGCCTGGAACAGCGCCGCGGCCTTGACCTGGCATTCCCGGTCCTCGGCGGCCGGATCGGAATCGAACAGGCAGGTGGCGCCGACCCGCACCTCGGCGAGGCCGTCCTTCATCCGGATGGTGCGGATGGTCAGCCCGGTGTTGATGCTGCCGTCGAAATTCACCGCGCCGATCGCGCCGGCATACCAGCGCCGCGACGACCGCTCATTGTCCTCGACGAACTGCATCGCCCACAATTTCGGCGCGCCGGTCACCGTCACCGCCCAGGCATGGGTCAGGAAGGCATCGAGCGAGTCGAAGCCCGGCCGCAGCATGCCCTCGACATGGTCGACGGTGTGAAACAGTTTTGAATAGGTCTCGATCTGCCGCCGCGCCAGACACCTTGATGGTGCCGGGAACGCAGACCCGCGCCTTGTCGTTGCGGTCGACGTCGGTGCACATGTTGAGTTCGAATTCGTCTTTCTCGGAATTCAGCAATTGCCGGATCTGCTCGGCGTCGCCGATCGCATCGACGCCGCGGGCGATGGTGCCGGAGATCGGGCAGGTCTCGACCCGCCGCCCGTCGGAGCGCACGAACATTTCCGGCGACGCCGACACCAGGAATTCGCCGTCGCCGAGATTCATCAGCGCGCCATAGGGCGACGGATTGATCCGGCACAGCCGCTGGAACACTTCGGCCGGCGAACGCTCGCAGGATTCCGCGAACAATTGCCCCGGCACCGCCTCGAACAGATCGCCGCGCGCGAACGCGGCGCGCGCGTTTTCGACGGTGGCCTGATATTCGCCGGGCGCGTGATCGGCAAATCCCTGCCGCGGCGTCTTGGCGTAGACGCTCTCGGCGGTTTCGCGCGGCAGACCCTCGGAGGATTTGCCATTCCAGGCAAAATCGTAGCTCAGCACCACGCCGCGCCCGGTGGCGCGGTCATAGGCCAGCAGGCGATCCGGCACGTACAGCACGATATCGCGCTGGTCGGCTCTCGCGTGCGCGCTTCTGCACGAGGTCCTCGATCTGGAACACGAGGTCGTAGGCAAAGGCGCCGAACAGGCCGAGCATCGGATCGTCATTGGCGCCCAGCGCCGCCACGAGGTCGCGCACCAGCGACATCACGCTGGCGCGCCGCGTGCGCTGGTCTTCATCGACCGGCGCCGCGCCGCGCACGATATGGCCGGCGAGCCGGCGCGCGCTTTTCTCGGTAATGACGACGCAGGGTTCGCGCAGCGCGTCGCCGAGAAATGCGATCAGCACCTCGCCGCGCGCGTTCAGCGCGGTAAGCGAAAAGTCGGAGCCGGTGGTCTCGAGCACCAGCGGCGGATCGGAAAAGCCGAGATCGAAACTCTCGTAGCGGCCCGGCACCGTGGTGCCCGACGACAGCACCACGCCGCGGCGGCGATCGAGCAGGTCGATCAGCTCATCGAGCCGCTTGGCATTGCCGGTGAATTGCTCGACCGATCGGGTGACCGCAAGCCCGCCACGGGTGCGGTATTCGCTGTGGTCCGGCAGGGAGAAGGCTGTCCTGTTCATGTGATCCTCTTACGAAACTTGCCGAGGGAACGCCACACAGGACAAACGAAAAGGCCGTCGCGCTGCGATGACGGCCTCTGACGATCTTGGAAAATGAAATCGCACCGGCCACCTCTTAAGAGGTGCGCCACCAAAGACGGGCTTTGCGGACGACGGTGTTCATGGGCCACGTAAACACCATGCAGCGCGGGTTCGTCAAGGGCAGGCGGTCGACGCACAAGCACGGCCGCCTCTCCCCCTTCGGGAGTGGAGACCGCGGAAAATCTTGCGTAAGAATTGTCAGGCCAAGAACCGATGAAAATTGCGAGATTCGCAAAAGACGAGGCGCAATGCCCATACAGGCTTTGGGATATGCCGGGTTCGGATCGGCCGATCTGGACGATTGGCGGCAGTTCGGGACCGGACTGGTCGGCCTGCAGGCGGTGGAGCGCGGCAACTCGCTGCTGGCGTTCCGGATGGACGACCGCAAGCAGCGCATCATCATCGACCGCGCGATGCCGGTGGGCGAGCGCTTCTTCGGCTGGGAGGTCGCCGATGCGGCCGATCTCGACGCCCTCGCCGCCCGGCTGGAAAAAGCCGGCGTCGATGTGGTGGCCGAGCCGCAAACGCTGGCAGATGCGCGGCGCGTCCGCAGGCCTGATTTCGTTTCGCGATCCCGCCGGCAACCGGCTGGAGGCGTTTTACGGCGCCGAGATCGACGCCACGCCGTTTCGCCCCGGCCGTTCGATTTCCGGCTTCCGCACCGGCCCGCTCGGCCTCGGCCACGCGGTGCTGACGGTGGAGAATATCGACCCGATGATGGCGTTCTATGTCGACGTGCTCGGCTTCGGGCTGTCCGACTACATCCTGAAACCGTTCCGCGCCTATTTCTTCCACGTCAATGCGCGCCATCACAGCCTCGCGATGATCGAGACCGGCAAGAGCGGCATGCATCATCTGATGGTGGAGTTGTTTTCGCTCGACGATGTCGGGCAGGCCTATGACATCGCCATGACGCAGGAGGATCGCGTCGGGGTCACGCTCGGCCGCCACACCAACGATTTCATGACCTCGTTCTACTGCAAGTCGCCATCATCCTTCATGATCGAATGCGGCTGGGGCGGCCGCGAGATCGATCCCGGCAACTGGCAACCGGTCGAGATGTTCGACGGCCCGAGCCTGTGGGGCCATGAGCGGGTCTGGCTGCCGCCGAAGGACCGCGAGGTAGCACGCGAAATGCGGATGCGCGCCGCGGCCGAAGGACGGCGCGCGCCGGTGCAGGTGATGGAAGGCAATTACAGGCTGATGTCGGGCACGTGCGCCTGGTGGGATGGGGTGAAGGATAGCTAGCGAAGAGCCGACGCATCGTCTCGGATTTGAACGAGGACACCACTTTCGGAACTGATAAGCCGATGAAGGTCCAATATCGAATAACGGAAGACGACTACGTCAACCTGGCGCGGTTTCATGTCTGGCGAAACTACATCGCATGGCTCTCGACCGTGAAGGTCGTTGCCGGTGCAATCGTTGTGGCTGTGCTCGTCATCATCGCGTGGACACTCCCTGAATGGGCGCCATTTCTTGCTTTCATAGCCGCGTGTGGCGCGATCGGAGGCGCTTTGGGCTTTTTCATTCGCCTTTTCATGCATACGCCCATCCGCGCTCGCCGGCACTATCGGCAGTACAAAAGCATGCAGGAGCCCTTCACGGCGGAGATGACGGATGCGGGGATCCGGTTCAGCAACCCTGATGGCGAGGGAAACCTGCCGTGGTCGAAGCTCTTTCAGTGGCGGCAGAATGATCAATTCATCCTTATCTACAGCATGCCGATCCTTTATTATCCCGTGCCCAAATCGATCGCGCGGGAGGGATTCGACATTCCGCTGCTGATCCAGCGCCTAACCGGGCATGTAGGTCCGGAGCGTTAGCCTGATCCGCGCGCCTAAGCCCGGCTACCCGCGATAGCAGCCCTGTTCGATCTCCTCGATGACGTCGCGCGCACCCGGTTTCCAGCCGAGCTGCCGCGCCCGCTTGGCGCGCACCCGGCTGTTCGACGCCATGGTGTTTTCGGCGGTGCCCTCGCCCCATTCGGCCGCCGCCTCCGCCATCGATATCGCCGTCGGCGGCCCCTGAAAGCCCAGCATGCGGTTGATGGACTCGCAGAGTTGGCGCATCGAATGCTCGCCGTTCTCGGCGAAATAGAACGATCCGGCCGGGGCCTTCTCGATCGCCAGCGCATAGAGCGTCACGAGATCGTCGATATGGACGTTCGACCAGATGTTCTCGCCGGGTCCGGCATGCGCCGCATTGCCGCGCTTTTTGGCAAGCTTGATCAGCAACGGCACCTGCACGCTGTCAGGATTGGCGCCATGGCCCTCGCCATAGATCAGGCTTGGACAGATGATGACGGGACGGCAGCCCTTGTCGCGATACGACAGGATGAGCTCGTTCAGCGCGACCCGGGCCGCGCGCGCGGGCGATGGCGTGAACGGCGTGTCTTCATCGAACACCGCGTCGGTGCGCTCGCCGCGGGTTTGCGTGCCGATGATGCTCGACCCTGAAGTGTGGATGAACGGCTTGCCGCTTCCCGCCAGCGCATCGAGCAAGGCCACGACCGCGCCCTTGTGGTCGGCGCTGGCGGCATTGACGACGATGTCGGCGGCGCGCGCCGCCTGCGCGAGGATGTCCGCATCATCAAGCGTTCCCAGCACCGGCTCGATGCCCCGCGCGCGAACCGCATCGGCCTTGTCCTGCGAGCGAACCAGGCCCGTCACCTGATGGCCGGCAGCGATGAGATGGGCCGCCACCGAACCGCCGATATAGCCCGACGCGCCCGTACAAAAAATCTTCATTGCTGCTGTTCCAATTCTATCAACGCATGATCACGTCGTTCGCGACGCGCATCTCAACCGAGATGCTTCCTGAAGAACTCCGTCGCCCTGCCCCAGGCCAGCTCCGCGGCCTCGCGGTCATGCACCGATTGCCGCTGCTCGTTGACGAAGGCGTGCTCGGCATCATAGCGAAACAGCTCGAGCGACTTGCCGGCGGCCTTCATGGCGCTTCTCGAAGCCATCGACCAGCTGCGGCGTGCACCAGTCGTCCTTGTTGGCGAAATGGGCCTGCAGCGGAATTTTCACGTCTGCCGGCTTGGCCGCCTGTTCCGGCGGAATGCCGTAAAACACCACGCCCGCGGTCAGCTCGGGAATTTTGGTGGCGCCGATGATGGTGACGGCGCCGCCGAGGCAGAAGCCGGTCAGGCCGACCTTGGCGCCGTTCTTGGAAAGATATTGCGCGGCGCCGCGCACGGTCTGCGTGGTGGCGTCCATGAAATCCAGCGAGTTCATCTCTTTGCCGGCCGCATCGGTGTCGTGATACGGCACCACCTTGCCCTTGTAGAGGTCGGGCGCCAGCGCGTCGAAGCCGGCCACCGCGAAACGGTCGCACAGCCCCTTGATCTGCTCGGAAAGCCCCCACCATTCCTGGATCACGACCACGCCCGGCGCGTTGCCGCGCGCGGCATTGGCGAGATAGCCGTTGGCGTCCTTGCCGTCCGGGCGCTTGAACGAGATGCTGGTACCCATGGGTTCCTCCGACGTTTCTTGTGGCGATTGAGCGGCTATTTTGGCCGCTGTGCGGGCGGGATGCAATCGGTTGCAGCAGGCATATCGACCTCTGCCGCAGACGAGTGCGCCGTCGATCCCCGAGATGAGCGCGATTCGCGCTCATCTCGGGCGATGACGGCGCGTGCCTCGGATACGACGCACCCAACAAAAAAGCCCCCGCAGGGGCTTTTTCGAACTCGCAAACCGGCAGTGCCGCGCCTAGTGCGCGTCGGCCCAGACCTTCTTCTTGGTGAAGTACATCAATCCCGCGAACAGGATCAGGAACACGAACACCTGCAGGCCGATCCGCTTGCGCGCTTCCATGTGCGGCTCCGCGGTCCACATCAGGAAGGTGGTGACGTCCTTGGCGTATTGCGCGACCGTGGCCGGCGAGCCGTCGTCATAGGTGACCTGGCCGTCGCTCAGCGGCTTCGGCATCTTGATGGCGTGGCCGGGGAAATATTTGTTGTAGTAGGAGCCCTCCGGCAGCGTGAACCCGGCCGGCGGCTTTTCTTCATAGCCCTGCAGCAGCGCATCGACGTAGTTCGGGCCCTGCTCCTGGAACTGGGTGAAGAAGTCGAAGATGAACTGCGGAAAGCCGCGCTCATAGGAACGCGCCTTGGTGATCAGCGACAGGTCCGGCGGCAATGCGCCGCCATTGGCCGCCCGCGCCGCCTGGTCGTTCGGGAACGGCGACGGGAAGTAGTCGGCGGGCCGGCCGGGCCGCTCGAACATCTCGCCCTTGTCGTTCGGGCCGTCCTTGACCTTGTACTCGGAGGCGAAGGCCGACGCCTGCGCCGGCGAATAGCCGGGGCCGCCGGCATCGGCGAGATTGCGGAACGCGATATAGGACAGGCCGTGGCAGGAAGCGCAGACTTCCTTGTAGACCTTCAGGCCGCGCTGCAACGCGCCGCGATCGAACTTGCCGAACGGACCGGCGAACGACCATTTCAGCGACGGCGGGGTTTGCTGTCCCTCTGCGGCCCGGGCGGTTTGCGCGCTTCCGGCGAACAGGGCGCCCGCGACCATCAGCGCGATCACGGTGGACACCATCGGCGTCGACTTGCTTCCGGTTTTCGCCAGCACGTCCTCGGCGATCGAATTCGGGATCGGCCGCGGCGTTTCGATCCGGCTCAGCAACGGCAGCAGGATCAGGAAATAGGCGAAGTAGCAGAAGGTCAGAACGCGGCCGGCGATCACGTAGATGCCTTCGGCGGGCTTGCCGCCAAGCCAGCCGAGCAGCAGGCAGACCACCACGAAGATCCAGAAGAACTGCTTGGCCAGCGGACGGTACTTGGACGACTTGGTCTTGGCGCTATCGAGCCAGGGCAGGAACGCCAGGATCAGGATCGCGCCGAACATCGCCACCACGCCGGCGAGCTTGTTCGGGATCGAGCGCAGGATCGCGTAGAACGGCAGATAATACCATTCCGGCACGATATGCGGCGGGGTCACGCCGGGATTGGCGGGAATGTAGTTTTCGGCGTCGCCGAGATAGTTCGGCATGTAGAAGATGAACCAGGCGAAGAACAGCATGAAGCAGGAGACGCCGAACATGTCCTTGATGGTGGCGTAGGGCGTGAACGCCACGGTGTCCTTTTCGGTCTTCGGCTCGACGCCGGCCGGATTGTTCTGGCCGGCGACATGCAGCGCCCAGATGTGCAGCACCACCACGCCGGCGATCACGAACGGCAGCAGATAATGCAGCGAGAAGAAGCGGTTCAGCGTCGGGTTGCCGACGGAATAGCCGCCCCACAGCAGGGTCACGATGCTTTCGCCGAAATAGGGAATGGCGGAGAACAGGTTGGTGATGACGGTGGCGCCCCAGAAGCTCATCTGGCCCCACGGCAGCACGTAGCCCATGAAGCCGGTCGCCATCATCAGGAGGTAGATGATGACGCCGAGGATCCAGAGGATTTCGCGCGGCTCCTTGTATGACCCGTAATACAGGCCGCGGAACATGTGGATGTAGACGGCGAGGAAGAACATCGAGGCGCCGCCGGCGTGCATGTTGCGCAGCAGCCAGCCGTAATTGACGTCGCGGACGATGGCTTCGACCGACTTGAAGGCCATGGTGGCCTCCGGCGTGTAGTGCATCGCCAGGATCACGCCGGTCAGGATCTGCAGGGCCAGCATCATCGAAAGGATGGCGCCGAAGGTCCACCAGTAGTTCAGGTTGCGCGGGGTCGGATAGACCACGAACGAGGAATGCATGAGTCCCATGATCGGGAGACGCCGTTCAATCCATTTCAAGGCGGGATTGGTCGGCTGGTAGTCGGATGGTCCGCTCATGATGCGATCCCTAGGGAATTAAGACGATGCGACGGGCTCAGAGTCTCGGATGTCGGATCCGAGGCTCAGCCGATCTGGATTTTGGTATCGGAAACGAATGTGATAGGGCGGCACCGGCAGGTTGGTCGGCGCCGGGCCCTGAGCGGATGCGGCCCGAGGTGTCGTATTGCGATCCATGGCAGGGGCAGAAGAAGCCCTCGTAATTGCCCTCATGGGCGATCGGGATGCAGCCGAGATGGGTGCAGATGCCGATCACGACCAGCCACTGGTCATGGCCTTCCTTGACCCGGGCCTGGTCGGTCTGCGGATCGGGCAGGCTCGAGACCGCCACCTTGCGGGCCTCGTCGATCTGCTTCTTGGTGCGGTGGCTGATATAGATCGGCTTGCCGCGCCAGAACACCTTGATGTCCTGCCCCTCGGCGATCGGCGTCAGATCGACTTCGATCGGCGCGCCGGCCGCGATGGTCGAGGCGTCCGGATTCATCTGGGAAATGAACGGCCATGCAGTAAATGGCCGCTGCCAACCGCTGCGGCGGCTCCCGTTGCAACAAAGAGGAAATCACGGCGTGTCGGATGATCCGCCGAAGACGCTGTCGTCACGATTCCAAACCCTTTCTCAGCTGCAGCCGGTGGAACCGCCCCAGGCAACGCACAAACGAAGCAAGGGAGGCTGCCGGCGCCCGCGACCCCCGCGGCGGCAGAAAGACCACTTTTCCCAGCCAATCGGGGCGGAACAAGCAGTCCAGAATCGTTCTATTGGCACCCTTGCCGGAAGAGCGCAAGCCCGCTATCGGCTGGCAAGCGTGCAATGCACTAAATCCGCGCGGAGCGGCGATTTATTCAGACATTTCATGGGTAGCCCCGAGGGCCATCGACCGAATGCAGATTGCGCTTTTCCAGCCCGACATTCCCCAGAACACCGGGACGATTCTGCGTCTCTGTGCGTGCCTTGGACGTGGCGGCCCATATCATCGAGCCCGCCGGCTTTCCGGTGTCCGACCGGCACTTCCGCCGGGCCGGCATGGACTATCTCGACCAGGTCACCATCACCCGCCACGACTCGTGGTCAAAATTCGAACAATGGCGTAACGACGGGGGTTACCGGCTGGTCCTGTTTTCGACCAAGGGCGGCAGGTCCTATCTTGATTACCGCTATGGCGCGGCCGACATCCTGCTGTTCGGGCGGGAATCCGCAGGGGTTCCCGACGAGGTCGTCGCGGCGGCCGACGCGCGGCTGGTGATCCCGATCAAGGAGGGCCTGCGCTCGCTCAATGTCGCGATGGCGGCGGCGATGGCATTGGGCGAGGCGTTGCGGCAAACCGGTGCCGCGTCCAGGAGACGGTGCGGTGAGTTACGCGGTGAAGGAAATCTTTCTGACGTTGCAGGGCGAAGGCGCGCATGCCGGCCGTGCCGCGGTGTTTTGCCGTTTCTCGGGCTGCAACCTCTGGAGCGGCCGCGAGCAGGACCGCGCCACCGCGACCTGCCAATTCTGCGACACCGATTTTGTCGGCACCGACGGCACGCTGGGCGGCCGCTACGGCTCGGCGCAAGAGCTTGCCGATACCATCGCCGCGCAATGGGTGGGGACCGACGCCAACCGCTACGTGGTGTTGACCGGCGGCGAGCCGTTGCTGCAGGTGGATGCCGCCCTGATCGACGCGCTGCACGGCAGCGGCTTCGAAATCGGCATCGAGACCAACGGCACGATCGAGCCGCCCGACGGCATGGACTGGATTTGCGTCAGCCCGAAAGCCGGCGCCGATCTCGTGGTGCGGCGGGGCCATGAACTCAAGCTGATCTATCCGCAGGCGAATGCGGCGCCGGAGGCCTTTGTCGATCTCGCCTTCGAGCGATTCTCGCTGCAGCCGATGGACGGACCCGACGTAATCGAGAATACCGCGCGCGCGGTCGATTACTGTCTGCGCCATCCGCAATGGCGGCTCAGCCTGCAGACGCACAAGACACTCGGTATCAGATAGAGGTTGGACTTCAGGAAATGTGGGAACTGACAAAATCGTTCCGGTTCGAGGCGGCGCATGCGCTGCCGGGAACGACGTTTGGCGACGCCAGCGAGGAAATCCACGGCCACTCGTTCCGCGCCGAGGTGAGCGTGCGCGGCACGCCGGATCCCGCGACCGGGATGGTGGTCGATCTCGGCCTGCTCGAGCGCAGCCTGGCGGACGTGCAGAAGATGCTCGACCACAAACTGCTCAACAAGGTCGAGGCGCTCGGGCGCGCCGACGCTGGAAAATCTGTCGCGCTTCATCTGGGAGCGGGTTCAGCACGCCGGGACAAATCACGCGGGTCAGCGTTTACCGCGACAGCTGCAATGAGAGCTGCAGCTATTTCGGCCCGCAGGGTTAGGCCGAGTGCGAGAAATTCTGTCCGTCATTCCGAGGATGCGCTCGCGACGAAGCAGATCCATCTGGACTTGCATCAAATTCCGGGTTCATGCTTCGCATGCGCTCGGAATGACTGAAAATACGGGATTTCCGCATGGACATCTCCGTGATCGAAGACCGCAAGACGCGCGCGCGGAGCTGGTTCGAGCGGCTGCGCGACGACATCTGCGCGGCCTTCGAGAAGCTCGAAGACGACGCGCCGGCATCGCTCTATCCCGTCCCCGCCGGCCGCTTCGTGCGCACGCCCTGGGACCGCACCGACCATACCGGCCAGCCCGGCGGCGGCGGCGTGATGTCGGTGATGCGCGGAAGATTGTTCGAGAAGGTCGGCGTGCATTGCTCGACCGTGCATGGCGAATTCAGCCCCGAATTCCGCACCCAGGTTCAAGGCGCCAGCGAGGATCCGAGTTTCTGGGCGTCGGGCGTTTCGGTGATCGCGCATTTGCGCAACCCGCACGTTCCCGCCGTGCACATGAACACCCGCTTCGTGGTGACGACCAAGGCCTGGTTCGGCGGCGGTTCGGACCTGACGCCGGTGCTCGACCGACAGGCGGACCCAGCAAGACGCCGACACCACGGCCTTTCATGCCGCGATGCAGGCCGCCTGCGATGCGCATGCGAGCATCGCGCCGTATGAAAAATACAAAAAATGGTGCGACGACTATTTTTACCTGCCGCATCGCAAGGAAGCGCGCGGCATCGGCGGCATCTTTTACGACCATCACGATTCCGGCGACTGGGACGCCGATCTCGCCTTCACCCAGGACGTCGGCCGCGCCTTTTTGAAAATCTATCCCGAGCTGGTGCGGCGCAATTTCAGCACACCGTGGAACGCCGGACGATCGCGAGGAGCAATTGATCCGGCGCGGACGCTATGTCGAGTTCAACCTGCTGCTACGACCGCGGCACCATTTTTGGATTGAAGACCGGCGGCAATGTCAATTCGATCCTGTCGTCGATGCCGCCCGAAGTGAAATGGCCGTGAACGATGACGCAACTGCCCCGCGCGATGCTGATCGATATGGACGACACCATCCTGTCGGCCTATGGCCGCCCCGAGATCGCGTGGAACAAGGTCGCGGCGGAATTCGCCGACGAATTCGCGCCGCTGTTGCCGCAACAGGTCGCCGCGGCGATGCTGGATTCCGGGCGCAGGTTCTGGGCGACGGCGGAAGCCGCCTGGCGGCTAAAACTCGCCGAAGCCAGGCAGCTGGTGGTCAAGGACGGATTTGCCACGCTCGCCGCCGCCGGGCAGCCGGCTCTGCCGATGGATCTTGCGGTCCGGCTCGCCGACCGCCTGACCGCCTATCGCGACGCAGAGATGTTCATGTTCCCGGGCGCGCATGATGCCATCGATGCCTTCAAGGCGCTCGGCGTCAAGCTGGCGCTGGTGACCAACGGCGCCGCCGACACCCAGCGCGCCAAGGTCGAGCGCTTCGCGCTGGCGCACCGGTTCGACCACATCCAGATCGAGGGCGAGCATGGTTTCGGCAAGCCGGAAGAGCGCGCCTATCTGCACGCCATGCAGGCGCTGGGCGTGACCGCAGCCGAGACCTGGATGATCGGCGACAATCTGGAATGGGAAATCGAGGTGCCGCAGCGCCTCGGCATCTATGCGATCTGGATGGATGCGCATGGCGACGGCCTGCCCGCCGACACCCATGTCAAGCCCGACCGGATCATCCGCTCGCTGAGCGAATTGCTGCCGGAGCGCGGCTAGCCCTCGGCGCGACGGCTCCCAAACTAAAATATCGAAAACGAGCCCATGCAAAGATACCGTCAAGTGCCGGGACGGACATTTTTGAGCTACCTTCCATTTGACACGTCGGGCAAATCAGGGGCACTAATTCAGGCTGCGGACTCTGCACTCAAGTCCGACATCGCGTCACGTCCGAAAAGTGCCGGCACCGACATCACCACGCGTATCTGACGCTGCCCTTGCCGGCGTAGCCGGCGGTGGTGCGGGAGAACTCGCCGTCGAAACGGCCTGCGACCGTCCAGCCATTGTGCCATTTCATTTCGGCGCCGAGCGACGCCAGCGCGGCGTCGGCCGAAGGCAGCGCGCCGTTCACGCTGAAGGTCGCGCCGGGCAGCGTCTGGAAGGTCGCAATGGCGCTGCGGTCAGTATTCCAGTCATGGGCCCAGGCCGCCCTGGCCTTGAGCGTGAAGACGCCGCCCTGCACCGGCATCGCCTTGTCGAATTTCGCACCGAGCTCGCTGCGCGTCGCGGTGACAGTCTTCGAGGCGTAGTTCAGCGCGAAGGTGTTGCTGCCGGAAGTCGCGGTCTCGCCGTAAGACGGCAGATAGAACGTCGTGGTCTGCAACGCGGCGTAGGGCGTGATGCCGACAATCGGCGTGGCATAACGCCAGCCGCCTTCGAGACGCGTGGCCAGCGCCTGCGCCTGGAACGAGGCGTGCAGTCTTATCGACGCCCGCGATCGTCACGGTGCGATCGGTGGTCGTGTCCTGCCAGGAATAGCCGATCAGGCCGGCCACGTAAGCCGCACCCCAAGTATGTTTGGCATAGACCGCCGCGTTGAACATTTCGGCGCGTGCCGCCGCCGAAGCCGTTGGCGATATCGAAGCTCGAGCCGGCGCCGCCGAGCGAAAAGCCTGCCTGGGTATCCGCTGTGAAATGATAGCTCGCCCCGGCAACCGCACCGAAGACGCGGTTGGTCGTGCTGTTGGTGCCCGCGGCGGTGTCGCCGTTGACGCGGCTGTTGCCGCCATAGGCCGAGGCCCACACCGCCCAGCGCTGCTCGAATGATAGCGCACGCCGGTCGCGCGGCGTCACGGCGGCGTAGGCCTCTTTCACTTCGCGTGAGGCATTACGCTTGGCCGCGTAAGCATTCGCGGCGCCCTCTTCCTGCGCGAACCCCGTCGCGCCGCCCTGGCCCGGACCGTCACCGAAGGCGCCGTCGAACACGCCATTGATGAATTGACCCACCCCGGTAATGCCCGCCTGCGCGGTCGATGCGCCGGGCTGGCCGGAGGCTTGCGACAACCCGTCGGCGGTGAGCCCGCCGAACACCAGGGGAATGCCGCCGTTGCTATTGAAGTATTTGACCAGGACGTTGGCGACATTGCCCTGGTTGCCGGACTCGCCGGTCGACGGTGCGATGAAGGCCAACGCCAAATTCAGATAGGCGTGCGTCCCATCGTAGCTCAGCGTGTTCGCGAAGTTCGCCGGAAGATTGGTGTTGGCGACGGTCGGATTGAACGTTCCGCTCACGCTGCCGGCCGTCAGGATGGTGTACTGCTTGGCGATATAGCTGCCCGGCGCGAAGCTGGCATTCACCGTCGCGCCGCCGAGCGTGGCCGTGCCCGAGACGTTGACGAACGACGCCGTCGTCGGGTTGACGTTGACCAGATAGGTCGACGCCGCATTGAAGCCGAGCGTGCCGTTGACCGTCATCGACGAGCCGGGCGCGCCGGAGCCCGGTGCGAAGGTGCCGCCGGTGACCAAGGTATTGCCGACCGTGCCGGTGCCGCCGAGCGTGCCGCCGCTGACGGTGAAAGCCGCGTTGCTCAGGCTGCCGTTGACCAGGAGCGCGCCGCCGCCGACCGAGAACGCGGTGAAGCCGGCGTTGGTGCCGGTGAGCGTCCAGGTGCCGGTGCCGGTCTTTTCGCCGGCCTCGAACGAGGAGAACTGTGCGACATTGAAACTGCCTGAATCCGCCGCCGCTCAGCCCCAGCGTGTCGGTGCCGGTGCCGCCGAGCAAATTGCCGATGATGACGGCGCCGGTCACCAGTTCGAGGCGGTTGGCAAAGGCGCCCGCCTGGTCGAATTGGATGGCGCCGCCGGCGCCGCCGTTCAGCGTGCCGGCCACCGTGACGGTCGCAGGGCGGCCGCGAGCCTGGATGCCAAAGCCACTGCCGCCGCTCACGGTGCTGGTGGCGGCGATGGTGACGGTCAGCGCGCCCGTACCGTCGCTGCGCGCAAGGATGCCATTGTTGCCGCCGCTGACCGTCGTGCCGGCCGCGGTGGTCACAGTGAGAGTGGTGCCGGTGCCGTAGGTCCGCGCGGAGATGCCGTATCCAGAGGTGCCGGTGACATTGCCGTTGGCGGTGACGGTCAGCGCGCCCGTGCCGAGGTTGCGTGCAAAAATGCCATTGACGCCGCCGCTGACCGTCGTGCCGGCCGCGGTGGTCACGCTGAGAGCGGTGCCGAAGTTCCGCGCGAAGATGCCCTGATTAGTGCTACCGGCGACATTGCCATTGGCGGTGATGGTCAGCGCGCCGGTGCCGAGGTTGCGTACAGAAATGCCATTGGTGCCGCCGCTCGTGACGGCGCCGGTGGTCACGCTGAGAGCGGTGCCGCTGCTCTCGTTCAGCGCGTAGATGCCGATGTTGCCGGTGCCGGCGACATTGCCGTTGGCGGTGATGGTCAGCGCGCCGGCGCCCTCGTTGCGCGAATAAATGCCGTAGAGGCCGCTGAGCGCGCCATTGGTATCGATGGTGACGCTGCCGGGGGTGCCGCCGACATCATCGCCGAGGGAACGGACATGAAGAGCGAAGCCCACCGCAGCCGTGAGCGACGAAGCGTTGGTGTCGGTATAGGACAGGGCGCCGTCGCCGGTAATGGTGATCGCATTGCCGGGAGTGTTGACGCTGAATCCAGCGACGGTGGAGATGCTGGCGTTGTTGGCGGTGATCGACTGCGTGGCGGCATTGGCGCCCGAACACTGGTAGTTCGGTGCAACGGTAGGCGCGCACTGGCCATAGGCGCGACGGCCATAGCCGACGACCGCCGCCGCCAGCATGGTGCCCGACAGCAAAACGCGGCGACGCAACGCGCTCGGTACCATAAACTTCCCATTCCCGGGCCGGCGGACCTCAAGATGCCACTACCTTGCCCTCTCCTGCTATCTTTAGGCAGGGCGGGGTACGGGGGTCAACCTAATGGCGAGAGCAGGGAAGAATTCCCCCGCGGACTGTTGCAAAAACACACGCACTTGCGTTCACCACGCGTAGCGGACTCGTGCCCTTGCCGGTGTAACCCGCGGTGGTGCGGGAAAACTCGCCGTCGAAACGGCCTGCGACCGTCCAGCCATTGTGCCATTTCATTTCGGCGCCGAGCGACGCCAGCGCGGCGTCGGCCGAAGGCTGCGCGCCGTTCACGCTGAAGGTCGCGCCGGGCAGTGTCTGAAAGGTCGCGGTGGCGCTGCGGTCGGCGTTCCAGTCATGGGCCCAGGCCGCCCTGGCCTTGAGCGTGAAGACGCCGCCCTGCACCGGCATCGCCTTGTCGAATTTTGCGCCGAGCTCGCTGCGCGTCGCAGTCACATTCTTCGACGCGTAATTCAGCGCGAAGGTGTTGCTGCCGGAAGTCGCGGTCTCGCCGTAAGACGGCAGATAGAACGTCGTGGCCTGCAACGCCGCATAGGGCGTGATGCCGACAACAGGCGTGGCATAACGCCAGCCGCCTTCGAGCCGCGTGGCGATCGCCTGCGCCCTGAACGAGGCGTGAAGTCGATCGACGCCTGCGATCGTCACGGTGCGGTCGGTCGTGGTGTCCTGCCAGGAGTAGCCGAGCAAGCCGGCCACGTAAGCTGCACCCCAAGTGTGCTTGGCATAAACCGCCGCGTTGAAGACGTCGGCGCGGCCGCCGCCAAAACCGTTGGCGACATCGAAGCTGCTGCCGGCGCCACCGAGCGAAAACCCTGCCTGGGTGTCCGGCGTGAAATGATAACTGGCCCCGGCAACCGCACCGAAGACGCGGCTGGTCGTAGCTGTTGGTGCCCGCGGCGGTGTCGCCGTTGACGCGGCTGTTGCCGCCATAGGCCGAGGCCCACACGGCCCAGCGCGAGGCAAACGACGGTGCGAGACGGTCGCGCGGCGTCACGGCGGCGTAGGCTTCTTTCATTTCGCGCGAGAGGTTGCGCTTCGGCTGCGTAGGCATTCGCGTTACCGTCTTCCTGTGCGAACCCTGTCGCGCCACCCTGGCCCGGCCCGTCGCCGAAGGCGCCATCGAACACGCCGTTCACAAACTGCCCGGCGGCGGCAAAGCCGGCCTGCCCGGTCGAGGCGCCCGGCTGGCCGGAGGCCTGACCGAGCGCATTGCTCAGTTGCGTGCCGGTCATGTTGAGCAGCACGTCGAAGCCGGCCGGTGGCGTCGCGCCGCGCTCGACCGCGGCATTGATGGCGCCGGCCGCATTGGACTGGTTGCCGCCGGTGCCGGCAGGAAGCTGGATCGTGCCCGGATCGAGCACCAGATAGACGTTGTTCGTGTCGTAGGTCAGATGCGGGTTGCGCGCGCCGGGCGCAAAGCTGCTGCCTGTGATGCCGGCAAAGGTGCCCACCAGCCCGCCGGTGGCATTGAGGATGGTGTAGGTCTGGGCGCGAAAGCTGCCGGGCAAGGCGATCGCCTGCACGGTGGCGCCGGTCAGCGTCGCGGTGCCGCTCACATTGGTGCGGTCGGCCGCGGTCGGCGAGACTTCGACGGCATATAGTCGCGCCGTTGTTGAAGATCAGGTTGCCATTGACCGTCGAGCGTGCCGATGGAGTTGCCCGGCGCCAGCGCGCCTCCACTCATGATCGTCGTGTTGCCGACGCGTGCCGGTGCCGCCGAGCGTGCCGCCGCTTCACGGTCAAAGCCGCGTTGCTCAGGCTGCCGTTAACAACAAGCGTGCCGCCGCCGACCGAGAATGCGTGATGCCGGCGTTGGTGCCGGTGAGCGTCCAGCTGCCGCTGCCGGTCTTTTCGCCAGCCTCGAACGAGGAGGAGCTGGGCGACATTGAAGCTGCCCGAACCGGTGCCGCTCAGGCCCAGCGTGTCGGTGCCGGGGCCGCCGACCACGTTGCCGTTGATGATGGCGCCGCTCACCAGTTCGAGGCGGTCGGCGAAGGCGCCCGCCTGGTTGAACAGGATGGCGCCGCCGGCCCCGCCGTTCACGGTCCCGGTCCCGGCGACCGTAACCGTCGCGGCGGTAACAGCAGAGATGCCGAAGCCGGTATTGCCGGTCACAGTGCCGTTGACGGTAATAGTGAGCGCGCCCGTGCCACCGTTGCGCGAATAAATCCCGAATATACTGCCGCTCACTGTCGATCCCGGTGGCGGTGGTCACGCTGACAGTGGTGCTGTTGGCATTGATGTTCTGCGCGGCGATGCCGAACACGGCGGTGCCGGTGACATCGCCGTTGGCGGTGACGGTGAGCGCGCCCGTGCCGAAGTTGAGCGCAAAAATACCGGTGGTGCCGCTCACCGCGGTGCCGGCGGCGGTGGTCACGGTGACATTGGCGCCGCCGGTGACATTGAGGTTCTGCGCGTAGATGCCGCGACCAGTGGTGCCGGTGACATCGCCGTTGGCGGTGATGGTGAGCGCGCCCGTGCCGTAGTTGCGCGCATTAATGCCGTTGCTGCTACCGCTGACCCCCGTCGTGCCGGCGCCGGTGGTCACGCTGAGAGCTGTGCCCGCGCTGGAATTCCGCGCGTAGATGCCGTTACCAGTGGTGCCGTCAACATTGCCGTTGGCAGCGATGGTCAGCGCGCCCGTGCCGTAGTGGCCCGCGAAGATGCCGCTGAAGCCGCTGACCGTCGTGCCGGCGGCGGTGGTCACGCTGAGAGCGGTGCTGTTGACGTTGAGGTTCTGCGCGAAGATGGCGCTACCGGCGGTGCCGGTGACATCGCCGTTGGCGGTGATGGTCAGCGCGCCCGTCCCGTAGTTGCGCGCAAGAATGCCGATGCCGCCGCTCACCGTGGCGCCGGTGGTCACGGTGAGGTCGGTGCCGTTGATGCTCCGCGCGTAGATGCCGTATTGAGTGGTGCCGGTGACATTGCCGTTGGCGGTGATGGTCAGCGCGCCCGTGCCGAAGTTGCGCGTGTAAATGCCGATGGTACCGGCGCTGACCGTGGTGCCGGCGCCGGTGGTCACGCTGAGATCGGTGCCGCTGTTGAGGTTTCGCGCGAGGATGCCGGAACCGGTGCTGGTGACATCGCCGTTGGCGGTGACGGTCACCGCGCCCGAGCCGTAGTTGAGCGCACGAATGCCGCGGGTGCCGCTGAGCGCGCCATTGGTGGCGATGGTGATGCTGCCGGGCGTAGCGCCATCATCGCTGATGGAAAAAACATTAAGAGCGTTGCCCGCCGTAGCGGTGAGCCCCGATGTGTTGGTATCGATATAGGACAGGGCGCCGTCGCCGTTAATCGTGATCGCATCCGGCGGGCGTGTTGACGCTGAACCCGGCGACGGTGGAGACGTTGGCGTTGTTGGCATTTGGATCGATATCTGCGTGGTAACATCGGCGCCAGAGCACAGGTAGTTCGGCCCGCCGGAGTTCACGCAAGCGCCATAGGCGCGGCGCCCATAGCCAACGGTCGCCGCCACCAGCATGGTGCCCGACAGCAGAACCCGGCGACGCAACGCACTCGGTAACATTACTTCCCGATCCGCGGGGCCGGGAAGCTGGGTTGCCAGCTGCACTCTACCGCTGGTTCCACTGTTGGGCGGGGTGGGCAAGAGGTCAACCCGGACGGCGCCCGAAGGGATCGATGTTCCCGCGCGCCTGTTGCCGAAACAACACAGGGGTTGCATTTCAAAGGCGAGCAGGGGTCGCGCCGGATCGCATCACCAACTGTAGCGCACGACGCCCTTGCCGGTGTAACCCGCGGTGGTGCGGGAGAACTCGCCGTCGAAGCGGCCTGCGACCGTCCAGCCATTGTGCCATTTCATTCGGGCGCCGAGCGATGCCAGCGCGGCGTCAGCCGAATGGCAGCGCGCCATTCGTTGTGAAGGTGGCGCCGGGCAGCGTCTGGAAGGTCGCGGTGGCGGAGCGATCGGTGTTCCAGTCATGCGCCCAGGCGGCCCTGGCCTTGAGGGTGAAGACGCCGCCCTGCACCGGCATCGCCTTGTCGAATTTTGCACCGAGCTCGCTGCGCGTCGCGGTGACATTTTTCGATGCGTAGTTCAGCGCGAATGTATTGCTGCCGGAGGTCGCGGTCTCGCCGTAAGACGGCAGATAGAAGGTCGTGGTCTGCAACACCGCATAGGGCGTGATGCCGACAATAGGCGTGGCATAACGCCAGCCGCCTTCGAGACGCGTGGCGAGCGCCTGCGCCTGGAACGAGGCGTGTAAGTCTATCGATCCCCGCGATCGTCACGGTGCGATCGGTGGTCGTGTCCTGCCAGGAATAACCGAGCAAGCCGGCCACGTAAGCTGCACCGCAACTGTGCTTGGCATAAACCGCCGCGTTGAAGACGTCGGCGCGTCCGCCGCCAAAACCGTTGGCGATATCAAAACTACTGCCGGCGCCACCGAGCGAAAACCCGGCCTGGGTATCGGCTGTGAAATGATAACTGGCCCCGGCAACCGCACCGAAGACGCGGTTGGTCGTGGTGTTGGTGCCCGCGGCGGTATCGCCGTTGACGCGGCTGTTGCCGCCATAGGCCGAGGCCCACACGGCCCAGCGCGAGGCAAACGACGGTGCGAGACGGTCGCGCGGCGTCACAGCGGCGTAGGCTTCTTTCATTTCGCGCGAGAGCGTTGCGCTTCGGCTGCATAGGCATTCGCGTTACCGTCTTCCTGTGCGAACCCTGTCGCGCCACCCTGGCCCGGCCCGTCGCCGAAGGCGCCATCGAACACGCCGTTCACAAACTGCCCGGTGGCGGCAAAGCCGGCCTGCGCCGGTCGAGGCACCCGGCTGGCCGGAGGCCTGACCGAGCGCATTGCTCAGTTGCGTGCCGCTCATGTTGAGCAGCACGTCGAAGCCGGCCGGTGGCGTCGCGCCGCGCTCGACCGCGGCATTGATGGCGCCGGCCGCATTGGAATGGTTGCCGCCGGTGCCGGCAGGAAGCTGGATCGTGCCCGGATCGAGCACCAGAAAGACGTTGTTCGTGTCGTAGGTCAGATGCGGGTTGCGCGCGCCGGGCGCAAAGCTGCTGCCAGTGATGCCGGCAAAGGTGCCCACCAGCCCGCCGGTGGCATTGAGGATGGTGTAGGTCTGGGCGCGAAAGCTGCCGGGCAAGGCAATCGCGTGCACGGTGGCGCTGGTCAGCGTCTGCGGCGCCGCTCACATTGGTGCGGTCGGCCGCGGTCGGCGAGACTTCGACGGCATATTTGTCGCCGTTGTTGAGGAGATCAGGTTGCCATTGACCGCAAGCGTGCCGATTGAACTGGCCGGCGCGAACGCGCCTCAGCTCATGATGGTCGTGATGGCGACCGGGCCGGTGCCGCCGCGCGTGCCGCCGTTCACCGTAAAAGCCGCGTTGCTCAGGCTGCCGTTAACAACATAGGGTGCCGCCGCCGACCTGAAAACGCGGTGATGCCGGCGTTGGTGCCGGTGAGCGTCCAGCTGCCGCTGCCGGTCTTTTCGCCAGCCTCGAACGCGAGGAGCTGGGCGACATTGAAGCTGCCCGAACCGGTGCCGCTCAGGCCCAGCGTGTCGGTGCCGGGGCCGCCGACCACGTTGCCGTTGATGATGGCGCCGCTCACCAGTTCGAGGCGGTCGGCGAAGGCGCCCGCCTGGTTGAACAGGATGGCGCCGCCGGCCCGCCGTTCACGGTCCCGGTCCCGGCGACCGTAACCGTCGCGGCGGTAACAGCAGAGATGCCGGCGGTATTGCCGGTCACAGTGCCGCTTGACTGGAATAGTGAGCGCGCCCGTGCCACCGTTGCGCGAATAAATCCCGAATATGCTGCCGCTACACCGTCGATCCCGTGGCGGTGGTCACGCTGACAGTGGTGCTGTTGGCATTGATGTTCTGCGCGGCGATGCCGAACACGGCAGGTGCCGGTCACATCGCCGTTGGCGGTGACGGTGAGCGCGCCCGTGCCGAAGTTGAGCGCAAAAATACCGGTGGTGCCGCTCACCGCGGTGCCGGCGGCGGTGGTCACGGTGACATTGGCGCCGCCGGTGACATTGAGGTTCCGCGCGTAGATGCCGAAACCGGTGGTGCCGGTGACATCGCCGTTGGCGGTGATGGTGAGCGCGCCCGTGCCGTAGTTGCGCGCATTAATGCCGTTGCTGCTACCGCTGACCCCCGTCGTGCCGGCGGCGGTGGTCACGCTGAGAGCTGTGCCCGCGCTGGAATTCCGCGCGTAGATGCCGTTACCGGTGGTGCCATTCAACATCGCCGTTGGTAGCGATGGTCAGCGCGCCCGCGCCGTATGTGGCCCGCAGAAGATGCCGGTGAAGCCGCTGACTGTCGTGCCGGCGGCGGTGGTCACGCTGAGAGCGGTGCTGTTGACGTTGAGGTTCTGCGCGCGAAGATGGCGCTACCCGGCGGTGCCGGTGACATCGCCGTTGGCGGTGACGGTCAGCGCACCCGTGCCGTAGTTGCGCGCAAGAATGCCGATGCCGCCGCTCACCGTGATGGCGCCGGTGGTCACGGTGAGGTCGGTGCCGTTGATGCTCCGCGCGTAGATGCCGTATTGAGTGGTGCCGGTGACATTGCCGTTGGCGGTGATGGTCAGCGCGCCCGTGCCGAAGTTGCGCGTGTAAATGCCGATGGTACCGGCGCTGACCGTGGTGCCGGCGCCGGTGGTCACGCTGAGATCGGTGCCGCTGTTGAGGTTTCGCGCGAGGATGCCGTAACCGGTGCTGGTGACATCGCCGTTGGCGGTGACGGTCACCGCGCCCGAGCCGTAGTTGCGCGCATCTAATGCCGCGGGAGCCGCTGAGCGCGCCATTGGTGGCGATGGTGACGCTGCCGGGCGTGGCGCCATCATCGGTGATGGAACGGACATCAAGAGCGGTGCCCGCCGCAGCGGCGAGCCCCGAGGCGTTGGTGTCGGTATAGGACAGGGCGCCGTTGCCGTTAATCGTGATCGCATTGCCGGCGGGCGTGTTGACGCTGAGGTACGTGGAGTCGGTGGAGACGCTGGCGTTGTTGGCGTTTGGACCGATACTCTGTGTGGTGACCTCGGTGCCAGAGCACTGGTAGGTCGAAACGCCGGAGTTCACGCAAGCGCCGTAGGCGCGGCGGCCATAGCCGACGGTCGCCGCCATGAGCATAGTGCCCGACAGCAGAACCCGGCGATGCAACGCGCTCGGTAACATCAACTTCCCGATCCGCGGAGGACCGGGAAACTGGGTTGCCAGCTGCACTCTACCGCTGGTTCCACTGTTGGACGGGGTGGGCAAGAGGTCAACCCGGCGGCGGCCAAGGGGCCAATGTTCCCCCGCCCTGTTGCTGAAAACACACAGGGGTTGCATTCCCGGATCAGATTCAGCAAGCCGGGCGGGCCACTGGACCGGAGGAACAACGTGTGAGCCAGCAAAACCGCGAGCCGTTATCCGGCTTGGGCGATGAGGAGAACCCGGCACAGGCGAGCGCCGGGGCCGTACCGGCCGAAGCGCGCGTCACCTATTCGATGTCGCCGGGCCTGTCAGGTTTCCTCGGCGCGCAGCGGATCGCGCTCGCCGTGTCGTCGTATCAGTCGGGCAAGTTCTATTTGTTGGGGCAGAACGTCGATGGCGGGCTCCTGGTCGACGAGCGCTTCTTCCGCAAGGCGATGGGGATCTGCGTTCCCGACAAGGATACCCTGCTGCTGGCGACGCTGTTCCAGATCGTGCGGTTCAAGAACGTGCTGAATCAAGGCGAGCAGATCAACAATCTGTTCGATGCCTGCTATGTGCCGCGCGAAACCTACGTCACCGGCGAGATCGACGCGCATGACGTCGGCGTTCTCAGAGGACGGGCGCGTGGTGTTCGTCAACACGCTCTACAACTGCCTCGCCACGCCGTCGCAGCGCCACAGCTTCACGCCGCTGTGGAAGCCGCCGTTCATCTCAGGCATCGTCAAGGAGGACCGCTGCCATCTCAACGGCCTCGCCATGGCGGACGGCGTGCCGCGCTACGTCACCGCCGTGAGCAGGTCGGACACCATCGACGGCTGGCGCGACCGGCGTGCCAGCGGCGGTGTCGTCGTCGACGTGCAATCGGGCGAGATCGTCATCGGCGGCCTGTCGATGCCGCATTCGCCGCGAATCTATCGCGACCGGCTCTGGCTGCTGAACTCGGGCACCGGCGAGCTCGGCTGGGTCGAGCCGGGCGCCGGCGGCGGTGCCGCCAAATTCCACGCCCTCGCCTTCTGCCCCGGCTTTTTGCGCGGGCTCGCCTTCCACGGCGACCACGCTTTCGTCGGACTTTCGAAGCCGCGCTATCAGCGCTTCGAGGGACTGGCGCTCGATCAGAAGCTCGCGGACGCGCGATTCCGAGCCGTGGTGCGGCGTGCAGGTGATCGATCTCAAGAGCGGCGCCTGCGTGCACTGGTTCCGCCTCGACGGCGCGGTGAGCGAGCTTTACGACCTCGCGGTGGTGCCCGGGCGCGATGCGTCCGATGTCGCTCGGCTTCGGCAGCGACGAAATTTTGGGACTCATCACGCACGATCCGCTCGCCGAGGGCGCGCTGCCGATTGCCTGATGTCTGCGGTGCGCCGGCGAACCGTGCTTGCGCCGTCAGCCAACCTGGGCAAACAATCGATTTTCAACCAGACTACCCTGGGGATCGCGAGGAAACATGCAGCGGAAAATTCTGATCATGGGTCTGCCCGGGCGCGGGCAAGACCACGCTGGCCAAAGCGCTTGCGCCGCTGCTCAACGCCGTCGTGTTCAATGCCGATGCCGTGCGCGCCAATCTTTCGCGCGATCTGGGCTTCAGTCATGAGGACCGGGTCGAGCACGCGCGCCGCATGGGCTGGATGTGCGATCGGGTCGTCGAGGCCGGCGGAACCGTCGTCGCAGATTTTGTCTGCCCGACGGTTGAGACCCGCGCGGCTTTCGGCGACGCGTTCACCATCTGGGTCGACCGTATCGCCGCCGGCCGGTTCGAGGATACCAACCAGATGTTTGTCGCGCCCGAGCGCCCCGATCTGGTTGTCAACGCTGACGGCGCGCCGGAATATTGGGCTGAGCAGGCTCTGGCACAGCTTCGTCCGGCATTCGACCCACAGAAACCGACGGCATTGTTCATCGGCCGCTATCAGCCGTTTCATGGCGGCCATCGTCGCCTGATCGAGGAAGGACTGCGGCGGGTCGGACAAGTCTGCATCGCGGTGCGAGACACGCACGGAACAGACGAGAAAATCCGCTGCCATTTTTCTCCGTGAAACAACGCATCGAGGCCGCGCTCTCGGCGTTTCGACGGCCGTTTCGTCGTGGTCCCGCTGCCGAACATCACCAATGTGTTTTATGGCCGTGACGTCGGCTACAGCGTCGAGCGCATCATGCTCGACGAGATCACCGAGAGCATTTCCGCCACCAAAATGCGCCAGCTCACCACTGCGCCGTGACACGTTTTGGATGCCGCACTAATTCTTCGCGCGCGGCCTAATCGTCGAAACCGACGAATACCGCAGCTTCGTCGAAAGACTTTCGTTCGGACACGACCGCATTTGCCGGGAAGGTTTCATCGGGCCAGCCCAGCGCGATGCTCTTCATGATGACCTGATCGTCAGCGATGCCGGCGTGCTCACGCACCACAGGCGATTGCATGATGCCCTGGCTGTTGATCACGGCGCCGAGCCCACGCGACCAGGCGGCATTGACCAGGGCGTTCGCCACAGCGCCGCAATCGAACGGCGTATCGTCGCTGCCGTCGAGCACGCGGTCATAGGTCACGATCACACATACCGGCGCGTCGAATTGACGGAAGCCGCGCATGACCCAGTCCTGGCGCTTGTCCTTGTCATCGCGCGCGATCCCCATGGCGGAGAACAATTGCTTGGCGACGCCAATCTGCCTGTCGCGATGCTGGCCTGCAAAGCCCTGACCTGTGCGGAACTCGCGCGACTGCGGTATGCCTGCCACCATCCGCTCGGTATTGCCTGCGCGGATTCGATTCAGCGGCTCGCCAGTGACGATGTAGAAATTCCAGGGCTGGGTGTTCATCGACGACGGCGCGCGCATCGCCAGGTCGATGATTTCCTTGATCAGCACTTTGGGTACGGGATCGGGTTTGTAACCGCGGATGCTTCGGCGACCGCGGATAACGTCATCAAATCGCATTTGTCTGGGATTCCCCTGGATTATTTCTGAACGGGCATGGATATTCGCGGCTTCCCGGCCTCCGCGCAAGATCAACGTCAGGTTCGGAGGGTGCGCGCGCTTGCCATCCCGCCGTCTCAACCCGTTGCGCCGGCCGAGGCAAAGAACGCCTCCGGCCCGTCCAGTTCCACCAGCTTCTTGCCATCGATCAGCCAGAACCGGTTGCCCACCGTGCGCACGAAGTTGCGGTCATGCGAGACCAGCAGGCAGCTTGCCTGATGGTCCATCAACTCGTCCTCCAGCGCTTCCTGCCCCTCGATATCCAGATGGTTGGTCGGCTCATCGAGAAGATAGAAGTTGGGCTGGGCCAGCCGCAGCAACAGCATGCCGAGACGCGCCTTCTGCCCGCCGGACAGCCGGCCGATGGTGCGGCCCTGCATCTCGATCGAGAGGCCGGCGCCCGCGAGCAATGAACGCGCCCGCTGATCGCCGACATCGAAGCGGCTGACGATCGTGCGCATCGGCGTGTCGGCGTCGGCAAGACCGGCGAGCGCCTGATCGCAATAGCCGAGCACGAGCGACTGCGTGGCCTTGATGCCGGCATGGGTGGCGTCCGGATTTTCGATTGCCGCGCGCAGCATCGCCACCAGCCGGGTCTTGCCTGCCCCGTTCGGCCCCAGCAGCACGATCCGGTCGCCCTTGCCGATGAACTGCTTGCCGGTCCGAAACAGCAATCGGCCGTCCGGTGTCTCGACCGTGGCGTCATCCAGCGTGACCAGAACCTTGGCATGGGTTGCCGCGATTGGCCAGCCTGATCGTCCCTGCGGATCGTTCGAGGTGGGCCGGCTTTGCCGCATCTTCCAGCTTCTCGGCGCGCTGCTTCAATTGCCTGGTCTTCGACAACAACAGGTCGCTGCCGGAATTGATGCCGATGTTGTTGAGCTTCGCCGCATGCTGGCGAAGTTGCTGGGCGGACTTCAGGTCGCGTTGATAGCGCCGCTCGTCCGATGCGTCGGCCTCGCGCAGTGCGGCCCGCGCCCGCGTGTAGGGCAGCGAAAACAGCTGCGACTGCTCCGGCCGCAGGAACAGCGTCCGGTTGGTGGTCGCATCGAGAAAGGCGCGGTCGTGGCTGGATATGACGACGGGCATCTCGCGCGGCAGCGCGTTCAGCCAGTTTTCAAGCTGGCCGATCCGGGCGAGGTCGAGGTGGTTGGTCGGCTCGTCGAGCAACAGCACGTCGGCCTCCGTCACCAGCACGCGGGCCAGCATGGCAATTCGCTGCCAGCCGCCGCTCAGCTGTTTCAGCGGCCGCTGACGCAGCGCCTCGGGCACCTCGAGCGATTCCAGCGCCACATCGACGCGCCAGCGTTCGCCAAGCCGTTGCTCGGCCGAGAGCGCCTCGAGCACGGCCGCATGGAACGGCCGATCCATCAGGGCTTCCGGGACGTCCTGCTCGACATAGCCCACCGTCAGCCCTCGGGATCTGGTGATCTCGCCTTCGCTCGCTTCCATGGTGCCCGCCATGCAGCGCAGCAGGGTGGATTTTCCGCGGCCGTTGGCAGCGACAAGCCCGATGCGGTCGCCGGCATTGACGACGAGGTTCAGCCGGGAAAACAGCTGATGCGTTCAGCGTCACGCCGAGATTGCGGATATTGATAAGTGCCATGATCGTTCTCTGGTCTTGCCGGCGATCACGACATCCGGGGCATGCAGCCGTCGGCGGACGTCAGTGTCAAAGCGCGGCGATGAATGAGATGCAGGCGCGAGCGCGAGGACGCGCAACGCTGCATAGCCACGAAGGGCAGACCGAGAAGCAGTTCTGGAAAGAGTCTCTGGTCAGCCCTGCAAACGCATTTGCAGGGCGTCGACCGGGCCACACTGGCGACAGTGCCGGAAACATGTCGTCATCGCGCAGCCCTCCTTTCTCGATTGAGACAAGTCAAAATAACGCACGCCGCAAAGGACGGCAAGCCACCTGCAAACGAATCAACGAGGCCGCCAACCGAGGCGGCCTCGCAATTCCGCTTTGCGAAAAAGCATTATCGCATGTGCAGGGTCATGGTCGGCTTCGATACCAGCGGCTGGTGCACGGCGGCATCGAGACGAGCGCCCAGACCGTTCAGGTACCTTTCGGCGGCGGCGATTGCCATGTTGAGCATGCTGCCGCCGCTGACGACGTCGAGTTCGCCGATGCTCAGCTCGCGAGCGTCACGGGTAAACTTCGTCATTTCTGACTCCCCTTGCATTATTTATGAACGGGGTCAGACGGGCGGTCGGTCGAACGACGGAGGTCGCCGGGCCCACCGAAGAGGCCACGGAGCCAGCTGATGATGCCGCCGGCGCTGATCGCCTCGAGTTCCGCATCGGTCAGCACGCGGTTGATTCTGAGTCCAAGTTCTGCTTTGAATTGATCATCGTAGTCTCTTGGATCGGGCGGACCATTCCACCGTCGATGCGCGGATGAATGTCGCAGAACTCCTCGCGTCGCTGTGACGGGAGTCACATGAGGGCGCCGCCGAGAAGTTATCTGACTTTTTGCAATGCGATGCCGTCCGAATTTCCGGGCACGCATCACCGCCGTGCGTGACCGTTCCGCGTGCCTTTCAGCCGACGGATGCGCCTGCCTTTGCCCGGCTGATGCCAAGCGCCAGAATCCGATGCAGTAGGTCGGGGTATTCAAGTCCGTCATGTAGAGCAGCTGTAGCGAACTCCTGGCTCTTCGCTATTTCGGGATTGGGATTCGCTTCAATGAAATACGGGGTGCCGTCGGCAGTGAGGCGGAAGTCGATGCGGGCGTAGCCGTCGAGCTCCAGCGTCCGGTAGACGCGTTTCGCCGTTCGCTGGATGCGGGCGTAGATCTCCGGTGCTAAGTCCGTGGCCGGGCCGTCGACGATGCCGACGCGCTCCTGATAGTCGAGATCGTGCTTGGCCTTTTGCGTCGCGATCTGCCGTGCCCCCTGGCCGCCCAGGCTGCCGAATTTCAATTCCCACACCGGCAGGACGCGCAGCCGATTGTTGCCGAGCACGCCGACATAGAGCTCACGTCCCTCGATATACTGTTCGGCGATGGCGGCGGTTTCGACCTTCTCGTGAATGAACGCGACGCGCTCGGCGAGCTTCTCGTCGGTATCGACGATGGAGGACTGCGAGATGCCGAACGAGCCATCCTCGCTCAGGCTCTTGACGATCAGCGGCAAGGCAAGGCGCGCGGGCCGCTTGACCTTGCGGCGCATCGGAAACACGGCAAAGGCCGGCACCGCGATCCGGCGATGGTGCACCAGCGTCTTGGACAGATCCTTGCCGCGCGCCAGGATCAGGCCGCGCGGGTTGCACCCGGTATAGGGGATCTTCATCAGCTCGAGAAAGCTCGCGATGTGCTGGTCATAGGCGGTGGCGTAGTGGAACTCCTCCAGCAGCTGGTAGACCACATGCGGCTTGAAGCTCTCGATCTCGTCGCGAACGGGGCGGATTTCCTCCTGTACGCCGAGCGGGCGAACGTCATGGCCGGCGGCACGCAAGGTGCTGACGACGTCGAACTCCGTTTTCCATGCGTTGATTTCCTGCGCGGAGTGTCCGTCTTTGGAGTCCGGGGGCACGCAGTCCGGATGCATCAGCACTAAAATGCGCAGGGGTTTCATAGCGCCATCCATTTGCGCTTCGATGGACCGAATAGCGCGTGCATGGTCTTGGCGGTCAAGAGGATTGTGAAGTTGATCACAAGCTTTCGTTCGGAGCCGGGGGCGCGCAGTTCGAGTTCGCGGCAGCGCGAGATCATGTCGTCGAGAACCGCATCGAGCGTCAGCTGGTTCTCGCCGGTCCATCGCGCGATCAGTTGCCGGATCTGCGCGCGATGCCGCCGGATGAACACCGACGCCGGCTGCGCCCGCCGATGCCGCGGGTCGGCGGAGAACAGACGGGTGAGGTCGCGGTCATAGGTTTTCGGCGGCGTGAATTCGTAGAACGCCTGCTTCTTCTTGTAGTGCTCGCCGAGCGTCTGGCCGAGTTGCGACAGCGGATCGACACGTTCTCGCGTCAGGACCGGCGGCCGCTTGCCTGCGATCTCGCCCATCAGCTCGTCGACATATTCGAGCTTCTTCAGCGCCGGCCAGCCGGCATAGCGCGTCCGCCAGTTCGAGCGCGGGCGCAACCACACCGCAAAGGTTTCGGCAAAATCCTCGTCCGGATGGCTCTGCGCGTACCAGCGCCGCAGATGCTGGACATAACGCCTGGAGGCCGGATTGGGCCGGTAGTAGAGCGGGTAGCGTTTCGACGACGGACCGAACAATTGTTGCCAGCGCCGGTGGCGTTGCAGCTGATAGGCGTGCTGCATGGCGTGGCCGGCCTCGTGACGGAGAATGGCCATGCACTCGGACCAGGTGCCGCCCTCGACCTCGAGCATCATCTTCTTCTCGAGTTTCATCAGGCGGGGATGGGCGAGATAGAACGGAATCGCGATGCCCGGCACATCGGCCGGACTGAACCATTCGCTCGATATCCATGCGTGTGGCCGCAGCCGGATGTCCCGCGCCTGCAGCTCTTCATTCAGGGTGCCGAGACAGTCCTCGAGCCAGGTGCCTTTGACCGCAACCTTCAGACTGCTGAGGCGCTGCTTGAGCAACTGCTCATTCGACAGCTTTTCCCAGGGATATTTCCGACGTGGCATAGGCATCCAGAAGTCAAATTCGGTATCTGGATGGTGTCACAGGATGCTGCCGGCAACAACCGCCGAGTCTTCTACAGTCGAGTCTTCTGCAGTCGAGTCTTCAACCGTCGAGTCTTCGCGACGGCTGATGCAAGACCCGGAGAGCGCGGAGACGGATTGGCCGCTCCGCCTCAGACCGCTTCGGTCCAGCTTTCCGAGAATGCCAGCGCCGACGTCGAGAATGGCCGCCCCTCACGTTCCCGCGGCCAGGATCGCCCCTTCGCCTCGACGCCGTTGCGGACGAGACGCGTGCCGAGCGCCGGGATCAACACCGTGCATACGCCGTAGCGCCGGTCGGGAATCTGGTTCGGCTGCGAGTGGATGAGCAGCGGCTCGCCGATATCGAACCAGGTAAGCGAGATGTCTTCGCCGTGCGACTTGACGTGCTCGGTCCAGAAGTAGCGTGGATCGCCAGCTTTGGAGAATTGCGCGTCCGCACAGGGGATCGTGGTGTCCAAAAGTTCGGCATTGAGCATGCCCTGGACGGTGGACTGCAGCCACCGCGCCATCGCGATGTTGTCGGAGTAAATGCGCCAGCGCCCTTCCGTCAGCTCGCTTTTCAAGTAGAGGACGTGGCCGGGACCGGCGGGCGAAAAGATGATCCGCCAATAGCTCGCCTCTGTCGAGTTCGGCTCGCCGTCCTTCGGGCTCAAGCGGATAAATGGGTTCTCACCCGTCAGGATCGTCTTGTTGGGATCGGCGATGCTCATCGTAGCTGGTCTCCCCTCACGTGATGTCCGCTATGTGCCAATAGCAGATATCACGACACAAGGGGATGATGCATTCCTCAGCAGAGAACCGTTATTTCCTGTTATTTCTTGGCGGTTTTCAGCAGTTGTTCTGCTGCGCTGACACCCATCTTTGCCTTGAGTGTCAGAGGTGTTGGTTGTGGGCTCCATTCGGAAACCAGCTTTTCCGCTTTCTCAAGTTCCGGTTTGGACAACATGGTAGCCATCTCATCCACATTTTTCTTGGGCGCCCGTTTTGAGAGTTTAAAATACGCGTACGATAACGATAAATCCCTTGGCGCGCCTTTTCCTGCGGAATACGACATCGATAAACTAAAGAGGGCCGCGGGATCTCCCTGATCGCCTGCTATCTTCCACCACTTCAGCGCCTCTTCTGGATTTCCTTGTTGGTGATACAGAACAGCAACATCGTTCTGGGCAAGCGCATAACCGGCTTTGGCAGCAACAAGTTTGTATTTTAATGCTTCATTTGCGTCAGTCGTTACGACGCCCGCGAACTGCCCGGCATAATAACAACCAAGCTTATAGGCTCCGAGCGGGTCGCCAGATGCAGTGGATTTTTGAAACCACTCAAATGCCTGCTTCGGGTCTTGCTGGGTGCCGATGCCATTATTATGCATCATGCCCACATGGTATTGCGCCTCCGCATCCCCTTTATTGGCCAATGCCACCATCGCCTTAAAGGTGTCCGCATCGCCTGCAGCGGCAGGCATTGAAAAAATCAAAAGGCATGAAAAAGCCAGGGCGATGAGTTTCATATTAGTTCCCCAATTAGTGGGATTCGAACTGACGATCCGGCTCTAACTGGCAGGCCGGTCACGCGGTATCTCCCGCGGTTGCCTTACGTTAGTGGACGAGATGCCGCTTTGGTTCATTCGCGGCCCCGCGATGCGCCCCGGAAGCCCGGCTCATCCCCGATAACGGACATCCCGCGCGGACTGAGGCAGGTCCGTTTCGTGCCAAAAGGCGACACCGGCCCCTTCCGCCTCCTGACAGGACGGATGTAGTCTGTTCCCGCAGGGCGTCCGATGGATTGCAAGTCCGCGACGTAGCGCGACTGTGGAGGGAGCATCATGAAACGCCGCACATTCCTGCATCTGGCCGTGGGGGCTGCGGCGTTGCCGGCCCTGCCCCGCATGTCGCGGGCGCAAGCCTATCCGTCCCGGCCGGTGCGCATCGTCGTCGGCTTTGCCGCCGGCGGGGCTACCGACATCCAGGCGCGCCTGATGGGCCAATGGCTGTCGGATCGCCTCGGCCAGCAATTCATCGTCGAGAACCGCGCCGGCGCCAGCGGCAACATCGGAACCGAGGCGGTCGCCAAGGCGGCCCCGGATGGCTACACGCTGCTGCAGATCGTGACCCCGCATGCGATCAATGCCGCGCTCTACAGCAATCTCAATTTCGACTTCATCCGGGACATCGCGCCGGTGATCTGCTCCGCGCGGCTGGCCTACGTCGTCGTGGTGCATCCGTCGGTCCCCGCCAAGACGATCCCCGAATTGATCGCCTACGCCAAGGCCAACCCGGGCAAGATCAATTACGGGTCGGCCGGCCCCGGCACCCCGCAAAACATTGCCTGCGAACTGTTCAAGATGATGACCGGCGTGGATATGGTCCACGTCCCCTATCGGGGCGGCGCGCCTGCGACCACCGATCTGGTCGGCGGTCAGATCCAGGTGATTTTCGCGCCGATCTCGGAATCAATCCAGCACATCAAGGCCGGTAGCCTGCGCGCCCTGGCGGTAACGACCACGGCCCGCCTGGACGTGTTGCCGGACGTTCCAACGGTGGCGGACTTCGTGCCCGGTTATGAGGCCAGCGGTTTTGCCGGCATCGGCGTGCCCAAAAACACCCCGCCCGAGATCATCGCCATGCTGAACAAGGAGCTCAATGCCGGCCTCGCCGACAGCAAGGTCAAAGCCCGGATCGTCGAGCTCGGCGGCACAGTCGCCGGCGGCACGCCTGCGGAATTCGGCAAGATCCTCACCGACGCCACCGAAAAGTGGGCCAGAGTGATCAAGTCCGCGGGCATCAAGGTTGAATAGCGGCCGCCAATTCAACCCAGCTTGATATTAGCTTCCTTCACCACCTTGCCCCATTGCTCCATCTGGCCCGTGACGAAGGCGCGGAATTCTTCAGGCGTAGTCGGCCGGCTCTCGATGTTGAGTTGTTCGAAGCGCTCCCTGACCTCAGGCGAGCCGATCGCTTCGTTGATGGTTCTGTTGAGGGTACTTATGATCGCCGGCGGCGTGCCACGCGGCACGAACACGCCGTTCCATTCATAGGCCTCGAATCCGGGCAGCGTGTCCGACGCCGGCGGAACGTCAGGCAGGGTTTTCAGCCGGCCTTTGCCGGTATGGGCGATAGCCTTGACCTTGCCGCCCTGAATGGGGCCGAGCGCCGACGATCCGTTGGAGAAGAAAACCTTCACCTGGCCGCCCATGACGTCGTTAAGAGCCGGACCGCCGCCACGATAGGGCACATGGTTCACTTTGGCCCCGGTCATGAAGCGGAACATTTCGAGCGACAGATGTTGCAGCGTGCCGTTGCCCGAGGAAGCCATGTCGATACCGTCGGGTGTCGCCTTGGCATAGGCGATGACGTCGGCAAAATTATTCACAGGCAACGATGGCGTCACCACCAGGATATTCGGCACAAGCGACACCAGAGCTACCGCGTCGAAATCCCTGTTGTAATCGAACGGAAGGTTTGAATAGAGCGCGCCGTTGATCGAATATGCGGTGGCGTCATGCAGGATGCTGTAGCCGTCGGGGGCCGCCTTCGCGACCGCGGCTTCACCGATGGTGCCGCCGGCCCCGCCGCGATTCTCGATGACGAATTGCTTTCCCAGCATCGCGCTGATCTTGGCGTAGAGAATTCGCGCGGTGGTGTCGGCGCCGCCGGCGGGCGGATAAGGCACCATCACCTGCACCGGACGGCTCGGCCACGAGACTTGCGCGCTGGCGCCGCGGACGAACGGCGCGGCGGCGATCCCGGCCAATAGCGCGCGCCGTGAAACCTTGCTGCTGGACATCATTCATCCCCGTGTTTTGTTCAAGATATCGCTTTGTTGGCTGATCGTCAGCTAACAATCGCCATTCGATCACCTTATCGACGCGTTGCGGAGAAACTCACTTCGCCGCTACCCGCCACTGTCGTTTAGCGCGCAGGACGGGTTGGGCTCTTGCGAAAGCCATCCCTCACAAGCGATGTCTCGATGGGTTTCGCTGCGCCGTGGCCGGTCCTGCAAGGTCCGGCCACTCGACAAGCCTGCGAAGTACCGCTTTATTGAGTAGCGAAGCAATAGAACAGCCCGTCTCCGCCGGTGCCGCGGAGGTCGTTCTGGCTGCAACCGCCATCGGGCCCGCGCGAGGGATGCGATGAATTCCACGATCGCGACGCGGCGTCATCGCGCAAGCCTTTGCGGTCGATATGGCCCACCATGGCTGCACCCTGGGTGCTGCTGGTCCAGTTGCGGCAGGTGCGATCTTCGGCGGCCGGAAGCGCGCGGCCCTCGGGGGTGGAGCCGGTCAACACGTCGTGACGATTCGGCGCGAAGCCGAAGCCCGGAATGATCAGGCCGCGCTCGCTCAACGAGTTGTCGAAGCTCAGTTTATTGTTATCGCTGTGCAGATCGTCGACACTGGTCGCGACGGCCTGGCCCTTGAAATTCTGCCACGGGCCGTTGCCGATGCGGTCGCGTGCATTGACCGCCGGTTTGCCGTCAGCCTCCTGGGTGCTCAAATAGGCGCGCCAGGTTTTCCCGCCGGCGCCGTGTCGCTGCGCCAGCGTCTGGCAATGCTGGTCGGCGCCTGCGATGCCGCCGAGATCGGCGCCCTTGCCGGGCCCGGCGCCGGTGACAAAGAACGTCATATTGGGTGCTTGCGGCAATTGCGGTGGCGCCGCCGGCGGCTGTTGTGCATGGACTGCCGACGTTACACCCAGTGCCAGCGCCGCAATAATAAGTGCCTTCGACTTGCTCATTTCAGTCCTCCCTTGGGGTTATTGATACCGTCCCTGAATTTCCGGTTTTTGCTCTCCAGCATAAGAACAGTGTTGCATCCGTTTTATTCCATCAGACCAATCTCCATCGGCGAAAAATGACATTTAAGGGCACTCGTCGCCAGCCAAGGACTGTGTCATTCTGACTTTTGCCGCCGGGCGGCAGTTACACAATCAACAAAAACAAACTCAAACAGCAACCGGTCGGCGCTTGGATAATGCTTGGGATCAAGGGGGGATCGATGACCAATTCCAGACTTGCGATGATTGCGGCTGCGCTCGGCTTGACGTCGGGGATGATGCTCGGCCTGTCCGCGTTCGCCGGCGGCGACAAGGTTGTATTCCCGGAGAATTGGGACAAGGGCGTTCTCTACAGCACGGTCGATCGCTACGACGTGAAGCAGTATCGCGAATTGTGGTCGACGGCCGCAGCGGTCGAGGCCGCGCGCAAGGGCGAGCCGGTCCCGAGCGGCACGGTGCTCACGCTGGTGCAATACAAGGCGCAGCTTGACGCCGCCGGGCATCCGACAAAGGACGACAAGGGCCGTTTCATCAAGGGCGACCTCATCGCCTACACCGTGATGGAAAAACGCACCGGCTGGGGAGCGGAATATCCCGCGGATCTGCGCAACGGCGAGTGGGAATATCAGGCTTTCACCTCCGACAAGAAGGTCAACGACAAGGCCAATCTCGCCGCGTGCTTCCAGTGCCACAAGCCGCATGAAGGGCAGGATTTTGTAATCTCGCTGGCGGGTCTCAAAGGCACCGTGCCGGGACAGATGGCAGCTCCGCCGCCGGGCCCGGGCGTCGTGAGCATTGCAAATTTCCTGTTCGGTCCCGAAAGCGTGACGGTCGCGGCCAACGCGCCGATCACCTGGAACAACACCGACGGCTCGCCGCATCAGGTCACGATCCGCGGCGCCAAGGTTCAGCGAAGCTCAGTCATCATCAAGGGACAGACCGCTCAACTCAGCGTCGCCGAGCCCGGCAGCTACGAATATATCTGCGGCCTGCATCCGCAGATGAAGGGCAAGATCGAAGTGAAATAGCCGCGCGGTCGCGCGGCGCTTCCCGCGGGCCGGCTGCTGGCGTTGAACCGAGCCGGCCTGCCTGGGCATCGCTGCGCAATGGCACTTGCGATCGCGACGGTGCCGCCTCCATTGCCGAGGCATCTTTGAGCCGGTAACTTCCGCCGAACCGCCTACACGTTTGGACGGCAACACGTCCCGCATCGATGGGGCCGGGGACCTTTAGAGTGAGGCAACATGGAGAATGAAAGGTCCTCCGCCGCGCCAGGAATGACATCGCCGATCGCAAAGCTCGGCATCGTCGGACTGGGAGCGTCGCCTGCTCCTCTCGACATCGCCGTCAACGTCGCGCTGCCGGCAATCACGGATCATTTCGCGCTCGCCCTCGGCGACGTCCAGTGGTTGGTGGTCTGCTACGTTCTGGTCTACGGCTCACTGATGCTGGTGTGCGGCAAGCTGGGCGACCTGGTCGGCCATCGCCTGATCTTTCGCACCGGCCTCGTAGTCACTGCCGTGGGCTGCGTCGCCTGCGCCATTGCGCCGGACTGGCCATTGTTCTTGTTCGCTCGCACCGTTCAGGGTATTGGAACGGCGTTGGCGCTGGCCTGCACGCCGGCGCTGGCGACAGCCGTTTACCCCCCAGAGCAGCGGGTCAAGGCGCTTGCCGGCTACGCCATGGCCATGTCGCTCGCCGCCACGGTGGGGCCGTTCCTGGGAGGCATTCTTGTCGCCATGTGGGGTTGGCAGGCGGTGTTCTGGGTGCGCGTGCCGATCGCGCTGCTCGCGCTCACCTTGTCCGGCGCGCTGCCGTCACCTCACACTCAGTCACGGCACTTCGACTTGTTGGGCGCGATCCTGCTCGCGGCTTCGATGGGTATGCTACTGCTGGCGCTGGTATTGTCGCAGCGTCCCGCGGCCTCAGGGTGGATGGCGCTAAGCCTGCTCGTCGTTGGGTTGGCGCTCCTGCATCGCTACGTGATGCGCAGCCTGAACTCTGCGGAGCCGATCATCCGCCCAGAGTTGTTCGCTGACGCCGCATTCACGATTCCGAACGTGATGAACGCACTGGCAAATCTGGCGGGCTTTGCCATCCTGCTGCTGACGCCTTACTACCTCATGAACGTACTGCATCTCTCTCGCCGTTATGAGCGGATTGATGCTGGCGCTCGCCTACACGGGCACGCTCGCAGGGGCGCCTCTGGCGGCGCGACTGGTCCCCTGGTTCGGCCGGCGGCCGACAGTCTTTGCCGGCATCGTGCTCGTGGGTGTAGGCCTCCTGCCGCTCGGGCTCACGGGCGCCGCAGCGGCCGTTCCCATCGTGGCGTTTCTGCTTGTACTCGAAGGAGTGGGGCAAGGATTGCTCAATGTCGCTTACACTGACTTGGTGACCGGCACGCTGCCCGAGCAGGATCGCGGTGTTGCGGGCAGCCTCGCGCTGTTGACCCGGACCGTGGGCATCGTCAGCGGCGCTTCAATCTTGACCGCATTGCAAGCCCATGGCGCAGCCGGCGCCGACTTCCTCGCCGGCTACCGCTTCGCCTTTCTTGGCGCCGGAGGCGGATTGTTGATCGCGCTTACTCTCTCCTGCTTGTGGTGGCGTGCCTGGTTCGGCCGTTGCCCAGGCCGGCTGTAGCGTGCTGGAAACTGCGCTGGCGCGGTCATTTCAGCGCGGTCCGGGCATAACGTCTCACCACAACTGCCGCAGCGCCGAGGCAATCATGACCATGCCGCCGGTGATCACGGCGGCATCGAGGATCGCGGTGTGAATATGCACCGGCATGCGCTCGACGAAGGCGCGGGCGAGAAACGCCCCGGGTATCGCGGTCGCCCCGATCAGCAGCGCAATGGCGAGCACCTGCGCGGTGATGACGCCGGCGAGGCCGAACACGGAAATCTTGATGATGCGTGGTGGCGACCGAGATCACCGCATCGGTGGCGATCACGGCAGCACCCTCGAGGCCCGCCGCCATCAACAGCGACAGCAGGATCACGCCCGAGCCCGAGGTGCCGCCGACCACGACGCCGTAACCGACCGCGCTCGCCGCCAATCCCTTGTCGCCGATCCTGAGATCGCGGCGCTTGGCCAGCCGCCGCAGCGGCACGCTCGCGATCAGCATGGTGCCGATGACCAGCGAAGCGCCGACATTGTTCAGCCGCGTATAGCCGTAGGAGCCGAGCGCGGTGGTCAAGGCGGCAGCCGCGATCACGATGAGCGCGCGGCGGGTGTCGACATAGCGCAGATAGGCGCCGACGCGGCTGAGATTGGTGACGATCGCGGAGATCGCGATGATCGGCACCACCGGTTCGGCGCCGATCAGGGGCACCAGCACCAGCGGCATCAGCGCGCCGGTGCCGTAGCCGGCGAGGCCGCCGATGACGGAGGCGAACAGTGCGACGCCCGCGACCAGCACGAGCTGGGCCAGCGAGATATCGGCAAAGCCGGAGAGGATATTCACGCCCTGACGTCGCGGGTGAAACGGGCCACGGTCTGGTCGGCAATGGATTTCAGCGACGGATTGATCGAGCGGGAATTCCGCCGCGAGCCAGGCGTCTTCGGCCAGCGCCAGCACCTGTCCGAGCGCGGGGCCTTCGGCAATGCCGCGCGCGATGAAATCGGCCGCCTTGAGCGGAAATTTCGGCGCGCTCCAGCGCTGCGGCAGCAGCGCAAGCTCGCGCCAGGGCGCAGGGTCGGTATCTCGTCCCGCCCGCGCCCATGCCAGCATCAGCCGGTCGCGGTAGCGGTCCTCGCCGAGCCGGTAGAGCCTGCGCCGCGCGGTCGCCTCGTCCATGCCGGCGAGCCGCCACCAGCGATGGCCCATGGAATCCAGCGCCTTGTTTTCGGCATTGGTCAGCCGCAAGCGCAGCGCCACCCGCCTGGCATCCTCGGTCACGGCGACCGCGAGCGCGCCGAGCCGGCGAACCGCGCTCGGTTCAAATCCAACCAGGCGCTCCGCCGCGATCATCGCATCGAACGGCCCGGTATAGGCGACGCCGCCGAACAGCAGCAGCAGCAACCCGCCATCGGCCATCGCCTGCACCGCGCCTGCCGCCCCCTCCGCGATCATCAGCTTCAGCGTCTCCATGCGCACGCGTTCGGCGGAGAGGCTGGCGAGCCCTGCCCGCGCGCTCACGCAAGCAAGGTACCCTTCGCGATCGGGTTCGCCCGCGCCATAGGCGGCGTGAATGCGGAAGAACCGGAGGATGCGCAGATAGTCTTCGGCGATGCGCTGGCCGGGATCACCGATGAAGCGCACGCGTTTTGCTTCGATATCGGCCAATCCGCCGACGTGATCGTGCACGACCCCGTCGGCGTCGACCGACAGACCGTTGATGGTGAAATCGCGTCGCTCGGCGTCGCGAACCCAGTCGCGGCCGAACGCGACCTTGGCCTTGCGCCCAAACGTCTCGGTGTCCTCGCGCAAGGTGGTGACCTCGAACGGATGCCCGTCGACCACCAGCGTCACGGTGCCGTGCTCGATGCCGGTCGGCACGCTCTTGATGCCGGCCGCCTTGGCGCGGCGGATCACTTCATCGGGCAGCGACGTGGTCGCGATATCGACATCGGCGACCGCAAGCTTCAGCAGCGCATTGCGCACCGCGCCGCCGACCACGCGCGCTTCCTCGCCGTTGCCGTTGAGCAATTCGAGCACGCGGGCGGTTGGACCGGATGTGAGCCAGGGCGCGTTAGACGAGCACGCGCGCATCGGGTCATTTTCCCGCTCCGGGAGCAACTGGAATTTCTTTTCCGGGAACGAAGTTGCCGTCCTTGTCGACGTGGGCGGGAATGTAGATCGAATTCGGCGGCGCGCCGGAATAATGCGCCAGCAGAATGAAACTGACCACCACCAGCAGCAGCGAACCGATCACCAGCCTGAGCACGATACGCAGCGGCCATGACGACTGCACCATCAGCCCGGAGCGTGTCGCGATCAGGAACATCGCATAGACCGCAAACGGGATCAGGAAAATGCCGACTTCAGTCAGAACCGGACGGATCATGGCAGGCAGATCCGTTCATACAGCACGCGCAGGATTCCGGCGGTGGCGCCCCAGATATAACGTTCCGCGAACGGCATGGCGTAGTACGAGCGCTCGATGCCGCGGAATTCCTTGTTGTGGACCTGGTGGTTGGCGGGATCCATCAGGAACGCCAGCGGCACCTCGAAGGCGTCGTCGACTTCGGAATGGTTGATGGTCAGCTTGAAGCCTGGTCTTACCCGCGCCACCGTCGGCAGGATGCGAAATCCGAAACCGGTCGCATAGACGTCGAGATAGCCGATCGGGTCGACGAACTCCCGGGCTAAGCCGACCTCTTCCTCGGCCTCGCGCAATGCGGCGTCGAGCGGCGAGGCGTCGGTGGCGTCGATCTTGCCGCCGGGAAACGAAATCTGGCCGGCGTGATCGTTGAGATGCGCGGCGCGCTGGGTCAACAGCACGGTCGGCTGCGGATGCGCGACCACCGGGATCAATACCGCGGCGGGCCGTACCGGCTGTTCGCGCGCGATGATCTCCAGCATGCGATCGGTGCCCTGATCGCCGCTTCTGGGAACGATATTGGGGTCGATCAGGCCGGGCGGCACGTCGAAGCGCAGCCGCGCCCGGGACCGATCGAAAAACTCCGCAGAACTGATGGCAGCGGGATCCGTCTTCAACATCGGCTCGTTCAAGGCGTGCCCCTCACCTGCTCAGCATCCGCCATCGCAAAGAATTCGCCCCCTGATGCAATCCCGAACATCGGCCGCCCATCGACCACCCGCTCCTCACCCATGTCAACCAGATCGTAGTACAGCGCGCGCGTCACCTTGGCCCACAGATCGGCGCGGACGTGAAGATAGGGCGTCAGGCCGCCGTCGGCGGCGGCCTCGAATCGCAACCGGTGCCCGGAATCGCAATCGACCCAGTCGTCCACATTGGTGCGGAACCGCAACAGCCGGCCTCGCCCGTCAGTCTCTTTGAACATCTCGACCGCCAGAAACGGCGCGTCGTCGACGCGGATGCCGACCTTCTCGACCGGGGTCACGAGAAAGTGCTTGCCCTCCTCGCGCTTGAGGATGGTCGAAAACAGCCGGACCAGCGCCGGCCGCCCGATCGGCGTCCCCAGGTAGAACCAGGTGCCATCGCCGGCGATTCGCATGTCGAGATCGCCGCAGAACGGCGGATTCCACAGATGCACGGGCGGCAGCCCTTTGCTCGCGGGACCGCCGCCGGCCGCATCCTTTGCCGCGGCGGTCAGTCCTTCGAGGCCCTGATTGGTGGTCTGCCCTTGCTTTGCCATTGTTTGCCTTAAGTCTTCTCGCATCAATTTGGCACGATTGATGCACCTTCCGGTACATGTCCCGGGCGAGATTCTCGCGTAGCATCCCAGCTCAGGTCGCCATATCGTGATGCCGTTAATACCCCGAAATGCCGATAATGTGGGGATAGTTTAATTCAACGAATACATGGCCTTCGCATAAGTTTAGCATGGGTCCATGGCATGACGCGCGAGTTGTGGCGTCGCAGGCAAGGTTGCATTCGAAGGAGAAGTAGATGGCTGGCGCAGATACGGTTGGCGGAAACAGCGTCGAAAAGCTCGAGGACGTGATCGTCCGCTCGGCCGAACAGGTCGCAGGCCAAATCCGCGCCGCGAAAGACGCGATCTCCACCGTCATCTTCGGCCAGGACCGCGTGATTGAAAATACCCTGGTGACGATCCTGTCCGGCGGTCACGCGCTTCTGATCGGCGTCCCCGGCCTCGCCAAGACCAAGCTGGTGGAAACTCTCGGGATCACGCTCGGGCTCGATGCCAAGCGCATCCAGTTCACGCCGGACCTGATGCCGTCGGATATTCTGGGCGCCGAGGTGCTGGACGAGAGCAGTTCCGGCAAGCGCTCGTTCCGTTTCATTTCCGGACCGGTGTTCGCGCAGCTTTTGATGGCCGACGAAATCAACCGCGCCAGCCCGCGTACCCAGTCGGCGTTGCTGCAAGCCATGCAGGAACAGCACATCACCGTTGCAGGCGCCCGCCACGATCTGCCGAAGCCGTTCCACGTGCTGGCGACGCAGAACCCGCTGGAACAGGAAGGCACCTATCCGCTGCCCGAAGCGCAGCTCGATCGCTTTCTGATGGAGATCGACGTCGACTATCCGGATCGCGACGCCGAGCGGCGCATTCTGTTCGAGACCACCGGCGCCGAAGAGACCCTTGCCAAGGCGGCGATGAACTCGGAGATCCTGATCACGGCGCAGCGGCTGGTGCGCCGGCTGCCGGTCGGCGATTCCGTCGTCGAAGCGATCCTGACGCTGGTTCGCTCCGCCCGTCCGGGTCCGGAAGGCGGCGACAGCGGCAATTTGATCGCCTGGGGACCCGGTCCCCGCGCCAGCCAGTCGCTGATGCTTGCCGTGCGCGCCCGCGCGCTGCTCGACGGCCGTCTCGCGCCTTCGATCGACGACGTGCTCGATCTGGCGGAACCCATTCTCAAGCACCGCATGGCGCTGACCTTCTCCGCCCGCGCCGAAGGCCGCACCATTCCCGACGTGATCCGGCAATTGAAGACGCGGATTGGTTGATGGCCGCGGAGACCAAGCACGCGAACGGAGAGATCACAGCGATACGACGAGCCGATGGCGAAAGCCGAACGCTCGCCGCATCGCTGCCGCGTCTCGTGCTTGAAGCCCGCCGCATCGCCGCCAACGTGATTCACGGCCTGCACGGACGGCGCCGCGCCGGCGCCGGCGAAAGTTTCTGGCAATACCGCCGCTTCGTTTCCGGCGAGCCGTCGCAGAATGTCGACTGGCGGCGTTCGGCGCGCGACGACCATCTCTATGTCCGCGAGCAGGAATGGGAGGCCGCGCACACCGTCTGGCTTTGGCCGGACCGTTCGCCCTCGATGGCCTTCGCATCGCGGCAGGCGCGCGAGAGCAAGCTCGAACGCGGGCTGATCGTGACCTTCGCGCTGGCCGAACTTCTGGTCGCCGGCGGCGAGCGGGTCGGGATCCCCGGCCTGATGCACCCGACCGCGAGCCGCAGCGTGATCGACAAGATGGCGCAGGCGATGCTGCATGACGACGCCGCGCGCCTCAGCCTGCCGCCGTCATTTGTGCCGTCGGCGCTCGCCGAAATCGTCGTGCTGTCGGATTTCTGGTCGCCGATGCCGGAGATCAGACCCATGCTGGCCGGACTGTCGGCCTCCGGCGCCCACGGCACGCTGGTCCAGATCGTCGATCCGGCCGAAGAGACATTCCCGTATTCCGGCCGTATCGACTTTGTCGAACCGGAAGGCGGCAGCGTGATCACCGCGGGCCGTGCCGAAAAATGGGCTGATGACTACGTGGCGCGGGTGGCGCTGCACCGCGACGAAATTCGCGCCGAGACCAACAAGCTCGACTGGCTGTTCTCGACCCACACCACCAGCCGCTCGGCCGCCGAGCTGTTGCTGTTCCTGCATTCGGGCATGATGGTGTCCAAGGGAAGCGCGCGCGGCGCGACCGTCAAAGCGGGGCGACGGGCATGATCGCCGGACTGCCGCTCTCCTTCGCCCAACCTTTCCTGCTGCTCGGCCTGCTCAGCCTGCCGGTGCTGTGGTGGCTGTTGCGGGTGATGCCGCCGCGACCGCGGCGCATCGAGTTTCCGCCGACCCGGCTGTTGTTCGACATCGCGCCGAAGGAAGAAACCCCCTCGCATACGCCGTGGTGGCTGACGGCCCTGCGCCTCGCCGCCGCAGCACTGGTGATTTTGGCCGCCGCAGGACCGATCTGGAATCCGCAAACCGGCGTTGCCGGCTCCAACGCGCCGCTTGGTGATCCTGCTCGACGACGGCTGGAGTGCGGCGTCGAGCTGGGACATCAGGATCAAGGCCGCGGACGAATTGATCGCCAATGCCGAGAGCAACCGGCGCGGCGTGGCGCTGGTTCCGCTGTCCGAGCCGACCCGCGACATCACCATGATGCCGGGCGGCACCGCGCGCGTGGCGCTGCGCCAGTTCGCGCCAAAGCCTTATTCGATCGAGCGGGTCGAAACCTTGCCGGCGATCGAGCGTTTCCTGAAAGCAACCGGCGACAGCGAGATCGCCTGGCTGTCGGATGGCGTCGATACCGGGCGCGGACCGGAATTTCTCGAAGGCCTCTCCAAGGCGATCGGAGATCGCGCGTTGACGATTTTTGAAGGCGGCGCGCCGCCGGCGCTGGCTTTGGTCGCAGCCGAAAATGCCGCGGCGAAGATGACCGTGAAGGTGCTGCGTACCGGCAGCGGCATCGCCGCGGGCGTGGTGCGCGCGATCGACCAGAAGGGCTCGCCGATCGGCGAAGCGCGCTTTGGCTTTGCGCTGCAGGATCGCGAGACCGAAGCCGCCTTCGATCTGCCGGTCGAACTGCGCAACGACATCGCGCGGCTGGAAATATCGGGCGAACGATCCGCCGGCGCGGTGCAGTTGCTCGACAAGAGATGGCGCCGGCGCGCGATCGGCGTCGTTTCACGGTGCGACCAACGATACCGCGCAGCCGCTGCTGGCTTCGACCTTCTATCTCACCCGCGCGCTGGCGCCGTTCGCCGACGTGCGGTTGGGCGATCGCGGCTCGCCGCAACAGGCGATCACCCAGTTTCTCGATCAGAAGCTGCCGATGATCGTGCTGGCGGATGTCGGCACGCTGTCGCCGGAAATTCGCGAGCGCATCAATGCCTGGATCGCGCAAGGCGGCGTGCTGGTGCGTTTTGCCGGCCCGCGGCTGGCGCAGGCCGATGACGATCTGGTGCCGGTCAAGCTGCGCCGCGGCGGCCGCAGCCTGGGCGGCAGCCTGACCTGGGAAAAGCCGCAGCATCTCGCGACATTCGCCACCGATGGCCCGTTCGTCGGCCTCGCGGTGCCAAAGGACATCACCGTCAACCGTCAGGTGCTGGCGGAACCCAATGCGGCGCTGGCGACCAAGAGCTGGGCCTCGCTGGAGGACGGCACGCCGCTGGTGACGGGCGAACGTCGCGGCAAGGGTGTGGTAAGCCTGTTTCATGTCAGCGCCGATATGCGCTGGTCCGATCTGCCGATGTCCGGCAGCTTCGTCGAGATGCTGAGGCGGATCGTCGAGATGTCCGGCTACACCGCCACCCCAGGCGCAGGCGTCGCCAGCGACGCAACCACCGAAACGGTGGCGCCGCTGCGCACGCTCGACGGTTTCGGCGCGTTCGGGCCGCCGCCCTCGACCGCAAAGCCGCTGGCCGCCGACTTCCGGGATCGCGCGACGCCGGATCATCCGCCCGGGTTCTACGGCCCGGCCGACGGCCCGCTCGCGGTGAATGCGCTGGCGGCCGCGGACCGTATCGCCCCGCTCGATACCGCGGGCCTGCGCGCGCGGCGTTCGACCTACACCAATGCCGAACCGCGCGACTTGCGGGGAATCCTGCTGTCGTCTTCGCTGGCCTTGTTCCTGATCGACGCCGTCATCGTCGCCCTGCTCGGCGCCGGCATCGCCGCGTTGCTGCGGCGGCGCGCGGCACCCGCCGCGCTGGCGTTCGCGCTCGCATTCTTCACGATGTCGCCGTCGCCGTCGCGCGCCGCCGACAATGACGATTTCGCCATCAAGGCCATCACGCAAACCCGGCTGGCCTATGTCGTCACCGGCAATGCCGACGTCGACTCCATCGTCAAGGCCGGCATGGCCGGGCTGACATTGTTCCTCGCCCAGCGCACCGCGCTGGAGGCCGGCGACCCCGTCGGGGTCGATCCTGCGCGCGACGAGCTGTCGTTCTTCCCGCTGATCTACTGGCCGGTGGTGCCGGGTGCGCCGAAGCCGCCGCAGGACGCCATCAACCGGATCGACGCCTACATGAAACAGGGCGGCACCGTGGTGTTCGACACCCGCGACGCCATCGAAGCGCCGCCGGGAGCGGCCGGCGCGTCGCAGACGCCGGGAATGCTGACGCTGCGCACTATTCTCTCCTCGCTCGACGTGCCCGAACTCGAGCCGGTGCCGCGCGAGCACGTGCTGACCAAGACGTTCTATTTGCTGCGCGATTTTCCCGGCCGCTTCAGCACCGGCCAGACCTGGGTCGAGACCTTGCCGCGCGACGAAGACGACGACGCCGCATCGCGGCCGGCCCGCGGCGGCGACGGCGTGTCGCCGATCATCATCACCTCGAACGATCTGGCCGGCGCCTGGGCGCTGCGCCCGGATGGCCTGCCGATGCTGCCGCTGAGCGCAACCGAGCCGCGGCAGCGCGAATTCGCCTTCCGCGCCGGGGTCAACATCGTGATGTACACGCTGACCGGCAACTACAAGGCCGACCAGGTGCATGCGCCCGCGCTGATCGAGCGGTTGGGCCAATGACGGGCATGGGCGCTTCCAAAAACCACGAAATTGACAGGTGCGTGCCATGAGTTACGGCATCGCCTTCACCCCGCTCGTTCCCGCGATCGTGCTTTGGTTCGCGCTCGCCGCCATCGCCGTGATCGCCGCCCTGCTGGTACTCGGCCGTGCCCGCGGTGCTGCGGTGCGCGTGGCGGCGCTGGCGATGATCCTGCTGGCGCTGGCCAATCCGTCATTCACCCGCGAGGATCGCGAACCGTTGTCGTCGGTGGCCGCGGTCGTGATCGACAAGAGCCCGAGCCAGAATTTCGGCGATCGCACGGCTGAGACCACTCGGGCGCAGGAGGCGCTGGTCGACAGTCTCAAGAAGATCAAGGGGCTCGAGGTACGGGTGGTCGAAGCCGGACAAGCCGACGGCGAGACCGACGGCACGAGATTGTTCGGCGCGGTAGCCTCGGCGCTGTCGGACGTTCCGGTCGACCGCGTCGCCGGCGCTTTCCTGATCACCGACGGGCGCGTGCATGACATCCCCGCCAACGCGGCAGCACTTGGCTTCCAGGCCCCGGTGCACGCTTTGGTCACAGGGCGCAAGGACGAGCGCGACCGCCGCATCGCCATTGCAGCCGCGCCCCGCTTCGGCATCGTCGGGCAGCCCCAGACCATCACCTACCGGCTCGACGACCAGGGCGTCAGCGGTGACCGCGCCAAAATCGTGGTGCGCCGCGACGGCGAAGTGATCAACGAGCGCACCGTGCTGAGCGGCCAGACCGTCAATGTCGAGATCGGCATCAAGCACGCCGGGCCGAACATCGTCGAGATCGAGGCCTCGCCGCTCGCGAACGAATTGACGTTGGTCAATAACCGCGCGGTGGTGGCGATCGATGGCGTGCGCGACAGGTTGCGGGTGCTGCTGGTCTCCGGCGAGCCGCATTCCGGCGAACGCACCTGGCGCAACCTGCTGAAGTCCGACGCCAGCGTCGACCTCGTGCATTTCACGATTCTGCGTCCGCCGGAGAAGCAGGACGGCACGCCGATCAATGAATTGTCGCTGATCGCGTTTCCGACCCGCGAATTGTTTCAGCAGAGGATCCACGAATTCCAGCTGATCATCTTCGACCGCTACGCCCGCCAGGGCGTGCTGCCGATCCCCTATTTCGACAACATGGCGCGCTATGTCCGCGCCGGCGGCGCCGTGCTGGTCTCGGCCGGTCCGGATTATGCGTCGACCACCTCGATCTGGCGCACGCCGCTGGATTCGGTGTTGCCGGCAGAACCCGTCGGCGTCTCCGAGAAACCGTATTACGCGCATCTGAGCGACGCCGGTAAACGCCATCCGGTGACCCGCGGCCTGGAAGGCTCCGCCACCGAGCCGCCGCGCTGGAGCCGGTTCTTCCGCACCGTCGAGACCCGCAATGCCACCATTCCCCCGGTCATGACCGGCGTCGACGGCAAGCCGCTGTTGCTGCTGTCGCGGGCCGGCGAGGGCCGCGTCGCCTTGCTGCTGTCGGATCACATCTGGCTGTGGGCGCGCGGCTATGAGGGCGGCGGCCCGCATCTCGACCTGCTGCGGCGCATGTCGCACTGGCTGATGAAGCAGCCTGACCTCGACGAAGAGGCGCTGCGGCTTCAGATCAGCGGCAAGGATCTGGTGGTGCTGCGCCAGACCATGGCGGACAGCGTCACGCCGGTAACGGTGACGTCGCCATCGGGGGCGACCCGCGTGCTGACATTGAACGGCAGCGAACCCGGGACATGGCGCAGCACGATCCCGGCGAACGAACTCGGCCTGTGGCAGGCCACCGACGGCACGTTGAAGGCGCTGATCAATGTCGGCCCGACCAACCCCAAGGAATTTTCGGAAGTCACCTCCACCACCGACATGCTCAAACCGCTGGCGCAGGTCACCGGCGGTGACGCCAGGCGCATCGCGGAAGCCGGCAGCGTCGAGTTGCCCCGCATCGTGCCGGTGCGGGCATCCGGCATCTATCGCGGCGACGGCTGGATGGGCGTGCGAATGCGCGACGCCAGCGTGGTGCGTGGCGTCGGCGTGCTGCCGATATTCGCCGGCCTGATCGGCATGCTGCTGCTGCTCGGCGCGTTCGCCGCCACCTGGTTGCGCGAGGGGCGCTGATCTTGCCGAACGATGGCGCAAGCGCCTGGCTCGCCATCATCACCGCTTTCCTTGTCACTCTCTGCATCGGCAACTCAGTCCCGAGCTATGCGGAGCAGCGACCTGTTCCGCCGCCCGAGATGGTCGAAATTCCGGTCAGCCCGCTGCCATTCGTTCTGCAGGGCTTCCTCAGACGCCCCGAAGGCGCAGGCCGCTCCCCTGCCATCGTGCTGCTCCCCACCTGCACCAATCAAGCCAGGTCAGCTCGATGAAAATTGGGGAGCAAAAATATCGTCCTGGGGTTACGTCACGTTGACCATCGACAGCTTCGGTCCGCGAGGGATCAAGAATTGCGACCGTGGCAATGCCGACCAATCCGATTTGGCTTTCGATGCGTATCGCGGTTTGAATTTTCTCGTTCAAAAACGCTTCATCGATTCCAAACGCGCTGCCATCGTCGGCTTTGGCGGCGGGCGCCTGGCAAACACTTTCTGCGGTTGAACGGGGCGCGATCGAACAGGCATCCGGATCGAAATTTCGGGCAGCGGTTGCGTTCTATCCGCCCTGCCGCGGTTTCAAGGGAATCATGACCGTTCCTACCTTGATCCTGATCGGCGAGCGCGATGAATTGGCCGGCATAGACGCGTGCCGCAAGATGGCTGCCGGCGAGGACGATACCGGGATTTCCCGGCAAAAGGGCGAAGGCGCTCCGGTGCGGCTTGTCGCCTATCCCGGACGCGTATTCCGGGTTTGACATTCCCGCCCTCAAGACGGCGACCTCGGCATCTCGGACATCGTCGGGAATTCAACCAATCGGCAGCCGATCAATCGAGCGAGGCGGTTCGGGAATTTCTCAACTCAACATTTGGGGCCGTTGCCAATCAGTGAACGCCGGCGTCCAGAGTTGCGCGAGGGGCGCTGATCGGCGCGTTGATGAGCGTTTAGCTCGGAATCCTATGCAACCTCATCGGCGCGTCGCCATCTCGGGAACGGATCGGCCAGTCCGGCCCATTTCTCGATCTGCATTCCCGGCTTCCCCGCAACCAGGCATGCGTCGAGGCGCGCCTTGAGGGCTTCCTGGTCCATGCCGGTGCCGATGAAGACGATCTCCTGCCGGCGGTCGCCATAGAGTTCGTTCCAGTTCTTCTTGAGCGATTGCCGCCAGATCGGGTCGTCCGGCCATCGGTTGGCCGGCACGTTGGCCCACCAGAATCCCAGGCCCTCGGTTCGAACGATCGCGCCGGCCTGACTGAGTTCACCCAGCCATTGCGGACGCGTGGCGATCCAGAAATGCCCCTTCGCCCTGATAACGCCAGCCCATGTTTCCCTCAGGAACTGATGGAATTTGGCGGGATCGAATGGCCGGCGCGCGCGATAGACGAAATTACTGACGCCGTATTGTTCGGTCTCCGGCGTGTGATCGGCAAAGCCGTATAGTTCCTTGAACCAGAGCGGATGCTGCTGCGCCTTCTCGAAATCGAAACGACCGGTGTTGAGAATCCGGTCGAAGGGCACATTCGAGAAACTGGTCTCGACGATGTCGGCGCCGGGATTGAGCGCGCGGATGATCTTGCGGGCGGCTTCCAGTTGGTCAGGGGAAGCATCGTTGATCTTGTTGAGCACAACCACGTCGGCAAACTCGATCTGCTCGACCAGGAGATCCACCATCGTGCGCTTGTCGTCGGCACCGAGCGATTCGCCGCGATCCCTGATGAAGTCGGTCGAAGAATAGTCGCGCAGCAGGTTTACGGCATCGACCACCGTCACCATGGTGTCGAGCACCGCGACGTCGGAAAGGCTATCGCCTTGTTCGCCCCGGAAATCGAACGTCGCGGCGACGGGAAGGGGCTCCGAAATGCCGGTCGACTCGATCAGGAGGTAATCGAAGCGGTCGCTCTCGGCGAGCGTGCGAACTTCCTTCAGCAGATCGTCGCGCAGCGTGCAGCAAATGCAGCCGTTGGTCATCTCGACCAGTTTCTCGTCAGTCCGCGACAGGTTCGCACCGCCATCGCGGACAAGGTCGGCGTCGATGTTGACCTCGCTCATGTCGTTCACAATCACCGCCACCTTCAGGCCGTGACGGTTGTTCAGCACGTGGTTCAGCAAAGTTGTCTTCCCAGCCCCAAGGAAGCCGGACAAGACCGTGACGGGGAGTTTGCGCATCGAGATCAAAGAGCCTTTTGAGTGTGCGGGGGCCCAATCGGGCAGATTTGGGCATCGGAGGGGTCCGTAAAATGATGTTATGTTATAACATAACATATAGTATCGATGAGTCTGTCAATCCGGGAAGATGGGAGCCGCCGGGACACCTGGCGGCTCGAACGTTCAAACTGACGGGATACGAGCCTCGTTGCCTAAATCACACACGCCCTCTGGAATTGTGCCGGGTGGTGCAAGAACCACGCGTTGAACCGCCGATCGGCTACGCAGTTGACCCTCCGATGCTGATGTTATATTATAACATTGGCGGGCCGGGATGCCCCGGCCTGCCGATGCAGGGCGTCTGTCGGCATGAAGTGGTTCCGCTCGAACATCAAACACGGCTCGCGGCTGGCGCTGTTGGCGCTGGCGCTGCAGTTTGGGCTGTCGTTCGGGCATTTCCACGCCTCCGCGCAGGAGGCGCTGACCGTTCAAGCGGTCGCAGCGCAGTCCGACATCACGGCCGCCCTCGTCGCGACCGACCCCGTCGATCAGGCCGCCCGGCAACCCCCGTCCCACAACGATTCCGACCAGCACCCGGCTGAAGCCTGTGCGAACTGCGCCGTCCTCGCGCTGGCGAGCACAGTGTTGTTTGCGGAGCCACCGATACTGCTGTTGCCGCAAGCGATCGAATTGCTGCACCTCATCACCGACGCCGAGTTCGTCCATCTGAACTCCGCACGCGTCGCTTTTCAGCCCCGCGCTCCTCCCCTGTCCTGACATCGCTTGATCGGCCCTGAAGGGGATCGCCGCGCGGCGCGCGGTCGGTTTCCCAACGGCTCGATTCAGATCGTCCGTCGCACATCGACGGCAAGCATTTCCTGATTCGTCGCTCCCGACGAATCCGGCCAAAGCTTTCAGGATCGGAACCATGACATCCCTTACAAGACGTACGCTAAAGATGAGCGCCGCGAGTTGCTCGCTGCTGTTTGGAGTATGCGGCAATGCCATGTCGCAAGACGCAGCTTCCTCCACCCAGCTCCCCGAAATCACGGTGACCGCGCCCAGCCCGATCCAGCGGCGAAACGTTACGCCGGCGCGAAAGCCGGTTCGGGTTTCCCGTGCTGTTGCCGGACGCAATCGTGACGCGGTCGACGATCCCCAACCCAGGCTGGTCGTGACTGCGCCGCCGCAACAGGGCGTGCTGCCGATCGTGGCCGATCAGTTCGCCACGGTCACGGTGGTGCCGAACGAGGAAATCCGCCGCTCGGGCGGCGCCACGCTGGGCGATCTGCTGTTTTCCAAGCCGGGCATTACCAGCTCCAGTTTTGCGCCCGGCGCTTCAACCCGGCCGATCATCCGGGGTCTCGACGTCAATCGCGTCGGCATCGTCGAAAACGGCATCGGCAGCAACGGCGCTTCGGATCTCGGCGAGGATCATTTCGTTCCGATCGACCCGCTCGCGACCAACCAGGTCGAAGTGATCCGCGGGCCAGCGACCCTGCGTTATGGATCGGCGGCGATCGGCGGCGTCGTCAGCGCGACCAACAACCGCATCCCCGATGCGCTGCCTTCCTGCGCGGTGGCACCGTTCCAGAGCTATGGCCTGCCCGCCAAGGCTCCGCTCGCGAATGTGCCCTCGCCGTCCTGCGTGACCGCGGAGACGCGCACGGCGGTCAGCTCGGTCGATCGCGGTGTCGAGGGCGGCATCCTGCTCGATGCCGGCGCCGGCAATTTCGCGGTGCATGCCGACGCCTATGGCCGCAAGAGCAGCGATTACAACATACCGGGCTATCCGTATCTGTTCGACCAGACCCGGCCGGTCAACGGCCGTCAGCCCAACTCGGCCGCGCAGGCAACGGGCGGGTCGATCGGCGGCTCGTATATCTTCGACGGTGGATTTATTGGTGCTGCGATCACGCAGAACGATTCGCTGTATCGTGTCCCCGGCATCGAAGCCTCCGACCACCGCGCCCGCATCGACGCGCGCCAGACCAAGATCACGGCCAAGGGCGAATATCGGCCCGATGCCGCGGCGATCGAGGCGATTCGGTTCTGGGCAGGCGCCACCAATTACAAGCACAACGAGGTCGCGCTTGCTGATGCCACCGATCCCACTACATTGGGCGTCCGGCAAACCTTCACCAACAAGGAGCATGAAGGCCGCGTCGAGGTCCAGTTGATGCCGTTCAACGCACGCTTCGCGACGGTGACGACCGCATTGGGTCTGCAGGCGAGCCACCAGAAACTGACCGCATCGAGCCCCGACGATCCGAACTCCCCGCTCAACGGCCTGTTCGATCCCAACAAGAACACCAAGGTCGCCGGCTACGCGTTCAACGAATTGAGATTCACCCCGACAGACCAAGGCCCAGATCGCCGGCCGCATCGAACGCGTCGATCTCAAGGGCACAACGCCTCCCTTGATTCCCGAGTTGTTCGACCTGGCCGCCAATCCCGGCGATATCGGCCCACCGACGGCGCGCAACCTGTCCTTTACGCCGAAAAGCGCCAGCGTCGGCCTGATCCAGAATCTGCCATGGGGCCTCGTCGCCAGCATCACCGGTCAGTATGTGGAGCGCGCGCCCAAGCCCGCCGAGCTGTTTTCACGCGGCCCGCACGAGGCGACCGTCACATTCGACATCGGCAATCCCAATCTCGGAATCGAGACCGCCAAATCCGTCGAGATCGGGTTGCGGCGGGCAACCGGGCCGTTGCGGTTCGAAGCGACCGCCTACTACACGAAGTTCAACGGCTTTATCTTCCGGCGCCTAACCGGCAACACCTGCGAGGACGTTGCCTGCGTCGGCCCGGCGGATCCGGCTTCTCCGCTCGAACTCAATCAGGCGATCTATTCGCAGCGGAACGCCACCTTCCGTGGCGCCGAAATCCAGAGCCAGCTCGATGTCGGCCAGTTCCACGGCGGCATCTGGGGCATCGAAAGCCAGTTCGACGTCGTCCGCGCCACCTTCTCCGACGGCAGCAACGTTCCCAGGATTCCACCGGTTCGCGCCGGCGCCGGCGTGTTCTGGCGCGATGCGAACTGGCTGGCCCGCATCAATTATCTGCACGCGTTCGCCCAGAACGATATCGCCGTCATCGGCGAGACGCCGACATCAGGCTATAATCTCCTGAAGGCGGAAATCAGTTACCGGACCCGACTGGACGCATCGTGGTTCGGGGCCCGCGAGATGTTGGTCGGGCTGGTCGGCAACAATCTGTTGAATGAGAACATCCGCAATTCGGTGTCTTACAACAAGGACGAGGTGCTGATGCCGGGCATCGGTGTCAGGGCGTTTGCGAATTTGAAGTTTTGAATAGCTACTGAATAGCGCTTGAGTTCGTCATGCCCGGCCTTGTGCCGGGCATCCACGTGCTTGCTTCACTTGGCCTGGACAAGAAAGACGTGGATGGCCGGGTCAAGCCCGGCGCATGACGAAACACGAATTCGTGATCGAGCGAGTAGCGCGCTGGACCTACTTCGCCATGCTCCAGTCCGGGCCGATCACGCCGGAGACATCGGCAAAGGCGCCATCGACGAGTTCGGCGACCAGCAGGCGTTTGTAGTCCACCGGTCCGGGCATGGTGACGCGGCCCTTCGGGATCGGCTTGAAGCCGACGCGGCTGTAATAGGGTTCGTCGCCGACCAGCACGACCAGGCGATGGCCTCTGGCCTTGGCGTCCTTCAGCGCGCGATCCAGCAGCGCGCGGCCGACGCCGCGGCTGCGGAACGGCGGCTCGACCGTCAGCGGTCCCAATATCAGCGCCTTGGTATCGCCGATCAGAACAGGCAATTGACGCACCGAGCCCACCAGCAGCGTGCCGATCCGGGCCGTGAACGACAGATCGAGCAGATGGTCGACATGCTCGCGCAGCCGATAGGCGCTCAGCACGAAGCGGCCGGGCCCGAAGGTGCGCTGGTGCAGCCGTTCGATCGCCAGCGCGTCGTTGGCGGTCTCGGCCAATATCGTGAGTGAGAGGTCGCTCATGGTCAGGCGCGGGATAGCATCTGGCGGCGGCGCGGTCCATCGCCCTTGGAGCGACGGATCGCGAGCCGGATCAGTTCCTGTTCGATGGCGGGTTGGGCCAGATAGGCCAACAGCTTCATCTCGCGGCGTCCGCGCGTCACGGTGTCGAGCACCAGCCCCGATGACACCGACAGCACCGCCAGGATCATCAGTCCCATCGACAGCACCGCGGTCGGCAGCCGCGGAACGAGGCCTTGCTCGAGATAGGTGATGACGACGGGAACCGCGAGGCCGATCGACACCAGCGTCAGGAAAACGCCGATCGCCGTGAAGAACCGCAGCGGCTTTTCCGAGCGGTAGAGTTTCAGGATGGTGCCGAGAATTCGAAACCCGTCGCTCCAGGTGTTGAGCTTGCTGAACGATCCCTCCGGCCGGGCGTAATAAGGCGTTTCGATCTCGGCGACCGGCAGCGCCAGTTCGAGCGCGTGCACGCTCAACTCGGTTTCGATCTCGAAACCGTCCGAGAGCACCGGAAAGGATTTGACGAAACGCCGCGAGAACACCCGATAGCCGGACAGGATATCCTTGAAGGCCTGGCCGAAAACCAGGGAAAGAAAGCTGGTCAGCATCCAGTTGCCGGCGCGGTGGCCGGGCCGATAGGCCGCCTCGGCCTGGTCGACGCGAAAGCCCACCACCATGTCGAGATGGTCCGACAACAGCGCCTCGATCATGCGCGGGGCGCTGGGGGCGTCATAGGTCGCATCGCCGTCGACCAGCACATAGATATCGGCGTCGATATCGGCGAACATGCGCCGGACCACATGACCCTTGCCCTGGCGGCGTTCGCTGCGCACCTGCGCGCCGGCCTCGCGCGCCACCGCGATGGTACGGTCCGACGAATTGTTGTCGTAGACGAAGATTTCCGCCGTGGGCAGGCTCTTGCGGAAATCTGCTATCACGGTGGCGACCGCGGCCGCTTCGTTGAAGCACGGCACCAGAACCGCGATCCGCAGGGATGATGGTGTCATTGCAAAAAGGCCCGCCCGCCGGCGCCTGCCAACTCACCATCCCTTATCATGATCGGGCTCCGGCCGCCTGCCCGAGAGGCCTATCGTCCACTACTTCCGCCTGACGCATCAGCGCGGCAAACAGCAGGGTCCACAACGAGAGCATGGCGATCGGGATCGTGTAATAGGGCGTGAAGACGGGATGGCTGAGGAAGAAGGCCAGGTTGACCAGGAGATTTCGCTGCGACCAGAAGGGCCGCTTGCCTGACGCCGTTGCCGCGGTGCCAGCGCAACATCAGGGCGGTCCACAGCCCCGCGAGCACCAGCAGAACGAATTGCATGTCCGCCACATAGTTCCAGATCACGCCCAGGCTGAGTTCGGGCGGCATCACATCGGTGCTTCCGTAGGTGGTCGCGAACGGGCTGCCGGCATTGATCGCGTTGGCGATCAGCGTCGGCGTCATGCCCGACGAGAAATGCCGCGGCGAAAAACGCGCCCTGCAGGAACGCCTCCAACTTTCGTGCCAGCAGGAATGAAACCAGCAGAAACAACCCATATCCGGACGCCAAAAACAGGTTGGGCAATCTGAAATTGACGGCGAGGCCCAACAACAGGCCGATCAGCGCCGCATAGGCAAGGCGATGCCGCCCCTGTTCGGAAAACAACAGCCTCGCGGTGAGAAATCCCGCCAGCGCGCACACCACCATGGTGGGCGCCACCGAATAGCTCGCCTTGGTCGGGTTGACCATCAGATAGATGGCGAGGCAGCCGAAGCCGGTCGTGAGCAGGATCGACGAGGTCGAGCGCGCCAAGAAGATGCCCAGCAGCGCAAAGCCGAACACGATCGCGGTCGCCGATACATAGAGCGGTATCACCTGAAAGCCTTCCGGGAACAGCGCCAGCACAAACCCGGTCCCCGGCGGATATTGGATGACGACCTTGTTGGCCGCCGGCATCGGGGTGTGACAGGGCGCCTTGGCCGGATCTTCCCAGGCCGCAAACCCGATCGCCTTCAATTTCGTCTGGAGATAGCGGTCGTCATTGCGCGCGATGTCGGTGTCCAGGCCGCGAACGCCAAATTGCTGGAACAGATGCGCCTGCCGCAAATAGCAGATGTCGTCATAGACGCCGCGGGATTCGCTCCAGCGCGACATCGACCAGACGTTGCTGGCCAGCACCAGAAAACACAGGAAGCCGCCAACGGCCTTCAAATATGGCATCGCTTTATCCGGGCGCACGGCGCGCCGCAAAGCTTGTCGCCAAATTCACCGACGCTCGCAAGGGTCTAGCGCCAGGTCTGCCATCGGCGTCTTGCCTTCGAGCACTTCCGATATCCGCAGCCGGGTGCCCTCGGTGGTCTCGTCAGGCAATGCGGCGGGGTCGAAAAAACCGCAGGCCACGATCTCGCGGTTGGCTTCGGGCAGACGGTCCTGCCTGAAATGCCTGACCAGGTAGACCGCGACATGGTCGCGGCGGGAAACGTGGCTGTTGAAGAACACGCCGTGCAGCAGCGGCTCGCCGAGCAACTCGATCCGTCCCTCCTCCGCCAGTTCGCGCCGCAACGCTTCGCCGAAGGTTTCACCGGTTTCGACGCCGCCGCCCGGCAGGTGCCAGCCGGAGACATAGCTGTGCTTGACCAGAAACACCCTGTCATCGCCGTCCAGCACCACGGCGCGGACGCCGAGCGTCATGCCGCGGGCGAACCGCCAATAGAGATGAAAGATCCGCCGCAGCAGCGGCTCGGATCGCCTTCGCAGGCTCTGCAGGTTTATCGCCACCGAAATCCCTGATATCCGGACATCAGGGTTTGATCCTTGCATCACGGCAGCCGGCTTGCCAAGACGTCGAGGGATGGCACAGGGTATCACGGCATGATCGCGCAACGGCGCACACGAAGCGGATGCAGGTGATGGCGGCTTTCACGCTGGCGCACCTGTCCGATCCGCACCTTCCGCCGCTGCCAAGGCTGCGGCCGTTCGATCTCGCCGGCAAACGCGCGTTCGGCTATCTCAACTGGACCCGCAACCGGCACAAATTCCACACGCGCGACGTGCTCGATGCGCTGGTGTCGGACATGCAGGCGCAAGCCCCCGACCACATCGCCGTGACCGGCGATTTCGTCAATCTGGCGCTCGAAGCCGAGTTTGCGCCGGCGCTGCAATGGCTGGCGAGCGTCGGCCCGCCGGATCGCGTCAGCGTGGTCCCCGGCAATCACGACGCCTATGTTCGCGCCACCCGGCATCGCTTTGCCGAGACCTGGGGAAAATATCTCGCGAGCGACGAAATGTCCGGCGGCGGCGCCACATTTCCCTTTGTGCGCCGGCGCGGCCCGCTGGCCCTGATCAGCGTTTCCTCGGCGGTGCCGACGCTGCCGCTGATGGCGACCGGACGGCTCGGGCGCTCCCAGCTCGACGCGCTCGATGGCATTCTGTCAAGACTGTCGGCCGAGCAGGCGTTTCGCGTGCTGCTGATCCATCATCCCCTGCGTTCGGATGCCCGCTTCAAGCGGCTGACCGATTCCGCCGCCCTGCTCGCGCTGCTGAAGCGCCATGGCGTGGAACTGGTGCTGCACGGGCACGATCACGTGCATTCGACGATCTGGGTCGACGGGCCGCACGGCAAAATACCCGTGGTCGGCGTGCCCTCGGCATCCGCGCTCGCGCATGGCCGCTATCCGGCGGCGGCCTATAATTTGTTTTCCATCGCGCGCGAGGGTGATGCGTGGCGGTGCGAGCAGACCGTGCGAGGCGTAGACGATGCGCTGCGCGTTCGTGAGGTGAGGCGCGTTCGCCTGTCATAGCAGTTCGGCAAACCCGGCGTCAGTCTCCGCCACCGCCACCGCCGCCGCAACCGCCACCACCTCCGCCGTCGCCGCCTCCGCCGCCATCGCTGCTGGCACTGCTGCCATCGCTGCCGGCGTCGCCAAAGCCCGCCGAACTGCCGTCAACCGAGGAACTGGCGAAATCGCCGCCGCAATAGGCTGCGCCCGCACCCGAGCCCGCCTGGTGGCCGTCGCGCCGCAGCGCCTCGCATTGCGGGTGATACTTGAAGCCGTCGGCGATATGCAGCTTGGCATCGAGCGCAAACAATAGCGGCAGCCGCGTCGGATTGACCGGATCGATGTTCTCGTATTTGCAGCAATACCACCACACCCGCCGCAGGCCTTCATTGCTCCTGCGGTTTGCGGTGGAAAGCACAACTGCCGGCGTGTGATGCAGGAATCCGCCGAACGCGTGCCGGCAGAAACGGTCGTATTCGCGCGTGTACAGGATGAACTCATGCCATAGATCGTCAGCGACCTGCGACGGCATCGAAACGTAACGCTTGCCGCTCATCAGATAGGCGACAAAGAACTGACGCAGGCCGCGCGAAACCAGCGCGCTGTCCTTGCGCTCCATGCCGCCACGATGTTTCTCGAGCCGCTCGAGCAGCCCCGCCGGCCAGTGATAGGTCCGGATGAATTCGGCGCGTCTGAATTGAAGCCACTTGCGGAACAATACGACCGCCACGATGGTCGCAATCAGCGCCACCCCGATCGACAGACCTGAAGTCACGAATGATTCCCTGCAGCAGTTACCCTAGAGATTCCGCAGCGTCGCGAACAGCGCGAGGCCGAACAGCGCGGCCGCGCCGACGATGAAACCCAGAACAAAAGTCCAGAAACCGCCGCGGCGCGGTTTTTCGACGGCGACAGGCGGCGGCTCCGCAACCGGGGTCGCGACCAACGCGTGTTCGCGTTCGATCATCCGGCGCGCGACGTAATCGGTGACGGCGCCGACCACGGTGGCGACATCGTGGGATTCGGCGATCACGATGCGGCCGAAACGGGTATCCTGCACGAAGCGATAGATCCGCTTGTCGCGACCCATCACGACATGGGCGACGACGTCGATCCACAGCCGCGGCGTATCGCCCTGGCTGATGCCGCGATCGAACAGGTCGACCTGTTCAGGGATTTGCACGAACAAGGGATCGAGCGCCTCGTTGAGAATTTCCAGCCGCGCTACTTCGGCGTCGCGCAGGTCGACGACGACGCCGGTGCGGTCGGCGGCCTCGATCCGCGCCTGCCGCAGCGCATCGCGCAGCCGAAGCGGGCGCGGCTCATTGGCGGCATTGCTCCCGGTATTGTGCGCCTCTGACATCCCTGAGCGGCCTTTGTGCTGATGGGTTGCGAACGGTGTTAACCTATCAGTAACCATGTTTTCCGCAAAGGCCGTTTGTTCCCAAGGGCTTATACCTTCGGATTTCTCGCTTTCTTACCTCTCCCGCGTGCGGGGGAGGTCGCCGCGCTCGATAGAGCGTGGCGGGTGGGGGCATCTCACCGCGACCGAGTTCGCAGAAAGACCCCACCCCGGCCCTCCCGCAAGCGGGAGAGGGAGAAGAAAAGAGCGTGGCGAGCGAGCAGAAACGCCAACGGCCCCATCCCGATCATGGGATGGGGCCGCTGTCGTCCTTGGACGTTTCTTAGCTTCTAGATGGCCGATCAGGCCATGACGCGGGCGGGCTCTTCCACGATGGAGAAGCGCACGCCGGCCTTGTGGCGATTTTCTTCCGAGACCACGCGCCAGGCATCCTCGGCTTCCTTGCGGGTCTTGAACGGACCCTGCACCTGGGCCGAGCCTTCCACGAGCTTGTGGAAGTTCATCGAACCGAACTCGCCGCCAATCACCCAGAAATTGCTGCCTTTGGTCATGATCGTCTCCTGTGTTGACCGCTGTTAAGCCGTTAGCCGAACTGGTTCATCGTGTTGTGGGCGCCGCCCGCCTTCAGAGCGGCTTCACCGGCGAAATATTCCTTGTGTTCGTCCCCGATATCGGAGCCGGCCATGTTCTGATGCCTTGCACAGGCGATGCCCTGCCGGATCTCCTGGCGCTGAACATTCTTCACATAGCCCAGCATGCCCTGCTCGCCGAAATACTCCTTTGCGAGATTATCGGTCGACAGCGCTGCCGTGTGATAGGTCGGCAACGTGATCAGATGGTGGAAGATGCCGGCACGCTTTGCCGAATCGGCCTGGAAGGTGCGGATGCGCTCGTCGGCTTCAATGCCCAGCGGCGTATCGTCGTATTCCGGCTTCATCAGTTCGGCCCGATTGTACTTAGCGACATCCTTGCCGGCTTCCTTCATCGCGTCGTAGACCTGCCAACGGAAGTTGAGCGTCCAGTTGAACGACGGCGAATTGTTGTAGGCCAGCTTGGCGTTCGGAATCACCTTCTGAACACGGTCGACCATCTTGGCGATCTGCTCGATATGCGGCTTCTCGGTCTCGATCCACAACAGGTCGGCGCCGTTCTGCAGCGAGGTGATGCAGTCGAGCACGCAGCGGTCTTCGCCGGTGCCGGCGCGGAACTGATAGAGGTTGCTGGCAAGCCGCTTCGGACGCATCATCTTGCCGTCGCGGTTGATGATGACATCGCCATTCCTGGCGTTGTCGGCTGTCACTTCCTCGCAATCCAGGAAGCTGTTGTACTGATCGCCGAGGTCGCCGGGCTTGTGGCTGACGGCGATTTGCTGCGTGAGACCGGCACCCAGCGAGTCGGTGCGGGTCACGATGATGCCGTCTTCGACGCCCAGTTCGAGGAAGGCATGGCGGCAGGCCCGGATCTTCGCCAGGAACACCTCATGCGGCACCGTCACCTTGCCGTCCTGGTGGCCGCACTGCTTTTCGTCGGAGACCTGATTTTCGATCTGCAGCGCGCACGCACCCGCTTCGATCATCTTCTTGGCGAGCAGATAGGTTGCTTCCGCGTTGCCGAAGCCGGCATCGATGTCGGCGATCACGGGCACGACGTGGGTCTGGAAAGCATCGATCTTTTCGATCAGGGCCTTTTCCTTCGCGCTGTCGCCAGCCTTGCGGGCGGCGTCGAGGGCGCGGAAGATATCGTTGAGCTCGCGGGAGTCCGCCTGACGGAGGAAGGTGTAGAGTTCTTCGATCAGCGCCGGCACCGAGGTCTTCTCGTGCATCGACTGATCGGGAAGCGGTCCGAACTCGGAGCGAAGTGCGGCGATCATCCAGCCCGAGAGATAGAGATAGCAGCGATCGGTGGTGCCGAAATGCTTCTTCACCGAAATCAGCTTCTGCTGCGCGATGAAGCCATGCCAGCAGCCGAGCGACTGGGTGTATTTGGTCTTGTCCGCATCATAGGCAGCCATATCGGCGCGCATCAGCGCCGCGGTGTATCGGGCGATATCCAGCCCGGTCTTGAAGCGGTTCTGCAGACGCATCCGCGCCACGGCTTCGGCGCCGACGCCGTTCCAGGTCGGCTGGGTCTCGAGGAGCGCCTTGGCAGCCCCAATCTCGCTCGCATAGGAAGCCGGTCCCTGGAGAGCCTGGTCGCTTATCCCGCGTGGCTGGTAGTTCATCTGCGTAATCCTTTCGGTGGCAAAATTTGCACGTCACCAATTTCTCGACATTCGTGACAGTGCATTGCAAAACGTGCCGAGAGCTAAACGCGAAACTTCTTAATTCGTATAGATAGCTTGTCATTCAATCGTGATGTCATGTAACATCCGCACTTGTCATAGATGTCACTTTGTAATGATTGTCACAAAATGAGCTTATGACGTCATTCCGGGGCTTGCCGAAGGCCAGAACCCGGAATCTCGAGATTCCGGGTTCGCCGCTTCGCGCCGTCCGGAATGACTGGAAAAGTGAGAGAGGCTGCCATGGCCGGTGATTCCGCGAAAAAGCTGTTTGTCGGGCCGAGGTTCCGCCGGATCCGCCAGCAATTGGGCCTGTCGCAGACCCAGATGGCCGAGGGGCTGGAGATTTCTCCGAGCTATATCAACCTGATAGAGCGCAACCAGCGCCCGGTGACGGCGCAGCTGCTGCTGCGGCTGGCGGAGACCTATGACCTCGATTTGCGCGACCTCGCCACCGCCGACGAGGACCGCTTCTTCGCCGAATTGAACGAGATCTTCTCCGATCCCCTGTTCCGGCAGATCGACCTGCCGAAGCAGGAACTGCGCGATCTCGCCGAATTGTGCCCCGGCGTGACGCATTCCTTGCAGCGCCTCTATGCCGCCTATACCGAAGCCCGCCGCGGCGAGACCATGGTGGCGGCGCAAATGGCCGACCGCGACGAAGGCACCCGCTACGAGGCCAATCCGATCGAGCGCATCCGCGACCTGATCGAGGCCAACCGCAATTATTTTCCCGAACTCGAACAGGCGGCCGAAACCCTGCGCGACGAATTGAACGTGCCGGCTGAAGCGCTGTTCGCAGCGCTCGCGACGCGGTTGCGTGAAAAGCATTCGATCGTCACCCGCATCATGCCGGTCGACGTGATGCGCGAGACGCTGCGGCGGTTCGACCGCCATCGCCGGCAACTGCTGATCTCGGAACTGGTGGATGGCCCCGGCCGCGCCTTCCAGCTCGCGTTCCAGATCGGCCTTGCCGAATGCAGCAGCGTTTTCGACGCGATCGTGGGTCGCGCCGGGCCGCTCGACGACACCCCGCGCCGGCTCTACCGCATCACGCTGGCGAACTATTTCGCCGCCGCCGTGATGATGCCCTATCAGGCCTTTCATGCGGCGGCGGAAACGCTGAGCTACGATGTCCACGTGCTGGCGCAGCGCTTCAACGCCGGCTTCGAGCAGGTCTGCCATCGCCTGACCACGCTGCAGCGGCCCAATGCGCGCGGCGTTCCCTTCTTCATGCTGCGCGTCGACAATGCCGGCAATGTTTCCAAGCGGTTTTCGTCCGGCACCTTCCCGTTTTCGAAATTCGGCGGCACCTGCCCGCTGTGGAACGTGCATTCGACCTTCGATACGCCGGACCGGCTGCTCAAGCAGGTGATCGAACTGCCCGACGGCACGCGCTACTTCTCGATCGCGCAGATGGTGCGCCGGCCGGTGGCGCCGCATCCGCAAGCCGCAGCCGCGCTTTGCGATCGGCCTGGGGTGCGAAATCCGCCACGCCACAAAACTGGTCTACGCCACCGGGATGGATCTGGAAAAAGCCGAGGGCACCCCGATCGGCGTCAACTGCCGGCTCTGCGAACGCGAAAACTGCAGCCAGCGCGCCGAGCCGCCGATCACGCGGACGCTGATCCTGGATGAGAACACGCGACGGGTGAGTTCGTTCGCGTTTTCCAATGCAAGGGAGCTGTGAGGGCTCTTTAGTCCCTCCCCCGTCTTGCGGGCCGACGGGTGGCGCATCGTGAGCGCAGCGAACGATGTGACGGGTGGGGACCGTCGGGTACTGAGCTTGTGGCTCGCCCCATCCCTACCCTCCCCACAAGGGGGAGGGATGAGAAAGTGAGCTTCGCGTTACCATCATCCTTGACGACAACGCCCGCCGCGTGGCCTCGTTTCTCATCGGATTGCCTTCCTCATTCCTGAGCCGGTTGTATCAATGCCTTTCACGTCGTCCCCAATTCGAATTGCGATCGCAACCCTTGCGGCATCCCTCGCCTTTTCATTCGCGGCATCGGCCCAGCCAGCGCCAAACCCGGTTCGGCCCGCTGCGCCGGCCAGGCCTGCACCGCCCAGACCCACCGCCGTGCCAGCGCAAACCACCGCACCGACCCAAACCGCAGCGCCCGCGCCGCGCGGGGCGTCCTGCCATAACGGCATGTCGTTCGACCGTTTCCTCGCCGATTTGAAACAGCAGGCCGTCGCCGCCGGCGTGTCGCAGCGCGCGCTGGCCGAAGCCGCAACCTACCTCACCTACGACCAGAGCATCGTCAACCGCGACCGCGGCCAGCGCGTGTTCGGCACAGGTGTTCAACGAATTCGCCAAGAACAGGGCGTCCGAAGGTGCTGCAAAAAATGCGCAGGCGCGAATCCGGATGCATCAGGCGGCGTTCAACCGCGCCGAGAAGGAATACGGCGTGCCGCCGGCCGTGATCGCCGCGTTCTGGGGGCTGGAGAGCAGCTTTGGCGCCGAACTGGGCAAGCTGCATACGCTGCCGTCGCTGGTGTCGCTGGCGTACGACTGCCGCCGCTCCGAGATGTTCCAGAAGGAGACCATCGCCGCGTTGAAGATCATCGATCGCGGCGATCTCTCGGCAAGCGAGATGATCGGCTCATGGGCCGGCGAACTCGGCCAGACGCAATTTCTGCCGACGCATTATTTCAACTACGCGGTCGATTACGACGGCGACGGCCATCGCAATCTCCTGAGCAGCGTGCCCGACGTGATCGGCTCGACCGCGAACTACATCGCCAATGGATTGAAGTGGCGGCGCGGCGAGCCGTGGCTGCAGGAAGTGCGCGCCCCGCAAAACTGCTTCGCCTGGGACCAGGCCGACCTCACCATCAAGCATCCGCGTTCGAAATGGGCGCAGTACGGCGTCACCTATCCCGACGGCAAGGCGCTGCCATCAGACGATCTGCCGGCGTCGCTGCTGCTGCCGATGGGCCGCACCGGCCCGGCGTTTCTGGCCTACGCGAATTTCGCCGCCTATACCGAATGGAACAACTCGCTGATCTATTCGACCACCGCCGGCTATCTCGCCAGCCGCATCGCGGGCGCAGCCCCCATGCAGCGTCCCTCGGCGCCGGTCGCGCAATTGCCGTTCAACGAGCTGCGCGAATTGCAGCAATTGCTGGTGCGCGCCGGCTTCAATGTCGGCAAGGTCGACGGCATCATGGGCCAGCTGAGCCGGACCGCGGTGAAGACCATGCAGATCAAATACGGCCTGCCCGCCGATTCCTGGCCGACCGCCGAACTGCTGGCGCGGATGCGCGGGGTGGCCGCCGCGCCGCGCGCCCAACCTGCCTTGCCAGGACAATCAGCAATCCGCTAGCGCGAGATCGCTTCAAGCGGTGTATTTTCCAAGAGTTGTTTTTCCAAGCGGTTGTTTTTCACTTGGCGCGGCACCATTTCGAGCACCACGTACCCTGCCCTCACCAGATATTCCACAACACGAAAAGAGCATCACATGTCTTTCCACGACGCATCCGTTCCGGCGTTCCTGCAGATCCTCGGCAGCCTCACCGGCATTCTCACCAAGGCCGAGGCGCATTGCGCGGCGAAGAACATCAAGCCCGAGGTGCTGCTGGGCGCGCGGCTCTATCCGGACATGCTGCCGTTCAGCAAGCAGATTCAGCTGGCGTGCGATTTCGCGGGCAAAGGCTGCGCGCGATTGACCCATAGCGAAGTGCTCGCGGTCCCCGACACCGAGACGACCTTCGGTGAACTGAAGACGCGGCTCGCCAAGACCATCGACTATGTCAAGGCGTTCAAGCCCGCGCAGTTCGAAGGCGGCGAGACCAAGGATGTCACTTTTCCCATCGGCCCCGAGAAAACCATGACGATGACGGGCCAGCAGTTCCTCAACAACTTCGCCTTCCCGAATTTCTACTTCCACGCCGCCACGGCTCACGGCATTCTCAGGCATAGTGGCGTCGAGATCGGCAAGCGGGATTTCCTCGGCGTGAAGTAAAACAAGACGCCGTCATTCCGGGGCGCGCGTGAGCGCGAACCTCAGATGTGCAATTGCACATCGGGGAATCTCGAGATTCCGGGTTCATCGCTGCGCGATGCCCCCGGAATGACAACAGAGAGGCACTACGCCGCCGACGTCCGTGCGCAGCTAGTCTGCATCGGCGGAATGGCTCGCGGCATTGCCGTGGTGATAAAGATACCCACCTGTTTTTCACCCGTCATTTTTCCCGGACCGCACAAACAATGAGCACGCCGACCAAACTGTTCGAGCCCTTCAAGCTTGGCCCGATCACGCTGCCCAACCGCTTTGTGATGGCGCCCCTCACCCGCAACCGCGCCACCCCTCCCGGCATGGTGCCGGGCCCGCTGGCATCGGAGTATTACGGACAGCGGGCGTCGGCCGGTCTGCTGGTGACCGAGGCGAGCCAGGTCTCGCAGCAGGGCCAGGGCTATCAGGACACCCCCGGCATCTACTCCAAGGAACAGGTCGCGGGCTGGCGCAAGGTGACGGACCGCGTGCACGAACGCGGCGGGCGCATCTTCATCCAGATCTGGCATGTCGGGCGCGTTTCGCACACCTCGCTGCAGCTGAATGGCGCCGCGCCGGTAGCGCCTTCGGCGATCCGCGCCAAGGGCAAGACCTTCGTCAACAACACCTTCGCTGAAATCTCCGAGCCGCGTGAGCTGGCGCTTTCGGAAATCCCCGGCATTATCGAGGATTTCAAACGCGGCACGGCGAACGCGCTGGCGGCCGGTTTCGACGGCGTCGAAATCCACGGCGCCAACGGCTATCTGCTCGACCAGTTTGCAAAAGACGGCACCAACAAGCGCAACGATGCCTATGGCGGCTCGATCGAGAATCGCGCCAAACTGATGCTGGAAGTGTCCAGGGCGGTCGCGGCCGAAGCCGGACCGGAGCGGACCGGCATTCGCATTTCCCCGGTGACGCCGGCCAACGACGTCTCCGACTAGCAATCCGCAACCGCTGTTCGACTATATCGTCGATCATCTCAGCGCGCTTGGCCTGACCTACATTCACGTCGTCGAAGGCGCCACCGGCGGCCCGCGCGACATCGCGCCGTTCGACTACGCAAGCTTGCGCAAGCGTTTCAAGGGCGCCTATGTCGCCAACAACGGCTATGATTTCGAGCTGGCGACAAAAGTGCTGGCGGCCGACGCGGCCGACCTGATCGCGTTCGGAAAGCCGTTCATCTCCAATCCCGACCTGGTCGAGCGCCTGAAGCGCGGCGCGCCGCTCAACGAATGGGACAAGGCGACATTCTATGGCGGCGGCGCCAAGGGCTATACGGATTATCCCGCGCTCGGTGCAGCGGCTGGAGGCGGCGCAGTAGAGGAACGAATACGCTCCATCGTCATTCCGGGATGGTCCGAAGGACCAGACCCGGAATCGTCGAGATTCCGGGTTCGACGCTTCGCGCCGCCCCGGAATGACGAAGAAGGAAAAAGGCCGGGATCGCTCCCGGCCTTTCTCTATTCGTGTCATCGCGCCGGCTCAAGCCGGACGATGACGCATACCTTACTTCGCCTCAGCCCGCTTCGGCGGGGTGGCCGGCCACGACTTGATCAGGGTGTCGTAGTCGATGGTTTCGCCCTTCGGCTTCTCGTTCGCCAGCTTGCGCTGGGGCGCGACGTTGCCGTCCTTCTCCGACTTCTTGAACCAGAACTCGGCGGTCTCCTTCTTGTTCAGCTTCGGTCCGCAGGCACCCTGCACGCCCGACTTCTCGAGACGCTCGAGCACCAAGTCCTGGGCTGCTGCCAGCGAGTCCATCGCCGCCTGTGCCGTCTTCGCACCGGACGACGCATCGCCGATGTTCTGCCACCACAGTTGCGCCAGCTTCGGATAGTCGGGGATGTTGTTGCCGGTCGGGGACCACTGCACGCGCGCGGGCGAGCGGTAGAACTCGATCAGGCCGCCGAGCTTTGGCGCGCGCTCGGTGAACGACTTGTCCCAGATGTCGGATTCACGAATGAAGGTGAGACCGACATGGCTCTTCTTCAAGCTCACCGTCTTCGAGGTGATGAACTGCAGATAGAGCCAGGCTGCCTTGCGGCGATCGGGCGGCGTCGACTTCAGCAAGGTGCCGGAGCCGACGTCCTGATAGCCGAGCTTCATGCCTTCCTTCCAGTACGAGCCGTGCGGCGACGGCGCCATACGCCACTTCGGCGTACCGTCGGCGTTCACAACGGGAATACCGGGCTTCACCATGTCGGCGGTGAAGGCGGTGTACCAGAACATCTGCTGGGCGATCGCGCCCTGCGCCGGCACCGGTCCCGATTCGGAGAAGGTCATGCCTTGCGCCTGCGGCGGGGCATACTTCTTCATCCAGTCGAGATATTTGGTGATCGAATAGACCGCCGCCGGACCGTTGGTGTCGCCGCCGCGCTCGACGGATGATCCGACCGGACGGCAGCCTTCCATGCGGACGCCCCATTCGTCGACCGGAAGGCCGTTCGGGATGCCCTTGTCGCCATTGCCGGCCATCGACAACCAGGCGTCGGTGAAACGCCAGCCCAGCGAGGGATCCTTCTTGCCGTAGTCCATGTGGCCATAGACCTTGACGCCGTTGATTTCCTTGATGTCGTTGGTGAAGAAATCGGCGATGTCTTCATAGGCCGACCAGTTCACGGGGACGCCGAGGTCGTAGCCGTACTTGGCCTTGAACTTGGCCTTGTATTCCGGATTGGAGAACCAGTCGTAGCGGAACCAATAGAGGTTGGCGAACTGCTGGTCCGGGAGCTGATAAAGCTTCTTGTCGGGTCCGGTGGTGAAGGAACGGCCGATGAAGTCGTTGATATCCAGACCGGGATTGGTGACGTCCTTGCCTTCGGCAGCCATGTAATCCGACAGCGCGATGGTCTGGCCGTAGCGGAAATGGGTGCCGATCAGGTCGGAGTCGTTGATCCAGCCGTCATAGACGTTCTTGCCGGATTGCATCTGGGTCTGCAGCTTCTCAACGACGTCACCTTCCTGGATCAGGTCATGCTTGACCTTGATGCCGGTGATTTCGGTGAACGCCTTGGCGAGGGTTCTCGCTTCATACTCGTGCGTGGTGATGGTTTCCGACACGATGTTGACTTCCATGCCCTTGAAGGGCTGGGCCGCCTTTTCGAACCACTGCAGCTCCTTCAACTGATCGGCCTTCGACAAGGTCGAGGGTTGAAATTCGCTGTCGATCCAGCGCTGGTTGGTGGCGTCGTCGGCACGCGCCGGCGCCGCCATCGCCATCGATGCCGCGATCAGCACGGCTGTGCTGGTCATTGTCAGCAAATGCTTCTTCCGTCTCTCCAAGTGTCGCATGTTGAGTCCTCCGGTTGCAGCGACAAAACAAACTTCAGGCCCGGGTTGATCCCGGATCTGCTCTTTTTCGCTGGTTCAGACGGTGCGAAAAATCGCGACGGCCGAACCAAGCGAAATCACGGTGGCGAGCCACAGGCTCGAAATTTCAATTCCTTCCCCGACCGGAACGGTCAGAATCGTGTCGGTGCCGACAAAGCCGATCCACATCAGATGGATCACGGCGGTCACGACCAGTGAAATGAACAGCCGGTCGCCGCGCGTGGTCGGAATGCGCAGGATTCCGACCCGCTCGGCTTCCGGATAGGCGACCGCGAGCCACGTCATGACCGCGAGCGTCATCGACAGCATCACGAAAAAGATCGCGGTCGGCACCGTCCAGGCCATCCATGCGATGTGTTCCATGGCTCACACCCTGCCGAGCGCGAAACCGCGCGCGATGTAGTTGCGGACGAACCAGATCACCAGCGCACCGGGGATGATGGTGAGCACGCCGGCCGCGGCGAGCAGGCCCCAATCGACCCCGGCGGCGGACACCGTGCGCGTCATGGTCGCGGCGATCGGCTTGGCGTTGACCGAGGTCAGGGTGCGCGCCAGCAGCAATTCGACCCAGGAGAACATGAAACAGAAGAACGCCGCGACGCCGATACCGCTGGCGATCAACGGCACCAGGATCTTGATGAAGAACCGCGGGAACGAATAACCGTCGAGGAAAGCGGTCTCGTCGATCTCGCGCGGCACGCTGGAAACGAAACCTTCGAGAATCCACACCGCCAGCGGCACGTTGAACAGGCAATGCGCCAGTGCGACCGCCCATGGCGTGTCGAACAGGTTGATCGCCGAATACAGATTGAAGAACGGCAGCGCATAGACCGCCGGCGGCGCCATCCGGTTCGACAACAACCAGAAGAACAGGTGCTTGTCGCCGAGGAAGCGGTAGCGCGAAAACGCATACGCCGCCGGCAGCGCGAACGAGATCGACAGCACGGTATTGATCACCACGTATTTCAGCGAATTGATGTAGCCGGAATACCAGCTCTCGTCGGTGAAGATGCGCATGTAGTTGGCGATGGTCGGCTGGTGCGGCCACAGCGTCATGGTGGTGACGATCTCGTTGTTGGTCTTGAAACTCATATTGACCAGCCAGTAGATCGGCAGCAGCAGGAAGACCAGAAACAGCGAGAGAATGATGCGACGGCCCGGAATCGAATGCATCATGCGACTCCCTTGGGTTCCGGGCGCTCGGCGCCGGCATTGGTCATGACGGTGTAGAACACCCAGCAGACGATCAGGATGATGATGTTGTAGACCAGCGACAATGCGGCGGCCTTGCCGAGATCGAATTGCCCGAGCGCGATCTTGACCAGCTCGATCGAGAGGAACGTGGTCGAATTGCCCGGTCCGCCGCCGGTCACCACGAACGGTTCGGTGTAGATCATGAAACTGTCCATGAACCGCAGCAGCACCGCGATCAGCAGCACCCGATTCATCTTCGGCAACTGGATCGCGGTGAATACCGCCCAGCGCGATGCGCCGTCGATTTGCGCAGCCTGATAATAAGCGTCGGGAATCGATTTCAGTCCGGCGTAGCACAACAGCGCGACCAGGCTGGTCCAGTGCCAGACATCCATCACGATGACGGTCGCCCAGGCATCGAATTCGTTGGAGACGTAGTTGTAATTGATGCCGATGCTGTTGAGCGCATAGCCCATCAGGCCGATGTCGGGCCGCCCGAAGATCTGCCAGATGGTGCCGACCACGTTCCATGGAATCAGCAGCGGCAGCGCCATGATCACGAGGCAGGCGGCGACCCGCCAGCCTTCGCGCGGCATCGACAGCGCCACCACGATGCCAAGCGGCACCTCGATCGCCAGGATCACCGCCGAGAAGAACAGGTTGCGCCACAGCGAGGCAAAAAACCGTTCGCCGAGATCGGTGGTCGGATCGAGCAATTCCTTGAACCAGCCGACGCCGTTCCAGAAGAACTGATTGTTGCCGAAGGTGTCCTGCATCGAATAATTGACGACCGTCATCAGCGGCAGAATCGCGGAGAACGCCACGATCAGGAACACCGGCAGCACCAGGAACCAGGCCTTCTGATTGACGGTCTTGTCCATTATTTGCCCTCGACCAGAAGACTGTCGGCGTAGACGTGAACGTGGCTGGGATCGAACAGCAGTCCGGCTTCGTTGCCGGGAACCGAAAATCCCGGCGGCACCCGTGCGGCGAATTTCACATTGCCGATTCGAACCCGCGCGAAGCGGACGCGGCCGAGGTCGTCGATCCGCTCGATATTGGCCGACAGCAGGCCGGAAGCCGGCGCGGCGACGTCGACGAATTCCGGCCGCACGCCGATCTCGATCTTGGCGCCCGGCGGCAGGCCGTCGTAATTCCGGTCGAGCCGGATGACGTGGCCGTCGATCCGCGCCTCGCGGCCCCGCACTTCGGCCGGCACGATGTTCATGCCGGGCGAGCCGATGAAATAGCCGACGAAGGTGTGGGCCGGCTTGTCGAACAGCTCCGCCGGCGTGCCGCTCTGCACCACCCTTCCGTCATGCATCACGACAACGGTATCGGCGAAGGTCAGCGCCTCGGTCTGGTCGTGGGTGACGTAGATCATCGTCAGATCGAGGTCGCGATGCAGCGCCTTGAGCTTCGAGCGCAATTGCCATTTCAGCTCGGGATCGATCACCGTCAGCGGCTCGTCGAACAGCACCGCGGCGACGTCGGATCGCACCAGTCCGCGACCGAGCGAGATTTTCTGCTTGGCGTCGGCGGTCAGCCGCGTCGCCTTGCGGTTCAGATACGGCGTGAGGTCGAGCAGGCGCGCGATCTCCGCGACCCGCGCGTCGATCTCGCTTTTGGCCACGCCGCGGTTCTTCAGTGGAAATGCCAGATTCTGTCCGACCGTCATGGTGTCGTAGATCACCGGGAACTGGAACACCTGTGCGATATTGCGCTTCTGGGTTGACAGCGGTGTGATATCGACGCCGTCGAACAGGATTTTGCCGCGCGACGGCGTGACGATGCCCGAAATCAGATTGAGCAGCGTGGTCTTGCCGCAGCCGGACGGGCCGAGCAGCGCATAGGCGCCGCCCTGGCGCCAGGTCATCGTGACCGGCTTCAGCGCAAAGGATTCGGGGGCGGCATCATTGCCGCCGTAGGAGTGCGCGAGATCGACGAGGTCAATGCGGGCCATGCTGCATGTCCCTCAAGTCGTTTTCTTTGACGCGTTTTCTTCACGCGAACCGCCATACACCTCGCTTGAAAACGCTGTGCGGGGCGACGCGACCAGACGGCCGGCCGCGTCGAAAACGAAAACATTGTCTGGATCGAGCACGGCGTCGAGCACGTGGCCGGGCGGAAATTCGTGTACGCCCTGCAGCACGGCGACCCAGTTGGAGGCGTCGCGGTTGAGATGCACGAAACTTTCCGAGCCGGTGATCTCCGTCACGGTAACGGTGGCGTGGAAGGCGTGGCGGCCGGCGATGCCGGTGGCGACCTCCAGCTGGTGGGCGCGGAAGCCGACCCGGTAGGCGCCGTCGCCGAGTGACGCATAAAGCCCCGAGGCGGGCGCCTGCACGCCGCCGGCATATTGCACCGACCCGCGCCGCTTCTCGATCCCGACGATGTTGAGCGGCGGATCGGAGAATACCTGGGCGACGCGCAGCGTGTCGGGATGGCGATAGACTTTTGATGTGTCTCCAGCCTGCAGGATCTCGCCTTCCCACATGCAGACGGTGCGGCCGCCGAGCAGCAGCGCTTCGGAGGGCTCCGTCGTCGCATAGACGAAGATCGCGCCGGAGGCCTCGAAGATGCGCGGCAATTCGGTGCGCAATTCCTCGCGCAGCTTGTAGTCGAGATTGGCGAGCGGCTCGTCGAGCAGCACCAGGTCGGCGCCCTTGACCAGCGCGCGCGCAATCGCGGTGCGCTGCTGCTGTCCGCCGGACAATTGCAGTGGCGTGCGTTGGAGATATGGCTCGAGCTTGAGCAGCCCCGCCGCCTCCTGCACGCGCTTGTCGATTTCCGCGCGCGGCTTGCCCTGCACCCGCAGCGGCGAGGCAATGTTTTCATAGACCGTCAACGAGGGGTAATTGATGAACTGCTGATAGACCATCGCCACCGAGCGCTTGCGCACATCGAAGCCGGTAACGTCCTTGCCGTCGACCAGCACGCGGCCCGTCGTCGGCTTGTCGAGGCCGGCGAGCAGCCGCATGATCGAGGTCTTGCCCGCCAGCGTCGGGCCGAGCAGCACGCTCAAGGTGCCGTTCTCGAGCGTCAGCGAAACATCGCGAATGGCCGGAATGCCATCGATCGTTCGCGTGACATGTTCGAGGGTAACGGTCATACCCGCCCTCCCGCTTCCAGCAAGGGACGCTCGAGCGGAACATGGTGAGCCGCGATCCAGTCGTCGAGGGCTGAGATCTCGGCAGCCGACATTCGCAAGCCAAGCTTGGATCGCCGCCATACGATGTCTTCGGCGGTGCGGGCCCATTCGGACGCCATCAGGTACCTGACTTCGCTCTCGGTCAGGGTGGCGCCGAACGACTGGCCGAGATCCTCGATGGATTTCGCATGCGCCGAGCCATTTTGCGGCGCGCGTGCCATAGGCATGCGCCAGCCGGTTGGCGTGAGCCGGCGTCAGGAACGGATAGCTCCGCTGCAGCTCCGCCGACAGCGCCGAGATCGCCGAGACATCGAGGTCGCCGCCGGGCAGCGGCGATTTCGCGGTCCAGCCTTCGCGCGCTTTGGCGCTGCGCAAGTAAGGCGAAAGCCGTTCCAGCGCCTCCTCGGCGAGGCGCCGATAGGTGGTGATCTTGCCGCCGTAGATCGACAGCAGCGGCGCGCCGCCGGGCGTGTCGAGTTCGAACACGTAATCGCGGGTGGCGGCCTTGGCTTCGCTGGCGCCGTCGTCATAGAGCGGACGAACGCCGGCATAGGTCCAGACCACGTCCTCGGGTCTAACCGGCTTTGCCAGGTACTCGCTGACGGAATCGCAGAGATATTTGATCTCTTCGGTCGACGCCTTCACCTTGGCCGGGTCGCCGTCGAAATCGCGATCGGTGGTGCCGATCAGGGTGAAGTCGTCCTGATAGGGAATGACGAAAACGATGCGGCCGTCGCTGTTCTGGAACATGTAGGCGCGGTCGTGCGCATAGAGCTTGCGCACCACGATATGGGAGCCCTGCACCAGCCGCACTTTTGCTTTGGCGTTGACGCCGGCACCCGACCTCAGGACGTCCTCGACCCAGGGTCCGCCGGCATTGACCAGCGCACGGGCTTTGATCGTGGAGCGCGTGCCGCTCGCGGTGTCTTCGACGGTGACCTGCCAGATCCCGTCGGCCTGGCGGATCTCGACCGCGCGCGAACGGGTGTGGATTTCGGCGCCGCGATCCGCCGCGTCCCGCGCGGTGAGGACCACGAGGCGCGCGTCATCGACAAAGCAGTCGGAATATTCGAACGCCCTGGTGAAGCGGTTCGGCATCAGGGGCCGCCCGACCTCGTCCGTGGTCAGATCGACCGAACGCGTCGGCGGCAGCAGGTTTCGGCCGCCGATATGGTCGTAGAGGAACAACCCCAGCCGTAGCAGCCAGGCCGGGCGCAACCCGGAATGGTGCGGCAGAACGAAACGAAGCGGCCGGATAATGTGCGGGGCGATCTGCCAGAGGATTTCGCGCTCGATCAGCGCCTCGCGGACCAGCCGAAACTCGTAATATTCGAGGTAGCGCAGGCCGCCATGCACCAGCTTGGTCGACCAGGACGACGTCCCGCTAGCCAAGTCATTCATTTCACAAAGGAAAACTGAATTTCCGCGGCCCACCGCGTCGCGCGCGATGCCGCAGCCATTGACGCCGCCGCCGATAATAGCGAGGTCGAAAATCCGGTCCAATGGCGCTTCCCCGGCGTCCGCCTGTTCACTTTGGCGATTTCGCTTTCGGTTTGGAATAAATCACAACGAAATGTGAAAGCAAGCGAAAACGGGCTGTAGCCGTGCTGTCCCTCCCGGGCCACCCGCAGTGGCCGTGGCCGGCACTTAAACCGGATGTTAGAGGCTCCCGCCGTAGGGTCAGGGCCGATTGCCCCTCAAACGCACCCTGTCCAATGAAATTACGGCGGCCGAGCCTTACCCAGATAGTGATGGTCGCCACCAGCCTGACCGTATTCATCACCGGGGGACATTTTGCGGCAAAGGCCGTGATCGAGGGCCAGCAATCGCGGCAACTCGAGGAACTGACCGAGGTCGCGTTGCGGCGCGCCGAGGTCACGGCGGATTTTGGCGCTGCCACCCTCGATGACCTCGTCAAGCGTGGGCCGCTGGACTGTGATCCGGCCGCGCTGCAAGCCGTTCGCCTCCAAGTTTACCAGCGCTACGCGGTCAAGGATATACGCCTGGTCAATCGCGATGGCTCGGTGATCTGCTCGGCCTATTCCGAAACGCTGGAATTTGACGTGGGCTGGGTCGATCGCGGGGACATGCTGCATTCCGACGACCAGCGCCTGTTGCTGTTCCGCGTCGAGCAGTTCGGGGGCATGGCCCTCGGCGTTCTCAGGGATGTCGATCAAACCCAGGCCCTGGTCGCCATTCTCGGGATCGCCTCCCACCTCTTCGACATCATGCCCGCCGAGTTGCGTTCCCACAGTGAGGTGCTGCTGGAGCTCAACAACGGCTCGGGCCTCGGGCGCTTTCCTGCAGCACCCCTTGATGAATCCTTGCAGCTTTCCAGCTTCAGCAAGGTCTCTGCCCGCCATCCGCTGCGAGCGACGATCCGCGTTGAAGCGCAGCGCCCTGCAGCATTGGGATAACCAATCCTATTGGCCGACCATGTTGATCGCCCTGGGCCTGGGATTGGTGTTCGGCCTGCTGCTGACCAGGGCAATGGACCGGCTGGAAGGCCCGATCGCCGATATCGATCGAGCTTTGGACCGGCGCCGGTTCAAGCCGTTCTATCAGCCGGTGTTTGACCTGCGCAGCGGGGACATCAATGGATGCGAAGTGCTGGCGCGATGGATCCGGGAGGACGGCACCATCATTCCGCCAATGAACTTTATTCCGCTTGCCGAATCCAGCGGCCGCATCGAGGCCATGACGTGGCTGATCCTGGAGACCGCTCTCAAGGAAATGAATCCACGCCTTCGAGAAGACAGGCTGTTCAAATTATCCCTCAACGTGACGCCACGCCATCTCGTCAGCGACGCCTTCATCGAGACGCTGCGTCGCATCGTCGTCGCAGCAAAGGTTTCGGCGCGTCAGATCGTGCTCGAAGTAACCGAGCGCAGCGAACTGCCCGACCTCGATCGGGCTGCGGCTGTCGTGAAGGAGCTGCGCGAAATCGGCTTCAAGGTGGCGATGGATGACGTCGGCGTCGGACACAGTGGCCTGTCCCAGATCAAGGGACTTGGCGTCAACATCATCAAGATCGACAAGTTCTTTGTCGACACGATCACGGAAGACGGATCGGCCGCCACGATCGTGCAGATGCTGGTGCGGCTGGCACGCGACCTCGGCATGACCGTTATCGCCGAGGGGATCGAAACCTCCGAACAGGTCCAGGCGCTGATCGCGTGCGGCGTCGAGGAAGGCCAGGGCTATTTTGTCTCGCCGCCGCTGCCGTTTGCGAAGTTCGATGAATTGCTGGAAGTTCGCGGTTCAAGAGCCGACGCCGAAGCCGCGGTTCGGCAGGCCGCCCTGGTCGCCTGATTGATCACTTCATCGCGGTCGCGGCAGCGGCCCGCCGCTCACGACGTAGACGCCGACGGAAATCGCTGAAATGGCAATCCAGTCCATCGTTGTCGGCCATTCCACGAGGATCGGAATCGCCATCACCGCCGTTATCGCCGGCGACAAAGCCGCGAACGCGGCGCCGCTCGAGGCCCCGAGGATACTGACCGCACGCCCGTAGAAAACCAGTGAGGCAATCGCCGTCAGAAGCCCCTGCACGAACGCTTGAAGGGCCAGATCGCCCCATGGAGCTTTGGCGAGACTTCGCACCGGCTACGCATAAATAGACCGGCATGTAGAGAACCAGGGCGCCGACGGCGGCGATGCCGGCGGCATGCAGCCCATCGAGCCGCGCGCGGCGCATCGCCACCGTGTAGCAGGCCCAGGCCAGGGCAGAACCCAGAAACAGCGCGTGCCCGATGGTCTGGCCGGAATCGAGTGCGCCGCCGGTGCCCCAGGTGATGCCGAACGCGCCAAGCAGAATCAGGACGAAGCCGAGCTTCTTCGCGCCGGTAAATGGCTCTTGCAGAATGAGCGCTGCAAGAATGGCTACCGCCAGCGGCATCACGCCGGGAAACAGCGCGCCGGCATGCGCCGCCGGGGCGAACAGCAATCCGGCATTTGCAAGCAGTACGGGCGCGCCGCCGCCGAGAACAATCGCCGCCAGCCCGATCCAGCCGAGACGTTCGAGCGCAAGACCCTTGTTGACGAGGTACGGCAGCAGCAGCAGACCCGCCACGCCGAAACGAAGCGCTGCGATGTCCCATGGCGTGAGGCTGGACTGAAGGCCCAGGCGAGCCACCACGATCCATCCGGACCAGATGCTGACCGCCGCGAGGCCGTAGAGCGCACCGCGAAGATACTCTGCAGCGGTGCGCCCGCCGACGGTTACATCCGTCATGATCGACTTTCAACGAGAGTGTGTAACCCCTTTGAAGTATTTTAGAGGTTATGATAGAATGGCGGGAGAGGCAAGAAATGGCTGATCACACTGATCACTTCGAGTGGAACGGCGGGCATCCGGCGCTCGACTTCGTCAATACGCTGGATGAGCGCCCCTCCGACGCGCCGATCGAGAAGCTTGCGACCTACCGCGACCTGGTGCGGTTCGCCGAACTGGCTGAACTGATCGAGCCCCGGACGGCCGCAGCGCTGCTGCGGTCCGGTGGCCGATCGGGCTCAGACATTGTCAAGCGCGCACGCCGGCTTCGCGAGCATCTTCACGATGTCCTGGCCGCCGCAAACTCGGGACGGCCGGCGCGGCAGCTCGACCTCGATGCGATTTCTGCGGCCATTCGCGCCGCTCATGCGGCCCGGCGACTGGTCGCATCGCCTGCGCCGCAACACGCGCGTCACCACTGGATTGCTGGCAAGGCGGCCGAAATCCCGTTGCATGCCTGTTCGCTCGCCGCCGAAGGCCTGCTGGTCGATGAAGCACGCATGCGAATTCGAAAGTGTGAAGCTTCCGACTGCGACGCTTACTATGTCGACACCAGCAAGGGTCAGCGCCGGCATTGGTGCAGCATGACGGGTTGCGGAAATCGCGAAAAACAGCGGCGACGGCGGGGCGCGAGCCGGTAGCGTCGAAGGCGCTGGAGCCTAGCGCAGCCGGACGGCGGCGGGAGCGGGAATCGGTTCGCCGGGTTCGTCGAGGTCGACAGGCTTTGGCATCGCCGCGACCACTTCGATGCCGCGGTGATGGCAGATATTTGCAAGTCCCGCCGGCAACGCCGCATCCGTGACGAAGGTCTGGATCTGGCTGAGATGGGCGATGCGCACCGGCGCGCTGCGCCTGAGTTTCGTGCTATCGGCGACCAGCATGACGCTGCGCGCATTGGCAATGATGGCCTGCGCCGCCTGCACTTCGCGATAGTCGAAATCCAGCAGCGCGCCCTCCTCGTCGATCGCCGAAGCGCCGATGATGGCGTAGTCGACCTTGAACTGGCCGATCAGGCTGATCGCGGTGGAGCCGATCACCGCACCATCGGCGCGGCGCACCGCGCCGCCGGCCACAATCACCTCGATGCGCGGATGGCGATACAGCAGCATCGCGACATTGAGGTTGTTGGTGATGACCAGCAGGTCCTCATGCGAGGTCAAAGCGGTGGCGACCTCTTCGGTCGTGGTGCCGATGTTGATGAACAGGGAACAGCCGTTGGGGATCAGCGCCGCAGCGGCGGCACCAATGGCCTTCTTCTCCTCGGCGGCGACGAAGCGGCGCGCCTCATAGGCCAGATTCTCGACGCCTGATGCGATGATGGCGCCGCCATGGATACGCGTCAGCGAGCGGTGGTCGCAGAGGTCGTTGAGGTCCTTGCGGATAGTCTGCGCCGAAACCTCGAAACGGCGGGCGAGATCGTCCACCATCACCCGGCCGAAGGCACGGGCGATGTTCAGAATTTCGGATTGGCGGTGGGTCAGGCCGGTCACGGGGCACCTCGGGAAAGAAACGCCGCATGGTGCGGCGGTTCCGCCGTCCGGTCAACGCGTGAGATCGGGTTGAAGGCGACCGCGCCGGCGGAAAAACGAATGCTGGTTAAGGCGGCCAGCGCTCGAAACGAGCCAAGCCGCTGCCAGGGTCGAACCCGCAGCGCCTGCGCCTCCGCGTCGGCGGCGGGTCAGACGGGGTGGCGAACCGGCCGGCGCGCTTGTCCTTTCGTAGCATCGAGCCTCGGTCCAGCGGTTGCGAGGGCGCGTTCGAGTTGACTTTGCGCCGCGTACTCTGAATATTTTGCCCCAAGTGAAGAAAGCCGGTCTGAAACCGCGATCCAGGGAGAAGACACCATGCCGACCTCACGCAGAACGCTGCTCAAGAATTCCGCCGCCGCTGCCGCCGCATTGAGTTTCGATTGGACGCGCGCCATGGCACAGGCCGAGACCGTGCGCATCGGCCTGATCTACGACCTGACCGGTCCTTTTGCCGCGGGCGGGTCCGTTGCCTCCTCGATCGGCGCGCAGATCGCGATCGATCTCGTCAACGAGAAAGGCGGCATCGGCGGCAAGTACAAGGTCGCCGCGGTCGCCGCCGATTCCCAGAGCAAGCCCGAGGTCGCGATCAATGAGGCCGTACGCCTGATCGACCAGGAGAAGATCGACATCATCAACGGTGTCTATGCGAGCTCTCATGCGGTTCCGTTGGCCGCCAAGGTCGAGCAGCAGAAAAAAATCCTCTGGATCACGACCGCGGTCTCGACCGCCGTGTTCAAGGACAAGAACCTGCAATATGTCTTCCGCGCCCAGATTCATTCCGATCAATACGGCCAGGCCTTCGCGGGCTTCATCGCCGAACATGCCAAGGCGAAACTCGGGATGGAGCCCAAGGACGTCAAGGTTGCGCTGATCCATGAGGATGGTCCCTATGGTGTCGGTGTCGCCGCCGCCGACGAGGCTTATGCCAAGCAGGCCGGACTCCAGATCGTGCTTAAGGAAGGTTATTCGGCGGCCGCGCCCGACCTTTCCATCCTCGTCACCAAGCTCAAGCGCGCCAGGGCCGACGTGATCTCACACGCCGGATACAATCCCGACATCACCCTGTTCCTGCGCCAGGCGCGCGAGAACGGCCTTCGTTTCAAGATGCTGTTCGGCAACGGCGCGGGCTACAGCCAGCTCGACAAGCTGCGCGCCGCGTTCGGCGCGGACATCGACAATTTCTGCAATATCGATCCGGTGCCCGCGCAATTGCTCGATTCCACCAAACTGGCGCCCGGCATCGGCGATCTCACCAAAATCATGGTGGCACGCTACAAGGAGAAAACCAGCGCGACCGACGTTCCGCCGCATTGTTCGATGGGCTTCAACCAGACCTGGATCCTGCTCAACAACGTGCTGCCGGTCGCCAAGGAGAAATACGGCAGCTTCGATCCCGAGGCCATTCGCAAGGCGGCGCTCGACGTCGACATCCCGCCCGGCGGCACCATCCAGGGCTACGGCGTAAAATTCTTCCGGCCCGGTACGCAGCTCTCCGGGCAGAACGAGCGCTCGACCCCGGTGGTGATGCAGAATGCCGGCGAGCACATCTCGGTGGTTTGGCCGACCAATATCCAGACGCGGGACCCGGTGTTCCCGCTGCCGAAATCATCGACCTACGCCGCCTAAAACGAATCGAACGCTTCGCAACATGGCTGCAATCACAAGCGCCTGATGCCATAGTTGGAAAAACTGCGTCGGCGCCGGTCGCCGGCGCAAGCCAGCATGAGGGAAGCGGCCAATGGCTTTGACGGAATCCTATGTCGCGGGGCCGAAGACTCCGGCGGTGCGCGATATCACGCTCGGCCAGATGCTCGAACAGGCCGCCAAATCGGCGCCGGACCGGATCGCGCTGATAGCGGGCGTCGCCGGATCCAGCACTTCGCCGTCAATGGACCTATGCCGAATTCTACGCCGAGGCGCAACGCACGGCGCGCGCCCTGAGCCTTCGCTTCAAGCCGGGCGAGCGGATCGCGGTCTGGGCCCAGAACCTGCCCGAATGGGTCATGCTCGAATTCGGCGCCGGGCTCGCGGGTGTGGTGCTGGTCACCGTCAATCCCGGCTTTCGCGCCAATGAGCTGGAATATGTGCTGAAGCAATCCCGCTCGGCCGGCGTGTTCGTCGTCAATTCCTTCCGCGGCAATCCGATGCTGGAGACGGTGCGCGAGGTGGCCCCGCGCTGCCCTGAACTACGCGAGATCATCTGCTTCGACGACTGGCCGGCCTTCATCGCCGCCGGCGACGACAAGAGCATCGCCCTGCCCGCGGTGAAGCCGACCGATCCCGTGATGATCCAGTATACCTCCGGCACCACGGGCTTTCCGAAAGGCGCGCTGCTGCACCATCGCGGCCTCGCCAACAATGGCGCCGATACCGCCGAGCGGATGGGGATCGATCCCGGCGACGTCTTCATCACCACCATGCCGCTGTTCCACACCGGCGGCTGCGTCTGCTGCGTGCTCGGCTCGGTATCCAAGGCCGCGACGCAGGTGCTGCTGGAGGCGTTCGAACCCGGCCTCGTGATCGAAATGTTCGAGACCTATCGCGGCAATGCGATGGTCGGCGTCCCGACCATGCTGGTGGCGATGCTCGAGCATCCATCTTTGCATCGGCCGATCTTTCCTCGGTCAAGGCGATCTGTTCCGGCGGCTCCACCGTGCCGGCAGCACTCGTCACGCTGTTCGAGCAAAAACTGGGGGCGCCTTTCACGATTGTATTTGGGCAGACCGAATGCTCGCCGGTGGCGGCCCAGACCATGACCACCGACAGCATCGCGGACAAGGCCGGCACCATCGGCCTGCCGCTGCCGAACATGGAAACCAGGATCGTCAATCCCGACACCGGCAAGACCGCCGCGATCGGCGAAATCGGCGAGTTCTGCACCCGCGGCTATCACATCATGCTCGGCTATTTCGAAATGCCGGAGGCGACCGCCGCCGCGATCGATGCCGATGGCTGGCTGCATACCGGCGATCTCTGCGCGATGGACGCGCGCGGCTATTGCACGGTCGAGGGCCGGCTCAAGGACATGATCATCCGCGGCGGCGAGAACATCTATCCGCGCGAACTGGAAGAACTGCTGTTTCGCCATCCCAAGATCGGCGAAGTCGCGGTGGTCGGGCTGCCGCACGAAAAATGGGGCGAAGAGGTCGCCGCCTTCATCCGCGCCGCACCGGGGGCTACAATCGACAAGGAAGAATTGTCGGCCTACATGCGCGCCGCGCTGGCGCCGAACAAGACCCCAAAGCACTGGTTCGTGGTCGAGGCGTTTCCGCTGACGGGATCGGGAAAAATTCAAAAATTCAAGCTGCGCGAATTCTGGGCCAAGGGCGAGATGCAGGCGTTGTGAGGGGCGAAGCTTCGCCGCCGCTATTGCGATCGGCGTGAATCCCGAAGCCTTTACGGCTGGCGCCCATAGCGCGATGTCGTCTTGCAGGATTTTTGCAAACGCCTGCGGACTGTTCCGGTCGGCTGCAAACCCAATTTCAGGATCCGGTCCTTGACCTCCGGTTTCGCCAGTGCTGCGACGATGATCCCGTTCAAGCGATTGACGACATCAGGTGGCGTCTTCGCGGGCGCGAACAGGCCAAACCAGCCCGTTCCTTCGATGTGTAACCGGCCTCGCGGAAGGTCGGTACGTTCAGGCAGAAAAGTCGAGCGCGCCTTGCTGGAAGTTGCCAACACACGGATCTTTTCGGCTTTGTGCATTTCCGTCAGTTCGTTGATCGAATGGATCATCATTGGAATTTGGCCGCCGAGCAAATCGGTCAGGGCGGCAACGCCACCCTTGTACGCAATCGGCTGCAGATCGAGCACCAATTGCCCCGCCGAACAGGACGCCGAAGAAGTGCGGCAGGGTGCCGGCGCCGGGTGTCCCATAGTTTGCCCGCGCCGGATTGGCCTTGATCCAGTTGACCAGTTCCGGAAGTGTCCTTGGCGGGAATATCCTTGCCGACGGCAATGCCGAAATCAAATGCCGCAGCCTGTGCCAGCGGCTGAAAATCCTCAATAGGATCGTATTCGAGTGAAGGATAGACGCTCTGATAGACTGCCATCGGCGCGATCGGTACCATCAGCAGCGTATTGCCATCCGGCGCCGCCGATTTGACGGCCTGCACGCCGATGCGGCCGGCGGCACCCGGCCTCAACTCGACGATCACCGGCCGCTGGAGTTCGGCGCTCAACTGATCTGCCAAAATTCGCGTCAGCGCATCTCCCGACCCGCCCCCGACAAACGGAAAGATAATGCGGACTGTCTGCCCCTGAGCCGCCGAGGGCGCAATCAATGCAGATGCAAGTCCGATGACAACACAAACCTTGCGTAAGTTCATCGATGTCTCCTGATCACAAGCTACCCTTTTGACTCCAAGATTGCCTGCGCTTGGGTTATGTTTGGAATTACGCTTTTGACATATAGTTATACGCATAACTGATAGGCAGCCGAATGTCGTCCGAGGAGCAGGTTTTTAGACGCCTCAAGCTTCGCGATCTGCAAACCCTCAAAGTCATTGCCGACTGGGGAAGCATGGCAAAGGCCGCCACGCAGCTGGCGATGTCACAGCCGGCTGTATCCCGCGCGATTGCCGAAATGGAGCATTCGATCGGCGAGCAGCTATTGGATCGCTCCCCGGTCGGCGTGGAACTCACGCCATACGGAGAGATATTGCTGAAGCGGGCGCTCGTGGTTTTCGATGAGTTGAACCAGGGCTTGCAGGAGATTGAATTCCTGGCCGATCCCGCCGTCGGCGAGGTCCGCATTGGAAGTACGGAACCGATGACCGCGTTGGTCGCGACGATCATTCATCGCATATCGTCGCGATTTCCGAAGATTGTCTTTCACGTCGCTGTCCACGATACGCTGGCGCTTCATCGCAGGCTGCGCGAACGCGACGATGATCTGGCAATTTCCCGCATGTCGAACTCGGAGGAGGACGACATGCAAACCGAAATTCTGTTCCATGATCCGCTGGTCGTGATCGCCGGGAAACATAATCCGCTGACCCGGCGTCGTCACTTGAACTTGAAGGATGTTATCGACCAACCCTGGATACTTGGAACGTCCGAGGGATTTCTTGGTCCGTTCATTGACGAGGCGTTTCGCAGCGCGGGACTGGAAACACCGCAAACAAGGGTCGTCAGCGCGTCGACCTACCTGCGCAACAACCTTCTGCTGGCGGGCCCTTTCCTGACGATCCATCCGGAAGCGATGTTGAGATATCCCAAACCGCATCCGTCGCTCCGCGCCTTGCCGATCGAGCTGCCGACGACGCGGCGTCCGATCGGCCTGATCGCACTCAAGCATCGCACCATGAGTCCGCTGGCAAATCTGGTGCGATCGGTGGCACGCGACGTTGCGAAATCAATACCGACTGCGCGCCGGTAGAAAATGACCTCCGCAGCAGCTCGACAAAGCAGGTCGCAGCCGCGGCGCCCTCTCTGAATTCGACGGCTATGCCCGGCCAAGATGAACAAAGGTCAAGCCTCCGCCACCGCATCGCCCCACGGCTGCGCGATTTCGGTCGCGCCGCTGTTGGTCTCGCCGTCGCGCAGCACCACGCTTGGGCAGGCGAACTTCATCGGAAAGGTCTGCACCCGCGCCTCTTCGTAATCGAACCGCGACCGCAGCGCGTCTCGCGCCGGCATCGGCAGGCGTACGTCGCCGATCACGACCGCGCCTTCGCTGGCGTCGATGCGCGGGGTGTGGATCGCAGCCTCCAGATCCATGCCAAAATCCATCACGAAGGAAAGCATCTGGGTCACCGCCGGCAGGATGCGCCGTCCGCCGGAGGCGCCGAGCGCCAGCCGCCGGCCATCGCGCCGCCTGCGCCAGCACCGGGTTGTAATTGGTCAGGCAGCGCCTGCCGGGGGCCAGTGAGTTCGGCCCGCCGGGCGTCGGGTCGAACCACATGATGCCGTTGTTCATCATCACGCCGGTTTGCGGCGTGACGAATTTCGAGCCGAAGGTCGACAGCAGGGTCTGCGTCACCGCCGCCATGTTGCCCTCGCGATCGACCACCGAAAAATGCGTGGTGCAGGCCGGCGCCAGATGTTCGGCGCCGAGCGCGCGGCGGCCGTCGGCGTCGCCCATATCCTGCAGCCGCTCGCGGTAGGCCGATTGCAGCGCCAGCGCATAGGCGGTGTAGGCCGCAGCATCCGGCCCGCCGCGTCCGGGCTGCAGGTTGCTGCAGCAATCGCAAGGCATGCGCCAGCGTCGGGCCGCAGGTGAGTTCCGGCGTCGCAAAAACCTTGCCGCCGCGATAGGGAATGACCAGCGGCTCGCGGACAAAGGCGCGGAAGGAGGCGAGGTCTTCGACCGACAGCGCGCCGCCGCCCGCCTGAATATCGGCCGCGATGCTGTGCGCCAGATCGCCCTGGTAGAAATCGCGCGGGCCCGCGCGCGGCCAGCTGCGTCATCGTCGCCTTGAGCTTTTCCTGCGGCAGGCGGACGCTGGACCTGATGCCCCATTGCGCGTTCGGCGGCAGGCCATCCCGCAAGTAGGCGGCCGCACTTGCCGGATACCGCCGCAGGTCGGCAGCCGTGCTCGCAATCATCAGCGTGGTCCACCAGTCCACCAGCAGACCTTCGCCCGCGAGCTTCACGCTCGGGCTAAGCAGTTCCTGCCACGGCATTTTGGCGTGGCGGCGATGCGCTTCCTCCATGCCCGCGACCACGCCGGGCACGGCGATCGAGCCGGGACCGCTGAGATTGCGATCGTCCTTTACCCGCGGCCAGGGAAAGATATCGGACGCCGCGCCATCGCCGGTCAGCGGATAATCCTCCGGCCGCAGGCTATCCGGCGCCCGCATGCCGTAGTCGATCACTTCATAACGGTCTTCGCGGGCGCGGTAGAGCACCATCGCACCGCCGCCGCCAACGCCGCTCATCCAGGGCTCCAGCACGCCCAGCGCAAACGTGGTCGCGATCACGGCATCGACGCAGTCGCCGCCGGCCGCCAGCACCTCGGCGCCGATCTCGGCGGCCTTTCGCGATTGCGACGCGACGATGCCGCCTTTGGAAACCACGGCCGGTTTGCGGATCTGCTGGGCGTTGCTGAACTGGTCGGTCATTGAATAGCTCTCGCTTTGGTTGGTTTCTTATTGTCTTAGCGGAAATGGCACGCGACCAAATGCCCGTCGGCGCTGGGCTTGAGCGGCGGCGTCGTGGTCTTGCACAGCGGAAACTGCGCGATCGGGCAGCGGGTGTGGAAATGACAGCCGGGCGGCGGGTTGATCGGGCTCGGCACCTCGCCCTGCAACCTGACGCGCTTGCGCTTTACTTTCGGATCCGGAATCGGCACCGCCGACAACAGCGCCTCGGTGTAGGGGTGCCGCGGCGTCGTATAGAGGTCGCGCGCGGACGCGGTCTCGACGATGCGGCCGAGATACATCACCGCCACACGCTTGCTGATGTGTTCGACCACTGAGAGATCATGGGCGATGAAGAGATAGGCCAGCCCGAACTTCTGCTGCAGGTCCTCCAGCAGATTGATGACCTGGGCCTGGATCGAGACATCAAGCGCCGATACCGGCTCGTCGCAGATGATCAGTTTCGGTTCGACCGCGAGCGCGCGCGCGATGCCGATGCGCTGGCGCTGGCCGCCGGAGAACTCGTTGGGATAGCGGCTCATGTCGTCCGCCCGCAGACCGACGGTCTCGAGCAGCTCCACCACGCGCGCTTCGAACTGCTGCTTGGTCGTCGTCAATTTGTGAATGATCAGGGCTTCGCCGATGATCGCGCCGACATTCATGCGCGGATTGAGCGAGGCATAGGGATCCTGAAAGATGATCTGGATGTCGCGGCGCAGGATGCGCATCTCGTCGGCGTCCAGCGCCCGGACGTTCTTGCCTTCAAAATGGATCTCGCCCGAGGTCGGCTCGATCAGGCGAAGCACGCAACGCCCGGTGGTGGATTTGCCGCAGCCGGATTCGCCGACCAGCCCGAGGGTCTCGCCGCGCTCGATCTGAAAGTCGACACTGTCGACCGCATGCACGCTGCCGGCGCGGCGGCCGAACAGGCCGCCCTTGAGCGGAAATGCCTTGGCCAGGCTCGAGACCCTGAGCAATGGCTCGCTCATGGCACCACCGTCTCTTCGGCGCGGATGCAGGCCACCTTGTGGCCCGGCACGAGTTCGCGCAGCGGCGGTTGTGCGAGCCGGCATTCATCGACCGCAAAGCTGCAACGCGGTGCGAAACGGCAACCGACCGGCGGATTGATCAGTTTCGGCACGGAGCCGGCGATGGTCTGCAGCCGGACTTTTCGGACCGCCGCCACGTCGATGCGCGGGATCGAGCGGATCAACCCTTGCGTATAGGGATGGCGGGGATTGGCGAACAACTGCTCGACCGAGGCTTCCTCCACCACCTTGCCCGCATACATCACCACGACGCGCTGCGCGACCTCGGCGACCACGCCCATGGCATGGGTAATCAGCAGGATCGACATGCCGAAGCGGGATTTCATGTC
>CAVUNF010000021.1:0-213147 GCA_963742695.1 uncultured Alphaproteobacteria bacterium
GTGGTGATCCTGACCTCGAACCGCACCCGCGATCTGCACGAGGCGCTGCGGCGGCGTTGCGTCTATCACTACATTGCCTATCCGGATCCGGAGCGCGAGGCCCGGATCATCATGATGCGCGCGTCCTCCGTCGCCGAGTCGACCGCGCGCGCGATCGTGACGGCGGTCGGGCGGCTGCGGCAGGAGCCGCTGACCAAGCCGCCCGGCGTCGCCGAAGCGATCGACTGGGCGGAAGCCGCGACCCTGCTGGCGAAAACCGGCGCGCCGTGGCCAGACGCGTTCCGCCGCGCGATCGGCGTAGCGCTGAAGGACGAGGAGGATCTCGCCTTCATCGCGCCGCGGCTCGACGCCATCATCGCGGAGATCGCGGCATGACGGCGCTCGTTCTGCCGCAAGCGGCCCGGCCGCTGCTGGATTTCATCGCGCTGCTGCGCCGCAATGGCTTTCCGGTCGCGCCGGAACAGAGCCTGGCCTTTCTGCGCGCGATCGAGTTGCTCGGCCCGCGCGATATCGAGGACATCCGCCGTGCCGGCGTCGCCACGCTGGCGCCGCCGTTCGAGCGGCAGCCCGATTTCGACATGCTGTTCGATATGCATTTCCTCGGCCTTGCCGGCGCGCTGTCGGATCAGGTCGCTGAAAGCGACGAGGAGCTGGAGGTTCAGGACGACGGCGCCGGATATGACGCGCCGCTGTCGGACGACATCAACGAAACCGGGCAGGCGGCGACCGCGCGCGAGGCGCTGTCGCGGCGGGCGCTGCGGCCGGACGACGACGGCCAGCAGCTGGCGCGGTTCAGCCGGCACCTGCCGGCCCGGCTGCCGCGCCGCCGCGGCTATCGGATGCGCTCTGCGAAGCGCGGCGGCGGCTTCGACCTGCAGCGCTCGCTGCGTGACGCCATCCGCACCGACGGCGAGATCATCCTGCTGCGCCGCCGCGAACGCCAATTGCGGCCGCGCGCCATCCTGCTGCTGATCGACGTGTCAGGCTCGATGAAGGCGCGCTCCGACGCACATCTGCGCTTTGCCCATGCGCTGGTCAACGCCGCGCCGCGCGTCGAGGTGTTCACGTTCGGCACGCGGCTGACGCGGCTGACCCGCGCGCTGCGGCTGAAGAACCGCGAGCAGGCGCTCGCCTTCGCCGCGGACCTCGTGGCCGACTGGGACGGCGGCACGCGGATCGGCGATGCGCTGGCCGCCTTCCTCGCGGTGCCGCGCTTCGCCGGCTATGCCCGCGGCGCACTGGTGCTGGTGCTGTCCGACGGACTCGAGCGCGGCGATCCGGCGCAGATGGTCCGCGCGGTCGGGCATCTTGCCGCGCGCGCCTGGCGGATCGACTGGCTGACCCCGCTGGCCGCCGCGGCCGATTATCGCCCGGAGACCGCCGCACTGCGCGCGGTGCTGCCGATGCTCGACAGCGTCGCCAATGGCGCGACCACGGAGCGGCTATGCCGGCACGTTCTCGACCTGTCACGCCGGAGGGCCGCCCGATGATCCAGCCTGTGTCCGGCTGCGTCGATGCGCATCATCACATCTGGCGGCAGCAGGATCTGCCCTGGCTGCTCGGGCCGATGCTGCCGCGGATCTTCGGACCCTACGAGCCGATCCGCCGCGACTACACCATCGCCGAATATCTGGCCGATGTCGCCGCCGCCGGCGTCACGCGATCGGTCTACGTGCAGGCGAATTGGGCGAAGGAGCGTTTCCTCGATGAGGTCCGCTATGTCAGCGACGCCGCGCGCGAAACCGGCTGGCCGCACGCCATTGTCGCCTATGCGGATTTCGCCGCGGCCGATGTGCGGCCGCAACTGGAGCAACTGGCGGCGTTCCCGCTGGTGCGCGGCGTCAGGATGCAGCTGCACTGGCACGACAATCCGCAATACCGCTTCGCGTCGGCTCCGGATCTGGCGCGCGATCCGACGCTCCGGCGCAACATCGCGCGATTGAGCGAATATGACTGGGCCTTCGACCTGCAGGTGTTCGCGCCGCAAATGGCTGGCGCGGCCGAGCTTGCCGATGCCTGTCCCGGCGTCAGTTTCGTGCTGCAGCACGCCGGCATGCTGGAGGACTTGTCACCGGCCGGCATTGAGGCCTGGCGCGCCGGCATGGCGCTGCTGGCGCAGCGGCCCAACGTCGTGGTGAAGCTGTCCGGGCTCGGCACCTTCCTGCATCGCAACGACCCGGCGCATATCGGTTTCGTGGTCGGCGAAACCGTCCGGCAGTTCGGCGCCGGCCGCTGCATGTTCGGCTCGAATTTTCCGATCGAAAAACTCTGGACCCGCTACGACGCGCTGGTCGATGCCTATCGCGCGGCGACGCAGACGATGTCCGCCGCGGACCGGCAGGCGATCTTTCACGACACCGCCGCCGGCATCTACCGGCTGGCCTGATCTCCAACGAACAACACGATCCAACGAGGGGAAACAATCACATGGCGCTCGAAATCAAGATCCTGGACTACGGCGACATCGAGCTCGAATCCAGCTTTCTCGTGCTGGGGCGCGATTGCGGGCGCACCAGGCGGGTATACACCTACGGCTTCCTGATCCTCGGCGGTCCGTGGCCGATGGTGGTGGATACCGGCTATCGCCACAATCAGATCATGGAAAGCCTCGGAATGCGCGGGCTGCAGCATCATGAGAACATGATCGAGAACCAGCTCGCCAGGCATGGCGTGAGGATGGGCGATGTGCGCTACGTCATGCATACCCATCTCCACATCGACCATGCCGGCAAGGACGAGCTGTTCCCGATGAATACGACGGTTCTGCTGAACCGGCGCGAACTGGAGTATTCGGTTTCGGGCCTGATGCATCCGCAATATCCGGCGCCTGACATCAAGCACCTGATCGACCGGCTGCACACCCGTCACGCGCTGCGGCTGGAGGATCTCGAACTGTCCGGCCCGATCGAGGTCTGCCCCGGCGTCACCGTCGATGCGGCGGGCGCCCACACCGAAGGCTCGATGAACGTGCATGTCGAGACCGCCGAGGGCCGCGCCACCATATGCGGCGACGTGATCTATGACTTCAACGACCAGATCGTGAATCCCTTCCACGAATTGCATCACAACGAGCCCCGCACCACCGGCAACCACGGCAACACCAAGCGCGAGGAGAAGGCCGCGATCAAGCGGCTGCTTTCGGGCTCGCGCTTTCTGCTGCCGGTGCATGACAAGCCGGCCAAGATCGAGCACGGCCAGGTGGTGGCGCGGCTCGACATGGCGGTGCCGGGACCGATCGTGCAATCGCTGCCGTCACGCAACTGGTTCGCGGCATGAACGGCGCTTTCGGAGACCGGCGATGACCACGCATATCGCGCTGCGGCCATCCTTCGCCGAACTGATCGATCCTGTGGGCGCCGGTGCGGCAGGTCGGCACCGGCTTCCAGTTCACCGAAGGCCCGGTCTGGCATCCGAAGGCGCATGATCTCTTGTTCTCGGACATGCCGGGCGACGTGCGCCGCCGTTTCGACGGGCAGGGCATTCGCGAGGCGATGCGCCCTTCCAACAAGTGCAACGGCATGACCTATGATGCCGAACTGAACCTGATCGTCTGCGAGCACGCCACCTCGACGCTGGTGCGCGAACGTCCCGACGGCCGGCGCGAGGTGGTGGCGTCGCATTTCGACGGGATGGAGCTGAACTCACCGAACGACGTCTGCGTCAAATCCGACGGCGCGATCTATTTCTCCGACCCGTGGTACGGCCGGATGCCGGTCTACGGCGTCGAGCGGTCGCGCCAGCTCGGCTTCCAGGGCGTCTATCGCGTGCCGTCCGGCGGCGGGCCGCCGCAATTGCTGGTCGACCGCTATCTGTTCGATCAGCCGAACGGGCTGTGTTTTTCGCCGGACGAGACGCGGCTCTACGTCAACGACACCGTCAAGCATCTGATCCGCGTGTTCGACGTCGAGGCCGGCGGCGGCCTCGGCAACGGCCGGGTGTTCGCCTCCAACATCGTCTCGGCCACCGAGCCCGGCGTGCCGGACGGCATGAAGTGCGACGCGCTCGGCAATGTCTGGCTTTCGGCGCCGGGCGGAATCTGGGTCTACGCGCCGGACGGCCGGTTGATCGGCAAGCTGCGCATTCCCGAACTGGTCAGCAATTTGACCTGGGGCGGGCCCGATTGGCGCACGCTCTATATCACCGCGACGCATTCGGTTTATGCGGTGCCGGTGAAGGTCGGCCCGCGCAACGAGCCCTATATGCGCGCCGGCCAGCACGCGGCGGCCGCGGCGCAGCCGGCGCCGGCTGCGACGGCGACGATCAGCCGGTCCGGCGCCAAGCTTGCCGAGCCGGGCTACGCGGTCGATCCCCTGCGCTGCGCGCTGATCATTCAGGACATGCAGAACGACGTGGTGATGGATGGCGGCGCCTTCGCCTCGTCCGGCTCGCCGGCGCATTGCCGCGAACAGAACGCCATCGCCAACGCAAAGCGGCTCGCGGACGCCGCGCGTGCCCGCGGCGTCATGGTGATTCACGTCTGGTTCGTGGTCGAGCCCGGCGCGCCGGGCGTCACCGCGAATGCGCCGCTGTTCGAGGGGCTGATCGATGCCAAGGCATTGGTACGCGGCACCTGGGGTGCCGCGCCGGTGCCGGGGCTGGAGCAGCAAGCCGGCGACCAGGTGGTGGAGAAGATGCGGATGAGCGCCTGGGAGGGCACAAGACTGGAGGCCATGCTGAAGGCGGCCGGGCGCGATTTCGTCATCGTCACCGGCGCCTGGACCAACATGTCGATCGAACATACCGCCCGCACCGGCGCGGACAAGGGATTCTACATGGTCGTGCCGGAGGATTGTTGCTCGACGATGAACGCCGAATGGCACATCGCCGCGGTGAACTACGCGATCCAGAATGTGGCCATGGTGACCCGCGCCGACGACCTGATCGCTGCCTTGTCCTGATCGGCGCTCGAAAGCTGCCGGGCCGCACGCGCCGATCAGATCCAGTGCATCACCGACCGGCTCTTGCGAGGGAAGGCGCCTTAGAGACGCGGCGAGACGCCGCTCCTCAGGATGAGGTCCGGTAAATTCACAGCGCTCGACTACCGACGAGGCAAATCAGCAAAACCTGTCAAATGTTATTTTTCCGATTTTCCGAAATATTTTTCTTCACATCAAATCCAAATCACCTCATATCTCCGCCATCCCGTCCCACTCAGAGGGGCGTTGGCCAGCGTCACGAACGCGGGGCGGGATGCGGTGGACGCGGCAGCGTCGGCGTGACACGTGATGGCAGGGCGGGTTTCGGTCCGTGAGCGATCGGCGGCATGCAGACGAACGGCGCCTTAGCTCGGCGGAGCCTTTGGCGAAGACGGGTGGCTGCGTACGGCAAAACCGTGTGGTTCTGGCACCCGTTGCTGGTGTCAAGTTGTCGAAGGTTTTCTGGGCCTAACCGGGTTCGGCAAGACCGTTAATTCGGCAACGACGGTGACAAGAAAGAATTCGTCGCCGGGGAGATCACGGCATAAGCCGTAAAACCATTGCGCAGGGAAGGCCGGATGCTCTCCGCTGGACCTGTATGCTCGTGTGCGCACTTTCTGTGCAATTTGCACACGGGACCGCGGGTGCAGCGCGCACCCGGTCTTCCCTGCGCCCTCTGTTCTCTTGAGGGCGAGAGTGGATAGCAAAGCTCGGGCGAATCGCGCCGCGAGATCGCGAAGCTGTGCTTGATGAGAAAGATCAACCGTTCGGATGAGGCGCACTTGCCACGTTGCGCCGAAAAATTCCCGGCGTCAGCGGTTCCATGTAGACGAAAATGTTGGCCGTGATAATTCGAAACCGCTGGGGGATTTCACGGACCAGTACCTAAACCAACGCCGCTTAGCGATCATACTCCGCTAGAGCGGCGTTGCGCATTTCAGGCGTCGCGGAGCTACCGAGGTTCGATCCCGGCTACAGTCAACGCCCGCCGCTTTGAGGTTGTGACCTCGCATTCAACCGTTGTGGTGCAGCCCGCCGCCGCGCTAGCCTCCCGTCAACGAAATCCAGGGAGGAAACCATGGGCCGGAAGATAGCGATCGTCGGAGCGGGGGCGGTCGGCGGGTATGCCGGCGCCCACATGGTGCAGGCGGGCGAGGACGTCACGTTCATCGATCCGTGGCCCGAACATGTCGAGCATATGAGGAAGCACGGCCTGCGCGTCACCCACGCCAAGGACGTCGCGGAATTTTCGGTTCCCGTGCGCGCGCTGCACGTCACGGACGCGCAGCAGCTGGCCAAGGAGGCGCCGGTCGACATCGCCTTCGTGTGCATGAAGTCCTACGACACGGCCTGGGCCACCACGATGATCCAGCAGTATCTGGCGCCGGACGGCTACGTCGTGTCGCTGCAGAACTGCATGAATGAGGAGACCATCGCCGGCATCGTCGGTTGGGGCAAGACGCTGGGGTGCATCGCGAGCAGCATCACCGTCAACCTGCCTGAACCCGGCCACATCCACCGTGGCGCCGGCAAGCACGGGGCGGCACATACGGTATTTCGCGCCGGCGAGGTGCATGGCCGCATCACGCCACGGGCCGAAGAGATCTGCCGCCTGGTCGGCTATACCGACAGCGCCAAGGTGACCAGCAATCTATGGGGCGAGCGCTGGTCGAAGCTGGTTGCCAACGTCATGGGCAACGGGCTCTCCGCCTGCACCGGTCTGCCCGGCGGAGAAATGCTGCAAAGCGAGCCGATCCGCCGCTTCTCCACCCGGCTCGGCAGCGAGGCGATCCGCGTCGGGCAAGCGCAGGGCTATCAGCTGGAGGAGATTTTGCACTTGCCGCCCGAGACCATTGCGCGGGCGGGCGAGGGCGACGAAGCGGCGATGCACGCCTGCGACGAGCAGCGCTTCAAGGACGCCAAACACACCGCCGCCGGGCAGCGTCCCTCGATGGGCCAGGACATGCAGAAGGGCCGGCGCACCGAGATCGAATTCATCAACGGCTTGGTGGTGCGGGAGGGCGAAAAGGTCGGCCTCACATGCAGCGCCAATGCCGTGCTGACGGACATCGTCAAGCGCGTGGAGCGCGGTGAGCTGAGCCCGGATCCGCGGCACATCACCGAGTTGCGGCTGAACTGAGGCGGTTGGAGATTTTCTGCTTATTGAAGAAGCAGCGCGATCGCAATCTGCCGATCTGACGGCCACATGTGGCCTTCAGCATTGCCCGTCATGCGGTTGCCTGACGGCTGTGTTGCTAATAGCATCCGTCGCGTTCGCCGAACCAGTTCCGGATGCGGAACCGAGCATCATGCCTGTATCATGAGGTTGCCATTTGGAATCCACCGTCGTTCGTTTGCGCGAGTTTGCCCGGTCGGAGCGATCGAGGATTGACGTCTGTTGCCCGCGTTGTTCGTCGCCAATACGGGATCTGGCATTGCGGCCTTTCTGCGCAAACGTGGATTGTGACTATGCCGAGGCCGGGTTTCCCGTAAGCAACGGACAACCGGTTCTGATCGATTTTGCATCGAGCATATTCGGCCGCGAGATGTATGACCGTGACGGCGGTTCGGCGCTTCAGCGCGATGTGACGCGTCGCTCGGTCGGGTCGCGGCTTCATGAGTTTGGTTTTGGAAAAAATTCGATTGCGGCGTCAAATTGCGCAAAATTCATCGATCTTCTGAAGCAGGAGACCGAGCGGCCGGTCGTCCTCGTCATCGGCGGCGGTGCCATCGGTTCCGGCGCAGACGAACTCTATAATGACGGCTCGATCGAACTTGTCGGCACCGACGTCTACGCCTCGCCATACACGTTGCTGGTGGCCGACGCCCACAAGTTGCCATTCGAGGATGGGGTGTTCGACGGGGTCTGGATCCAGGCCGTGCTCGAACATGTGCTGGAACCGGCAACAGTTGTTGCCGAGATTCATCGGGTTCTTCAGCGCCGCGGACTGGTTTATGCCGAGACACCGTTCATGCAGCAGGTGCATGAACGCGCCTATGATTTCTCGCGCTTTACGCAGAGCGGCCATCGCTGGCTGTTCAGGCGATTTTCCGAGATCAGCGCCGGACCGATTGGCGGTGCCGGTGTGGCGTTGACCTGGTCGATACGGTACTTCTCCCGCGCGCTCGGCGCCGGCGACAAATTATCACGCCTGATTTCGTTGCCGTTCTTCTGGATCCGGTTCCTCGACAGGTTTGCCCACGGCCGCGCCGTTGCAGACGCCGCCGGCGGATTTTTCTTCTTCGGCCGAAGAGCCGAGCAGGCGATCGATCCTCACACCATGCCGGGCTACTATGACCGGCAGAAATGATTGCGGTCGAGTTCAGGACAATCCCTTGATCTTCTTGCACGGCGTTGATGACGTCGAAGACATCTGCACGACGCTGACGACGGATTTGGCCTGCAGCATTTCCTTGCGGGTGAGAAAGCGCAGCACCGCGTGCGGATAGGCATCGCAGAATTTTGAAAGCGTGGCGGCCGTCGCCGGTATACTGTCCTGCTTGGCGACGACGGCGATGCCGCCGTCTTTCAGGATATAGGCATCGCGGACGTTGGGCATGGCGACCGTCGCCATGCAGATCTTGAACAGGCCGTTGTAGGCCTGCGGTGTCAGCATCGCGTCGCCGCTGAGACTTCCGAGCAGATGCTCGCGGCTTCTGCGGCAGTTATCGTTTTCGGCCCGCGCCACACCGCAGGCAAGCGCGAGGAAGATCGCGATCGCGACCGGCCGCCTCATGACGTCATCGCCATCGCGTCGGCCTGAACCGTCCGGGTGCGGACCGGGGATAGTCCATAGGTCGCCGCGGCGCATCGCTCCCATGACAAGGCCTGCGCATGAGCCGAGGCGCCGGCGGCGAGATCTCCCCGCAGGCCACGATCCACGGCAAGATCGGCAATGGCGCGAGCAATGCTCGCAAGGTCTGGCGGCACAAGAATGCCGGTTTCGTCAGCTAATACCGCATCGGGCACGCCGCCGACCGCTGTCGCGATGCTGGGCAGACCGGCCGCGGCTGCCTCCAGATAGACCAGCCCAAAACCTTCGACCCGGCCGGATGCTTCCGGCAGGCCGGTGAGGCAAAAGAAATCGGCGGCACCGTAGATGTCGCGGATTTGCCGATTTGGCAGCGCGCCGAGCAAGCGGATGTCGCAATCGGAAGCTTCGACCTGGCGCCGGAACGTCTCGACATACTCGGCTTCGCCGTCCGGGCCAATCACCAGCCAGGTGATGTGTCGGCGCAAATCATCGGGAAGGCCCGACAGTGCAGCCAGCGCGAGATGTTGCCCCTTGCGGCGCGTGATCCGCGCCACCGTGACCATGACAAGCCGGTCGGGCGCTATCCGGTAGGCCTCGCGAACCGCGGCGCGCCGCCTTCGCTCGCCGAACCAGAAATCCGACACGCCCAGAAAAACGGCGTTGATGCGTCGCGCAGCGACCGCAAAGCGCTCGCGAAAAAGGCGCTCGGTGTAGCGGCTGTTGGCGACGACTTCGGTCCGCGGCCCAAATACACCGGCGCCGCGGATCGCCAGCCGCTTGAGCGGGGTCTGGGTCTCGTTGATCTCGGTGCCGTGTACGGTCATCAGCACGCGCGCCGACGTACGCCACCGCGAAAGCGCCACTGGAATAAAGAATGGCCAGTCGGCGGCATGAACCACATCGTAGCGATCGCTGCGGACCCAGCTGCGCGCCAGCCGGATTTTGGACGGCAAATTCCGCATCGAATGCAGGCCGCCGCGAAAGCGAACGACTTCGAAGGGCATGGCTTCGTCATCGGCCGCGGTTTCGGTGGCGTAATCCGGGGCCAGCACCGTCACCCGCGCACCGAGGCGAGTGGCGGCGGACGCGATCTCTCCGGCATAGGTGCCTATCCCTCCCATCGCCGGGGCGAATTCGCTGGTCAAGAGAAGGATATTCATGGAGCGCCTCAGTAAGGGGATGGGGCGACGGTCATGCCGCGCGCGTCCTGAATTTCCTGATGATAGCGGAACACGCGCGCGAGCTGGGTTCCCGGCGTGAATGCCTTGATGGCACCGGCTATTCGCACAGGGTCGATCTCGCCAGCGTCCATCGCATCCCGGACGTCGATGAACCGTTGCGCGAGCGCCTCAGCCATGTCGTCGGGGCCGCCGCCTCGTGTTACCAGAAAACCACTATCGCCATGGTGGATCACCGGCTCAAGCTGCGGCAGATGCACCGCGACCACAGGCCGGCCCACTGCGAGGGTCTCGAGTACGAAGCGCGGCATGCCCTCGAATTCGGAAGTGAGGATGCCGGCATGCGCGCTCGCCAGCGTCGCCGCCATCCCTGCGGCGTCCTTGAAGCCGTGGCGCACGGTGATGTCAGCGATATCGGCGAATTCAGCAAAGCGGGTGGGATCGCTGGTGCCGATGTAGTGAAACACCACGCCGCCCTTTAGTCGCCTGCGCAGCTGTTCGATCGCGCGGAACATCAGTGGCGGATCCTTGAATTCATCGAGCCGGCCCGCGAACACGACCTGGAATGGCGAGGTGTTCGGGGGCAGCGGCTGCGGCCGAAAGATGTCGGTGTTGACCCAGGTCCAAAGCGTGTCGATCTTGTCCTTGCGGCTCGGATAGGTCCGTTGCAGCCGTTCGGTGATGAATGGATTGACGCAGAGGAACTTCTCGCTCATGGCGACGGCAAACCGCTCGCCGGTATTATGGACGAAGGAATATTTCCGAAGCAGCGAATCCATCTGCAGCTTCGGTGCCCCCTCGCCATGCAGCATCTGAACGAATGGCAGCCTCAGGACCGCTGGCAGCCAGGAAAATTCCACGCGCCGCAAATCGACCGAGCATCGTCGGGAACGGATCAGTCTGGCGATCAGGTTGAAATGGCGAAGCAGCGCCACAAAAAACTGACCGGTGAGCGAGCTGCGGATGCTGCGAGCGGCCTCGCGCGCCTGCTGGTCGGAGTAGTGCAGGATCGGGAGGAAGTCGAAGCTGCGGCCGCGAAAGTTGAGCTTGTGAATCTCGCCGAGCGCGAGGTCTCCAGCCGAGTCCACGCCGATGAAGAGAATATCGGTATCGGTGGGATGAAAGGTAATGAAGTCACGGATGTAGGTCTCGAGGCCGCCGACCTTTTCGCCGCGCGGATCGAAGGGGTGAATGAGACAAATCTGGTAGCGGCTCTTGGCGCAACTCGCGTTCCGCGCTCGCAGCGACAGCGTCAATGTGGAGGTCATGCCGCTTTCCTCATTCGGGCCTCGACAATCTGCGGAATGGTACGCGCCACCAGCCTTGGAACCGCGGCCATGCACCGCGCGTAGCGCGGTCCGAGCCGGCGCGGTTCACGCAACATTCGCCATGCCCATTCGAGTCCGATCCTGCGTGTGATCGACGGCGCTCGGGTTTGGGTGCCGGCGATGAAATCGAGGCCGGCGCCGATGCACAACATGCCGGTTCCCGTCAATTCGTCGAGACAGCGCGACGCGAACAGTTCCTGTCGCGGTGCGCCAAGGGCGACGAAGCACAGCCGGGCGCCGGAGGCGCGGATGCTGTCGACCGCGAAATCCGCTTCTCTGGAAAACGGATCGAAATTCGAACCGGGGGCGTAGTGTCCCACGACCTGCAATCCCTTGAATCGCTCGGACAGGCGTTTCGCGGTTGTCGCAAGCGTCTGGTCGTTCGAACCGAGCAGGAACACCGGCAGGCCGTTTTTTCCAGCCTCGCGGCAGACCGGTTCGATGAGGTCGGCGCCGGTGGTGCGTTCGATCCGTGTACCCAACAGGCGGCTCAGCACAACAATGGGAAAGCCATCCGCTGTGACAAATCTGGCACGACGATAGGCGGCCCGAAAGTCGGCCCGGTGTCGCAGTTGCACAACATGATCGAGATTCAATGTGCAGACGCTGAAATTATCGCCACCTTGCGCGGCAGATACGATCGAGGTGACGGCCTCGGGCAACGATACAATGTTGATGGCAACACCATCGACAGTGAGATTGGGATGTGATGGCGATTGCGTTTCCAAGGTGTCGATCTCCTGATGACATTATGGCCGAGGTACGCATTCACAGAAGTCAACGACATGCCCATTGCTGCGGGCGATGGAACTTGTATGCCGAAAAAACTTTCCCCGACGAGCATCGTCACGAAATCGGACTATTGCGACGCAACGATGGCGTTGTCGTTTCGCGAGTCATTCAACACAACGACAATGCATTCACTGAACGGAGATCTGCCATGCAAATGATGTCGCGACGTGATGTACTCGGCGTTCTTGCAGGTACAGGCATTGCATCTAACACGCGTGCGGCATTTGCCGCGCCGACGCAGGGGCTTGCCACCATTGCGGCGAAGAATGGATTGCTGTTCGGCGCCGCGGCCGGACCCGTTATCGACAAGGACGCCGCCTATCGCGCGCTCTACACCACGCAGACACGAATTGTTACAACGGACATTGCATTGAAAATGGGCACCATTGCTCCGCAGCCTGGGCCAAAAAGATTCGAAAGTGCGGATCGTCTGCTGCAATTCTGTGCGAGCAACCGGATCGAAATGCGCGGGCATTGCGTGATCTGGAACGAATGGGTTCCCCCATGGATCAAGAGCATGAGTACTCCGGAGCGGCGCGCCTTCTTCGATGGTTACATCGAGGAGGTCGTCGCTCGCTATGCGGGCAAGCTGCATTCCTGGGACGTCGTCAACGAGCCGTTCTGGCCGGGCCACAAGGCCCCCGGCGGCTATCGGCTCGGACCGTGGTACGACGCCTTCGGTGCGGATTATGTGCGCCGCGCCTTTGAGCGTACGGCGATGGTCGACAGCAAGACCAAACTGGTTCTCAACGAGGCGCATGCCGAGCGTGACGACGAGGTAGGACTTGCGGTGCGTAGCGGCCTGTTACGCTTGGTGGATGAGTTGAAGCAAGCCGGCGTGCGGCTGCATGCGGTCGGACTGCAAGGTCATCTGCAGCCGCGCTATCCGCATGATCCCGGGCGTTTTGCCGATTTCCTTCATGCGCTCGCAAGCCGTGGGGTCGAGATCTACATCACCGAGTTCGATGTCCGTGATGACACCTTTCCGGATGATATCCCGACTCGGGATGCGATGATCGCCGATACCGCCGAGAAATTCCTGAGCAACGTTCTGCGCGTTCCCGCCGTCAAGGTCGTGATTGCGTGGGAACTGGCCGATAATTATTCGTTCTACACGGATGCCGCGAAGAAGAAGGATCCTCTGGCCCAGAGGCTGCCCCGGCCTCTGCCGTTCGATTCGTCGATGCAAAAGAAGCCGCTCTGGTTTGCCATGGCGCGTGCTTTTGAGAGCGCCAAAAGGACCTAGTCACGGGCAGGGGCTCATGCTCCGGAGTGTTGTGGACGCGAGCGCAGCATTCGGAACAATGACGGCGCGTAGAGAACGGCAAGCGTTGCAAGGTATACCCCGGCGCCGGCCGCGATATGCTCTACCAGGACGATCAACCTCGGAGCTTCCGGGAAAAGCCTCAGCACCGCTATCATCGCAATCGTAGCCAGCGTGATGCGGATTAGATGCCCGATCGGCAGCGTCAGGCCAAACCGGGAAAAGCCGATTGTGAAGCTGACGGTTGCGGCTGCGATTGCGGCCAGCACGGTCGCGCCGGCGGCTCCAGCCAGCCCCCAGTAGCGATAGCAGAGGGCGGTGAGGATCACGGTCATCGCGGCGTCGATCGCCGTGACGGCTATCATCCAGCGGGTACGGTTGTGCAGCAGGAACACCTGGTCGCCGAAATGGGCGCGGAGATTGCGGATCGCGCCTGCCAGGGTCGAGAGCGGGAGAATGGCGAGCGTCGCCTGCTGGAACGGCGCCGCGATCAACAGATGAACGATTTCCGTCCGCAGCATGAAGATACCGGCGAGGCTCGGCGCCAGAATGGCGATCAGCAATGCGCTGTTGTCGGCAAGCTGGCGCATCGCAGCCTTGCTGCCGTCGCGTTCCATGCTTCTGACCGCGAGCGGGAAGGCGGCGGCCGTGACCAGCATCGCCGCTACTCCCGCCGCGCGTTGCCCGAGACCGTAGCCCACTGCGAACAGTCCGGCCGCGGCTACGCCCGACATTTCGTTGATGATGAAGCGCGATGCATTGAGCCCAACCCAGCCCAGCGCACCGCCGATGATCAGCGGAATCCCGTAGCGCAGGGCCTGACCGACGATTTCGCGGTCGACCGGCCAGAAGTCACGGCCGTGGGCGAGTTTCGGCAACACGATGAGAACGGCGGCAAGTTGTGCGACCGCGTAACCCGCCAACGGCCATTCCGCCGACGGTCCGAGCAGCTTGATCAACACCAGTCCCACGATAAATCCGGCCGATGGCCCGACCACCTGCTGGATTGAATAGATCCAGATCTGGTGGCGTACGCGGGCCCGCTCGCCGATATAGATGTTGAGCGATCGGGTGATGACATAGCCCACGGTCGCGACGAGCACGCCGGGCTTGGCGTCGGGCGCGATCACCAGCAGCAGAATGCCGGTTACGGCGAGGCTCTGCATCAGGACGGATATCAGCAGGACCGTGTTTTCGGTGCGATAAAACCGCGGCGCTTCATTGTCGTCCTGGTAGCGGCCGAAAAAGCGCAGCGCATATTGCGACCACCAGGCGAGAAAGCCGATCAGCAGCAGTTCGTGGGTGGCCGTAACCAGTGTGATGATGCCCAGCGTATGTTCGTCGACGACATGGGTCCAAACGATCATCGCGGCCAGCTGGAACAGCGGTCCGACAAGCTGCGCGGGCAGATATAGCAGCGTGTGTCGTAACAGCATGCTCAAGCTCCCAGCGATCGGTAAACGCGGGGAGGGACAAACTGGCGGATCGCGAGTAGCGCCGTCACGCTCAGAAGGGCGGTCAGGCCCAAGGTAATCGTAAAATTCAGGGCTGGGTCGAACTGATGCAGCGCCGTGTGATCGCGAAGCATCAGGACAATGAAGATGTGCCAGAGATAGATGAAATAGCTGCCCGAGCCAATGGTGGCGAGCATTGGCATCCTGGGCCGCAGAGCCAGGAGAAAAAGGCAGACCAGCGCCGAGTAGCCGAAGAAGGCCATCGAATCGTAGGCCGCGGCGTCACCGATTCCGAGAAGGCGCACCGCCACATACAGGGCGTAGGCGGTCAGCATCGCGCTCAGAAGGACGACGCGCATGCCACGATCGGCCAGGCGGTTCCACATCGCCGCTATCGCGCCCAACGCGGCAAAGGTAAACCAGAAAGGAATATCACGCATGCGGACCTCCTCGACCAGCGAGTCCGGAAATCCCAGACGAAACAGCAGGGGATCGAGGTAGCTTCCCACGATCAGGCCAAACCCGATCGAGAGGACAAGGAAAACCGCGACTTGCCGTTCTGGTTCCGGCCCGCGGGTGCCGGCAGTGGCGAAGATCAGCCACAAGCCGACGGTACATCCGATATAGACGAAGATGTAGTAGTAGACGAATACGTAAGCTAAACCGAATCTCGCCAGCGCCGTGACCGGGCTGTGGTCCATGGCCGGATTATGCAGCGCCATATAGACGTAGGCAGCAACGAACGCGATCGCGTAGGGGATCAGGGCGGCTTTCAGCCGTTTCGCGAGCGGTACGCGACCCGAAAGCATGGTCAGGTATCCCGAGGCGAACAGGAAAATCGGCACACAGGGACGCAGCGCGGCGTCGACCGATTTGGCCCAGCCTGCATCGAGCGGCTGCTGCAGCGAATGGATTCCGATCACCATCAGAATGGCAATCCCGCGCATGGTATCGATGACCTCGTCGCGGCTGGCGGCGGGCGCGTGGACATCCCGTACCGGCAGCCAGTCAGAGGATGCGCGAACCGTCACCGTCATCTTGCCGTCTCCTGACGGACGATGGCGGGCACGGCGACACGCTGCGCGAAGCGGCGGTCGAACGCATCGGTCAGATAGCGTCGCAGCGGCGTTTCGAAGTGACGCAAGGAAAGGACGCTGGCCAACCCGAGGACAGCGACCGCGGCCGGCGCTAGCATCAGCTTGGCGTCGGACGATGTGAGGGAAAGCAGACGTGCGCCGAAGGTGATCACGACGGTGGCGACGGGGATGTGCAGCATGTAGCAGGAGTAGGTCAGCGGCGCCCAGCGATCGAGACCCAGCTTCGAAAACAGGGTGGGGCGCCCGGCACAGTCAGGCTGGATGGCAAGCACCGCGATGGAATAGACCGCCACAAGCGCCGCCGTCATGGAAAGGTATGAACCGAGCACGATGAAGGCCGTCAGCGAGGCCATCAGCAATCCCGGTACAGCGGGCCAGCGCGCGATTTGAGCGCGGAACAGGTAGCAGGCGACGCCCAGGTTGAAGCCGGGCAGCGCCCTGAAGGCACCGCCCTGGTTCAGCCAATCCGCCCACGGCGTGGTCCCAGCGGCTTCAGCCCAGATTGTGTTGGCGAGCGCGGGCAGCGCTACCAGCGCGATGATCAGCGACTTGCGTTGCGCCGCGATCATGACGACGACAGGAAAAAGCACGTAGCACAACATTTCGGCGGAGAGCGACCAGCTGGGGAAATTGAATGTCAGGCGTTCGCCATTAAACGCATGCAGCAACAGCAGTTGGGCGGGCAGATCGGAAAACGGGTAGCGCGCCGGATTGTCACCTTTGGCCGCACCGAAATGCAGCGCGAGCGCTATCGCGACATAGAAGGCCAGCGTCGCCAGATGCAACGGATAGATCCGGGCCAGACGCCGCCAGATGAAGCGTCCGATAGAAGCGGCATTGCCGACCTGACCGAAATATTGCCGGGCAATGACGAATCCGGACACGACGAAGAACAGATCGACAAACAGGCCGAAATGCCTGGTGTGGTCGATCATGAATCGTCCAGCCGCCTGGTCCTTGAAGTAGTCGGAATAGTGCAAAACGACCACGGCGCCGGCCGCGATGATCCGCAATCCGTCCAGATGTCTCGTGGTGTTAGCGACTTCTTGCAAGGAAGAGGTGTCCCGGTCTGGAGCCAATTGAAAAACGGTGCTTTGGAAGGCGATCACGGATTCCGGTGTGAACGCAGTTTTGCCCGTGCCGCATCAGATTGCCGTTGCGATGCGCGAACCGGCGGAAGCCGCCGACTAGCGAGACCGGCGATGAGATCGATGACGGCATCGCGATCCCCATTTGCCAGCTGGTTCCAGCGCCTTAGATTTTGTTCGGCCAGTGCGACATAGCGGGCGCGCCATCCCGAATCCGACAGGATCGACGTAATCTTTGTTGCAGCCGATACCGGTTCGGTCGGATCGATGTAAATGCCGGAATCGCCGAGTACCTCGCGGAAGATGGCGGCATCCGGCGCGATGATCGGGAGGCCGGCATACTGGGCCTCGAGCAAAGGCAGGCCAAGGCCTTCGTCATGCGAGGTGCAGATAAACAGGTCGGCGCCGCCAAGCAGTTCGGCGACCCGATCGGCCGGCTGATACCCGTGCAGCGTGACCCCGGGAATGGTCTCAAGCAGCCGCCATTCGTCGCCCCAACCCTGCCGCCCGACGATGTCCAGTGTCGCGCCGGAAAATCCTTGCGCCCGCAACGCACTGACCACGGTCGCTGCCGCGCAGAAATTCTTCCGCGGTTCCACAGTTCCGAGTGCCACGAGACGAAGCGGCCGCGGCCGGGCCTCGCGCCCGGCGCGTGCCTTCGAGTCGAGGCCGAACACGTTGCGAACCGGCGGCCGGTACAGCGTGATCTCGGCATCGGAGCGGCAATGAGCGGCAAGTTTCCGCCTGGTGTCGCTGGAATTTGCAAGGAAGCGAGGATAGTGCCGCAGGGCCAGCCGGAAGGGTGCTGCCATATAGAGCCGGGCCCGCCAATTGAGATCGGCGCTTCGCGTCAGCAGGAAATCATCATGGATATAGGGCAGCACGCGTGAGGCGAACGGCCGCAACAGGGGGCTCGGTGGAAAGCCCGGGCACAGCAGAATCGATGACGAGGCGGCAAGCCGCATCGGCAAACCCAGGGTTTGCGTCGTCAGCATCTGACGGGTGCCGCGCGCCGTCACCGGTGCGATATCGAGCGGTGCAAGCGCTGCGGGCGAAAACAGTTCGAGCGTGATGCGCTCAAGGCCGGTGACGTGGCGTCCGAGGTGGGTATTGTCGACATAGATGGCCATGCGAGTCCTGATCCCCGGGGATTATGCCGGAATGGGCCGGTACCGGCCGGGAGTAGCGGGATGGAGCGGCGCAGCGAAGCGCCATTGCTCGCGCGGCAGCAGCAGCGAGATGAGAATAACGAACTGCGCGAGCTGGATATTCTTTGAACTGAAGCTCACCGAACTCATGGCGATGATGACAATGAGCGCCACGATTGCCCACACCGCACGGCTCGAGCGGCGGATGATTTCGACGAAGTAGCAGGCCAGTCCGATCGTGAGCAGGGCGGTGGGAAGGATACCGAACTGCACGATGCAGGAGATCCAGAAATTCTCGATTCCGTAATTGAGGCCCAGCTGGTTCTGCAGCGCATTCACCCGAACCGGATTTGGCCCCACCATCAGTTCCTGCCAGTCGAAATGCGACAGGAAACTGAAGGTGGCAAAGCGCGCCGAGGTGCTGCCCTTGTCCGAAGAAAAGCGCAGCAGCATCTTGTCGAAGATGCCGAGATCGAGCGCTGCGAATATCGCAGCGGCGGCAACGAACAAGACGCAGATCGTGACGATCGCGGCCGAAAGGGGTGCACGTCTGCCTCGGAGCAACAACAGCGTGTTGATCCCGGCCAGAAGCCCGATAACGGTCAGCACCGTGACCAGCGCGGTCCGGCCGCCGAAAGCCATCAACGATCCCAGGCAAAATGCGAGCAGCGGCAGCCGCAGGATGATGGGTGGACAAAGCGCGGGCCGCAGAATGAGTGCAAGAATGTAGGCTGCGACGAGGCCGGAGGCGGTGAGCGGATGGCCGAGCAATGCAGCGGAGCGCCACTCTCCCATCACCACCACGTCGCCAAGCGTTAATGGAATCAGTCGATTACCGGAAAAATACTCATAATATCCAAGCGTGATGTTCAGCAGGATCGCACCGTGAATCGCCCAGACCAAAGGCCTTCTTTGCGATGGCGAGAGCTGCCAAATGACGAGGCTTATCGCCACCGGCAGCAGGAACGTGTCGATGATCACGGTCACCGGGCGTTCGAATATCAGCATCTGGATAAGCAGGAACGACCAGCACAGCAGATAGAAAAGCAGGAGCTTCAATTCGGAAAACATCCGATTGAGCTCGCCGACCGGACCATGGCTGCGCACCAGCAGCAGCGAGAAGGCGAGGAAGGTGAAATAGGTCGCCAAATGCAGCTTTTCGTAGAAATTTCCGCCTGCCGTTACATAATGGATCTTCCAATTGGTCAGCATGGAGGAGGAAATCGTCAATGTCGCGATGACCGCAAGCATCATCAATATGCTCGCGGTCCACTCGATGTACCAATCAGCCGTGATGGCGCGAGCCTGCGCGTGAGAGCGCTGGTGAAAGCCCGTGTTACCCGGAGGCAGGCGCGGATAGCGCGGAGGCGACGCGTACGGTCCGGCGGCGCCCACACCTTGCATCGGTCTGCGCGCCCTCACTCCGCGGCTCCAGGGCTCAGTCCGGCAGTTCCGTATGGCTTGAGGTAGGCCGAACTGCGGTAGTAGTCATAGAATTGCAGGCGGCTGAGATCGACCTGGGTCAGCACCGTTCCGAGGATCCGGTCGCTGACGGGAGCCAGCAGGTTAATGGTGTGGGAAAGCACCTCACCCGGCGTCTGATCCCAGGCCAATGCCAGAATGATACGGTCGGCAAGTTCGGCCAGTGCACGGCCATCAACCAGCGGCACCAGCGGTGGCGAATCGATCACGATCAGTTCGTAGCGGTGGCGCAGATAATCGAGGACATCGACGATTCGTTCGGAGAACATCAGTTCCGTGATCAGTTCGGGCCGGTTGATGGTCGTCGCCGGCAGAATCGAAAGCCCGGTGCTGCCGTCCACCAGGATGGCCCGCTCCGGCGTCGCCCGGCCCATCGCAACTTCCAGCAATCCGACGTCGGCGCGCGGGCACAGCGAGCGCGTCAATTGCGGATTGCGAAGGTCGCCGTCAATCAGAAGCGTCCGGATACCGAGCGTCGCGAACGATTGTGCGAGATTGCCGGCCAGCGTCGTTTTTCCCTCGCTGTCGAGCGCGGAGGTCACCAGGACGACCTTGACCGGTTGGGTTCGTATCGTGCGCTGCAGCGCCAGGCGAACCGAGCGTATCGCTTCGGCAAAGAACGTACCGGGCTCGTTGATCGCATAGCGCATCAGGGGCGGCTGCAGCGACGGCGGCAACAACTTGGTGGTTTTAGGGTCGTAACGGTCCAGTTCGTTCCTTCCGCGCCGGGCTCGCCCGGCAAGTTCGCGCGCGTTGATCAGCGGCACGGCCGCGAGCGCCGGCACGCCGGAAATCGCCTCGGCCTGTTCGAGCGTCTTGATCCGGCCATCGAGATAGTCGGCGAGGAAGGCTAGAACGGTGCCCGCGCCGAGACCAAGCATGATCGCAAGACCCAGGGTCAACATGGTTTTCGGAGAAGACGGCCGAATCGGAATACTGGCCTTGGTCACAACCCGCGAGTCCGGCATCTCCAGGCTTTCTTGCGCCGTCGTTTCCTTCGAACGCGCCAGATAGGATTCGTAGAGCGTGCGGTTGGCTTCGGCCTCGCGCTGCAGTTCATGCAGCCGCACCTGGGCCTGGCCCGAAGAAGTGGATACGCCCTGAAGCTGGTCGAGGCTCTGCTTCAGCGAAGCTTCACGCGACCGCGCGACGTCGTAATCGTGCTGCGTAGCAGTCGAGGATGCGGCGGATTTCCTCATTGATGAGCCGCTGGGTGTCGCGCAGTTGCGCGCGCACGTTGGCGACGAGAGGATGGCGTGCACCGTATTTGCTCGACAGATCGGCTTCGTTCTTGGCGATCTCGGCATACTGCGTCCGCAGTTTCATGATCATTTCCGACGAAATCGCCGCGTTGATGCCGCCGGGATCGGCGCCGGATTTGGCAATCTGCTGGACCTGATCGTATTTTGCGCGGGCTTCGGCGGTCTGCACTCGGGCAGAGACAAGTTTGTTGTTGAGGTCGGTGATTTGCTGATCGTTCACGGTGACGCCTTGCGACACCGAGAGATTATTGGCGGAACGATAATCCTCCACGGCCTTTTCGGCCGCCCCGACCCGCGACTTGAGATCGCCAATCTGGCCACTGAGCCAATTGGCGGCAATCCGTGTCGCATCGAATTTGGCGCGGACCTGCTCTTCGAAGTATCCGTCGGCGATCGCGTTGGCGATGGTCGCGGCCTTCTGCGGCGATTCCGAGCTGACATTGATATCGACCAGGAAAGTGGTTCCCTGGCGCGTGACCTTCATCCGCTTCTGCAGGATTTCCCGCGACCTCGCGCGGGCGGCATCTTCGGCGCTCGCCCCGTCGCTGGGGCCGCTGGTGCTGAACAGCCGCCTGATCGGATCCAGGAACCCCGGTTTCGGCGCAAACTCCTCGTCAGCCGTCAGGTTGAGCTTGCGCACCACCCGGTCGAGAATCGCAACCGACTGGATCAGCAGCGTCTGGCTTTCGATGGTCGCATCGTCGGTGCCGAAATTCGACAGCACCGCCTGGTTGGTCTCCACGACATTGGCACGGCGCGGATCCACCAGCACCGTGGACGTTGCCGTATATAGAGTGCTGACGACCATGACATACATCAGTGCCAGCGAGACCAGCGCTGCGGCGGGTAGCAGCACCAGTTGGTAGCGGCGGCGCAGAATTCGGCCCATCTCGCGCAGATCGACGGTCGGCTGCTGCCAGCCCGCGGCGGCGGCTCCGGTCGTTTCCTCGTGCACTGGATAGGACTGCTCAGAACTGCGCTGTAACATTCAACCCCACCAGGTGTTTGTCGAAGCTGAAGAGAGGGACATCGCTGTCGCGTGCGAGGTATCGGTAGTAGGCGGAAATGGCACTGAAGCGATTCAGCAAGTATTTGACGCGGGCGTCCGAACTGATGACGCGGTCCTTGCGCGCCTGGCCGAAGAAGCGATCGGTCTCGTATCCACCGGTGACCGACAGGATAACGTTACGGCGAAATTCGTAGTCGAACCCGAGTTGCAAGGCATTGGCGAGCACGCCGGTCGAGCTGGTGTCCGATGTCTGGGTAACCAGCTGTTCGGCCTTGAAGTGAACATCGAGCAGGCGGGTCGGCCGCCAGTTCAGTTTGGCGCGATAGGAGGGACCTTCGATCGTGCCGATGGTCGGGTCATCGAAACGCTGCTGCACGTAGCCGAAGCCGAATTCGCCGCTGAGCACGTTGCTCAATCCGACGGTGATGCCGGACAGCACCCGATAGCCTTGCGAATCCAGCGGACGGCCGGGCAGGCCGCGGACCTCGCGCTGGTTGCCTTCCACGCCGGCGAACCAGCCGAGCGTCGAGGAGATGGCGTAGTCGATCCGGCTGTGAATGGAATAAATCTGCCCGTCGAGGTTGTTCTGGTTGATGACGGTGCCGTTCTGCGCCACCGTCGATCCGTAGTCGTAGGAATCGACACTGACCCCGATCGATGCCGCCAGCCGGTTGAATTCCTTGCGAACGCTGACGTCGCCGGACAGTAGATTGTACGGCGTCGGCTGCACCGCGCCGTTCGGCGAACTCAGTGTGCCGACACCGACATTCAAATGGGCGACCTGGAAACTGGTCAGAATGGCGAGGTCGTGGGCGATATCGAACCAGCCGTTGCCCTTGAGGCTGGCGTTGGTCTGATCGAGACCGGGGTTGGCCCGGTAAGACGTCTGCTGGGCATTCAGTGTGAGGTCGAGGCCATGGCGCTCCCAGAGTGTGTGCGCGCGCAATGAAGGTTCGACCACCGCGGCGACGTCCGAGCGCTTCATGGTATTCGAAGAAAACACGTTGTTGTCGTACAAGGCGCCGGACATCAGCTTGGGGCTGAACATCCATGCGCCGGCGCGAATGCCGACTGGTTCGTATCCAGGCTGCTGTCGCTTCTTCACCGGCATATCCTCTGGCGGAATCTCTTCGCGGCTATTCGGATCCGTCAGATCCGGAAGCGATGACGGTTCGAATATCCGTTGTGCGTTCCATGGCGGAGCCATCTCCTCATTGGTTGACGGAATCAGCTGGGCATTCGCCGACGATGCGAGGCCCAACACCATCACGATCGCAGGTGCCGGCGCGATGCCAAGGCCGCCACGAAGCACCGCGGTTGCCGAACGGGAGATCCCGCGGCGCCCAGCAGTCGCAGCCAACCGTGAAATTACAACGGCACCTTTCATCACTTGTCCTTTGTGGGAAGCAACCGTCACCGGCACTGCTCAACTGTGTCGATGCATCGATCGCTGCCCAAAAAAACATCGTGAACTCATCAAGGCGGCAGCCTCACCGTGATGCGTTGTCAGCATCACAGACATGCGTAGTCAGATCGGAAAGCGACTTGTCCCTTGCAACGCGAGCGACGAGAAAAAGTTTTTCTGCGCCGCAAGAAATTATGCGCACCGCAAAAAGACGACACTATGGCAGCACATCTGACGCTGCCACATGTGTGAACATCAGTGTCACGAAGCCAACATAAGGACACATCGTGCGGCACTGCAAAAAATTTGTGCTTCGCGGATGCGAGCGCTGTCACTGGAACGCCAGGAGAGGAACAGTGTGCTCCCACCGGCGACGCGGGCGAGGTGACGCCGGCAAGGTCAGGAAATTTGCAGCCTTCTGGCAATGGTTCTCTTGAACAGCCGGCGCGGGCGTTCAAACAGCACGCTGAAGCCAAAGGCGATGACAACACAAAACGCGCTGAGACCAATGAATTCCAGCAGAATTCGTGGTGTCACCGCAGCGGAACGCACCTCGCTCCGGCCGAAGCTCTGCACCAGATAGATGTACAGTTTGATCAGGGGATAGTGGGTCACATACAGGGAGAACGAGAGCTCGGCGAACCAGCGGCTGCAGTTGGCGATATGGCTTGCGATCGCGGCGCGAACGCCGGTTTGCGGCATCGGTCGATTGAAGAACGTCACCAGCAGGAATGAGAATGCGGCGGCCAGCAGCAGATCGCGCAACCAGAAATGGCTCTTGCCGAATTCGAGCCTGCCGAACAGCAGCGCTGCTGCCAACATCGCCAGCGCAGGCCAGCGCAGGCGTTGAAAATGACCGGGCACGAACCAGAGCGCGGCGCCGATCAGCCAGAACGGAAAATCCAGCACAATGTTGGTGTCATCGCGCGGCGCCAGAGTGAGGGATGATATGGCGACCAGTATCAGGCATATCGATGCGAATGCCAGCCAAGCTGAAAATACCCGCGAAAATGCCGCCACGATGACCGGAAAGGCAACGTAATAAACGACTTCGTTCGAGATGCTCCAGAGCGGAAGATTATTGCAAAGCGGTTTGACCAGGAAATTCTGAACCGCAAGCGCGTTACCGGCAATGGTCACGGCGGTGTCGCGGCAGCCAGGTAACGGCGCCATGTACTGGAGTGCTGCCGAAAACGCCGTTGCCGCAATCAGAACCGGCCCAATTCGCACGCCGCGATCGATCCAGTATCCCGTGAAATCTCCGGAGGATTTCATATCCATCTTGAGGACGGCGCCACCGACCAGATAGCCGCTGAGCACGAAAAAGATGATTACTGCGTCGTGCCCGAACGTCGAGATCGTGTAGATGGCTCTGGTGAACCAGTTCTGCACTTCCAGCGAGTCATGGGGGACAACAAGCGCTGTTCGAACGTGAAACAACAGAACGAGCAGCGCCGCAAGGGCACGCGAAAAATTCAGCAAGTGCGAAAGCGCCATTTCTGGCATGAGCACGTCGCCAGCCGGCTTCGCTGTCATTGGCATCCCGTCCATCAGTTGCTCCGTCGAAACAGGCTACGGGGAGCAATGAGGCGAAAGCATAGCCGCTGCCGAGCGGCCGGCGCGCTCCGGGAGGTGCTAGAAATAACGCTCCGGAATCCGGATGTTGTCGCCCGGAAAAACCGGAACCGGCGCATCCAGCGGATAGATTTCCTCGACGCCGACGCCGGCCCGGCGCAGATAGACCTTGTTCTCGTTGGCGCGATAGGTGAATCCGCCGGCGCTCGCGACCGCGTCCATGACGGTCAGGCCAAGTCGATAGGGGTATTCTCCGCTCTTCTTGACCTCGCCAAGAATGTAATAGGGCCGGTAGGCGGCGATCTCGACGTTCACCCGCGGATCGCGCACGATTCCTTTCGCCAGCGCCGATGTGATCGAGCGCTCGAGCTGTTTCGTGGTCATGCCCGCGGCCCGGATCCGCCCGGCCAGTGGAACCGAAACATGGCCGCTGCCGTCAACCTCGTAATCCCCGGCTATGTCGGGTTCGCCGTAAACCTTCACGCGAACCCTGTCATTCGGCCCAAGCAGATAGCCGCCGGCCGGCGCTGTCGCCGTAAGCCCCTGCGCCGAAGCGGGCACGACAAATGGCCTGCCAATTCCCGAAGCGACGAGAAGAAAAAAAGCAAAGACAACAATGACTAACGGCAGTCCGGCGACGCGGATCATTCGCTGCTGCATGACGGTATCCCCCAGGACAAAGTGCTTGTGACAGCGGAAAATGATAGTCGGGCAAACAAGGCGAAAGAATGTGATCGTCGGTTCCATTCGTGCGGTCGCCGCCGGTTCCAATTGTCGAGCCAGGCGTCCGCGTCTTCTATAAAACCAGAATCGTGCTGCCTTCGATGGCGATGCAGGTCAGGGTTCCCGAGCGCCAGGCACCGGTGTCGATGTTGATCCGGTTACGGCGTATGTCGGGATGCGGCACCGGAGTGTGGCCATGCACGATGAATTTGCCGTGGTCCTTGGTCGAATTCGAGAAACTCGTGGCGGATCCAGATCAGGTCGTTGAGATCCTGCTGTTGGATCGGGATGTTGGGGCGGATGCCGGCATGTACGAAGAGGAAGTCTCCGCAAGTGAAATGGTAGCGCAGACATTGCAGGAAAAGCTGGTGAGCGCGGGGGAAGGCAGCGACAAAGCGCCGGTGCAGGTCGATCTCGGTCTCGGTGTCGGAGCGCAACTCGACGCCGTAGGAAGCAAGGGTCTGCATGCCGCCCAATTGCTGCCAATGATCAAGGTAGGCGGGATCGCGAAGGAAATCCTCCATCAGGGCATCGTGATTGCCACGCAGGCACACTGCCCGATTCTCAACCAGCCGGACGGCCAGTACATCGATGACGGTCCGGGAATGAGCGCCTCGATCGACATAGTCTCCCAGATAGACTTCGACCGTGTGCTCTATGGGCCTGCGTCTAAGGTCCTCATCGATGCGCGCGATGATCTCGATCAGCAAGTCGGCCCGACCGTGGATATCGCCGACAGCATAGATCCGCGTGTCTGCCGGCGTTGAAGCGGCAACGGATTGCGAATTTGCGGCAGGCGGCGATCGCATCGTGTGAGCTTCGATCATGGAACCGTATTGCGGTCAATCGAAAGCGAGTTCCGCAAGTCCGCGGCCGCGCGCGCCTTCTAGAAAAACAGCAGGCGGATCAAGACAATGATCACGATCCAGGCGAGCGCATTGGCCAAAATGAGTCGGTTCCGAAGTTTGCGATCGGACGGCTGATGTTGTTGCAGGATGGGGTTGTCGGCGTGCTCAGCGATCATCGGCGCCTCGCTGGAAAAGGTTTTCGAGACAAGCGGCTCGTTAGCCGCGGTCGTTCTGGCCTTTTGAAGCTTCGCGATCATCGGGAAACTCGTGATGCCCCAGTCAAATAGTGGCATCACGCAGACTACGAGACGTCGTTTAGCTTTCAGTGAACAGGGTCGCTCAAAGCGACAGCGCAAACAGCTATCAATAGGACTCGGTTGATGCTGCGCCTGTTCGATTCGAAAATCGAATCCAATTCGCGCGAGGTTCCCGGGCGGCGATTATGCATGGCAGCGTCAAGGTGCACGCAGCACAACAAGCGGGCAACAGGAACTAAGCGCCTTCACCAATACGATTTTCTGCGTCGCACAAATTTTTGTTCAGTGCACCGCGTGAGGCGCGCGCGATATTTCCGCTTTCCCGCCCAATTTCGTTCAAAGAGTTAGGAAAGCTTCCACCCGCCGGGTCGTTGCGCGTTTGTAACGGTTCGAAATTTCGCAACTGCGAAAATCTCAACGGCGGTGCGAGAGCCGCACGTACGTTGAGGTTGATCTGACATCCGGGTTCCAGCAGAGAGCAAAGAGCAATGGTGTCCATCGTCACAGCCCGCTTTGATCAGGACAATGTCACGCCTCTCCGGAGAGAGCGGTCCTTCATTTCAGCACGACCTCTCGAATATGCCGGCGCCAGCGCGTACAGCGCCTATAAAGGGCGCGGCTATGGAGGGCGGCGTTCGCGTCGGCGGGGCATCGAGCCCTCTGGATCGATCAAAAAGCGCTTGTTCGATATCGTCGTTGCAAGTTCGGCGTTGCTGTTCTTTGCGCCGCTCCTGATCGCAGTCGCGATCGCCATCAAGATCACCTCGCCGGGGCCGGTGCTGTTTCATCAGTATCGCTACGGATATCGCAACCGGTTCTTCAAGATTTACAAATTTCGCTCGATGCGCACCGATGCCGGCGATGCTCGCGGCGTAAAGCAGACGGTACAGGGCGATGCTCGGGTTACTGGAATTGGAAAGATCCTGCGGAAAACCAGCCTCGACGAGATTCCGCAGCTCCTCAACGTGATCAAGGGCGACATGTCGCTGGTCGGGCCCCGCCCGCACGTTCCGGGAATGCTCGCCGCGGACCTGTTATATGAACACCTCGTGCCTTATTACTTCCAGCGCCATACCGCGCGGCCCGGCATCACCGGTCTTGCGCAGGTGAGCGGCTGCAGAGGCAGCACCGTCGAATCAAATCGCGCCATCTCGCGGATCGACTACGACCTCGACTATATCGAGAAATGGTCGTTGCGCATGGACATCATGATCATCGCGCGCACGATTCGCAGGGAATTCCTGTCGGGCAGTGGATTCTGAAGTGGCCTGGAATCAGCCGATCGATGGTCGGCAATAGAATGCGCGCGCCGCAGCGGCTCTCGTCGTGCACGCGGGCCGTGCATGACATCTCAAAATACCAAGGCGCGAAACAAGGGGACCTATCATGAATGCAAAGCGGCAGGCCAAGGAGTTGTTGAAAGAAACCTTTCCATCGATATGGCTGCGCTGGCATTTCATGCATCGCCCGAAATCGGCAGAGCGTGAGCTTTCCTATCTCTGCAAGATCATCCCCGAGGACGCAGTGACCGTCGATGTCGGGGCAAATTGCGGCTTGTACACCCGGCAACTGGCGCGACTTTCGAGGCAGGTTCATGCGTTCGAACCCTCGCAGCAGATGGCCAGAGTGCTGCGGCGAACGTCGGCGTCGAATGTCAGCGTCCATGAAGTCGCGCTGTCAGATCATAGCGGCGATGCAGAATTGTTCATCCCGCAAGGCGACGACGGACTGGTTTACGGCCTCGCATCGCTCGAGCCCAGGCCGGATTCGCCGGCGAAACTGGTCTCGACCCATGTGCCGACTGCACGGCTGGATGCCGTTGTGCAGCAGGATGTGGCGTTTGTGAAGATCGACGTCGAAGGACACGAGTTGAGTGTCCTCAATGGCGCGGTTGAGCTGCTCGAGCGCTGTCAGCCGGTCTTCCTGGTGGAGGCGGAAGACCGCCATCATGCTGAGGCGACCCGGTTGGTGTTCGAGTTCTTCCGCAACCGATCTTACCGAGGTTTCTTCTTGAAGGACGACGAGGTGATAACGGTCGACGCCTTCAGCGCCGAGAATCTGCAGGATGTCGATGCGCTGCAACCCGACGGCGGTCGCAAACACGGAAAATCCTACGTCAATAATTTCTTCTTCTTCCCCCAGCACCTCGATGGCGAGTCGATACTGAGCAGCTAGTTCGCCGCCGCCGGCGCGTCGGCAGTCGGCATCGCGCCAAAGCGACCGGAAAATACTTTCAGACAGGATCTTCAATGCATATTGCTATGATTGGCGCCGGCTATGTCGGGCTGGTGTCGGGGGCGTGCTTTTCCGATTTTGGACACCATGTTGTCTGCGTCGACTGCGACGAGGAAAGGATCTCCGCCCTCAACAGCGGCGTAATGCCGATTCACGAGCCCGGTCTCGCCGAACTCGTTGCCAGTAATGTAAGGCAGGGCCGCCTTGCATTCGTGAACGACCTGAAATCGGCCGTGAGCGGCGCCGAAGTGGTCTTCATCGCGGTCGGAACGCCGTCGCGCCGGGGCGACGGCCATGCCGACTTGTCTTATGTCTATGCAGCGGCGCGCGAAATCGCCGGCGCGCTTCCGGAGTTTGCGGTGGTGGTGACCAAATCCACGGTTCCGGTCGGCACCGGCGATGAAGTCGAGCGGATCATTCGCGAGGAAAACCCCGATGCCAGGGTGGTGGTGGTGTCGAATCCAGAATTCCTGCGGGAGGGTGCGGCGATTCGGGATTTCAAACATCCGGACCGGATCGTGATCGGCACCGATGATGCGCGGGCGAGGGGCGTGATGGCTGAAATCTACCGGCCGCTGCATCTCAATGCCTCGCCGATTCTCTATACCGACCGGCGCACCGCCGAACTGACGAAATATGCGGCCAATTCGTTTCTCGCGACCAAGATCGCCTTCATCAACGAGATCGCCGATCTGGCCGAGAAAGTCGGCGCCAATGTGCAGGAGGTTGCGCGCGGGATCGGCCTCGACAATCGCATCGGCGCAAAATTCCTGCATGCGGGGCCGGGATTCGGCGGCTCGTGCTTTCCAAAGGATGCATTGGCGCTGATCAAGACCGGCCAGGATAACGAATCGCCGGTGCGCATCGTCGAGACCGTCGTTGCGGTGAATGATCAGCGCAAGCGCGCGATGGCGCGCAAGGTGGCGAACGCCTTCGGCGGTAATCTGCGGGGCAAATCCATCGCCGTGCTGGGCGTCACGTTCAAGCCCAATACCGATGACATGCGCGACGCGCCCTCGATTCCCCTGATAACGGCGCTCCAGGACATGGGCGCGGAGATCAGGGTATTCGATCCAGTCGGGATGGAGCAGGCGAAGAAGGTATTCGAAAACGTTACATTCTGCGAAGATGCCTATGATTGCGCCCGGGGGAGCCATGCGCTGGTGATCGTGACCGAGTGGGAGCAGTTCCGCGCGCTCGACCTCAAGGAGATGGCCTCCATCATGGTCTGTCCGGTCATTGTGGATCTCCGCAACATCTACTCGCCCGAAGAGGTGATGCGGGACGGATTTCACTATTGCGGGGTTGGTCGGCCGGAATCGCTGGCGTATTAGCAGTCCCGAGATGACGCTGATTCTGGAGCATATTGGTGACCGGCGCAGCCGGCCTATCGGATTAGATGCTTTTCGCAGGGAATAAACACGCTTCCGCTGCCCTCTCGCCTTGCAAAGCCGCTCCCGCTCGCGCCAGTATCCGGATCGGAATGGCCTTGGAGCTTCGGGAAAGACGGTGGGGCGTTTGCGAGAGCGATATCAAGGTCAGTCCCTGATTCGGCTGGAGGATCTGCGCTTCCTTACCGGGCGCGGGAAATATGTAGCCAACGATCACGTGCCCGGCGTGTTGCATGCCCACGTGCTTCGCTCTCCCGTCGCATTCGCCAGGATAGCCCGGCTGGAGCTGGAAGCTGCGCGCGCTGTCCCCGGAGTAGTGGCGGTCTTTACCGAAGCCGATCTCGCGGCCGACGGTATCGGGGAGTTGCCATGCGTCACCGTTATCGAGGCCATCGAGCCGATTGTCGTCCCGCCGCGCCCCGCGCTGGCCCGTGGCGTCGTGAGGCATGTTGGCGATCCCGTGGTCTGCATTATCGCCGAGTCGCCGGAGGCGGCGATGGCAGCCAGCGAAGCCGTGGAGGTCTCCTATGATTCGCTCCCATGCGTCACCGCGGCCACCGCGGCGTTGCAGCCAGACGCCCCGCTGATATGGCCGGAGGCGCCGGGCAATTCTGCATTCCTGTTCCGGAAGGGCGATCAGGCGGCTGTTGCCGTCGCGATGGCGTCGGCCGCGCATGTTATCGAATGCGACCTCTTCAACAACCGTGTGGTTGCGGCCCCCCTGGAGACGCGCGCCGCGATAGGCTTCCATGATCGCAAGACCGACCAGTTTTTGCTTTCGGTGACAGGCCAGGCCGTCCACGATCTTCGTCGCCAACTCGCGGGCTCCATCTTCAAGGTTCCGATCGAACGCGTGCGCGTGGTGGTGCCCGACGTCGGCGGTGGCTTCGGGATGAAGAACTACCTTTATCCCGAATATGTGCTGGTGCTCTGGGCGGCAAGAAAGCTCGGCCGCCCGGTGCGCTGGGTATCCGAACGCACCGAGGATTTTGTCAGCTCCGCGCATGGCCGCGACTTTTTTTCCCGCTCGAGGCTCGCCCTCGACAAGGATGGCCGGTTTCTCGGCCTGGAAGTGCGGGCTGTCGCCAACATGGGTGCATATCTTTCGACCGTGGGCCCGGTCAGTTCCACCAATGCGGCCGGCAGCGCGATAGGTGGCGTCTATGACATCCCGTCGGTCTTTTACGAAGTACGCGGCGCCTTTACCAACACGCCGCCGGTCGACGCCTATCGCGGCGCCGGCAAGCCCGAAGCCAATTATCTGATCGAGCGCCTTATAAACCTTGCATCGGTCAGGACCGGGATCGATGCCATCAAGCTGCGCCGCCGCAACATCATCAGAAAGTTTCCGCATCGCACGGCAATGGGCATGAAGATCGAAGGCGGCCGCTTCGGGGCCGGTCTGGACGAGGCGATGGCACTCGCCGATCTCGACGGTTTTCGCAAGCGACGCAAGCAATCGGGGAAATTCGGACTGCTGCGCGGCATCGGGCTTGCCTGCTTTCTCGAAACCTCCCGTGGCGCGCTGAACGAGTATGCTCGGGCGGCGTTCGAGCCTGACGGTACGGTGTCGCTGGCCGTCGGCACTCACTCCAACGGGCAGGGACATGAAACCTCGTATCCCCAGGTCGCCGCCGATCTGCTGGGATTGCCCATTACGGCTTTCCGCTTTCGTCAGGGCGACACTGAGCTTTTGCCAGGCGGTAATGGCCATGGCGGTGCACGTTCGATGCATATGGGAGGCACCGCACTGGTGCTGGCCGTCGAAAAGCTGATCGAGAAGGGCAGGCTGATCGCCGCGCACCTGCTTCAGGCGCCGCTCGACCAAGTGTCGTTTGTCGATGGCCGCTTTGCCGTGCAAGGTACCGAGCGCGCCATCGAGATCGGTAAGGTGGCCGATGCCGCCAAGGATCTTGCCAATCTTCCCGAGGGGTTGTCGCCGGGGCTCGATGGAAGTGCCACCAACGCTTCCGATCTCTACAATTTTCCGAATGGTTGCCATGTCGCGGAAGTCGAGATCGATCCGGATACCGGCGTCGTGCGGCTCGATCGCTACACGATAGCCGATGACTTCGGCAGCCTCATCAACCCGCGCGTGGCGCTCGGACAGGTGCATGGCGGGGTTGCACAAGGCATCGGACAGGCCCTGCTGGAGCACGTCGTCTTTGACCCCGACGGCCAGCTGCTCAGTGGTTCATTCCTGGACTACACGCTGCCGCGCGCACAGGATCTGCCCAACTTCGCCGGCGGCCTGAACAACTCGGTGCCGACCAGGTCGAACCCGCTGGGCGTGAAAGGAACCGGGCAGGCTGGCAGCATCGCGGCGCCGCAAACAATCATGAACGCCGTCCTCGATGCGTTGTCGCCGCTCGGTGTCGATGAACTGGACATGCCGGCGACGCCGTTTCTGGTTTGGAGCGCCATCCAGGCCGCTCGCGCAAGGGGCGCAAGTCCTCGCTAGTACCGAGTCACCTGCCTGTCGCAAAACCGTCGGCTCCGAGTCAAGTTGAACGGGCATCCTTCGTCGCGATTCGACGAGGGTGCTGGGAATGGCGATTGCGGTAAGCGCGAAGGCAAGTCTGACCAGGCGTCAACTGCTGGTCCGCTCCGCATCGACGCTGGCGCTGGCAGGGATGGGAGGTCTCGCCAAGCCTTATCTCAGTCGCGCCGCGGACCGTCCGCAGATCGCCTGCGGACTTCAGTCCGGCGATGTGTCGACCGACTCAGCCGTGGTGTGGGCGAGAGCCGATCGGCCTGCGCGGATGCAGGTCGAATGCTCGGCCGTTGAAAGCTTCAAGACGATCATTCATTCGCGCTCGGTCGAAGCGTCACCGGACGCCGATTTTACCGCAAAAGTATTACTTGAGGGTCTGCCGCCAGGGCAGGATATCTTCTATCGGGTGCGGTTCGACGACATCAGCGAATCCGGAATATCCGGAGAGGTGCAGGTCGGACATTTCCGGACGGCGCCCATCGAGCAGCGCTCGGTATCGTTTGTCTGGTCTGGCGATACCGCGGGCCAGGGTTGGGGCATCGATCCCGGGCGCGGCGGCATGCGAACCTACGCCACCATGCTCGAAAATCGGCCGGACTTCTTCATTCATTCCGGCGATCACATCTACGCCGACTGTCCAATCGAAGCCGAATTGAAGCTGCCCGACGGCAGCCAGTGGCGTAATATCGTCACCGAGGAAAAATCCGTTGTCGCCCAAACCCTGGCGCAGTTTCGCAGCAACTACAAATACAACCTGCTCGACGACAATCTGCGTGCCTTCAACGCGCAGGTGCCGATGCTTGCGCAGTGGGATGACCATGAGGTGACCAATGACTGGTCGCCGGCCGGTACCGCCGATGCGACCGGCTACGCCGACGACGGCAGCTCCCGGCTGGTGGCGCGGGCGGCCCGCGCGTTTCACGAGTTCATGCCGATCCGCAGCCTCCCGGCGCAGGCCGGGCGGATCTATCGCAAGGTCGGCTATGGACCATTGCTCGACGTCTTCTTGATCGACATGCGCAGCTATCGCAATTCGACATGGAACAGGCGTGGCGACGGCAACGACGCCTGCATTCTTGGCTCGGTCCAGCTAGCGTGGCTGAAGCGGGAACTCGCGGCGTCCAACGCAACCTGGAAAGTCATTGCTGCGGATATGGCGATCAGCCTGATCAGCGAGGACGCCATCGCGCTCGGCGATGGCCCCCCGGAGCGGCGCGAATGCGAGATCGCCGACCTTCTGTCCTTCATGAAGCGCGTCGGTATCAGGAATACCGTGTGGCTGACGGCAGACATGCATTACACAGCCGCGCACCAATATGATCCGAACCGCGCGGTATTCCAGGACTTCGAGCCGTTCTGGGAGTTCGTCTCCGGCCCGCTGCACGCCGGGACATGGGGTCCCGGCGAACTGGACAACACCTTCGGCCCGGCGGTTGCGTTTCAAAAGGGCTGCAGCGCGGAGCAGGGCGAAAATCTCGCGCCGTGTTTCGGCCTGCAGTTCTTCGGCCGCGTCGATATCGACGGCCAGTCGGAGATCATGACGGTGACGCTGAAGGATGTCGACAATCGATCGCTATGGTCGGTCGACATCGAGCCGCGCCCGGACGCGCGGCCCGGACGAATCCTTTCCCAGCATTTTTGATCGCCTGCCACCTGATCCATTCGCGGAAGACCGCAACATCGCCTCGATCTGCGGCGATACGCACTGTATGTTGCCGATCGGTACGGCGGCATGAGAGGGCGAGATGGCGCGGGCGCCGATTTTGGCGGCGGGAGGTATTGTGCTGCGGCAGGGCAAGATCCCGCTGATCGCGGTCGTGCGGCTACGCAAGCGCAATGAATGGGTGCTGCCCAAGGGCAAGCTGGACGACGGCGAGACGCCGCGCGCCGCCGCCGAACGCGAGGTGCTGGAAGAAACCGGGCATGACGTCTCGGTTCATGAATTTCTGGGCACCCTGGCCTATGAAGTCGGCCGCAATTCGAAAATCGTCCATTTCTGGCGGATGGAAGCGAATGGCGAGCAAATCCACGACCTGATGCATGACGTCAAGGCCGTCGTCTGGCTGCCGCTCGATCAAGCCGTCGAACGGCTGTCTCGCGGATATGAACGCGCGTTTCTCGCCAATGTAGGTCCGCTCGCGCTTCAGGCCGCGACTGGCGAAGGGGCGCCAACAACCACGCTGCAGCCCGAATTCCCCGACCATGGAACCGTGAGGGCGGCTCGAGGTCAGCCCAAACCCTTGTTGCAGAGGGTAGGGGATTGGTTGCGGCGGGCGACCTAAATTTTGCCCAAGACGGCTTCGGCTCGATCGCCTGGACCGCCACGAGCGGCCTTGAACCTACCATCTGCAATCAGCCCTTTACCCGCCGCATCGTCATCGAATGACGGAATCGGGATGCCGGATGGGTATTGATGGCGACCTGCGCGATCCTGCCGTCGGCCAGTTTATAGGTGCGCTGTACCTCCAGCGCCGTGGCTCCCGGTTCAACCTGAAGTCCTGCCGCCAAGGCGGGTGAAATCAATCCCGCGGCGATCTGCTGATGGACCTCGACGACGCTTTGGCCGAACATATCCTCGATCAACGGGAAGATCGGGCCGGTGTGGCGCGGCAACAGCCGGCCGATGGCGGCGAATTCCGCGTTGATGTAGACCTCGGTCCAGCAAACCGGAGGCTCGCTCGCGTTGGTGTGCCGAAAGCCACGCACGGCGAGCCAGCGTTCGCCGGACGAGACGCCGATCCGCGCAGCCAATTTGGCGTCGGCGGTAATCAGCTCGGTGGTATCGATGTGAAAGCGCACGCCGGTTGCGAAGGTGACGAGGTCGTTGAAGGACATCACCTCGTGGACGTAGGAGTCCGATGCACGCGGAGGAACCACGGTCGTACCGGCTCCCTTGCGCGAGGATACCAGGTGGTCCTCGCGAAGCAGCCGCAGCGCCTCGCGCACCGTATAGCGGCTGACCGAAAACCTCCGGCAGAGTTCTTCTTCGGTCGGAAGCTGCGAGCCGACCGGATGGACGCCCTTGACGATCTCGTCCTTCAGGGCGCGGACGACCTGGAGATACAGCGGCTCGTCGGACTTGCCGGCCGTTGCGCCGCGCGCATGCTTCGCACGCTTACTTGCGACGGCCTTGCGCGCCCTGGGTTCAGTCTTCGATGCCATGGCCTCTCTTGGGTACCAGCACGGTTCGTTCGAAGCTCATGAACGGCGTGCCGTCGGCCTTCTTGCCGATCGTGCGTACCGTGACAAGGCCCTGAGTCGGCCGCGATGCCAATTCGCGTTTCGACAATACCTCGGATTCCGCATAGATCGTATCGCCAACGAACACCGGCGCCGTCAGCTTGATGTCGTTCCAGCCGAGATTGCCGATCGCTTTCTGGCTGACGTCGCTGACGCTCATGCCGACCACCATCGACAGGGTCAGGCAGCTGTTGACCAGTGGCTGCTTGAACTCCGATTTCGCAGCATAGGCGCTGTCGAAGTGAAGCGGATGCTTGTTCATCGTCAGCAGCGTGAACCAGGTATTGTCGGTTTCGCTGATGGTTCGGCCCGGCCGATGTTCGTAGACATCGCCGACAACGAAATCCTCAAAATATCTGCCAAAGCTTTCGCGGTAGCGCTGGCCGCCGACGGGCTCGTGGGTCTGCATGGCGTTATTCTCCGAAAGACCTGATTCTTGCGTCGAAAATGGTTTCGGTGTGTTCACCCGAGGCGGGGCTCGTGCAAGTCAGGCGAGCTGGCTCCTCGCGGAAGTGAATGGCGGCGCGATGTGGCGGCGGCCATGCTCATCGCGGCGGATCATGTTGCGGGCGTCGAGATTGGGGTGCGCGAGCGCTTCGGGCAGGGTATTGACACGGCCGAAGCAGACGTCGAGCGTCTCGAGATAGCTTTGCCATTCCGCCAGCGATTTCTCGCGAAAGGTCTGGGACAGGAAGTCCATGACCGGCTGCTGATGCGGGCCGGGTCCGCGCAGGCATAATTCGGCAAGCTCCGGCCGTCCCAGCGCGCCCAGCAGATTGTGAATGAATTTCGGCTCCTGGCCGGCCAGCACCAGATATCGGCCATCGCTGGTTTGATAGGGACGATAGAACGCGGCACCGCCGGTGGTGCGCTCATGCGCGGCGACCGGCTGCCGGTCTTCCGCGAGCGGTGGCCCCAGGATATTGAGCATCGCGCCCAGCGTGACGTCGTGCATGCTGATGTCGATGTAGTCGCCGATGCCGGTCTGTTGCCGCCGGTACAGCGCCATCAGCACGCCGGAAAGTCCTTGCAGTCCGGCGACGACATCCGCGACGGGAATGCCTGGCATCGCCGGTTTGCCGTCACTGCCGAGCGTGACGCTGAGCAACCCGCTCTCGGCTTCCAGCGCCAGATCGTGCGCTGGACGCCCCCGCAACGGGCCGTCCTGGCCGAAAGCGCTAATCGAGCAGTAGACGATGCCGGGATTTCGGGCTTTCACGGCATCATAACCCACGCCCAGGCGATCGACGCCCCGGCCGAAACGATTCAACGAACACGTCAGCCGTCTCGCACAGGGTGAGCAGCCTGTCGCGGTCGGCGCGATTCTTGAGGTCGACCACGATGCTCTTCTTGCCGCGGTTCAGATTGCGGAAGAACACCGTGCTCGGGCCATCGGAAAGTCCGATGTGACGTCCGGGATCGCCTTCGCCTGGCGATTCGACCTTGATCACTTCGGCGCCGTGGTCGGCCATGGCCAGCGTCAAATAAGGCCCGGGCAGGAAGACCGACAGGTCGATGACGCGGAGGCCGGCTGAGTTTCATGACACGACGCGCCTGCCAGGCCTTGGACTGTTGAGGTATTCGGCATTGTCGGCGCCGAGCGGCGAGCAGACCGTCTGCTTCCAGCCGTTGGCCGTTGATCTTGATCGGATTGGCGAGGGTGCGCATGTCCGGCTTGGCGGGGTGCGGCGTGTCCGGATCATCTCCGTCGAGCGCAGGAAGGGATTTTCCAGGGCGTCGGCGAGATCGAGAACCGGCGCGATCGGCAGCACGCCGTTCAGCCTTGCCAGCCAGTGCTCGGTCGGCTTCTTGCGTCAGTTCGCCGTCGATGAGTTCGGTCAGCGCGTCGCGATGGGCCTGACGCGACGTCGGCGTGGTGAAACGCGGATCGGAAAGCAGTTCCGGGCGGCCGATGGCGTTGACCAGTTCGGTCCAGAACTTGTCGGTCATGCACATGATGAAGACCCAGCCGTCCGAGGTCGGGAAGGTCTGCACCGGCGCCACCGAGTAATGCGCGCTGCGGCGCTGGCGGGTCGAGACGTGCTTCTCGTTCAGGTACCAGGTCGCGACATAGCCCAATTGATGCACGGCGACATCGAGAAGGCAGGTGTCGATGTCGCAGCCCTTGCCGGTGGCGCGCGCCTGGACGATGCCGGAGAGCAGGCCGACCGCCGCGGTCAGTCCGGTCGACTGGTCGATCATCGAGGGCGCGCCGATCCGCGAGGGCGGGCCGTCGGGCTCCCCGGTCAGCGACATCAGCCCGGATTCCGCCTGCATCAGGTAATCGTAGCCGGGCCACGAGGCGCGCTCGTTGTCGCGCCCGTAGGCCGACAGATGCACGCAGACGATCGCGGGATTGACCGTCGCCAGCGCCTTGTAGTCGAGGCCCATCTTCGCCGGCAGGTCGCCGCGCAGATTGTTGATCAGCGCATCGGCTCCCTTGATGAGGCCGAGCAGGGCGGCCTTGCCTTCGTCGCTGCGCAGGTCGAGCGCCACGCTCTTCTTGTTGATGTTGAAGGCCTGATAATACTCGCTGTCGTTCGTCACCCAGCATGAACGGGCCGGTCTTGCGCGAAGGATCGCCGCCGATCGCGGCATTTTCGACCTTGATGACTTCGGCGCCGAGGTCGGCCAGGAGCATGGTGCCGTACGGGGCGGCGCCGAATTGCTCCACCGAGACGATGCGCACACCATGCAGGGGCTTCATGCGGCAGGGTTCCTCTTGATCAATTGCTTGGCGATGATGATGCGTTGCATTTCGTTGGTGCCTTCGCCGATGCAGGTGAGCGGGGCATCGCGATACAGCCGCTCGATGTCGTATTCCTTGGAGTATCCGTAGGCGCCGTGGATGCGCATGCCCTCGATCGCGTTCTCCAGCGCGGCCTCGCTGGCAAAATACTTCGCCATGCCGGCTTCCATGTCGCATCGATCGCCGCGGTCGAAGATCGCGGCGGCGTCGAGCGTCAGCAGCCGCGCGGCGCGCGCACGCGTCGCCATTTCACCGAGCTTGAGCTGGATCGCCTGATGTTCGCAGATCGGCTTTCCGAAGGTCTGGCGGGTCTGGGCATAGTCGGAGGCGAGTTTCAGGGCGCCTTCGGCGATGCCGACGCCACGCGCGGCCACGTTGATGCGCCCGAGCTCGAGGCCTCCGGTGGTCTGAATGAAGCCCCGTCCTTCAACGCCGCCGATCAGGTGATCGGCGGGAACGCGATAATTCTCAAAAATCATTTCGACGGTATCGATCGACTTGTATCCGAGCTTGTCCAGTTTGCGGCCGACCGTGAAGCCCGCCATCTTCGGCGCGATGAAAAGGCTCATTCCCTTGTAGCGCGGTTGGGCGTCGGGCTCGGTCTTGACCAGCAGCGCGAAGCAGGAACCCTCCGCGCCGTTGGTGATCCACATCTTGGTGCCGTTGATGACGTAGTGGTCGCCGTCGCGCTTGGCGGTGACCCGGATCGCCTGCAGGTCGGTGCCGGCATTGGGTTCCGTCAATGCGAGGCCCCCGCGGACCTCACCGGTGGCGAGTTTGGGCAGCCAGCGCGTCTTTTGTTGCGGCGTGCCGAACTTCTCGATCGCGAGTGCCAGCATCAAATGCGAGTTGATGATCCCGGAAATCGACATCCAGACCGATGAAATACTCATGACGATCTTGGCGTAGGTCGATGCCGACAGACCCATGCCGCCATATTCGGGGCTGATGGTCGCGCCGAACAGGCCGAGTTCCTTCATCTGCTCGACGATGTCTGTCGGATAGCGGTCGGCATGATCGTATTCGCGCACGATGGGCTTGAGCTCGCGCGCAACCCAGCGCTCGATCATGTTCAGGACCTGCGACTCCTGCTCGGCGTCGAGTGAGCTGTCGCGGAGCGGATCGTTCATGACAGGAATGCCCTCCGGCCGGTCTCTTAAAGCTGTCCATACAACTATGACATTGCGTACAATCATGTCAATCTGATGTGTGATTGACTGAATCATATCGGCTGATAAGCTGTCTGGACAAAGGCAATCAGGAGACGCTCCGGCGAATCGCGGGAGACCTTCTGCAGAACGACGACGTCAAGCGTCTGTTCCTCGGCGAGGTTCCGGAGAGCATGAAAGCATTGAGCGCGATCGATGCGTGAGACCCAACTATGAACCCAGCCGAAACCGTGCAATCCATCGTCGACGAGGCGATCACGACCCGGAAATCGGTGCGCGCGTTTCTTCCGACGCCGGTGCCGCGCACCACGGTGGAGGAACTCCTCGCCGTCGCCAGCCGCAGCCCGAGCGGCAGCAACATCCAGCCGTGGAAGGTCAGGGTAGTCGCGGGCGACGTGAGGGACGGGCTCACCCAGGCGATCCTCGACGCCATCGCGCGCGACGGCTTTGAGAAGTACCAGCGCGAATGGAATTACTATCCGGTGCAATGGCGCGAACCGTTTCTCGGCCGCCGCCGCAAGATCGGGTGGGATATGTACGGCCTGCTCGGCGTCGGCAAGGGCGATCACGAGGGCACCCATCAGGCGCGGCTGCGCAATTACGAGTTCTTCGGCGCCCCCGTCGGCCTGATATTCACGCTGGACGAGGACCTTGAGATCGGCAGCTGGCTCGACCTCGGAATCCTGCTCGGAGCGATCATGATCGCGGCGCGCGGGCGCGGGCTTCACACTTGTCCGCAGGCGGCGTTCGCCGATTTCCATTCCATCATCCGGCCAGCCCTCAACATCCCCGACAAAGAGATCATCATTTGCGGAATGGCGATCGGTCATATCGATCCCGCCGCGCCGATTAATGCGCTCGAGACCGAGCGCGCGGGCGTGGCCGAGTTCACAACCTTTCACGGAATCTAGCCCGATGGCGCTCACCCTTCCCAAGAAGATGGTGGTCGCCGAAGTCGGCCCGACCTCGATCAGGCAGTCACGGTGTCGCGTGAGTTGCAGCCATGCTAGGCATCAAGCTGAAAAGCCACCGGCCACGGCGCTACGCGCGGGTCGGTCGCAGAAACCGCAGCAACAGGAAGTTTTGTGCAGTCATGACCAACTCAAGCCCCCCATTGCTTCGTTCGCTGCTCGCGGTGCCCGCGACGTCGGCGCGGTTTCTGGAGAAGGCCGCGCAATCTCCGGCCGATGCCTTGTTCATCGATCTGGAAGATGCGGTCATTACGGATCTCAAGCTGACGGCGCGCGGCAACGCCATCGCCGCCCTCAACCAACTCGACTGGGGCCGGCGCAACGTCTCGGTGCGGGTCAATGGGCTCGACACGCCATGGGGTTGCCGCGACATCCTTGATGTGGTCGAGGCCTGTCCGCGTCTCGACAGCATTCTGCTGCCGAAATGCGATTCCGCAGCCGATGTTCACGCGGTCGAAGTCATGATCCGCGCCGCAGAGCAGGCCGCGCCGCGCGAACGCAGCGTCGGCATCATGGGGCTGATCGAAAGCGCGCGCGGGGTGGCCAATGTCGAGACGATTGCGCAAGCCGGCGGACGGCTCAACACGCTTGGTGTTCGGCGGCGGCGACTACCAGCTCGATCTCGGCAGCATTCAGGGATCGGTCGGCGCGCCGTCGCCGGACTATTTGGTTCTGACCGACGATGACGGCAAAGGACCGCGGCAACGGCACTGGAACGACCTCTGGCATTTCTCGATGGCGCGCATCGCAAATGCGTGCCGGGCCTATGGTCTGCGACCGATCGACGGGCCGTTCTCCGTGATCGGCGATCCCGAGGGATTGCGGGCCGCGGCCCGCCGCGCCGGCGCGCTCGGCTTCGAAGGCAAGATGGCGATCCATCCCTCCCAGATCGAAACCATCCATGAGGTGCTGACGCCGAGCCGCGAGCAAGTCGAATGGGCCAATGAAGTCATTGCGGCCATGAAGCAAGGCGAAGCCGAGGGGCGCGGCGCCGTGAAGGACAAGCGCGGCGAGATGATCGATCTCATGCACGTCAAACTGGCGAAGAAGGTGCTCGATCGGGCAGGGCGCATCGGAGGAAAGTCATGAGCGCGCTCGATGGTATCAGGGTGCTCGATCTCGGCACCTTCATTGCCGGCCCGTACTGCGCCACCATTCTCGGCGAGTTTGGCGCCGAGGTCATCAAGGTCGAACCACCCGATATCGGCGATTCCCTGCGTCGTCTGGGCACCACAACCGAATGCGGCGACACGCTGGTCTGGCTTTCGGAGAGCCGCAACAAGAAGTGCATCACGCTCAATCTGAAGGAAGAGCGCGGACGCGAGATGTTGCGGCAGCTCGCAGCCAAGTGCGACGTCATTGTCGAGAATTTCCGACCCGGCACGATCGAAAAATGGGGCCTCGGCTACGACGATTTGAAGGTGCTTAACCCGCGCGCCGTGCTGGTGCGTATTTCGGCCTACGGCCAGGACGGGCCGATGCGAACCGAGCCCGGTTTCGCGCGTATCGCGCACGCCTTCTCGGGGCTGGCCTATCTTTCCGGCGAACCCGGCCGCTTGCCGGTCGTGCCGGGTTCGACGTCGCTAGCCGACTACATGTCGGGCATGTATGGCGCGATCGGTGCGCTGATGGCGCTGCGGGCGCGCGACGTGACCGGTGAGGGCCAATGTGTCGATCTGGCGCTTTATGAATCGGTGTTCCGCGTGCTCGACGAAATCGTGCCGGCGTATCAGCAATCCGGCTATGTGCGCGAGCGTGCGGGAGCCGATACCGTGCATGTTTGTCCGCATAGCCACTATCAGACCCGCGATGGAAAGTGGATCGCAATTGCCTGCTCAAACGACGAGATGTTCAGGCGGCTGGCCGATGCCATGGAGCAGCCGGAGCTGGCATCTAGCACACGTTTCGGTCCGAGGGATCTTCGGCTCGGCGCCCGGGACGAAGTCAACCGGATCGTCGCGGAATGGGTTTTGTCGCTCGACCTCGACGTGGTTCTTGCCCGCTGCAAGAAATTCGGCGCGCCGGCCAGCCTGATCTACAGCATCGCCGACATCTTTGAAGATCCGCAATACCGCGCCCGCGGAAACATTCGAATGACGGAATCCCGGATCGGCGCTCTCGCCGTGCCGGAAGTGGTGCCGCGGCTTTCAGCGACACCCGGGCGAGATCCGATGGCTTGGCGAAGGCGTGGGCGCGCAGAACGCCGAGATTTTCAAGGAGTTGCTCGGACTGAACGGCGATGACCTCGGCGCGCTGCGGAAGCAGGGGATCATCTAGCGCATATGGTGTTTAGCCACCAGAAGCGTGGAATCAGCCACGGAGGCGGCGCGCCTCAGATCCAAACTTCCTTTGTCCGGCGCAGTTGTCGCGCCGCTTTTGCGGCGGTATCAAGCAGCGGCTCGATCTGGCCACGTTCGCCGCCGACCACGACTCCGGCCGCGAAGGAAATCATGCGTGATTTCCTTTCGTCGCCGTCGGTTCCGAGCTTTTCGACCAATCTTTGATGTACGGCGATGTCGTTCAGTGCGCCGAGACTTTCCTGCAATTTCTCGAGACAATCCTTGTAGCGGGACCGTGCCTTCTTGCGTTTGGAGCCGCTGAACAGGCTCTCGAAGAAGTAGGTCGTGTAGCGCAGCTTTTTCATTGCGATGCGAAGTTCGTGGCGATCGTGAACGCTCAAATCGCGCACTTTCCTCGCCCGCTTTTTTGCCTTCTTGGTCCGGCGTGTCAGCAAGTCAGTGACAAACGGCCTCATCGGCTGAACCTCGCGCGCGCGCGACCGCTTGAGCCAGGCGCCGTCCTCGATCCATTCCAGCGCGTTGAAAATCAGCAGACGGTAGCGCGAGCTTGCAACCGCTGATCTTGCCGACTCGGCGGCGAGGGCGCGCCGGTACTCCAGCTCGCCGACAAGCTCGGCCAGGCCAACGATGGGTGGCTCGGCGTTCATGAGCCGCCTGACTTTGGTGTCCAGAAAGACATCCAGGTCGCGCACCGGACCCAGTTTTCCGGTCAGCCATTTGAGATCCTGTTTGATGTCGTCGGTCTGCTTGCTGCGAAGCAGTTTCGAAAACACCCAGATGGCGGCCCTGAGGCGACGCACGCCGACCCGCATCTGGTGCACGCCGTCGGGATGCCCGGCCAGCACCGCCGGCTCATTGGCAGCGATGTGACGCAAGACAGAGCGGCCAATCTCCTGAAAGGCGCTTGCAGGGATGGCCTTGCGGTGAAGCGTGATCTTTGATGCGCGAACGGCCCCCTCGGGTTCGCCTGTGATCAAATCGTAGCCCTGCTCGGACTTGCTTCTCAGCGCGAGTTTGGCGGGAACGAGCTCGGTCACCATCCGCGCCGCCTTGAACAGATCGGCAATCGAGCCGCTCTTGAGTTCGAGTTCGACCTCGGCCAAAGGCGTCGCATTCCGACCGGCTCGAACGTGTCCCTGATCGAGTGCCAATTCCACCCGGCTGTTGCCCGGACGCAGCGTTACCAGCGTGCGATGCACGTGCGTCGCGAACACCGGGTCCAGCTTGCGGCGCAGGCGTTTCGAAAGCAGGGGCTCCAGCGCTGTGCCGCGGGCAGCCCGCAAGTCCAGCTCTTCGCCCTGCAGTTCGTGCTCCCACTCGCCCCGGCTCAGCGCGATGTTGTCGTTAGCCGTCTTGATGGTTTGAATGCGCTTCTTGCCGGCTTGCCGCACCCGCAACGACACGCCGCTACGCCTGAGGATGTGCTTGGGGGTATCGAAGTAGGTGGACACCAGATACTTGTGCTTGACAAGTTGTCCGTCGGTCGGCCGCAAACTGCGCGCACTTGCCAATTTCTGAAGGTCGTTTGGGGAAACCTCAAACTTCACTTCGTTCTCGATGCAGCTATGGTTCACTCGGCACCTCGCCGCGGGCAACGAAACCAATTTCACAGAACCGCAGGATGACATCTAACCCGCTCGCCGGGCCGCTTTCAATTCCGTCCGGCAAATTAATCTCTCCGCAGCACAAAAAACGAGCTTGCGTGGCGGCGGTTCGTGCGCCGCCGCTATCGCCCGTCGTACTGGTCCGGCCCCATCGCCCACAGCCATTGGTCGTGGCCGTTGGCATAGGTGCGGTTGGTCTGCGCCGGGTTGCGGTTGATCAGCGGCCGCAGGTACATCGGGTGGGTCGCGCTGCGTACCTCGTGCTCCACGGTGAACAGGTGCCGGCCATCCCTGAGATCGACAATATCGCGAAAGCGGTATTGATATTGGTTGTCTTCCTGGGAGACCAGGTTGCGCTCCGCCAGCCGGCGGTAGGGACCCGAGAAGTCGGTGATGTACATCTGTACGTGGTGGCCGTCGAATTCCGGCTGCGGCTGGTCGGTCTCGCGGAATTGGAGATACTGGTCCTTTCCCATCTTCGCACGCGCCACGGTGGCGTCGCCGTTCCTGAGTTCGGCGGGTACACCCATGATCTCGGGATAGAATGCGGAAATAGCTTTCGCCGTTCCGACCGGAACGTCGAACTCGACATAGGGGATGCCAAGCGTGATGCGCCCGAAGCGCGCGGCGTCCGGCTCATAGCAGCGCACGCGATTGCCCCACGGACAGGTCGCCTCGACATAGTCGTTGCTCTCGCTGAACGCGAACGCCGTGCCGTCCAGCTTGCTGGCGACAGCGGCAAGGCGGTCGAGCAATGCTTCGCGGCCCGAGATGACGATGCCGGTATGGCCTCGCAGCACCTGCGGCGCGCCGCTCGGCAGGTGAAACTGGCTTCGCCCGACATTGACCCACATGTTGGTGTCGGAGACCATCAAATAAGGATCGCGGGTGAGGCCGAGCCCGGTGACATAAAACAGCGTCGCCAGACGCTGGTCCGGCACCGTGACGTTGACATGTTCGAGATGGATCGAGTTGCCGAGGTCCTCGGCGGCGCGGTCGAATTGAGGCTGCATGGATGCGGATTCCGGATGCGGATTTGCGGGCCCATCATAATGCAGCGAGAGCGACTAATCCAACCATTCGGCGGCGTCCTGATGTGCGAAACCGCGCTGGATTGCCGGGAATTTGAGCTGCCTCAGGCGACCGCCCGATGAAGCCAGTCGGTGAACAGGCTGACGTGCTTTCCCTCGGCGCGTGGCGTGCGGTGGACGAAGTACGGCACACCCTTGAGCGTCATGTTCGGCAACGGCGCCACCAGTTCCTGCTTCGCAAAGCTGGCGTCGAACAGGTTTTCGGGCGCGATGATCGATCCCAGGCCGTCGCGAACCGCATGCATGGCGACAAACAGATGGTCGAAGCGGTGGCCGCCTTCCATGATCTGATGATCGACCTCGGCGAAATCGAGCCATGCCTCCCATTGACCGGGACGCGTCGCGGCCGTGATCAGGCGATGGCGCATGACGTCGGCCGGCTGCTTGACCGGAAGCTGGGCCAACAGCGCCGGCGATGAGATCACCGTCAGTCGCTCGTCAAACAGGAATTCGGTCGCGTGCAGGCGCGGCGCCGGCTCCGACGGATTGCCCCGGGTGATGACGATGTCGGTCGAAGACAGGTCCGGGCTCTGGCCGGTTTGCCGGGTCGCGGTCCAGACCGTGATGTCGGGATTTTCGTTCTGGAATTCCAAAAGCCGCGGCAGCAGCCAGTACATCGCCAATGTCGCCGGCGCCTCGACCGATACCACGAGCTGGTTTTTCTGCCGGCGCACATACTCGCAGGCGCCTTGCATTTCGTTGAGCGATTGGCCGAGCTTCTCGGCAAGGACCTGACCGTAGGGTGTGAGGACCAGACGTCGGCCCTCGCGCATGAACATCTGCTGTCCAAGCCAGTTTTCCAGCGCGTTGATCTGCTTGCTGATCGCCCCGTGAGTCACGCCGAGTTCGGAAGCGGCAGCGGTGAGACTGGGCGCGCGCGCCGCGACGGCAAAGGCCCTCAAAGCCACCAGCGGTAATTCGCGCGCTTTCATCTGGGCGTTTCCCTTGTTCTTTCAGTGATTCAGCTTACTAAATCTCACATGTTTGTGCAATTTATTCGATTGAAACTCACTGAGTTAAGTCCCTACGGTGAGACATGCTCAAGTCAGGCGTGATTCAGGCTGTCATCATCGATCTCGACGGTACCCTCGTCGACAGCGCCGAGGATCTGCGTGCTGCGCTCAACAAGTTGCTGGGCGAATTGGGCTTGCGCGCCATCGAGCTTCGCGAAGTCAAAGGCATGATCGGTGACGGCGTGCTCAAGCTGGTCGAGCGGGGGCTGATCGCGGCGAACGGAGACCCGGCGCAGAAGGATGCGCTGTTGGGCCGTTTCCTCGAAATCTACCAGGCCAATCCCGCGACGCTGACCCGCTGCTATCCCGGCGTGATCGAAACGCTCCGGGTCTTGCGCGACAAGAATTTTCGCCTCGCCGTCGTCACCAACAAGCCGGTAGCCGCGACCAAAAAGATTCTCGAGGCGCTGTCGCTGGCCGAATTCTTCACGGTGGTGGTCGGCGGCGACAGTGTTGCAGAGCGAAAGCCGCATCCGGCGCCTGTGCTGGAGGCGGCGCGGCAACTCGGGGTCGATGTCGCCAGATGCCGTCATGGTGGGCGACAACATCCACGATGTCGAAGCCGCCCATGCCGCCGGCATGCGCTGTGTCGCGGTGAGCTATGGCTACCATCACCGGCCGCCGTCCGAATTCAACGCCGATCATCTGATCGACCGCTTCGACCAATTACTGCCGCTTGTCATCAAGCCGACATCGCAATCGCAGCGAAGCTGGCCGCGATCCGGAGCTTGCTTGCCCAATCCAACCCTTCCAGTCAGGACCGGAGCGTCACGCGTGAACTCAATCCATTGCGCCTTCCCGTATTTCAGACACATCCGTCGAAGTGAATGGACGGACCTATGCCGCGCCGAAACGTCCGACGGTGGTGATCATCGTCGACGGTTTTGATCCGGCCTATCTCGAGCATGGCATCGCCAACGGCACGCTGCCGACCATGAAGTCGTTCAAGCAAAACGGCTTCATGGGCATTGCCGATTGCTCGATGCCGAGCACGACCAACACCAACAATACGTCGATCGTGACCGGCGTGCCGCCGGTCATCCACGGCATCAACGGCAATTATTATCTCGATGCCGCAACCGGCGAGGAGATCATGATCACCGACGCCAAGCGGCTGCGCTGCGGCACCATCCTCGGCGCGCTGAGCCATGTCGGCGTGAAAACCGCCGTCGTCACCGCCAAGGACAAGCTGCTCAAGGTGCTGGCCTACGAAATGGAGGGCATCAATTTCTCTTCGGAATATGCCGGCAAGGCCAGCCTCAAGGAAAACGGCATCGAGAACGTCGAGAAGCTGGTCGGACGGCCGACGCCGGACCAGTACTCCGCTGATCTGTCGTTGTTCGTGTTCGATGCCGGCGTGAAACTGCTGTCCACCGTGCGTCCGGACCTGATGTACCTGTCGACCTCGGACTATGTGCAGCACAAGCACGCGCCCGGCGAGCCGGAGGCGGATGCCTATCATCACGCGGTGGACAAGACCGTGGCTGCGCTGATCGCGCTCGGCGCGACCGTGGCGATCACCGCCGACCACGGCATGAACGACAAGTCGCGCCCAGGACGGCACGCCCAATGTCATCTATCTCGAGGACGAACTGAATTCGCGGTTCGGCGCCGGCACCGTCCGCGTCATCTGCCCGATCGCCGATCCCTTCGTCCGGCATCACGGCGCGCTCGGTTCATTCGTCCGCGTGCATCTGCTCAAGACCGGCGACGTCCCGGCGATGATGGCGTTCGCCCGGACCTTGCCCGGCGTCGAGCTGGTGCTCGACAAGGAGCAGGTGTGCAAGCAATTCGAGCTTCCGATCGACCGCGAAGGCGATTTCGCGGTTTTCAGCGATCGCCAGACCGTGGTCGGCGCGCGGCGGGAGGATCACAATCTCAGCCAGCTGGCGGGGCATCGGCTGCGCTCGCATGGCGGTCTCGGCGAACAGAAGGTCCCGTTCCTGCTGTCGCGGCCGATCAGTGCAGCAGTACCAGAAGACGGGCGAAAGCCGGACCGCTTCACAACTACGATATCTTCGATTTCGCGCTGAACGGGGTAGAGTAGGCGACCGGTCATGCTCGCAGCCTTGCCCGTAGGCTGCGTCGGACTCAATCAACCAGAGAGAAATAGCCATAATGCGCACCGCCAAGGCCGCCGTTTACGAAGCACCGAACACACCTTTCATCATGAAGGACTTTCCGCTGCGGCCGGTTCATCGCGGCGAGGTGCTGGTGAAGGTGACGATGTCGACGATCTGCCGCTCGGATATCCATTCCTATGAAGGGCATCGGCCAAATCCATGCCCCGGGATTCTCGGCCACGAGATCATCGGGCTGATCGAGGAACTCGGCGAAGACATCAAGCAGGACATGCGCGGCGATCCGCTCAAGGTCGGCGACCGCATCACCTGGAGCGAGTATTTCTTCGACGGCCAGTGCTACTACCGCGAAGTGCTCGACATGCCGCAGAAGTGCCACGGCGTGCGCAAATATGGCCACGATCTGTCGGAGGAGGATCCGCATTTTCTCGGCGGATTTGCCGAGTACTGTTACATCCTTCCCGGTACCTGGATCCTGAAGCTGCCCGACGAGCTGAGCGACGAGGAGGCGACGCCGCTCAATTGCGGCGTCGCCACCATGGCGTCGGTGACCGAAGCCGCCGAGATCACGCTGGGCGATACCGTCGTTATTCAGGGCCTCGGTCTGCTCGGCCTGTACGGCTGCCGCGATGGCAAAGGCGCGCGGCGCGCGCCTGGTGATCGGCCTCGATGCGGTGGAGAGCCGGCTCGTAACGGCCAAGAAATTCGGCGCCGACCATGTCATCAACATCGGAAAAGTGCCCGAGAAGGAAGTCATCGCCGAGGTCCGCCGGCTGTGCCGGCCCGACGGCGCCGACGCCGTGATCGAGGTGTGCGGGGTCCCGGCCGTCATCAATCAGGGCCTGCAGATGCTGCGCACCGGCGGCCGTTATGTGCTCGGCGGTCTGGTCAGTCCCGGCGCCAATGTGACGATCGACGCCAACATGCTGGTCAAGCGCTGGGTCACCATGCGCGGCATCCACAATTATCACCCGCGGCATTTGATCCAGGCGCTCGAGTTTGTGATGGCGAACCGCGATCGCTTTCCCTTCAAGGACATCGTCGACTCCAAGTTTGCGCTGAAGGATCTCGATGCCGCCTTCAAGAAGGCGTCGGAGCGAACCGTTCTCCGCGCCGCGATCGTTCCCGGCTACAAGGGTTAGGGCATGCAATCTCCGCCGCTCAAATTCACTCCGCACGGACTGTACATCGGAGGCCGATGGGTTGCGCCGGCCGACGGCAAGCATTTCGCCTCGATCAACCCATCGAACATGGAGAAACTCGCGGATATTCCGGCCGCCAGCGAGGCGGACGTTGACGTCGCGGTAAAGGCCGCGCAAGCAGGGCTTCAAGGAATGGTCGCGGGTTCCGATCAAGGAGCGCGCCCGATGCCTTGAGCTGCTGGCGGATCGCATCGAAGAGCATGCCGATGAACTGGCGCTGCTCGACGCGGTGGATTCCGGGAACGCCATCGTCGGCATGCGCGGCGACATGACATGGACTGCGGACTGGTTTCGCTATTGCGCCGGCCTGATCACCGAGATCAAGGGCGAGACCTCCTCGCAGGGCGCGCGCCATCTCAACCTGACGCGCCGCCAGCCGTTCGGCGTGGTCGCCAAGATCAATCCGTTCAATCATCCGTTCCGGTTCTGCGCCGAGAAGGCCGCCGCACCGCTCGCCGCCGGCAACAGCGTCGTCATCAAGGGCTCCGAGCAGGCGCCGCTTTCAAGCCTGCGGCTCGGCGAATTGTGCGAGGGCATTTTCCCGGCCGGCGTCGTCAATATCATTACCGGCGACGGCAAGGTCGGGTCCGCGCTGGTGCGCCATCCCGATGTGCGCCGCATCGGCTTCGTCGGGTCGGTGCCGACGGGGCGGATCATCGCGCAGGAGGCCGCGGTCGGTCTCAAGCGCGTCAGCCTCGAGCTTGGCGGCAAGAACCCGATCATCATCTTTCCCGACGCCGACCCCAAGAAAGCAGCGTTCGCCGCCATCAAGGGAATGAACATGAACCGGCAGGGGCAGTCCTGCAGCTCGACTTCGCGCGTGTTCGTTCATGCGTCGTTGCACAAGGCAGGTTACCGAAGAACTGGTGAAACTGGCGGAGGCGCTGCCCATCGGCGTGCCGTGGCTCAAGCAGAATGACGTCGGTCCGATCGTTTCCCAGCGCCAGTTCGACCGCATCATGGGCTTCATCGCATCGGCGAAATCCGAAGGCGCGCAATTGCTGACCGGCGGCGGCAAGCCTGCGGATGCAAGCCTGGCGGGCGGCCTGTTCATCGCGCCGACCGTGTTCGACGTGTGACGCCGGCGATGCGGATCGGGCATGAGGAGATATTCGGTCCCGTGATGTCGGTGATGACCTGGGACAATTACGACGACATGCTGGAACTGGCCAACGGCCTCGAATACGGCCTCACCGCTTCGATCGTCACCAACGATCTGGCTCACGCCATGGAGACCGCGGAGCGGATCGAAGCCGGCTACGTCTGGATCAATTCCAGCGGCCGTTATATCGGCGCGCCCTATGGCGGATGGAAGCAGAGCGGGATCGGCGAAGAAGAGTGCTTCGACGAGATCGTCAGCTACACGCAGGTGAAGAACATCAACATGCGATGGTGAGCATCGTCGGCTTGCCAATCCATGCAGAAGAAACGAGGCGGCAGCAGCATCCGGCAAACGGAGCGCTGATAAGGGAGACGGAACGGCGACTTAGGCTTTCAATAAGAAACGAGCCAACAAACAAAACCCTGGGAGGGATGCGATGCGTGGTTTTAACAGGCTTGCTGTAATTTTCTCGGTTGCGATTGGGGCGGCGTGTTATCCTGGGCGCGGCTGATCGTCCGGCCCTGGCCGCAGGTCCGGACGGACTTGCCGAAGCCGGCGTTCTCAAGGTCGGGATCATTCCCGCCGAAGACGGCCGCGCTGTCGTCAAGCAGTCCAAAGAGGTCATGGATCAGGTCAGCAAGGCGCTGGGCATGAAAACCGAACTCTTCGTCGGCTCCGATTACAACGCCACCATCGAAGCGCTTCGCAGCGGCAAGGTCGATGTGGCCTGATGGGCGGCTTCGGCTACGTGCTGGCGACGACGCAGGCGCCGGTCGAGGCCTTTGCGGTGACGGTTACCGCGAAGAGCAACTCGCCCGACTACCACGCGATCATCATCGCCCGCGCCGACGCCAAGGAGCTCACATCGATCGAGACGCTCAAGGGCCACACCTTCGCCTTCGTCGACCCGAGCTCGACGTCGGGCTCGCTGATGCCGAAGGCGGCGATGATGGACGCCAAGCATCACGCCGGAAACCGACTTCAAGAAGGTGATCTATTCCGGCGGCCACGACGCCAGCATCATCGCGGTGGTCGAGGGCAAGGTCGACGCCGCCGCCGTCGCCGACCGCATCTTCGCCGGCGCCTGCGACAAAAAGGCCGTCGACTGCAGCAAGCTAAAGGTGATCTGGAAGTCACCGAAGATTCCGAACGATCCGCTGTTTTATCGCAAGGCGATATCGGCAGACATGAAGAAGAAGATCGCCGACGCGTTCTACGGCATCAAGAATCTGACTTTCGGCGAAATGGGCATGGTGGCGCGCTTCGATCCGGCAACCGACGAGAACTATGAAGTTGTCCGGCACATCGCCAAGACGCTGAAGCTCGATCTGACGAAAATGAAGTGACGACCGGCGACTGGTCTTAGGCTGCGCAACATGCGGGGGACCGACCTTTGCCACCCTTAACGAGCCTCGACGCCGTGCAACCGAGATTGTCGTTCGGCGGCCGGGCGAAGTTCATCGCGTATCTGGCTGCCGGGGCCGTGTTCCTGGCGTGGAGCGCGAATGCGCTGGAACTCAGCGGCGGCGAGCTGTTCCGCTCGCTGCCGGTGATCGGGCGTTATCTCGCGCGGATGATCCCTCCCGACTGGACCGCGCTGGATGGGCTGTGGGGACCCGACACTCGACACCATCTGCATCGCGCTATGGGGCACCGTCATCGCATCGGTGATCGGGCTGCCGCTCGGCATTCTCGCCGCCAAGAACCTCAACGGCTCAATCGTCCTGCAGGTCTTCGGCGCTCACCATTCTCAACGTGCTTCGCAGCATCTCGGAACTGATCTGGGCGATCTTCTTCGTGGCCGCGGTCGGCCTCGGACCGTTTCCCGGCGCGCTCGCGCTCGGCGTCAATTTCGGCGGCATCCTCGGCCGCCTCTATGCCGAGGCGATCGAAAATGTCGATCCGAAGCCGCTGGAAGCATTGCGGGCGACCGGCGCCAGCCGCGTTCAGGTCATCATGTTTGCGGTGCTGCCCCAGGTGCTGCCGCAGATCGTTTCCTACAATCTCTACTGGTTCGAGGTCGGCATCCGATCGGCGACCGTGCTCGGCATGATCGGGGCCGGTGGAATCGGCTTCGAACTCGTCACCACCATCCGCCTTTATGATTTTCGCAGACCTCGGCGATCCTGCTGGTCATTCTGGCGCTGGTCACCGTGATCGATCAGGCATCGGCCCTGCTGCGCAGCAGCATAGTAAAGTGAAGGCCAAGATGAACATGAATGTCAGCACCGTCACCCAGCCCATCAACGCGGCGCCGCCGAAAAAGCCGCCGATCCTGTCGCTGGACAAGGTCAGCAAGACCTATATCAGGGGAAATCTGGTCGCGCTGAGCGATGTCAGTTTTGATATCACTCAAGGCGAATTCGTCGTCATTCTCGGCCCGAGCGGCGCCGGCAAGTCGACCATGCTCCGCTGCATCAACCGGCTGGCACAGCCGACCAGCGGGCAGGTTTTCCTGAGGGGCGAAGAGATCACCGACGCTCCGCGCAGTTTGCGCAAGGCGCGTCAGGAAATCGGCATGGTGTTTCAGCAGTTCAACCTGGTGACGCGGCTTTCGGTGATGATGAACGTGCTGTCGGGCCGGCTGTCGTATCGCTCGACCTGGCGCAGCCTGTTCTACAGTTTTCCGCGCGAGGACCGGGCCATCGCGCTGGAATGCCTCGAGATGGTGGCGATGGGGCACAAGGCGTTTCAGCGGGCCGATACATTGAGCGGCGGCGAGCAGCAGCGGGTCGCGATCGCCCGCGCGCTGGCGCAAAAGCCGAAGATCATTCTCGCCGACGAGCCCGTCGCCAGCCTCGATCCCAAAATCGCCCGTCAGGTTCTCGATTATCTCCGGGACGTCTCGCAGCGGCTCGGCATCAGCGTCATCTGCAACCTGCATCAGATCAATTTTGCCCGCGAATACGCCGAACGCATCATCGGTCTGTCGGGAGGCAAGCTGATATTCGACGGCCCGCCCAGCGCCTTGACCGACGATATCATCGCTCAGATCTACGGAACCCGTGTGGAGAATTCGGGTGAGTAGTCCTTACGAAGCCGCCGTCAGTCAGGGGCTCGTCCGCGAGGCGGCGTGGCGGCATCGGCGCCTGATGATCCGGCTGGCCGTGCTGGCCGGATTCCTGGTCATTCTTTGGCTGAGCGCCGCCCGGATCAACCTCAGCCTGAAGAACGTCATCCTGGGCGTTCCCAGCATGGTTGATTTTTTCGGCCGCATGTTTCCGCCCGACCTGTCCAGTGTGATGCCGCTGCTGGCGCCGATGGTCGAGACGGTTCAGATCGCGGCCTGGGGAACGGTGCTCGCTGTCGTGGCATCGGCGCCGCTGGCGCTGCTGGCGGCGCATAACACGTCGCCGCATCCCTCCATCTATTACGTGACGCGGCTGTTGCTCAACCTGCTGCGAAGCATCAACGAGCTGATCTATGCGCTGCTGCTGGTCAGCGCGGTCGGCCTCGGACCGTTCCCGGGCGTTCTTGCGATTGCGCTGCACGCCACCGGAATGCTGGCAAAGTTCGTCGCCGAAGAGATCGAACACGTCAATCGCGGGCCGGTGGAGGCTCTGCAGGCTGCGGGCGCCGGCAGAATGCAGATCATCCTGTTTGCGATCATGCCCCAGGTGCTGCCCGCCGTGGTCGGTTACATCCTCTATCGCTTCGACGTCAGCATTCGCTCGGCAACGGTGCTCGGCCTCGTCGGCGCCGGCGGTTTGGGATTCACGCTGATCACCAGCATGAAGATGTTCAAGTATCACGAAACGGCCACCAGCATCCTGCTGATCATCCTGCTGATCTGGGCGGCCGACGCCATCAGCAGCCATCTGCAGAAGAAGATCATTTGATTCCCGACGCGCCAAAGTGACACCATGGGCACGACCGTACTTCTGAATCTTGTCGGCGGCATCGCGCTTTTGTTGTGGGGCCTGCACATGGTGCAGTCCGGCATTCTGCGGGCGTTTGGCGCCGATCTGCGCCGCGCGCTGGCCATTGCGTTGCGCAACCGGTTCGCCGCGCTGTGTGCCGGCGCTGGTGCCACCGCACTTCTGCAAAGCAGCACGGCCACCGCCATGATGACCGCGACCTTTGTCGGCGATGGTCTGGTCGGCCTTGTCCCGGCGCTGGCGATCATGCTGGGCGCGAATATCGGGACCACCCTCATTGTTCAGGTATTCAGTTTCGATGTCTCCATGATGGCTCCGGTTCTGCTCGGGATCGGCGTCGTCGTCTTCAAGAACAGCGTGCGGACCAGAATTCGTGACCTTGGCCGCGTCGCGATCGGCCTTGGGCTGATGCTGCTGTCGCTGCATATGCTGCTCGACACGCTGGCGCCGGCCGAAATCCGCCCCCAACGTGCGGGCGCTGCTGACCGCCATCACCGGCATGCCGATCCTGAACGTCATCTTTGGCGCGGCGTTGGCCTGGGCGGCGCATTCGAGCGTTGCCGTGGTGCTGTTGGTTATTTCACTGGCCTATTCCGGTTTCATTGCTCCGGTCGCGGCCCTCGCGCTGGTGTTGGGCGCAAACCTCGGCAGCGCGATCAATCCGTTGGTGGAAGGCGGCAGCCTTGCGAATCCGGTCGCCCGCCGCCTGCCGCTCGGCAATCTGATCAATCGCGTTGTCGGCTGCGCGCTGGTGCTGCCGTTCCTGCAACCGATCACGGAGTTCATGGGGTCGTTCTACACAAGCCCGGTGCGGCTGATCGCCGATTTCCATACGCTTTTCAACGTGGCGCTCGCCATCCTCTTCATCATCCCGCTGCCTGCGTTCGCCAAGCTGCTGCAATGGCTGTTGCCGCCACCGGCGGCGGCTTCCGATCCATCGGCGCCGATCTATCTCGATGCCGCCGCGATCGGGACGCCGTCTTTGGCGCTCACAAGTGCGGCCCGGGAAGCGCTGCACATGGGAGACATGGTCGAGACCATGCTGCGCGAGACGATGGTCGCTTTGATGACCGACGATCGCAAACTAGTGGTCTCGATCGAGCGCATGGACAATGCGGTCGACAAACTGCATGAAGCGATCAAGCTGTACGTTACGAAGCTGACGCGAGAAAGCCTCGACGAACGCGAGGCGAGCCGGGCGATGGAGATCATCGCGTTCGCCATCAACCTCGAGCATATCGGCGACATCATCGACAAGAATCTGATGGAGCTCGCGGCAAAAAAGATCAAGAACCGGCTCAATTTCTCCCATGAAGGGGCGGCTGAGCTGCAGGCCTTCCACCGCCGGGTGATCGAAAATCTGAAACTGGCGCTCAGCGTCTTCATCTCTGGCGACGTCAAGATTGCCCGGCAGTTGATCGCGGAAAAGGTCGTGATCCGCCAGGCTGAACGCGAGGCTTCCGAAAACCATTTGGTGCGGCTCCGCGAGGGCCGGCTTGCCAGCATCGAGACCAGCTCGCTGCATCTCGACATCCTGCGCGACCTGAAGCGGATCCATTCGCATATCTGCTCGGTGGCCTATCCCGTGCTGGAGGCCGCCGGCGAGTTGCAGCCGAGCAGGCTGAAGGCGCTTGAGGTCGAACCCGCGCTGGGCGCCTGATCAGGTTGCCGCAGGACTTCAAGCCTCGACGGGTGAACCGAGATCGGCATTGGAGCCCGGCGCATATTTCGCCATCCTGACGTCACTGGTGCGGGCATGCGCTTCCATGCCCTCGAGCCGCGAGATGCGCGCGGCAACCGGCGCAATGGTCTTGCAGGCCTCGCGGCTCATGCGTTGCCAGGTCAGCGGCTTGAGAAACTTGTGCACGGAAAGTCCGGCCGAATAGCGCGCGGCGAGCTTGGTCGGAAGGATGTGGTTCGGCCCGGACACCTTGTCGCCAAACGCGACATTGGTTTCCTCTCCCAGGAAAAGCGACCCGTAATTGGTCAGCCGCGCGTGCCACCAGTCGAGGTCGGTGCAGTGCACTTCGAGATGCTCGCAGGCATAGGCGTCCGAGATCTCCACCATCTCCTCGCGCGTGTCGCACAGCACGATCTCGCCATAGTCGCGCCAGGCAGCACCGGCTGCGTCGCGTGCCGTCGGCGGCAAGCCGTCGATCAGCTGCGGCACCATTCGGGCCACTTCGTCGGCGATGCGAGGCGAGGAGGTGATCAACCAGGCGGGGCTTTCGTGTCCGTGCTCCGCCTGGCCGACCAGATCGGTCGCGACGATCAGCGGATCGGCACTGTCGTCGGCGATGACGGCGACTTCGGAGGGACCCGCAAAGACGTCGATGCCGACCTTGCCGAACAGCATGCGCTTGGCCTCGGCGACGAACTTGTTGCCCGGCCCGACGATGATGTCGGCCTTGCGTCCGGTAAACAGACCGAAGGCCATTGCCGCGATGGCCTGCACGCCACCCAGGCACATGATGATATCGGCGCCGGCGATGTGCATGGCATAGAGCACATGCGGGTGGATGCCTTGGCCCTTGTAGGGCGCCGAACAGGCAATGACGGTCTTGACGCCGGCCGCCTTCGCCGTCGCCACCGACATGTAGGCCGAGGCAATATGGGCGTAGCGTCCGGTCGGTACGTAACATCCCGCGGTATTGATCGGGACCAGCTTCTGGCCGAGCTCGAGGCCCGGTGTGATCTCCAGCGTGAAATCATGCACCGAGGCGCGCTGCGCCTCGGCGAAGCGCCGCACGTGGCTGGTGGCGAGTGCGATATCGTTCTTGACCGACTGAGGAATGTCACCCGTGCAGTCGTTCGATCGCGGCCGCGTCAAGCACGACGTCGCCCGACCATTTGTCGAGCTTGAGCGCGTAGTCGCGCGCCGCCTGCTCGCCGCCGGCTTCGATCGCCGCCAGCATTTCAGCGACCACCGTGCGCGCCGCGTCGGTCTCCGTATCCGGAGTTTTGGCGGCTTTCTTCAGATAGACGACGGACATCGACATTGCCTCTTCATCGTGATGGCAAGCGGTCGCAAGGTCCGGCCGGATCTTCGGCCGGACCCGCCAGCCTCATTTCTTGTCGAACTCCGTGGCAAAGGCACGCAGCTTGGCGTCGGCGGCGACACGCTTCATGAAGTCGTCCGTGATGAAGCTCTTCGGATCGGGATTGGTGGGAATGGTTCCGACCTCGGTCAGGAATTTGCCGATCTCGGAGAACCAGCCGTCGACCGTCGAGGCGCCGCTGCCCCGCGACATCAGCTTGAGCTGCTCGTCGAGCGAGAAGGTCGGCCGCAGCTCGAATTCCTGATCCATCGCGCGTGCGCTGGCCTCAAGGCCGCCCTGCTTGTAGAACTCCAGCGCCAGCGTGCGCGCTTCGGCCGGGTTGGCCTTGGCCCAGGACCAGCCGCGCAGGAACACGGCCAGGAATTTCGCCACGTCGTCCGGACGCTCCTTGGCGAAATCGGCGCGCACGACAATGGCTCCCGGAACCACCGCGCCGGCATCGGCGCCGGAGCACAGATATTTGGCGTTGGCGCGCTCCTCGAGCGTGTAGGTGTTGGGCGCCCAGACGCCGGCGATGTCGCCGTTGTTGGACGTGATCGCGGTGATGATCTGGGCCTGGGCAAGATTGACGAACTGCATGTCGTTCTGCGCGAGCCCGAACTTGGTCAGGCATTTGCGCGAGGCATAGTCGACGGTCGAATTGGTCGTCAGCAGCAGCCGCTGTCCCTTCAGGAGCTGCGGGTTGGCCTTGATGGCGTCGAATTTGTCGCCGCGCACCAGCATCGCGTTGGCTTTCGACTCGTCGTTGGTGATGCCGATGGTCAGGATATTGAAACGTGCGGAGCCGAGAACCGCAGGCACCGATCCCGTTCCGCCGACATCCCAGGATTTCGCCGCCGACGCCGCGATCTGCGGCGCGCCGGCCGGGAAAGTCGAGAAGTTGGGTGTCAAACCCACTTCCTTCCACCAGCCTTTCACGGTGGCGTAGTGAAACGGCAATGCCCAGTACAGCGAAGGCTGATAGCTGACGCCGATCGCCGTTTGCGCCTGCGCCGGGGCTGACAGCGCAAGGCCGCCGGCGAGGATAGTTGCTGCGAGTGCCGATTTGATTGACTTCGAGATCATGGGCTTCCTCCGGGTTTCATTTTGGTTTGCTGGGTATGAAGGGTGGATCGGGGTCTTCGCCTCCGTATCCCTTGTGATGTCACTATCGATTGTCCTGCTTCTCCTCTCGCAGCGATCGCCAGACATGCGTGCGCAGATGGATGAAGGATTCCAGATCCATCACATCCTCGATCTTCTGGAATCTGTTCCAGTTCTCGGCGTCGCGAACGGTCTTGACGTCGAGCACTTCCTTGATGCGGCCGGGCCGGCGCGTCATGATCGCGACGCGATCCGCCAGATAGACCGCTTCCTCGACGGAGTGGGTGATGAACAATACCGTGCGCGGGTTGACGCGCGCCAGCCGCACCAGTTCTTCCTGCATCACGACGCGGGTTTGAGCGTCGAGCGCGCCGAATGGCTCGTCCATCAGCAGCACTTCCGGATCCAGCACATAGGCGCGGGCAATCGCGACGCGCTGCTGCATCCCGCCGGATAGTTGATGCGGAAAGGCATCGACGTGGCTTTCGAGATTCATCAGTTGAAGCGCGTTGGCGATCAGCTCGTCGCGCTGCGGCTTGTCGAGATTCTTGTTGCGCAGGCCGAGGTCGAGGTTCTGGCGCACCGTTTTCCATGGGAATAGCGCGAAATGCTGGAACACGACGGCGCGGTCGGGACCGGGATCGGTGACGGGCTTGCCGTTGAGGCTGACGACGCCTGATGTCGGCTGCTCGAAGCCGGCAACGATGCGCAGGCAGGTGGTCTTGCCGCAGCCGGAGGGGCCGACGATCGCGACGAATTCCTTGTCGGCGATCTCGAGATTGATGTTCTCGAGCACCTTCACGCCGGCGTTTTTTGCGCCGAAGCTCTTGTTGACGTTGTCGAAACGGATCGAGCCCACAGTGTTCCCCTAGGCCCCAAGGCCGTGACGGCGACGGATCAGCGCTTCGCCGCGACGCAACAGCACATCGATCAGCATGCCCGCGATGCCGATGGCGATCATTCCCGTCATCACGGTCGGCGTCGAGACATTGGCCTGGGCCTGCACCATCATGAATCCGACGCCGGCGGCGGCGACGATCAGTTCCGCGCCGACCAGCGACTGCCAGCCGAGCCCGGCGGCCACGCGCAAACCTGAGACGATCGACGGAATCGAGGCCGGCAACAGGATCTCCGTGATGGTGCGCAGATGTCCGGTGCCGAGCATCCGCGAGGCCTCGATCAAATGCGGGTCGACGAAGCGGGCGCCGCGATAGGCATTGATCAGGCAGGGCGGAAAGGCGCCGGCAAAAATGATCATCACGGGTCCGCCGATGCCGGTGCCGAACCAGAGTGCGGCGAACGGGACCCAGGCGATCGGTGCGATGAAACGAAGTCCGTCGAAAATCGGCGACAGGATGTCGTCGAGCCATCTGAACCAGCCCATCAACAAGCCCAAGGGAATGCCGACAGCCGCAGCCAGCAGCACGCCGAAAAGGTAGCGCTGCAGGCTGGATGCGAGATGCTGCTGCAGCGTGGCGCCGGCAAACGGCGTCGTCAGCAGTTCGATGAACCGCGACATCACGTCGAGCGGCGTCGGCAGGAACTGGCGCGGCACAAAGCCCGTGACCGACAACAGCGTCCAGATCCCGAGGAAGAGGCCGAGGCCGACCAGGCCCCAAGCAAGTGCTTCTCTCAAGGGGAGGGGGCGATCGTTCATTGCCCGCGCCCCGCCGCCATGTTCCAGCTCAGCGTCCTCTGCTCGATCCGGCCGAGCAGCCAGGTGGTGGCGAATCCGAGTATGCCGACCGACACCATCCCGACCAGGATCATGCCCGGATAGATGTCCTGCTGCGCCACGTTGAGAATGAAGCCAAGCCCGACCAGCGCGCCGACGAGTTCGGCGGCGACCAGCGTGGTCCACGCCGCCTGCAGCGACAGCCGCAGTCCGGTGAAGATCATCGGCGCTGCGGCGGGCGCGAGAACCTCGATCACAAATCGCCAGCGCGGCGTGCCCAGCATGCGTGACGCCTCGATGATCGGACGGTCGATCGTGCGCACGCCGGCGAACGAATTGATGACGGACGGCACGAATGCGGCAAACCAGATCACCAGGATCTTGGCGGCGTCGCCGAGCCCGAGCCAAAGAATCGCAAGCGGGATCCAGGCCAGAGGCGGGATCGGCCGGATGATCAGGAAGACGGGATTGATCGCGGCCTCGGCACGCCGGCTCCAGCCCATCCACAATCCGATGCGGCACTCCGGTTACGATTGCGACGACAAACCCGGCGATGACCAGGATCAGGCTGTGCAATGCATGGGCGAAAAGCTGGCCGCCGGCATAGCCGCGGGTGTTGATCTGAACCAATGAGAACCAGAAATCGGCGGGAGCGGGAAATCGCCCGGCCGAAACCAGCCCGGTCCATGTGGTCAGGCCGAACCACAGCACCAGAAGCGCTGCGAGCACGGCCAATCCGATCCATCTTCGCCGCCGCGCCATGCCTCACCATGTCCGATGAAATCGCTTTCATTTAATCTTTTCGCGCGGCTTTTTGTCAATGGACGAATGCTGCGTATGCCGATTGCATTGCCCGGAACTGGATGGCTATAGTTCTGAAATTATTTTCAGGCTGGAAGGAAGCATGGGCGTTCACCGACGGATCAAGCTGCTGGACGTGGCCCGCCACGCCGGGGTCTCGGCGGCGACCGTTTCCCGCGCCATCGCGCAGCCCGACCTGGTCAGCGCCACGACCCTGGCGCGGGTGCGATCGAGTGCCGCGCGTCTCGGCTATGTACCCGACGGCGCCGCGCGCGCGTTGGCGTCGGGCCGGTCGATGACCATCGGCGCGGTGGTGCCGACGCTCGACAGCGCCATCTTCTCGCGAACGCTGCAGACCATGCAGGCCACGCTGTCGCGGCAGGGATACCAGCTGCTTGTCGCGTCGCATGATTATAGCGCCGCGGCCGAAGCCGAGGCGGTTCGCACGCTGCTGACGCGCGGGGTGGACGGTCTGATGCTGGTCGGCGCGGAACGTCCCGCCGCCACCTGGGAGTTGCTGAAACCGCCGACATTGCCGTCGTTCTGACCTGGTGCGGCGATGACCGATTTAGCTCTGTCGTCGTCGACAATGAAAAAGCCGGCCGGCTTGCGGCGCAGCATCTCATCGAGCTCGGGCACAAGCGGGTCGGCGTCATCATCGGCGCGCGGCAGTTCAACGATCGCCAAACCGCGCGCCTCGCCGGAATTCAGGCGGCGTTATCAGATGCAGGCCTCGATCTGCCGGACTGGCGCGTGACCGAACAACCGCTGACGCTTGCGGGAGGCCGCACCGGCTGCTCATTGATGCTGGCGCTGGAGGACCCGCCGACCGGACTCATCGGCGGCATCGATATCCTCGCGATCGGATGCATCGAGGAAGCGCACTCCCGCGGACTGGTGATACCCGAAGCGTTCTCGGTGGTCGGCATCGACAATATCGAGATGTCCGCGCATATTTTTCCGTCGCTGACCAGCGTTCATCTGCCGGTCGGCCGGATCGGCGAGATCGCGGCCAACTGCCTGCTCGAGGACATCACCGGCGGCGGCGCCAAGGCGTCGGTCGACCTTCCGATCGAACTGGTGCCGCGGAAATCAACCGCCAGCGCCCGTAGTGCCCGCAACGCGGCCGGACATGGCCGAGACTGTCCTCCCCGCTTGACGTTTCCCCTAGAACACGACCACCGAACGGATCGACTTGCCCTGGTGCATCAGGTCGAATCCCTTGTTGATCTCCTCCAGCTTGAGGACGTGGGTGATCATCGGATCGATCTCGATCTTTCCGTTCATGTACCAGTCGACGATTCGGGGAACATCGGTACGGCCGCGCGCGCCGCCGAACGCGGTGCCCTTCCAGACCCGGCCGGTCACCAACTGGAATGGCCGGGTCGCGATTTCCTTGCCGGATTCCGCCACGCCGATCACCACCGACACGCCCCAGCCGCGGTGACACGCCTCCAGCGCCTGGCGCATCACGGTGGTGTTGCCGGTGCAGTCGAAGGTGAAGTCGGCGCCGCCGTCGGTGAGCCCGACCAGATGCGCAACGATGTCGCCCTCGACCTTCGACGGATTGACGAAATGGGTCATGCCGAAGCGGCGGCCCCATTCCTCCTTGTCGGCATTGATGTCGACGCCGATGATCTTGTCGGCGCCGACCATCCTCGCGCCTTGAATGACGTTGAGCCCGATGCCGCCAAGCCCGAACACCACCACGTTCGAACCCGGCGTGACCTTGGCGGTGTTGACGACGGCGCCGACGCCGGTCGTCACACCGCAGCCGATGTAGCAGCTCTTGTCGAATGGCGCGTCTTCGCGGATTTTTGCCACCGCTATTTCCGGCAGCACGGTAAAATTCGAGAAGGTCGAACAACCCATGTAGTGGAAAATCGGCTTGCCCTTGTGGCTGAAGCGCGTGGTGCCGTCGGGCATCAGCCCCTTGCCCTGCGTCGCACGGATCGCGGTGCACAGGTTGGTCTTGCCGCTCAGGCAGCTTTTGCACTGCCGGCACTCCGGCGTGTAAAGCGGGATGACATGATCGCCTGCCTTCACCGACGTGACGCCGGCGCCCACCTCACGAACGATCCCGGCGCCCTCGTGGCCGAGGATCGAAGGGAAGATGCCTTCGCTGTCGAAGCCGTCGAGCGTGTAGGCGTCGGTGTGACAGATGCCTGTTGCCTTTATCTCAACCAGGACTTCGCCGGCCTTCGGGCCTTCGAGGTCGATCTCGACGATTTCGAGCGGCTTTTTGGCTTCAAACGCGACGGCGGCGCGTGTCTTCATGTGTCCCATCTCCCATTGATCGCTTCAGCTGACGATCTCATTCTTTAGCAGTGGCGGCGTTGCCCTCGCCAGACCGCAGGCACCGCGCCCGCCACAATTCCCTGTTCCCTAAGCAAGGGCCCTTGTCGAGTTGTATCGGGAATAGCGCGAAAAGGTGCTGCGGCACAGGCTTTTTAGCCACAAAGCCGGTTCAGGACACGCACCGGGAGGGCTTGAAACAAGGCCTTCTCCTGCCGACGGGGAGGCGGGCAAGCCGTTAAGCGCGCCCAGCGAACATCAAAAAAAACCGTGCAGATCGCTATATTCAGCGGTTTTTGGCTGGATTTCCAAATACTGTCGACCAATCGAATCAAACGCAGAGCAGAGGAGACAAAATGGCAGTACAAATGACAAAGTCGCAGCTGATCGAGAAGATCGCTACGGAAAACGAAGTCGGCAAGAAGGACGTCAAGGGCGTGCTCGAGACCCTGGCGACCATCGGCTATAAAGAGCTGAAGAAGAACGGCGTGTTCCTGGTTCCCGGGTTCGCCAAGTTCGTGGTCATCAAGAAGCCCGCCACCAAGGCACGGGCAGGCACCAACCCCTTCAACGGGGAGCCGATGATGTTCAAGGCCAAGCCGGCCCGAAAGATCGTCCGGGCGCGCCCGGTCAAGGCCGCCAAAGACGCGGTATGAATGACAAAAGGTCCCTCACGGGGCCTTTTGCATTTCAGCTAGAGGGGACGTCGAAGCGAGCCCGGCGGTGAATCGCGGGCTCGCTGGATTGGAGATCGACCGTCCAACCCAGCGACGGTCTTCCTGGTACCCCCGGGCGCCGCATCGAGCAAGCTCTCCGCCGGCTAGCGAACAGCACGCCTATCGGCCTGTATTTTGACGTGCCGCGTTCTCCGAGCGCGGCACGCGCCGGTGCTTGACTCATCGGGTGCCATCCTCTTCTCTTTCGCAGAAGTGCCCGCTTTGAGCGGTTAGCCTCGGGCCGGGAGAGAAGTAAATTGGCGGTCGAGCAGAAGACATCGCCGACGCACGACGCGCCTTATCGCGGCCTGCGGGTCCTGGATTTTGGGCAGGGAATTGCCTCGCCCTATTGCGCAATGCTGCTCGGGATCTACGGCGCCGACGTCATCAAGGTCGAACCGCCCGAAGGCGACTGGTCGCGCTACCTCGGAACCACCTACGGAAGTCACACCGCGCTGTCGGCCGTCTACAACCGCGGCAAGCGCAGTCTGTGCCTGGATCTGAAACACGAGGATGGCATCCGGATCGCGAAACAGCTCGCCGGCAGCTGCGATGTTCTGATCGAGGGCTTTCGGCCCGGCGTCGCGGCTCGCCTGGGTATCGGCTACGAGGACCTCGCCAGGGACAATCCCGGCCTGATCTATCTCTCCGTTAGCGGCTTTGGGCAGAGCGGTCCTTACGCCAAGCGCCCCGGTTCGGATTCGGTGGCCCAGGCCTTTTCCGGCCTGGTGTCGGTCAACGTCGGCAACGACAAAACTCCGCACCGGGTCGGCAGCACGATTTCCGATGTGGCGACCGGGGTCTATGCGTTCCAGGCCATCGCCACCGCGCTGTTCGCGCGCGCGACCGTGGGGACCGGCCGCTGGATCGACGTCAATCTGGCGCAATCGACCGCCGCCTTGCTGGGCCACAAGGTCGCCGAGCATGTTCTGGAAGGCGGTAGCCCGCGCGCGCTCAACGTGCCGGCCGGCTCCTATCAGACCAGCGATGGCTGGCTGATGGTCACGCTGGTGAATGAGGCGCAGTACAAGCGCCTGTGCGCCGCCATCGACCGCGACGACCTTGCCAGCGATCCCCGGTTTGCCGATTTTGCCAAGCGCGCGGACGCCGCCGACGTGCTGATCTCGGAATTGCGCGAAGTGTTTCCGACGCAGTCGAGCGAGACCTGGCTCACCCGGCTGCATGCGGCTGATATCATCGCCGAGCGAATCCTTAGCCCCGGCGACTGGCTGCATAATGTTCACGTCGAGGCGACCAAGGCCGCGGTCTGCCAGGATACGCCGGGCGTTGGTCTGGTTTATGCGCCGCGCACGCCGGGTTTTCCGGGGCTGTCCGAGGATCATCTGCGGCCTGCGCCTGACATCGGCGCCGACAGCCGCGAGGTTCTGCTCGAGGCCGGGTTCGAACGCAGCGCCATCGATGCTTTGATCAGCACCGGCGCGGTGCGCACTCCGTTACGCTAGGCCAAACCGGATGGAGACCATGCGACATGGGGGCTGAACTCGTTCACTACAGCGTGTCAGATGCGATCGCCGAGATCACGCTCGATCGCGCGCCGGTCAACGCGCTGAGCATGGAGTTGATCGACGCGCTGTTGAAGGCGCTGGAGCAGGCGAGGGACGACGCGTCGGTGCGCGCCGTCATCATCTGCAGCGCACACAAGGTGTTTTGCGCCGGGCTCGATCTCGACATCATCAGAGGCAAGCGCGGCACCGAGGCCAAGGCATTTCTCGAGCGGCTGTATTTTGCGCTGAACGACGTTCAATACCGCATGGGCAAGCCGACCATCGCGGCCGTCGACGGACCGGTGCGCGCCGGCGGCATGACGATTGCGATATCGTGCGACATGATCATCTCAGGCGATGCCGCGACCTTCGGCTATCCGGAAATCGACGTCGGGCTGATCCCGGCGATCCATTTTGTGCAATTGCCGCGGCTGGTCGGCAAGCACAGGGCATTCGGTCCGCTGTTCCTCGGCGATTCATTCGATGCCGCGACCGCGTTCCGCATGGGGCTGCTCAGCGAAGTGGTGCCGAAGGGAACCGCGCTCGAGCGCGCCCGCAGCATTGCGCGGCGTTTTGCGCAGAAGTCGCCTGTTGTCATGAAGATCGGCCGCGACGCTTTCATGCGTGCGGTCGATGCGGACTATCGCCGTTCTGTCGAGAATGCCGCCGAGAGTTTTGCGCTGGTCGCGACCACGGAAGATTGTCAGGAAGGGCTCGACGCCTTCGTCGAAAAGCGGCCGCCCAATTATACCGGACGATGACGGCGAACGCGCCGAGATTGCGGCAACAACGCAAACCGAAAGCCTGAAGCGATGCGATCATTCCTGTTCGTTCCCGGCGACAGCCTGCGCAAATTCGAGAGCGCGAAGAAGACCGCAGCCGATGCGCTCATTCTCGATCTGGAGGACTCGATCGCGCCGGATCAGAAGGTGATCGCGCGGGGTATCACGCGCGGGATGCTCGACGCGCGCAATCCGGCTCAGAAAATCTACATCCGCGTCAACGCGCTCGATACCGGCCTCACGCTCGGCGACCTTGCCGCCGTCATGCCCGGCCGGCCCGACGGCATCGTGCTGCCGAAATGCGCCGGTGCCGCCGACGTCAATCATCTGGCGCTGTATCTCGACGCGTTCGAGGCCGCATCCGATACCCCGCAGGGAACGACCCGCATCGTCGTGGTCGCGACCGAGACCGCGCGGGCCGTCCTGAAGTTGCTCGACTTCGAGGGCGCCAGTCCGCGGCTGTGGGGCATGATGTGGGGTGCGGAGGATCTCGCGGCTTCGCTCGGCGCCTCGCGCAACCGGACCAATGGCCGCTATCACGGGCCGTATCTGCTGGCGCGCGATCTCTGCCTGATCAGTGCTGCCGCCGCCGGCGTGGTGGCGATCGACACCGTCACTACCGACATCGATGATCTCGCAGCCTTGGAGCAAGAGGCGATCGCCGCCCGGCAGGACGGTTTCCTGTCGAAGGCCGTGATTCATCCCAAGCACGTCGATGTGGTCAATGCGGCCTTCATGCCGACGCCAGAGGAAATCGCCTGGTCGCAGAAAGTCGTCAAGGCGTTCGACGACAATCCGAATTCCGGCGTCGTGCGGATCGACGGCAAGATGATCGACAAGCCGCATCTTCGCGCCGCCGTGAAGATTCTGGCATTGGTCGAGCCGAAGCGCTGAGAGCGATCACACATTCATTCAGGAGATCACGAGATGCGACTGACGAAACCGCGCGTTGCGCCTGTTCCCGCTGAAAGCTGGACCGAGGAACAGCGCGAAATTGCAGCGCCGATGGTGGCGCGTCGGTCCGCTGATCAATATCTTCCGCACTCTTCTGACTCATCCCGCCGCGGCCAAGGCCTTCCTGGTCTGGGGCGGCTATATCCTCAGCCGGAAATCCACATTGCCGCCGCGCGAGCGCGAAATCGTCATCCTTCGCACCGGCTTCCTGTGCCGATCCGGCTATGAATGGACCCAGCATGTCCCGATCGGCCAGCGCGCCGGCCTGACCGATGACGAGATCGCCCGCATCAAGGTCGGCGCCGACGCGCCGGGCTGGAGTGCGGCCGATGCGGCGTTGCTGCGGGCGCACCGACGACCTGCATCGCGAGCAGTTCATCACCGAGCCGGTCTGGGCGGAGCTGTCGCGGCACTTTGAGGAACGCCAGCGCATGGACATGGTATTCACGGTGGGCCAGTACACCCAGGTCTCGATGCTGCTCAACAGTTTTGGGGTTCAGCTCGACGAGGGTCAGGTGCTCGACCCCGACCTGAAGGGATTTTGAAATGAGCGGGCGATTGCAGGGCAAGTTCGCCATCATCGTCGGCGCCGGCCAAACCGCTGGTGAAACCGTCGGCAACGGCCGCGCCATGGCGCTGCTGTTCGCCCGCGAGGGCGCGCAGGTCCTGTGCGTCGATCGGCGGCTGGAGAGTGCGGCCGAAACGGTGGCGATGGTCACGGCGGAAGGCGGAAGCGCCGTGGCTTTTCAGGCGGATGTCTCGAGCGACGCCGGCTGCGCAGCCGTGATCGCCGAGGCCATGTCGCGCTGGGGACGGATCGACATCCTGGTCAACAATGTCGGCATCGGCGGCAGCGGCGACGGCCCCGCCCATCGTGCCGACGAGGCGGCCTGGGACCGCATCCTCAACGTCAATCTCAAATCCGCATGGATGACCATCAAGCACGTCGTCCCCGTCATGCGCGAGCAGGGCGGCGGGTCGATCGTCAATATCTCGTCGCTGGCCTCGCTCGCCGGCGCCACTCAGGTGGCCTATGAGGTTTCCAAGGCCGGCATGAACCGCCTCACCACCGGTGTCGCCAGTGCCAATGCGCGCACGGCGTGCGCTGCAACGCGGTGCTGCCGGGCCTGATGGACACGCCGATGGCCGTGACGGGGATCGCCGAGGCGACGGGATCGACGACGTCAGCGGTGCGCGAAAGCCGCAATGCCCGCGTGCCGCTGCGCGGCAAGATGGGAACCGGCTGGGACACCGCTTATGCCGCGCTGTTCCTGGCCTCCGACGAAGCCAATTTTATTACCGGCGTGCTGCTGCCCGTCGACGGCGGGATGTCGGCGCGGGTCGGGTAAATCAACCCAGCGCCAACTCGTCATATCGCTTTGCGGCCACCTCGTCGCATCGGGCGCGGTAGGCGGGAGCGCTGCCGCTGTAGCGCGCGACGATGCGGGTCTGCTTGCCTTCGACGTTGCTGTTGATTCCGGTCATCCAGGAATTGACCTCGTTGGAAAGCAGGCCAACGCCCAACGCCTTGACGTGGTCGGTCCACGCCGTCACTCCGCTGGCCGTGGCCTCGACGCGCGTCAGGTTATTTTCCCTGGCGTGGCGGATCAGGTTCGTCACCCAATCGACATTGTATTCGATGCTGCGCGGAATATTGCCGAGCGCGGTGTGCGGGCCCATCAGCATCGTCATGTTGGGAAAACCGTCGACCATGACGCCCAAAAATGTCTCCGGCCCGTTCTTCCACCGGTCCTTCAGCCGCAGGCCATCGACGCCGCGCAGGTCGATCCGGTCGAAGCTGCCGGTGATGGCATCGAAGCCCGTGGCGAAGATGATGATGTCGAATGGGTATTCGTTGGTGCTGGTCTTGATGCCCTCGGGCGTGATGCGCTCGATCGGCGTCTTGGTGATGTCGACCAGCTCGACATTGTCCCGGTTGTAGACCTCATAATAAAAGGTCTCCAGCGGCAGGCGGCGGGTGCCAAAGCCGTGATTTTTGGGGATCAGCTTTTCCGCCACCTCGGGGTTCTTCACCCGCTGGCGAATTTTCCTCGCCACAAAATCGCTGATGAGGGCGTTGGCCTTGCGATCGATCAGGATGTCGCGAAAATTGCCCTGCCAGATGCCGAAGCCCGGTTCGGCATACCGTTGTTCGAAGAAGGCCTCGCGCTCCTCATCCGATACCTCGAACGTCCCGCGCGGGTCGGGGTCATGGATAAAGCAGGCAAACGTTTCCTGGCAGCGCCTGAACAGCTCCGGATAGCCAGCCTTGATCCGTTGCTGCGTCTCCGCGTCGATCTTGCTGTTGTGCAGCGGCGCGCACCAGTTCGGCGTGCGCTGAAACACGGTGAGGTGCCCGACGCTGCCGGCAATGGTCTGGATGGTCTGCACGCCGGTGGCGCCGGTGCCGATCACCGCAACCCTCTTGCCGGTGAAGTCGACCGGCTCGTGCGGCCATCGCGCGGTGTGGAAGGACTGGCCCTTGAAGCTGTCTACGCCCTCGATCCGCGGCAGCGTCGGGGCGGAGAGCGGGCCGATCGCGGTGATCAGAAAGCGCGACCGGAAACGGCTGCCGTCCTTGAGCGTCACGTTCCAGGTGCGGGTGTTTTCCTCCCAGACCGCCGCGGTGACCAGGCTCTGGAACTGGATGTCGCGGCGCAGGTCAAACTTGTCGGCGACATGATTGCAGTATCGCAGCGTCTCCGGCTGGCCCGCAAAATGCTCGGACCAGTCCCATTCCTGCAGAAGTTCCTTCGAGAACGAATAGCCATAGGTGTAGCTCTCGGAATCGAAGCGTGCGCCCGGATACCGGTTCCAGTACCAGGTGCCGCCGACGCCGGTGCCGGACTCGAACACGCGCACCCGCAGTCCCTGTTCGCGCAACCGGTAGAGCTGGTACATGCCGGACATGCCGGCGCCGATGACAATGGCATCGTAGTCGAGCGCCGTCGCCGCGTTATCGGCGGCTTGTGTTTCGCGCGGGGCGATCATGCCATGTTGCTCCTCAAACCACGGGCACGCGCCGTGCCGCGATCTGCGCGGGTGAAATGACGTCGATGTCGAGCGGAACGCGCCATCGCTCAGTGAGGCGCACGCGCGGCGCTTCGTTGCGGGCGTCGGCTGCCTTCAACGACGAAACCTTCGAACCCGTTGGTCATGACCTCGTTGCACTTTTGAACGTAGACCGGAAAACCGCCGATATAGGGCATGAAGACCCGCGGGCGTCCCGGAATGTTGGTGCCGACATACCAGGAACTGCAGGTCGACCGCAGCGAGACCTTGGAGACCTCGTTGACGTGCTCGACCCATTCATCCTGGTGGTGCTGGATCGGTTCGATCGTCTCGGCGCCAACGTCCCGCATGTGAGCCATGCAGTCGACCATCCAGTCGACATGCTGCTCGATCGCCTGGATCATGCTCGCCAGCACCGACGGACTGCCCGGTCCGGTGATCATGAACAGGTTGGGAAATCCCGTCGAGGCGACGCCGAGATAGGTGCGTGGGCCGGCCCGCCATTTCTCGGCAAGGGTCACGCCGTCGCGGCCGGTGATCCGCATCCGGTCGTAGGATCCCGTCATCGCGGCAAAGCCCGTCGCGCAGACGATCGCATCGAGCGGATATTCGACGCCGTCAACCTCGATACCCTCTGCCGTGAAACGTTCGATCGGCGTCTTCGATACGTCCACCAGCTTTACATGCGGAAGATTATAAGTCTCGAAGTAGCCGGTATCGACGCAGAGGCGCTTGCAGCCCAACACGTTGTCCGGGCACAGCAGCTCGGCCGTCGCCGGATCCTTGACGATGGCGCGGATCTTGCGGCGCGCGAACTCGGCGATGGTGTCGTTGGCCGCCTTCTCGAACAGCAGGTCGCCGAAGGCGCCGAGGAAGGGCAGGCCGCCGCGTTCCCAGGCTTCCTGGTATAGCCGTTCACGTTCCTCCGGCGTCGCCTCCAGCGCGGGCTTCATGTTGAACGGGAAATAGAAGCCGGTTGGCCGTGCGCGCGCCTTGGCGCGCAGCGCCGGATAGTCCGACTTGATGGTCTTGCGATATTCCGGCGTCAGCTTTTCGTTCCAGGCCGGCACCGAATAGGTGGCGGTGCGCTGGAACACCGTCAGCGCGGAAGCCTGCTGCGCGATGATCGGTATCGACTGGATCGCCGAGGAGCCCGTGCCGATGACGCCGACGCGAAGCCCGGTGAAGTCCACCCCTTCATGCGGCCATTCGCCGGTGTGATAGATCGGGCCGCGGAAATGTTTCGCGTCCCTTGAAGGGCGGAAGGTTCGTCGCCGACAGGCAGCCGATCGCCATGATGCAGAATTTCGCGGTGACCTTGTCGCCGCGGTCGGTTTCGATCCGCCAGACTTTCGCTGTTTCGTCGAAGGTGGCCGCCGTGACGCGGGTGTCGAACCGGATGTGCCGGCGCAGATCGAAGCGGTCGGCGATATGGTTGGCATAGCTCAGGATCTCGGGCTGGGGCGCGTATTTTTCCGACCAGTCCCATTGCTGGTCCAGCTCTTCGGAGAACGAGAAGGAATACTGCATGCTCTCGACGTCGCAGCGCGCGCCTGGGTAGCGGTTCCAGTACCAGGTGCCGCCGACACCGCCGCCGGCCTCAAAGGCACATGCCGAAAATCCCAGCCCGCGAAGGCGATGCAGCATGTACATGCCGGCAAAGCCCGCACCGACGACGACAGCGTCGAAAACCGCGCCAACTTCCGGCGATCGTTCAGGCCGTTTCTCTGGGTTGGGGACCATGAGCAGGTTCCTCCGTCTTTTTCTTGATGGCTAACCTCGCCGCACGCTGGCGCCGCCGTCAACCGGCAATGTCACGCCGGTGATGAAGCTGGCTTCGTCGGAGGCCAGGAACAGCGCGGCATTGGCGACGTCCCAGCCGGTTCCCATCTTCTTGCGCAGCGGCACCTTGGCGTCGCGCTCGGCCTCGACCTCGGCGCGGCTCTTTTTGAATTCGCGGGCGCGGGTGTCGACCGCCATCGGCGTGTTCATCAGGCCGGGCAGGATGACGTTGGCGCGGATGCCGAACTGGGCGTTCTGGTAGGCGAGCTGTTCGGTGAAGGCGATCATCGCCGATTTGGTCGCCTTGTAGGCGACGTAGGGGTAGGTGGTGATGGCGGCCATCGACGAGATGTTGATGATGGCGCCGCTGTTCTGCAGCCGCATGATCGGGATCACGTGCTTGGCCGCGAAGATGCAGCTCTTGAGGTTGATCGCCACGCAGCGGTCGAGCGCCTCCTCGGTGATATCGAGCAGTTCGGCGTCGCCGCCGGCGATGCTGACGCCGACATTGTTGTGCAGGATATCGATCGCGTCCCCAGCGCCCATGCGCGTCGGCAACCATCGCCTTGAGATCGGCCTCCCTGGTGACGTCGGCCTTGAAGGCCGACTGCCGTGCCGCCCTTGGCGGCGATCATGTCGACCGTCTCCTGCGCCGATCCGAGATTGTGATCCACGCACAGCACGCGGGCGCCTTCGCGCGCGAAGGTCAGCGCCGTGGCGCGGCCGTTGCCGATGCCTTCGCCGGGGCTCTGGCCGGCGCCGACGACGATGGCGACGCGATCTTTCAGGCGCATGTCAGGTCACTCCCGGTATCGGGTACTGCTGCAGTACCTCTTTATAATAGGGTTCATTGTCGATCTTCATGGTGGCGAGCACGCGCACCACGGCGCAGTAGAAGGCGATGGTGAGCACGAGATCGGTCATGTGCTCGTCGGAGAGTTCTTTCTTGATCTCGGCGAAAGCTGGCGTCCGACATCGCGAGTTCGCGCACCATCTCGCGCGCGCCTTTCAGGATCGCCTTGGCCAGCGGCTCGAGCTCGGACGGCTTGCCCTCGGTCTCTGCCATCAAGCCTGCAATATCCTCGTCGGTGACGCCGAATTCCTTGCCGATCCTGACGTGGTGGGTGAATTCGTATTCCGACTTCTCCATCCAGCCGACCTGAAGGATCGCGAGTTCGCGCAGGCGCGGGTCGAGCTTGCTCTTGAAGCGGATGTAGCCGCCGATGCCGTTGAAGGCGCGCGCCATGTCCGGCGAATTGACCAGCAGCTTGTGCAAATTGGTGTTGCGCTTGAGCATGTCGCGATATTCGGGCGCGACCTGGTCGGCCTCGAGATAGGGCAGGCGGGCCATCTTGTTCGGTCTCCCTGTGGCGCGATCGCTGCGCTTATTTTTGCCGGACGTTGGCCCGGCAATTATAGGCCCTGCGAAAGCCCGCGGCTTGCGCATCTTCTTCCGAGCAGAACCAGCGATCCAGTTTGGTGACGGGCCCGTAAGTCCGGCACCCCTGCATGTGATAGACGCCGACGTGCCCCGTTACATGCGCGCGCACCGCCAGCCTTGCTTTGACGCTGCAGTTGGGCGGCATCGCGGGTTCACGGGGAATAAGGACGCCCTGATCTCGCGATCCTTGTCGCTTCGGCAGGTCGCACCCAGCAGGGTTGCCGACTTCTTCGAAAGGCGAAAATCATGAGGCGCGACAAAGCAGCCTTTCCAGATGCCCTTGTGACTGGATTTGGCGCCGGCCTCGTCCTCCGCAAAGCGGGCTTTGCCGGAAGCTTCGGAATTCAGCGCAAAGCCCTGGCGCACCAGCAATTGGTTCAGACTGGTGGTTTCGCCGTCAACGCTGCAAACGCCGACATGCCATTTGCTGAAGGCCTTGTCCGGTCCCAAGTCCTGGCAATGGACGCCGCGCTTGTCGATCAGCTTTGCAAGCTGCTCGCGCGCTTCCACGCCGCAGGCCCACGGTTCAGCCTGGTCGTCGATGCAGATCTGGTCGAACTCCGGAGCATCGATGCCGGCAAGCCGGTATGTCACCCCGGCGAGCTGGATGGTGTCGCCATCCCTGACGGTCGCCTCCGCGGCCCAGCCCGAACTCGCCGACAACAACAACAGCAACGCCATCAAACAACGCATCGATCGATCCAGCGCCCGCCGAACTGAGAAATTGCTCTGGTCCTTATCGCACAACTCGCGATTTCAGAACGAGTTGGAAAATGCGTCGGCCTTGCAGGCCGCCGCAAACGCCGGCTCGTGGCGGCTGCCGCTTGCCGGCATTCCGCCGCTGGCGGAGTTCGGTTCGGTGCCACCTTCGGCATTCGGTAGCCAACCCGATTTGTCGCAGAAATCCCGTCGAAATCGGCCTGATTTCAATTCCGTCTCACGGAACAAAATTCCGCTTGCATCGCAAACTGACCAAGGTTGTCATGTCCGGCAACAAGAAGCGGAACTGGACGCCAAAGCGCGCTGGTCATTCGGCACATGAGGAAGCGTGATGGGGGCGTTGTCGCATCTGCGAATTGTCGAGATCGGAAGTGCGGCGGCGACGAGCTACTGCGCCCGGCTGTTTGCGGATTTCGGTGCGACCGTTTGAAGGTCGAGCCACCCCAGGGCGATCCGCTTCGCCGCACCGCGCCATTGACGCCGAAAGGGCAGAGCGCGTGGTTCGCGTTCCTCAATTTCAACAAGTCGAGCGTCGCGCTCGATCCCGATGATGCCGGCGCTTCGGCGCGCCTGACCGAGCTGATCGGCGGTTGCGACATCCTGATCGACGGCCGCGATATCGACGCGGCGGATTGTCCGGCATTCGATCTCGCCGCGCTCAAGCGGAAAAATCCCGGCCTCATTCATCTCGAAGCCAGCTGGTTCGGCCATGACGGCCCCTATGCGAAATTCGAGGCCACGGACTCCACCATCCGCGCGCTGACGGGCTTGATAAAGCTGGTCGGTCCGGTCGAAGGGCCGCCGATGCACGCGCCCGATTTCCAGACCGGCATCCTCGCCGGGCTCTGGGGTTTTATCGCGGCGGCATCGTCGGTGCTCGGCCGCATGCAGGACGGGCACGGCCGCTCCAGCGCGCTGTCAGCATCTTCGAGTCGAGCATCGCGGTCGACCGAATACATCATGTTCGAGTCCTTCGTGCACGGCGACATCATGCGCCGGATCGGCATCAACCGTTTCTGGCCGACCTTTCCGGTCGGCATCTATGAGACCAAACAAGGCTGGCTCGGCGTTACCACGGTAACCCCGGCGCAATGGCGCGCCTTCTGCGAGATGCTGGGACTGTACGACCTGCGCGACGACGCGACGCTGTTCATGGGCGTCGATCGGCTGCAGCGCATGGAACGAGATCGAAAGCCAGTTCATCCCGAAGCTGAAGCAGCGCACCGCGCAGGAATGGTTTGCGGAAGGGTTGCGGCGAAAGATCCCGATCGTGCCGGTGCCCGGCATCGGCGATCTCATCGGCGACGCCGAGAAGAAATCGCGCGGCGCGATCGTCCCGATCGAGATCGGCGACGAGACCGGCTTTACCGCGGGCTCGATGCAGCGACTGACCGGTACGCCGCCGCGGCGCGGCGGCACGGTTCCGGCGATCGGCGAGAGCGCAGCCCGTCGAGCCGCGCATTCCGGCGCTACGCGCTGCGCGCGTCGCCCGCGGCCGGCGCGTGCAACGCGCCTGCCGCTGGAAGGCGTCCGCGTGATCGATTTCTCGATGGGCTGGGCCGGCCCGATCTGCACGCGCACGCTGGCCGATCTCGGCGCCGACGTGATCAAGATCGAGGCGATCCAGTATCCGGACTGGTGGCGCGGCGTCGACCGGCGCCCGGCCTACGTTCTCGAGCAGATGTACGAGAAGTCGGTGCGCTACTGCATCATGAACCGCAACAAGCGCGGTATCACGCTCGACCTGACCCGGCCGCAGGGCTTGCAGCTGGCAAAGCGGCTGCTCGCCGACGCCGATCTCGCCGTCGACAACTATTCCGTCGAGGTGCTGCCAAAACTCGGGCTCGGCTATGAGGTGCTGCGCAAGCTCAATCCAAAACTGGTGATGATGTCGATGTCGGCGTTCGGCGCCGGCAGCGTCGCACCGCGATTGCCGCGCCTATGGCTCGACGCTGGAGCAGGGCTCGGGCCTGCCGAGCGTGGTCGGCGATGCCAAGGGGCCGCCGGTCATGAGCCACACCGCGTTCGGCGACGCCGTCGGCGGATTGAACGGCTGCGCCGCGGTCCTGATCGCGCTGATCCATGCGAGGCTGACCGGCGAGGGCCAGTTCATCGACCTCGCGCAGATCGAATGCATGATGCCGTTCGCCGCGCCCTGGATCGTGGCGCATTCGATCGACGGCAAGCCGCCCGCAAAGTACGGCAACCGTCATCCGGATTTCGTGCCGCACGGCTGCTTTCCGCTGCGCCGGCGACGACAACTGGATCGTGGTCGCCGTTTCCAGCGATGCGATGTGGCCAAAGCTCTGCAAATTGCTGGGCCGCGCCGGACTGGGCGGCGGACGAAGCGCTGAAGAGCGCCGCCGGCGCGGCGCCGGATCGAGAACGAGATCGAGGCGGCCATCGCGCCTGGACTTCGACGCGCGCGCCGGACGAGGCGATGAACGCGTTGCAGGCCGCCGGCGTCGCCTCCGGCGTGGCGCGGCTGCCGATCGACTTGCTGAAGGACCCGCAATTGCATGCGCGCGGATTTATCCAGGAGATCGACCGCGCCTTCATCGGCCGGCATCCGCAGCCATCGATGCCGTTCCGCGAAACCGACCAGCCGTTTGCAATCCGCTGCGCGCCGCCGACGCTCGGCGAGCACAACCGTGAAATCCTCGCGGGCATGCTCGGGCTGTCCGACGCCGAGATCGACCAGCTTGCGCGCGACGGCATCATCGGCACCGAGATGCTGATGGAGGAGCAGCTGGTGAAAGAGAAGAAGCGGGCGGCAGGCTGATGGCAACGGCCCACCCGGCAGAGCGCAGCATCGGAAGCGGCCGCCACCGGCGGCTCGCACGCGCTGATGTCGGTGCGCGGGCTCGGCATTCGCTTCAAGACCTCGCAAGGGGTCTGGCAGGCGACGCGCAAGATCGACTTCGACATTGCGCCGGGCGAACGCGTCGGCATCGTCGGCGAAAGCGGTTGCGGCAAGACCATCACCGGGCTTTCGATCCTGCGGCTGTTGCCGAACAATCTCGCCGGCCTCGACGGCTCGATCCTGTTCGACGGCGTCGATCTGGCCTCCTGCAGCACCAGGGCGATGCGCGGCGATACGCGGCCGGCGCATCGCCATGATCTTTCAGGAGCCGATGAGCGCGCTCGATCCGGTGTTCACCGTCGGGCACCAGATCGCCGAGACGCTGCGGGTTCACACCGATGTCGGCAAGGAGGAGGCGCGGGCGCAGACCATCGACATGCTGCGCCGCGTCGGCATCGCCTCGCCCGAGCGGCGCATCGACGACTATCCGCATCAGCTCTCCGGCGGCATGCGCCAGCGCGTCATGATCGCGGCGGCCCTGATCTGCGGGCCGCAGCTCCTGATCGCCGACGAGCCGACCACGGCGCTCGACGTCACCGTGCAGGCGCAGATCCTCGAATCTGCTGCGCGACCTGAGCGAAACGTCGAAGACCGCGCTGATGCTGATCACCCACGATCTCGGCGTGGTCGCCGAGACCTGCACGCGGATGATCACGATGTATGCGGGCGAGGTGATCGAGGATGCCAGCGGTCGATGCCGCGCTGGTCCGGCCGCTGCATCCCTATACATCCGGCCTGTTGCGCTCGCTGCCGCATTTGAGCCCGCGGCTCGGCAAGCTGCCCTCGATCCCGGGCCGCGTTCCCTCGATCATGGACATGCCGAACGGCTGCCGCTTCAAGGCGCGCTGTCCGCATGCGATCGCGGGCTGCGAAGCCGAGCAGGAATTGCGCGACGCCGGCGAGGGCCGCAAGGTGCGCTGCTGGCGTTTCGCGGAGCTCGAACTGCCCGGCGCCTTGCAGCACGATCGACTTCGGCGCCGATCGCGGCGAAGGGTGGTCAGGCAATGATGCCCGCAGCCGCCGACAGCAAGGCCGACCCCATCGTCTCGGTGCGCGACCTCGAGGTGCGCTTTCAGACCATGGACCGCCGCGCCACCGTGAAGGCGGTCGACGGCGTCAACTTCGATGTCCGCCGCGGCGAGACGTTTGGGATCATCGGCGAATCCGGATCGGGCAAGACCACGATCGGCCGCGCGCTGGTGTTTCTGCTGAAGCCGACCGCAGGCGCCATTCTGCATAACGGCATCGACCCGCAGGCATTGCCGCGCAAGGCAATTCCAGAGCCATCGCCGCGACTACCAGATCATCTTTCAGGATCCCGAATGCGGCGCTGAACCCGCGCATGACGATCCTCTCGTCGGTGCTGGAGCCGCTGGAACTGGCGCGTGCCGGAACCAAGGCCGAGCGCCTGACGCGGGCGCGGGAAGCGATGGAGCGCGTCGGCCTGCCGCTGGAGATTTGCGAGCGCTATCCGCACCAGCTTTCCGGCGGCCAGAAGCAGCGCGTCATCATTGCGCGCGCGCTGACGCTGCGGCCAAAACTGATCGTGTGCGACGAGGTGGTCGCGGCGCTCGACATGTCGATCCGCGGCGACGTGCTCAATCTGTTTGCCGAACTGCAGCGCGACCTCGGCCTGACCTACGTGTTCATCACCCACGATTTGTCGGTGGTCTCCCACATCAGCGACCGCATCGCGGTGATGTATCTCGGCCGCTTCGTCGAGCTTGGCCCGACCGAGGAAGTCTCCGACCGGCCGCTGCATCCCTATACCCAGGCGCTGCTGTCGGCGGAGCCGCTGCCGCTGCCCTCGACCATGCGCAGCGACCGCCGCATCATCCTGCAGGGCGAGATTCCGAGCCCGATCGATCCGCCTTCGGGATGCCGCTTCCGCACCCGCTGCCCTTATGCGCAGGCCGTCTGCGCCGAGCCAGACGCCGGACTGGCGCGAGCTTGCGCCCGATCATTGGGTCGCCTGCCATTTCGCCGACCGTCCGAATTTTTCGCCGAACTGACTTCAACCCCGCTCGATGGAGGACAATGCCATGACCAAGCAGAAATTCTGGCACCGGCCACAACACGGCGCGAGGCGATGGCGCTGATCTCGGGCGCAATGGCGGGCTTCGCGCTCGGCGGCGACGCCCTCGCGCAGGGCACGCCGAAGCGCGGCGGCACCTTGCGCGTCTCGGCCTTCACCAACCCTTCGAGCCTCGATCCGGCCACCGGCGGCGCCGGCTCGGATCACGCGTTTCTGTTCACGATGTACGACACGCTGACCGAGTGGGATTTCGATACGCTGAAGCCAAGCCGGGCCTCGCTGAAAGCTGGAGCTTCACCGATCCGACCACCTTCGTGCTCAACATCCGGCCCGGCGTGACCTTTCACGACGGCACGCCGCTCGATGCCGAAGCCGTCAAATTCAACTTCGAGCGCAACAAGACCGATCCGAAATCGAACATCAAGGCCGACCTTGCCACCATGGCGTCGGTGGCCGTCACCGGCCCGATGCAGGTGACGCTGAAGCTGAACACGCCGGACTCCGCCATGCCCGGCATCCTCAGCGACCGCGCCGGCATGATGGTTTCGCCGACCGCCGTCAAGGCCAGTGGACGGCGCGGTCAACCGCACACCGGTTGGCGCCGGCGCCTATGCTTTTGTCAGCTGGGCCGACGGCGAACGCATCGTCATCAAGCGCAACGAGAAGTACTGGAAGCCGAACCGTCCCTATCCCGATGGCATCGAGTTCGCGATCATTCCGGAACTGACCACAGGCGTGCGCTCGGTCACCGCCGGGCAGAACGACCTGATCTATCAATTGCCGCCGCGCCAGAAAGTCGTCGTCGAGCGATCGAATAACCTCAAGGTCGTCAACGGGCCGACGCTCTATGTGTTTCAGATTTTCCTGAACTGGGCCAAGCCGCCGTTCGACGACATCCGGGTGCGCAAGGCGTTCAACCTGGCGATCGACCGCGAGGCCTTCGTCAAGGCAGCGCTCGCAGGCCTGGCCGAGCCGGCCTACATGAACCTGCCGAAATCGCATTGGGCCTACGACAAGTCCGTCGCCGAGCTCACGCCCTACGATCCCGACAAGGCGCGCAAGCTGCTCGCCGAAGCCGGCTTCAAGGAGGGAACCACGATCGATCTCGTCGGCTATCCGGATCAGGATTCGGTGCAGCGGCAGGAAATCCTGATCGAGCAGTTGCGCAAGGCCGGCATCGGCATCCGCTTCCTCAACGCGCCGGTTGCCGAAGCCTCGGCCGCGTTCTTCGGCGCCGGAGAAGCGCGGCTCCGGGCTGCTCGCCGCCTGGACCGGCCGGCCGGATCCGAGCCTGACCTATTCGCTGATGTTCACCAAGGAGGCCTATTACAATGCCGGCCGCGGCGCCGGTGCCGCCGGAGCTGGAAGCCGCGATCAAGGAGTCGCGCGCCTCCGAGGACGTCGCAGGTCCGCAGCAAGGCCTTTGCGACCGTGCAAAGGCTGGTGATGGAGAATGCCTTCGTGGCGCCGCTCGCGTTCCAGTTCGAACTGGTGGCGATGAACAAGAAGGTGCAGGGCTACAGGCCGAGCCTGCTCGGCAAGCCGAAATACGACGACGTCTGGCTGGAGAGCTGACGGCATGGCGCGACGAAGTCCGGCAAAGGTGATCGGCAGCCGCCTGTTGCAGGCGCTGCCGGTGATTCTGCTCGCGACCTTCATGGTGTTCTCGCTGCTCAAGCTGGTGCCCGGCGACATCGCGGTGACGCTGGCGGGCGACAACGCCACCGACGCGCGCATCGCCGAGATCCGGAAAATCTACGGCCTCGACCGGCCGTTCCTGGTGCAATACGGCTCGTGGCTCGGCCAATGCCGTCCAGGGCGACCTCTCGCAATCGCTGCTGTCGGGCGAGAAGGTCGCGACCTCGATCGCCCGCGCCTTTCCAAACACGCTGCTGATCGTGAGCATCGCGCTGCTGCTGGCGCTCGCCACCGGCATCCCGATGGGCATCTGATCGCGGCGATCAAGCCGAACGGCTGGGTCGACAAGACAGTCAGCATGGTCGCCTCGCTCGGCGTCGCGATCCCGGGCTTCTGGCTCGCCATGATCCTGGTCGCGGAAATCTCGCTGAAGCTGAACTGGCTGCCGGCGACGGGCGCAAAGTCCTTTGCCGTATCGCCCTGGGAAGCGATCCGGCATGCGCTGCTGCCGGCAATCGCCATCGCCGCCTACGGGATGGCCGAGGTGGCGCGGCAGTTGCGCGGGTCGCTGCTGGAGGTGCTGTCGTCGCAATATGTGCGGACGCTGCACGCCAAGGGACTTTCGATGACGCGGATCCTCTGGCAGCACGGGCTGAAGAACGTCAGCGTCAACCTGTTCACCATCATCAGCCTGCTGGTCAACCGCATGCTGGCGGCGACCGTGGTGGTCGAAGCCGTGTTCGCCATTCCCGGCATGGGAAGCCTGATCGTGCGCGGCGCCATTCAGCGCGATTTCCCGATCGTGCAGGGCGTGGTGTTCGCCATGGTGATCGTGGTCATCATGGTCAATCTGATCGCCGACCTGCTTGTGCGCCGCCGTCGATCCGAGGATCGAGCAATGACCGACCTCGCACTTCCCAGCTCAGCAGCGGCCATGCAAGATGACCCGGTCGCGGCGCTTGTTCCGGTGGCTGGCCTCGGACCTGCGCGCCGCGCTGGCGATTCTCGTGCTGCTCGGGCTGGTCATCGTCGCGATCGGCGCGCCGTGGCTCGCGCCGTACCGGCCGACCGCGCAGGACGTCAACAACATGCTGGCGGCACCCGAGCGCCGCCCATCTGCTCGGCACCGACGATCTCGGCCGCGACATCTTCAGCCGGCTTGATCCACGGCGCGCCGGCCACCGTCTATGCCAGCCTGCTGGCGGTCAGCGTGGCGGTCGCGATCGGGCTGCCGGTCGGATTGATCGCGGGCTTCTTCGGCGGCTGGACCGACGACATCATCAGCCGCGTGATCGATACGTTTCTGTCGTTTCCGGCCATCGTGCTGGCGATCGCGGTGACCGGTGCGCTCGGCATCGGCCTCACCAACGGCATGATCGCCGTCGGCATCGTGATGTTTCCCTCGCTGGCGCGGATCGTGCGGGCGCGCACGCTGATCGTGCGTCAGGAGCTCTATGTCGATGCGTCGCGCTGCTTCGGCGCGCCTGTCCTGGCATATCCTGTGGAAGCACGTGCTGCCGAACGCCTTGCAGCCGGTGATCGTGCAGGTGACGCTGCTGCTGGCGGCGGCGTTGCTGGCCGAGGCAAGCCTCAGCTTCCTCGGTCTCGGCATCCAGCCGCCCAATCCGAGCTGGGGCGCGATGCTGGCCCGCGCCTATCAATACATGGAGATCGCGCCGGAGCAGATGTACGCGCCCGGCCTTGCCATTCTGGTGGTCTCGCTGGCGTTCAACGCGCTCGGCGAGTCCTTGCGTATCGTGCTCGATCCGACCATGAAGGATCGCTGAGCTTCCAAACGGAAATACCGATGCCCTTGCACAAACTCCTGATCGCCAATCGCGGCGAGATCGCCATTCGCATTGCCCGCGCCGCCGGCGAAGCCGGCCTTGCCACCGTCGCCATCTATCCAGCGGACGACGCGCTGTCGCTGCACGTCCGCGCCGCCGACGAAGCTCCGGGAAATTCCGGGGCGGGGCGCGCGGGCCTATCTCGATATCGAGGCGGTGATCGCGGCGGCGAAGGCTGCGGGTTGCGATGCGCTGCATCCCGGCTACGGCTTTCTCAGCGAGAATGCGTCGCTGGCGCGGCGTTGCGCCGAGGAGGGGATCGTTTTCGTCGGCCCGTCTCCCGAGGCGCTGGATTTGTTCGGCGACAAGGCAAAGGCCAAGGCGCTGGCGAAATCCTGCGGCGTGCCCGTGATCGAAGGCACCAGCGGACCGACCACGCTGGAGGAGGCGAAGGCATTCTTTGCGTCGCTGGGCGCCGATGCGGCGCGTCATGGTCAAGGCGATCGCCGGCGGCGGCGGGCGCGGCATGCGCATCGTCGAGCAGGCGTCAAAGCTGGAGGAGGCCTTTGCGCGCTGCCAGTCCGAGGCCAAGGCCGCATTCGGCAGCGATCAGGTCTATGTCGAGCGGCTGATCCGCAAGGCGCGCCATATCGAAGTGCAGATCATCGGCGACCGCTTTGGCGCGATCAGCCATTTGTGGGAACGCGAATGCACCATCCAGCGCCGCAACCAGAAACTGATCGAGGTGGCGCCCAGCCCCTCGCTGAGCGATGCGCTTGCGCACGCGCATCATCGAGGCCGCCAAGAAACTCGCCGCCGCCGCGCGTTACGAAAATCTCGGCACCTTCGAATTCCTGGTGGATGACGCGTCGAGCGGAGGCGATCCGGCGTTCGCCTTCATCGAGGCCAATCCGCGGCTGCAGGTCGAGCACACCGTGACCGAGGAAGTGCTTGGGGTCGACCTCGTGAAATCGCAGCTCGCGGTCGCCGCCGGCGCCACGCTGGCCTCGCTCGGCCTGGCGCAGGCCGATATCCCGGCGCCGCGCGGCTACGCGATGCAGCTTCGCATCAACATGGAAGTGATGGATGCGAAGGGGCAGACACAAGCCGACCGGCGGGACGCTCGCTGCGTTCGATCCGCCGTCCGGCCCCGGCGTGCGGGTCGATAGCTTTGGTTATGCCGGCTACAAGACCAGTGCCGCCTTCGACTCGCTGCTCGCCAAGGTCATCGTTCATTCGCCGTCCGCGAGGCTGGGCCGATGTGGTGCAGAAGGCGGCGCGCACCTTGCGCGAATTCCGCATCGCGGGCGTCGCCACCAACATTCCCTTCATTCAGGCGGTGCTGGCGCATCCCGATTTTGTCGCCAACCGCATCAGCACCGGTTTCATCGATACCCACGTCGCCGCGCTGGTCGGCTCGTCCGAGGAAATCGCACGGCCGCTGTTCTTCGCAGGCAACGCCGCCGAGTCCGTCTACGTCTCTCAAGGCCGGAAACCGTCAGCAGCGCCGGCCGGATCGGTCGCGGTGCCCGCGCCCCTGCAGGGCACCATCGTCGCGATCGAGGTGGCCGAAGGCGATCTGGTTCGTCCGGGGCAGCAGATCGCGGTCCTGGAATCGATGAAGATGGAGCATCTGGTCGTCGCGCCGCATGGCGGCAAGGTCACGAAAATCGCGGCTGGCAGCGGCACGACGCTGATGCACGGCGAGGCCATTCTGTTTCTCGAACCGGCCGAGGTCGAAGGCGACGAGGCCGAGGCGGAAGCCGCCGTCGATCTCGATCACATCCGCCCCGATCTTGCGGAGCTGATCGCGCGCCATGCCATCACGCGCGACGAGAACCGCCCGGAGTCGGTCGGCGCGCCGGCGCAAGACCAATCAGCGCACCGCGCGGGAAAACATCGCGCAGCTGGTCGATGACGGCTCGTTCATCGAATACGGATCGCTGGCGATTGCCGCCCAGCGCCGGCGGCGCAAGGTCGATGACCTGATCAAGAACACGCCCGCCGACGGGCTGATCGCGGGCGTCGCCACCGTGAATGCAAAGGCGTTCGGCGCGCAGGCCGCGCGCTGCATGGTGATCTCGTACGACTACACCGTGCTGGCCGGCACCCAGGGCCACATGAATCACAAGAAGATCGACCGCATGCTGGGGCTCGCCGAGCAATGGCGCATGCCGCTGGTGTTTTACGGCGAAGGCGGCGGCGGCCGCCCCGGCGATACCGACCGGCTCGGCATGACCGGCCTCGACGGCCCGTCCTTCGTGCAGTTCGCCAAACTCTCCGGCCTGGTGCCGGTGGTGGGCGTGGTGTCCGGCTATTGCTTCGCCGGCAACGCCGCGATGCTCGGTTGCTGCGACGTCATCATCGCGACGAAAAATTCGTCGATCGGCATGGGCGGGCCGGCGATGATCGAAGGCGGCGGTCTCGGCGTCTACCATCCCGCCGATGTCGGGCCGGTGTCGTTTCAGGCGCCGAACGGCGTCATCGACATCCTCGTCGAGGACGAGGAGGAGGCGACCTCCGCCGCGCAGAAGTATCTGTCCTACTTCCAGGGCGCGCTCGCGGAATGGAAGGCCGCGGATCAGCGCCTGCTGCGCCGTGCGATCCCGGAAAACCGGCTGCGCGTCTACGACATCCGCAACGTCATCGATCTGCTGGCCGACGAGGGATCGGTGCTGGAAATCCGCCGGGATTTCGGCGTCGGCATGATCACGGCCTTCATTCGCATCGAGGGCAGGCCGTTCGGGGTGATCGCCAACAACCCCAGGCATCTCGGCGGCGCGATCGATGCCGACGCCGGCGACAAGGCCGCGCGTTTCATGCAGTTGTGCGATGCCTTCGATATTCCGCTGCTGTCGCTGTGCGACACGCCGGGCTTCATGGTCGGGCCCGAGGCGGAGAAGACCGCGATCGTGCGCCATGTCGCCCGCATGTTCGTGACCGGCGCCAGCCTCACCGTGCCGCTGTTCGGCATCGTCTTGCGCAAAGGCTACGGCCTCGGCGCGCAATCCATGATCGGCGGCGGCTTTCACGCCTCGTTCTTCACGGTGGCATGGCCGACCGGCGAGTTCGGCGGCATGGGCCTGGAAGGCTATGTGCGGCTCGGCTTCCGCAAGGAAATGGAGGCGATCGCCGATCCGGTCGAGCGCGAGAAATACTATCAGGCCAAGGTCGCCGAACTCTATGCCAACGGCAAGGCGACCTCGATCGCTTCGGTGCTGGAGATCGACGAAGTGATCGATCCCGCCGAGACCCGCCGCTGGATCATGGCCGGTCTGCAGTCGGTGCCAAAGCCCGAGCCGCGCACCCACCGCAAGCGGCCGTGCATCGATGCGTGGTAGGCGGCTAGCCCAGAGCATCAGAGTTCGTCATGCCCGGGCTTGTCCCGGGCATCCACGTCTTCCTTGCTAGCGCTGAGAAGACGTGGATGCCCGGGACAAGCCCGGCCATGACGAGGAATGAACTGCGTTAGCCTGCCACGAACGCGAGCAACGTACCGTTGGCTGCCGCGGGCGCCACGCAAACGCTGCCGCCGCTGCGGATACCGCTGCCGCCGAGCGCCTTCTCCGTCGCCGCGAGATCGCCGGTTGCCAGCACGAGGCCGGCGCCGCCACGCTCCGGCAATCCCGTCAGCGCAACGCCGGGATACCGCTTGCCCAATTGCGCCAGCGTCAGAAATACGAAATCGGCGCGGTCGGAGCCGGAGGGCACCGCGGCGGCGCCGTCGGCCTCAGTTCTAACCTTCTGGTCGATCATGCGCGCGAGATGGGTGGCATCCGTAGAGGGCTGCGGTGAAACCACCAGCGTTTGCTTCAGGCGCTTGGCGCCATTGGCGTGCTTCATCAGTTCGGGAATCCACACGGTTTCGCGCGTCTTGTGCTGGCAGGCAAAAATGCGCAGTCCGCCCGGCGCCTCGGCGACAGGCCATTGGAAGATCCGGAATTTCGCTGCCGACGCGCTGCCATCCGGCATCGTCACCGGCCGTTCGAAATCGGTCGGCCCGAGCGGCTCAAAACCGCGCGCGCGAATTTCTTCGGCGCCGGCGGCCGAATCCACCGCGGTGAAGGCGATGCGTTCGATGCCTTCGCGCTTGGCGAGAAAGGCGCGCGCCGGCGCATTGTGTTCGGTTTCAGCCAGCACGCCGAGCAATTCGATGTAATCGGGATCGAGCATGATGGTGTAGTTGCCCGATCCCATCTTGGCGCTGTGGGTGCCGCGCGGCGACACGGTGAAGCCCAGGCGCTTCCAGTTCGCGGCGGCCGTGTCGAGATCCCCGACCATGATCACGGCGTGATCGATCCCGATGACGTTCTTGAGTGTCACTCTGTTGTTCCCCCGGCATGAATGGGCATACTAAGCTAACCAGACTGCCGCAGTGCCGACAAGCCGAGGCGGCAATCGATCGAAGGAAGCGACCACGATGGATAGCGCCAATGTCCGCTGGCCGGACTCGCTGTGGGCCGCGGCGACGCCGCCCGGTCCCGATCTGCCCGAGCTCGTCGGGACGGCGCAAGCCGATGTCATCGTCATCGGCGGCGGCTTCACGGGTCTATCGACGGCGCTGCATCTGCGCGAGGCCGGCGTCGATGTCGCAATCGTCGAAGCGATGGAGCCGGGCTGGGGCGCCTCGGGGCGCAACAACGGCCAGGTGATCCCGACCCTGTCGCGGCCCGATCCGGACGACATCATCGCCAAGCACGGTGCCGCGGGCGAACGTTTCGTACGGCTGTTGCGCGACAGCGCCTCGACCCTGTTCGGCCTCGCGCGGCGCTTTCAAATCGTCGCCGAGCAGGAACAGGCCGGCTGGATTCAGCCGGTGCATTCGCCCGGGCGCATCAAGATCGCCGAACGCCGCGTGCGAGCAATGGTCGAAATTGGGCGCGCCGGTCGAGCTGTTGTCGCGCGAGGAGACGCGCCAGATGCTGGGCTCGGATGCCTGGTTCGGCGGCTTCTGGAACAGGACCGGAGGGCACATCAATCCGCTGGCGCTGTCGCGCGGTCTTGCCCGCGTGGTGCTGGAGCGCGGCGGCCGCATCTATGCGCGCTCGCCCGCGCTCAGTTTCGAGCGGCAGAACGCGCGCTGGGTGGTCAAGACGGAAAACGGCGAGATCACCGGCCGTGCCCTGATCGTGGCGACCAACGCCTATACCGGCGAGTTCTCGAAATCGCTGATGCCGGATATCGCGCACGAGGTGATGCCGGTGCTGTCGTGGCAGATGGCGACGCAGCCGCTGCCGGAAGCCGCCCGCGCCACCATCATTCCCGGCCGGCAGGCGATGTCGGACACCCACGGCGAACTGTACTTCGCGCGTTACGATGCGCGCCATCGCCTGGTCACCGGCGGCGCGGTGATCGGCCCGGGCGACAAGGCCGAACGCCTCAAGGTCATCGTCGCCGAGCGCCTGCAACGGCTGTGGCCGCAGATCGGGCCGGTCCAATTCGATTACGTCTGGAACGGTTATGTCGGCATGACCACCGATTTCCTGCCCCGCATTCATCGCCTCGGGCCGGATGCCTATGGCTGGACCGGCTGCAACGGCCGCGCGGTAGCACTCTCGATCGCGCTCGGCGATGAATTGTCCAAGGCCGTGCGTGGCACGCCGGACCGCGAACTCGCGCTGCCGTTCACCGAACCCGTGCCGATCGTCGCGCACGGGTTGCTGCGCCGTCTCGCTCCCTTGATGCTGATGCTCTATCGCCGCCGCGACGCGCGGGAGATTGGGTAGGTCCGCAGCGGCTCGCGCTTTCTTTCCCTCCCCTGGAGGGGGAGGGTCGGCTCGCATCGTTAGATGCGAGACGGGGTGGGGTGACTTCTTCGGATGAACTCTTCACCCCACCCCGCCGCTCATTTCATTCGCGTCGACCCACGAGCGAGCTTCGCTCGTCTCGGACCCCTCCAGGGGAGGGTGAAAGCACGACAGCTGCAACCCTATGGTGTAGACAGTCTTGTAACGCAAAATGTCGAGTAAAATGTTGACAATCCGGACCAGCCAGCTAGCCTCACCCCGTGAAGACGGCAAAAAAGCGCGATCAAAAGGGGAGAATGCGTATGCCTGAGGTGCTGTCAGCACTTCGGGAGCGTATCAGCCGTCACGAATTGCCGCCCGGCAGCAAGCTGCTCGAAACCGAGTTGAGCGCCGAATTCGGGGTGTCGCGCGCCTGCATTCGCGATGTGTTCGGCGTGCTGTCGCAGCGCGGCCTGATCCGCCGCATTCCGCAGCGCGGCGCCGTGGTCGAGCGGCTCGATCTCTCGCAAGTGTTCGAGGTCTATGAAGTCCGCGAGGGGCTCGAAGGGCTATGCGCAAGGCTTGCGACCATCAAGATGCCGAAGGAGAGCTGGCAGGATCTGGTCGATCTGTTCGGCAAGCCGATCGAGGACGATATCGAGCGCGGCGATCTCGAAGCCTACATCGTCAAGCTGGAATTGTTGCGCCGCCGCACCATTGAGGGCGCGCACAATCCGGTTCTGGCCGACATGCTCGACAATATCCAGGACCGCACCCGCGCCATCATCCGCCGCATCATCGTGCTGCCGGGCCGCGCCCAGATCGGTCTCGCCGAGCATCGCGCGGTGCTCAAGGCGATGCGGCAGGGCGATCCCGATGCCGCGGAAGCCGCCAAGCGCGCCAATATCCGCAGCGGCGCCGCCTACCTCAAACGTTACGAGTCATTTGTGCTGTGAAGAATGCAAGCGAACCCCAATGCGCTGAACGATGGACCGCTGACGGGCATGCGGGTGCTCGAGCTCGGCTCCACCGTTGCCGGACCGTTCTGCGGCCGCCTGCTGGCGGATTTCGGCGCCGAGGTCATCAAGGTCGAGGCCGCGGAAGGCGATACCGTGCGCTCGATGGGCAAGCGGCTCGACGGCCGTTCGCTCTACGCCGCCAGCATTTTTCGCAACAAGGAGCTGATTTCGGTCGATCTCCGCTTGCCGGAAGGCCAGGAGGTGGTGCGCAAACTGGTCGCGCTCCTGCGACGTGGTGGTGGAGAATTTTCGCCCCGGCGCGCTGGAGCGATGGAACCTCGGCTACGACGATCTGTCGAAGATCAACCCAAAGCTGATCATGGTTCGCATCAGCGGTTTTGGGCAGACCGGTCCTTATTCCGAGCGTCCCGGCTTTGGCGTGATCGGCGAAGCGCTGAGCGGCTTGCGCCACATCACCGGCGATCCCGATCGTCCGCCGGCGCGCGTCGCGACGTCGCTGACCGATTACATCACCGGACTTTACGGCGCGTTCGGCGCCGTGATGGCGATCCTGGCGCAGCGCCAGACCGGTCGCGGCCAGGTGATCGACACCGCGTTGTACGAGTCGGCGTTCTCGTTCATGGAGCCGCATATCTCGGCGTATGACAAATTGGGCTTGATCGCCGGCCGAGCCGGTTCACGGCTTCCGGACAGCGTTCCGAACAACCTCTATCCCACCCGCGACAACGCCTTCATCCACATCGCCGCGGTCGGCGATCCCGTGTTTCGCCGTTTCGCAGCGACGATGGGACGCGACGATCTCGCCGACGATGCGCGCTTCCGGGGCAATCTCGAACGCGGCAATCATGCCGACGAGCTTGACGCGATCATCTCCGAGTGGACCGAGGCGCATGATCTCGAAACGCTGGAGAAGCTTCTGCACGACGTCGGCTGTGCCGGCATCCCGCATCTATTCGATGGCGGATATCTTTCGCGATCCGCATTACGCTGCCCGCGGCGCGATCGTCGACGCGCCCGACGTCGAACTCGGCTCGATCAAGATGGCCAATGTGGTGCCGCGACTGTCGGAAACGCCGGGGCGCATTCGCCATGCCGGTGGCGGCGTGGTGGGCGCCGACACCCGGGACGTGTTGCATCGCGTCGCCGGATTAAGCGCCGCTGAAATCGATGGTCTGATGGCAGCGGGCGTCGTTGCCTGCGCCGCGCGCGAGGTTCTGGAATGACCGCTCAATCGCAACCCGATGATCTCGATCGCCGTCGCAGCGCAGCGCTTGCGATGGGCGGCGAGGCCAAGCTCGCCAAGCGGCGCGCAAAAGGCATTCTCGACGCCCGCGCGCGGATCGATCATTTGCTCGATCCCGGAAGTTTCCACGAGGTCGGGCCTGCACGGCACCTCCGTGATGCCTGGGGATCGCGACCGGACGCCCGCCGATGGCAAGATCGCCGGCTATGGGCGTATCGACACGCGCGAGGTCGGTATCGTCTCCAACGATTTTACCGTGAAGGGCGCGTCGAGCAGCGCCACCAACGGCAAGAAGATCGGCCATATCAAACGCGTCGCGACCCAGCGCGGGATGCCGATCGTGTTCCTCGGCGAATCATCCGGCGCGCGCATGCCGGACACCATGGGCGCGCGCGGCATGGGCACCATGCTCGGCTCCGATGGCACGCAATATCTGCGGATGCGCGAGACGCCATGGGCCGCCGCCGTGCTCGGCGACTGCTACGGCTCGTCGACCTGGTACACCTGCTGCTCGGATTTTGCCGTCATGCGCAAGGGCGCGGTGTTGGCGGTGTCGAGCCCGGGCCTGGTCGAGCAGGCGCTGAGCGAAACCGTCGATCCGCAGAGCGCTCGGCGGATGGAAGCTGCATGCCGAGACCACCGGCCTGATCGATCGCGCCGTCGACACCGACGAGGAAGCGCTCGACGCGATCCGCCGGTTTCTCATCCTACATGCCGAGCCATCACGCCGAAGCGCCGCCGCGTGCGGCCGTGCCGGCGGGCTCGGGCGCCAACGCCGACCAATTGGCCAAACTGATTCCGGCGCGGCGCACGCAGGTCTACGACGTGCGCAAGATCATCGCCGCGGTGGTCGATCAGGACAGCGCGTTCGAACTGAAGCCGCAATTCGGCAAGGTGGCGGTCACCACGCTGGCGCGGCTGGACGGCCACGTGGTCGGGATCGTCGCCAACAATCCGACTGTTCAAGGGCGGCGCGCTCGACGTCGATGCCTGCGAAAAGATCACCAGCTTCCTCGTGCTGTGCGACAGCTTCAACATTCCGCTGATTATCCTGGTCGATACGCCCGGCTTCAGCATCGGCCCGGAAGCCGAGCGCCGCCGCGCGCCGGGCAAGATCATGAATTTCATGAATGCGCTGTCGCTGTGCACGGTGCCGAAACTCTCCGTCATCCTGCGCAAGAGCTATGGCCAGGCCTATCTCAACATGGGCGGCGGCCGGAATTCGGACGAGGTGGCGGCCTGGCCGGGCGCCGAGATCAGTTTCATGGATCCGAATTTCGCGGTCCGTATCGTTCACGGCCATGAGCCGGACTCGCCCGAGTTCGCCGAAGCTTTGAAGGAAATGGAACGCGACAATTCGGTGTACGGCATTGCCGAGATCTTCGGCGTTCAAGCGGTGATCCGCCCCGAGGAGACCCGCGACCATCTGATCCGCCTGCTGGAAGTTCATCAGCTTCGCCGCACCAATGGCGTCGGCGAGCATCTGATGCGCGCCTGGCCGACGAGTTACTGAGATGTTTGACGCGACACCATCAATGATGAGGACGACATAGAATGGCTAAGCTCGAAGCGAAATCCGAAGTGAGCGGATCGGTCTGGAAGATCGAGGTTGCGCTCGGGCAAAAGGTCGCCGAGGGCGACATTCTGGTTCTCATCGAGTCGATGAAGATGGAAATTCCCGTGGTCGCGGAATAGGCAGGCACGGTGGCCTCGATCCTGATCGCGGAAGGCGAGGCGATCACCGAAGGCCAGTCCGTCGTGACCCTGGAAACATGAGGCCCTCATGAGCTGGCAAGCCGAAGCGGAAGAGATCGAGCGGCGGCGCGCGTTTGCCGACCAGCTCGGCGGCCCCGACATGGTCGCGCGCCAGCATGGCGCCGGGCCGGCTGACGGTCCGCGAGCGGGTCGCAGCCCTGGTCGATTCCGGTTCGTTCCAGGAGGTCGGACGGCTGACCGGCAGCGCCACATATGTGCGACGGCGCGCTGCAGTCGGTAACCCCTGCGCCTTACATCATGGGGCTTGCCAAGATCGACGGCCGCGATGTGGCGGTCGGCGGCGAGGACTTTACCGTGCGCGGCGGCACCAGCTGGGGCAGCTCGCGGCGAAAGGGCGGCCAGGGCGGCTTCGTCGAGGACATCGCGCACAATTATCGCATTCCCCTGGTCAATCTGATCGACGGATCCGGCGGCAGCGTCACCTCGGCAGGCCGCCGCGGTTATTCGGTGCTTCCCGGCATTCACGGTTTCGAACAATCGGTCAAATTGCTCGGCGAAGTGCCGGTCGTCAGCGGCGTGATGGGAACGGCGGCGGGTGGGCCTGCGGGGCGCGCGATCCTGTCGCACTTCACGGTGATGGTGAAGGACACCAGCCAGGTGTTTGCCGCCGGACCGCCGGTGGTGAAGCGTTCGCTCGGCCAGGAGATAACAAAGGAAGACGCTCGGCGGATCGAAGGTCGCGGTCGACTCACGCCGGCACCATCGACAATGTCGCCGAAAACGAAGCGGCGGCTTTTGACCAGATCCGCCGCTTCCTGAGCTACATGCCGCAGAACGTCTGGGAGCTGCCGCCGGTAGTTGCCAGCGACGATCCGGCCGATCGCGCCGACGAGGAATTGCTTTCGATCGTGCCGAGGGATCGCCGCAAGCCCTACAACATGCGGAAGCTGATGAGCCACATCGCCGACAAGGGCTCGCTGTTCGAAATCCAGCCGAGTTTCGGGCGCGCCGTCATCACGTCGTTCGGCCGCATGGACGGCCAGGTGGTCGGCTTCATCGCCAACAATCCGATGATCTATGGCGGCGCCATGGATGGCGCTGCCGCGCGCAAGCAAATCCATTTCCTCGACCTCTGCGATTGCTTCCACATTCCGATCGTCTTCCTGGTCGACGTTCCCGGCTTCATGGTCGGCCTGCAGGCCGAGCAGGCGGCGACGCTGCGCGACGGCATGCGCGCCGTTCACGCCGCGATGCAGGCCACCGTTCCGATCCTCACCGTGATCATTCGCAAGTGCTACGGCATGGCCGGCATGGCGACCTGCGACAAGAACGGCCTTGACCTGAAGGTGGCTTGGCCGTCCGCTGAATGGGGCTCGCTGCCGATCGAAGGCGGCGTCGCCGCGGCGTTCCGGCGCGAGATCGAAGCAGTCCGAAGATCCGAAGGCGCGCGAGAAGGAACTCGAGGCGGAGCTGCGGGAGTTTGCCTCGCCGTTCCGGACCGCGGAAGCCTTCGCGATCGAGGACATCATCGATCCGCGCGAGACCCGAACGTTTCTCTGTCGCTTTTTAAATGCCGCGCGAGGGCGGCTCGCCACCAGCCTCGGACCAAAGCCAAAATATGGGGTGCGACCATAAGCACCCAAAAAACGGGGAGGGAATTATGATGAAATCCAGATTTCTTGTTGCGCTGGCATTGGCGTTTACTGCCGCGCTCGGCCAGGCGAATGCACAGTCAAATCCACCGCTGACAAAAGTTCGCTTTGGCATCCTGACCACCGCTTCGCAGGCCGCGTTCACGGTCGGCGTGCAGGCGGGAATTTTCCGCAAGCATGGTTTCGAAGTGGAAGTAACGCCGCTCGCGACCGGCGCGCAGGCCAATCAGGCGCTGGCCGCCGATCAGGTGGACTGGTCGGGCGGCGGAATCGAATCCACCGTCGTCGCCTGGGCTACCGAGCTGCCGTTCACGGCCTATGCGATGTACGCCAAGGGCGGCGATTCCTACGGCATCCTGGTGCGCAAGGAATCCAACATCAATTCGGCCGGCGGACCTGCGCGGCAAGACCGTCGCCGTGCCGCAAGGCACCGCACCGGCGCAGGGGTTGAGCCAGGTCGTGCTCAAGGCCGGCTTGCCGGCCGATGCCGTCAAGCGCGTCAACGCGTCCTACGGCGCCATGGGCCAGATGCTGGTGCAGGGATCGGTCGATGCGATGGTCGGACTCGAGCCGTTTCTCACCCTCACCGAAGACGTGATGCAGGGCAAAGCCATCGATGCTGATGCGGCTCGGCAAGTTCGTCCAGGGCGGCGGCTTCTTCCTGATCACCGACAAATGGGCCAAGGCAAACCCCGGCAAGGTCCGCGATGCCGTAGAGGCGGTGTGGGAATCCCAGCAATGGCTGAGAACCGCATGCCGACCGAGGCCACCGCTTTCGAGGCGGCGTTTCTCAAGGTCAAGCCGGAATACATCACCGCCGCGTTCAAATGGCTGAGCTATGATCCGCTGGTCGATGACTTCACGCGCGAATCGCATCAAGAGCGCATCGAGCTATCTCGCCACCGAAGGCCTCATTTCCAAGCAGGTCGACATCGACAAGAACCTCAAGAAGCTCGACGAAGTCACCGCCGAACTCAAAGCCAAGGCGCCGGGCTTGCTCAAATGACATCCACCGCAGCGATGCTTTCGGCCCGCAATATCTGCAAGTCGCACTTCGACCCGAACACGGGCGGGCAGGCGGAAGCACTTCACGAGGTTTCGATCACCGTCGACGACCACGAATTCGTGTCGGTGATCGGACCCTCCGGCTGCGGTAAATCGACCTTGCTGCGTATCGTCGCCGGGCTCGACCAGCCGAACTCCGGCGAGATCAATGTGGCCGGAAAGCGCGTGACCCGTCCCGGTGCCGACCGCGGCATGGTATTTCAGGAATATGCTCTGTTTCCCGTGGAAGACCACGCAGGCCAATATCGAGTTCGGCCTGCTGCTCAAAGGCATCGACAAGAAGAAGCGCGCCGAGATCGCACAGCGGTTCATCGAGCTGGTCGGACTCAAGGGCTCCGAGCAGAAGTATCCGCACCATCTCTCCGGCGGCATGCGCCAGCGCGCCGCCGTCGCCCGCGCGCTGGCCAACAATCCAAAAATCCTTTTGATGGACGAACCCTTCGCCGCCGTCGACGCCATGACGCGGCAACGGCTGCAGGAAGAATTGACCGCGATCTCCGCGATCGAGCGCACCACCGTGCTGTTCGTGACCCACCACATCGAGGAAGCGGTGTTCCTGTCGGACCGCGTCGTCGTGCTGTCGGGCCGGCCGGGCCGGGTGATTTCCGACATGAAGATCGAACTCGACCGGCCGCGCCGCTGGGATGAACTGGCGCGCGATTCGCGCTTCACCGATTACTGCGAGAAATTGACCCGGGTTCTGTATGGCGCCAACGCCCCGCCGGAGACGAAATCATGACGGCGATCGCTGCATCGCGACGGCTCATTCGGGCATGGTGGCCGAGCTGGATCATCAAGGAGTTGATGCCGTTCGCGGTCGGCGTCCTGATCTGGCAGGTGCTTTCCTCGCTCAACATCTGGCCGAGCGTGCTGTTTCCCTCGCCGGTCCAGGTGTTCTGGGCTTTCGTTGCCGATCTCGGATCGGGCGTGCTGCTGAAAAGCCTCGGGGTCAGCCTGATCAGCCTGTGCTGGGGCTTCTTCGTCGGCGCCGCGATTGCGCTGCCGCTCGGCTATCTGATGGGGCTGAACAGTTTTTCCCGCGACTTCTTCGATCCGCTCGTCAATCTGCTGCAGGCGATACCGGGCCTCGCCTGGATTCCCTTTGCCATTCTCTGGTTCGGGCTCGGCAAGGGCGCGGTGATCTTCATCATCGTGATGTCGGTGTTCTTCCCGATCCTGCACAACCTCTTGACCGGCATCCGCGTCATTCAGCCGGTGCTGGTCGAGGCCTCGCAAACCCTCGGTGCCAACCGCGCCGCCATCATCCGCCATGTCATCTTTCCGGCCACCTTGCCGAACCTGATGACCGGGATCCGCCTCGGCGTCGCCTTCGGCTTTCGCTCGTTGGTCGGCGGCGAAATGATCGCCTCGACCGACGGCATCGGCTACCAGATCTTCAACGCCCAGCAATATTTCCAGTCCGCCCGCATCGTGGTGGGCATGCTCAGCATCGGCATCGTCTGGCTGTTGCTGGATCGCCTGGTGCTGCGGCCGATCGAGCAGCGCACCATCATGCGGTGGGGCATGCTCCGGGAGGGAATTGAGAATACGTGAGTTTGTGATGGCCTCATCCTGAGGAGCATTGCGAAGCGATGCGTCTCGAAGGATGGCAACGCAGGTACCCGCAGACATCCTTCGAGACGCGCGCCAGAGCGCGCTCCTCAGGATGAGGAATTCGGCCCGTTGCGGGCAGAGTACGAAATCATCCACAAACCCTGAAAAATAGGGAAAATTGCCTTCGTTCTCGGCCTAACATCGAAACTTCCAACCATTGTTTTAAGGGTCAAGTCTGGCGACATTGATGCGGTGACGCACGATGCCGGAGCCAGCATGTTGACTGAGAAATTCGATCCTTATGGAGGAATGCTCCCCGACAATCCGGACGAAAAGGCCGGATTATCCGGGATGTCGTCCGTTTTCAGTCGTTTTGGTCAGCTTGCCTTTTGGGCGCTGGTCGTGATCGTCGTTGTCGCCCGTATGAAATTTTTTTCAGCGGGTCCGTATTTCTAGATCGAAGCGGAGAGACATAACTTCTCCGCATTGAGCCATCTCCGAATTGATATTTCCCTTTTGGGTCCCGCTAGCGCATAATTCCTTCCCATTGAAGGAAATTGCGTGCCGGATCCGCTCGATCTCCCAAATCCGCCTGGCGTAGATGTTCAGACCAAAGGAACGGTCGCGCGGCTCGTTCCGGGCGTAGCGCTTTGCGCTGCCGTGACGCTGGTCGCGGTCGGATTGCAGGCGATCGAAGAGCGGACCCTCGGGCACCCCTATATCGAAGCGATCGTGATCGCGATCCTGCTCGGCACCGCGATCCGCACGATCTGGGAGCCGGATCGCCGCTTCAGCGTCGGCATCGCTTTCAGCGCCAAGCAAATGCTGGAAGTCGCCATCGCGCTGCTCGGCGCATCGATCACCTTCATGGCGATCGCTGCTTCAGGCCCCACGCTGCTCGCCGTCATCGTTGCCGTCGTCGTCGTGACGCTCGCGGTGAGTTATGCCATCAGCCGGGCGCTCGGCCTGTCGGTTCGGCTTTCGATCCTGATCGCCTGCGGCAATTCGATATGCGGCAACTCGGCGATTGCCGCCGTCGCACCCGTGATCGGCGCCAGCCGCGACGACGTGGCCTCCTCGATTTCCTTTACAGCCGTGCTGGGCGTCCTCGTGGTGCTCGGCCTGCCGCTGTTGATACCGCTGCTGAGTCTGACGGAAATCCAATACGGCATCCTCGCCGGCATGACGGTTTATGCGGTGCCGCAGGTGCTGGCCGCGACCATACCGGCGGGCCTCGTCAGCACCCAGATCGGCACCCTGGTCAAATTGATCCGGGTGATGATGCTGGGTCCGCTGGTTGCCGGCATGGCGATTTTCGGCCGCAGCCTGCGAAACCAGCAGCCATCGGGCACGGAGACAAAGAACGATTTCTTCACGATGGTGCCGTGGTTCATCATCGCCTTCTTTCTGATGGCGGGGCTTCGCTCGCTGTCGCTGATTCCCGATGCCGCGCTGGCGCCGCTGCAAACCGCGGCGAAAGTCCTGACCGTGCTGTCGATGGCAGCGCTTGGCCTCGGCGTCGACCTGCGCGTGATCGGCCGCGTCGGCGCCAAGGTCACCGCGGCGGTGACGCTGTCGCTGCTGTTTCTGCTCGCCGTCAGCCTTGGTTTTGTCTGTTACGGCGGAACTGGGCTCCCGGGCTGATGCCTTCACGTAACAGTCGGCCGTCAGTCCTGCAGATACTGCGGGAACTGCTTGCGGATGTGCTCGAGATAACCGAGCGTCCCGGAGAGATGCTTGCGTAAGCGGGCCTGCGCTTCGTCCGGTTTACGCTCGTCTATCGCCTTCACGATCAGTCGATGAAGATTGACGATTTCCTGCGCTTTCCCGGGCGTCGGAAGGTGAAGCCTCCGCAAGCGGTCGATGTGACCGCTTCGGATCCGCACAAGCTTCCAGAGTTCCTGGTTGTCCGTCGCGTCATAGAGATGCTGATGAAAGAGGATATCGGCGACCGAGAAGCTCTCAAAGTCGCCGGCCTTGGCGTGCTGCCGTTGCAGCGCGATGGTGTCGAGAAGGCGGCCGATCAGAGCATCTTCATGATCCAGCGCCAACGTCCGCACGATCTCCAGTTCAAGCGATAGCCGCAGGAAATGAGCCTGCTGTGCCCGCAACACATCTATCTGGCTCACGACGGTAGCGTGCTGCGGGAAGACATCGACCAGGCCCTCTGCCTCCAGGCGCATCAAGGCATCCCGCACGGGCGTCGAACTAACTCCGAACTGCTGTGCCAACGCCATGCGGGAGAGGGGAGATCCCGGCGGCAGGCCTAAGGAAACGATCTGGTTCCGCAACCGCTCATAGACCTGAGGAGCCGCCTGGCGATCACGATCCAGACGCTCAATCGTTGCGGCAGGCGCACGCCGTGAGAATTGGGAAGGCATGGCTGAGCGAATCCGATCTGAGCGTTTGTTAGCTGTGGGGTTCCCTACTCCTACACGACTTCCCTGAAGATCGTTGAAGCTCCTGGATTTTACCTAAGCTTCCCGCTCGCTGAGCCCATGGGCAGGCCGCTACTACTCAGCCGTGATGTTACCCTTCTGGATAACGTCTTTCCAGCGATCGGTTTCGCCCTTCAAGAATGCCGTGAACTGCTCGCCGCTTGTTGCAACGACTTCAAAGCCGACGGCTTCGAACTTGGATTTGACGTCGGGCGCCTTGGCACTCTCAGCAAACTCCTTCTCGAGCTGAGCCTTCACTGCCGCCGGCAACCCCTTAGGCGCCGCCGCGGCCTGCCAGGAGTAAACGTTGAGATCCTTGACGCCCGCTTCGGCCATGGTCGGCACATCCGGAAGCGTTGCGCTCCTCTTTTCACTCGTGACGGCCAGGGCCCTCAGCGTACCCGCCTTGATCTGCTGGGCGACGGCGCCGAGATTCTGGAAGGAAGCGTTGGCGTGACCCGCAATGAGGTCGTTGATGGCCGGCCCGCCGCCACGATATGGAACGTGTAGACCTTTGGTGTCCGTCTTCTGCCAGAACAGCGCAGCGGTTAGATGATCAGAAGAGCCGATGCCGGACGAAGCGAAGGTGACCTTGCCGGGTTCAGTCTTCAGATAGCTGATCAATTCAGCCACAGACTTGGCAGGTACGGCCGGATTGACAACCAGCACGTTAGGCGTGCGTACCACCACGCTTAGAAGGTCGAAGTCCTTCAGCGGATCATACTTGAGATCCTTGATAAGCGCCGGGTTGATGGCGAATACGCCGATCGATCCCACCAGCAGGGTGTACCCGTCTGGGGAGGCCTGCTTTAGCGCCGTGGCCCCGAGCGCGCCGTTGGCCCCGCCGCGGTTCTCGACGATGAATGTCTTCTTCAGACGTTCCGAGATCTTGCCGGCGACGAGACGCGCTGTCGTGTCGGAAGCGCCCCCAGCCGGGAAGGGAACGATAACGGTAACGTTCCGCTCCGGATATTCAGCGGACGCGTTCCCACCACTGAGCAGGAAGGCAAGAATGACAACCGCAAATGCGCGTAAAGCTCCCACGGAACCCCCCTGATGATGTGAAGGCACTGTTAACGCACTAATACATTAGTGTCAAATGACCTCGGGAACTGCCGCGCTCGCCGCAGCCCGTTCCATCGCAGCGGGTCTTTCGCAGACCTTGGGGGGCGTGGTTCATTCCGGGCGCGACGTTTTGTGTGGATGTGCCGGGTCGGCTGGCGAGGCTCAGCACCAGCCGGTCGAGCATTCAGAGAAACTGGCGGCCGCCATCGACGACCAGGGTCTGGCCGGTGATGAAGGCGGCGGCCGATGACGCCAGGAACAGCGCTGCCCCGACCATGTCGCCGGATTTGGCGGCGCGCTTCAAGGCGCCGCGCTTCACGCCATAATCGGCGGCGTCTTCCATCATGGCGAGACTCGCTTCGGTCAGCGTGAAGCCGGGCGCGATCGCGTTGACGGTGATCCCGTCGTCGCCAAGCTCACGCGCGAGCGCCCGTGTCATGGCGATAACAGCGCCTTTCGACGAGACATAGTGCAGCCACAGCGGCGAGCCGCTCATCACCGTGGCGGAGGAAACGTTGACGATGGCGCCGCCGCCGGCACGGCGCATCATCGGCGCCACCGCCTTGACCATCATCCAGGCGCCCTTGACGTTGACGGACATGACGCGGTCCCACTCGGCTTCCGGAATCGACTCAAAACCTTTCCGTTCCAGGCCGGCATAGACGGCAGCGTTGTTGACCAGTGCATCGACGCCGCCAAGAGTCTGCTGCGCGAAATCGGCCAGCGACTGCGCGGAAGCCTCATTGGCGACATCGACCTGCAGCGGAAAAGCCCGGCCGCCGCGCTCGACAATGAGCCGTGCGGTTTCCTGCGCGCCCTCCGCATTGATGTCGGCGACGATCAGGTCGGCGCCGGCCGCGCTGAAACTCTCGGCAAAGGCGCGGCCAAGTCCGCCGGCGGCTCCGGTCACGATCACGCGTTTGCGGTCCAGCCGAATGTCATCCATCGTTGAAACCATCGGTCCCGCTGCGTTTCAAATCAGATGCAGCATCAACGCCGCCCGGCTTTTTGCCAGCTCCTCGGCGGCCAATTCCCGTCCGGCTTCGGTTTCGAGGATGCCGACCTGCGCTTCGAGCCGGTCGGCATATTGGCGCGGAGTCATTTTGAACCAGTCGCAGGCGACGGCAACGCCGGTGACGGTGAAGCGCCACAGTTTGTCGGCATCGCGCACCAGGCGATCGTTGAGCGAGCGTGGATACGGACGGGTGTCATGGCCGTCGATGATATCGCCGACCGCAGACGATGACGGCCTCCGGCCAGCCGGTCTTTTCCAGCACCTCGCGCGACAGCCGCACGCCTTCGATTTCATGCAGCACCCGCACGTCCGACTGCATCATGTCGGGGCCGAACCCCGCTCCAGGATGTCGGCCATGTCGATCGAATACCAGCCGATGTCGTGCAGGATGATCGCCAGCGAGACGATGTCCTCGTCGGCGTCGGGGTAATGCTGCAGCAGCGTGCGCGCGAAGGCGAACGACAGCGGAATATGAACGTCGTTCTTGCGCGCCCGCATGTAGGGCTCTGACGTCAGCCATACCTCGTCGGTAACGGCTGGTGGCTTCGGACTTCTCGAGCATGCGAAGGGTTTCCGCGTTCGAGGGCGGGCCGCCCAGTCGGCCCGCCGCTCTTTGTCGTTCAGGACAGGATGGTGACTTCGCCGGTGGTGCCATCGACGCGGAGCATTTGTCCTGTTTTGATCGAGGAACTGGCGCGACCGGTTCCGGTGACCGCGGGCAGGCCGTATTCGCGGCACACGATGGCGGCGTGGGACATCATGCCGCCGATGTCGGTGACGATCGCCTTGATCTTGCCGAACACCGGCGCCCAGCTCGGGGCCGCGATCGGCGCGACCAGGATTTCACCCTGTTCGATCTGCCGAGATCGTCCGCCGACCGCACCACGCGCGCGCGGCCTTCGACGATTCCCGGCGACGCCGCCATGCCCGGAAGCGTCTTCGAGTTGGCGGCGCCGTCGAGCCAGCGCCCGACGCTTTCGGTGGTGATGCCCCACAGCATGATCGTGAACGGCTCGGTGATCACCGCGGGCGGATCGTTGAGCGCGGGCGCCGGCGCCTGGGTGGCGAGCGCCGTCATGATCTTCTTGCGCGCTTCGATCTCCGGGGGCCAATAGCTCGGACCGATGGCGTCGACGCCGACCGCCCAGGAATTGCTGTAGTCGAACAGCGCGTCGCGAACTTCCTGGCGCGAAAGATAGAACAGGTCGTTCGGATCCTTCCAGAACCCCGCATCGATCAGGATGCGGCCAAGCTGGCGCATCTTTCGCCAGAATACGCTCATCGACCAATGCTCGATGTAGAAATTGTGGTTCTCGACATAGGGGAAAACCGTGCGCGCGAGGCCGAGCTTGCCCTCGAAGGCGGCGCGAGCGTCGGCGTCGAGCAGTTCGGCGTATTCCGCGGTGATGCGATCGCGCTCTTTGGCGATCGCCGCGGTCGGACGATCGATTTCCTCGCCGCGCTGCACCCGCACGACATAGTCCCTGACATAGCCGAGCGGGATGTCGAGATGTTCGATCCAGTATTTGTCGGTGGAATAGAAGCCGTTGCCGGAGGTGAAGTTGAACCAGGGGTCCTGGGCGTCCTTCCAGGCCTTCAGCCATTCCGATCCGCCAGGCGTTTTTCCAACCGCGGCCAGCGCCTCGTCGACCGAACCGTTCTTCAGCGCATCGGCGACGCCGAGCTTTACCGCGAGCTTGGCGAGCTTCTTCAGTTCATCGTCGGGGCGGAACAGGTCGACATCGACGCCCTGAACCATCTTCGCGATCGCCTGATCCGGAATCCCGGGGAACTGTCCCTTGAGGAAACCGAAGAAATCGAGATAGGCCGCATAGCCGAGATTGAGGAACTCGAAATGGTATTGCCAGGTCTTGTAGAGAAGCTGGATGGAGCGATCGTAGGTTTCCATCAGCGCGTAGGTGTTGTCGAGGCCGACGCCGCCGGTGACCCATTCCAGCGCCACCACCTCGGGCAGCTTCTCGAAATTAAGGGCTTCGAGGTCGGCGATGTTGGCGCGGACCTTCTTGTCCCAGTTGACCAGCAGACCGATCCCAGTTCTGGAAATAATAGCCGGCGCGCTCCATGAATTGCGGAACACGGGCGCCGATCAGCTCGGGCGCGACCGCCACCGGGCTCATGTAGCAATAGCCGTTGTGAATGCGGTAATCGACGCCGTTGGCGGGCGGAATGAGATAGTGGCGGGTGTTGTACTGGCCGAGGCACTTCACCGCGAATTCGACCGTCACCGCGTCGAACGGCTTGAACGGGCTCGGCCAGTGCTGGGAGTCGCAGAACCAGAATTTGGCGTCTTCCTTGGCCCGCAAATTGTCCTGGAAGCGCAGGTAATACGGATAGAGCTTTTGCCAACCTTCGGCTCCCGCCGGCGCCTTCAGATCGTAGGGGCTTGGAAATTTCGCACGCACGGTCATGGGTGTTTCCTCCGGTGGCTCTCTTGATTGCTTCAGCGCTTGGCTTGCACGGGCGCCATCAGCGCGCCGAGAACGCCCTCGATGCCGATCGCGTAGGTCTTGTTGGCGGTACCGCTCTTTTTCTGGCTCCAGACGGTTTCCGGCCGGCATTGCAGGGCGACGAGGTTGTCCGCTTCGGGCAAATCGGCATCGATCGCCCATTCCACGTCCTGCGGGCCGCCCATGCTGCGTTCGAGCGCCTTGGCGAGCCGGGCGACCGATATCGCCTGGGCGTCGGTGAGCGAGGCAAGCATCCGGCGTTCCGGCGCGATCGCGCGCTGCACCGTGCATCGTGCCGCGCGATCCGCCACCAGCTCGAAGTCCTTGTCGGCAATCCGCCGCTTGAGAATCTGCAGCAGCACTTTCTCGACCACAAAATTGTCCGGCGTGATCTCGCCCGACACCACGGGTTCGCCGAGACCGAACGATGAATCGATCACGATCCGGGTGCGATCGCCGGTGATCGGATCGAGCGTCAGGGCGACGCCTGCCGCTGCGGCGTTCACCATCTTCTGCACGCCGACGGCCATCAGAACGTTGATCTGGCCGAGGCCATTGCGGTTGCGATAGGAAATCGCGCGGGCGTTGAACAGGCTGGCCCAGCACGCCTTGACCTTGGCGACGACGTCATCTGCCCCAACCACCCACAGATAGGTGTCCTGCTGACCGGCAAAGCTGGCATCGGGCAGATCTTCGGCGGTCGCCGACGACCTGACCGCGACCGGCAGTTGATCGTCCGGCGACATCTGCCGATAGCCGGCGCGGATCGCCCGTTCGATCGACGACGGCATCGGGGCCGAGACGATCGCATCGCGGATTTCCTGCGACTGCCTTTCTTCGTCTTCGACATTGTCGAGGTCGAGCCGGGCAAGAATACCAGCCAGATGCGCGCCCAGTCCCCCGGTTTGCAGATGCAGGGCATAGGCGTCGGTGGTGACGGTGAACCCGCCGGGGACGCGGACGCCTGCGGCAATCATGCGCGCGAGGCTGGCGCATTTTCCGCCGACGCGCGCGAAGTCGGATTCGCGCGTCGCCTCGAACGGCAGGATGTAGCTTGTGGCGGCGTTGATGCCCATCAAGCGACGTCCCATTCAATCAGGAGCGCCGTCGGAACCCGGAACGATGTGTTTCGCCCGAAGTCGAAACTCTGGTTCGCTGCGAGACGCAGGCCAGGCAGGCGGCGCGTCAATTCGCCGAGCGCAATCTCGAATTCCAGCTTGGCCAGCCGCTGGCCGACACAGGCATGGATGCCGTAGCCGAACGCCAGATGGCTCCTGGCGTCGGTGCGCCGCACGTCGAAGCGCGCCGGCTCGCGGAATACGGTCTCGTCCCGATTGGCGGAGCCGAGCAGCAGAAGGATGTTCGAGCCCTTCGGCACCGCGACGCCGCCGATCTCGGCGTCCTCGAGTGCCCGCCGGCGCCAGGCGACGATCGACGGGCTGAAGCGCAGCACCTCATCGACGGCGCCCGGGATCAGCGAGGGATCGGCGAGCAGCGCCTCCCAGTTCTCCCGGCGCAGCAGCAGTTCGCGCACGCCGTTCGCCATCAGGGTCGTGGTGGTTTCGTGACCGGCGAACAGCGCGCTGTAAAGCACCCCCGCGATCTCTTCGTCGGTGATCTCGGCGCCCTCCTGCTGCAAGCGCACCAGGTCGCCCGGCAGGTCGTCGCTGGCATCGTCATGGCGGCGTCGAACCAGTTCGCGGCAGTAGTTCCAGTAGTCGACCATGTTATGCGCGTGGTCGATTTGCTCTTCGTCAGTCAGATTGCCCCAGGTCAGCAGCGAACGGCTGACACCCCAGGATTTGACCTTGGGGACGTCGGTGTCGGGAATTCCGACCAGATTGAACAGCGCCAGAGCGGGGACGTCGTAGGCGAATTCGCGGAAGAAATCGGCATGGCCGCGGTCTGCGAAAGCGTCGATCGCCCGGTTCACGATCTGCCTGATCTGCGGCTCGATCGATTTGAAGCGGCGCGGACCGAAGCAGCCTTGAACCAGTTTTCGGATCCTGGTGTGGTCGGGCGGCACGCGGGCGGACAATCCGGAATAGGCGGTAAAGCCGCCTTCCTGCATGATGCGCTTGCCCGCGTCGCACATCGGACGCAACGGCGCTTGCGCATTTTCCGACGAGAAGGTGCGCCAGTCGTCAAACACCGCCTTGATGTCGGCATGGCGGGCGACGACGAAGTATTGCAGCTGCTCGGAAAAAAACACCGGCGCTTCCGCGCGCGCCCATTCGTAAAACGGAAAGGGATCGCAGACGTCGAACGCATCGAAATCGGCTGACGCGTCCGAGTAAGGACACCGCGTCGCCGCAGCGCTTGACGTCGCCATCGTCTCCTCCCGTGAAGCAGCCCTTTGGGCTATTTTTTAACAGCATAGACCAGGTTCTTTGGTTTTTCTTTAGCCGATAATGCATTGATTATATTGATAATATCGTGCCGAACCTGACTTCGGCCGTCGCGAGATGGCGCCTCGCTTGCGTGACGATCCGCCAGCGCCTCTCCGGCGCGACGCGCTATGCAATCAGCTTCTGATAGGTTTCCCGCAGCGACGCGCTTTTGGGCCGATCGTCGAAGTGACTGAGCGAGTCCAGATAGAGCTTGTACTGGCGATCGATCGCTTCCCGTCGTCCCTGCGAGGCGAATACCTGCATCGCCTCGGCATGGGCGATCTCGCACAATGGATCGATCGACAGCGCCTTCTGGCAATGGGCGAGGGCGGCCGAGTAATCCTTGCGTTCGTGATAGATGCGCGCGGCGTCGCGCTGCACCTTGAAGAACATGTCGCGCAGCCAGTAGCGCTTGCTCCAGCACCAGTCGCGCTCGCTGTCGTCGGCGTATTGGGCGGGGATGTCCTCGAACAGGTCGCCGGTGTAGAGCCGATCGGCGGCCTGCAGGCAGATCAGCGCCTCGTCGCTGGCGCCGGCCTTGATGTGCCCTTGCGACTGGCGGCACAGTTGCTCGTAGGTCGAGATATCGAGCCAGCTGCGCTCCGGCGGGACCAGCACATAGCGCGAGCCGTCGCGCAGGATGTATTTTCGATCGCTGTCGCGGCCGGAGGTCTGTCCCAGCGCCAGCCGGAGGTAACGCACGGTGTGATAGAGCCGATTGCGCGCGGCCTCGATATCCTCGGCGTCGGGCCAGAGCAGGTCGGCCAGGTCGTCGGTTCCCGCGCCATGTCCGCCTTTTTGCAGGAGATAGGCGAACAGCGTTTTCGTCTTTCGCGTCGCGCCGCCGGGCGTGTCCCAATTCACCTGGCTGCCGTCGTTGCGGTAGATCCGCAATCGCCCGAAGCAGCGAATCTTCCAGCGGTCGCGGCTGTCGACATAGGCGGCGACCGGCTCCTCGGCGGAGCGCCGCAACAGCCACATCGGATCGGCACCCTCGGCGGCATGCTGCGCGGGCAGGGGAGCGAGGCCAAGTTCGGGGGAAACGCTGCCGAGCCAGTAGTCGACCTGTTCGCGCAACGTGCCGCGCAACAGCAGGCCGGCCGGAAGCCAATGCGGGTTCTCGACGATTCCTGCTTCTGTCAGAATTCGGGGATGACCGCGCAGCGCGGCCAGCAATTGCTCGTCGATCAGAACGCGCCTGTTGTAGAGCGACGCCACCGCGACCTTGGCCTGGTTGGCAAGATCCTCCGCCACCGCCAGCCAGCTCTCGAAATTCGCCGCGGCCGAATTGGTCTCAAGCCCCCAACTCATGTCGACCGCGAGAATCGCGGTACCCTTGTGTTCACCGGAGGCCGAAGCGATCCAGGCATTGATCCGCGACGCCACCTCTCGAAAGGAGATCGGCACACGCAGAAACGCCAGCTCGGCAAAGGTCTTGGCTTCAACGACGACGTTCTTGTTCGATCGCTTTGCCAATGCTTTGACGGCGGCGATCGCCTTGTCGTTGGCCACGACGGCGAAGATTCGTTCGGCCCGCACGAAATCCTGTTGCGCCTCGGCAAAGCCGGCGAACAGCGACTTCTGCTGCGCCGAGAAGAAAGCCAGGTTGGTGCAATCGCTTGATGCCATGGCGAGCAGGATCCGGTCTCTCCAAGCGAATGCCCGGAGACAGCGACCATCGCAGCCACTTAAAGACCAAACTGCCGCTGCTGCAACCCTGACGCCGACATCGGGCCGGAAATAGGTTAGCATGGTCCGGTGCTTGCCGCAGCTCTAGCCGGCATCCCGACTTCTCTGCATCGACAGGAGACTGACAATGCCTGAAACCGACAAGGTGTTTGCTGGTTCGATCCCGGAGAACTACGACCGTCATATGGTCCCATTGATCTTCGAGAGCTTCGCCCGGGATATCGCTCAACGGGCGGCTGCGCTTTCGCCGAGGGCGGTTTTGGAAACCGCTGCCGGCAGCGGTGTGGTCACGCGGGCATTGGCGCCCAAGACTTTCCCCTGATGCCAGCTACATCGTCACCGACCTCAACCAGCCCATGCTGGACTATGCCGCGAAGCGACAGGCCGCCGACAGCCGCATCAGCTGGCGCCAAGCCGATGCGCTGGCGCTGCCGTTCGAGGATGCTGCTTTTGATCTCGTTTGTTGTCAGTTCGGCGTCATGTTTTTCCCCGACCGTCAATCGGGCTACCGTGAGGCGAGGCGGGTGCTCAAGCCGGGAGGCTGTTTCCTGTTCAGCGTATGGGATCGTATTGAGGAGAACGTGTTCGCGAACGATGTAACGAACGCGCTCGCGGAGGTATTTCCGGACGATCCGCCCCGCTTTTTGGCTCGGACGCCGCATGGCTATCACGACACCGCGCTAATCCGTCGCGAGCTGGAGCAGGCAGGATTTTCGAGCGTGGCCATCGAGACCAGAGCCGATCAGAGCCGCGCATCCTCCCCACGCCATGCCGCCATTGCCTATTGCCAGGGTACTCCGCTGCGCAACGAGATCGAAGCCAGAGGCGCTGACAGGCTGGAGGCCGCAACCGACCACGCCGCGTCGAGAATTGCGGAGAAGCACGGAAGCGGCGAGGTCGCCGCAAAAATTCAGGCACACGTCATCGTAGCTATGGCGGGGTGAGCGGTAATCTCGTCACGTCATTTTGGCTCCGCTGCACGGCCCGCGCTTCCGGACCTCCATTGTTACTTTGGTCCGACTGGAAACTGCCGAAGGTCATCCGTGATCGCGAACCATGGCGCTTTCCTTGCAACGTGAACGTGAAGCTCCGGTTGAACACCCGGATCGTCATCCAAGGTGCCAAGCGCCAGGCCATAATACGAAGCGCCGCCAAACTTCGAGATTATCGGTGAGCCGCAAACACGGCAAAAACCTCTATGATTGCCTGGCGAGGATTCGTAGAAGGTAACAAGGTTCTCACCTTGAACCCATTCGAACTCCGGCGCATTTACACTAGCGCGACTCCGGAACGCGGCTCCTTGCGCTTTCCGACACATCGAGCAGTGACAATTTCGCGCTTGCGACAGCGCCCCATTAATCATGTATTTCACGCCGCCGCACAGACAACTTCCGCGCATCATGTTTGCCTCCGAAAGTATCCCACGCGTTTGAGCATCCAAATTCTGGCACATTCGTTGCCCCTGCGGAATGTGCGCGCTATCATCACTTGTAACCAAGGAATTAGCTAATTTGGTCGCAACTCGGTCAAGTATTGTCGGAGGCCGTCGTGACGAACTGGTGGGGGACCGAGGTATGATGACTGAGATTTGTGAGATTCGGGAGGAGGACATCGGAAGCTTCCATGCTGCCCTCGATGTCGTGGCTCGGGAACACAAGTTTTTGGCGCTTCTGGAAGCACCACCACTAGAACGCGAGTGCCTTCGTCCGGCGCAACGTCGAGAAGGGATATCCACAACTCGTCGCCGTAACCAACCGGGAGGTTGTGGGCTGGTGCAATGTACCGCCCGCAGCCCGCGAGGTTATGGCCCACGTTGGCGACCTCTTTATGGGAGTGCTGCCGCAGTGGGTTTAGGCGAGCGCCTCCTACGGGAATCCCTTGCGGCCGCGGATGCTTTTGGCTACCTGCGCGTCGAACTCGGCGTGTTCAGTAGCAACACGCGTGCTGCGTCGCTCTATAGGAAGGCTGGATTCGTCCAGGAAGGGATCAAGCGGCGAGCGATTTTGATCAATGGTGTCTTTCACGACGAGATTATCATGGCGCGCCTCAGAGATTGACCTAATTTTGGATCACTTCTGCCCTTAGCACGAATGAACATGGCGACCGGTCGTGACGATGTCGGTTTCCAAGGGAAGGCCGGAAGTCGTCAGCCAACGGCGAAATGAGGCGATTGACCGCATTCGGACTTGCGCTGCTATTCGGCTTCCAGCCGTCCGCCGCCGAACAAGGTCGGGACGTAGCGCGGCGCGCCGATCGCGGTCATGAAGCGGTGTTTTGTCATGACCGGATCGAGCGCGATCGGCGGCTTGACCACCTCGAGGTCGGGTTCGGTCGACAGCACCAGCACCTGTGCGCCACCGCCGGTCGGGGCGGCACTCATTGCCGCGGCAAATGCCTGCGGCGTCGCCACATTGGTTGCGTTCGCAATCCCGGATGAGCGGGCGAGTGCGGCCAGATCGAGCGACGCATTGGTCAGGGCCTGGCCCCGGAAGCGGCATGGACGCCGTTCTGGATCAGGAGCACGGTGAGATTGTCGGGTGCCACGGCGCCGATGGTCACCAACGCGCCCATATGCATCAGCAACGCGCCGTCGCCCTCGACCACGATCACCGGCCGCGTCGGCTGTGCAACCGCGAGACCAAGCGCCAACGGCAGCGCGAGACCCATCGCATCCTCGAAGTAGAAGTTTTCCGGCGCATGATGCATGGCGGCCCACAGATAGGTCGCATTGCCCAGACAGGTCACGACGAGCGCATCCGCCGGCAACTTGTCCGCGAGCACCTTGTAATAATCGGCCCGGCTGGGTCTCGTGGCGTTCACCATTGGACGTCCTCCCGCGACAGCAACAGCGCGAACGGGCACGACGCTTCCTCGGCATAGGTCGCCGCCTGTTCGACCTGCGGACCGATCGGGCGATGCGGGTCGGTGCGGGCATAGGTCAGCCCGATGCCTTTGAACACCGGTTCGGTCACGCGGCCCTTCGGCGCGTGATAGAACACCCCATCCTCCATGGTGCCGCGATAGGACACCAGCATCAGCAGCGGAAACTGGTAGCGCTGGGCCAGCGAGACCATGCCGGCGCCCATGCTGAGCACGCCGGCATTCTGAACCAGCATCACGGTGCGCAAGCCGCCGAGCCGCGTGCCGCAGGCGATCGCCAGCGCTTCCTCCTCATGCGTCGCGCGCACCAGCTTGATGGTCGGCTCCTGCTCGATCCGCACCAGAATCTCGCCGAGCCAGCCGTCAGGCACGGCAATTGCAGCGCCGAACCCAAGTCGCTTGAGGGTGTCGAGGATATCGGAAGGACGGTGGGAGTCCGGAGGCTGTGCAGCCGGCTTTGCCATCAATCATCTCCTTGGACTGCTCACGTGCTGCCCGCCAATGGTACTAATGTAGGCAAGATAAGCCCTATTGTCGAGCCGGGTCGGTTGGTGCAGACTAACGCGCCGGCGGAGTGCAGCACGCTAAGCTGCGAACAAAGGATTTGCACATGAAACGTTTCCTGCTCGCAGTCTTTGCTTCTGTTTTTGCCTTGGCCATTGCCGTACCCGCGCAAGCGCAGGACAAGCTCGTCATCAGCATCTGGGGCGGCAGCTGGCGCGACCTCGTCGCCTCAACGGTTGCCAAGAAATTCACCGCCGAGACCGGCGTGGCGGTCGAGTTCGTCACCGGCGGCACCATCGACCGGCTCAACAAGGAGAAGCTCGCCAAGGGAACTCCCGAAAGCGACATCACCTTCACCACCTCGCATGTCGGCTGGCTCTATGCCAATGACGGGCTGTTCGAACAGCTCGATGTTTCCAAGATTGCAAATGCCAAGAACCTTGCCGATGAGGCGCGGATCAGTCCGTTTCATCTCGGCGCCTGGGCCTACGTCTACACCATCGGCTATCGCGCCGACCTCGTGCCCGGCATGAAGTTCGAGAGCTGGGCCGATCTGTGGAAGCCGGAAATGAAGGCCAAGCTGGCGTCGCCGGATTTCGATCCGAGCCACGTCATCGCCGTTGCCGCGCTGTTGTCCGGCGGCGACGCCGCGCATTGGGAAAAGGGCCAGGACAAGCTCAAGGCGCTGAAGCCCAACTTCAAGGCGTTCTTCACCAACGATGCCAACAGCCAGCAATTGCTCGCCAGCGGCGAGACGCCGGTACAGGTCGTGCTGTCGATGAACGCCTATTACATGATCGGGCAGGGCGTGCCGATTACGCTTTCCATCCCGAAGGAGGGCGCCGTGCTCGGCATCGACACCGTGGCCATCATGAAGGGCTCGAAGAAATCCGAACTGGCCTACAAGTTCATCAATGCGCTGTACGACCCGGAGATCCAGGCGGAAATCGCCAAGCTGAAGAAGGGCAGCCCCGCGGTCCTCAACGCCAAGCTCGATCCCGAGATCGCCAAGCTTCCCGGCGTCTTCACCACGGCGGCGCAGTGGAAACAGCAGATCAATATCGATGCCAAGCTGCGCGCCGAGAAAACCGCGGAATGGCGCAAGTGGTTTGCTGAAAACATCATGAACTGATCCGGCACGCGGCCGGTTCAGCCCATGAATGCCCAGCCTTTTCTTCGGACGTTCACCGCGCCGGCCGTGCTCTGCGCCTTCGGCTTTCTCGCCGCGATGGCGGCCGTGCTGCAATTCAGCCTGCGCGCCTATATTCCGGGGTCGCTCGACCCCGGCGGCTTCACGCTGGCGAACTTTGCCGATCTGCTGAAGCCGCTCTATGCGCAAGGTGTTTTTCGACACCGTCTGGATCTGTTTCCTGACGGCGGCCTCGACCCTGATCGTCGGCTATCCCCTGGCCTACGCGCTGGTGCGGATGCAGAACGCGATTGCAAGATCGATCCTGCTGGTGATCGTCGTCACCCCGCTGTTTCTCGGCGAAGTGGTGCGCACCTATTCCTGGATCATCGTGCTCGGCAATAACGGCTTCATCAATTCGGTGCTGCGCGATCTCGGCATCATCCAGCAGCCGATCCAGTTCATGTTCACCACCTTCGGCGTGGTGGTGGCGCTGGTCCACGTCACCATGCCTGTCATGGTGATCATGCTGGCGGCGGGGCTGTCGCATATCGACCGCGACTACGAGAGGGCCGCCGAAAGCCTCGGCGCCGGGCCGGTCCGCACCTTCCTGACCGTGACCCTGCCGTTGTCGATGCCGGGCGTCGTGGCCGGCGTCACCACCGCCTTTGCCTGGACCTTCAGCGCCTTCGCGACGCCGCAGCTGATCGGCGGCGGCCGGGTCAACATGATCTCGAACCTGGTGTACCAACTCGGCTTTGCCAGCTTCAATTTCCCGTTCGCCGCCAGCCTGTGCGTGGCCGGCCTCGCGCTCACCATCGTGGTGTTGGCGGCGCTGCGGCTGGCGGCGCGACCGCTCGAAAACATCAGGCCGCACTGAGATGCCGCGCTCGACCTACCAGCGCCTGCTTGGCTTCCTCGGCAAGACTCGCCGTCTTGCTGATCCTCGGCTTTCTGGTGTTGCCGGCCGCCGTGGTCACGATCGCGGCCTTCAACGAAAAGGCGATCCTGTCGTTTCCGCCGCAGGCCTGGTCGCTGCGCTGGTTTGCCCGCGCCATCGAATACCAGGATTTTCGCGACGGCTTTCGCAACGGCCTGATCGTCACGCTGTGGAGTTCGACCATCGCGCTGGTGATCGGCGCCATGTTTGCCTTCGTGCTCGACCGTTACTCGCTGCGCTTCAAGGCGGCACTCGAAGGCGTGCTGCTGTCGCCGCTGGTGATTCCGCATTTTACGGTGGGACTGGGCTTTCTCATCCTGGCCGCGCAGGTCGGCTTGACCCGCGGCTATGCGGTGGTGATCGTCTGCCACGTCGTCCTGGTGCTGCCGTTCGTGCTACGCAGCGTCTATGTGTCCTTGCGCAATCTGGATCAAAGCCTCGAGCTGGCCGCGGCCAGCCTGGGCGCGCCGCCGCACCGGGTGCTGCTGACCATCACGCTGCCGTTGCTGCTGCCCGGCCTGGTCAGCGGCTGGCTGTTTGCCGCCATCCTGTCATTCAACGAATTCACCGCGTCGCTGTTCGTCACGGCGCAGCGGACCCAGACCTTGCCGGTCGCGATGTACAATTACGTGCGGGAGTTCGCCGATCCTTCGATGGCGGCACTTTCGGTGATGTACATCGTCGGCACCGCCGGGCTGATCATTTTCGCCAACGCGTTCCTGGGGCTGGGCAAGGTGCTGAACATTGAACAAAACCGCTGAAAGAGCCGCCGTGACAGAGCCCGCATCAACCGCAACAGGCGACGAGGTCGCCGTTCGCTTCAACGCCGTGACAAAACGTTTCGGCAAGACCGTCGCGCTGCACGAGGTGTCGCTGGCGGTGAGGCGCGGCGAGTTCATGACGCTGCTTGGCCCCTCGGGCTGCGGCAAGACCACGCTGCTCAATCTGGCCGCCGGCTTCTTCAGCCCGGACGGCGGCGAAATCCTGATCGACGGTGAACGCGTCAATGATCTGCCGACCTACAAGCGGGAAATCGGCATGATGTTTCAGAACTACGCGCTGTTTCCGCACATGACCGTGGCCGGCAATGTCGCCTATGGCCTCAAGGTGCGCCACGTTGCCAAAGCCTGAAATCGACCGCCGCGTCGGCGAGGCGCTGGCGCTGGTCAAGCTCGCGGGCATGGAAGACCGCAAGCCGCGCCAGTTGTCCGGCGGCCAGCAGCAGCGCGTCGCGTTGGCGCGCGCGCTGGTGATCAACCCGACGGTGTTGTTGCTCGATGAACCCTTTTCCGCGCTCGACAAGAATCTGCGCGCCTCGATGCAGGTGGAGCTGCGCGACATCCAGCGCAAGCTCGGCGTCACCACCATCTTCGTCACCCACGATCAAAGCGAGGCCCTGAGCCTTTCCGACCGGCTGGCCGTGATGTCGGAGGGGCAAATTCGCCAGCTCGGCACCCCCAGGAAATCTACCGCAGGCCCTGCGACCGCTTTGTCGCGTCCTTTGTCGGTGACGCCAACGTGCTGCGCGGCCGGCTGGAGCGCACCGAAGGCGCCGATGCGATCCTCGCCATGGGTGCTGCGCAAATAAGGGTGCCGATCGGGTCGTTGCAGGGCGCGGCGGCGTCTGCGCCCGTCGACCTCTACGTCCGGCCCGAACATCTCGAAATCGCCGAAGCCAGCGGGCCCTGCGCCAGGAACGGCACCGTCGTCGGCCAGGTGTATCAGGGCGGGCATGTCGATTTGTTCGTGGAGTGCGCGGAGGCATCTGAACGGTTGCTGGTGCGGTCGGCCGGACATCAGGCGATGACGCGCTGGCCGGTCGGCGCACAGGTCGGCATTTCCATCAGCAGGGACGAAGGCGTCGCGTTCGCGGTTGCGTAGCCGCACCGACAGCGTCATCCTGAGGAGCGCGCACTTGCGCGGCGTCTCGAAGGATGGCCGCGAGTCCGTGCCCGACGTCGTCCTTCGAGACGCGGCCAAGCGGCCGCTCCTCAGGATGAGGTCTGTGCTTGCAGCTGGCATCCTCGCGCGCGTCAAACCATGGCGTCAACGACGCCGTCGATCAGGTTTTGTTGATACAGCGCTTCAAGGTTGAGCCCTTTGGCATCCACGGCGCGAATATCCCCGACGAAACTCATCAGCCGCTGATGCTCGGCCCGGCGAATCGTCTCGGCTTCCTCGCGCGACACCGCTTGAAACCTCACAGTGCGGCCGCCGCCGCGCACGGCAAGGACCGGCAGGTCGGCTGAAATGACGGTGGCGATCTTCGGATAGCCGCCGGTGGTCTGCGCATCCGCCATCAGCACGATGGGAAGCTTCGAGCCCGGCACCTGGATCGATCCGGCGACAATTCCGTCCGACACGATGTTGTAGTCGCTCTTGTGTGCAAGCAGCGGTCCCGCGAGCCGAAACCCCATGCGGTCGGAGGCCGGCGTGATGGTGTAGGTGCCGTTCAAAAACTCCTCGATCGCGGCAGGGGTGAAGTACTCGTCCTGCGGCCCCAGCACCACCCGGATCGCCTGATCGAGCGCCAGATTGCGCGGCTCGCCGAACGTCACTTCGTCGCGCGTCGCGACGTCGCCGGCATTTCCGTGCAGCAGGTCGCCGCTGCGCAGCGGCCGTCCTTCAAGACCGCCGAAAGCCGCGCGGGCATAGGTCGACCGGCTGCCGAGGCAGAGCGGCACGTCGAAGCCGGCTTCGATGGCGAGATACGAACAGAAGGCCTCGCCGCCGAGCCGCACCCGCACGGTTTCGCCCTTGGTGAGCCGCGCGGTTTGCCCTGACGGGACCGGCGGGCCGTCGCGTCCGCCGATCTCGAGGCCGCCGCCGCTGCCGACCAGCGCGATCCGCACCGAGGTACCGCATGACTTCGAACTCCGGCCCGGAGCCGATGATTTCCAGGCAGGCCGCACCTGGCGTCGTTTCCGACCAGCGCGTTGGCAAGCAGATAGCCGTTGCGGTCGAGCGCGCCCGACACGGGAACGCCGACATGCTGAAAGCCGCGCCGGCCTTGGTCCTGGATGGTGCTGTAAAAACCGGGCGTGATGACTTTCAAAACCGGGGTCACGCCGCGATCTCCGTGCTGTCAGGCATGTAGTCGTTGCGTTCGACGGCGAGCTTGATGCGGGAGAATTCGCTCTCCGTCACGGCGCGGAATTTCACGGCATCGCCGGGCTCGAGCAGCGCACCCTTCGGCCGATTCCGGATCGAAGAAGCGCACCGGCGAGGTGCCGATCAGATGCCAGCCGCCGGGACTTTCGTAAGGGTAGACCGCGGTCATGCTGGTGGCGATGGCGAGCGAGCCCGGCGGCACCCGCGTTCGCGGATCGAGCCGCCGCGGCAGCCGCAGCTTTGCCGGCAGGTCGCCCATATAGGGATATCCGGGAACGAAGCCGATCATGTAGACATGGTATTGCGTGCCGGCGTGCAACGCCGCGACCTCGGCGGCGGTCAAGCCGACGCGCTTTGCGACTTCCTCGATATCGGGCGCGTGGGACGGATCGTAGCAGACCGGAATGTCCCACAACCGGCGGGCTTTGCGAGGAGGCGCTGGAGCCCTTCACCAGCTCCGCGATCGCAGCTTCCAGGTCGGCCCCGGTGGTGACGAGCGAATCATAGTTCACGCAGAGCGACCGGAACGTCGCCACGATCTCGGTGGCGCCCGGCAGGCCGGCGTTATCAAGGGTTTCGGCCAGCGCCAGCACCCGGTCGCTGATCCCGCGATCGATGGCGGCGCCGAACTCGATCACCAGCGCGCTGTCCGCGGCCTTCAGGATTCGGAAATCATCCATCGCCAGGCCCACTCATGCATATTGATATTATCGTACTAATGATAGTATCATCCGGTCCGATCCGGGATCAAGCGCCGTCGCGCAGCGTGATTCGAGACCAGCTTCGTCAGCGTGCCCGCGCGAATATGATGTGTGGATTCCTTGCACGGCGCTGATGCATTGCTTTGACCTTGAGGTTAGTTATGATCGCGGCCGGGGCAAGTGCTGAAATTTCAGAAGAAGTGATGATGTGTCCAAGCTGTTGAAAGCCTACGATCGAAGCCGGGTGCCCCTGTATATTCAGGTCGCCTCGGTGCTGCGGACGCGGATTCAATCCGGGCAGTGGGGCGTCGGCGAGAAGATCTCGACCCTCGAAGAACTCGAGCGCGAATTCGAGGTGGCGCGCGTCACCGTCCGGCAGGCGGTCGATATCCTGCGCGAAGAGGGCATGCTGCAGGCGCGGCAGGGACTTGGCACCTTCGTCTCGAAGCGAAACCAGGACCGGCACTGGGTTAAGCTCGCGACCAACTGGAACAGCCTGATCGAACAGCTGAAGGACAACGTTCCGCGCCGGCTCTCGATCGACCGCGACGTGGCGCGCCGAATCTCGCCAGCGGCGATGGCAATCCGGCAACGAGCTACGTCAAGCTGCGCAGCGTGCAGTATCGCAACGACGAGCCGTATTCGGTGGTCAATCTGCATCTGGCGCGCGAGGTGTTCGATCTGAACCCCGAGCGGTTCAAGGGCGCCGCGGCGCTGGTGACGATCGACGCCATGGACGAGGTCACGCTGATCGAGGCGCACCAGACCCTGACCATCGGCAGCGCCGATCCCGAGATCGCCGATCTCTGAAGATCTCGATCGGCGCGCCGACGGTGGAGGCGCATTGCGTCGTCGTCGACGACTGACGGCATCGCGATCTATGTCGGCGACATCATCTACCGCAGCGAAAGCATCAAGTTGCAGATCAACCTGCTGGCGACGACGCCGCTGACCGAAAAGAAGCAACGCAACGGTTTCAAGGCGATCGGTCTGCCGCAGGCGCAAATCCAGGAAGGCCTGACCGCGGCCCGGCGCGCCGCCGATCCCGCGAATTTCCTGTCGTCGGGTTTCGCAATTCGAGGTCTTGCTATCATCCTAGAAATAGGATGAATTCGGCAGAATGGATTTCTCGCCATTGTCGAGGGAATTTGTATGGCGGAACAAGGAGTAGGCGCCCGTCTCCTGCGCAAGGAAGACGACCGCCTGATGCGCGGCCGCGGCGAGTTCGTCGCCGACATCCGTCTTGCCGGCATGCAGGATGTGGCGTTCGTGCGCAGCCCGCTGGCGCATGCGCGGATTCGCGGCATATCGATCCCGCCGCAATACAAGGACAGCGTCTTCACCGCCGCCGATCTCGACGGGGTGAAGCCGATCCGCGCGGTCTCGGGATTGCCGGGCTTCAAGATTTCCGAGCAGCCGGTGCTCGCCACCGACAAGGTGCGCCAGGTCGGCGAACTCGATCGCGATGTGCGTCGCGCGCGACGCGCGCCGAAGCCGAGGATATCGCGGCTTCCGTCGAACTCGACCTGGAGGAATTGCCGGCGGTGCACGACATGCTGCAGGCGCGCGAGCAGAGGCTCGGCGCTGGTGCACGAGCACTGGGGCGACAACGTTTTCCTCGAAACCTTCGTCGATGTGAACATCGAAAAGGCGCTTCGACGCGCCGATCAAGGTCACCCGCGAGATCCGCACCGCGCGGCAATCGATGGCGCCGCTGGAAGGGCGCGGCGTGGTGGCGACATGGAGCAGCCGGCTCGAGCAGCTCACCGTCTACAGCGCGGCGCAGATGCCGCACATCAACCGCACCGGCCTGTCGGGATGTCTCGGGCTCGATCACGGCAACATCCGCGTCATCTCGCCCGATGTCGGCGGCGGTTTCGGCTACAAGGGCATTCTGCTGCCCGAGGAAGTCTGCCTGTCGTGGCTGACGATGCGCCGCGGCCATCCGGTGCGCTGGATCGAGGATCGCCGCGAGCATCTGAGCGCCGGCGCCAATTGCCGCGAGCATCATTACCTCATCACCGGCTATGCCGACCGCGACGGCCGGCTGCGCGGCATCGATTGCGAAGTCGACCGTCGATTCCGGCGCCTACTCGTCCTATCCGTTCTCGGCGTGTCTTGAGGCAGCCCAGGTCGCGAGCATCCTGCCGGGGCCGTATGATTTCGAGGCCTATCGCTGCAAGACCTGGTCGGTCGCCACCAACAAATGCCCGATCCTGCCGTATCGCGGCGTGGCCCGCACCGGCGTGTGTTTCGCGATCGAACTGGTGCTCGATGCGATCGCGCGCGAAGCGGGGATCGAACCGCACGAGGTGCGCTTCAGGAACCTGGTGCGGCCGGAGCAGATGCCGTTCGACAACATCACCAAGAAGCATTTCGACAGCGGCGATTACCCGGAAGCGCTGCGGCGCGCGCTGGCGCATTTCGACCTGCCGGCGCTGCGCGCGCGCCAGGCCAAGGGCGAGCCGGACGGCCGGCTGCTCGGATTCGGGCTTTCGATCTATTGCGAGCAGGGCGCGCACGGCACCTCGGTCTATGCGGGCTGGGGCATTCCGATGGTGCCCGGCCACGAGCAGGCCACCGCGCGGGTGACGCCGGATGGCGGGCTCGAATTGCGCGTCGGCGTGCATTCGCACGGGCAAAGCCTGGAGACGACGCTGGCGCAGGTCGCCTTCGAAATTCTCGGCATCGACACCTCGAAGGTCAAGGTGATCCTGGGCGACACCGCGGTGACGCCGTATTCGACCGGCACCTGGGGATCGCGCTGCATGGTGATGGCGGGCGGGGCGGTGGCCAGCGCCTGCCGCGAGATCGAAACCCGCGCCCGGCAGATCGGCGCCAGCCTGCTGCAGGTCAAGTCCGAAGACGTCAAATTCGTCGACGGCAAGGTGGTCTCGGCCACCAGCGATGTCAGCATGCAGGATATCGCGCGCGCCTGGTATCTGCGCCCGCAGGACCTGCCGTCCGACGTGCATCGCGGCGGCCTCGAAGCCACCGTCGGCTACAAGCCGGAGCGCGACAGCGGCACCTTCAGTTACGCCGCGCATGCCGTGACCGTTGCGGTCGATCCCGAACTCGGCGACGTCGAAATTCTGGATTACGTCATCGTCGAGGACGGCGGCAAGCTGGTCAATCCGATGGTCGTCGACGGCCAGATCTATGGCGGCCTCGCGCAGGGCATCGGCACCGCGCTGTACGAGGAGATGCCGTTCGACAGCAACGGCCAGCCGCTGGCCACGACATTCGCCGACTATCTGCTGCCGGGACCGACCGAAGTCCCGGAGCCTCGCCTCGATCATATGGAGACGCTGGCGCCCTATACCGAATTCGGGGTCAAGGGGATCGGCGAGGGCGGCGCCATCGCACCGCCGGCGGCGATCGCCAACGCGGTCAACGATGCGCTGAAGGGATTGGGCGCCGAGCTGTTGTACTCGCCGATCACGCCGCGGCGGGTTCTTGAGTCGATCGCTGCCGCCGAGAGCTGCGAGCGCGCGCTGCCCTGCCGGCCGGAGCGCAACCGTGAAGCCGGTCAATTTTGACTATCAGCGTCCGCGGCATCTCGACGATGCGATCGGCCTGCTGGCCGATCAAGGCGCGCACGTAAAAGTGCTGGCAGGCGGCCAGTCGCTCGGTCCCATGCTCAACTTGCGGCTGGTGCAGCCCGACCTGATCATCGACATCACGGCGATGGACGCAGTTGAAGCGGGCCGAACAGCTGCAGAGACTATCTGGTGCTCGGCGCCTGCGTCACTCATGCCGATATCGAGGACGGCCGCGTTCCCGACGTCACCAACGGCGCCATGCGCGCAGTTGCGGCCGGCATCGCCTATCGCGCGGTGCGCAATCGCGGCACCATCGGCGGCAGCCTGACCAATGCCGATCCCTCCGCCGACTGGGTGTCGGCGCTGGCGGCGCTCGGCGCGGAAGCCGTTGTGCGCGGCGCAGGCGGACCGCGAACCCTGCCGGTCGAGGCCTATGTGACCGGCGCGCTGGAGACCGCGCTTGGGGCCAACGAACTGCTCGAAGCCATCCGCGTGCCGGCGCAGTCGGCATCGGCGCAATGGGGATATTACAAGGTCTGCCGCAAGACCGGCGAATATGCGCAAGCGATCGGCGCGGTGCTGCTCGATCGTCCGCGCGACGTATTCCGCGCCGTGATCGGCGCCACCGAGCGCAGGCCGCTGGTGCTGGCCGACGCACGCGCGCTGTTCGGCGGCTCCACCGATCTCGCGCAATTCGATCCGAGCGCCGCCGACGCGATGCTGCAGTCGAGCGGGATGAGCGATGCGCTCGACCGGCAAATCCACACCGTCGCGCTGGCGCGCGCCGTTCGACAGGCGGCCGGCGCATGAACCAGATTTCGCTCAACATCAACGGCAAGCCGGTTTCCGGCAGCGTCGAGCCGCGCACCCATCTGGCGGATTTCTTGCGCGAGGGCCGCGATCTCACCGGCACCCATCTCGGCTGCGAGCACGGCGTCTGCGGCGCCTGCACGATTCTGGTCGACGGCGCGCCGGTTCGCTCCTGCATCACCTATGCGGTGGCCTGCGACGGCGCCGAGATCGTCACCATCGAAGGGCTCGATGACGACGAAATCACCCGCGAACTGCGCGAGGCGTTCAAGCGCGAGCACGCGCTGCAATGCGGCTACTGCACGCCGGGCATGCTGGTCTCGGCGCGCGATCTCGTGGTGCGCAGCGTTGACGCCGACGAGCACGACATCCGCGTCGCGATGAGCGGAAATCTGTGCCGCTGCACCGGTTACGTCGGCATCATCAAGGCGATCAGGAGCGTGATCACGGCGCGGCGGGGACGTGACATCGCAGCGATTTCCGGCGGCGGGCGCTACCATTGTGGGCCCGGCCGGGTCCGGTCACGCCAGCGCGGAACCGACCGGTGCCTCAGTCCGCCGCACTGCGCGCCAGCTGCGGCGTCGCAACCGGCAGCCGTCCGCAAGATCCAGACTGTCGATCGAGCCCGGCTGGACCCCGCAGGTTTCGTTCGACCAGAAATTCGTCGTGAACTATCCGCGCCAGCAGGTGTGGGAGATGTTCGGCCGCGTTCGCGATGTGGCGGCGTGCCTGCCGGGCGCGAGCCTGACCGGAGAGCCGACGCCGGAACATGTCGAGGGACAGATCCGCGTCAAGGTCGGGCCGATCGCCGCCGAGTTTCGCGGGCAGGCCGAGATCGAGCGCGACGAAAGCACGTTTTCGGGAAAAATCACCGGCGCCGGCGATGCCGTCCGCAGCAACTCCACGACCCGGGGCGTGATAAGCTATCGCCTGCTGCCGGTCGCGGACGGGCAGTCGACGGAGGTCGCCCTCACGATCGGATACACCCTGACCGGGATGCTGGCCCAGTTCGGACGTCCCAGCATCGTGCAGGATGTCGCCGCACGGTTGACCGCGACCTTCGCGCAGAATCTGGAAGCCCGGCTCGGCGGCAAGGCCGCCGCCGATCTGCCTTCCGGCGACGGCGGGCTGGATGCGGGATCGCTGCTATTTTCGGCGGTCGCGGGCCGGCTCAGGGAACTGTTCGGCAGGCTGTTCGGTTCGCGCAATTAGGCCGCCGGGATCAAAGATATTGTCTTTCTAACAATAGTACCTTAGGCTCCATTTTGCCCGTGACTAAAGACCTTTCACCACCGCCGCAAGAAAAACAGAGGTGAACATGACCATCAAGATGAATCTGAATGCAGACATGGCTGAAGGGTTCGGCGCCTATGACGTCGGCGACGATTCCGGGATCCTGAAAATCATCGGCTCGGCCAACATCGCCTGCGGCTTTCACGCCGGCGACCCGCTGATCATGCGCAAGGTGTGTGCCGAAGCCAAGCAGAACGGCGTCATCGATCGGCGTGCATCCCGGCTTCAACGATCTCTGGGGCTTCGGCCGCCGCCGCATCGACATGCGGCCGGACGATCTCGAATGCATGGTCGCCTACCAGATCGGCGCGCTGCAGGCGATGGCGGCGTATTCCGACGTCAAGGTCACGCATCTCAAGCCGCATGGCGCGCTCAACAACATGGCGGCCGAGAACAGCCGAGTATGCGCTGGCGATCGGCCGCGCCATCAAGGCGGTCGATTCCAGCATCATCTATGTCGCGCTGGCCGGCTCGGAAATGGAAAAGGCCGGCCGCAAGCTCGGCCTGCGGGTCGCGCGTCGAAGGCTTCTGCGACCGGCAATATGACGACGACGGCAATCTGACCTCGCGCAAGATTCCGGGCTCGGTGCTGCAAGGATGCCGCGGTCGCCGTCCAGGCAGGTCGTCGACATGGTCGTGAACGACTTCATCACCTCGCGCAACGGCAAGAAGATTCCCATGCAAGGTGCATTCGCTGTGCGTTCATGGCGACGAGCCGACCGGCGTCGCGACCGCGCGCGCGGTGCGCAAGGCGCTCGAAGAGGCCGGCGTCAAGCTCGTGCCGCTGACCGAAATGAAGCTGGATTGAGCGGCTGTCGCCAACCATACCTTACGGAAGTCGGTCATGAGCGCGAAACCGATCATCGCGATTATCGGAGGGACCGGCGACCTCGGCTCCGGGCCTCGCCAAGCGCTGGGTCGCGGCCGGCTATCCCGTCGTCATCGGTTCGCGTTCGGCCGAAAAGGCGCGAGGCGCTTCGCGCAAGAGTTGGGCGGCGATATCACGCGGCGACGACAATGTCGGCGCGGCGCAGGCCGCCGAGATCGTCGTGCTCGCCGTTCCCTTCGCCAGCCACGAGGCGACGCTTGCTTGAGATAAAGGACGCCGTTCAGGGCAAGATCGTGGTGGACGCCGCGGTGCCGCTGGTGCCGCCAAAGGTATCCGTCGGTGCAGCTGCCGCCGAAGGCTCGGCGGCGCAGATCGCGCAGAACGCTGCTCGGCGAGGGCGTGCGGGTGGTCTCGGCCTTTCACAATGTCGGCGCCAGCAAGCTGCACGCCGGCGGCCGGGTCGATTGCGACGTGCTGGTGTTCGGCAACGACAAGGCGGCGCGCGACATCGTGATCGCGCTGGCCGACGAAGTCGGCAATCGCGGCATCGATGGCGGCGTGCTGGCGAATTCGGCCGCCGCCGAAGCGCTGACCTCGGTGCTGATCGGGATCAACCGGCGCTACAAGGTTCCGGGCGCCGGCATCCGCATCACAGGCTTGCCGACGTCCGCTTCATGCAATGAACGCGTGCGATGGCCAAGAGCGTCACCTATTTTGCCGTGCCGGGCTTACCGCTCATCGCAGCCCGGCGATGACCTTGCCGCGCTCATTGTCGATGCGGTCAAGGCCGAACTGCTCCAGCTCGTCTCCGGCGACATCGTCGTCATCGCGCAGAAGATCGTCTCGAAAGCGGAAGGCCGTTACGTCGATCTGAACAGACGTGCGTCCTTCCGAGCAGCGCGCAAAGGCTCGCCGCCGCAGACCGGCAAGGACCCGCGCTATGTCGAAGTGGTGCTGTCGGAATCAGCGGAGGTCGTGCGGCATCGCGCGCAATGTCCTGATCGTGGCGCACCGGCTCGGCTTCGTGATGGCCAATGCCGGCATCGATCAGTCGAATATCGAGCACGCCGACGGCGAGGAGCGCGTGCTGCTGCTGCCGCGAGATCCCGACGGTTCGGCGGCGGCGCTGAAAGCGCGCTTCGACGCGGCGTTCGGCGTCGACGTCGGCGTCATCATCAACGACAGTTTCGGCCGGCCCTGGCGCAACGGCGTCGTCGGCGTCGCGTTCGGCGCCGCCGGCCTGCCGTCGCTGCTCGACATGGTCGGCGCGCCGGACCTGTTCGGCCGGCCGATGCAGGTCACCGAAATCGCGGTGGCCGACGAGATCGCCGCCGGCGCGTCGCTTGTTGATGGGGCAGGCGGCGGAAGGCCTGCCGGTCGTGGTCGTGCGCGGCGCTGAAGTTCGACGCGGCGCCGCGTCCGGCATCGCGCGCTGGTGCGGCCGCGCGAACGGGACATGTTCCGATGAGCGCGCAGCTGACGACATCGCTGCGCGGCAAGCCGGTGGTCGCCCTGTGCGGCGGCGTCGGCGGCGCCAAGCTCGCGCTCGGGCTGTCGAACGTCTGATCGGCGCGGATCTGACCGTCATCGTCAATACCGGCGACGATTTCGAGCATCTCGGCCTGCACGTCTCGCCCGACATCGACACGGTGCTCTACACGCTCGGCGGCCTCAGCGATCTCGAACGCGGCTGGGGACGCGCGGGCGAAACCTGGAATTTCATGGAGGCGCTGCGGCGCGCTCGGCGGCGAGACCTGGTTCCGGCTCGGCGACCGCGATCTTGCCATGCATGTCGAGCGCACCCGCGCGCTGCGCGGCGGCAACTCGCTGACCGAATTCACCGCGGCAACCGCGCGCCGGCTCGGCATCGCCGCGAACATTCTTGCCGATGTCGGACGACCGCGTCGAGACCATGGTGATGACCGACGGAGGGCGCGCTGCCGTTCCAGCGCTATTTTGTCGGGCTGCAATGCGCGCCGGTCGTCAAGCGCCTCGAGTTTCAAGAGCGCGGAGCGCGCCACGGCCACCAGCCAGGCGTCTGGCGGCGCTGCGCAATCCGGATCTCGCCGCCATCATCATCTGCCCCTCGAATCCCTATCTCAGCGTCGATCCGATCCTGGCGCTGTCGCGATATTCGCAAGGCGCTCGACGAGGTGACCGCGCCGATCGTCGCCGTGTCGCCGCTGATCGGCGGACAGGCGGTGAAGGGACCGACGGCGAAGATCATGGCGGAACTCGGCGTGCCCGCAGACTCCGCCAGCATTGCCCGGCATTATCCGTTTCCTCGATGGCTTGATCATCGACGAGGCGGACCGCGCTGAGGCCGGCAAGCATCGACCTGCCTGTGCTGGTGACGTCGACCTTGATGCGGAGCCTCGAAGATCGCGACCGGCTGGCGGCGGATTGCCTTGATTTCGCCGGCAGCCTTGCCGCGGTCGCGCTGAAAAGGACGGCGACATGATGCGCGCTGAAGCTCAGCCGAACATCTGGGCGATCGTTCCCGTCAAGCGACTTGGGCCTCGCCAAGGCGCGGCTGGCGCCGGTGCTGTCGCGCAGCGAGCGCGCCGAGCTGGCGCGGACCATGCTGCACGACGTGCTGACCACGCTGTGCGCGACGCCGCGAGCTTGGCGGGCATCATCGTCGTCAGCGGCGATCCGACGGTGGCCAAGCTCGCGACCTTGTTCGATGCACGGGTGGTCGCCGACGTCGTCGAAAGCGGCGTCAATGCCGCCGTTCAGCAAGGCCTGCAGGACGATCGATGCATCATCCGCGCGGCGCGTCTGGTCGTTCCGGCCGACGTGCCGCTTTGCGACGTCAGCCGATTTGCAGGCGGTCATCGCGCGAACTCGACCGGCATCCGGTCGTGCTGGCGCCGGCACTGTCGGATGGCGGAACCAATGCGCTCGCGATGCGCCGGCCGGACTTGATCGCGCCGAGCTTCGGCGACGACAGCTTTGCGCGGCATCAGGCGCTGGCCCGCGCACGCCGGCCTCGGCCTGCGGTATCGTCCGCTCCGAAGGTCTCGGCCGCGACATCGACTGATCCCGGCGATCTGCGTGCCCTGGACCGGATCGCAGAGATCTTTCGCTGACGGCGGCGCTCCTGGCCGAATTCAAGCTGGCGGATCGTCCCGGCGTCACCGCGCTTCCCGTTGTCGAAGAGGCATCATGTGAAATGAGCATCAGCACCCTCTTGCGGAATTTTCCGCTTACCCGCCGGCTGACACGGGACGAGGCCATCGGTCTCATTGGCCTCGACGATCTCGCGACTCGCTGCTTGCCGCCGCCGCGCGGCGGCGCGACGCCGCGCATGGGCGGCAACGTGTCCTATTCGCGCAAGGTCTTCATTCCGCTGACGCAGCTTTGCCGCGACGTCTGCCACTACTGCACCTTCGCGCATGCGCCGCGCAAGGGCGAAAGCGCCTACCTCTCGATCGACGCAGATGCTTGCGATCGCGCGAGCCGGCAAGCAAGGCCGGCTGCAAGGAGGCGCTGTTCACGCTCGGCGACAAGCCGGAGCTGCGCTACCGCGTCGCGCGCGAAGAGCTCGACCGCGCTCGGCCATCCGACGACGCTGTCCTATCTGGCGGAAGCGGCGCAGCGCGGTGTTTCGCGAAACCGGGCTTGCTGCCGCACGTCAATCCCGGCCTGATGACGCGGCGAAGACATCGACGCGCTTGCGCAAGGTTTCGGTCTCGCAGGGCATCATGCTGGAGAGCGTCGTCGGAGCGCCTTTGCGCGAAGCGGCGGCGCCGCATCATCGGCTCGCCGGACAAGGAGCCCGCCGCGCGGCTCGAAACCATGCGGCTCGCCGGCGAAGCGCAGCGTGCCGTTCACGTCCGGCATCCTGATCGGCATCGGCGAAACGCGGCAGGAGCGCATCGACGCGCTGCTGGCGCTGCGCGATCTGAACGACGCGCTACGGCCACATCCAGGAAATCATCATCCAGAATTTCCGGCCCAAGCCCGGCACGCGCATGGCGAATGCGCACGCGCCCGATGCTCGACGATCATCTCTGGACCATCGCGGTGGCGCGGCTGATCTTCGAGCCGGCGATGAACATCCAGGCGCCGCCGAATCTGAGCCCCGGCGCGCTCGGCCGGCTGGTCGCCGCCGGCATCAACGACTGGGGCGGCGTGTCGCCGGTCACGCCGGATCACGTCAATCCGGAAGCGCCGTGGCCGCATCTGCGAGTGCTGGAGGCGGCGACCAAGGCCGCCGGCAAGGAGCTCGTCGAGCGGCTGGCGATCTATCCGGCCTTTGCGCGCGAACCGCGAGCGCTGGCTCGATCCGGGCCTGCGCACGCCGCGTGCTGCCATCGCATCGACGCCGACGGCATGCCGCGCGTCGACGACTGGTGCCCGGGACATGTCGGGCAATTGCCGCCGCGCGAGCTCGACTGGATCGGCAGGGCCGCGCTCGGTCAGTCCATCGCGCGATCTCGGCCGCGTGCTGGCGAAGGCGCAGCGCGGCGAGGCGCTTGGCGAGAGCCGAGATCGTCGCGCCTGTTCCGCGCGCGCGGCGACGATTTCGCCGCGGTCTGCCGCGCCGCCGACGAGCTGCGCCGCGACGTCAACGGCGACGTCGTCAGCTACGTCGTCACCCGCAACATCAACTACACCAATATCTGCTCGTTCAGATGCCAGTTCTGCGCCTTCTCCAAAGGCAAGATGAGCGAGAATCTGCGCGGCCGGCCCTACGATCTGCGAGCTGGAGGAGATCGGCGGACCGCGTCACGCGAGGCGTGGGCAGCGCGGCGCGACCGAAGTCTGCATGCAGGGCGGCATCCATCCCGTCCTACACCGGGCAGAAACTATCTCGAGATCTGCCGCGCGGTGAAGGCGGCGGTGCCGCGAGATGCACGTGCACGCGTTCTCGCCGCTGGAAATCTACCAGGGCGCGCAGACGCTCGGCATTCCCGTCATCGAATTCCTGCGCGAGCTGAAGGCGGCCGGCCTCGGCACGCTGCCCGGCACCGCGGCCGAAATTCTCGACGACGAGGTGCGCGCGGTGCTGTGCCCCGACAAGATCCGCACCGCAGCAATGGCTCGACGTGATGCGCGCCGCGCACCGCGTCGGCTTCCGGACGACCGCGACCATCATGTTCGGCCATATCGAGGGCTATCGGCATTGGGCGCGGCATCTGCTGCGCGTCCGCGAGCTGCAGGCGGAGACCGGCGGCTTCACCGAATTCGTGCCGCTGCCCTTCGTGCACATGGAGGCGCCGATCTATCTCAAGGGCCGGGCGCGGCCGGGCCCGACGTTCCGCGAGGCGGTGCTGATGCATGCGGTGGCGCGGCTCGCGCTGCATCCGCTGATCCCGAACATCCAGGCGTCCTGGGTCAAGATGGGCGCCGAAGGCGTGCGGCATTGCCTGCGCGGCCGGCGTCAACGATCTCGGCGGCACGCTGATGGACGAAAGCATCACGCGCTCCGCCGGCGCCTCGCACGGCCAGGAAATGACGCCGCAGGAGATGGAGCGGATCATCGCGCTCGACCGGGCGCATGCCGCGGCAGCGCACCACGCTCTACGGCGATGCCGAAGCCGGCGCTGCGGCAATTGTCGTTCGATTCGGCCGCCGCGCGAATGCGCCGGGGTCGCGCCGAGAACAGGGCGCATTCGGCGGCCAACGCCTGAGGCGAAAGCGCGCAGCTCGACATCCTATTTTACTAATGTTAGTATCGATTGAAACTCGGTCCCAAGAGCCGCGAAAGAGTGTGGAAATGTCGGCGGGTCATCAACCCGGAAATCGTCGATCAGCAAGCAGCGCCTGCGCGCCATCGCGCGGGTGCGCGAGCTCGGCGTGGTGCTGCCGACGTTTTCGCAGCTCGCCAATCCGCGCGACCATTCCGGCTGCGGTCGTCGAAGCGCCTCGCGGACCGTCGCGCCGGACGAGCCGCAGATCGAAAACCTGTGGCGCGTGAACTGGTACAACGCGGCGGACCGCAAGGGCCAGCGCGCGAGGTGCCGGGCTATCATCGTGATCCCGGAAGTGATCAGCGGCGTCAAGGCGCCGATCGTCGTGCTGCTCGGCCGCCGCTTCCCGATGATCGGCGCGCACAAGGTGCTGCCGGCCTATGCCGTGCCTGGTGCCGCGGCTGGTGAGCGGGCCGTTTCGATCCCGTCGTCGCAACAGCGCGATCTGGCCTTCGACCGGAAACTACTGCCGCGGCGGCGTGGCGATTTCGCGCATTCTCGGCTGCCGCGGCGTCGCCGTGCTGCCCGAGGGCATGAGCCGCGAGCGCTTCGACTGGCTGGAGCAATGGGTCGCCGATCCCGCCGACATCATCCGCACGCCCGGCACCGAGAGCAACGTCAAGGAAATCTACGACAAGTGCGCCGAGCTGGCGCGCGATCCGCACAACGTCATCCTCAACCAGTTCTCGGAGTTCGCCAACTACCTCATCCATTATCATCTGCACCGGGCCGCGCGCTCGACGCGTGTCTTCAGCGACGTTCAAGCGCGCGATCCGCGACTGCCGGCTCGCGGCCTTCGTCTCGGCCACCGGCTCGGCCGGCACCATCGCCGCCGGCGACTACCTGAAGAAGCGGCACGGCACGAAGATCGCGGCGGTCGAGGCGATCGAATGCCCGACCATGCTCGAGCAACGGCTATGGCGAGCACAACATCCAGGGCATCGGCGACAAGCACATCCCGCTGATCCACAACGTGATGAACACCGATGTCGTGATCGGCGTCTCCGATCGCGTCACCGATCCGCTCAATCTGCTGTTCGGCTCGGATGCGGGCCGCGAGCTATCTCACGAAGCGCCGCAAGCTCGATCCGCGAGCTGGTTGCGTCGCTTCGCCGATGTCGGCATTTCCGGCTACGCCAACATCGTCGCGGCGATCAAGCTCGCGCAAGCATCTCGACTACGGCCCCGACGACGTCATCGTCACGGTCGCGACCGACAGCGCGCGCGCTCTACGACAGCGAGCGCGACGATCTATCGCGAAGCGAGCATTCCGGCGGCGTTCGACGAGGTCAACGCCGGCGAGGTGTTCGGCTCGCTGCCTGACGGCGATCGCCGACGACCATGTGATCGAGCTGACCGCATCAGACCGCGAGCGCCGATCTTCAACCTCGGCTACTACACCTGGGTCGAGCAGCAGGGCGTCAGCGTCGAGGATTTCGAGCGCCGCGCGATCGCAGTCGTTCTGGGACGGCATCGCCGACAGCCATGCCGCAATGGGACGGCTGATCGAGGATTTCAACGCCGAAGCCTCGGGCTCGAACGAGGCAGCCAGTGCAGCTAAGGCGAGGTCGTGACGGTGGCGAAGGACGCGGTTCAGCCCTACGCGGAGCTGCGGCAGAACTTGGCGCGGCGCGACCGCAGCCTGCGCGAGAAGGTCGTGACGCTGGAGGAGGCGGCGTCGCTTCGTGAAGGACGGCGATACCGTCGGCATCGGCGGCAGCACCATGTCGCGCACGCCGATGGCGATGATCTGGGCAGCTGATCCGCGCGCGCCGCAAGGAACTCTCCTGCTCGCGCTGCATCATCTCGACCGACGGCGACTGCTGTTCGGCTCGGGCGCTGCCAACCACATCATCACGAGCTGGTTCAGCCAGGGCATCCTGTGGGGCCTCTCCAAGGTGATGCGCCACCACGTCGAAGGCCGGCCATGCGCGCTACGACGAATGGAGCCATATGGCGATCGGCATGCGCTTTCGCGCCGGCGCGATGGGCGTGCCCTTCCTGCCGATGCGCTCGATGCTCGGCTCCGACGTCGTGCAGGCAGCGCCCCGAGGCGAAGGAGATCGACTGCCCGTTCACCGGCGAGAAGCTGCTGCTGGTGCCGGCGCTCAATCCCGACGTCGCGCTGATCCACGTGCAGCGCTGCGACGCCTACGGCAACGCGCAGATCGACGGCCTGCAGTTCATGGACATCGATCTCGCGATGGCCGCCAACCGCGTGATCCTGACCACCGAGCGCATCGTCTCCAACGACCAGATCCGCCGCGCGCCGGACCAGACCAAGATTCCGTTCTTCTGCGTCGATGCCGTGGTCGAGGTGCCCTTCGGCTGCGCGCCGCACGAATGCTACGGCGTCTACGAGCCGATGATGAGGCACATGGAGGCCTATGTGGCGCAGGTCAACGAGGATCCGGTCGGCGGCATGAAGGAATATCTCGACGAGCACGTCTACGGCCCGAAGAACTGGAACGAGTTCCTTGTCGATGATCGGCATGGACGAAATCCTCGACGGCGAGCGCGCCGGGGCAGGAGCATCTTCGATGACTGATGCCCATGCGTCATACCGCGTCGCGAGACTGCTGGCGATCCTGAGCGCGCGCCAGCTGAAGGACGGGCAGGTGGTGTTCGCCGGCGTCGGCATTCCGCTGCTGGCGGCGACGCTGGCGCAGCGGCTGCGCTGCCCGGGCCTGACCATCCTGTTCGAAGGCGGCGTGATCGGCGCCTTCGTCGAGCCCGGCAAGCTGCCGCCGTCGACCAACGACCAGCGCTGCACCAAGCGCGCCAACATGGTGCTCGGCAGCGCCGAAGTGCTGCTGCTGCTGCAGCGCGGCTATGTCGACGTCGGCTTCATGGGCGGCGCGCAGATCGACCAGTACGGCAATCTGAACTCGTCGTTCATCGGCGATCCCGACGAATCCGAAGACGCGGCTGCCCGGCACCGGCGGCGGCAACGACATCTCGAGCCTCGACCAACATGATCGTCGCGATGAAGCACGAGAAGCGCCGCTTCGTCGAGCAGGTCGATTTCATCACCAGCCCCGGCTTTCTCCGCGGCGGCAACGACGCCGCGCCGAAAGCGGGCTGCCGGCAGGCGGCATGTTCCGCGTCGTCACCGATCTGCGGTGTTTTCGGCTTCGACGAGACCACGCGGCGCATGAAGGTGCTCGCGCTCAATCCCGGCGTCACGCGCGAGCAGGTGCAGGACAACACCGGCTTCGAGCTGATCTTCGACGACCAGCTCAGCGTCACCGAGCCGCCGACCGAGCACGAGCTCACCGACGCTTGCGGATGCTCGATCCCGACGCCTCTTCATCGCCTGACAGTAAAAACGAGGAAGCCCCATGACCATCCTGTCGAACACGTTCGGCATCGCCGCGCGCAACTTCACCGCCTATCCGGAAATGCCGGACGCCAGGGCGCTGGTCGACTACGGCGTGCGTGTGGAGGAGCTGGGTTACGACTCGCTCTGGGTCTGGGACCACATCCTGCTCGGCGTCGAGCCGAATTTCCCGATCATCGATTCGCTCACCACTGCTGACCGCGATCGCGGCGCGCACCAGCCGGATCAAGCTCGGCACCGGCATCCTGGTGCTGCCGCTGCGCAATCCGGTGGTGCTGGCCAAGCAGCTCTCCAGCATGGACCAGCTTTCCGGCGGCCGGCTGATCATGGGCATGGCGTCGGGCTGGTACAAGCGCGAGTTCGACGCGATGGGCATTCCGTTCAACAAGCGCGGCAAGATGATGGACGAGAACCTCGAGATCCTGAACCGGCTTCTGGACCGAGGACGATGGTCGACGGCGAATACATGGCGCACAAGATTTCGGCCGGCGGTGATGTATCCGAAGCCGTGCAGCAGCCGCGGATCCCGATCCTGATCGGCGGCTATGTCGACAGGGTGCTGCAGCGCGCGGCGACCGCCGGCGACGGCTGGCTGACCTATTTCTATTCGCCGGAAAGCTTCGCGAAGTCGTGGGCCAAGATCCGCAACTTCGCCAACGAAGGCGGCAAGGATCCCGACAAGCTGCTCAATGCCTCGCAACTGCCGATCATGGTCGGGCCGTCGAAGGCGGCGGTGCGCGATGAAATGATGGACTGGCTGAACAAGGAATGGGATTTCCCCGAGCACAGCGATTGCTCGCGCGACAGCGCGATCATGGGCTCGGTCGACGAGTGCGTCGAGCAGCTGAAGGCGCACACTCGCGGCCGGCGTGCAGAAGATCATCTTCGTTCCCTACAAGTACAAGATGGACCAGGTCGAAACCATCGCGCGCGAAATCATTCCGCGCCTGAAGGCAAAGTAGGGATCGGCGCCAGCGATGAACGGTCAATCCCGATGATCAGCGTTTTTGACCTGTTCAAGATCGGGATCGGACCGTCGTCCTCGCATACGATGGGTCCGATGAAGGCCGCCGCGGCGTTCATGTCGGCGACTGGACCAGCGCGAGCGCGACAGTCTCACGCGCCTGAAAGCGACCTTGCTCGGCTCGCTGGCCTGGACCGGAAAAGGCCACCGCACCGACAAGGCGGTCATGCTCGGGCTCTCCGGTCTCGCGCCGGAAACGATCGATCCTGATGATGCCGACCGCCGCGTCGACAGCATCGCGGCGACCCGGCAACTGGTGCTGGCGGACGGGACCACCATCCACTTCGACCCGGTTCGGGATCTGGTTTTCGATTTTGAAGAGCCGGCTCCGGTGCATCCGAATACCGTCCGATTCCAGGCGTTCGATCAGGACGGGCGCGAATTGAAGCAGCAGACCTGGTTTTCGCTGGGCGGCGGGTTCATCCGGCGGGAAGGCGAGGCGGGTCGCTGCGACGAGACCACCACGCGCGATCCCGTTCGACTACCGCGACGCCGCCGAACTGATCGAGATGTGCGACCGCTCCGGGCTTTCGATCGCCGAGCTGGTGCGGGCCAACGAGGCCGCGTTCCTGGACGAGGCCGCGATCGATGCGCGGCTCGACCGTCTCACCGCCGTGATGTTCGATTGCATCGACCGGGGGATGCGGACCGACGGCGAACTGCCCGGAGGCCTCAAGGTCAGGCGCCGCGCCCGCGCCTTGCACACCCGGCTGCAGGAATCGGAGACCCGCAACCTGCGGCATTCGGTCCCGGCGATGGACTATGCCAGCATGTATGCGATCGCCGTGAACGAGGAAAACGCCGCCGGCGGGCGGGTGGTGACGGCGCCGACCAATGGCGCCGCCGGCGTTCTCCCGGCCGTGCTGCGCTATTACGCCGATCATTGTCAGGATGCGTCAACCGAAGGCATCAGGATTTTTCTCCTGACCAGTGCGGCGATCGGCGCGCTCTGCAAGATGAATGCGTCGATCTCGGGCGCCGAAGTCGGATGTCAGGGCGAGGTAGGTGTGGCATGCTCGATGGCGGCAGCCGGCCTGACCGCAGCATTGGGCGGCAGCAGCCGGCAGATCGAGAATGCCGCGGAGATGGGAATGGAGCATCATCTCGGGATGACCTGCGATCCGATCGGCGGCCTCGTGCAAATACCCTGCATCGAGCGCAACGCGTTCGGCGCCATCAAGGCCATCAATGCCGCCTCGCTGGCGCTGAGCGGCGATGGGTCGCACCACGTCACGCTCGACCAGGTGATCCGGACGATGCGCGATACCGGCGCGGACATGCAGGCCAAATACAAGGAGACATCGCGCGGCGGGCTTGCGGTCAACGTGCCCGATTGCTGAAAAAACTTGACGCCACACCGGCGATGCACATGATACTAACATACCAAATATAAGATGATTGTAGTTGGGACGGCAGTGAGCAAGAAGATCGAAGAAAACTGCCAAAACCCGGCACAAGGCTTGCTTGGAAAAAGACACCGGATTTTCCGCATTCAACGGAGGAAGTAGATAATGGCGAAGCATACGAGGTACCTCACGACCATCGCGGCCACCGCCCTGCTATCGGCAGGCCTGGTGGGACATGCCGGCGCGCAGACCATCAAGATCGGCGTCAACGAGCCGCTGACCGGCCCGTTCGCCGCCTCCGGAACCTATGTCGTCAACGGCGCCAAGATCGCCGCCGACGAAATCAATGCCAAGGGCGGTTTGCTCGGCATGAAGATCGAGCTGATCATCGAGGACAACAAGAGCAACCCGACCGAAGCCGCTGCCGTCGCCGAGAAGCTGATCACCGCCGACAAGGTGCCGGTCATGATGGGCGCCTGGGGATCCAGCCTGACGCTCGCGGTGATGCCGAAGCTGATGGAATACAAGGTGCCGATGGTGGTGGAGACCTCGTCATCGGGCAAGATCACGACCAGCGGCAATCCCTATATCTTCCGCATCTCGCCGCCGTCGTCGGTCGAGGCCGCGGCCTTCAAGAAGATTCTCGCCAAGATGACGGTCAAGAAGGCCGACTTCCTCGTCATCAACAATGACTGGGGACGCGGCGCTGCGGAGGATTTCGGCAAGATGCTCAAGGCCGACAATATTCAGGTCGGTCTGGTCGAGACCATGGACCAGGCGGCGCAGGACATGAGCGCGCAGCTGTCCAAGATCAAGGCGACCGATTCCGACACGATCATGGTGACCACAGCGGTCGAGCAGCTCACGCTGGTGCTGAAGCAGGCGACCGCGCTCGGGATCAAGAAGCAGATCATCACCACCGGCGGATCGCAAAATCCGGATCAGCTGATCGATCAGGCCGGCGTTGCCGCCAACGGCACCTACCACCTGACCACCTTCGCGCCCTGGTTCCCGGACGATACGCCCAATCCGGCCGTCACCAAGTACTTCCTCGGCGAGTGGAAGAAGCGCGGCTTCAACTTTGCCGGCGCGACCGAGAGCTTCCGCGGCTATGACGGTATCAGGACCATCGCGGCTGCGATCCAGAAGGCCGGCAAGGCCGAGCCCGAAGCGATCACCAAGGCGCTCTGGGAAACCGAGCTGCTCGGCCTGAACGGCAAGATCAAGTTCGAAAAGCAGGGACCGGCCGGCAAGGAGAGCGGCCAGAGCATGCCCACCGTCTACCTGATCAAGATCGACAGCGCCAAGGTCGTTCTTCCCAAGCTGTAAAAACGAGCCTGCCGTGGTCATCGCTCGCCAAGCGCGATGACCACGGTTTTCATTGCAACGTTCCGGCCATCCTCACCGGGGGATGAAGGTTGACGTCGATCAGGGTAGCGTCGATCAGGGTAACTGGACCAGGGATAGATGACCGAATTCTTCCAGCACATGGTCAACATGCTGATCCTCGGCAGCACCTATGCGCTGCTCGGCATCGGCCTGACCTTGATCTTCGGCATCATGCGGATCGTGAATTTCGCCCACGGCGAGCTTTACGCGTTCGGCGCCTATTTCGTCTACTTCGTCGCCATCCTGCTCGGCTTCAATTTCTTTCTCTCGCTGCTGATCGCGATCGTGGCCGGCTGCCTTCTCGGCGCGTTGATCGAGGTGGTGCTGCTGCGCCCGATGCGCGGCGCCGACATCGACACCACCATGCTCATCATGATCGGCGCCATGATCGTGATGCAGAACACCGAGCAATATGTCTGGGGCGGCGTCGCCAAGTCGATCGTCACCCCGTTTCCGGAGACCCCCTTGGTGATCGGTCCGTTCTCGGTGGCCTGGCTGCGGCTGTTCGTGTTCTTTGCCGCACTGGCGCTGATCGCCGCCGCCTATTTCCTGATCAATCGCACAAAGCTCGGCAAGGCGATGCGCGCGACCTTCCAGGACCGCGACACCGCCGCGCTGATGGGCGTCAACATCCAGGCGATCTACAGTGCGACGTTCGCGATCGGCTCGGGCCTCGCGGCCGCGGCCGGCGCGCTGCTCGGGCCGGTCTATCGTGGTTTCGCCGCAGATGGGCAACCTCGCTTCGCTCAAGGCGTTTGCGATCGTCATCCTCGGCGGCCTCGGCAGCATCGGCGGCGCCACCATCGGCGGCTTCATCCTGGCCTTCGTCGAGGAGATGGGCGCCGGCTACATTTCCTCCGGCTATCGCGACGCGATGGGCTTCCTGCTCATCATCGTCGTGCTGCTGTTCAAGCCGACCGGGCTGTTCGCGCGAGCGGAGCGGATTGGATGAAGCGGCTTCTTCCCTGGATCGCGCTGCTTGCGCTGGCGTCGGTCCCGCTGTGGCTGCGGGATCCCTATCTTCTCAACGTCTTCATCACCACCGGCATCTTCATCATCGCGGCGATGAGCCTCAACCTGCTGCTGGGCTATACCGGGCAGCTCAGCCTCGGCCACGTCGCCTTCTTCGGCATCGGCGCCTACGCCAGCGCGCTGACCGCGCTCGGCTTCGATGTCGAGCTGCTGTTCGGCATTCGCGTGGTCCACGAGCCGTGGCCGGTATGGATCGGCTTCATCCTCGCCATCCTGGTGTCGGGCCTGTGCGGCTAATCGTCGGCAAGCTCTCGTTCAGGGTCCGCGGCGCCTATTTCGTCATCGTCACCATCAGCTTTGCCGAAGTGGTGCGGCTGGTGGCGCTGAACTGGGTGGAGTTCACGCAGGGCCCGCTGGCGCTGACCACGATCCCGCCGATGACGCTCGGGTTGCCCGGCCTCGGCTATTACGATTTCTACAGCAAGCAATCCGAACTACTATCTCGTGCTCGTCGTGGTGGCGCTGTCCTATGTGATCATCAGCCGGCTGGTGAATTCGCGGATCGGCCGCGCCATGGTCGCGCTGAAGGAAAATGAATCGCTGGCGGTTTCGGTCGGCATCGACGTCACCCGCTATCTCGTGCTCGCCGCCGTGGTCTCCGCCGGCATCGCCGGCGCCGCCGGCAGCCTTTACGCGCACTATCTGAAGATCATCGATCCCGATGTTTTCCTGTTCCTCTACACCGTGACGATGGTGATCATGGTGATCACCGGCGGCAAGGGCACGCTGGCGGGCCCGATCGTCGGCGGCCTGATCTTCGGCTTCATGCCGGTGTTCGCGCGGTCGTTCGCCTCTCCGGAAGTGCAATGGATCCTCTACGGGCTGTTCATGATCCTGATCGTGTTCTTGCTGCCGCAGGGCATCGTGCCGGCGATCGAGAAATGGTTCGGCGTGCCTGAGGAAAAACCCCGCGGGCCCGGCGCGGTCGCGCCCAAGATGCAGGACACGCCATGACCGGCCCCGCTGCAATCGCCAAAGGCCAGCCGGTGCTGTCGATCGAGCATATCGCGGTGCATTTCGGCGGTCTGGTCGCGATCTCCGACATGAACTTCGTCGTCAACGAGGGCGAGGTCGTCAGCCTGATCGGCCCCAACGGCGCCGGCAAGACCACCGCCTTCAACGTCATCACCGGCTTTCTGCGGCCGACGCAGGGCGAGGTCCGCTATCGCGGCACGTCGCTGAACAATCTGAAGCCGCACGAGGTGACGTCGCTCGGCCTGGCGCGGACCTTTCAGCGCACCAGCGTGTTCCAGACCGTCAGCGTGTTCGAGAACGTGATGATCGGCCTGCATCGCCGCGGCCGCTCGCGTCTGTGGGACACGCTGCTGGCGCTGCCGCGCGAGCGCGAGTCCGAAGCCGAGCTGAGGACGAGGGCCGCGCGAAATCCTGGAGCTGGTCGGCATCGAGCGGCGGTCGCGCGAGATGGCGGGCGTCGCTCTCCTATGGCGAGCAGCGGCTGCTCGGCGTCGCGCTGGCGCTGGCGACGGATCCTTCGATGCTGCTGCTCGACGAGCCGGTGTCGGGCATGAACGCCACCGAAACCGCGCGGTTCATGCAACTGCTCGGCCGGCTGCACGAACGCGGCGTCACGGTCCTGCTGGTCGAGCACGACATGCCGATGGTGATGGGGGTGTCGGACCGGATCGTGGTTCTGAACTACGGCAAGATCATCGCCGAAGGACCGCCGGCGGCGATCCAGGGCAATCCGGAAGTGATCCGCGCTTATCTCGGGCAGGGAGCGAAGAAACGTGCTTGAGATTAGCGATCTCGTCTGCCGCTACGGCAAGGTCGAGGCCATCAAGGGCATTTCGCTGTCGATCAAGCAGGGGCAGCTCGTGGCGCTGATCGGCGCCAACGGCGCCGGCAAGAGCACCACCCTGCGTGCGATTTCCGGAATCCTGCCCGCGTTTTCCGGCCGGCATGGTGTTCGAAGGCGAGGACATCACGCAGTGCTCGGCGCGCGAAATCCTGGCGCGCGGCATCGCCCATTGTCCGGAAGGACGGCGGGTATTTCCCGACATGACGGTTGAGGAAAACCTCGACATGGGCGCTTATCTGCGCCGCGACACCGCCGAGGTCGCGATCGATCGCGACCGCGATATTGACGCAGTTTCCGCGGCTGGCGGAACGGCGCAGCCAGGTGGCGGGAACGCTCTCCGGCGGCGAGCAGCAGATGCTCGCGATCGGCCGCGCCATCATGTCCAAGCCCAAGCTGATGATGTTCGACGAGCCGTCGCTCGGGCTCGCGCCGAACATCGTCGAGCAGGTGTTCGAGATCATCGACGGCATCCGCCAGTCCGGCACCACCATCCTGATGGTGGAGCAGAACGCCTACGCCGCGCTCGACATGTGCGACTACGCCTATCTGATGGAAGCCGGCTCGATCGTGCTGTCGGGCCGCGGCAGCGAACTGATCGACAACGAGCACGTCCGGCAAGCCTATCTCGGCGGCTGAGTTCGTCATGCCCGGGCAAGAGCGCGAAGCGCGTCTTCGCGCAGATGTCCCGGGCATCCACGTCTTCCTTCTAGCGCCGCAAGAAAGACGTGGATGGCCGCGACAAGCCCGGCCATGACGAGGAATTGAGTTAGCCAAGGCGGAATTCCACGCAGGGACTTCCGACTTTGACCGAGACCGGACATTGCGATCGTCCGTCTTGTTGAAAACCAGTCTCCCACGTCCGTCGCCCCTCTGGCTCATGCTACGGTCTCCCCTGAGGGACGTTCGCAGGAATCACCAGGAGGCCAGAATGGCTACTTTCATCGTGCTGAAACGACCCGGGCCGCCTGCGCGAGAGGTTTTGGTGAACCTCGATGAAATCCTGATGGTCCAGCCCGGACAGGGTACCGGCTCGGCAATTCTATTTGGCCGGGAACACCTCATACCCTTCGAAGAGGATTTTGCGACGGTGATTCGTCGAATTCAGACCGGTCCCTACATTCAACCCGGTCTGCCGCCCACGCCGAAATAGTGCGTTGCGGCGTCGCTTGTCGCGTTGCAGACGCTCAGCATCGCAGCGCTCTGGCGCTGGCCGGTGCGATCAGGGCTTACATCACGAGATGCTGCTGAGCTTGCCGTTGATATCCTTGGTGATGGTGAACCACAGGAACTTGATCTGCCCGCCGCGGGCATCGATCACATCAGGATTTTTCGTGCCGGGGGTGTACTTCATCCCTCCGCTCGCCGCATCCAATTCTCTGAGCTTCAATTCGCAAATTTCGCTGGTCATGTCCCGCTCCTGTCGGTTGGAAAAATCTGCCGCTTGATGTCGAGCAGGATAGGCCGCACGGATCATTGGCGCTGTGAGCAGCCTCACACAAGCTTATCTCGGCGGCGGAGTGACGGCCAAGGTGAAGACGGCCAGCGCCACCAGGGTCATCACGATGGCAATGTTCAGGGTAAGGCCGAGCAGCGGGTAGAGTTTTTTCGACGAGCGATCTTTGGCGCCAAAAAAGCCCAGCGCGATCCCAATCAGGTTGGCGAACAGCAGTGCGCTGGAAAGCACCTGCAAGGCGGTAATCATGTGCCTCAGTGGTTCGGTCCCGCCTATCGCAATCCCGACCACCAGCAGCAAATAGAAAATGATCGAGGTCACCCCGATGACCGATGAGGCAATCCCTCGCCATCTATGGACAGGGATAACGGCTTGATTTTCGGTGACGATCGTCATTTTTTTCACAAGCCCCGGTTGATCCCCAATCCGATCGTGTGTTTGGCGGCCGGTCGGTGACAGGCATCGGTTAGTCTATTGTTTTCCTGGCTGGAGATCAGTGACGGTCATCACAAACAAAGTGATTGATTAGGAAAATGCGCGACTGCAAATGCCCGAGGTGAACGCTTCTGCCGGGATCACGTTTTGTTGCACTTGACCCCGGCGCGCTTGCCGGAGATATTTTCATCGTCGGTCGAGCAGGCGACCGACGGACCGCGTAAAGGGTTGAACCCGCCTCCAGCACTTCGCTGACACCACCTCCTTCTTTCTTGCCCGACATCGCGGTCACCGGGCGCTGTGGAAAGAAGGTTTGCCATGCCGCAGGCACTGCCCGCGAATCCCAATCTCGATTGGCTCAAGAAGACCGCGAAGCAGCGGCTCGTTTTGCTGCGCGCCAGCCAGCCCGATGCCAGGCTGCATCAGGCCCAGTTGGCGCTCGCGCATGACTATGGCTTCAAAAGCTGGCGCGCGCTGAAGACTCACCTCGACAGCATCGGTCCGGCGCTTCGCGACCGCGATCGCGTCTTCGAAGCCGCACGCGCCGGCGACGTCGAGACTGTCAGGCGCGCCTTTGCGTCGGGCTTTGATCCCGCCACGCCCGACGCCGACGGCCGCACCGTCAATCAGATCGCCAAGGAACGCAGGCATGAGGCGATCGAGTTGCTCGCCCGCGATCTCCAGGGCGGCAAAACCCGTCCCGATGACGAGATGCAGGCGATCCGGAGCATCATGCGCGCAGCACAGTCCGGCGATCTCGACGCGCTCCGCGCCGGCCTCGACGCGCATCCCGAGTGGATCGACGCACTCGGTGGCGGATTCGAGAAGGCCGCGGCGCTGCATCTGGCGGTTCTGCGCAATCAACATGCCGCCACGCGGCTGTTGATCGAGCGCGGTGCCGATCTCAACCGTCGCGAGTTTCCGGATAACGCCGCGCCGCTGCACTTCGCTGCAGTGCATGGCGATATGGAGACCATCAGGTTGCTGGTCGAGGCCGGCGCCGATATCGACGGCCATGGCGACGATCACGGCGTCGGCGTGCTCGGCTGGGCAACCTGCTTCGGCGAGGTGCGCCAGGAAGTCGCCAAATATCTGCTCGACCATGGCGCCAAGCTCAATCTGTGGACGGCGATTGCGCTCGATCGCGCCGACGAGCTGCACGCCATGATAACAGGAGATCGCTCGCTGCTGGCCGCGCGGATGACCCGCAACCAGCATCGCTGCACGCCGCTCCATCTTGCCGCCAGGAAAAACCGGCTGCAAATCGTGCAGCTGCTGCTCGAACTCGGTGCCGACCCGAACGCCCGCGACGCGACCGGCGCAACCGCGTTGACGACAGCATCAGAGGTCGGCGCGGACCCCGGCATCGTTGCGGCCCTCCAGGGGGCCGGGCTCGCGCCCGACTTGCTGACGGTGGTGAACATGGGCCGCTACAGCGAGGCCGAGACGATGTTGCAGGACGATCCCGCCCGGATCGGTCCTGACGGCATTGACACCATCGCTCTGCATATTGCCGTCAGCAAACGCAACCTGGCCACCATTCGCTGGCTGCTGGCGCATGGCGTCGACGTCAACGCCAAGCGATCGATGTGGGACCTCAATCACACTGCACTCCACATGACGATCGAAAGCGGTGCCATCGAGATAGCCCGCATGCTGCTCGATGCCGGAGCCGATCCGAATGTTCGTGACGACAGGCATCATGCAACGGCATTGGGGTGGGCCGAATTCTTCGGCCGTGGCGAGATGGCGGAACTGATCCGCGACAAAGGCGGCGTCCTGTGAAGACGCGGAAGCAAGTCGAGCTCGGTTCAACGAGACAAGTGCGCGATGATGTCAGCTAGCACTGCAATGCAGTGCTAGACCGAACCAAAATCTGGCATCGCTCCGGAACGTGGCTATTGGGATCTTCTAGTTCTTGAGGCTCAGCGATTCATCGAAAAGCTGGGTCAGGCGGGCCCCCATTGACTGATGCGAATTGATCGAGCGGCAGTGCCAGCGAAACCGTCAACAGATTCGGATCGACCACCTCTATCGTCAAAATGCGACCGGATCGGAGATCGCGGACAAAGCCAGGGCTGGCGGAACCTGCGGCAACACATGCGTTTGCGAGGCACCAGCTAAATGAAATATGGAGTGGCTCGTTCTGATCGACCGTCAAAGTGATACCGGATCGTAAATACATTCCCGGGGGAAGCAGCATCTGAATGCGGCCCTCGGCGGCCCCTACCTCGATGAGGTCGAAGCGGATCATTTCCTGCCCCGTGTCCATCACGCCGACGTTCGTTGTCCGGCACACTTTTTCCGCAGGAGACACTTCGAAGCACAACTTGCGCCAGCCACTCAATTGAATGTCCCGGATACCCCGCTTTCCCCGTGGCTTGACACCCGAGTTGATTGATGTGTCCGACGCCTGTTGGGCCGATGCCGCAGTAAATTGCATGGATGGCAAGTCCAACAGACTGGCGAGCCAAATCGCGCACACCGGCGTCGCAATAACCATCAGTAAACGCAGCGTCGATTTCCTGTCGCGTTCATGGATGCGCCTCCAGAAAGCGGCTCACGACAGGTGACCAGATCGGAATGGCTTTTGGGTCGTCTACAAGGAAGTGGCCCTCGTTTCCGAATGGAGGGCAGCAGGTGATATTCACCCCTCCCGCCTGCGGCATTGTAAGCTTCGAGCACCCTTCGTGAGAGCGCTGGTCCAAAATAGGTATCGTTCTCGGTGTAGATCGAGAGCATGGGGACGCGAGCAGAGCCACCAAATTCACGCGCTGCCTCAATCAGCTTTTCCGGGTTGCAGTTGTTATTGGGCTTTCCGTCTACGCGTCCGCCGCGGCCAGCCTCGAAGGTAATAATGGCTCGCACACCGGCCGGATTGAGACTCGACAATGCAAGGGCACCCCAGCCGCCGCCCGATTGACCCACGACGATCGTACCCGACGCAATCGCGAGCTTTTGACCGACGACATAATCGATGACCCACTGATTGAGCCTGGCAATAGCGATCCCGGGGGTCCGAAAGTTGGCGTCAGTGCATTTCCCAACGGCACCGAAATAGGTGCTGAATACGCCTTGGTCGGGTAGATCGATAGCCGAACTGCCGAAACCTGGCCGAATTGGAACGACAACGAGATGTCCGCGTCTCGCAAACCAGAACGCCGCGTCGCGAAATTCCACCATCGGATAAAAACTGCGCTCCTTCGGGTCCAACGTCTCGCCGTGGTTCATGACGACGAGAGGAAGCGGTGCATCAACGAGCGGTCTCACCACATAGCCGAGGACAGGAATTGGCAAGCGGCAGAACAAGAAGGCGCTCTTCCAGGCGCGGTTCCTGGGCATGGCCGGCGTACGCAGAAAGCATCGCCAGGCAAACGAGAAATTTCGCGATGATGGGTCTCATGCCAATTCATTGGTCGGAATTCATCTCCCATCGTTATGGGTATGGACCAAATTGTCGCGTGCACCCGGTAGAATTCCTCTAGCCTAGCATCAATCACCGGTTGACCTCCGAAAGTAACGCGGAGGAATTATCGAAGAAGCCATACGGCTCGAAACGATGCAGCGCCCGGCAGGAGGGGTGGGTTCGCACCGATGAGCTTAGGCCGAAAGCGCCGCCGGCGCCCGGCCAGGCGAAATTGCACCGTCTTGAGAGTATTTGCCGATATTTTGATAGAAGCTCGATCAGCAGGGGAGTTCTGACCGCTAACGATACAAGCGCCGCGCAAAGTCAATGACGCGGCCAGGATTTGGAGTTGTCACGGCGATGACGCTACTGCGCCCGGGCCTGGAGCATGACGACCGGCCATCTGATGTTGGCCTGACCGGCGACATGGTTCGGATTCCCGGCGGCACGTTTCGCATGGGCTCCAACGATCATTACCCGGAGGAGGCGCCGGTCCATCGCGTGACGGTGGACGGCTTCTGGATCGACCGCACGCCGGTGACGAACCGCCAGTTCAAGGAATTCGTCAGGGCGACCGGCCACAAGACGTTCGCCGAGATTCCGCCCGACCCGAAGGATTATCCCGGCGCGCTGCCGCACATGCTCTACGCCGGCTCGCTGGTGTTCTCGCCGCCGCCGCGTCGTGACGAATCTGCGCGACTGGAGCCAGTGGTGGCATTCATGAAGGGCGCCGACTGGCGCCATCCCTATGGGCCGAAGAGCAACATCAACGTGCTCGACAACCATCCGGTCGTGCACGTGTCGTTCGCCGATGCGCTCGCCTACGCGCAATGGGCGGGCAAGGACCTGCCGACCGAGGCCGAATGGGAATTTGCGGCGCGCGGCGGGCTCGACGGCGCCGAGTTCGCCTGGGGCGACGAATTCACGCCCGGCGGGGTGCACATGGCCAACACCTGGCAGGGCGAATTTCCCCGTCAGAATCTGAATGCCGACGGCTATCGAGCGCACCTCGCCGGTGACGGCGTTCCCGCCGAACGGCTACGGCGTGCACGACATGATCGGCAATGTCTGGGAATGGACGTCCGACTGGTATTCGCCAGAAGCATGAGGCCGATGCGCCGAAGGCCTGCTGCATCCCGGAAAACCCGCGCGGCGCACGGGAGGACGGCAGCTACGATCCGGCCCAGCCCAACATCAGGATCCCGCGCAAGGTCATCAAGGGCGGCTCGCATCTGTGCGCGCCGAACTATTGCCGCCGCTACCGGCCGGCGGCGCGGCACGCGGAGCAGGTCGACACCTCGACCAGCCATCTCGGATTCCGCTGCGTGGTGCGGGGGAGCGCATGACGGCTGCTCCGGCATCGGCGTTCGCGCGCGGCCTGACCTGGGCTGCCGTCACGCTGTCCGTCGTACTGCTGGTGCTCGGGGCCTATTGGTATGGATGGTCGGTGGAAATCCACCGCCGGTTCTGGGCCGACATTTTCGATCGTGTCCACGGGCCCATGACGATCCGCTTCTACCTGCAGCCGACCATGGCGCTGCTGGCCGCGCTTCCCGACGGCATCCGGGATGCACGGCTCGGCCACAAATCGTTCTTCTGGTCGGCATGGTGGGACAGCAACGCATCCACGGGCCGGCTGCGCGAAGGTCTCACCTCGATCGCGCGCGTCATGCTGCTCGGCATCAGCATGGACGTGATCTACCAGTTCAAGGCGCTCGATCGCTTCTATCCGGTGGAAGCGCTGATGATGGCGATCCTGCTCGCCGTCATTCCGTATTTTGTCTTCCGGTGGATCGTCGAGCGCGTCGCCGCCTGGTGGTTCGCGCGAAACGGCACCGGCACGCTGATGTAGTTCGGAGACGGTTCAATGGCGGAAGGCGTAACATCCAAGTCCGGTTCCGACCAGATATCGGTCGAACTGTCGTCGCGCCGCACCGGCATGTCGTTCCAGCGCACCCGGATGAGCGCCGACCGCACCCTGATGTCGGTGATCCGGACCTCGCTCTCGCTGATCTCGTTCGGCTTCACGATCTACCAGGTGTTCGAGAAGCTGCGCGACCAGAACATGATCGCGCACGGCGCGCCGGCCCGGAATTTCGGCGTGACGCTGGTTGGCGCTGGGCATCCTGATGCTGGTCGGCGGACTGATCTATCACCTGCAGTTCATGGTTCACCTGCGCGAGGAGCGGAAAGCCATGGCCGCGGACGGGCTGATCCATGCCGAGAGCAGTTTTCCGGTCTCGCTGACGCTGATCACCGCGGTGATCCTGTTGTTCATCGGCATCGCCGCGATCGTCAGCATGGTATTCAACATCGGTCCGTTTGGCTGAGGAAGCGGCAAGGCAAGCGTTCTGACAAAGAACTGGAAGACGGCAAATGTGAAAAATGGGAGTTACTTAAATGGCCAAAAGCAGCAAGCCGAACATCATCATGATCATGGCCGACGACGTAGGCATCTGGAACATCAGTGCCTACCACCGCGGCATGATGGGTGGCAGCACGCCGAACCTCGACCGGATCGCACGCGAGGGCGCGCTGTTCACCGATTACTACGGACAACAATCCTGCACCGCGGGACGCGCGGCGTTCATCACCGGGCAGACGCCGTTCCGCACGGGGCTTCTGAAAGTCGGCCTGCCCGCGGCGAAACAGGGCTTGCAGGATTCCGATCCGACGATCGCGGAATTCCTCAAGCCGCTCGGCTACGCGACGGCGCAGATCGGCAAGAACCATCTGGGGGATCGCAACGAATACTTGCCCACGGTCCATGGTTTCGACGAGTTCCACGGAATCCTCTACCACCTCAATGCGATGGAGGAACCCTACTACCCGGATTATCCGAAAGACGAGAAATTCCTCGCAAAGTTCGGCCCGCGCAACATCATCAGCAGCGTTGCCACCGACGTCGATGATGCGACGGAGGATCCGCGCTGGGGCCGCGTCGGCAAGCAGAAGATCACGGACGCCGGCCCGCTGCCCCCGCATCCGGGCATGGATCCCGCCGCCAAGGTGAGCATGGAGGACATCGATGCGGATCTGGTGAAGCGCTCGTGCGATTTCATCGACCGCTCGGTGAAGGCGGAAAAGCCGTTTTTCCTCTGGCACAACTCCACGCGGTGCCATTCCTGGACGCATCTGTCCAAGAAGTGGGACGGCAAGACCGGCTTCGGCTTGTTTGCCGATGCGATGGCCGAGCTGGACTGGGTCGTGGGCGAGCTGCTCGCCAAGCTGGACGAACTCGGCATCGCCGACAACACGATCGTGATGTTCACCAGCGACAACGGCGCGGAAATCTTCAGTTGGCCTGACGGCGGCAATCATCCGTTCCGCGGCGAGAAAGGCACGGTATACGAAGGCGGCTTCCGCGTGCCCATGCTCGCCAAGTGGCCTGGCGTCATCAAGCCGGGCACCATCATCAACGAAATCGTGTCGGCCGAAGACTGGATGCCGACCCTCGTCGCGGCTGCCGGCGGCGATCCGGATCTGAAGCAGAAGCTGCTCACCGGCTACAAGGCGGGCGAGAAGACCTTCAAGAACCATCTCGACGGCTACAACTTCATGCCGTTCTTCGAAGGCAAGGTCACTGAGAGTCCGCGCCGGGAGTTCTTCTATTTCAGCGACAACGCCGACCTCATGGCGGTGCGTTACAACGAGTGGAAGATCACCTTCAAGACCATTGTCGGCAACCTGTTCTCCGGCAAGGAGGACTCCACCAACGTCCCGCTCGTGACCAACCTGCGCGTCGATCCCTGGGAGCGATACCAGACCGAGTCGACGTCCTACGGCGAATGGTGGGGGAAGGCATTGTGGGTCATGATGCCCGCCATGGGTATCATGGGTCAGTTCCTCGCCACCTTCAAGGATTACCCGCCCAGCCAGGCTTCCGGCTCGCTCAGCATTGAGAAGGCATTGCAGGCATTGCAGGAGGGAGGCAGGAAAAACTGACTTTCCTGCCGCCTCGACGAGGATTCTGATCAATTGGGTGATGGAGGTGGCGCTTATGAAGCCACCTCCTGATTGCGTAGGTCTTGAATGAAAGAGTGGCTTGTTTTTTTCTCGGAACACGCCGTCATCCTGATCGAAGGGATGGCGCTGCTTGTCGTGGTTTACGCTGCGGCCGAAGCCTTCTTTCAGGCGGTGCGGTTTCTCGTGTTGCGAACTGAAGGGCTTGATGGCCGCGAAGTCTGGCTGCGCTTCGCGCGCCTTCTGGTCGGGGGCCTGACGTTTCAGCTCGCGGCCGACATCATCGAAACGGCCATCTCGACGACATGGGAATCGCTCGCCCGCATCGCGATCATCGCGGTGATCCGGACCTTCCTCAATTACTTCCTAGAGAAAGACGTTAGCCGGCTTGACGGCCGAACGCGGCCGACGGAGGTGTCGCCATGAACTCGAAGAGCCTTTCACGTGTTGTTGTCGGGGCGGCTCTATGCTCCGTTGCCGGCCTTGCGTCGGCGCAGACTGACCCGCTGCCGTCCTGGAACGAGGCCCGGTCAAGAAGTCCATCGTGGAATTTGTATCGCGCGTGACAACGCAGGGCGGCGCCGATTTCGTGCCGCCGGAGCAACGCATCGCCACTTTCGACAATGACGGTACGCTCTGGACCGAGCAGCCGTTCTATTTCCAGGGCTTTTTCGCTCTCGACCGCGTCAAGGCGATGGCCCCGCAGCATCCGGAATGGAAGACGAAGCAGCCGTTCAAGGCGTTGCTCGACGGAGATATGAAGGCGCTGGCCGGCTCCGGGTGAAAAGGGCCTGCTGCAGATCGTCGCGGCCGCCCATAGCGGCATGACCACCGACGAGTTCTCGAAGTCGGTCGTCGATTGGCTCGCGACCGCGCGGCATCCGCGCTTCAAGCGTCCTTACACCGAACTCGTCTACCAGCCGATGCTGGAACTGCTCGCCTATCTTCGCGCCAACGGTTTCAAGACTTTCATCGTCTCGGCCGGCGGCGTCGAATTCATGCGGCCTTGGATGGAGAAGGTCTACGGCATTCCGCCCGAACAGGTGGTCGGCTCGTCCGGCGTCGTCAAATTCCAGATGGATGCCGGCGGCAAGCCGTCCCTGCTCAAGACGCCGAAGATCGAATTCGTCGATGAAGGGCCGGGCAAGCCCGTCGGCATCAACCGTTTCATCGGACGGCGGCCGATCTTCGCTTTCGGCAATTCCGACGGCGACCTGCAGATGCTGCAATGGACGGCGGCGGGCGCCGGCGCGCGTTTCATGGGGCTCGTCCATCATACCGACGCCGAGCGCGAATACGCCTACGACCGGCAATCGAAGGTCGGCAAGCTGGACAAGGCGCTGGATGAAGCGAACGCGAAGGGCTGGACAGTCGTCGACATGAAACGGGACTGGAAGGCGATTTTCCAGGTCGAGAAATAAGAACAGACGGGCCCAATCTTCGCCAAGCATGATAACCGCTTGGACCTCTAGACAGGGCCAGCCTCTTAGGTATCCGGAGGCAACCTCATGTTTATTGTCGCTCTTCTTTATTTTGTGATCGTCTGGCTTGTTTTCGCCAGGCTGAAATGGCTTCGTTGGGGATGGGGCACGGGGACGGCGACCATCCTTCTTGGCCTCTTGTCTGCGCAGCTTTTGCCGGATTTCTCAATTACCTCGCGCCGACCGGCCGGGTCATCGTGATCAGCCGTGTCGTCGAGGTGACGCCGAACGTTTCAGGCCAGATCACCGAAATCCCAGTGAACGCCAACCAATTGGTGAAGGCGAACACCGTTCTCTTCAAGATCGATCCAACGCCCTATGATGCGCAGGTCCGCGCCGTCGAGGCCCAACTCGGCTTTGCGGAGCTTCGGCTTTCACAAATGAAGCAGCTTCAGGCCAGCAGTTCCGGCAGGGCGTTCGACGTGGAAGAGCGCCAGTCCGAAGTCAATCAGTTGAAGGCCCAAATGGACAAGGCCAAATACGATCTCGAGCAGACGACCATCGTTGCTCCCGCCGATGGCTATGTCGCAAACCTGGCACTGAGTAAGGGCGACCGGGCGACGTCCTCGAAGGCGGTGATGTCGTTCGTCGTTTCCGATGCGATACAGCTCGTCGGCATATTCTCACAGAACGGATACCAGACGATAAAGCCGGGGACGCGGGTCCAGTTCGCGCTGTCGAACAATCCGGGGCATCTCTACAGTTCGACCATCGGCGAGATCGTCAGCGGCATCGGTGAGGGTCAGATCGCCTCTTCGGGAACGCTGACAAAGGTGACCTCGCTACCGATGACGGCGGAGTATCCGGCGCTTATCAGCCGGCCGAGGGAAATCGATCCCATAGCTCTGCGGCCGGGCATGTCCGGCACCGCGACAGCCTATGCGGCCAATTCGGCCCCGTTCGATTTCTTCGGATGGGTGCTGCTCTACGGCAGGGCATTGGCGCTTTATCTGTAACCGTGATGGCTTGCGCGGCGGTGGGGCTTACATTCCCGCCGACAATTCCTTTGCTTACGGATTAGTTAATAGTTAGTCCATTGTCTTCCTGACCGAAATCCGTGGTGGTCATCACAAACAATGTGATCGATTAGGCTGTGGCTTTTGGAGGGTGCATGATGGGAGCGCGCTACGGCGGATGCGAATGATCTGAGGTGCTACCCATCCTGCGCTCAGGAGCGTTCGCCCGATGGGGCAGGCGGACCCACCATAGACTCCCATCAACCGGTCGGTGGCTTGGCGCTGTTAACCGCCAATTGAGCGGCGAAGGCCCGCTTGTAGGCCGGCCGCGCTTCGCCGCGCATGACATAGGCGGAGAGGTTCGGAAATTCGTCGAGGATGCCTGACGGTCTCAACCTGAGCAGCACCGACACCATCATCAGGTCGCCCGCGCTGAACCCGCCATCGAGCCAGTCGGCATTGCCAAGGCGAGCGGAAAGTTGCTTCAACCGCTCGCGGACGCGATCCTCGACCAGCGGCAGCCGCTCCTTGCTCCAGGGCTTGTCGCCCTCCAGAATCTTGGCAGTTGCGAGTTCAAGGATCGGCGGCTCCATTGTGTTGATCGCGGCAAACATCCATGTGATCGCGCGCGCCCGCGCATTGGCATCGTCGGGCAGCAGGCCCGCATGGCGCTCGGCGATATGGAACACGATCGACCCCGTCTCGAACAGCGCGAGACCGCCTTCCTCATAGGTCGGAATCTGGCCGAAGGGATGAAGCGCCAGATGCGCGGGCTCCTTCATCGCACCAAACGAAACAAGGCGAACCTCGTAGGGTTGGCCGACTTCTTCAAGCGCCCAGCGAACGCGCGTATCCCGCGCCAGCCCCTTGCCGCCATCGGGTGATCGTTCAAAGGCTGTAATGATGGGGGTCATCGGAAGGCTCCGGACGATTGCATGAGGACGCTGCCGATATAGGGTCGCATGCATCGCCTTGAGTGAAGGCTTGCCGCTATCTACTATATTGCGCGTCGCTCACCTTTTCCATCCAGTCGACATTCTTGCCGTTGAGCGATTCCTGGACCGCAATATGCGTCATCGCGGTGGCCGACGTTGCGCCGTGCCAATGTTTCTGCCCGGGCGGAAACCACACCACGTCCCCCGGCCGGACTTCCTCGATTGAGCCGCCTTCGCTTTGCACCCATCCGAGACCGGCGGTGATGATGAGGGTTTGACCGAGCGGATGCGTATGCCATGCGGTGCGCGCGCCAGGTTCGAATGTAACGCTACCGGCGTTCAGGCGCATGGGGTCTCCGAGCTGGAAAACCGGTTCGACACGGACCGAGCCGCTGAAGTAATCCTGCGAACCTTTCGTCGACGGACGCGAACCGTTGCGGTCAATTTTCATTGTCATTTTTCTGTCCACTGTTTGCGCCATTGGCTGGGCAAAGGCAGACCGATACCCGATCAACACTGCCAACCCGCCGGCGAGGCGAGGCAGATGCCTGCGTGTTATCTCCAGGCCAGTTGAATCCCGATCCATTGATCACCTCCGATCTGCGCCACGCCAAACCGCGTCGTTGCATCCAGGATATAAGGCGTGCGCGTCTTTCGACTAGGCGCTATAATCCGAAAGGACTTATGATGGGGAGCGATAAATGCAGCGCGGCAACCTCGATGACCTCTTTGCTTTTCTGGTCGTTGGCAGAAAGCGCAGCTTCACGAAAGCCGCCGCACAGTTAGGAATGTCGCAATCCTCGCTCAGCCACACCATCCGCGAGCTCGAGACGCGTCTTGGCGTGCGGCTTCTTACGCGTACCACCCGCAGCGTGGCTCCGACGGAAGCGGGCGAGCGATTGCTGCAAACAATTGGGCCGCGCTTCGAAGAGATCGAGGCCGAAGTTTCGGCGGTGCGTGATTTGCGTGAAAAGCCGGCTGGCACCATCCGCATCACTGCGACGGAGTACGCCGCCGACGCAATTCTGTTGCCGAAGCTTGCGGCGCTTCTTCCAAGGTATCCCGATATCAAGATTGAGATCGTCGTCGACTACGGCTTGAGCAACATTGTCGCGGACGGTTATGACGCCGGCGTACGCAGCGGCGAGCAAGTTGCCAAGGACATGATCGCGGTACGTATCGGACCGGACCTGCGCATGGCCGTCGTCGGAACAACGTCTTACTTCCGAAGTCGGCCAGAGCCGAAGAAGCCACAGGATCTCATCAGTCACAACTGCATCAATCTGCGTCTTCCTTCACACGGCGGCCTATACGCGTGGGAGTTTGAAAAAGGTGGCCGGGAACTGAAGGTACGTGTGGACGGTCAAATGACCTGCAACGGTGCAATTCAAATGCTGAATGCCGCCTTGGCGGGGCATGGCCTGGCCTACATTCCGGAAGAAATGGCAGAGCCATATCTCGCCAAAGGTCGCCTGAAGCGCGTCCTTGGCGACTGGTGTTTACCCTACTCGGGTTATCACCTGTTCTATCCCAGCCGCCGTCAGTCTTCCGCAGCCTTCAACCTTGTCGTGGAAGCCCTACGGCACCGAAGCTGAGACCATGCTTCTTACTTCGCCTGGCTTCCGAGCATGACCGGATCCACCAGAATCAACTTGAGCGATTTGACCATCTTCTCGACAGTGGCCTTGTATTTCAGGAAATGAGGTGCTTGCAGGTGAGCGAGATAGGCTTCGCGGCTCCGGTAAATCTCAAACACCGTTATCTGGCTGGGATTGTCCTTGTTGGACACGGAATAGAGCGTCAACACGCCCGGCTCCAGCCGAATGGCGGCTTCGATCTGTTCTGTTACGGCCGCCTTGTAAGCATCCAGCTGGGCCGGATCGACGATGATTTCGGCGATCTGAATATGTTGCGGTGATTTGTCTTCACTCACGGCCGGCGCTCCAGGCAGCAGAAAAAGCAGCGTTGCCCCAATAATCGTGAACTGTCTTGCAATCATTGTTTACGCCTCCAACGCGCAGCACTCACAATCGTTCGATAACGGCATTTATGGCGCCTCGCACCGAAAGAGCCTCCACCCCCGTCTTGATCTTTCCGATCACGACCAGGCCGGGTTCCGGAATGCGCTCCCCATCATGGCGATAGAAGATCGCCAGGTCCGGTCCAGGAGGCCAGTAGCCGATGGTTCCGACCGCGTACTCATATGTACGCTTGCCTTGTTCGGAAATCGCCCTTGGCAAGGCTGCAAACTTCTCGCGCCGAAACAAATCGTTCATGGGAAGGGCGAGCGGCAGCAGGGATGCGAAATCCCGCGCCGCGTCGCTGTCAGCCAGCGTTGCCTCAATCGACGTATCGCCAATGATGATGCGAACGCGGGCTTCTACGCTTGCATCTCTGCTCATCGCGCCTCCGGTACGCCCTGAACGATGTAGACACGGGATTTGGCCGATTGAAGACGTATCGGTCTTATCGCACGGTAGGCTGGCGAGTCATACCAGGCTTGTGCCTGTGCCATGCTGTCGAAAGCGATCATGACAATGCGTTTGGGCTGTTCGCCTTCCAACGTCGCCGTTTGTCCGCCGCGTGCGAGATAGCGACCCGAGAAAGGGGTGAAGGTGGCTTCAACCTGTTGGCTGTAGGGTTTGATGCCTTCGGGATCACTGAGTTCAAATTCCGATATGTAGTAAGCGGGCTGCCTGGCTTGACTTGCCGGCTGCGCAAGAGGCGCTTGCGTTTCAATCGCGCAAACCGCAACAGAAGCGGCGACCGCAAGCATGGCAATGGTTCTCGTTTTCATTTCCAGCCTTCACAAGTTCGAGTTAACGCGGGCGCTTTTCGAAAACGTCCTTGGCCACCGGCATCGCAGAGAACACGTTCGGCCAACCTGCATAGAAGGCGAGATGCGTGAGGGTTTCCGCTATCTCGGCCTGAGTCAGCCCGTTGTTCATCCCGATGGTGACGTGGCCAGTGAGTTGGGCGACTTGGCCGGATGCTACGAGAGAACTGATGGTAACGAGGCTCCGGTCGCGCGGCGCAAGTGCCGGCCGCAGCCAAAGATCACGGAAAAGGACATCGGTCGTGTACTGCGTCACGCCCGGGAACACCGCGCCATAAAGATCCCCGACACGCTTTGCCCGGTCCGCTTCGGCGGCTTCATTGAGGGCCAGGAGTTTCGGCATTGCGGGCGAAAGCTGGTCCATTGCGATCTTCCGGGTGGCGAACACTTCCTTCGCGACCGTGACAGCCTCCATCGCATTTCCCCAGCCCGCATAGAATGCGAGGTGGGTCACCATTTCGGATATCTCGGATGGCTTCACGCCGTTATCGAGCGCGAAGTTTAGATACTCCGGCAACTCCACGGTTTGATTACGCGTAATCAGTGCAGCCAGCGTAGCGATACTGCGGTCGCGAACGCTTAGGCCGGGACGCTTCCACAAATCGCCGAAAAGACGTTCCTGCCTGTATTTCTCAAGTGCAGGCGCTACCGATGCCACATCAGATCGTGCTTTGGTCGGGTCAGCCATCGCTATCGAACAGGCGAACAATGACAGTGATGCAAGTGTCATCGCGAGGAATTTCATGATGGGCTCCTGTTTGATCCGGAGTTGACGAGCGCGCGAAACGTGCCTTCGACAGCGCCCCAAACGACCCTGTGGTCGTGTGCTGAAGCATCGACCCAATCTAGGTCGTCGCACACCATGCGATTAGTCAGCAAAATCCGTATGGACTTATCGGCTGACGACAATAATCGAAATAGCTGGAAGCCTTCGCGACGCTCCAGCACTGCAGCGAGTCGATGAAGGCAATTGATTGAAAAGGTCGGACTTGGTTCAACGACACAAGTGCGCGATGATAAAGATGTGCCAGTGATTTGCCCGACGTGTCAAATGCTTTGGGCCGATTGAAAACCCCCATGCAAACAACGACTTCGTATCTGTGCATGGGCTCGTTTTCGATATTTTTGTTTGAGGAACGGCTTTTGCCATGAATGAACCACGCTACCGGCTGATCGGATCCACCGCATCGCCCTACGCGATCAAGCTGCGCGCGCTGCTGCGCTACCGGCGGATCCCGTTCGACTGGGTGATCATGACCAAGGCGCTGCGCGCGCAGACCGCGCATCTGCGCCCGAATTTGATTCCGGTGCTGCAATATCCGGACGGAACGTTTCGCGGCGAGACCACCGCACTCGCTTACGATCTGGAAGCGAGGCACCGCGATCGCTCCGTCATTCCGCCGGATAAGGCGGTCGCGTTCGTCTGCGATCTGCTGGAAGACCTCGCCGATGAATGGGCGGTCAAACCGCTGTTTCTGTATCGGTGGTGGGATCCGGAAGACCAGGCCTATGTCTCGCGCTGGGCCGGCGAAGAATGGTCGGTATCGGAAGCGGAGACGGGAAGCACTGAGGAGATCGAGCAGTTTCGCGTCCGGCAGATTTCGCGCATGTCGATTCTCGGTGCGACGGCCGAGAACAGGCCGCTGCTGGAGGAAAGCTACCATCGCATGCTCGCGGCGTTCGAGCCTGACGTCGGCATGACGAAATACCTGTTCGGCAGCCGGCCGTCGCTGGCGGATTTTGCATGGTTCGGCCAGTTGAGCGAAATGGCGACCGATCCGACGCCGATGCGGATCATGCGGGAAGCAGGCGCCGTTCACCGAGCACTGGGTCCGGCGGCTCGACGACGCGTCCGGGGTGGACGGGGACTGGTATCCGCGCGAGCAGGCGCTGGGCGGAATGACCGAGGCGCTGCTCGCCATCGCCGGCGAACTCTATTTGCCGTTCCTGGTCGCCAACGCCGCAGGCCTTTGCCAAAGGCCTCGAGCGGCTGGAGATCAAGGTCTGGGGGCTGCCCTATGCGCTGTCGCCGTTCAAATATCAGGTCAAATGCCTGCAGCAGCTTCGCGACAAGTTCGCAGCCCTGGATGCCGAACACATGAAGGCGTTACGGCCGGTGCTGGAGCGCACCGGTTGCTGGGCGCATCTCGCCGCCCGCTAATCCTTCGGAAAGTCCTTGCGCATGGCGATTTCGGCGGCATCGCCGGGCGACAGCACCGGCCGGTCGAATGCCGGCTGCGGTTCGGTGACGATGTCGTAGAGCGAGATCTGCTTGATGGGCTTGGCCAGCAGCTGCCGGATGCAGTCGGCAAGGGTTCCGTTGTAAACGAGATAGGGCGTCTTGGTGGTGATCCGCTGATTTTTCAGCGACGGCCATTTCTTGAGGTCCGCAGGAACGTGATAGGCGATCGGCAAGCTTTCTTTGAACATGGCCAGAACCCTGGCATTTCAACCGCGCCGCAGTTTAGCGGCAGCTGGTAAATACATCCAGAACGCGCGCGTGGGTCGCTACGACGTTCGCGTGTAGGTCGGCGCAGCCTTGCGGAGCGGCTTCACGCCTTCCTGGTCTCTCAACTCCTGCCGCAGCCTGCGGGCGGCCAGCAGCGATTTCTGGACATTCTTGTCGCTGGAGCTCTCTTCAAAGAAGATGATCACTTCGCAGCCCGGGCATTGCCGGGAATAGCCGGGTTGCACCCGCCGCGCCCGGTCGCGAAAAACGTTTCTGCATCGGGTGCAACGGACTTGAATTGAGTCGTCCATGTCCGCTTTCAGTTGACCGCGAGGGCTTGCCGGCGCAACCGCCTGGCCTGGCTGAGCGCCTGCCGGATCGAGCTGTTGTTGGACTCGTTCTCGAAGATGATGGCCTCGTTGCAATGGGAGCAGGAAAGCGAGGCGCCGCCGCGAATCTGGCGGGCCTTGGCCTTCTGGGTGCCCCCGCATTTCGGGCACTGGACTCTGATCAATTCATTCATGGGTACACCGGTACGACGGCCTACTATGCCGGTGGCTATCTTAAGTTTTCGTTCATTTCTGGTGTCGGGTTCCCAGCGCCGCCGCGATCGTCTCGGGCTTCTGGATGCGTTCGACCAGCATTTCGATGCGATCGCCGCCCCAGAACAACTCATCGTTGAACACCATGGTCGGCACACCGAACACGCCGAGCCGCTTCGGCCTCGTCGATGATGCGGTCATGCTCTTCCCGCGCCGGGCCGTTGATATAGGCCTCGAAATCCGCGGCCGATCCGCCGATCGAGGCGATCACGCCGGAAATGTCGGATAGCTCATCGATTTCGAGGTCGTGGCTCCAGAACCGCCGGAACACCGTGTCATGATACGGGCGGAACAGCCCGTGGCGCTGCGCGAACAGCATGCCGGCGCTGGCATAGAAGGCATCGTAGATCCGGCGCGGCCCCTTCATGGTGAGCCCTTGCGCGTTGGCGTGGCGCCGCGCGTCCATATAGGAGTAACGCACCTTGCGCCAGAAATGCGGCGTGCGTTCTTCCACCGTTCCCATGAATTCGGGGATGCGCAGCGTGTAGGGCAGCCATTCCAGCTCGACGCCGTGTTTTTCTTCCAGTTCGAACAGCCGCTTGTTGGCGACGAAGGCGTAGGGGCTCTTGTAGTCGGTGTAGACGCGTACACGCGGTTTTGTCATGCCGGATTCCTTCGATTGCTCAGATTGCCTCGCGGCGGATCGGCGATCCCGGCGCGTTCCCGATCCCAGGTATCCGCGGTCAGGCCCTCGGCGCGCAGGATATGCTTTTCGACCTTGGCGGTCGGGGTTTTCGGCAGTTCGTCGACGACCCGGATGAAGCGCGGCACCATGTGGTGCGCCATCCGCGGCAGCAGATGCCGGATGATGTCCTCGGGGTCGATCGATGCGCCGCTGGCCGGCGCGAGCACCACCAGCACTTCATCTTCGGAGAATTCGCTCGGCACCGGGATCGCCGCGGCCTCGCGCACCGATGGATGGCTCAGCAATTCCACCTCGATCTCATAGGACGAGATGTTTTCGCCGCGGCGGCGGATCGCGTCCTTGAGCCGGTCGACGAAGCGATAGTCGCCGTCGGCGTCGCGGATGAAGGCGTCGCCGGTATGAAACCAGCCATTGCGCCAGGCATCCGCGGTGGCCTGCGGATTGTTGTTGTAGCCGTGGTTCATCGCCCACGGCGCCTCGGTGCGCAGGATCAACTGCCCGACCTCGCCGTCGCCGACGCTGCAGTCGTTGTCGTCGACCAGCCGGACCTCGACGCCGGCGCGCGGACGGCCGCAAATGCTGTCCTTGGCGGGATTGGCGCTGGAAATCAGCGGCGTGCAGATCTCCGTCATGTTGAACAGCGTGAACACATCGACGCCGAAACGCTCGCGAAACGCCGGCCCGCTCTGGCCGAGCGGAACGATGAACACCATGCGCAGCCCGTGGTCGCGATCCCCGCGCGCCCGGCGGCTGCTTGAGCAGAAATGTCGCCATCGCGCCGAGCAGGAAGGCGGAGGTTACTTCCAGCTCGCGCACCTGATCCCAGAACGCTTCGGTGCGGAAATGGCTGACCACCGCGATCGAGCTGCCGACGCAGAGCGCCACGGTCGCGATGAAGGCGCCGCCGATATGGAAGATCGGCATATGCAGCAATTGCCGGTCGTCGGCGGTCAGGCAATTCCAGGCATCGGGGCCGACGCAGGAATAGGCGTGCATGTAGGACGACAGCACGCCCTTCGATCGTCCTGTCGTGCCCGAAGTGTAGATGATGGACTGGGTATCGAACGGTTGAATCGGCTTTGGCGGCGGCGGCGGTGGCGCGACGGCTTTGGTCAGCGCGGAAACGTGTGTGGATCGTGATGCCATCAGGCTGCGCCGGCGGCTTCGCATCCGACGAGCGAACAAAGGTCTTGAGGGCAGGGGGTGCCGCGGCAACAACGCGCCCGAGAACGCTGTCATGAACGATGGCCAAGCTAGCGCCCGCATTATGCAGGACGTGCTCGAGCGATGATCCTTTCAGCGCCGGATTGACCGGCACATAGACCGCGCCGAGATAGTTGATGGCGAACATCGCCCGCAGGGCCAGGGGAGATGTCGGCAGCACCAGCACGACATGGTCGCCCTGGCGGACGCCAAGTTCATGCAGATTGCCGGCGAGATTTTCGACCTGCTGCAGGGTTTCGGCAAAGCTCCAGCGCTCGCCACCTTCGAAGGCCGCGAAGATCTGGTCGGGCTTGTCGCGGGCGTTGCGTTCCAGCGCGTAGCGCAGCACGCAGATCTCGGCCGGATAGGTGCCTTCGGCCACATAGGCCGCCGAAAGCGGCACTTTGTCCCCTGATGTCACCGAATGACCCATCGAGATTACGCCCGGGTTTGACGATACTTGTCCAAATCCGCATCGTGGGTCATCGCCCAGTAATCCACGAACCGCCACGGCATCGCCGAAAACACCCGGCCTTGTCCGTTGCGGTAGTAGGTCGTCATGCCCGGATGGGTCCAGATCATCTGCTCATGCTCGGCATCGACCTCGCGGACATACTGGTCATGAACCTCCTGACGGACGTCGATCGCGGCAATGCCGTGCTCGATCATGTCGACGAGGCACGCCGTGATGTAGCGGCTCTGGCATTCGGACTGGAAGATCACGCTGCCGCCATGTGCCGGACCGGAATTGGGGCCGAGCATGCAGAAGAAATTCGGGAAGTCGGGCACCGTCAGGCCGAGATAGGCGGTCGGATTGTCGCCGGCCCAGGCATCCCTCAGCTGTCTTGCCGTCGCGCCCGCTGATGTTGAGACGTGCCGCCATTTCCGTGACCTTGAACCCGGTCGAGACCACGATGACGTCCGCCTGTCGCAGCTTGCCGTCCGAGGTGACGATGCCGTCGCGTGTAAAATGGTCGATCGGTTCGGTGACCAGTTCGACATGCGGCTTGGTCAGCGTCTTGAACCAGCCATTGTCGAGCAGGATGCGCTTGCCATAGGGCGGGTAGGTCGGCAGGCATTTTTCGATCAGGTCGGGCCGGTCTTTCAGTTCGGCTCTGAATGAACTCCGTCAGCTCCAGGCGATGCCGGTCGTTGCCCTTGTTGACGGCGCGATCGGGATGCGGCCAGTCAGGGTCCTTGCGCAGGAACGGCAGCAGCCCGTCGCCATAGCGCCAGAACATGTTGAAGCGATACCATTGCACGTAGAACGGCAGATGCGCGAGCAGCCACCGCGCGCCTTCGCTGATCGGATCGGAATAGCCTGCCACCGGGCGCGACCATTGCGCCGAGCGCTGATACACCGTGATGGACGCGACGCGATCGGCAATCGTCGGCACCAGCTGCATCGCGGTTGCGCCGGTGCCGATCACGGCGACGTGCTTGCCGTCGACCTTGATATCGTCCGACCACAGCGCGGAGTGCAGGGTCTGGCCTGCAAAATCTTCCTCGCCCTTGAAATGGGCGGGCGAGGGGTCGTTGAGCTGGCCGATCGCGCTGACCAGGACCGCCGAGCTCGAAGTCTTCCACGCCGTCGGCGGTTTCCAGCGTCGAGATCCAGCGGCGTTTGGTCTCGTCCCAGCGCGACGACGTCAGGCGCGTGTTGAACCGGATGTGGCTGCGCACGTCATGTTCCAGCGCGACCTTCTTGAGATAATCCAGCAATTCCTGGCGCTGCGCGAAGTAGCGGGTCCACGGGTTTCGCGCGCCGAACGAGAACGAGTAGGAATGATTGGGCGTATCGACGCCGCAGCCCGGATAGCGGTTGACGTACCAGGTGCCGCCGAGCTCGGCGTTCTTCTCGACGATGGTGTAGGGGATGCCGAGCCGGCCGAGCCCGACGCCGAGCGCGATGGCGCAGACGCCGGCGCCGACAATGAGGACGTGATTGCTCTGCAGTTGCTCGCCGGCCGGCTGCTTCGCCCAGCGCACGTCGCGCGGAACGAATGCCATCTCCTCGCGCATCAGCGGCGCATATTCCGGCGCGACATCTTCGCCGAGACAGGCGCGCATCATCTTCAGCATCAGCTCATTGCCGGGATCTGATGATGACAGGCTCGGGCGTGCCGTTGGCGAATAATTTGAGGACCGCGGCGCGGATTTCGTCCTGGATGTCCTTCGGGACTCCGGCTTCCGGATCCGGGATCAGGCGGACGTCGCGCCTCGGTCTTGTAAGGCGGTTCCAGCCAACGCTCGTCGCCGGTCATGTGAACCAGCACCATCAGCAACACGCGGATATCACCCTCGGCAATGGCCGAAGACAGATCGAGCTTTTTGCGCGGTGTCTCGATGTTCATGGTGCTATCTTCCGCTTCCGGCGCTTCCCGCAATGCCGCCATAGGCGTCCCAGGTTGAGCCTGCGATAAAGCCGGCATCGACCGGCAGATTGATCCCGGTGACGCCGCTGCTCAGCGGGCCGAGCAGCCACGCAATCGCCTGGGCGACCTCTGATGGTTCGACCAGCCGGTTCATCGCGGTGTTGCGGGCGAGGCGGTCCTTATCCAGCGCGCCCGATGCAATCCCGGCTTCCAGCGCGACGGTGCGGGTAAAGCCCGGAGATACCGCATTGACCCGCACGCCGGCGCGGCCCCATTCGGCGGCGAGGGTCTGCGTCAATCTGGATGACGCCGGCCTTTGCCGCGGTATAGGCGTGGATCGGGCCGGAGGTCATGCCCGCGACCGAAGCGACATTGACGATGGAGCCTTGCTGCCGTTTTGATCATTCGCACGCCGACGCTGCGCGCCACCAGGAAGGTGCCGCGCAAGTCGATATTGATTTCGCGGTCCCAATTGTCCATGCGCACGCGTTCGGCCGCATGCATCTTGCCGAATACGCCGGCGGCATTGACCAGGCCGGATATCGGACCATGCGCTGCTCTCGATAGCGGCGATGCCGCTGACGACGGCGCTTTCGCTGGCGACGTCGAATGGCATCGGGCCACAGGATCGTCTGCGTTCCCGGCAAGGACTTCGGGCGCGATATCGACGATGACCACGCGCTGACCTTGTTGGGCGAGCAGCGTCGCGGTCGCGGCCCCTATGCCGCGGCTGCCGCCGGTCACCAGCACAATGCCGTCGGTGGCGGTCATGGCTGTTTGTCCTCGCCGCGGGAGCCGAACAGGCCGCGCGTGATCAGTTTCTCGTAGGCCGAGATCACATGATCCGGCACCGCCGTGACGGCGCCGTCGGCATAGGAATAGCGGCGGCTGAGATAGCCGCGCGCGCCCATGAACATATGGACGATGGCCTCGAACTCCTCGTCGCTGAAGTCGTCGATCGCGCCGCCATGCCGCGCGCGCCGCAGGATCCGGACATAGGCGGTTGAAATATTGTCGAGATGCTTTTGATAGCCGTTCGGCGCAAAAAATTCGGCTTCGTTGAGGATGCGCAGGAATTCCGGAACCTGGCGGATGAAATCGAAGAACGCGCCGAACCGCTCGATCTCCTGCCGCGCCGCATGCGCGGTGCCGGTGCGCTCGCGGATGAACCGCACCATGTCGATGCCGATCTTCGGCAGCAATTGATCCAGCAGTTCCTGGCGGTTTTCGAAGTGATTGTAGAACGTGCCCTGCGCGACGCCGGCCGCTTCGGTGATGCGGGCGACGGAGGCCTCGGCATAGCCGTGCTTGCCGACGATCTTGGTGGCGGCATCGAATATCCGGCGCTTGGTCCACGCATTGCGTTCGACGCGATTGAGTTTTGCAATTTTTGCGGTGCGTGCGGGGGCCTGGGTCATGCGTTCGCCTCAAGTTCGGCGCGCAGCACGCGCTTGAGCACCTTGCCGGAGGGATTGCGCGGCAAGGAATCGCGAATGATCAGCTGCTTCGGCACCTTGAACGCCGCCAGACGTTGCCGGCAATGATCGGTCAGGTCAGGCAGTTGAGCGTTCACGCCGTCCGCCAGCACCACGACCGCGACGGGCCGTTCGCCCCAGCGCGCGTCGGGCATGCCGATCACGGCGACTTCGCGCACCTGCGGCAGTTCGTAGATGACGCGTTCGACCTCGGAGGAGGCGATGTTCTCGCCGCCGGAAATGATCATGTCCTTCTTGCGATCGGTGAGAAACAGGAACCCATCCTCGTCGAGATAGCCGACATCGCCGCTGCGGAACCAGTCGCCGTAAAACGCGGCGGCGGTTTTTTCGGGATCCTTCCAGTATCCCGGCGTGACCTTCGGCCCGCGCAGGCAGATTTCGCCGTTCACGCCGGGCGCGACGCGCTTGCCCGCATCGTCGCGGATTTCGATCTCGACATGGGCGACGGGGCGGCCGGTCGATCCGATCTTCGCGATTTCGCGGCCGGGCTCCATGAAGGTGTCGCCGCCGCAGGTTTCGGTGAGGCCATAGGCGTCGATGTAGCGGGCGTTGGTGAAACATTGCGAGAAGGCGCGGATGCGTTGCTCAGGGGTTTTCTCGCCGCCGCCGATCGCCCATCGCAGGCTCGAGACGTCGTAGCGTTCGCGGTTGGGGCAGGTGAGCATCGCTGACGTCATGACCGGCGCAAGCCATGCCGCGTCCAAGCCGGTCGGCCTCGATCGCGGCCAGGCACGCCTCGGCGTCGAAATCGCGCTGGATAGAGAGCATGCCGCCCTGCCACAGCACGGCGATGCCGGGAAGGTCGAGCGCGCCGACATGATAGAGCGGGCCGGCGACCAGCAACTTGGTGTAGCGGCTGAGGCCGAGCGCCAGCACATGATCGGCCGATTTCCAGTAGATGTTCTCGTAAGTCAGCATCACGCCCTTCGGCCGGTCGGTGGTGCCGGAGGTGTACATCAGCCGCATCAGATCGGACGGAAGCCGGCGATGCGCGGCGGCCGGTTTCGCATCCGGCGCAAGCCGCGTGGCGTCAGCCTGGGCTGCGTCATCGACCAGCACGACGGGCGCAGGTCCAGCGGCATTCCCTGCCAATTCCTGGTCGGCGATCAGAACGCGCGCGCCGGAGTTCTCGACGATGTAGGCGACCTCGTCAGCCGCCAGCCGGTAGTTGATCGGCAGGAAGATCGCGCCGATGTGGCTGGCCGCAAAGGCGATATCGAGAAACGCCGCGCTGTTCTTCATCAGCACCGCGACGACGTCATCCGGCGCCGATCCCGCGCGCGGCGAGCCATCCGCCGACCCGCCTGATGCGCTCGTCAAAAGCCCCATAGGCGATTTCTTCGCCGCGGTATTTCAGCGCGCAACGTGCCGGCGTCTGCCGGGCGTGAAATGCGATGAAGCTTGAAAGGTTGATCATAGAGCGCCGAAACTGCCTGACTCGCACCCAAACACGGACGAAGTGTCACAATATGAATTATGACTCGTAATTCATTTTTGCCTTGACGTCATCCCGTTTTCTCTGAAATTCTGATCACATGGGGACAACAGATCCCCGCCAGGGATTGAGACCGCGCAAACCCAACGAGGAGGGAATAATGACGAAATCCCGCAAATCCGGCATCAGCCGGCGTTCAGCGTTGGCGCTGATGGGCGGCACCGCCGTGACGTTCGCGACGCCATGGGTGGCGGGCGCGCAGGCCAAGACCATCAAGGTTGGCGTGCAGACGATCCTGTCGGGCCGCGTCGCGCAACTCGGAACCTCGTCGCGCAACGGCATGATGATCGAGGTCGACAAGATCAACGCCGCCGGCGGGTTGGCCGGCCGGCCGATCGAACTGGTGATCCGCGATTCCAAAGGGCAGCCGCAGGAAGCGGCCCGGGTGGCGCGCGAACTCGTCAACACCGATGGCTGCGAAATTCTGATCGACGCGGAAGCTTCCTCGGGCGCGTTCGCGGTGCACGAGGTCGCGCGCGACCTCGGCGTCTTGTGCCTTCACACCAATTCGGAAACCTCGTCGCTGACGGCCGATCCGAAGCAGAAGATTCCCAACGCGTTCCGCACCGCGCGGCAGGGCGTGCACGATTCGATCGTCGGCGGCGGCTATGCCGCGGCCATCTCCAAGGCCAAGGGATTGAAGAGATGGGCGACCTGTTCGCCCGACTATGCCTACGGCCGCGACACCACCGGCGAGTTTGTCTATTACCTCAAGCAGTTCGCGCCCGATGTCGAAGTCATCAGCGACGCCTGGCCGAAACTGTTCCAGCCCGATTACACCGAGGTCGTGACCAAGATTCTGCAGGCCAAGCCGCAGGCGCTGTATTCGGCGCTGTGGGGCGGCGATCTCACTTCCTACATCGACCAGGCCAACATCTACGCGCTGTTCACCCAGATGGAAGTGTTTGCCGTCAACATGGCCGATTATACCGCGCTGACCGTGGTCAAGAACCTGCCGAAGGGCATCCATTCCGGCAATCGCTACATCAAGACCTATCCGGCGACCGCGGAAAACGCCGCCTGGGGCGACGCCTACAAGGCGAAGTTCAACGAGTACCCGACCAACTGGTCGTGGGAGAATGCAACCGCGATGATGCTGCTTGCGGAAGCCTCCAAGAAGGCCAATTCCGCCGATGGCAAGAAGCTTGCCGATGCGATGCGCGGCCTGACCATCAAGTCGCCGTTCGGCGCCGACGGCACGGTGACGATGCGGGCCGAGGACCAGACCCTGATCGGCTATGCCATCGGCTGGGGCACCACGATTCCCGGCGAGCCCTATGTTCCCGAAGTGAAGAGCGGCGACTGGAAGCAGATTCTGGCGCTTGAAGCCGAGTGGAAGAAGACCAAGGGTTACACCTGACACGTTCGCGGCGGGCGCGGAGGCTGCATCCGCGGCCTCTCGCGCGCCTGCCGAACGATTTTCTCGTTGACGCAATCCGGCCAGCCGTAACGGACAGTTTCCTTGGATATCGACGCGCTCACCGGTTGTCTCGCCAGCGCCGCCTGTCTGGTGACGCAAACCACCAGCGGCCTCATCATCGGAATGCTGCTGTTTCTGGTGGCGGTCGGGCTGACGCTGATCTTCGGCGTGCTCAAGGTGGTGAATTTCAGCCACGGCGCGTTCTATATGTTCGGCGCCTATTTCGCGATGACGGCCTATCAGGTCAGCGGCAGTTTCGCGCTGGCGATGCTGTGTGGTGCCGCCGGGACCGCGATCCTCGGCCTCGTCTTCGAGCGCGTCTTCATGAGCCGGGTCTACGGCAACGACGTGCTGATGCAGCTTCTGGTCTGCTACGCCTTCGTGCTGATTTTCGACGACGTGGTGAAGATCGTGTGGGGACCGGAATTCCGCTCGATGGGAATGCCCACCGCGTTCCAGGTCCCGCCGCTGTTCATCGCCGGCGGCGTGGTGCCGCCGTATTATCTGCTGCTGATCGGGGTGGCGCTTGCGGTTGCCGCCGTGCTCGGGCTTGGACTCGCGCGAACCAGGGTCGGCAAGGTGATCAGGGCCGCCGCGCATAATCCGGGCATGGTATCCGCGCTCGGCATCAACACCGGGTTGATCTATGGCGGCGTGTTCGCGCTGGGCGGCATGCTCGCCGGCCTCGCCGGCGCGCTCGCCGCACCGGTGCGGTCGCTGACGCCGGGTATGGGATTTTCGGTGCTGATCGAATCCTTCATCGTCACCGTGATCGGCGGCATGGGCTCGATCCTCGGCGCGCTGGTCGGCGCGCTCCTGATCGGCCTGATCCGGTCGTTCGGATCGCTCGGCTTCCCGCTGTTCACCGAAGGTCTGATGTACCTGTTCATGGTGATCGTGCTGGTCGCCCGTCCCACCGGCCTGTTCGGCAAGGAAGTGGCATGACCGAGCTGCAGGCCGAACGTGGCGAAGGCCTGAGCGCGCCACCGCATCGAGGCGAAATCGAAGCGCCTGCGCTACATCGACCTGCTGATCGCCATCGCCGCATTTGCCGTGCTGGCGGCCTGCCGTTCCTGTTCAGCAGCAAGGCGCTGCTCGATTTCGTGATCCGCTGTGCGGCGTATCGGCCTGTTCGCCACCTCGCTCAATCTGCTGGTCGGCTATACCGGCATGATTTCATTCGGGCACGGCATGTTCTTCGGCCTCGGCGCCTACGGCTTCGGGCTGATCATGCAGCGCACCGGCGTGCCGGTTCCGGTCGCGTTCCTCGGCACGCTCGTGCTCACCGCCGTCGTCGCGACGGTCATCGGCGCCATCTGCGTGCGGTTGAAGGAGATCTACTTCGCCTTCGTCACGCTGGCGTTTCAGATGCTGATCCACAGCATCATCCTGTCGTGGGTTTCGCTGACCGGCGGCGATCAGGGCCTGCGCGGCGGCGTTCCGCGCCCGAAGTTTTTCGGCATCGATCCGACCAACCATCTCCATCTGTACATCATGAGCTGCGCGCTGCTGGTGATCGGACTGCTGCTGATGCGCCAGATCGCGCAATCGCCGTTCGGCTACACCTTGCGCATGATCCGCGACAACGCCAGCCGGGCCAGCTTCATCGGCATCGACGTCTGGCGCGCCAAGCTGACGATCTTCGTGCTGTCGGCGCTGTTCGCCTCGACCGGCGGCATCATCATGTGCCTGTTCGTGTCGGGCGCCTATCCCGAATTCGCCTACTGGACGATTTCGGGCGAGGGCATCTTCATCAACATGCTTGGGCGGCGTCACCACGCTTCCTCGGCCCGATGGTCGGCACCGTGCTGCTGCTTGACCCTCAACGACACCGTCACCCGCCTGACCGAGCATTATGGAATCGTGCTCGGCATCGTCATCCTGTTTTTCGCCATCGGCCTGCGCAAGGGCCTGATGGATTTCGCCGTCGAGTGGTACGAGGCACGGCGCGGCGGCGACAAGGAGCGCGCGCGATGAATGGTTCGAGGCGTATCAGCGTGGTCACCGGCGGCGCCAGCGGCATCGGTGCGGCCTGCGTGCGCGAACTCGCCAGCGCCGGCGATCTGGTCGTGGTGGCCGACCGCGACATGGCAAAGGCGCAAGCCGTCGCGGCGGAATTCGGCGGCCGCGCCTATGCGATCGATGTCGGGGACGAGCAGGGCGTCGAGGCCTGTGCTGGGACAATCGAACGCGAGTGCGGGCCGGTCGACGTTCTCGTCAACAGCGCCGGCATCATTCAGGTGCCGCTGCGGCCGCACGATCTGCCGATGACCGCCTGGGACGACGTCGTCCGCGTCGATCAGCGCGGTACCTATGTGGCTTGCGTCGCCTTTGCGAAAGCCATGATCGCGCGCAAGCGCGGCAGCATCGTCAACATCGCGTCCATCGCCGGCATGCGCTCGATGCCGCTGCACGCCTATGCGCCGGCCAAGGCGGCCGTGATCGCCATCACCGAATGCCTTGCGGCGGAATGGGGACCCTCCGCGGTGCGCGTCAATGCGGTGTCGCCCGGCTACACGCTGACACCGGCCTTGAAGAATGCGATCGACCGCGGCGAGCGCGACACCTCGGCGCTGACGGCCAATGCGGCGCTGCGCCGGCTGGTGGATCCCGCCGAAATCGCCCGCGTGGTGGCGTTTCTGGCATCGGATGCGGCCTCCGCCATGACCGGCGCCAACGTGCCGGTCGATTGCGGCTGGCTGGCCGGTACTTCGTGGAGCACCTATGGCGGGCTGCGGGAGGCGAACGGCTAGCCATGCTCGAAGTCCAGAACCTTTGCAAATCGTTCGGCGGGGTCAAGGCGGCCGACGACATCACGTTGAATTTCGCGGATGGCTCGCTGACCGCGGTGATCGGCCCCAACGGCGCCGGCAAGAGCACGTTCTTCAATCTGATCACCGGCGCGCTGAAGCCCGACTCCGGCCGCATCCTGCTCGACGGCGTCGAGATGGCCGGACGGTCGCCGCCCGACATCGCGCGCCATGGCATCGGCCGCGCCTTCCAGGTCGCGAGTATTTTTCCCTCGCTCACGGTGCATGAAACGATGCTGGCCGCGGTCGGTGCCGATCAGCGCCGTGCCAGCGTGCTGCATCGGCGATTTCCACTCGCGGAGACCCGCGACCGCGCCGAATATGCCATGGAGCTGCTCGGGCCTCGCCAGCAAGCGTAATCGTACCGCGGCGACATTGTCGCATGGCGACCAGAAGCTGCTCGACATCGCGCTGGCGCTGGTGCTCGATCCGCAACTGCTGCTGCTCGACGAGCCGACCGCCGGCATGGGCACCGAAGAGCGCTGGCGGATGATCGACAAGGTCCGGGAACTCTGGGAGCGCGAGAAGATCACGGTCGTCTTCATCGAGCACGACATGGACATCGTCTTCAAGATCGCGCCTGAGATCGTGGTGCTGTGCTATGGCCGCATTCTCGCCACCGGCACTCCGGATGCGATCCGGCAAAATCCCGCCGTGATCGAAGCCTATCTCGGCACCGAACACCACGCCGAGGCCACATGAGCATCGAGCCGGTCGTTCAGGTCGAGGATCTCGACGTCTATTACGGCACCAGCCAGATCCTGTTCGGCGTCGGCCTCTCGGTGCGGCCCGGCGAGACCATGGCGCTGCTCGGCCGCAACGGCGCCGGCAAGTCGACCACCATGAAGGCGATCATGGGGCTGGCGCCGGCCCGGCGCGGAAAAGTGACGCTGCGCGGCCGCGTCGTCACCGGATGGATGCCGCATCACATCGCGCGCGCCGGCCTCGGCTTCGTGCCGGAAGACCGCCAGATTTTTCCGGAGCACACCGTCGAGGACAATCTCGTGATCGGCCACAAGAAAGGTCCCGAGGGCCAGGATGAATGGCCGATCAAGCGCATCTACGACATCTTTCCGCTGCTGGAGCCGCTGCGCTACCGGATCGCCGGCCGGCTGTCGGGCGGCGAGCAGCAGATGCTGGCGATCGCCCGCACGCTGATGGGCAATCCGGCGCTGCTGCTGCTGGACGAGCCCAGCGAGGGCCTCGCGCCGATCATCGTGCAGCGGATCGGCGAATTGCTGCGGCAGTTGCGCGGCACCGGAGCGACGGTACTGCTCGCCGAGCAGAACATGCATTTTTGTCTCGGCCTCGCCAGCCACGCCACCGTCATCGACAAGGGCCAGATCGTCTATACCGCGACGATTGAAGACCTCAAGGCCAACGACAGCATTCGCCAGCGCTACCTCGCATTGTGAGTCGTGTATGCTCCGGTCTAGACCGGCATTGGCTTCTGCGGCGTGCGGGCGGGGCGGCGATGGGCCTTTAAGGTGCCGCCGACGGACCATCGCAACGTCTGGGCAACCAGCTGGTCGCGCCGATCACGGACGCTCGCTTCATGCCATAGATTGTTGCTCTCGCCAGGATCGCTCTGAAGATCGTAGATTTCGCCTTCCTCGTCGTCGAGATAGACGACGATCTTCCAGTCCTGGCAACGCCGCATGACGATGAACTCGGCACCGGTCTGCACGTGATCGCGGGCGACCTCCGAATAGACCGCATCTCGCGGTACATATCCCGGACGGTTCTCAATGGCTCCCCAAAGCGAACGGGCCTCGAAGTCGGGGGGAACGGGTACGTCGGCTGCCTCCAGTATCGTGGGGGCAATGTCGATCAACTGCACGAGATCGTCATGGACGCTACCACCCGGGATACGCCCCTTCGACCAGATGAGCAGCGGCACGTGCAGAACCGAGTCATACATCGTCCACTTCTGGATATGTCCGTGATCGCCCAAAGCGTCGGCATGATCGGACGTGAAGATAACGATGGCGTTGTCCAAATACCCACGCGCGTCGAGCGCGGCCATGATGCGTCCGACCTGCATATCGATCATCGACACATTGGCGGCATAGTGGCGCCTCAGTCGGAGCAGATCTTCGCGGGTTACGTCAGTTCGCCAATTGACGGAGTTGAAATTCAACCGCGTCATGTTCTCGCGCAGCATCTTCTGGGCGCGCGGCTGGCGTTGCAGCTCCGCATCGCTGACTTCCGGCACCGGGATGTCAGCGTCGGCGTACCGATCGAGCCATTCGGGCAGGGGGTCGTAGGGCGGATGAGGTCCTGGGAAGCCGATTTGCAGGAACAGCGGATCGGGGCACTTGCGATCCTCGATCCACCAGCATGCTGTGTTTCCGACGAAATTATCGGGATGCATGTCTGCATCGAGATGCCAGGCAAAAGCTCCAAGCGCGCTCTTGTAGCCTTGGGGATCGGCGGCATAGCGGTTGAATCGCGACGGCTTGGTTAAGCCGCGCACACGCAGAGCCTTATCCCATTCGTCGTAGATGGCGCGGTCCCGTTCCTCCAGAAAAAGCGGCCGGTCCTTGTTCTCGACGACGAACCGTTGATGGAAGCCACCCGCCGCATCGTATGGGTTGATATGCATCTTGCCGATGCTGACGCAGTGATAGCCCTGTACGGCGAGAGATTTGACCCAGGTCGGTTCCCACGGCTCGAAATTGGTGAATACCTGGGTGCTGTGCGGATACTTGCCGGTGAAGAGACTGGCGCGCGAAGCTACGCATACCGGCGAGGTAACGAAGCACTTGGTGAAGGCCGTGCCCTCTCGCGCCAGTCGATCGAGATGCGGCGTATGCATCCAGTCGGCGCCCAATGCTGCGATCGTATCGGCACGCTGCTGGTCGGTAATAATGAGAATGATGTTGGGCAGGCCCATAGCGGTCGCTTTCAGTTCAGGACGATTCCGGCCTTCTCGATTACCATTTTCCACTTTTTGAGTTCACTCTTTTGGAGTGCCAGGAAGCTGTCAGGTCCTTCGACACGGATCTCGTCGCCCTGCGCGCGCAGCTTCTCGACAAATCCGGGGTCCTTTGCAGCGTCGGCAACCGCCGCAGAGAGCCGGTCGATTATTTCGCGCGGAGTTTTCGCGGGTGCAAACAGGCCGAACCAGGCGGAGGCCACGATGTCGTTACCGGATTCCTTGAGTGTCGGAACTTTGGGCATCGCCTGCGCGCGAGTTGGCCCCGATGTGGCGAGCACTCGAAACTTCCCGGCCTCGGCCTGTGGTTGGATGACCGGCAGGTGGTTGAGCGTGACTTGGACCTGCCCGCCCAGCATGGCTGTTACCGATTCGTTACCTCCGCGAAATGGTACGTGCAGAAGTTCGATGCCTGCGGTCTGTTTCAGAAGCTCCATTGCGAGGTGAGGGTAGGTGCCGTGCCCGTTGCTGGCGTAGTTGCTGGAAGCGCCCTTGTCCTTCATCGTCCTGACGAAGCTGGCGACATCCTTGATACCCGAGTCAGCCGGCACGGTTAGTGCCAGATAACCTTCGGTAATCTGGGTGATGGGTGCGAAATCGCTGACAGGGTCGTACGGCAGCGACTTGAAAAGGGCCGGCGCGAACGCATGCGTGGCGGCGCCGCTCAGCAGGATCGTGTAGCCGTCGGGCTCGGCTTTTGCGACGAAGTTAGCACCTATTGTACCTCCCGCACCGACTTTGTTCTCCACGATAACGGTGGCCTTGAGCGCCTTTTGCAGATGGTCAGCCAGCAATCGGCCGGTGATATCGACGACGCCGCCGGCCGGATACGGCACAACCAGTTTGATGACGCGGTTGGGGTAGGTTTGGCCGCTTGCCGTTGCTACGCAAATGAAGAAGGCGCAAACGGAAATAAGCGCCTGACGCATGAGTAACATTACCTTCCATCCTCCAATCGTCTTGAGAAGCAGTGCGGCTATCGGGTGCGGAACGCGATAGCGGGCGATGTCGTCCATGCGCCGCTCGCACTCACAGCTGTGCGTTTCAAGCGATGGTCTTGAGATAAAGGCTCGGATCGAAATATTTGCTCGCCGGCGTAAAGTCCTTGATGCCGGCATTGGCCATGAAGAAGTCGGTGGACTGCTGCAGCCAGTTGGTGACCGTGCCGTCCGAATACAGCTTCTTCCACTCCTGCGACGTGAACATCTTCTGCGCCTTGAACGACTCGTTGATGTCGGCCAGCGGCGTCTGGCTGTAATGGGCCTTCTGCAGCTTCTCCATCGCCTCTGTGCTGATTGGCGACGATGTAGTCATTGGCCTCGGCCCAGCCCTTGATCAGCTTGCCCAGCGTCTCCTTGTTCGGCTCGTAATAGTCGTTGGCTGCGGCCCAGCCGCCGATGATGGCGGCTTGCGGATAATAGGCCGAGGCGTCGGCGAGCTTCACGGCGCCCGGCACCTTGTCGCGCACGGTGACATTGAACGGCACCCAAAGCGCGACCGCCGGTACCGCGCCCGAGATGAACGCCGTCACGGCGGCCGGCATGGTCTGGTTGACGAGTTCGACTTCCTTGGGATCGATCTTGTTGGCGCGCAGCGCCTTGTCGAGGAACACATGCGCGGTGGTGCCGGTGGCGGTCGCGATGCGCTTGCCCTTCAGATCCGCGAACGACTTGATGCCCTGGTCGGACCGCACCCAGAGCTGCGCGGTCGCCACTTCGATGTCGTTGATCAGGAATACCTTGCCCTGTCCGCGCGCCGGGAAATTCGACAGCACCGCGCCGGTCGCCAGCACGTCGAGGCTGCCGCCGATCAGCGCCTGGAAGATCTCGAGGCCGGTATTGAACTGCCGCAATTCCAGATCGAGGCCCTGCTTGTCGAAGGTGCCGCGGTCCATCCCGGTCCAGATCTGGCCGTCGACGGCGACCGTATGCAGATAGCCGACGCGAACTTTGGTCTTGGCCTGCGCGATGGCCGGCGCGGAAGCCGCAAAGCCGCCGAGCGCGACGCCGGCGGTTGTGGTCAAAAATTGTCGTCGATCCATGGCGTCTCCTCCGTTTGCTTTTTGATTATTCCGAAAATGAAGCCGGTCGCAGCTGCGCCTGCTGCGCGCGGTATTCGCTCATGACGAGCTCCCTGATGTGGCTTCGCAGTTCGCCGAACTCCGGCCGCTCCTGCAGCGATTCATCGCGCGGATAGGGGAAGGGCACGTCGATGATCTCCTTGATCCGCGCCGGCCGCGCCGTCACCACCACGATGCGCGAGGCGAGGTAGATCGCTTCCTCCACCGAATGGGTGATCAGCATGACGGTCTTGCCTTCGGTGGCCAGCACCTTGAGCAGCAGGTTCTGCATGTTGGCGCGGGTCTGGGCGTCGAGCGCGCCGAACGGCTCGTCCATCAGCAGAAACTGCGGCTTGACGGCGTAGGCGCGCGCGATGGCAAGCCGCTGCCGCATGCCGCCGGACAGATGCTTCGGATAGGAATTGGCGAAATCCGACAGACCCATCAGCGCCAGATAGTGCTCGCAGATCTGGTCGCGCTCGGTGAGCGGGACATGATTGGCCTTGAGCTTCAGGCCGAACGCGATGTTCTCCTTGACGGTCAGCCAGGGGAACACGCCGTATTCCTGGAAGATGACGCCGCGCTCGGGGCCGGGTCCCTTCACCGGGCTGTCCGTCGAACAGCACCTTGCCGGTGGTCGGCTTCTGGAAGCCGGCCAGCATGCTCATCATCGTGGTCTTGCCGCAGCCGGATGGGCCGATCACGGCGATGAAGTCGCCGTCGTTGATGTCGTAGCTGACGTCATCGACGACCCTGAGCTTGCCCTTCGGCGTGTCGAAGGTCAGCGAGACGTGGTCGAACTGCGCGCGCTTGAATGCCGGCCGCCGTGCTCATGCGACGGCTCTTTCCTGCCACACCAGCAGGCGGGCGCTGATCCGCCGCAGGATCATGTCCATGATCAGGGCAATGCAGCCGATGCAGATGATGCCGACATAGATGACGTCGAGCAGGAAATAGGTCGAGGCGTTCTGGATCATCGCGCCCAGCCCGCGCTGGGCCGCGATCAGTTCGGATGCGACCAGCGTCGCCCAGGCCACGCCGAGCGCGACGCGCAGCGCGGTGAGGATATGCGGCACGGTGAGCGGGATGATGACTTTGCGGAAGATCTCGAACTCGCTGGCGCCCAGCGTCTGCGCGACGCGGATGTAGAGCGGCGTGATCTGCGATACGCCCTCATACATCACGATCACGCCGGAGAAGAACGAGGCGTAGAACAGGATCACGAGCTTGGCGACTTCGTCGACGCCGAAATAGACGATCACCAGCGGGATCAGCGCGATCGGCGGCAACGCGCGAAAGAAATTGATCATCGGATCGGCGAAGGTGCGCGCCGAGCGGTACCAGCCCAGCAGGAAGCCGACGGGAACGGCGGCGAGAATGCCGAGCATGACGCCAAAAAACACCCGCCGCGTCGAAGCAAAGACGTCGAACAGCAGCCCCTCAGTGCAGCAGCAATTCGACGAATTTCGCGGCGACCTGATGCGGCGCCGGGATCAGCGAAACGTTGACGAAGCCGCTCCAGCGCACGCCATACCAGAGCGCGACGGCGCCGACCCACGGCGCGAGCCCGAGTAAAAAGCGTCTCGCGACACTGCCGTCCATTCCGGTCCTTCCGGCGCGCAATTGCGGTTGATACGGGCCGAAGTCATATTATAAATAGGATGACCATACAAGAGGCGGTCATCGCCTCGCGTCGCGCTTCGGATTGCAGAAATGACATCGCCGAACTTCGCCATCCGCAAGCTCCAGGCCTTCGGTTATCGCTATCCGCTGTCGACGCCGGTCGTCACCTCGTTCGGCCGGATGCTGAATCGGCCGGCGGTGTTCGTCCGCGTCGAAGATGAAGACGGCCATGTCGGCTGGGGCGAGGTCTGGTGCGAATTTTCCGTCGACCGGCGCCGAGCACCGCGCGCGGCTGGTCAATGAGGTGCTGGCGCCGGCGCTGTCCGGCTTTGCGGCAAGCGAGCCCGCGGATGTCTTCGAAAAGCTGACGCAGGCGCACCGCCGTGCTTGCCTTGCAATCCGGCGAGCCGGGTCCGTTCGCGCAGGCGATCGCCGGAATCGATCTGGCGGTCTGGGATCTCTATGCGCGGCGCCGCAAGATCGCGTTGTGGAAGCTGCTCGGCGGCAGCAGCGGCCAGATCCGGGTCTATGCCAGCGGCATCAATCCGACGGGCTCGCGGCAGATGGCGGAGGCGGCGTTGGGCAGGGGACATCGCGCGCTGAAACTGAAGATCGGCTTCGAGCCTGCAGCCGACCGCGCCAATCTGGCGTCGCTTCGCCAGCTGGTCGGCGACGGCATGCTGGCGGCCGATGCCAATCAGGGCTGGTCGCTGGAGCAGGCGCTGGACGTTGCGCCGCATCTCGGCGAATTCGCGCTCGCCTGGCTCGAAGAGCCGATCCGCGCCGACCGGCCGTGGCAGGAATGGCAACGCCTGCGCGAGGCACCGACGTGCCGCTGGCGGCCGGCGAAAACATTGCGAGCCATGCCGGCTTCGCGCAGGCGATCGGCGACGACGTGCTGCGCGTCGTTCAGCCCGACATCGCCAAATGGGGCGGGTTGAGCGTCTGTTCCGGGATCGCGCGCGACATCATGAAATCGGGCAAGACGTTTTGTCCGCATTATCTCGGCGGCGGCATCGGCCTGCTGGCGTCGGCGCATCTGCTGGCGGGGGTTGGCGGCGACGGATTGCTGGAAGTCGATTCGAACGACAATCCGCTGCGCGACCGCTTTTGCGGTCCCGTCGCCGATATCAGCGACGGCATGGTGACGCTGAGCGACGAGCCGGGCCTCGGGATCGAGCCTGATCTGGCCTCGATCGAACAATACCGGACAGCCTGATCCGGCGGAATGAATGTGATGGCCGCGCAGGGATATGACTACATCATCGTCGGCGCCGGATCGGCCGGCTGCGTGGTCGCGAACCGGCTGTCGGCCGATCCCTCCTGCCGCGTGCTGCTGCTGGAAGCCGGCGGGTCGGACCGCAATTTCTGGCTCAAGCTTCCGGTCGGCTACTACCGGACGATCTACAACGAGCGCTTTTCGCGCCTGTTCAAGACCGAGCCGAGCGAGGGCACCGGCGGCCGTTCGATCGTCTGGCCGCGCGGCCGCGTGCTTGGCGGATCGTCGTCCATCAACGGCCTGATCTTCATTCGTGGCCAGCATGAAGACTTCGACGACTGGGAGCGCCTCGGCGCGACGGGATGGAGCTATCGCGAGCTGCTGCCGTACTTCCGCCGCTACGAACGCTATTCCGGCGGCGAAAGCCAATATCACGGCGGCCTCGGCGAATTCGAGGTGTCGGATCTGCGCAACGACAATCCCGCTTCCGCCGCCTGGGTCGACGCCGGCGTCGAATTCGGGCTGCCGCGCAATCCCGATTTCAACGGCGAAACGACGTTCGGGGTCGGCAGCTATCAGCTCGGCATCGGACGGCATTGGCGCACCAGTTCGGCATCGGCGTTCCTGCGGCCGGTCGGCGCATCGTCCGAACCTGACCGTCATGACCGGCGCGCAGGTCAGCAAGGTAACGTTTCAGGGGCAGGTGGCGACCGGCGTCGAATGGATCAAAAACGGTCAGGCGTTCAGCGCCACCGCAGATCGCGAAGTCATTCTGTCGGCCGGCGCGTTGCAGTCGCCGCAAATCCTGCAACTGTCAGGCATCGGTCCGGCCGATTTGCTGCGCGGGTTCGGCATTCCCGTGATCGCCGACTCGCCGGAAGTCGGCGGCAATCTGCAGGATCATTATCAGGCGCGCCTGATCGTGCGGTTGAAGCAGCGGATTTCGCTCAACGATCAGGTGCGCAATCCCGTCGAACTTGCCAGGATGGGTCTGCAATGGATGTTTGCCGGCAGCGGTCCGTTGACGGTCGGCGCGGGGCAGGTGGGCGGCGCGGCCTGCACCGAATACGCCGTCGGCGGGCGGCCCGATGTTCAGTTCAACGTGATGCCGCTGTCGGTCGACAAGCCCGGCGACCCCTTGCACAGCTATTCCGGCTTCACGGCGTCGGTCTGGCAGTGCCATGCAGAATCGCGCGGGCAGCTTGCGATCCGCTCGACCGATCCGTTCGACCAGCCGCGCATCGAGCCGAATTATTTTGCCGAGGAAATCGACCGCAAGACGATTGTGTCGGGCCTGCGGATGCTGCGCGACATCTACCGGCAGAAATCGTTTCGCGATCTCTGGGATGTCGAGATGGTGCCGGGCGAGGCCGTCGACACGCCGGCCGGCCTGTGGGATTTCGCGCGAACCACCGGCGGAACGGTGTTTCATTGCGTCGGCACCTGCCGGATGGGCAGCGATGATCGATCGGTGCTCGATCCGCAATTGCGGGTTCGCGGCGTCGAAAATCTGCGCGTGATCGACGCCTCGGTGATGCCGCAGATCACGTCGGCGAATACCAATGCGAGCAGCCTGATGATCGGGGAAAGGGGCGCCGCCCTTGTCATGTCATAGACCCGCCGGCTTGCCAGCTTGAGAGCACGTGAGATGGATCTGATTTCCGACAGCCACGTTCCGAAATACGCCCAGATCGCCGACATCTTTCGGCAGCGGATCGCGCGCGGAATTTGGGCGCCAGGGCCTGCGGCTGCCGGCGAACGAGGTGCTCGCCGCCGAGTTCGGCGTCTCCCGCGTCACCATTCGGCAGGCGGTCGATCTGCTGGCGCGCGACGGCATCATCGAAGCCCAGCAGGGCCGCGGCACCTTCGTCACCGGCATCTTGAAGCAGGATCGCTGGCTCAAGGTCGAAACCACGCTTTCCGACCTCGCCGAGGTTTACCGCGACACCTCGCCGGAAATCATCAACATCTCGGAAAGCCGCACCGACGCGCCGCTGCTTGCCCGACGACGGCAAGCCGGCGGAGCATTACGTCTTCATGCGCCGCGTGCATTCGCGCAACAAGCGGCCCTATTGCGTGATCTCGATCTATCTCGACGAAAAGGTATTCCGCAAATATCCAAAGCGCTTTCGCAAGGAAACGGTGATTCCGATCCTGAAGGACATGCGCGATCCCGCCGATCGCGAACGCGCGGCAGACGCTGACGATCGGCACCGCCGACCTCGAAGTGGCGAAGCTGCTGCAGGTTCCCCTGAATTCGCCGGTGGCCGAGGTTCGGCGGGTGTTCACGACCGCCGACCGAACCGTGATCTATCTCGGCGAAGTCACCTATCGCGGCGATTTCATCCGCATCGACATGGATTTGAAGCCCTGAACGACGCGAAATCCGATATTGCTGGCCGAACTGTCCGGCGTATTCGAGCTGCGCGCCGCGACGCGGTAGCGGTTGCAATAGGATTCGTGACAGAGAAACGATCCGCCGCGCAGCGAGCGGCTGGCGGCCGGCTCGCGCTTGCAGCGGATTCTCCGCTGACGTGACGCGGTGATAGGCCGGCGAGAAATAATCCTCGCACCATTCCCAGACATTGCCGGCCATGTTGTGCAGGCCATAGCCGTTCGGCTGGAAGGCATGAACGGGCGCCGTTCCGGCAAAACCGTCCTCGGCCGTGTTATGGTCAGGAAAATGGCCCTGCCAGATGTTGCAGCGGTGTTCGCTTGCCGGGCGTCAGCTCATCGCCCCAGGGATAGCTTGCCTGTTCCAGCCCGCCGCGCGCGGCGATCTCCCATTCGGCTTCGCTCGGCAGCCGTGTGCCGGACCATTGGCAATAGGCTTTGGCGTCATTCCAGGAGACGTGCACCACGGGATGATCGAGCCGATCGAGCACGGTGCTGGGCGGGCCTTCCGGCTGCGCCCAATAGGCGTGCGGCACCGGGATCCACCACGGCGTATCGGCGGCGCGGCTGCCGATCTGCGCGTCTGATATCGTCAGGCACAAAGGCCGCGAACACAAAACTCCAGCCATATCGTTCCGCGTCGGTGGTGTAGCCGGTGGCGCGGACGAAATCGCCGAACTGCAGATTGCTGACCGCGAAACACGCGATCGCAAATTCGTCGACCGTCACCCGGCGCACCGGCCCTTCGCCGTCGTCGGGAAATCGCCGGTCGTCCGATCCCATCAGGAACGGCCCGCCGATCGGCGCGCTCCAGCGCCGCGCGATGCGGTGTGCGGCTGGGCTCGATGTCGGCGCGCGCGAGAGCGGACGCCGCCGCCTCGGCATCGTCAGTCCGGCCCTTTGCGCAGCAGCGGGGAGAACCCTCGGTCATCTCACGCCTGTTTTTCTTCCTCCCAGAACGCGGTGCCGCCTTCCGCTTTCATCAGTTCCAGAATCTTTTCGCGCGGGATCACGCCGCAGCGCTTGGCCCAGACTTGATACTGGTCGCTCATGTCGCGGACGCGGACCGGATGCTGCGCGGCGAGGTCATGCATCTCGGTGCGGTCGGCCTCCATGTCGTAGAGCTCCCAGGGGCCGGGAAATTTCCGCACCAGTTTCCATTTGCCGATGCGGATGGCGGCGTTGCCTTCGTGCTCCCAGAACAGCGGCCCACGGCCGCCATACGCCGACGCGAATGACGGCACCAGGCTTTCGCCCTCGCAGGGCAGGATGGTGTTGCCGTTGAATTCCTTGGGATAGGTCGCGCCCGTGACGTCGACGATGGTCGCCATGATATCCGGCAGCTGGCTCGGATTGTGCCGCAGGCCGCCTCTGTCCTTGATGCCGCGCGGCCAGTGCACGATGAAGGGCGTGGCGATGCCGCCTTCGTGGATCCAGTGCTTGTAGAGCCGGAACGGCGTGTTCGACAGGTTGGCCCAGGCGGTGCCGTAGCTCTGATAGGTGTCTTCGCCGCCCGGCATCAGCGATGGATCGTTGCCGAGGCGAACGGTTTTGCCGCTGCGTGTTTTGGCTTTCGCGATCATCAACTGGTCGACCAGCTCGCGTGCGGTGACGCCTTGCGGAATGTCCTCGGCGCAGGCGCCGTTATCCGACAGGAAGATGATCAGGGTATTGTCGAGCTGGCCGGTCGCTTCCAGCGCGGCGATGATCCGGCCGATGCCCTGGTCCATGCGGTCGATCTGGGCGGCATAGACCTCCATGCAGCGCAGCGTCCATTCGCGGTGCTCGGCGTCGGTCCACGGCGGCTGGGTCGGATCGCGATCGGTCAGCTGCCAGTTCGGATGGATGATCCCGTCATCGACCAGCCGCTTCAGCCGCGCCTCGCGCAAGGTGTCCCAGCCGGCGTCGAACCGGCCTTTGTATTTGGCGATGTCTTCGTCATGCGCGTGCAGCGGCCAGTGCGGCGCGGTGTAGGCGACATACTGAAAGAACGGCGTTTCCGGGCTGGTCTCCTTGTGCTGGCGGATATAGGCGACCGCCTGGTCGCTGATCGCATCGGTGTAGAAAAACGACGGATCGTTCTCGGCCTCGCTTTCGATATTGTCGTTGCCGCGGGTCAGCGTGTTCGGATGGTAGAAACTGCCGGCGCCGATGATGGTGCCGAAGAAATAATCGAAGCCGCGCTGCAGCGGCCAGGCGTCGCTGGGCACGGTCAGGCTGCTGGAGATGTGCCACTTGCCGCTCAGATAGGATTTGTATTTCTTCTGCTTGAGGACTTCGGCGACGGTGACGCAGCTCTTGTTCAGATTGCCGGCATAGCCTTCCGGCCCGTTGCTGTAGGTCAGAATGCCGATCCCGGTCTGGTGCGGGTGCAGGCCGGTCAGCAGCGACGCGCGCGCGGGGCTGCAGCGCGCGGTGTTGTAGAATTGCGAGTAGCGCAAACCGTTCGCCGCCAGGCGATCGAGGTTCGGCGTTTCGATTTCGCCGCCATAGCAGCCGATATCGGAAAATCCCATGTCGTCGTTGAGGATGATCAGGATGTTGGGGCTATCTGGTGTTTTGCCACCGTTTGCCATGGTTGTTGTCCTTGTTGAAAGCTTCGTGTAAACGCGTCGTCAGACGATCAGGGATGCCGCCTCGTCAGGTTGATGCTGAGGCGAAAATACTCAGGCAGATAGACCGAGCGCAGCAGCTCCAGCGGCCGCCCATCGGTGTTGACGGTGAGGCGCTCGATCGACAGCAGCGGGCCGCCGGCCTTGACGCCCAGCAGCTTGGCGCTGGTGGTGTCCGCGAGCGAGGCGCTGATGGTCTGCGTCGCTTCCTTGATATCGAAGCCGAGTTCGCTTTCGAACACGCGGTACATCACGATCGAGGTGAGATCGCGCTTCTCCAGCTCCAGCCCGATGTCCGGCGGATAGAACGCATGCTCGATCGCGATCGGAATGTCGTCGGCGAGCCGGACGCGCTTGAGCTGCCAGACCGCGCGCTCGCGCAACTGCTTGCGAACCTCGCCGTCGTGCTTGTTGGTCATGCCCTGCAACAACACCCTGGCGCCGGGCTGATAGCCGGCGTCCTTGATGGTTTCGGAGAACCCCATCAGCCGTCCGACCCAGTTTTCCGGCTGGTTGGTCCGCAGGAACGTGCCGCGGCCGCGCTCGCGTTCGAACATGCCTTCATCGACCAGCGGCTTGATGGCGTTGCGAATGGTGATGCGGCTGACGCCGAAATGCTTGCCGAGTTCGGCCTCGGTCATCAGCCGGCCGGTCTTGTCGATCAGCTCGCCGACCCTGACCTGGCGGCGAATGGTCTCGCGAACCTGGATGTGCAGCGGGGTGGAGCTGGTATCCGCCGGTTCGAGGGAGTCGGTCATGTTGTCGGCCATGCTCTTTTGGTAGCGCAAGCGTCCGGGTGCGGTCATCACAACCGCCTCCGGGTAGCCGCGTCGAACAGATGAATGTCCTGGGCGCGGGCGGTGATCGACAGTTTTGCTCCCTCGGTCTGGGATGTCGCCGTCGCTGACGCGCGCGCGGATCGCAGTACCGCTGCAATCGAGATCGAGGATTGCGGTGTCGCCGAGGTCTTCGATCAGTTCGACGGTTGCGGGGATACCGTTCGGCGCAATCCGGATGGCGCCGGGGCGGATGCCGACCACGACATCGCGTTCGCCGGCGTCCTTGAGCGTGGTCTCGAGCCGATGGCCGGCCACCATCACGCCGCCGTTGCTGTAGCGGGCCGGGATCAGGTTCATCGGCGGACTGCCGATAAAGGCCGCCACATCGATCGAGTTCGGCCGCGCAAATACCTCGGCGGGCCGGCCGATCTGCTGGATCTCGCCGGCCATGAACACCGCCATGCGGTCCGCCAGCGTCATGGCTTCTTCCTGGTCATGGGTGACGTAAACCGCGGTCACGCCGAGCGAGCGCTGCAGCTTCTTCAGCTCGGTGCGGGTTTCCAGCCGCAATTTGGCGTCGAGATTGGAGAGCGGCTCGTCGAGCAGGAACAGCCGCGCCTTGCGCACGATGGCGCGGGCCAGCGCGCAGCGCTGTTGCTGGCCGCCGGAGAGTTGGCCGGGCTTGCGGTCGAGCAGATGATCGATCGCAACTTTTCGCGCGGCTTCCTGCACCGCCGGGACGATCTCCGCCTTCGTCATCTTGGCCATTTCGAGCGGGAAGGCGATGTTCTCGTAGACCGTCATGTGCGGATAGAGCGCGTAGCTCTGGAACACCATGGCGATGTCGCGGTCGCGGGCATCCGACGCCGTGATGTCCTGGCCGTCGATGAAGACGCGGCCCGAGGTCGGCGCGTCGAGGCCGGCGAGGATCCGCAAGGTGGTGCTCTTGCCGGAGCCGGACGGGCCGAGCAGCGCAAAGAATTCGCCGGGCTCGATCTCGAACGTCACGCCCTTCAATGCGGCGAACGCGCCATGCATCTTGACGATGTCTTCGAAACGTACCTGACCTCGGCCGTTCATCGGCGTCCTCCGCCCTTGACCGCGCCGACCGTGAGGCCCTTGACGATGTTCTTCTGCGCGACGATGCCGAGGATGACGACGGGCAGCATCGCCAGCACCGAAACCGCCGCGAGCTTGGCCCACAGCGTCTGTTCGACCGAGACAAAGTTGAACATCGCGACCGTCACCGGCCGCACCGTGTTGCCGCTGAGCACGACCGCGAACAGGAATTCGTTCCAGGCATTGAGGAACACGAACACGATGGTAACCGCGATGCCGCCGCGCACCTGCGGAATGATGATGCGCCACAGCGTGCGCAGCCGGCTGGCGCCGTCGAGATAGGCGGCTTCCTCCATCTCGTAGGGAATGTCCTCGAAATAGGAAACCAGCAGCCAGATCGCGAACGGCAGCGAGAACGACAGATAGATCAGGATGATGCCCTGATAGCTGTCGATCCAGCCGATATGCCGCAGGATCAGGAAGTAGGGGATGATGATGCCGACCGGCGGCAGCATTTGCGTCGCCAGCACATAGAAGCCCGCAGCTTTCTTGCCGCGAAACCGCAGCCGCGCCAGCGCATAGGCCGCCGGCACCGCCATCAGCATGGTGACGATGGTGGTGCCGATCGAGATGATGAAGCTACTGACCAGATTCGGCAGGATCGATGCCGAGCCGTACAGCACGTCGCGATAGGCATCGAGCGTCGGGTCGAACACCAGCTTTGGCGGATAGGCCAGCACGTCGCGATCGGTCTTCAGCGAATTCAGGACGCTCCAGACGATCGGAAACACCCAGGCCAGCAGGAACACCAGCGAGATCGCCAGCACGACGAAAAGGCGAATGCGCCTGGCGGTCATTTGGCTCTCCGCATCGCGAACAGCACGCCTGATATCAGGATGGTCACGATCAGAAGGGCAACGGCCAGCGCCGAGCCGTAGCCGATCGACAGTTCGGTGAAGGATTTGCGGTAGGCGTAAAGATTGAGAATTTCGGTCGCGGTGCCCGGGCCGCCGCCGGTGACGGTGAAGATCGCGGCGAACGCCGTCAGCGCCACCATGGTGCGCATGATCACCACCATGACGATCGCGGGGCGCAACAATGGAAGTGTGATGCGGCGAAAGCGCTGCCAGGCGGTGGCGCGATCGAGCCGTGCGGCCTCATAGATGTCTTCCGGCAGCGAGGCGAGGCTCGCCAGCAGCACCATGAAGGCGAACGGCGTCCACTGCCAGGTGTGGATCACGACCACCGAAATCATCGCCAGCAGGGGATCGCCGAGCCAGTTCTTGCTGCCGAGCCCGGCATTGATGGCGAGGTAATCGACGATGCCGAATTCCGGCGCCAGCATGAAGGTGCGCCAGATCATGCCGACCACGGCCGGCGAGAGCACAACGGGCAGGATGGCGATCACGCGGAACCAGCTCTGGCCGCGCTTCATGTCCATCACCAGCAACGCCAGCGCCAGTCCGAGGGCCACCTGCAGCACCACGGTCGAGCCGGTGTAGATCAGGCTGACCAGCAGCGAGGACCAGAACCGGTCGTCCGCCAGCAGGGTGCGGTAGTTGTCGAAGCCGACAAAGCCGTCGGCGAACGGCATCGCCAGATCCATCCGGAACGCGCTGGTCCAGATCAGAAACAGCAATGGAAACGTCGTCGTCGCCATCAGCGCCACGAACGCCGGCGCCAGCAATGCCGCGGCGAACCTGCGCTCGCGCCGCGCCAGCACGCGGCCGAGATCGCCAGAGGCGGTCACGGCCGCGATGCCGGGCATCGTTGCTGTCGCAGGCTTCGCCAACTCAGCCGCGCATCATCGGTTCGACGCGGCGCTGCGCATCGTCCAACGCGGCCTTGATGGTGGCCTGGCCCGACAGCGCCGACTGGATCGCGGTCGCCATGGTGTCGCCGATCGCGGGCCATTGCGGCACCCGCGGACGCCAATCGACGTCGGTGTCGCCCTGCAAGGTCGCCATCGTGGCCTCGACGAAATTGTCGCCGAAGCCGTTCATCAGTTTTACGTAATCCGGATCCTTCCAGATCGAGGTGCGGTTGACGCCCGAACGTTTCGCCGGGCCTGCGAATTTATGCGCGGTGCGGGCCTGGGTTTCGGCGCTTGCGGCCCACTGGATGAACAGCCAGGTGGCTTTCTTCTTCTTGTCGGTCTGCGCGGCGTTGATCGGAAAGCCCCAGTTCCAGATCGAGGAGACGCGCTTGCCGCTGGGGCCCTTGGGCCAGCGCGCATAGGCGACCTTGCCGATCATCTTTGACTTTTCGGGGTTGTTGACCACGGACGCCGAAGAATGCGCGTCGATATAGGACGCCACGGTGCCTTGCGAGAACGCGTCGGCAATATCCGGCCAGTTCCAGTTCGCCGCTGCGGTCGGCGCGTATTTCTTCATCACGTCGACGTACCAGGCCAGTGCCGCTTCGGCTTCCGGGCCGTTGACCGTGAGTTTGCCGCCCTTGAACCATTCGCCGCCGAACTCGCGGAAGATCGAGGGATAGATGTACATGTTCTGGCCGGCACCGGCGACGCCGCGCAGCGCAGTGCCCCAGATCCGATCGTTCGGCGTATTCAGCGCGGCGGCGTTGGTGACGAAGGTCGCGAGGTCGTCGGCGGGTTTCAGTCCCTTGGCGTCGTACAGATCCTTGCGATAGACCTGAATGGTGACTTCGCCGTCATACGGCACGCCGTAGAGCTTGCCGTCGACGCTGTCGGCGGTGCGCCAGGCCGGGATGATGTCGTCGAATTTGAACCAGTCGGCGTCGGTCAGCGATTTGTCGGCCAGATAGCTGTCGAGCGGCTCGACCCACTTGTTGGCGGCGTAAAGCGAATAATACATCGGATCGGCGGCGTGGGTGGCGTAGGTGCCGGTCTTCGAGGTGAGATCGATCACGCTCTTCTGCCGGATCTGCGCCGGCGGAATTTTTTCGAAGCGGACGTCGATGCCGGTCAGCGCCTTGAACTGCGGCGCCAGCGTGATCAGGTTTTCAAAATAGCTCGCCGGAATCACGGCGACCGTGATGGTTTCGCCGGAAGTCTGCTGCCAGTCGATCTTGGCCGACTTGTACGGTGCGAGATCGGCGTCTTGCGCAGCGGCCTGGCGAAGTATCGCCGGCGCCAAACCGATCAGCGCCGCGGTGGCAGTGCCGGCCTTAAGGAACGTCCGTCGTGTGGGCCGCGATGGCTTCATTTCCCGTCCTCCCTTGATCCCGGCTTTTGCCGGTTAAGTTAGTACATTTGCCAAATGTTATAACATGTCAAACAGAGCCGAAAATTCGACGTGACGATCGATGGCACGGTTTCCCCAGACGCGGCGCGCATCGGATCCAGCCGCAGCGCGGCGCATATCTCCTCTCCGGAAATTGTGAGAAGCATCGCGCGCGCGCCGTGCGTATTGTAAGGATGGCTGCTGGCCTGGCCGGCTCCGCCCCGCCGTTTTTCGTCCCCCATCATCCACATCCGAGGAGTAATTCCATGACGCACGCCATCCGTTTTCATAAAGCCGGCGGGCCCGAAGTTCTGGTTTGGGAGGAGGTCAAGCTCGGCAAGCCCGGTCCGGGCGAGGCGCGTATCCGCCACACCGCGGTCGGACTGAACTTTGTCGATATCTACAACCGCTCAGGCGTTTATCCCGTGCAGTTGCCGAGCGGCCTTGGCAGCGAGGGCGCCGGGGTGGTTGAGGAAGTGGGATCTGGTGTCACCGACCTGAAGCCCGGCGATCGCGTCGCCTACGGCGCTTCGCCGCTCGGTGCCTATTCCGAGGAACGGCTGATTCCTGCCGACCGTCTGCTCAAACTGCCCGACGGCATCGATGACAAGACCGCCGCGGCGATGATGCTGAAGGGCCTGACCACGCAATATCTGATCCGCCAGACCTATCGCGTCAAAGCCGGCGATACCATCCTGCTCCATGCCGCGGCGGGCGGCGTCGGCACCATCCTCAGCCAATGGGCCAAGCATCTCGGCGCCACCGTGATCGGCACCGTCGGCAGCGACGACAAGGCCAAGCTCGCCAAGGCCCATGGCTGCGCCCACACCATCGTCTATACCCGCGAGGATTTCGTGAAGCGCGTCGACGAGATCACGGAAGGCAAGAAGGTGCCGGTGGTCTATGATTCCGTCGGCAAGGACACCTTCCTGAAGTCGCTCGATTGCCTGGCGCCGCTCGGGGTCGCGGCACTGTTCGGCGCGTCCTCCGGCAGCGTCGAGCCGCTCAACCTCGGCCTGCTTGCCGCGAAGGGTTCGCTCTACGTCACCCGCCCGACGCTCTTTACCTACGCCGCCAAGCGCGAAAATCTCGTCGCCATGGCCAAGGAGCTGTTCGACGTCGTCAAGTCGGGCGCGGTCAAGATCGAGGTCCACCAGACTTATCCGCTAAAGGACGCCGCCAAGGCGCATGCCGATCTTGCCGCGCGCAAGACCACGGGATCGACGGTGCTGACGGTGTGAGGCTTGAAGCAGGGCGGGGCTGACATCGTCGCGGCCCCGCCCGCTTGCCTGATCATTTGAACCATGAAAGGCTTGCGTGGCTTTTGACGGCACCGGAAAACTGGAGTGGGATGATGCGGACAGCTTCGAACTGGATCTTGGCGGCAGGCGCGGCGGCGGCGCTTCTCGCCGGCGTGAATTCGGCTTACGCGCAACAGACGATCCGCGTCGGCTGGACCATACCGGCCGAGGAATCGAAATACTGGATGATGCGCCGGCCGGCGGAATTTCCCAATCTCGGCAAGACCTACAATGTCGAATGGACGCAATTCCAGGGCACCGCGCCGATGACGCAGGCGCTGGCCGCCGGCGCGCTCGACTGCGCCACCCAGGCGCCGTTGTCGCTGTCGAACGGCGTGGTCGGCGGCGGCCTGAAGGCCTACATCGTGGCCCAGCACGTGTTCGAAAAGCCCGGTGGCTTCTCGGTCTATTGGGCGGTCAAGGACGATTCCCCGATCAAGACCATCGCCGATCTCAAGGGCAAGACCGTCGGCATCTCCGTGATCGGCGGCGGCACCCAGGGGCCGTTCAACATGCTGCTGAAGAAGGCCGGGGTTGATCCCACCAAGGACATCAAGCTGGTCGAAGTCGGCTTCGCGGTCTCCGAAGACGCGCTGCGTCAGGGCCGCGTCGATGCCGTCAACATGAACCAGCCGTTCGCGGCGCGCGCCGAGGCCAAGGGCGGCACCCGAAAACTGTTTTCGCTTTCCGAGGCGATGCCGAACATCGTTCACATTCTGGAAGCATGCCGGGCCGACTTCGTCGACAAGAATCCGGAAGCCGTCAAAGCCTATGTCCGCGATATCACCTCCGGTATGAAAAAGGCCCTGGCCAATCGCGAGGAAACGCTGAAAGTCGTCTCCGAGCAGTTGAAGGCGCCGATTGCGGTGCTGGAAACCTATCTGCTCAAGGACAACGACTTCGGCCGGGATCCCGGTGCCGCGCCGAACTTCCCGGCGATGCAGAAGATGCTCGACATCTATGCCGAGACCGGAATGCTGCCCAAGCTGGACGTCGCGCAGTTCAAGCACCCGACCATCGTCGCGCCGCTGCAGTAAGGCCAGCATCCCGTCGTCCCGGCGAACGCCGGGACCCATACGCCGTGTCCTATCGTTTGGGCACTGAGGCAGAAGCCTTCTGTCGCAACGAACGCCAGGGGTGTATGGGTCCCGGCGTTCGCCGGGACGACGTGCGGAGAATCTGTCCCCATGAAGAAACCGCGATCCCGCGTGACGACCGACGGCCTCGATCGTGCGCCGCATCGCGCTTTCATGCGGGCGATGGGGCTCGATGACGCCGCCATCGCGAAGCCGATGATCGGCGTCGTCAGCATGAAGGGCGAACAGACGCCCTGCAACATGACGCACGATTTCCAGGTCGACGCCGCCAAGGCCGGGATCGCGGAGGCCGGCGGCACGCCGCGGGAATTCTCCACCATCTCGGTATCCGACGGCATCAGCATGAACCACGAGGGCATGAAGTTCTCGCTGCTGTCGCGCGAGTTGATCGCCGACTCGATCGAAGCGGTGGTCCATGGCCTCGCCTACGACGCCTTGATCGGCTTCGGCGGCTGCGACAAGACGCTGCCCGGCGTGATGATGGGCATGATCCGCTGCAATGTGCCGTCGATCTTCATCTATGGCGGCAGTGCGCTGCCCGGGCGGTTCGAGGGCAAAACCCTCACCGTGCTGGATTCCTACGAGGCGGTCGGCGGCTTCATGACCGGCGAGATCGACGCAGGCGACGCTTGAAGGCATCGAGCGGAGTTGCCTGCCGACGATCGGCGCCTGTGCCGGGCAATTCACCGCCAACACCATGGCGATGGTTTCCGAGGCGATGGGGCTGACCATTCCCAATGTCTCGATGATCCCCGGCGTCTATGCCGAGCGTGCGCAGGTGGCGCGCCAGGCGGGGCGGCTCGTGATGCAGATGCTGGAGCGAGGCGGTCCATTGCCGCGCGAGATCGTGACGCGAAAGGCGCTGGAGAATGGTGCGGCCATCGTCGCCGCCACCGGCGGCTCGACCAATGCCGCGCTGCATCTGCCGGCGCTCGCCAACGAGGCCGGAATTACCTTCACCCTCGACGACGTCGGCGAGGTGTTTGCGCGCACGCCCCTGATCGGCAATCTGCGCCCCGGCGGCAAATATACCGCGAAGGATGTCTATGACATCGGCGGCACCGCGGTCGTGGTCCGCGCGCTCATCGAAAGCGGCCACATCGACGGCTCTTGCCTGACCATCACGGGACGGACGATCGCGCAAGAATATGGCGAGGCCAATGCGCCCGACGGCGAGATCATTTTTACCACCGGTGCGCCGATCATGCCGGACGGCGGCGTCGCGGTGCTGAAGGGAAATCTTTGCCCCGACGGCGCCGTCATCAAGGTCGCCGGCCTCAAGAACCTGGTGTTCGAAGGAAGCGCCCGCGTGTTCGAAGACGAGGAACACTGCGTCGATGCCGTCCGCAATCGCAAATATGCGGCGGGTGACGTTCTGGTCATCCGCAATGAAGGCCCGGTCGGCGGTCCCGGCATGCGCGAGATGCTCGGCGTCACCGCGCTGATCTACGGGCAGGGTATGGGCGAGAAGGTCGCGCTGATCACCGACGGGCGCTTTTCAGGCGCAACGCGCGGCATGTGCATCGGCTATGTCTCGCCGGAATCCTTCATCGGCGGACCGCTGGCGCTGGTTCGTGAAGGCGACCGGATCAGGATCGATGCCGGCGCGCGCCGGATGGATCTTTTGATCGACGACGATGAATTCGCGGCGCGACGGCAAGCCTGGACGCCGCGACCGCCGCGGCACCGCGCCGGCGCGCTTGCCAAATATGCCCGCCTGGTCGGCCAGGCCCCCGGCGGCGCCGTCACCCACGACGGCGCTGCGGAATGGCCATGGTTCGACCAGCAGTCATGATGGTTGCAATGTGTCGTATTGGGCCGCGATATGCCGGGATTTCCGGATTCACCCTGATCGGATATGCCCGTGAAAAGTCATTGAACTGAAAAATATGGCGGCTTAATTTGCGCTGCCCGTATTGTTCAGTCGATGGTCAGTTACACGCGATTGGCGTTACTGTAGCAATAGATCCGAAATCATTAGAGTGACGCGAATGACTGTGAGCGACCGGGGTGATACCGCGCCCGTCAAGACGAAAAGTTCTTCGGTTCTGATCATTCCGATCTATACGGCGGCGATCTTCCTCAGTGCAGCATTGTTGTTTGCCGTGCAGCCCATGTTCACGAAAATGGTGTTGCCGCAGTTCGGCGGCTCGCCATCGGTATGGTCCGTGGCGATGGTGTTCTTTCAAGGCATCCTGCTGCTGGGTTACGCATATGCCGATATTCTGACCCGCTTCGTCCGTGGTCCGCTCGCCTTGGTCATCCACCTCGCGGTCATGCTGGGCGGAGTTATTTTTCTGCCGCTTGCCATCGCGAAAGGCTGGGGCTTGCCGCCGGCCGACAGCGAGCAATGGTTCCTGCTCGGTCTGTTCAGCGTTTCCATCGGCTTTCCTTTCTTCGCGCTGTCCGCTAACGGGCCGCTGCTGCAAGCGTGGTTCGCGCGCTCCGGGCTGCGACAGGCCGAGAATCCCTACTTTCTCTACGCGGCGAGCAATATCGGAAGCCTGCTGGCGCTATTTGCGTACCCGCTCGTTGCCGAACCGTTTTCCGCGCTCAGCCTCCAGGGCAACATCTGGCGCTCCGGCTACTACCTGCTTATCGCGCTGATCGCATTATGCGGAGCTTTGGTGTTCTTCCGCCGCGAAGGCGAGGCGGTTTTGCCGCGGGCGCAGTCGACCGAAGCCGCCCCGGCGTTGGGTCGCATGGCCTATTGGGTGGCGCTCGCGTTCGTGCCGTCGGCGCTGATGATCGCAGCCACCACGCACATCACCACGGATGTGGCGGCTGCGCCGTTTCTTTGGGTGCTTCCGCTGTCGCTGTACTTGATCAGCTTCATTCTGGTGTTCAGCCAGCGCACATTTGTCCCGCAAGCCGTCTGGATCAAGCTGCAGCCGTTCTTGCTGGCCTTGATCGTGCTGACGCTCGCGCTCGATATCCGCACCTGGCTGACCGTCGACGTCGCGCTCCATTTGCTGACGTTCTTCGTCACGGCGATGATATGCCACGGCTTGATGGCCGCCACGCGTCCGCAGGCGGCCTATCTCACGCGGTTCTACTTCTGCATGTCGCTGGGTGGCGTGCTCGGTGGAATTTTTTCCGGCTTGATCGCTCCCCGTGCCTTCTCATGGATCGCGGAATACCCGCTGCTGCTGGTTGCGGCCGCGCTGGCACGGCCCGGGCTCGGCTGGCCGAAGCCCAGGGAAGCCAAGCTACTGGCAATCGCCGTTGCGGTTGTTGTCATCGCCGCGCTGCCGGGGTTGCATCAGGGTTTCTCGGTCATTCCACCCTATAACTGGATCGTCTGGGGTGCCGTCATTGCACTGGTCGCGTGTGCCGTTGCTTTCCGTGACCTGCCATTGCGGCTGGCCGTGCTGTTTGCCGCGGTCTTTATCGTCACCCGAACTTACCCGCCGAATGCGAGGAACCTGGAAACGGTGCGCAGTTTCTTCGGTGTCCACAAGATCGAGGTGACGCCGGACGGTCGCTTCCGCGCCTTGCGTCATGGCATGGAGTTGCACGGAGCGCAGCGATTGACCACCGACGACGGCAAGCCGGTCACCGGCCGGCCGCAACTGTCGACCTATTACCATCCTGATTCCCCGATCGCGGAAGCGATCGACGCTGCGCAGGAGAAGAAGAAAGGGCCCATTCGCGCCGCGGTGATTGGTCTTGGCGCCGGCTCGATTGCCTGCCTTATGAAGCCAACGGACCAACTGGATTTTTACGAGATCGACGCCGAGGTGATCCGTATCGCCAGGGATCCCAAGCGCTTCACGTTCCTCCGGGATTGCAAGCCAGATGCGGGAATGGTTCTTGGCGATGCGCGATTGACGATCGCCGATGCCAAGGATGCACGTTACGACCTCATCATCGTGGATGCCTTCTCGTCGGACTCGATTCCCGTGCATTTGCTCACCCGGGAAGCCCTGCGCATTTATCTGTCGAAGCTCAATCCCGGCGGCATCATCGTCACGCATATCTCCAACAATCACCTGGACCTGACAGGCGTGGTCACCAAGACAGCCGCGAGTGAAAATCTGATCGCGCGGCTCTATGACGAAACCGAAGTCGAGGGCGGCGACCCGATGATCAAGTTTTCGACCGTCATGGTTCTCGCAAGGGCCGACGACGATTTCGGTACGTTGAAGGACTGGGATTTGCAGAAGCCGGCGCCGGGCGAATATCCGTGGAGCGATGATTTCTCCGACCTGCTGGGGCCGCTGATTGCAAAGTTTAGCGGACGCGATTGAGAGCATGGTGGGATCGGCCCGCTGCCGTCCGTGCGGTAAAACGCCATCGCCAAGCCCCGCCTGTTTCCGCTATGGTCGGGCCGGTAGCCACGAAAATCGGGAAAACCATCTGTGCCTGACGGCCCCATGTCGGCAACAATAGCGGGAATAAAGGTTTGTCGCCGTCGACTGGGCGGCGCGCGGGACGGCGACCGCATGATCGAAATCGATCGGGTCTCGCAGATTTTCCGGACCTCCGGGCGTCAGGATCATCTGGCGTTGTCGGAGATCTCGCTCGCCATCGAGGATGGCGCCTTCGTCTCCATTCTCGGGCCCTCCGGCTGCGGAAAATCGACGCTGCTTTATATCGTCGGCGGCTTTGTCAGCCCGACATCCGGCGTCGCCCGGATGAAGGGCAGGGCGATCACCGGACCCGGTCCCGATCGCGGACCGGTGTTCCAGGAGTTCGCGCTGTTTCCCTGGAAGACCGTACTCGGCAATGTGATGTACGGCCCACGCCAGCAGGGCGTGAAGCGCGAGGAGGCCGAAGCGCAATGCCGCCGGCTGATCGAGATGGTCGGGCTCAAGGGGTTTGAGAATTTTTACCCCAAGGAACTGTCCGGCGGCATGAAGCAGCGCGTCGCGCTGGCGCGCACGCTGGCCTATCATCCCGCGGTGCTGTTGATGGATGAGCCGTTCGGCGCGCTGGATGCGCACACCCGCACCCGGCTGCAGAACGACCTGCTCAACATCTGGGAGCGCGATCGCAAGACGGTGCTGTTCGTCACCCATTCGGTCGACGAGGCGGTGTTTCTGTCCGACAAGGTCGTGGTGATGACGCGTGCGCCCGGCCGCATCAAGGAGATCGTCGACATCGAGCTGCCGCGTCCGCGCCGCCGCGCCGAGCTTTTGCTCGATCCGCGCTACCAGAAATACGTCGTCGAGATCGAGCGCATGATCGACGACACCAGCGAAGAGGGCCTGCGCCCATGATCGCGCCGCGCACCCTGGTCTCGCGCCTGGCGCCGCTGCTGGCCTGCCTCGGCCTGCTCGGCATCTGGCAGGTCGCGGCGCTGACGCTCGCCACCGACAGCTTTCCGACCGCGCTGGACGCGATCCGCGCCATCCCTTCGATCCTCGGCGACAAGGAATCCCTGATCAATATCCTCGCCTCGCTGCGCCGCATGGCGATCGGCTTCGGCGCTGCCGTTTTGGTTGCGATCCCGCTCGGGCTGATGATGGGCCGCAGCCGCGCCGTGGCCTCGTTCTTCAATCCGCTGCTGATGATCACCTATCCGGTGCCGAAGGCGGCCTTGATGCCGATCATCATGCTCTGGCTCGGCGTCGGCGAAATCGCAAAGCTGCTGGTGATCTTTCTCGGCGTCAGCCTTCCCGTGATCTATCACAGCTTTCAGGGCGCCAAGGCGATCGAGGAGAAGATGCTGTGGTCGGGAGCTGCGATGGGCCTCACGGCGGCGCAACGCATGGTCCGGATCGTGCTGCCGGCGGCCTTGCCGGAAATCCTCACGGGATGCCGCACCGGACTGGTGCTGGCGCTGATCACCATGGTCACCTCCGAGATGATCGCGCGGCAATCCGGCGCCGGCAATATCCTGTTCAACTCGCTCGACATGGGGCAGTACGACATCGTCTACGCCATGATCATCATCATCGGCGCGATGGGGATCGGCCTCGACGCCGCGTTCGAAAAGTTGCGCAGCCGGCTGGTGCGATGGTCCGAGCCGGGCTTCGACATTCCCCTGAGCTTCGCATGAACGCCCGCGCACTCACCTCGGATGTCCTGCTCGGGATCGTGCCGATCGCGATGGTGGTCGCGCTGTGGCAGGCGCTGCTCGTCGTTCGGCTATGCGCCGGTGACGCTGCTGCCGCCGCCCGGCGCCGTGTTCATGCGTCTGGCGCAGCAGCTCGGCACCAGCACGTTTCAGCTCGAGGTCGGCGTCACGCTGTTCCGGCTATTCGCGGGCTTCTCGATCGCGGTGGTTCTCGGCGTCGGCATCGGCCTTGCCGCCGCGGTCAATCCGGCCGTCAACGCCGTGGTGCGCCCGATCGTGCGGGTGCTGGCGCCGCTGCCCAAGGTCGCGCTGTATCCGGCGCTGCTGCTGCTGCTCGGATTCGGCCACGGCTCGAAGATCACGCTGGTTGTCGCCGACGCGCTGTTTCCGATCCTGCTGGCGACCTATTATGGTGCCTCGATGGTCGAGCAGAAATTGATCTGGTCGGCGATGGCGGCGGGCACGCCGCGCCGGCAGATCCTGTTCAAGGTGGTGCTGCCGGCCGCGGTGCCGTCGATCCTGACCGGATGCCGCATCGGCCTCGTGATCTCCTGCATCGTGGTGTTTCTTGCCGAAATGATCACCTCGACCGAGGGACTGGGCCATCTGCTGGTTACCGCGGCGCGGACGTTTCAGACCGTCGACATGTTCGTTCCGCTGATCACGATTTCGCTGCTGGGACTGATCCTCAACGGCCTGCTGCAGGGATTGCGCGCCTATCTGCTGCGCGGGTTTCCGGAAGTGTGATTCATTTTTCCGTCATGGCCGGGCTTGACCCGGCCATCCACGTCTTCTTTAGGTGCTAGGAAGGACGTGGATGCCCGGGACAAGCCCGGGCATGACGATCCCTGTGAAGCTGGAGACAAGCATGCTGGCGGACCGTATCGAGGCGAAATGGATCGACGCATTTTGCGAGATTTTCGAGCGCTGCGCGGTCAAGCCGGGCGACACCGCGGCGATCCTGTCGGAGACGCAGTCGCGCGCGCTCAATGTCCACCTTGCCGAACTCGCATTGCTGCGGATGGGCGCCAAGCCGTTTCACATCGTCGTGCCGACGCCGCGCAACCGCGAGGTGGTTCCGGTCCGCTCCACCGGCGCCAGCATCGCCATTCAAAAGCTCGGGCCCGTCGTCACGGCGTTGCAGCAGGCCGGCTTCGTGGTCGACTGCACCATCGAAGGGCTGATGCACGCCGCCGAGACGCCGGAAATTCTCAAGGCCGGCGCGCGCATTCTCAACATATCGAACGAACATCCGGAAGCGCTCGAGCGCATGGTGCCCGACACCGCGTTGGAGAAGCGGGTCCGTGCGGCCGTAAAAATGCTGCGCGGAACCAAGCGGATGCGTGTCACCTCCAAAGCGGGTACCGAACTCGACGTCGACATGGTCGGCGCCTCGACCGCCGGCGTCTGGGGCTGGACCGACCGGCCGGGTACGCTGGCGCATTGGCCCGGCGGCATCGTCGTCAGCTTTCCCAAGAGCAAGACCGTCAACGGCACCATCGTGATGGCGGCCGGCGACATCAATCTCACCTTCAAGCGCTATCTGACCTCGCCGATCAGGATGACGCTGAAGGACGATTACGTCACGGATCTCGCGGGCGAGGGCGCGGATGCGGCGATGATGCGCGTCCTATCTCGCGGCGTGGGGCGACCGCGAGGCCTATGCGGTATCGCATGTCGGCTGGGGCATGAATCCCGGCGCGCGCTACGAGGCGCTTTCGATGTACGACCAGCGCGACACCAACGGCACCGAGCTGCGCGCCGTCGCCGGCAATTTCCTGTTCTCCACCGGCGCCAACGAATTCGCCGGCCGCTACACATCAGGGCATTTCGATTTGCCGATGATGGGGACCACGATCGAACTCGACGGCGTCGCGGTGGTCAGGGAAGGGGTGTTACAAGAGGTATTTGGGTAGGGTTAAACGGCCCGTTGCTTTCTTTGCATGGGCTCGTTTTCGATATTTTGTCGCGGCGCTCTACTCCCGATCCAGTACCGGCGGCCGTGCCAGGCCAAAATGCCGGAGCAACTCGACCATCTCGGCGAGCCGCTTCTCGCGATGGGCATCGATATCGAGGCCGGAATAATCGAGAAAGCCGGCGCCGGTGCGCATGCCGATGCGGCCGTCGCGCATATTGTCGGAGATCACTTCGGGTGCGCGATAGCGGTCGCTATGCAGCGCGCCTTCGAGATAGCGGCTGGCATAATAGAGAATGTCGCCGCCGCCCCAGTCGATGAACTCCAAGAGGCCCATGACGGCATAGCGGAAGCCAAACCCGTAGCGGATCGCCTTGTCGATATCCTCGGCACTGGCGACGCCTTCTTCCACCATCCGCGCCGCCTCGTTCATGGCCAGCGCCTGGATCCGCGGCACGATAAAGCCGGGGGTGGCGGCGCACACCACCGGGACCTTGCCGATGCCCTCCAGCAGGGTTTTCACCCGCGCGGTGACGTCAGGATCGGTCGCTGCCCCCGGCGATATCTCGACCAGCGGGATCAGATAGGCGGGGTTGAGCCAGTGCACATTGAGAAAGCGTTCGGGATGTTCGACTGCGCCTGCGATGTCATCGACCAGGATCGTCGACGTGGTCGATGCGATGATGATATCGGGTCCGACGCATTTCGAAGCCGCCGCCAGCACCTCGCGCTTGAGCTCGACCACCTCAGGCACGCCCTCGAACACGATGCCGGCGCCGGCCAGCGCGGCAGCGGTATTTTGCGCGGGCACCACGGCGACCCGGGCAATGATGGCCTCCGCATCGCCTTCCGCCAGCAATCCAAACCGCGTCAGGCTTACAATGGTTTTCCTGACTTCGCCAAGCGCCTCGGCTTCGAGCGCCGCGAATTGCTCCGTCGAGCGCGCCTTGACGTCGATCAAGGTGACGGCGTGGCCGGCATAGGCGAACGCCACCGCGATGCCGCGGCCCATGCGGCCGGCGCCGAGGCAGGCGATGGCGGGGCGGGCAGCGGTCATGCGTCAAAGCCTTCGCGCAACAGGGTCTGCAATTCATCGCGGTCGAGATGGCCGAGGCCGAGACTGGCGAGCGTGCGCCCGCCTTCCAGAAAATCCTCGCCGCAAACGGCGCCGCCGATGGCGAGAAACGAAAACGCCAGCGGCGTTGCCACGCCGACCAGTTCGGCCACTGAAACCAGCAACGACAGGCCGAGCCGCAGGTCTTCCCGCATGTAGCGATGTTCGGTCAGTACCAGCCGCTCGCGCCAGTCGCCGGAATCGGTCAGGCGATCGTGCGAGCCGCGGCCGTACATCCATTGCTCGCCCTCGCTGGCGTAATGATGCGCCAGCGGAAAATGCGGGGCGCCATAGCCGAACCCTTTGCGGATCGCGATGCGTTCGGCATCGAGCGCGTCGGTGACCCGGCGGATAGAGCTTTGCGTGCCTTCCTTGTGAATGTCCCAGCGCTCGAAATGCTCGATCGGGCCGGCATTCATTGTGATCAGCGGCGGATGGATGATCGGCCCGGCATTCATCAGCGCCGCCGACAGCGCGTCGCCGCAGGGTTCGATCACGCCGGGAAAGGCGCGACCGATCACGTTCAAGTGCATGATCGGCGGTATGAAGCGGAAATACCCCAACCGGCAGCCGCTTGGCGCGGATGGTGATGGCGACTTCGAACGGCCCATGCTTGCGGGTCAGCCATGGCAACGTGCCGGTTTCGGCAAAGCTTGCCGCGGCGTCATTGCCGGCGTCATGCGCGGCCTTGGCAAAGATCATCGAGCCGAACGTCGCCGGCGGCAGGAACACCACCTGGCCGTCGGCCAGATGCGGCGCGAGCAGCCGTGCGATATCGGCTTGCGCGAAGGCCGGGGCAGGGCAGAGGATCAGCTCGGCGCCGCGCACGGCCTCGGCGATCTCCGTCGTCACCAGCGCCAGTTGCACGTCGTGCCGGCCGTTGCTGTCCTTGACGATGATGCGCGAGCCCGCCGCGCGATGCGCCGCCACCTGTGCGGCGTCGCGCCGCCACAGCCTGACATCATGGCCCTGCAGCGCAAAATCACCCGCCGCCGCGAAAGAGCCGTTGCCGCCGCCGAGTACCGCGATACGCATGGGATTCTCGTTCGTCATGACGTCAACGTTTCCGCTAATTGCCGCAGCATGAAATGCTGCACCTTGCCCAGCGCGGTCCGCGGCAGATCATCGACGAAAACGATATCGCGCGGCACCTTGAAACGGGCGAGCTGCGTCAGCACATGCGCCCTCAATTGCTCGGCCTCGACCGAACAACCGGCGCGCCGGATCACAAAGGCCACCGGCACCTCATCCCATCTGGGGTCGGGCCGGCCGATCACGCCGCATTCACTGACATCGGGATGCTCCAGCAGCACGCGCTCGACTTCCGCCGGGTAGACGTTTTCGCCGCCGGAAATAATCAGGTTCTTCTTGCGGTCATGCACCCAGAAATAGCCGTCCGCATCGCGGTGGCTGATGTCGCCGGTGCGATACCAGCCGTCGCGCAGCACTTCCCTTGTCGCGTCCGGGTTGCCCCAATATTCAGAGAATACATTGGGGCCGCGCACGGCGATTTCGCCGACCGTGTCCGGCGGCAGCTCGACACCGGCATCGTCGATCACGATGGCCTCGCAGCACAGGCCGGGCAGACCGGTCGATTCGACCCGCGAAAGGTCGCCGCCGAGCCGGCTATAGATTGCAATCGGGCAGGTTTCGGTGGAGCCATAGACCTGCAGCACCGGCACCCCGCGCGCGACAAAGCGTTCGATCAGATGCGGCGGCACGATGCTCGATCCGGTGGCGATAGCCTTCAGCGAGGACAGATCGGTCGAGTCCCACAGGGGATGCTCGGTCACCGCTTGAATGATCGCGGGTACCAGCACCGTCAGGGTCGGGCGGTCGCGCGCGAATGCGGCGAGGGCTGCATCCGGCGTGAAACGCGCATGGATCGTGACCGTCGCGCCGAACTGCAGCGCCGGCGTGGTCTGGATGTTGAGGCCGCCGACGTGGAAGAACGGCAGCACTGTGAGGACATGATCTTCCGATGTGAGGCCGTGCATGTGCTGGCTCATCACGCCATTCCACAGCAGCGCTTCTTGCCGCAGCACCGCGCCCTTGGGCCGCCCGGTGGTGCCCGAGGTGTAGACGATCAGCAGCGGACAGGAGAGGTCGCTGTGCGGGTCGCGGCCATCGCCGCGCGCGCGGGCCAGCAGCGTGTTGAATTCGGCTCCTCGCGGCGGCGAAAAATCGAGCCCGACGACATCAGCCTCGGGCAGGCGGCTTTCCAGCGCGGGGAGGACTTCCGCAAAGGCCCGTTCGAGCACCAGCACCTTTACCGAGGCATCCGACAGGATGAACAATTGTTCGGCCACCGCCAGCCGCCAGTTCAGCGGCACCAGCATGGCGCCGAGTCGGGCGCAGGCATAGAGCAGCACCAGGTAATCAGGCCGGTTCAGGCTGAGGATCGCGACGCGGTCGCCGCGGCCGACGCCATATTCGTCCCTGAGCGCCCGCGCGGCCTGCTCGATGCGCGCGGCGAGCGCGGCATAGCTCAGGACCTCGCCTTCAAAAATGATCGCGGGCTTGTCCGGCGTGAACGCCGCGTTACGCGCGATGAGGTCGGAAAGATCCATTGCGAGCTAGTCGTCCGTCTCGCCGGTCTCGTACAGCGCCTCGCGGCCGATGCGGTCGAGACAGAGCTCGGCGGTCCACGGCAGCATCAGCGAACCGCAGCGGCTGTCGCGATAGATCCGCTCCAGCGCCAGCGATTTCAGCATCGCCTGGCCGCCGCAGGTGCGGATCGCCAGGGTCGCGATCTCGTTGGCGCCCTCCATCGCGGAATATTGCGCGGCGTAGGCGCGCAGCACCTGCTCCTTGCTCGGATTGGCGCGGGCTTCGGTCACCGCCTGGAACCAGATCGCCTTGATCTGTTCGAGCTTGATCTGCATCTGCGCCACTGCGATCTGCTTGGTCGGATACATCCGGCGCTTGACCGGGGGCGTGCCCGGCATCTCGCCGCGCAGATACCGCACCGTAAAATCGTAAGCGGCTTGCGCCAGGCCCATATAGGTCGGCGACAGCGTCAGGAACATATGCGGCCAGCGCATCGCCGCCTGAAAATACACGCCGCGCGGCATCAGCGCCGCATCATCGGGCACGAACACGTCCTTGAACAACAGCGTGCGCGAGACCGTGCCGCGCATGCCCAGCGGGTCCCAGTCGCCGACCACCGTTATCCCGTCGGCCTTGGCCGGCAGCGCAAGATAGAGCGTGTTGCGACGGGAGGCTTTTTCGCCTTGCTCGATCTCGGTGCAGAGCACGCCATAATAATCGGCGTGGCCGGAAAGCGATGCGAAGATCTTCTTGCCGTTGACCAGCCAGCCGCCCTTGACCGGTTTGGCCTCGGTGCCGAACGCGACGCCGCCGGCCGCTGCCGCGCCGCCTTCGGAGAACGGCTGCGAATAGACCGCGCCGTCCGCGACGATGCGCTTGTAATGCACGGCGCGCCGCTGCTCGTGATCGGCGCGGGTGGCCGCATCCATGTCGAGATCGTCGGCCAATGGACCGGTCCACAGCGTCGAGCAGACATGCATGTTCCAGGTCAGCGCGGTGGCGCCGCAGTATCGGCCGATCTCGGCGGCGGCCAGCGCATAGGTCTGGTAGTCGGCGCCGAGGCCGCCGTGCTTTTTCGGGATGACGATGCCGAGCAGGCCGCTGCGGTGCAGATCGCGGTAATTCTCGGTCGGGAATTTCGCCTCGCGGTCATAGGCCGCGGCGCGGCCCGCGAATACGGCCTGGCCGAGCTGGCGGGCGCGCGCGATGATTTCGGCCTGTTCGTCGTTCAGGCGGAACGCCTGGGGATCGAAGATCGGCGCATCCAGCACGATTCCGTCGATCGCCGTTGCGCTCTTGCCAGCCTGTACCGTCATCATGCCGTCACTCGGGTTGCCGCCACATCGGCGTTCAGAAATTGATCCAGCGCGGCATTGAAGGCGCCGGGGCGCTCCAGATTGACGAGATGGCCGGCGCCTTCGAGTTCAACGTATTTTGCCGAGGGAATATAGCTCGCCATCTTGGCCATCATTGGCGGCCGGCGCATTCTTGTCCTTCGAGCCCGACAGCACCAGCGTCGGCACGGCGATATCCGCAAGCGCGCTGCGCTGGTCGAACCCCATCAGCGCCAGCATGGTGGCGCGATAGGTCGCCTCGGGAACGCTGGCCATGCAGTCGCGGGCAAGCACCATTCCGCTGGCGTCGGGATCGTCGCCGACCAATTCCTTCACCAGGGTCGGCGCCAGCGAAGCCATCGTCTCGCCGCGATCGAGCGGGCCGAGCCGCGCGTCGAGGAACGACTTCTGCCAGTCGCCGTCAGGCTTGCCGAACGCCGGACTGGTCTGCGCCAGGACGACGGCGGCGGCGATGTCAGGATGCTTCGCCAGCAATTGCTGCACGATCATGCCGCCGATCGAATGGCCGACCAGGATGGGTCTGATCGCGCCGGCCTGCTGCAGGAAATCGCGCAACGCATCGGCAAGGGCTGCGATGCTGACGGCCGGCAGCGGCGCCGATCCGCCATAACCCGGCATGTCCCAGGCGATCGCAGCGATAGCGATCGCCGAAGGCTTCGAGTTGACCGCGCCATGCCCGCGCGGCGCCGCCGATCCCGTGCAGGAACACCAGCGGCGGCAACGCCGGATCGCCGGCGGCCTCATAACCAAAACGGCCATCCTTGGTTATTATGGGTCGCACTGGCTGCCACGTACGACCTTTCGGGGATGTCGAATTGCCGGCGTCAACGGCAGCTCGTCTCGATCCTGCGACGCTACCCGCAAGCCCTGCTCTGTCAAGCTCGGGGCAGGTGGGTTTCTTGCAAAAGCTTGAAGTTTAAAATATATGCTTGAAACTGCTCAGGTTCATTCGGGGAGGCCACGCATGTCCGGACTGCCGCGTTCCTGCCATGCGTTGGTCACCGGCGGCGGGCGTGGCATCGGCCGCGAGATCGCTGCTACGCTGGTGCGCGCAGGTGCGACTGTCACCGTGCTCGGCCGCAACCGCGCCACGCTGGATGAGGCCATTGCCGCCGGCGCCGCGCATTTCGCTGCCGTGGCCGATGTCGCGCGATCAGGCCGCGGTCAGCGCCGCCATCGCGGAAGCCGCGGCCCGGCAGCCGATCGATATCCTGATCGCCAATGCCGGCGTTGCCGAGTCCGCGCCATTCGCAAAATCCGATGCCGCGCTGTTCCGGCGCATGATGGATGTCAACTTCATGGGCGTGGTTTATGCCGTCCAGGCCGCATTGCCTTCGATGCGGAAGCAACCTTATGGCCGCATTGTGGCTGTGGCATCGACCGCCGGCCTCAAGGGCTATGCCTATGTCAGCGCCTATAGCGCCGCCAAACATGCGGTGGTCGGGCTGGTGCGCTCGCTGGCGCTGGAACTGGCGACCACGGGCGTGACCGTGAATGCGGTATGCCCGGGTTTCACCGATACCGATCTTGTCGCCGGCAGCATCGACAACATCATGAGCAAGACCGGCCGCAGCCGCGAACAGGCCGTGGCCGAACTTTCGAAGCACAATCCGCAGGGGCGGCTGATAACGCCGGCCGAAGTCGCCGATGCCGTGCTGTGGCTGTGCGGCGAGGGCGCCGGCGCGATCACCGGACAGGCGATCGCGGTAGCCGGCGGAGAAATTTAAACCGTCATTGCGAGCGAAGCGAAGCAATCCAGCTGGCTGCAAAGGAATAGCTGGATTGCTTCGTCGCTTCGCTCCTCGCAATGACGAAGATAAGCAACGACAACAGTAAGGAAACCCCCATGAACATGCCAGCCAATCGCCGTCACGCTGCCTCTCGCGCAGTATTCGCCAAAACACTTCCTGCTGGCCGTGAACGAGGGCGTGGCGACGGTGACGCTGAACCGGCCGGAGCGCAAAAATCCGCTGACGTTCGAGAGCTACCGGGAACTGACGGATTTCTTCCGCGCCTGCGCGTTTGACGATGACGTCAAGACCATCGTGGTATCCGGCGCCGGCGGCAATTTTTCGTCCGGCGGCGACGTGTTCGAGATCATCGGCCCGCTGGTGAAGATGGACACCAAGGGCCTTACCGCCTTCACCCGGATGACCGGCGATCTCGTCAAGGCGATGCGGGCCTGTCCGCAGCCGGTGATCGCGGCGGTCGACGGCATCTGCGCCGGCGCCGGCGCGATCATCGCCATGGCGTCCGATATGCGCCTCGCGGCCACCGGCGCCAAGGTCGCGTTCCTGTTCAACAAGGTCGGCCTTGCCGGCTGCGACATGGGCGCCTGCGCGATCCTGCCGCGCATCATCGGGCAATCCCGCGCGTCGGAACTGCTCTATACCGGCCGCTTCATGACCGCGGAGGAGGGCGAGCGCTGGGGTTTCTTCAGCCGCATCGTGGCACCCGACGCGGTGTTGCCGCAGGCGCAACTGCTGGCCAAGCAGATCACGGAGGGACCGACCTTCGCCAACACCATGACCAAGCGCATGCTGGCGATGGAATGGGCGATGTCGGTGGAGGAGGCGATCGAGGCCGAGGCGATCGCACAGGCGCTGTGCATGACCACGGCGGATTTCGCCAGGGCATTCGAGGCGTTTGCGAACAAGATGAAGCCGGTATTTCAGGGGAATTGAGGGGCGTCCTAGGCACGGCCGCTGCGCCGTCATCCCCGGATGAGCGCATTTGCGCTCACTCGGGAGGTGCGAGCCCTTGCGAGCCTCGAAGGATGCGAAACATGTTCAGGCGGCCCATCCTTCGAGACGCCGCGCAAGATGCGCGGCTCCTCAGGATGACGTAGTATTTGTAGGTACGTCCGCCCTTGCCGGAAAATTGCTTTAGGTTTAAAATAATCTGCAAAATGGTTCCGCGGCGCCGGAGGCTTGCCATGAAGATCGCGATCATCGGGGGTGGACCGGCGGGTCTCTACGCCGCGATCCTGCTGAAAAAGCAGCGGCCGGAGGCCGAGATCACGGTCTATGAGCGCAACCGCGCCGACGACACCTTTGGCTTCGGCGTGGTGTTTTCGGATGCGACGCTGGATAATTTCGAAAAGTACGACGCCCCGAGCTACCGCCGCATCACCCAGGAATTCGCCTATTGGGACGATATCGCCGTGCACTTCCGCGGCAGCGTGCACCGGGTCGGCGGCAACGGTTTTTGCGGCTGCTCGCGCCGCAAGCTGCTGCTGATCCTGCAGGAGCGGGCGCGCGAACTCGGCGTCCACTTGCTGTTCGAAGCCGACATCGATGACGAGGCCCGCTTTGCCGACGCCGACCTGGTGGTGCTGGCTGACGGCATCAACAGCCGTTTTCGTGACAAATACATCGAGCATTTCCAGCCCGAGGTCGACGTTCGTTCCAACAAGTTCGCCTGGATGGGCTCGACCCGGCCGCTCGATGCCTTCACGTTTATCTTCCAGGAGACCGAGTGGGGCCCGTTCATCGCGCATGCCTATCAATATGAGGTCGGACATTCGACCTGGATTTTCGAGACCGATCCCGAAACCTTTGCCAAGGCCGGGCCTCGAGGGGCTGAGCGAACAGCAATCCGCCGATCGCATGGCCGAAATCTTCGGCTGGTTCCTCGAAGGCCATCAGCTTCTGATCAACCGCTCGATGTGGCGCAATTTCCCGATGATCCGCAGCAAGCGCTGGGTCAAGGGCAATATGGTGCTGCTCGGCGACGCCAAGGCGACCGCGCATTTCTCGATCGGCTCCGGCACCAAGCTCGCGATGGAAGACGCGATTGCGCTGGCCGATGCGATGCGGCGCGCGCCGACCACTGACGCCGCCTTGCAGCAATACGAACACGGCCGCCGCGAGGAAGTCGAGAAGACCCAGCACGCCGCCGACGTCTCGCTGGTCTGGTTCGAACATGTCGACCGCTTCTGGGATTTCGATCCCGTGCAGTTCGCGTTCGGCGTCATGACCCGCGCCAAGGCGATCACCTATGACAACCTCACGCTCCGCGCGCCCGATTTCGTCGCCGAGGTCGACAAGGCGTTTGCGAAGCAGGTCCGCACCAAAGGCTTCGACGTCGATGTCGAAAAGCCGGTGCCGCCGATGTTCCAGCCGTTAAAACTGCGCGAGATGGAACTCACGAACCGTGCCGTGGTGTCGCCGATGTGCATGTATTCGGCGAAGGAGGGCGTGCCCGGCGATTTTCACCTGGTGCATTACGGATCGCGCGCCGTCGGCGGCGCCGGCTTGATCTTCACCGAAATGACCTGCGTCTCCCGCGATGCGCGCATCACGCCCGGCTGTACCGGGCTGTGGAACGACGAACAGCAAGCCGCATGGCGGCGCATCGTCGATTTCGTCCATGCCAATTCCGCGGCGAAGATTGCCCTGCAGCTCGGCCATGCCGGCCGCAAGGGCGCCACCAAGCTGATGTGGGACGGCATGGACCGTCCGCTGGAGCAGGGCGGCTGGGACACGTTGTCGGCGTCGCCGATTCCCTACTTTCCCGACAGCCAGGTGCCGCGCGAGATGGACCGCGCCGCGATGGACACGGTCAAGGCGGCGTTCGTTCAGGCGGCCGAGCGCGGCGAGGCTTGCGGGTTCGACATGCTGGAGCTGCATGCCGCCCACGGCTATCTCCTGGCGAGTTTCATTTCGCCGCTGACCAACCAGCGTCAGGACGAATACGGCGGCACGCTGGCCAACCGTTTGCGCTTTCCCCTGGAAATCTTCGAGGCCTTGCGGGCGGTATGGCCGGCGCACAAGCCGATGTCGGTGCGCATTTCTGCCACCGACTGGGCCGACGGCGGCATCACCGGCGACGACGCGGTCGAGATCGCGCGCGCGTTCGCACGAAGCCGGCGTCGATCTGGTCGACGTCTCCACCGGACAGACCGTGCGCGACGCGCAGCCGGTCTATGGCCGCATGTTCCAGACGCCATTCTCCGAACAGGTGCGCAATGAGGCGCGCGTCGCCACCATGTGCGTCGGCAACATCACCACGGCGGATCAGGTCAATACCATCCTCGCGGCAGGCCGCGCCGATCTGGTGGCGCTGGGGCGGCCGCATCTGGTCGATCCGTCGTTCACATTAAAGGCCGCGGCCTGGTACGGCGCTGAGATGGCCTGCCCGCCGCAATATCTGCCCGGCAAGGAGCAGATTTTCCGCAACAGCGTGCGCGACCGGCAGGATTTCGACGACCTGAAAATTAAGGCTAAGCCGAAGACCCGCGCCGAGCTCAAGGCGGAGGCGACAAAGCCGCTTGCGGCGGAGTGACCGACCATGCGAGTTTAAGGCCTCGTGTAGGGTATTGAGTGGAGTTGGGCGATGAAGGCGATTATCGTCGGTGGCGGTATTGGGGGCCTTACCACAGCGCTGATGCTGCGCGCCCGCGGCATCAGCTGTGAACTGTTCGAGCAGTCGGACACCATCCGCGAACTCGGTGTCGGCATCAACACGCTGCCGCATGCGATCCGCGAGCTGGCCGGCCTCGGGCTGTTGCAGCGGCTCGACGACGTCGCGATCCGCACCCACGAGCTTTTCTATCTCAATCGCCACGGCCAGGAAGTCTGGCGCGAAGCCCGCGGCGTCGATGCCGGTCATGACGTGCCGCAATTCTCTGATCCATCGCGGCCGGCTGCAGAGCGTGATCCATCGCGCCGTCGAGCAGCGGCTCGGAACCGACGCGATCCACACCGGCTGCAGGCTCGGGGCCTTCACCCAGGACGAAGGCGGCGTCACGGCCTATTTCTTCGATCGCGCCGGCGGCCACACCAGGACCGTGCGCGGCGATATCCTGATCGGCGCCGACGGCATCCATTCGCGGGTGCGCGAGATGCTGTTTCCGAACGAAGGTCCGCCGTGCTGGAACGGGATCATGCTGTGGCGCGGCGCGCGCGACTGGCCGCTGTTCCTGACCGGCCGTTCGATGATCGTCGCCGGCGGCCTGCATGCCAAGGTCGTGGTCTATCCGATTGCGGAAGGGTCGAGCCCGGCCAGCCGCCTGACCAACTGGGCGGTGATGGTGAAAGTCGGCGAGGGCAATCGCGACGCCGCCCCGCCGCGAGGACTGGTCGCGGCCCGGCAAGCGCGAGGAACTGATGCCGCATGTGGCGCGGTTCTCGGTGCCCCATGTCGACGTGGCCAATCTGATTTCGGCGACGCCTGAATTCTACGAATACCCGTGCTGCGATCGTGACCCGCTGCCGTATTGGTCCGAAGGCCGCGTCACGCTGCTCGGCGATGCCGCGCATCCGATGTATCCGGTGGGATCGAACGGCGCGTCGCAGGCCATTCTCGACGCGCGCGCACTGTCCGATGCGCTGGCGCGTTCCGAGCATCCGCGCCAGGCGCTGATGGCCTACCAGCAGAAGCGATTGCCGATGACCGCGGAGATCGTGCGCGCGAACCGGCGCGGCGGGCCCGAAGGCGTGATCGACGCGGTCGAGCAATTGGCGCCGGACGGGTTCGACAATGTCGAGAACGTGCTGAGCTACGCCCAGCGCGAGGCCATCGTGCGCGGCTACGCCAGCAAGGCCGGCTTTGCCGCGGTGCCGGGGCTGGCGGCGGTGCGGGCGTAAGCTAGTCAGGATCGCAGCTTCACAAAACCTCATCCTGAGGAGCCGCGCCCTTTCGCGGCGTCTCGAAGGATGGGCGCCGCGACTGATGCCATCCTTCGAGACTTGCGGCGAAGACGCTCGCTCCTCAGGATGACGGCTCAGGAGCTCAGTTCCTCACGCGCCCGGAGGTGGCGGCAGGAAGTGGATGTTGTATTCGGCGGCCATCGCCACCACGTCCTCGGGCTTCTGTTCCTTCATGTTGTGAAGGCCCCAGAACAGGTCGTACAGTTTTTGACTCGGCGATACCCAGAACAGCACTTTCGCCGATTGGTCCGACTTGTTGAAGATGCCGTGGGGCACGCCCATGCCGAGGCGGATCAGGTCGCCCGCGGTCGCCTGGGCCTCGGCGCCGCCCAGCATGAAATCGAGCTTTCCTTCCAGCATATAGAGATATTCGTCCTGGTCGGGGTGGATGTGCGGCGGCACGAAGGTGCCGGGCGGCATCGTCGCATGCCAGGAGAAGCTATGGTCGGTGCAGTTCTTCGGCACATAGGTCTGGCCCAGGATATTCCAGGAAATGCCCTGCATGCCCTCATTGGCGCGGGTGATGCCGGTGATCTCGCTCTTCATTGCTTGGTTTCCTTCCCGATCATTTGTTCTGAACGCTATGGCTATTTTCCCGGCGTGCATTCCTTGGCGTATCGATCGCCGTAATTCTCGAACACTTTTTGGGCGATTTCGGTCTGGAATTTGCCGTCGGGGCGTTTGGCGACCTTGGTCAGGTAAAAATCCTGGATCGGATAGCCGTTGGTATTGAACTTGAACCCGCCGCGCAGCGAGACGAAGTCGGCCTTCTTCAGGGCGGCTGCGACCGCCATCCTTGTTGGTGAGGTCGCCCTTGACCGCCTTGACCGCGCTGTCGATCAGCATGGCGGTATCATAGGCCTGGAAGGCATAGGTGCCGGGCACGATGTTGTAGGCGGCCTCATAGGCCGCGACGAATTTCTTGTTCGGCGCATTGTCGAGATTGGGCGCCCAGTTCGAGCCGGCGAACATGCCGACGGCGGCATCCTGTTGCGCCGGCAGGGTGGATTCATCGACCGTGAATGCCGAGAGCACCGGAATCTTGTCGGCAAGGCCGGCCTGGCTGTATTGCTTCACCAGGGTCACGCCCATGCCGCCCGGCATGAACGTGAACACGGCGTCGGGTTTCATGGATGCGATCTTCGAGAGCTCGACCTGGAAATCGAGCGTGCCGAGCGGCATGTAGGATCTCCTCGACGATTTCTCCCTTGTAGGCGAGCTTGAAGCCGGCGACGGAATCCTTGCCGGCCTGATAATTCGGCACCATGATGTAGACGCGCTTGTAGCCGCGATCCTGGGCGACCTTGCCGAGAACCTCGTGCACCTGATCGTTCTGGTAGGAGGTCACATAGAAGAACGGGCTGCAGTTCTTGCCGGCATAGCTCGACGGGCCGGCATTCGGGCTGATCAGGAAGGTTTTTGATTCCACCACCGGCCGGTGGATCGCCTGCAGGATATTGGAGAAGATCGGCCCCACCACGAAATCGACCTTGTCGCGCTCGAGAAAGCCCTTGACCTTGGTGACGGCGCCGTCCGGCTTGAGTTCGTCATCGACCGCGATGACCTCGACATCCCGGCCGGCCATCTTGCCGCCGAGATCCTTGACGGCGAGCGTGAAGCCGTCGCGGACCTGCTGACCGAGCGCGGCCGCCGGACCCGACATCGTCACGATCACGCCGATCTTGAGCTTCTCCTGGGCCGCGGCCTGACCGGCTGCGACGCCGAACAGAACGGCCAGCCCGGCCAGTTTCAAAAGCTGTTTCATGATCTCTCCCATGATCGGCGGCTTACGCGTGCCGCCGAAATCCACGCCAACGCCAACCCCGGCCTTCGCTCAAGTTTATTCTGATGACGGCTGCCGCTGCAAGCAACGCACCGCAAGTCGAGGCCTTCATGACAGGCCGGCCATGCAAGCCACGCGCCAATTATTTGAAACCTAAAGAAATTCGGAAAATCGAGCAAGCCGCCTCCGGCGTTTTGACTTGCGGCGATCCGTGAATTATTTGAAGGTCAAAATAACGGTTCAAACCCCGTCGCGAGGGGCTGCCAGGCAGGTACGATCGCATCATGATCCTTGATTCCGAAACCAAGGCCGTCGAACTCCCCGAGGATCACGGCAATGAGCTGCGATTGTGGCTGCGACTGTTGACCTGCACCACCCTGATCGAAGGCGAGGTGCGCGGCCGTCTGCGCGAGCGGTTCGATGTCACGCTGCCGCGCTTCGACCTGATGGCCCAGCTCGACAAGGTGCCGGAAGGCATGACGCTGTCCGATGTCTCGAAGCGGATGATGGTCTCGAACGGCAACGTGACCGGGCTGGTCGAGCGGCTGGTGGTGTCGGGTCATCTCGACCGGCGGACCTCGGATACCGACCGCCGCGTCCAGGTCATCCGGCTGACCAAGATCGGCCGCGCCGAGTTTCGCAAGATGGCCGCGGAGCACGAGACCTGGATCGCCGACATGTTTTCGGATTTGACGCCGAAGGATGTCCGCGAATTGATGCGACTGCTGGCCAAAACCAAGGCTTCGGCCCGGAAGTCCGCACAGCAAAGAGCGTTGTAGGCCTTGAGCGCTGATGTCGACTACGAGGTCGAATACAACAACCGGGCGCGGGTGCCGGAACATCCCGCGCTGATTGCGGGCTGGGCGCGTGACGCGGCGGCCTATCGCGCGCGGCAGGCCCCGCGCGTCGATCCGCTACGGCCCCGATGCGCGGCACGTGATCGATTTCTTTGCCGGGGATCGTGAGGGCCCGATCGTGGTCTTCATTCATGGCGGCTACTGGCAGGCGCTGGACAGCTCGTTTTTCAGCCATCTCGCCGGCGGGCTGAATGCCCATGGCATAAGCGTCGCCATTCCAAGCTATCAGCTTTGCCCCGAAGTCAGCGTCGATGACATTATCCGGCAGATGCGGACGGCGGCGCGTGAGCTGGCGCGGTTGGGACAGCCGCTGGTAATCAGCGGCCACTCCGCGGGCGGACATCTGGCGGCTTGCCTGCTGGCAACCAACTGGCCGAGCTTCGACGCTTCGTTGCCCGAAAACCTCGTGGTCGCGGCCTACGCCATTTCCGGCCTGTTCGACCTCGGGCCGCTGGTCGAAACCTCCATCAATACCGCGTTGCGCCTCGACCAGGCGGCGGCCAGGGCCGCCAGCCCGTTGTTCTGGAACGCACCGCGGCACGGCAGCCTCGATGCGGTGGTGGGCGGAAACGAAAGCGCGGAATATTTCCGGCAAAGCCGGACCATCGTCGAGGCCTGGGGCGCGGCCGGTATTGCGACCCGGTTCGGAACCATCGCCGATGCCAACCATTTCACGGCCATCGCGCCGCTGGCCGATCCGGCCTCGCCGATGGTGCTGCGCCTGAAGCAATTGGCGGGGCGCTAGCTTCAAAAAAGTGCTGGATGGCCGGATCAGGAGGCTTGCGCGAAATTACTTTAAGTATAAAATGATTTGGCAATGATGCGCTGCCGGACGGCAGGCATGGTCTCGAGCCTTTCATGCCGAACACGAGGGGCGATGGAAATGTCGGGTGCAACTCCCAACCTTGGTCCCAACCTTGGCCCATCGGGCCACGTTGACGATTTCGCGCGGCGAAATCTTCCGCCGTTCCACCAATGGCCGGAACTGGTGCTCGACCGGCCGGAATTCAGC
>CAVUNF010000022.1:0-125409 GCA_963742695.1 uncultured Alphaproteobacteria bacterium
ATCTCGGCCCTCCAGGCGATCCAGGTCGCTGCCTCGCTCAATTCGCTTCGCGGCGGCGGCGGCGGGCTCAATCCACTCGGCAAGCTTCGCTCGGCGACCGGCCTCGCCCGGCTCCGAATCCTCGGCGCCGACGATACCACCGGCCGAGGCACGGCGATCGCCGCCGGCTTCTACGTCAGCAACAAGATCTATATCGAGATCGTCACCGACGCCCGCGGCTTCACCGCCACTCAGCTCGAGATCGCATTGTCCAAGGCGCTGAGCCTGCTCTCGCAGGTCGGAACCTCCGGCAGGTCGAACGTCAATCTGCGCTATCGCAAGCGTTATTGAGCCCCGACCCGCGCTGCCCTAGGCCCTTTCGATGGACTGGCATGAAGTAAAGGTGTGGCTGAGCAGGCCAGCAGGCTCGATATGGACGCATTGCACGTCTATGCCGGGGTGCTGCTTCAGGTCGTGATTGCACTGGTCCTGCGCCGGACTTTGAGGAGCCCGATCCCCTGGCTGGCGGTTCTCGTCGCCATCCTCGCCAACGAATATTACGATTATCGTTACGAGGTCTGGCCCGATGCCGAACGGCCGCTCCAGGTGCGGAAGGAATCAAGGACGTCTGGAACACGATGCTGCTTCCGACCGCAGTCCTGCTGCTGGCCCGTTTCGATCCCCGCCTTTTCGCTGGTCGACCGGCTTCAGCCGCCGATCCTGGTGAGTCGGGCGGCGAGGGCCGGAAGTGACGGCGCGACCCGGAGCAGCCGCATCAACCTGTTCCTCGGCCGCTCATGCTCCGCCGCCCAACGCAGGGCTTCGGCGACGGCGATCGGCCGTCGTGCCCGGCGCGAGAAGCTCCGCTGCCACGCTTCCGCCGATTCGCCCCGGGCAAGCGAGGCGGCCGCCGCCATCCCGCTTGCGAGTGCGATCGCGATGCCGTCACCGGCGAGCGATGCGATGACCGCGCCCTGGTCGCCAAGCCGGTAGACCCCCGGCAAAGTCTCAGCGGAGCGCCAGCCATAAGGCACGCCGGCGACGGCGCTCCATCCGCCCACCTCGCCCTCGGAGAGACGCTGAGCGAGGCTGGGAGCTCGGCGCGAGCTCGTCGATCAGCGCCTCGACTCCACCGGCCTGCTTGAGCCGGGCCCGTGCCGCCGAAAGGCACAGATTGGCCGAGCCGTCCTCCTGGAGAAGCAGGCCGGCATAGCCGCCGTCGAACAGATGGAGCTCGATCACCCCATCCAGCGCCCGGGCCAGCGCCGGCGAGGGAGCCAAGAGGTTCGAAGGCCGACCGGATCGCCGCTCGTGTCGAGTCGGCCGGCCGGCGCCGCGAAGCTCATATTTGCCGGTCGCGATCAGGAGCGAGCCGGATTCTATCTCCTCGCCATCGTCGAGCCGGACCGTCCGACGCTCGAGGTCGGCGGCCTTTGCGGCCCGGCCGCGACGGACGACGGCGCCGGACTCCGCGGCGCAGGCGATCAGGCGGGCGTCGAGCGTCCGCCGCGACAGGCCGGCCGCCGGCCGCGGCAGCCGAGTTCCGATCCGGCTTTCGCCGAGCAGAGCCGAAGGCGGCGTGATCGGACGCGCGCCAAAAGCGGCCGGGTCGATTCCGAGCCGGCGGAGTGCCGAAAGCGCGTCCCAGCCGAGAAAGCCGCCGCAGACGCTGTCATGCTCTTCGGAGCTGCGCTCGATCAGCTCCGCCGCCATGCCGAGCCGGGCGAGGGAGATCGCCGCCGCGCAGCCCGCCGGCCCGCCGCCGACGATCAGCGTAGAGGCTCGGCGCACAGCCGGACCGGAGCGGCGGGCGCGATCACCCGGCACGCTCGAAGTGGAAGCCCTCGGCGGCGAGACCGGGGCCGAAGGCCAGAGCCAGGCCCCGCCTCCGATTCCGATCGGCGAGCAATTCGGCGAGCACGAACATCAGGGTCGAGGAGGACATGTTGCCGAAACGCGCGAGCACGTCGCGCGATTCGGCGAGCGCCTCCGGCGCAAGATCGAGGCCGTGCTCGACCGCGTCGAGCACCGAGCGGCCGCCGGCATGGATCGCCCAGCAGTCGAAGTCGGCGGGCCGCTGGCTCGCCGAGCATCGTCTCGCGAACCTCCGGATCGCGCAGCGCCTCGCCGATCCGTCCCGGCACTTCGCCCGACAGGCGCATGGCGAAGCCCTGTCGCCGATCGTCCAGCGGATCAGCTCCGAGATCTGTCGAGCGTCGCCGCGAACGGGCTGGAGATGGCGAAGCCGCTCGGCTCGGCCGTGACCAGGGCCGCGGCGGCGCCGTCGCCGAACTGGAGCATCGCGAGCAGCGGCTCGATCTCGCTCTCGTCCTGGAGGTGCAGGGTCGACAGCTCGACCGTGACCACCAGTACCCGCGCTTCCGGCTCGGAGCGGACGATATGATAGGCGAGCCGAAGGGCGGAGACGGCGGCGTAGCAGCCCATGAAGCCGACCAGGGTACGCTCGACGCCTCCGGCCAGGCCAAGCTCGGCGGCGATGATCTGGTCGATGCCCGGGAGCGACGAAGCCGGTGCAGCTCGCGACGATCAGATGGGTGATTCCGGCGAGCGCGGCGATCGCGTCCAGCCGCGCCGACCGCCTCGAGCGCGAGCTTCGGGGCGGCCTCGGCATAGATCGTGCATCCGGGCGCCGGTCGAGCGGGAGCCCGTCATGATAGAAGCCGCCTGGCTCGACCGGCGAGCCGCCGTCCGGCGGTCGGCGGAAGGACCGACCAGCGATGCTCGATCCCCGAGCGGTCGGCCATGCGGTCGGAACAGGTTGCGCGCGCGATCGTCGCCGATCCGCGCTTCCGCCCAGTCGATGAAGGCGCGGTGGACGTCATGGCCCGGCACGGCGGTCGTCCGATGGCGTTGATATGAGGCGCCCTGGCTTCGCAAGGCTCCGGGCGGCGGACGCGCTGCTAATGCAGGGCCTCGATATAGATGGACAAGCGGCGCCGTGGTTCCGCGCTCACTTCGGGTCGGCCCCGGCTTATTCACCCGAATGATCAGTCGGATACTGGATCGAGAGGATCGGGGCGGCTGCGGGCGGCCGGGCGGGATCGCCGCGCCGACGGCCGGCCGCGAGGGGCCAGGCCGCGTCGGACCGAAGCCAGATAGAGGACCGACTGGTCGAAATCGATCATCGCCTTCTGGTCGCGAAGCACGTCCTGGCCGATCAGTCCCTCGATCGGCGACTCGGGCGAGGGCGCTGACCGCATCGACGAGATAGGAAAGGTCCATCGCATAGATGCGATTGAGGCGGGTGCGGGCGCCGCCGACCGCCAGGGCATTGATCGCACCGGCTCGAATCGCGCCTTGCCGGCGGCTCGCTCGCGGTTCCGGCGCGCCGCGCCCGGCCAGCGCGAACCTCGCCAGATAGGGCGCATGGATGATTGTCGCGCCCGCTCCGGTATCGATCAGGAAAGCGCCGGGCCTGCCGTTGAGCATGATCCGACCGAATGGTGGCCGCTGTCCAGGGCGGTCATCCGGATCGTGGTGAAGCCGGGCGGCAGCGGCGCCGATCTCGGCCGGCGGGCAAACCCGAGGCGTCGCCGCCGGGCTCGCGCAACGCGGCCGGCAGCCGTCAACAAGACGCACGACGCGATCGCGCCGGCAGATCCCCACCCGCTCATTCGGCGATCCTCCCCTTGAGCCGTGAAGACAGGGTTAACAGGCGGCCGGCCCCGGCGAAAGATGCGATGAATTCGGCCGCGTGATCGGATCGGCGGGAACCGCGGCCCGTCCCACCGCGTTGGCGAAGCGGCTCTCATTGATCATCGAAGGAGCCGATGATGCCGAGATCAAGAGCATATGATCGTGGTCGCCTGCCCTCGGGACGGCGCTCTCAACCGGGTGCCGAGCGACCGGCTCGGCGACGGTCCGAAATGCGGCAAATGCGGGAGGCGCTGTTCGTCGCGAAGCCGTTGACCCTCAGAGCTCGGCCAATTTCGACCGCCACGCTTCGAAGTCCGACCTGCCGCTGCTGGTCGATTTCTGGGCCGCCTGGTGCGGGCCGTGCCGGATGATGGCGCCGGCTTTCGAGGAAGCGGCGGCAATGCTCGAGCCGAGGATGAGGCTCGGCAAGCTCGACACCGAAGCCGAGCCGGCCATTGCCGCGCGCTACGGCATCCAGGGCATCCCCAGCCTGATCCTGATTGCGAGTGGCAAGGAGGTCGACCGGATATCCGGAGCGATGCCGACCTCGTCGATCGTCCAGTGGGCGGATCAGGCGCTGGCCAGGCGTTTCCCGCTAGCGCCCGATCCGGTCATCGCGGCGCAGACGGTTCAGCCGCGCTCCCCGGCCATCGCATAAGCGCGGCGCGACGGCCGAGCCGCGTAGCGCGTGCGGGCATGGCGTTCATAGCCGCCGCCTTGTTTGCATCGGTCCCGAAGAGTCGCCGAGCAGGGCGGATAATCGGCGCTCGCGGTCGTCGCGGCGACCGGCATCGACTCTGGTCCGTCATCGTCGTCGGCCGGGTCGAGCGCCCGGGCTTCGTCTCCGAGCGCGCTGCGCGCGCTGCGCTGGCGGCAATTGTCGCGCACGGTCCGGGAGCAGGGCGGATAATCGTCCGAGTCCGCGCCTGGGCCGGCCGGATGGTGATCGGGCGGCGAGGCGCTGACCAGGGTCAGCATCGCGGCCGCGGCAAAGAGGCCCATCTTGAGCATGTCCATCCTCCTAATCATCCCCTTAACCAAGCCTAGGCCGGGCAGATTTGGAGGGCAATGGGGCAGGCGCGCGCTCTACTGTGCCGAAATGGTGCGGAAGGAATGGTGCCCAGGGACGGAATTGAACCGCCGACACCGTGATTTTCAGTCACGTGCTCTACCAACTGAGCTACCTGGGCATTTCCGGCGGACGCGGAAAGACGAGCGCCTATAGAGGCGGCCGGCCTTACCTGTCCAGCCCGCCCTCGCCATCCGGGCCCGGCCCGCCAAAAGCAGTTTCGTCGGCGGGCGGCCCGGGCACTCGATACGAGTTGCCGAGCCAGTTCAGAAGGTCCCGGTCGCGGCAGCCGCGGCTGCAGAAGGGCGAATGATCCGAACTCGCCGGCTTTCGGCAAAGCGGGCAGGAATTACGGGCCTTGCCTGAGCGGGAGGTGGCTGTGGACATCGGCGCGGATATGGCGAGCCCGCGCCGGGCCCGCAAGTCGATCGCGCGCTTCAATCGGGCTTCGGGCTTCGCCAGATCAGATCGTGGCGAAGCAGATAGTCGTTGAGGCGGCGGTTCTGCTCGGCTCTGGCGACCAAAAAGGCGGCCATCCCGGGATGCTCCGCGGAGCGGTCGCTCGTCTGGCGCCAGTCCAGCCTCCGGTCGAACAGGCGCGGATGCTCGTCGCCCGGCGCGTGAACCGTCGACCAGCATTCGGTCTCGCCAAGCCGCCAGTCCTGGCTGGCGAAGGCGAACGAACGGTTTCGTGTCCCGCCGACGAGGCTGTGGCCCTGCCACGGCACCGGCTCGCGAAGGCCCAGCAGGTCGGCGAGCGTCGGAGCGACGTCGAGCAGGGTTGCCGCCTCGTCGTGGCGGCCGGCCGGCAGGCGGGGATGGCGCCGGCGATGATCAGCAGCGGCACCCACAGCGACTCGCGATAGAGGCTGATCTGGCCCGACGGGACCTGATGCTCGCCGAGATTGAAGCCGTGGTCGCCGACGATGACGATGAGCGTGTGCTCGAACCAGGGCTCGCGGCGAAGGCTCTCGATGAACTCCCGGACGACGTCGTCCGTATAGCGGGTGGTGTCGAGGATCCGCTCGCTCGGATGGCCCGGCCGGTCATGTCGAAGCCGGGCTCGGGCGGGTTGAACGGCGTGTGATTGCTGACCGAGACGACGCTCGCGAAGAAAGGCCGGCCCGATCCGGCCGAGCGCGCCGGATCCGCCTGGCCGCGGCCCGGAAGACCGGCCGGTCGTGCTGCTGCGCCTCCGGGAATCGCCAGAGCCGGTCGTACCAGCGCCTCAGCCAGATCGTGCTGTTGTCCCAGTCGGTATCGCCGGCATTGAACATCTCGGCCCGATAGCCGCGCCGGCGCAGGGCTTCCGGTAGGCAGTGGAGGCTGGTCGGGGTGAAGCTGGTGATGAACCGGCTCGAATGGGGCGCGATCGAGCAATGGGTCGCGAACAGGCCGTTGATCGTCGGCATCCCGAAGCTCAGGCGCACGGGTCCAGACCGCTGCATCGGGCGATCCGGGCGAAGCCGAATCCAGGTAAGGCGTCGGCGAGGGCGACCCGGTCCCAGGAAGCCCATGTCGCGCCGCGGAAGGTTTCGAGCTGGAGGTAGATAACGTTCCACGGCCTGGGCGCCTGTCGGGGCGGCCGGTCCGATCGGCGTTCGGAGATAGGGCCGGCGAGGGTCGGTGAAGCGCCAGCCCGGGTCGCGCGCTCTCGGCCAGCCAGCGCCTCTGCCAGGCGGCGGCGAGGGCGGCGAGGTCGGGCGGCGCCGACAGGTCGTCGAAGCCGAGCCTGACGTCGGTGGCGAGAGCGAGGATCGCCGGCTCGGTCCTTCGCAGCCGGAACATGCTGGTCGCCTGCGCCCAGCCATTGGCGGGCGCCGCAAGCGGCAGGATCGGCGATCAGCGAGCGCAAGCCAGAAAGGGCGGTCCGACCGCCGCCCGAACGGCGGGCTCGGAGGGGTCGAAGCGCCAGGAATAGATAGAGCGCCGGAACGACGATGAGCAGCAGCGAGCGGGAACAGGGCGCCGCCACGGTCCGCCGGTCAGCACCTCCTGGAACAGGCTGTCGGCGAGCGTGCCGGCCGGGCATAGATGGTAAGGAAGGAAAAGGCCGATCCGGGTGCCGAGGAAGCGCAATATCTCATGGTCGAATTCGCTGAGGGCCAGATTCGGCGGCAGCAAGCAGGATCTGGCGCTTGGTTGAGCCAATCGCCAGCGCGGCCCGAGCGGCCGCCTCCACAGCGATCAGCCAGAGCAGAAAGAAGGGGCCGGCGATCAGCCAGGCGCCAAGCAGGTCGAAATAGAGCGAGAGCCAGAAATAGCGCCGCCATTCGAGCAGGAACGGATCGCCATAAGGGCCGGGCCTCGGGCATAGAGCGCGAGCTGGAGCAGGACGCAGCCGAGCCAGCCGAGCAGAGCGAGCCGCCAGGCGATGTCGAAATGGTCGCGGCCCGGATCCCGATGACGGCCTGGATCCCCGTCCCTCTGGCCGCGGCCGCCTCCGGCGCCCCGGCTTGTAGCATGGGCGGAGTCGGGGCGCCATTCGCGAGGCATCGCCGTCAGGTTTCCCGCCAGAGCCTGCCGTGACGGAGCAGATAATCGTTGAAGCGCCGGTTCGCGATCCGCCTCGGCCAGCAGCCGGCGGCGAGCTCCGGATTGCGCGCGGAAAGGTCGCGGCGCTGAAGCCAGTCGGCGCCGGCGTCGTAGAGCCGGGGACGGCCGTCGGCCGGGTCGGTGACCGCGCTCCATCCGCCGGCTCTCGGCGAGCAGCGAATCGCGGAAGCCGAACCGGATGGCTCCGATCCGGCGCGACCGAAAGCAGGCTGTGGCCCTGCCAGGGATTGCGTTCCCTCAGGCCGATCATGTCGGCGAGCGTCGGCGCGAGGTCGAGCAGGGTCACGATCTGGTCGTGCCGCCCGCGCCGGAAGCCGGGGATGGGCGCCGACGATCAGGAACGGGGTCCAGGTCGATTCCCGATAGAGGCTGTAGGCGCCGGTGAGTCCGCCATGCTCGCCCAGATTGTAGCCATGGTCGCTGTTGATGACGATCAGGGTGCGAGCGAACCAGGGCTCGCGAGCGAAGGCATTCGATCAGCTCGCGGACGACGTCGTCGGTGTAGCGCGCGGTGTTGAGGATCCGCTCGCCGGACGATGCCATGGCCGGCAACGTCTAGCTCCGGCTCGGGCGAGCGGAACGGGATGATGGTTGCTCGCCGAGATGAGGGTGGCGAGGAACGGGCCCGCTCCGGCCGAGCTCGCGGATCCGCGCCGCGGCGTGGCGGAAGATCTGCCGGTCGCGCTGGCCTTCCTGCGGGATAGCGCCAGAGCCGGTCGTACATGCGCTGCACCCAGACCGTGCTGTTATCCATGTCGATGTCGCCGGCGGAGAACATCTCGGTCCGGTAGCCCTGCCGGCGCAGCGCGTCGGACAGGCAGTAGAAGGACGTCCGGGTCTGGCTGGTGATGAAACGGCGCGACGAAGGCGTGATCGAGCATTGCAGCGCGAAGCGGCCGTTGATGCTCGGCGGGCCGAAGGTCAGGCCGCGGGTCCAGATCGCGGCGTCGGGCCGGGCCGCCAGCGAGTCGAGATAGGGCGTCGGCGACGGCCTGCGGTCGGGGCGGAGATGGCCGGTGTCGACCCCGCGACCGATTCGAGCTGGACGATGATGATGTTCCAGCGGTCCTCCGGCCGCGGCGCGGACGGGATCGGTCGGGCACCCGTATGTAGGGGCGTCGCGGATCCGGGAAGCGCCAGCCGCGGTCGGCGCTGCCCGCCAGCCATTCCGCCTGCCAGGCCCGGCCGAGGGCGACCGGATCGCCCGGCGGCGACTCGTCCTCGTAGCGCCAGGCGAAATCGCGGACGATGGCGAACAGAGCCGGCTCGAGCCGCGACAGCCGGAATTTGGCATGGGCGAGCGAATAGGCGGTCGAGGCCGAGGGCCAGCGGCAGGACGAGGATGGCGGCGGCGAGCGCCCGGCCGAGGCGGCGGCCGGCCGCGCTTCCGGCGCCGGATCGTCCGGACCGCCCACCACAAATAAAGGCTGGGCGCGGCGAGGCACAGGATCGGAGACAGGAAGGGCCCGCCTTGGTCGCGGGCGAGGATGTTGAGGAACAGGCCGTCGGCGAGGGTGGTCGGATCCGCATAGACGTCGAGGAAATTGGGTCCGAGGCGAAGGCCGAGGAAGCGGTACAGCTCATGGTCGAAGGCGGTGATCAGCAGGTCGAGCGCGATCAGGCGCGGCGAGCGCCCAGTGGGCGATCCGCCAGCGCGGCGAGGCGAGCGGGCCGCCGGTAGAGGATCAGCCAGAGCAGCAGGAACGGGAGCGCGATCAGCCAGATCGAGAGCAACTCGTAGGCCAGCGGCCGGATGATGAACGTCTTCCACTGGAGCAGGAACGGCCCGCCATAAGGCGACGGTCGGAGGTAGAGGATCAGCTGGAGCAGGGCGCAGCCCAGCCACGCCCCGGCCGCGAGCCGCCAGGCGATCGGCGAACTGCTCGGCGCCGCCGGCTCGCGGCGCGCTGTCTTCAAATGCTTTCCCCACTTCAGCCATGAATAGCATGGCCGATCGGGTGTGACAGCGGCTTGGAGGCTAAGGCGCTGTTCAGGCGTGGCGGCTCTGAACGTGGCCGGCCCATAAGCCAGAGCCCGGCTCCTCCCGCACCTCGACCGGCGCGCCGATTCGACGGGCGAGCTCTTCAAGCCAGCCTGTGGTTTCGCGCAGCCGCGCGGCGACTGCGGGCGCGGCGTGCAGGACCCGCTCCCCGGCGCCGGCCGAGCGTTCCGCTCGGCGAAGCAGAGCGCGCGCCGCGGCGCCGACCGGATCCGACTGAATCAGCTCCGGCAGCGAGGCGCGTTCGCGACGGCGGACGATCTGGAGGAAGCCGAAGCCGTTGACGGCGGTTCGCTCGAACGGCTGCGGCAGGATTTGGTCGAACGCGGCGGCGACGATCTGTCTTTCGTCCCGCGAGGCCAAAGTCGGCAGGTCGACGCCGATCGATCCGCTGATATCGAGCCGGCGGATTGTTCGAGCGGCCGCCTCTGCGCCCGCGGTGGCGAGCGGCGCCGGCGGCAGGGCTCCGTCGACGTCGAACAATGTCATCGCCGGAGTCAGGCTCATTCGAAGTGCCCCGCCGGGAAAGGCGACCTCGCCGGTGGCCGCTTCCTCGAGCAATTCGGACCATCCCGCTTCCTCGAACCGGTCGAGGCCGGGGCCACGGTGCGGCGTGAAACGGCCGATGCGATCGGCCAGCGTCGGTCCCGGCCGCGGCGGCATGTCGGTCGGTCGGCCTTTGCCGAGCTTGGGCCGGCCAGCTTCGGGGATCGGCTCGCGGACCATCTCCACCCGCACCGCCTGACCCTCGGTCAGCTTTGCGTCCAGAGGTTCGACCAGCACTTCGCGGCCGTCGTCGAGCGTCGCGATCGCCCGGCGCCCGGGGATCAGGATGGTGGTCAGTCGGCCATCGGCAATCGTCCCGGCGAGAAGCGTGCCGGGGAGCTCGATCGCCGCCTCGATTATTTCGCCGTCCTCGACGAGGATCGCTCGGGTCTCCCCGATCCCTTCCTCGAGCAGCCACTCAGTCAATCTTGTATCCAGCAGCTCGGAGCAGGGCGCGGGTCTCGAACAAGGGCAGGCCCATGATCGCCGAATGGCTGCCCATGATCGCTCGGATGAGCGACTCGGCGCTGCCCTGGATCGCATAGCCGCCGGCTTTGCCGAGCCACTCCCCGCCATTCAGATACTCAGCGAGCTCATCCTCGCTCAGCCGCTTGAAAGCGACGATGCTGGTCGAGAGCCGATGCCGCGCTTTGCCTTCGGGATCGACGAGAGTGACCGCGGAATGGACCCGATGACGTCGGCCCGAGAGCAACAGCAAGGTGGCTCGCGCTTCTTCCTCGCTTTCCGAGTCCTGGGAAGTCGTCCTCCGCGTCCAAGCCATCCTTCGACGAGGCCGGGAGAGCACTCCGCGCTCAGGCCCGGAGTCCTTTGGTAAGTGTGCTCGTCATCGACGAAGTTCGACACCTCGTCACCGTGCGAGGCATATCCGTCGAGTTGACGCCCACCGAGTGGGGGATCCTGGTTCGCGCTAACCCGGACCCCCGGTCGGGTGTACTCCCGATACGAAATTGATCAACCGCGTCCGGAGCTACGAGTTCGAGGGCTACGAGCGGACGATCGACTCACACATCAAGAACCTGCGCCGCAAGATCGAGATCGATCCAGCCCAACCCGCCGATCATCGCAACCGTCCTAGGGGTCGGTTACCGGCTGGGGCTCAAACGGGATGGTTAAAGGTGGGCGGCTCGATCCTCTAGCGACCCGCCTCGTCGCCGCGTTCGTGGCCGTCGGATTCGGTGCTCTCGTGTTGGTCAGTGTTCTCGTACTCATCGCCGCGCAAGGCGACGTGTCACATCTCGCCCCGCATGAAACAAGACGACACAGTGGCTGCCGTCGTTGACACGGCGACGGCCGCCTACACCGCCGCCGGAGGCTGGCAAGGGGCGGATCTAGCACGTCGCTCGCCGTAGCCGAGCAAGGTGAAGCGTCGGTCATCCTGTTCGACACTGCTGGGCGCCCCGTGGGGAGTGGCACCAATAATGTCCCTGGTGGTCATGGCGCCCGACGTAGCAAGACGATCGTCGTAGCGGGCCGGGTCGTGGGCGTCGCCCAACTCCGATTCGCCAACACAGGGCTGCCATCGCCTGAGCGGGACCTCCGCGACGCTCTTTTTCGGACGGTCGCGGCGGCCACCGGATTGGCAGCAATCCTCGCCCTCGCCGTCGCCGTCGTAGTATCGCGGCGGATCACCCGTCCGCTCGTCGCCCTCACCGGCGCTGTCCGGGCGGTAGAGCGCGGCGACAGCAGCGCAAGGGTAGGCGACAGCCGCGGCCCTGCCGAGATCCGGGAACTGGCCGTGGCCTTCGACCGTATGGCCGACACCCTGGCAGGCCAGGAATCGCTTCGACGGGCCATCATCGAGGACGTCACGCACGAGTTGCAGCCCCTCTTCGCGATCCTCCAAGGCTCCCTTGAGGCGGTGGCCGACGGAGTGGTTGAGGCAAGTCCAGCCCAACTGTCCTCGTTGCTCGACGAAGTGCTGCGACTCGGACATCTCGTTGACGACCTGGAGATTCTTGCTTCGGCCGAAGCGGCTGGGCTACGCATTCAACCCGAGTTGGTCGACTTGGTCACCGTCGCTCGCCGGCATGACCAAGGACAACTCGACGCCGCCGGACTCCATCTCGACTGCCACTTCCGCTCCGCAGTCGTCCGAGGCGATCCTCAGCGCCTTCACCAAATCGTTACCAACCTGCTCACCGGGCACCCCGTCAAAGTTCACCCCTCCAGGTGGACGGGTCCTTCTCGCCGTGCGCCCCCGACCAAGCGGTAGCGAGGCTCGAGGTACACGACACGGGAATCGGTATCCCGCCCGCCGAACTGAGCCACGTCTCCGAGCGGTTCTGGCGGGGCAGCCAGACCCGCCACACCACAGGCAGCGGCATCGGGCTCACCGTGGTCGAGGAACTAGTACAGCCACGGGGGCACCATCGAAGTCACAAGCGAACCCAAACACGGAACACACTTCACTGTGACCATTCCGCTCGCCTAACCAAGGGCAATACGAACCTCGACAGGAAGGAGAAGAGCCTGGACCGACTCTAAGGACCGCGACCACTTCAAAGGACGCGCCAGCTATGTCGCCTCCGAAGTGATACGCGCACTGTGATGCCGGACAAGATTCGCGGAGCGCAGCGACAGGCGCCGGGAAGAGACGCCCAGCTCGGAAAGGGGGTCCGGCTGCTCAAGGTGCCAACACCAGGGCTTCGCATTGCTTCGGCCGACGGGAGCAACATCGAGGTGCGGCCGGCGACGCATACCGTGGCACTTAGCCCGGACCTCGGCGTCAAACCAGCAGGCGTTCTCATGGAGCGTTCTTTCGCCATCGACAGGGGGCCGCCGTCATAGGTCCATTGGAATCGGGCGGCTCGCTGGTTATAGTCCTTGACAAGTTCGATGATCCGTCGGGCTAGATGGTCGACGGAAGTGAACTCGCCTCGGCGCAGGAGGCGGCGCTCCAGGATGGAGAAGAACAGTTCGCCCGACCGGCCCTCGGTGGGTCGGCTCAAACAGAAGTTCGTTGATCACACGGGCTACGACGATACCTGCCGGCCATTAGGTGACAAGTCGGATCTCCGGCCGACGCCTCCGCCGTCCCTACTGGCGGAATGGGCTTCACGCGTCGGAGGCTTACCGTCGATACGAACGGCATTCGACTGACATCGGATCCCGGATCAGCAACCCGCGAGCAATGCGGAGATATGGGGAACGACCACAGGTCGTCCGAAGTGGTCGTGCGCCGTGCTAGTTCTTGAACTGGTGATGCCGACACAGTGAGCGAGATGCTGGGGCTTCGGCCGCAACCCCGGATCATCATTCCCACCCGTTGCTGTAGGTTCTTGGAATATTCGATGGTCGTTGCCCGGTCTGTGGGAACCGTACCCGGTGCTCCGCTGCCAGCTCGGCTGACAGGATCTGCCATCTGGCCAGCTCAATCTGCCTTCGGCCTTGTTGCGAGTAATGCCAACAAGCCTATGGTCAGCCACGTCGTGATCGCTCCGAGGCCGTATCTCTACGCCCCGTTGAGCCCGTCCCACCGGGGTCGAACCTACGGGGGCCCGAGCATGGCCGTTCGCTGGGCGGCCACTTCAGCCACGGGAGACGAGATCGCCGTGGATCATGGTCACCACGATGCCGAGCCATGGGAAGAGGAACGCAGACACCACTGCAGCGACCGGGTAAGGAACGCGAACGAATGGTCGCTCAGGACCAGGAGGAGTGCCCCGACGAGGGGTCCGGTGACTACGGTGATCACGACGACGACGGTGGTGAGGTACGCGGTTGTCGGGCGATGGTCGCGTGTCAGGTTGCTGGAGCGGCGCAACGCCTGGCGGACGCCTGAACTCTCGGGGGCGGCGGCCGGTGCCGCTACCCACCGGCTGGCCAGGTAGAGGGCAAGGGGCGCGACGATGAGCCCCCCGACGAAGACCACGACCGCGAGGTAGGCGACGACGGAGAGCACACGCTGGTCGCGCATGGCCCTGAGGCTGCCGGCGAGCCCACCGGGTGTGCCGAGGTCGTTGGTCCGGGCGACGCTGGCGGCCACGACGACCACCGCCATCGGGATGGTGACGACGTCGCCCGTTGCGACGGCAACGAGCACGCGGCTCACAGTGTCGCCTTGCAGTTCCATCGTGGCGGCGTGGACAAGGAGTCGATCCGAGTCAACGACCATTGCAGCGCGGTAGCGAGGACGCCCGCCCCGAGCGACAGGCCGGCGAGCGGACAAGTAGCGCCGACGCTCGGCGACGAAGGCGGCGCACCGCGAGCGCGGATCTGGCCGCTGCAGCGCCGGGCGCGCACGGGACGGGGCGAAGCCGGCCGCCACTGGGTGCGCAGGACGAGAATGGTCAGGATCGCGACGACCGCCAGGATGGCGGCTCTGAGGACGTTGCGGCCGGCCGTCGCCCGAACGTATAGTTGCGACCCGGCGGCGGTGGCGCGGCGGAAGAACTCGGTCCGACGGAAGTCCCGAAGCCCGGGAGGCTGATCGCCTCGGCTCGGGTCTTCGCCATCAAGCGCATGGGGTGCAGCCGCCTTCTCGTTGTCCACAGGCCCCGGTGGGCCCGGTATCGAAGCTCGATTCCGCGCTGGCCCCAGTGGCCGGTGAAGGCGAGCCAGGCGATCGGGGTAACAGCGGGCCCGGTGACGGTGGCGGGCAAGAGGTGGACTGCCGGGTCGAGCCGCGTCGAGGGACCCTCGGGTGTCATCGCAGCCAAATCCGGCGTCGCCGTGTGCCGAACCAGTGTCGGGGCTCGAAATACACGGCGTGGGACCCTCGGGCCGCGTAAACGATTGGGCGGTCGCCTGCTCGTTGCACGTCGGCCCAGGAGGTCGCTGAGCGCCCTGGTGTCGGGTGACGCCGACCCGCGCCCGGTCCCTCGGTGAAGGCATGAGCTACCGACGGTGTGTCGAAGACCAGTTGGACCGTCTCCCAGTCCGATTCGTGGCGGTCGTTCCAGTCGTTAAAGTTCCAGTACAGCCAGTACTGAACGGCGAGGCGGGCCGGGTCGGCGGGATCCTTAACGACGCGGGCGTAGTCGAGGACCGGTGGCGGCGTGGGACCGTCGATGAAGCGCTGCTCGTAGCTGCAGCCTGGACGGAGCGGGTTTCCAGGCAGGTCGAGGTGCCGGTCTTCGGGGGCCGCATAAAGGTCGACGAGGCCATCGGTGCATTCCCGAGGACTGCACCTTCTGCTCCCGGAGCACCACGTCGGGCTGGCCGAGGACGGTGGCGACCTCGGTCGGCACTGCGGATCGCCCATGCCGCACCTGGTGTCCTGCCTCTGGATGGCGTCGATCGGGGCGTGCCGCTCGGCCAACTGGAGATCCGGGGACGCCTGAGTCGTGCGCGGGCTCGGCAACGCAGAGGACGAGCCCCGAGCCGACGGCGCATCTGCCGACGCCCATACCGGCGTCGCCAAACCGACCGCCGCGATTGTTCACCCTCACGATCCCAGCCACGTGATACAATCCCAGGAGATGCCCGACCCCGACCTCCAAAAGCTCGAATACGCCTTCCCCCTCCCCGTCCTCCCCCTCGAAGACTGGCGCACCTCCCTCTCCCGCACCTTAGCCCTCGGCTACGTCTTCGCCTGCATCCTCGCCCTCCTCCTCATGGGCACGATCATGGCCTTCCAGGTCTGACCCCGCCCGCCATGCCCACCCCCGACCTCGGCCAGCTCGACTACGCCACCCGCAAGCCCACCCGCCCCGCCACGCCCCCCGTGAGGACGACAACGTCGCGATCCTCTACACGCTCTACCTCGGCATCTCGCTAGGCCTCGCACTCGCGCATGCTCGGCCTCGGCTACGTGATCTACCGCCTCTCCACCTGACCACACTGCCGCATGTCCACCCCCCTCGACTACGCCCACGCCCGCCCGCACAACCCCGCCCGCCGCGTCCCCCTCTCACCTCCGCCGGCGAATACCTCCTCTACACCTGCGCCACCCTCATCGCCATTGCCACGTTCGTCGCCTACATCCTCGCCGGGCGGAGCTGCGACGTGGCGCTGTTCGCGTCCGACATGATCCGGCGCGATATCGATCCGGGCCTTGCCTATCATGTCGGTCATGTCCTGGAGTGCGGCGCGCTAGCCTGCGATCCGGGTTCGCCGTCCGACTGTCTGGTGGCCGAAATCTATGACGACGGCTCGGCGATCTTCACCGCGCCCAATCCGGCGCGCCGCTGCACAGCGTATTCGATCGCCGCGCATTCGCTCTATGAGGAGAGCCATCCGCAGCTGCAATACTATCCGGAAGGCATTCTGGTGATGGAGAAGACGCAGTTCTTTTCCCGGGACAGCCGCAGCGCCGGAATTCGCAACAGCCGCTTCGTTCATGCCGCGAAGCCATGGCCATGGAGCATCAAGCTCGAGGGATCGCGCCGGCTCGGTTCGCGAAAGGTCTCGCTGATCCATATCGATCCGGCCGATCTGTCGAAGATACCGGCGGACGTCCTGGTCTATGGCCGCAACGGCGTGCAGCTGCGGCCGGTCGAGGGCGCGGAGCGCGAATTGGGCATCATCGTCGAAACGACCGCCAAGACCCGCGAGGCGGCGGTACTGCTGGCCAGCCTGCTGACGCATTACCTGATTCATTACGGTTATCCCGGCCGAAAGGCGACCGCCGGCAACATTGCCTATCCGCTGTCGCCCAATCTCGTAAGCTTCCAGCGCGAGGACGGCACGTTCGGCGCCATCGTGCCGAGCGGCACGCGCGATCCCGTGTTCTTCGAGAACTAGCCGGCGATCAAGGCCGCCGTGCTCAAGCTGATCGCGGATGAGTTTCCGGACGCGCTGCAGAACGCGACTTTCGTCATCACCGACGCGGACGCCTCGCATCCCGTCGGCGCTGCTGCGTACCGTCGATCGCGATGCTGAAAGGCTGGCGAAGCGACATCAGCAGGAAATCGACCGGATCACGCAGCTCGCTAACCCCGGACGGGTTCGCTGCTCGATCTGGACGCGCCTGACGCCTATGCATGGTCGCTCTATCACCTGCTGCAGAACGAGGACGTGATCAAGAACACCATGTTCCCGATCACCTACTTCGCGGCCGAACGGCGCCGACTGGACCGAGCAGGGCGCGGAGCGTCCGCGGTACTTCGACATCGGCGAACGCGACTACCGCGGCAATGTCGACGACCGGACGCTGTCGCTGATCGCGGATCATCCGCCCGTGGGCGCGCCGATCGGATCGCATCCGTTGCTCGACATGGCGGTCGTCATCCGCAGCAAGGATGCCGGCATCAACCGGCTGACCTTCGACATCATCTTCACGTCGGGCGAGAACTACGAGGCCGCGCTGCACGCCAACGTATTCACCCGCTGCAACGTCGCGAGATCCTCGGCTTGCCGCCGGAGCGCGTGGTCGGCAGCTATTTCGTCGATAGCTGCAACGCGATCAAGATTTCCATCGACCGCCCGAACATCTCGGCTTCGATGGATGAGCGCGATGTGTTCGGCGCGCAGCAGCAGGTCGCGATCGAACGGATGAGCATCCCGATCTATTCCGCCGCGCTGGCGAAGGCGTCGTCCTTCTAGCGCAGCCCATCACCCAACCTCCCCAAAACCAACCAAAGTAAAAGGAGATCTGCCATGTTGAAACCTGTCGTTCTGGCGCTTGCGGCCGCGCTCGCGCTGTCGGGCGCATTGCCCGCCAATGCCGAAGTATCTTGAGACCGGCGTCGATCAATCCATGATCGTTCCGGTGTCGGGGGGCTGCGGCCCGGATGCCTGGCGCGGCCCATGGGGTCATTGCCGTGACACCCCGTATTACGGCCGGTTGCCTAACGGCGGATGGAAGGTGAAGCCGAGCGGCGCGAACGGCTGCCCTCCCGGCTCCTGGCGCGGCCCGTATGGTCACTGCCGTGACACGCCGTTCCACGGCCGGCTTCCCAATGGCGACTGGACCTGAGCGATCCAATCGAACGAGCGGTGCGCCGGTCCGGCGCATCGTGATCGCAAAATCATCGGCAAGGCCAAGCAAGCATCAAGTCCAATCGAATAGCCATCCGAACCCGTAGCGATAGCCTGTCGTCTCACATCCTGCCGGTGTCGGGCACGATGATTGGTGTTTGCACGACCCTGATCGGGCTGGTGAAACTCGCTGCGACCAGGCATGGCGCGTCGCATGTCGACGAGTATGCCGCGCTGGTGGCGGTGACGTTTCTGGCAAGCGCGATGACGTCGTACCTGTCGATCCGCTGGTCGGATCGGGCGCAGTTGAGTATTCGAATCGAGCGTCTCGCCGACGTCATCTTTCTTTGCGGCCTGATCGGCATCACGCTCGTCGCGACATTGTTTGCCTATGAAGTGATCTAGATCCGCATTCCCGCGTCGTGGACGGAACAACGCGCATCCATGCGGGTGCGTGACCGAAACAGCATAATTTCAAATGGAGATGGAAATGTACCGAAATTCGATTCATTTGATAGGCGTTGCGCTGGTGGTCTTTGTCATCGGCGGCGGCGCGGCATTCGCCCAGGGCACGATGCAGCAGCAGAATGCGTGCCGGCCGGACGTGTTTCGACTCTGCGGCAGCTACATCCCGAATGTCGGCGAGATCGTCGCCTGCCTGAAGGGCAACGGGGCGCGCCTCAGTGAACCGTGCCACGAGGTCATGTTCCCCGATCAGGCGGAACGCGAATCATACGGCAGGGCAACGCAGCTCCGCTCCGACGAGCAATGAATTGACCCGAGCCGCGTTCAGGCGTCGGGCGCGGTTCACTCCTGAACCCAGACTTGATGAGGCGACCATGAGCCCTCCAGCAAACTCCAGTGCCGGCCGTTCTGCGCGCGGCGCGCTATCTCGCCGCAGTCCTATGTGCGGCATTCTCCCTTCTGGCCGAGCCCGCCCATGCGCAAACGCCATTCTACCACGCATCGGCGCAGGAACTTGCCGGGCCTCCCGGTTCGTTGATCCGCTCCGAGCCGATGATGTTTGCGCCTGCCGGCGCGCAGGCCTATCGGGTGCTCTATCGCTCCGTCGGCATGCAGGGCGAGCCGATCGCCGTGTCGGGCGTGATCATCGTGCCGCCCGGTCCTGCACCCGCGGGTGGCAGGCCGATCGTGGCCTGGGCGCATCCGACCACCGGGGTGGTGCCGCATTGCGCGCCGTCGCTTGCGATCTTCGTGTTTCAGCAAATGGCCGGGTTGCGCCAATTGATCGAGCAGGGCGCCGTGGTCGCGGCAACCGATTATCCCGGTCTCGGGACCGCAGGTCCGCATCCCTATCTGGTCGGCGACAGCGAGGCGCGGGCGGTGATCGACTCGGTGCGTGCCGCCCGCAACCTGCCCGGCGTGGGCGACGGCAACAGCTTTGCGGTGTGGGGCCATTCCCAGGGCGGACAGGCTTCGCTCTACACCGGCCTGATCGCGAAAACCTATGCGCCGGAACTGCGTCTCGTCGGCGTTGCGGCCGCAGCACCGGCGACTTCGCTGGTCACTCTGATGGGCGACGACTTCAAGAGTTCGGGCGGCAAGAACCTGACGGCGATGACGCTGTGGTCGTGGTCGCGGGTTTATGGCGCACCGATCGACAAGGTGGTCGTGCCGGAGGCGATGCCGACCGTCGATCGGCTTTCCAACGAATGCATCGAGTCGATCTTTGACATCCTCGAGCGGCGGCAGACCGAGAAGCCGCTCGAGCAGCAGTTCCTGTCGGTGCCGAACATCGCGACCGTCCAGCCCTGGCGGTCGCTGGCGATGCGCAACACGCCGGGTACGCTCTCTCCGCAGATTCCGCTGTTCCTGGCCCAGGGCACGACGGACAACTCGTTCGGCCGGAAGTCACCCGCGCCTACATGCAGCGGCAATGCAAGGCGGGCGGCAAGGTCGCCATGATGTGGGTGCCCGGTGTCGGTCACGGCTTCGTCGCCAAGGACAGCGCGGATGCCGCGGTATCCTGGATGATGGACCGGTTTGCAGGCCGTCCCGCGCCCAACGACTGCGGCAAGGACGTCGCGACAGCGACGCCGGTCGAAGCCGCAGCGCAATAGATCGACAAAATCAACTTGAATCCAGCAACGAAATACAGAGGTCTCGTCATGAATTTCGCTTTCACATCGCACGTTCGCAACAACCAAAACGCGTTCCGGTCCTCAACTCTTGCCGGCCTTGCCGCGCTCGGCCTCGTGGGCTTTTGCCCGCGGCCATGCGGCGGACAAGCCGCCGCTGGCGCCGGACACCATGGCGCCCTTCAGCACCAATTCGCGGCTCTCGGCGTCGATCGAATTCAGCCTGCCGGCGCTCGCGGCCGATATCGAGCGGGATATCCCGCAGCGGCTCGCCAGCATCGACGAGAAGATCAGTTGCGTGCATCGCCGTGTGCTGTTCTGGAAGGTCAACGCCAATTGCGACGTATGGGGCTACGTCGAGCGGTCCGGGCCGGTCTCGCTCTATGGCCGCGGCGACCGGGTCTATGGTTCGGTGCCGATCTATGGCGCGCTCGAAGGGCAGGGCGCCAACCGGTTCACTGCGCGCATCCATGGCGAGACCGAAGCCAGCGCCACGATCGAAGCTTCCGCCCGTCCGCAGCTCGGCCGCGACTGGTCGCTCGACCTCGATTTCAGCGACGGATTCCGCTGGAGCGAGCCGCCGGTTTTGCAGGTGATGGGTCACGAGATTCCGCTTGCGAAATATGCCGAGCCTCGGATCCGGACGCAGCTGGCGGTGGTGCGTTCACGCGCGCTGGCCGCGGCGCGGCGCCTGGATCTGCAGGACAAGGCAGCGGCGGCATGGCAGCACGCGTTCGAGCCGATCCAGCTCTCCGATAGTCCGGCCGTTTGGCTGCAGATGAATCCGCAAAGCGTTTCCTTTGCCGGTATGCGGGCCAATTCGCGGACGTTGCGCGGCTCGATTGCGCTTTCCGGTACGGCCGAAACAATCATCGGACAGAATCCGCAGGCGGTGGCGGCAACGCCCTTGCCGCCGCTGGATCAGGACGTCAGTGCCCCCGGCACGTTCGATGTCATCCTGCCGGTACGGATCGGCTATGACGTCCTCAAGGACAAGCTGACGCAGGCGATTGCCGCGATGCCGCCGGTCGCCGGCATCTCCGTTCGCGACATCGACGTATATCCGTCGTCGGGCAAGCTCGTCATCGGGCTTCGCGTCGCCAAGGCCGCCGATACGGATCCAGCCGCCGGCAAATGGGTCTACCTCTCGGGTGCGATCCAGGTCGATGCCGGCGGTCGTGCTGTCAGGCTTTCCAATGTCGACATCATGACCGACGACGAGGGGCTCGCTCCGCTGATCGAGCCGATCGCACGCAGCTCGGATCGAAGGTCAATGTCGATTACGGCATCGCCTACGACAATCTGCTCAATGCTGCCAATGCAAAGCTCAATCGGCCGCTGAAGGACGGCTTCCGCATGGAAGGGCAGCTTTCCTCCGCGGCGCTGCAGAACGTCTATTTGCCTGCCGACGGCATCGTCATCGCGGTTCGCGCCAGCGGCGAATTGAACATTCTCTACGGCATGTGAACCGAAACCGCCGCCGTGATCGCATAGTCGCGGCGGCATATTTGAATGATGGGAAAGACGGATGACACTGCAAAGCCTGGCCTAGCTGTCGATCAAGGCGCTCGCCAATCTCTCGCCGACGCGCTCGGCCTCGATGTCCGATCTCTCGACCGCCGACGAAAGCGGTGTGCCCGGCCTTCACATGTCCGGTTGGTTCGGCTTCTCGCGCCAAAGGGACGTCTGATCGGGTAAAAGTCGTTCCAATGGCTCGCTAGCCCGTTGGACACAGGTCCAGCGGACCAGCCCCCTCGAGCTTCGCGACCCTTAATTCTTGAATCGCATGACCCGGATTCTTGTAATCGGCCCGGGCGATCTGCTGATTCCCTGTTGTGCCTTCGACGATACCGTGTTCGCTAAAAGGAATTCCCTGTTAGTTGGCGCAGGGAATTGGCTCAAAAGGCGGTGCACCGCAGGGTTTTCTGGCTAGGGGCCGGGTCTCCGAGCCGGCGGAATCGCCTGATTCCCTGTAAAATTCCCTGTTTGCAGGGAATTTGCCAGGAGACCGGCGCGATCAGCACTGCGTCGCCAGCCAGCCCGTGCGGCGACCGGACCCCGGGAATGATACCTAGCTCTCCAGGCTCGGAGCAATCTCGCGCGCGGTGCGGACCAGTGCTGCGATCAGTGGGGTCATCGGGTCGCGTTGCGGAATGACCAGTCCGATGCCGTAGGTGACGATCAGGATCGACAATCGGGATGCTGCGCACGGCGTCGGCCAATCCAAGCGTTTCCGCGAGCTTCGCCGGCATCACGCTCGCCCAGCGCCCGGTCTTGACATGGGTATACAGCACGATGATCGAATTCGAGGTGAGGCTCGGCATCGCCTGGGTGCCGGCCGCCAAAAGTGCGCGATCGATGATCCGGCGGTTTTGCATGTCCGGCGTCAGCAGGCATAACGGCACCTGTCCGACTTCCTTCCACGTCACCTGATCGCGATCGCCGAACATCGCCTCAGGCGACGTCAGCAATCGATAGCTTTCATTATAAAGCGGGATGGTGCGAACTTTTCCGAGCGGTTCGTTCTCGATGTAGGTCAGCCCGACGTCGATCTCCAGATTTTCGAGCAACCCCAGCACCGCGGCCGAAGTGCAGGAATCGATGCGAAACCGCACGTCCGGATGGCGGGCGCGGAACGGCGTGGTGAGCGAGGCCAGCATGCCGAGCGCGGTCGGGATCGCTCCGATCCGGATTTCGCCGGACAGCTTGTCCTTCAGTCCGTTGATTTCCTGTCGCATCGAGCGGGTGTCGCCGACAATGCGGCGCGCCCAGTCGAGCACGCGCTCCCCCTCGGGCGTAAAGCCCTGAAAGCGCGAGCCGCGCTGCACCAGCATGACGCCAAGGATTTCCTCGAGCTGCTTGAGGCTGGTCGACATCGTGGGCTGGGTAACGCCGCATGCCTCGGCGGCACGCCCGAAATGACGTTCCTTTGCAAGAGCCAGCAGGAGTTCGAGCTTGTCGATCAAGAAATATGCCTCGGCAAAACCAGCCGCCGTCCAGGATTGGCGGGGTGGCCTGCTTTGCCAGCTTGATTGGCGGGATGCCAGCTACTCCTGCAGGATCGGAAATTATGCAGAATCGTGCAGAATCCCGCCGCGCCGAACTCGGGATATTCTGCCGAATACAGCACTTGGCAAGTGGCAAAAGATATCACTAGAAGCGCGAATTTCAGAGATGGGCGGCCGGACCGCCCAGGACCGCGGCTTCGCACGGCTGGCCGAACTGCGCATCGGCGTGAAAAATCGAGGAGTAAGTTGCCCCGATCATTTTGGCGCTGATGGTGCGACGGTTGCCGATTGATTGCTGCGCTTGATCGCATCGGCAACGAAGCCCGAAGCCTTCATCTCCTCGACGAAAACGCGCAGATAGTTCGCGCCGGCGATGCGGCCTTTTGGCGTGCCCATCGCCTGCTGGATCTCCATGAAATGGCCGTCCATGACCCGCACCTCGGGATGGTCCTTGGCGTATTCGACCAGCGGCTGCCTCACGCCGGCTGCGGCCTCGAGCTTGTCGTTGACGAACAGCTCGGTCATGGCCCGCCCGCCGCCTGTCGCGGCGCGGACGATGGTCGCGCTCTTGATGGTGCGCGTCAGGTACAGGTCGTAGGCCGAGCCCAAGCCGACGGCGATACGCATGCCGGGACGATCGACGTCGGCAATCACCTTCAACGGAGAATCCTTCGGCACCATGTAGGTGCCCTCGATGATCACATAGGGTGCACTGAATTCGATCTCGGCGGCGCGTACCGGCTCGATCGCGACGAAGGCGATGTCCCATGCGCCGCTCTTGACGCCGCCGAACACCTTGCCGGCCGCCTCATAGGCGACGAGTTCGACCGGAACGCCAAGCCGCCGCCCGAGTTCGTGCGCGAGATCGGGCGTAATGCCCTTCGGCTTACCGGTGGCGGCGTCCGTCTGCGCCAGCACCGAATTGCCGAGATTGATGGCTGCCCGCAGTTTTCCGGTTGGGGCAAGGTCCTTCAGCACCTCGGGCGACACAGTACCTTGGCCAAAGGCGAACACCGTCGCGGCGAGAAGCATGGAAGCGGCGCAGATGATCGCGTTCATGGCATTTTTCCGTTAGCGAGGTTGATCGACGGCCGTGTGGCTACTTGTCAAGTGCAGGCTGGCGCGATGTAATCCGAGACGATGATTTGGAAATTGTTATTCGGTATCTTTTTTCTGTTCAACGTCGAAATGGCGAAGGCGCAGGATGTCGCCGGTGAGGCACCAATCGACTGCGATGGCCTGAGAAACTCCCTGGTCCCATACCAGCTAAAATACAGGATCAGGGCGCTAGGTCTATACGATGATCGCGAACGGGAGAGGGTGGTCCAGGTTTTTCGCCAGAAATCCGGAGCGAGTATCGTTTTGACCCGCAGTTTCGGCAAAGCAGGGGTTCAAACCATATCGCGGCGCGTTGAAACTAACGGCCTCGTGACTGAGCACGAAGCCGTACAGATATCGCAAGTAAAGAATCGTCCTGTTTTTCGTTCGCATACGAAGTCGACAGACAGGTACGAAGCAACTGGCCCGGAATTGTTTGACCACCGAAATGACGTGACGTTGGAGTTGTGGACGAAGACTCATCAAAAAGACGGGACCGTTGTCCCGCACGAGATGCGGTTTGCAAAATATAAATTCGAACGGGAAGAGAATGTAAAAGTCGGTTCCTGCCTTTTTTCCTCTTTCGTCGGCCGCATGACGGTCGAGGAGCTGGACAACCGCAGCCGCCACTCAATTTGGTTGTTTCGGCACATTCCGGAGCTTGGGGTCAGCATCAGTTTTGCGCCGATTGACGACATCAAGACCTCATTTGAAACCATCACTCTTCCAAAGAAGTAGTGGGCGGCGCAATGGCCGGAGGCTGGCATCAAAGGTGCGGATGATGGAAACAGCTGATGTCAGCTGTTTCCGGCCTGAAGCTCCGCCAACCGTGCAGTTGCTTCCGCATGATCTCGAGCCAGGAACTCCCTGTCCGGCCAACGCTCGAGTGCCCGCTTCAGGCGCAACTGTGCTTCTTCCAGCAGCGGACGTTCGGCGTCCGGTTGGTCCCGGATACGTTCGAGGCCGGCTTTCCTGAGCAGCGATACGACGACGAGGTGAGCGCTGGCGATGTCGTCGTCAAAGTGATCGGCGAGGCGCCGTCTCCGCTCCACCGCCTCGGTCAGCAGGTTGTCGGCCTCCTCGATTTCACCGAGCCGGGAGAACAGCACGCCGAGCTTGTCGAGACCGACGGCGAAATAACCTTCGGCGGCCGGATCGTCGGGCCTCTGCTTCATGACCTCGAGCCGCATCACAAACGATTGCCAATAGAAGAAGCGGGTGCGGTCTAATTCATCTTGGTTGAACAGCGCATCGCCAAGTTCGTCGAGCGCCTCCGCCGTCTCCAGCTTCAGCTCAACATTGTCCGGATCGGCATCAAGCCTGGCTTTCGCCGCCTTGATGCGCTCGGTAAACGGAAGCAGATGAGTGTCATCGGGTTCATCGGATGCGGTCATGGATCGCTGCTGCGCCTTTGGCTCACGAGCGTCTTTATGGTTTGCCAGCCTTGAAGGCATCGAGAATCTGCGAACAGACCGGCCCCGATCTGGTGCACCAGGCGCGCTGCGCGATGGCCGCGCCGGATTGGAGCGCCGCAATGACCGCTGGAGCCGGGCTGGTGTCGATGGTGACGTTGTTGGCACGCATGCGCTGATAGTTCTCCTGCAGCCGGGTCGACAAAGCGACCCACAACTCGCTCTCGGTCTTGCGGCCGGCGGCATCGACGGCCTCTCGCAGGTCCGGGCTCAGCGCGTCATAAGCCGCTTGATTGAGGCTCGCGACCGAGAGCGGCAGCGAGTAGGTAATTTCACTGAAATGGGGGAGATACTCCCAAAGCTTGCGGCCGGCGCCGCCGTCTCCCGACGACAGCACCGCATTGATACTGCCGTCGACCAGTTTCGGCATCGTGTCGGCAAAACTGATCGACGCGGCCTTGGCGCCGGTGCCGGCAAAGACCTCGCTTGATACCTTGTCGTAGGTTCGAATTGAAAGGCTGGACAGGTCGGATGGCGTCTTCAGGGCCGCCTTCGACCAGATGCCGGAGGGCGGCCAGGGCGTCAGATAAAGCAAACGCTGGCCCTTTTTCTGCAATGCCGCGGCGAGATGCGGCCGCGCGAGATCGGCCAGGCGCTTTGCATCCGCGATCGACGTCACCAGAAACGGCAGGGAGGGCAGGGCAAAGATCGGATCCTCGGCTTCCAGCGCGCCGGCGAAAGCATCGCCGGCCTGCACCTTGCCTTCCGCGATCGCGTTGAGCATGCCAGCGGATTTAATGCCACCCGCGGCATCGAAGCTCGGCTTGATCTGGAGTTTTCCGGCACCCAGTTCGGCGACGTGTTTGGTGAATGTCGTGAGGCCAAGTCCCGGCATCGCGCTCTGCGGATACTCCGTCGGCATATCCCAAACGGTCTGAGCGTGGACGGCAACCGGATGCAGCAAAAGGAACGCACCGGCAAGCATACGAAAAAGCAGCACTGTTCCTCCGATCCAAGGCGCCGGCTCACCTTGCCAGGCCACCCTTGCTAGCAGAGAACACGGGAGGCGGTGAGGGCGCATTTATGGCTGCGCGATGAAAAAAGTGGCTGCCAGAGGAGGCGTCTCGAATCCTGTCGAATAAGATTCTCACTCGGTTGCCGCAATCGCGTGCGGACTTCCCTATCGCGACGCGGTGTCCCGGCGAACGCCGCCAGCCGGTTTCTTCACGCTTGACCTCGGGAAACAGCCACATCGCGAAAATCATGAAAAATCCGAGGAAGGCGACGACATACTGGATGCGATCGTGGCCAAGCTGATGCTGGTAATAGGCCGCAATCGCCGTCACCAGCACCACGAGCAGCGAAAGTCCGAACTTGATCTTTACGGGCATCGCAAAATTCTCCCAAAAATTCAGGACATCTGTGCCCAGGATGGGCCCGCGACTTTCGCCAATGCCGCGAGCGCCAACAGCTGAACGCTGACCAGTACCACAAGCCCGGTCCTGCCATCGCGCAACGACGGCGGCCAGGCTTCGAACAGCCCGGGCGCAAACAGCACGACCAGGCCGGTCACCACCACCAATGTGCTCCACCGCAGTTCAGCGTAGCCGAAAAACCCGGTGCCCATCCAAAGCGCCGCCAGCAGGATGGCGTTGCCGACCACCAGCAGCGTCGCGGCATTCGACCTCATCGTATCAGGGCGGGAGCGGAGCGGAAACATGCCGGCCACGACCAGGAAGCCGACGGCGCCAACGGTCGCGAAGCCGGCGAACCAGAGCAGCGAAACCCAGTTCGGCTCGATCGCCTCCATGACCGGCTCCTCCGCTTCGTTACTCGGCAGGCGCGATAAATCCCGACGGCGGGGACATTTCCGGCTTCGGCGTGCGCGAGGTCTTGCGCATGTTGGTCTTGACGTAGCGGGTGTCGTAACCGTTGAAGACATGACCGAGCAGGCCGCGATCGAGGTCCGAGGTGCCGAACAGCCAATCCATCACCGGGAAGGTGAGGTTCATGTTTCGCTCCATCATGATCGACTGATTGTGATGGGCGGCATGATGGCGCCGGATGGTGTTGACGAACGGCGCATTGCGCACGAACCAGTTTTCATCGACATGGCAGCAGAAGTGCATGAATTCGTAGATCAGGTACATCGACGTCGTGGTCGAGATCAGCAGCCAGCCGACATTGGGCGAGACCAGCCAGCCGAGCACCAGCGCCGGCGGGATCGACATCATGGTGAAGGTCACCAGCGCATAGGGCGGAAAGAACGTGACGCGCCAGTCGTGATGGTCGGCGAAACGCATCTCGGAATCGGTGAAGAACTGATGATGCATCAGGGTGTGCCGGTTGTAGATCGCGCGGAACGCCTTGACCTGCGACGGCCGATGCATGACGAAGCGGTGAATCCACCATTCGAAAAAATTCGCGAACAGGAAGGTCACCGGCACGATTCCCAGTTCCCACCAGCGCAAATGGCTGACATTGGCGAAATAGACCGACAGCGCGGTGAACCCGATCACGTAGATGACGAAGACGTGGAGCCAGCCATTGTACCATCCGGCGATACGGTAGCGGTAGTTCGCCCGGTAGTTCCGCTGTCGCTCCGTCATGGGGCTTGACGATAATTCCATTGCGCCGTCTCCGTCTGCCGCAGGGTCATGAATAGCCTAATATATCACCAGTCTATCAGTGCGGCAACGGACTTTCGGCTGCGGATTTGCGGGGTTGCCCGAAAAAACCGCTTGATGAGATGTCGTCTGATATATTTATGGTATGCCAACAAGCGCGCGGCAAATGCGCAACGATAACGGGAGGGACCTATGAAGCTCACGCGTCGCGATTTTTCCAGACTTGCAGGTACCGGGATCCTTGCCGCTGCCGCGGGCCCGCGGATGTTTGCGCCGGCATTGGCCCAGGACAAGCCGCTTCGGATCGGCATCATCGCGCCGCGATCGGGCGCCGCCGGTACCGCCGGCGAGTGCGGTATTCGCGCGGTGCAATGGGCCACCGAGCGGATGAACAAGGATGGCGGCATCGCCGGACGCAAGTTCGAGCTGGTGATCGAGGAAGAGACCAACCCGAAGGACACGATCGAACGGCTTCGTCGCCTGATCCTGCAGGAAAAGGTCGATGCCATCCACGGCCTGATCTCGACCGGCGTCAGCCTCGGCGTCGCACCGGTGGCCGAGGAAGAGCAGGCGCTGACCGTGATGTGGGACGGCACCACCCAGGACGGCGTCAAGGAGATGATGCCGAATTCGAAATATGTCTTCCGCTCCACCGATAATGAATGCGAAGCGGTGATGGGATCGCTGCTGGCGGTCAAGCATTTCAAGGGCAAATTCAAGCGCGTCGCCGGCATCAACCCCGACTATTCCTATGGCCGCAACAATTGGGAAGCCTTCAAGCAGATCCTGGCGCGCTACGGCGTCGAGGCCGAGTTCGTCGCCGAACAATGGCCGAAGGTCGGCACCATGGACCTGACCTCGCATATCGCATCGCTCAAGGCCGCCAAGCCGGACCTGATCTTCTCCTCGATGCTGTTTGCCGATCTGCCCGTATTCATGAAGCAGGGACACGCCGCCGGCCTGTTCGAGGGCGTCAAGATGGTGCTGCCGGCCGCCGGCTGGCAGATCAACCAGCTCAAGAAGGAATTCACGCCGGAAGGCATCATCTTCGGCCACAACACCCTGTACTTCGACCTCCCGGGGGCCTCTGCGCTGCAGAAGGCCTTCGTGACGGACTACATGGACAAGTACAAGGAGGCGCCGCATTGGGAAGCGGACCGCGCCTATTTCGCGCTCGCCACCTACAAGGCCGGCGTCGAGGCCGCGCAAAAGGCCCTGAAGAAGTGGCCGACGCCGGAGCAGGTGGCCGAAGCGATGCCCGGCCTCGAGGTCGAAAGCCTCGGCGGCAAGGGCCGCTTCCGCAAGGACAAGATCGCCGAACAGGTGTTCTACCAGGGCCCGTCCACCAACAAGAACAAGTACGACTTTCCGACGCTGGCCTCGGTCGACACCTTCGGCGCCGAGCAGTTGCAAAAGCCGCCGGGCGCCGATTTCTGGGAGTGGATCAAGACCGCCAAGATGCCGGTCTGAGGCATGATCGAGCTGGTGGATGTCGTCCTCGGCGGGACCTTCCACGCCGCGGTGCTCTTTCTCGTCGCCGCCGGGCTGCAGCTCGTGTTCGGCGTCCAGAAGATCGTCAATCTGGCCTGCGGCTCGTTCTACGCCCTGGGCGCCTATTTCGGCATTACCGCGGTCGGCATCGCGCTCAAGCTCGGCATGCCGCCGCTGTTGTTCTTTCCGGTGCTGATTGTGGCCGGGCTGGCGATCGGCCTCGTCGGATGGCCGATCGAGCGCGTGCTGCGCACGATCTATCGCCGCGACGAAAGCTACCAGCTGCTGATCACCTTCGGCTTTCTGCTGATGTTCCAGGACGTGTTCCGCTTCCTGTGGGGCGCGACGCCGCGGACCATGGACAACGTCTATCTGGTCTACGGCACGGCGAATTTTCTGCGGCGTTCGGGTGCCGACCTACAATCTGCTGGTGATCGCCGCGAGCTTGCGATCGCGGTGGGGCTCGGCCTGTTTCTCGAACGCACCAAAACCGGCCGCATCGTCCGCGCCACCGCCGAAAACCGCGACATGGCGGAAGGGCTCGGCGTCAACGCCTCGAAGATCTTTGCGCTGGTGTTCACGGTCGGCTGCATGCTGGGCACGGTCGGCGGCGCGCTGGTGGTGCCGTCAGGCGCGGCATCGCTCGATATGGCGGTCGAGTTCGTGGTGGAATCCTTCGCCGTGGTGGTGATCGGCGGGCTCGGCAGCATGCGCGGCGCGCTGGTCGGCGCGCTCGTCGTCGGATTGATGCGCGCGGCGGCGATTTCGCTGATGCCGGAAATGGAGATGCTGTCGGTCTATCTCGTGGTCGTCGTCGTGCTGATCCTCAAGCCCGCCGGCCTGTTCGGAAAGGCGACCGCGTGAGCAACCACTCGATCGACATTGCTTCGCAGGCGATGGCGCGGCGATGGATGCCGCGGCCCAACGGATTGTGGGTGCTGCTCGGGCTGATCGCCATCATGGCGCTGCTGCCGCTGGTGGCCTCGCCCTATGCGCTGATGCTGATGCTGCCGTTCATCGGCTACAGCATCGCGCTGCTCGGGTTCAATCTGCTGTTCGGCACCACCGGGCTGTTGTCGTTCGGGCACGCGATGTTTCTCGGCGTCGGCGCCTACAGCGCGGCGGCGCTGACCTCGAAATTCGGCGTGCGCAGCTTTGAAATCCTGCTGATCACCGCAGCGCTGGCGTCCGGACTGATCTCGCTGGTGACCGGCGCGTTGTGCGTCCGCTACACCAAGATATTCTTCGGCATGCTGACGCTGGCGTTCGGCATGCTGTTTCATTCCTTCCTGTTCAAGTTCTACAGCGTCACCGGCGGCGATCAGGGCATGCGGGTGCTGCGGCCGCTGTTGCTCGGCATGGAGTGGCGCGGCGGCAAGACCGCGTTTCTGACCGGGCCGTTCTACTATTATGCGCTGGTGCTGTTTGCGCTGCTCGGCCTGACGATGTGGCGCATCACCCAGTCGCCGTTCGGGCTGCATCTGCGCGCGATCCGCGAGAACGCCGGCAAGGCCGCCTATGTCGGCGTGCAGATTTTCCGGATGCGGCTCGCCGCCTTCGTGATCTCGGCGGTGTATGGCGGCATCGGCGGAACCATCCTCGCCGTCACCACCGGACTGGCCGATCCCGAACTGGCCTATTGGACCCATTCGGGCAATCTCGTGTTCATGGCGGTGCTTGGCGGCAGCGGCACGTTTGCGGGACCTGCGATCGGCGCGCTGGTGTTCGTGCTTGCTGCAGGATTTCGTGATGTCGATCACGCAATATTGGCGCTTTGTGATGGGCGGCGTGCTGGTGCTGCTGGTGGTGTTCATGCCGCAGGGCCTGTCGGGCACGATCGAGGCGCTTGTCAACAGGCGCAAGGGAGGGCGATGAGATGCAGCCCGACGCCGCACCGCCGCCGATACCGCGCCGCTGTTCGAGACCATCAACGTCACCAAGGCCTTTGGCGCGTTCAAGGCGCTCAGCAATGTCTCGTTCAGCGTCAGCGACGGCGAGTTCGTCTCGATCGTCGGGCCCAATGGCGCCGGCAAGACCACGCTGGTGAATGTCGTGACGGGCCTGTTGCGGCCGACGGTCGGCGAGGTTCGCTTCCTCGGCCGGGATATCGCCGGCATCGGGCCGGTCGAACTGGCGCGATTGGGAATGTCGCGCGCGTTTCAGCTCGTCAATATCTTTCCGGCGCTGACGGTGCGGGAAACCCTGAGCGTGGCGGTGGCGTCGCGCTTGCGCCGCGTCGCCAATCCGTTCCGCTCGCTGCGGCGCGACGACGTGCTGCAGGCCGACGCCGAGCGGGTCGCGGACGTGCTGGGCCTGCGCGCCCGGCTCGAAACCGTGGCGTCGACGCTGTCGCAGGGCGAGAAGAAATTGCTGGATATCGCCAGCGCCTTCGCGCTCAATCCCAGCGTCATCCTGCTGGACGAGCCGACCAGCGGCGTTTCGACCGGCGACAAGCATGCGATCATGGAGGTTCTGGTCACGGCGGCGAAGGCCGCGGGCGTGCGCGCCATCGTCCAGGTCGAGCACGACATGGATCTGGTCGAGCGCTATTCGCATCGCATCGTCGCGCTGCAGGAAGGCACCGTGCTGGCCGACATGCCGCCCGATGCCTTCTTCAAGGATCCGGCGATGATTTCGGCCGTGGTGGGAACGCGTCCGCAAACCCTGAGGAAGGCGCATTGATGCTTGATCTGTCGAACCTGAAAGTCGACATCGAGGGCAGCCGCATCCTCAACGGCATCAGCCTGTCGGTGGCGGCGGGCGAACTGGTCTGCCTGGTCGGGCGCAACGGCGCCGGCAAGACCACGACGTTTCGCAGCATCATGGGATATCGCCAGCCGCGATCCGGCAGCATCAGTTTCGACGGCATGGATCTGGCCAAGCTGCCGACCTGGCAGATCGCGCAGCGCGGCATCGGCTTTGCGCCGGAAGAGTCCGAAGTCTATGCCGACCTGACCGTGGCCGAGAACATCGAACTTTCGACCTGGACGCGGCCATCGGGCCGTCCGGCCAGCGTCCGCATCGAAGAGGCCTACACGGTATTTCCAAAACTGCGGCAGTATCTGGCGCGCGGCGGCGGGCAGCTGTCCGGCGGCGAGCGCAAGATGGTGTCGATCGCCCGCGCGCTGACGCTGGATCCAAAGCTGCTGCTGCTCGATGAACCCTTCGAGGGCCTGTCGCCGGCGATCATTCCGCTGATCGCGGAGGGCGTGGCTTCGATCCGCGCCATGGGCAAGGGCGTCCTGATCGCCGAATCCAACGCCCACCATATTCCCGATTACGTCGACCGGATCTATGTTCTGGAGCGCGGCGAGGTGATGTTCTCGGGAACCTTGGCGCAGGCCTATCGGGATCGCGACGTCATGCGGGTGATCGCGGGCCAGATCGAGGTCGCTTCATGACCGCAGGCATTCGATCGAGGGAGGGTAACATGAAACGTTATGTGGGAGACCGCACCATCGATGGCGTCAAGGTGACCGTCGACGGCGCGCCGCTCGATCCCTGCGTCGACGTGACGGAGTTCACCAAGAACGGTTTTGAGTGGAGCTATGAAGGCCCGGAGCCGCGCCAGCTCGCGCTGGCGCTGCTGCTCGATCATCTCGGCGACAAGGACAAGGCAAAAGCCTCGGTCGAGCCGTTCATGCGCGCGGTGGTGGCCAATTTCGGCAACGAATGGGAGATGACTTCGGCCGATCTCGACCAGGCGCTGTCGGCGCTTTCCGGCAAGGCGGTCGCCTGATGGCCCTGCAATATCGTGCCGCGGTGCTGCATGCCGCGCAAACACCGATGTCGATCGAAACCATCACCGCCGCGGCGTTGAAGCCGACCGACGTGCTGGTGCGGATCCGCGCCGCCGGGCTTTGCCACACCGATCTCGAAGTGATCGAGGGCTCGTTGCGCTATCCCATGCCGATCGTGCTGGGGCACGAGGCGGCCGGGATCGTCGAGCAGGTCGGTTCGGCCGCGCGCGGCGTCAAGGTCGGCGACCATGTGGTGCTGTCCTGGAATCCGCATTGCGGGCATTGCTTTTATTGCGACCGCGACGCGCCGATCCTGTGCGAGGAATATCTCGGCGAAGGGCCCGAAGGGCGTGTCGTTCGACGGCGAAGCCCGCACGCACGCTGGCCGATGGCCGCGACGCTGCAGCAGCTGATGTTCCTGGGATCGTTCGGCGAATATTGCATCGTGTCCGACCAGCAGGCCATTCCGGTGCCGAAGGAGATTCCGTTCGACCGCGCCTGCCTGATCGGCTGCGGCGTCATGACCGGCGCCGGTGCGGCGCTCAATCTCGGCGCGATCGCGCATGGCGATACCGTGATGGTGATCGGCTGCGGCGCGGTCGGTCTTGCCGCGGTGCAGGGCGCGCGGCTGGCCGGCGCCGGCGCCATCATCGCCGTCGATATCGATCCGGCCAAACTGGTGCTGGCCGCACGGATGGGCGCCACCCATGGCGTCGATGCCTCGAAGGACGATGCGGTCGCCGCCGGCAAACGCGAGACCGGCGGCCGCGGCGTCGATGTCGTGATCGAGGCGGCCGGCAGTGCGTCGGCGTTTCGGGTGACCACCGAAGCGGTGCGGCCCGGCGGCCAGGTGATCTGGCTCGGCAAGATCGACGTCAACAAGGACGTGGCGTTTCGCTGGGGCTCGCTGATGCAGGAAAAACGCATCCGCCGCGTCAGCTACGGCAATGCGCGCCCGCGCCGCGATTTTCCGCTGCTGGCGCGCGCCTATCTCGACGGCTCGCTGATGCTCGACGAGTTGATCTCGCGCCGCATCACGCTCGAAGAGATCAATGACGGTTTTGCCGCGCTGAAGCGCGGCGAAACCATTCGCAGCGTCATAATGTTCGATTAAATCTAGGTATCCAGCGTCTTGCGCGCAAAATCCTCGATGTAGTCGATCAGCCGGTCCGACGCGGTCGCGGCCGCTTTGGCCTTCTTCTGCGAAACCGCCTCGGCGACCGCGGCGTGCAGCTTGGCGGCGAGCGGCAGGTCCGCGACTTCCTGGTAGTGCTGATACCAGAACCGGCGCGACAGCGCGTTCATCAGCCCCATCGAGCGCCTGGCGAATTCGTTGCGGGCTGCGGTCGCGATCAGGATGTTGAAACGCTGGTCGAGCCGCATGAAGGCGATGTCGTCGGACTTGGCGGCGGCCGCCAGCATGGCTTCGGCGATTTCGGCGAATTCGCGGCGTTCCTCCGGCGTGGCGCGCTCGGCGGCCAGGCTCGCCATCAGCCGTTCCAGTTCGCGCCGCACCTCGAGCAGCCGCAGTTGCAGCCGCAAATTGATCTCGGAGACCATGATGCCGCGCCGCGGCATGATCACGACCAGCCCGTCGCGCGCCAGGCGCTGCAGCGCTTCCCGGATCGGGGTCCGGCCGATCTTCAGCCGGACGCGCAAGCGCCTGTTCCGACAGCACCGTTCCCGGCGATAATCGCAGCGTGACGATCATCTCTTCGAGTTCGCGGTAGGCGCGATCCGTCAGCGTGCCATCCTCGGCCTCGCTGGCCCGCGACCGGCGTTTGGTGGCTGTCTTCGATTTCAAGGCATTCCTCACATCGGCCAGCCTGCGAAGTCGGGCGCCGTATTGGTCCATCCCAAGCGTATATTGGCAATATATCATGAGGCAATACCGCAGGGTACGTCGGGCCCGGACGAGGGCTCGCGGATTCTCAGAGCTTCGATACCTGCGGATCGCCTGCGATATGCCGGCCCGCGATATAGCCGAAGGTCAGCGCCGGCCCGAGCGTGATGCCGGCGCCGGGATAGTTGCCGCCCATGATGCTGGCCATGTCGTTGCCGGCGGCATAGAGCCCTTCGATCGCATCGCCATTGCCGTCAAGCGCGCGGGCATTGGCGTCGGTCTTGATCCCGGCATAGGTGCCGAGGTCGCCGATCACCATCTTGATGGCGTAGAACGGTCCCTGTTCGACCGGACCGATGCAGGGATTGGGGCCATGCAGCGCATCGCCCTGAAAACGGTTGTAGGCGCGCGATCCCTTGCCGAAGGCGCTATCCTGCCCGCTCGCGGCTGACGCATTGAACTGCGCGATCGTCGTCTCCAGCCCCTTGGCGTCGATGCCGGCCTGTGCCGCCAGTGCCGCGATGGTATCGCCGCGCTTGAGATAGCCGGTGTCGAGATGGTGGCGAAGCGGCATCGGAAACGGCGGCACGCAGCCGAGGCCGTATTTGCGCAGGGTCTTGTGGTCGCAAATCAGGAATGCGGCGATCTCTTCGCCCGGTCTTGGCGGCCTTCATCATCGCTGGACGAAGTCGTGGTAGGAATTGCCCTCGTTCGCAAATCGCGCGCCGTCGCGCATCACGGCAATCACGCCGGGCTTGGCGCGATCGATGAAATGCGGCATCACCCCGCTGCTGCCGTCCTTCCGCCTGGTGATCGATACCGGCACCCATGCCGCGGCGTTCGGCAACGTGTCTTCGACCCGTCCGCCGACCGCTTCGGCGAGCCGCAGGCCGTCGCCGGTGTTGCCGGTTGGCCCCGGCGAATAATGCTCGAGGCCGGTCGGGGCATGCGGGAACATCGCCTTGCGTCTTGCGACGTCATGCGGGAAGCCGCCGCAGGCCAGGATGACACCGCGCTTGGCATGGACGCGAACCAGGCGGCCCTCGCGCTCGACCACGGCGCCACGCACCGTGCCGTTCTCGACGATCAGTTCGCGCACCGGGGAGGACAGCCACAACGGTATGTTCAGGTCGAAGGCGGATTTCGCCAACCGTCCGGCCAGCGCGTTGCCGTTGGTCAGCGTCATGCCACGGCCATAGCGGATCACGTCGAGAAGATGCCGCGACAACCGCTTGGCGACGTAAACAGCCGAAGCCAGCGATTTGGTGGCGCGCATGAAATGAATGATCTCCTTGCCCGACCCCAGCATCATGCCGAACACGGTCAGTTCCGGCAGCGGCGCGCCGAGGGTTTTGATGTGCGGCCCGAGCTCGCGCCCGTCGAACGGCCGCGTCACCATCGAGCGGCCGCCTTGCGTTCCGCCCGGTGCTTCCGCGTGGTAGTCGGGAAACACCAGCGGCATGTCGAAGCGCAGCGCCGTTTGCGACGTAAAGAAGTCGACCGCTTCCGGCCCGGCACTCAGGAAAGCATCGACCCGCGCCTCGTCAAAACTGTTGCCGGCCTCGTGCCGCAGATAGGTTCGCGCCTGATCGGGGCTCTCATGGATGCCCCAGCCGCGCGCCAGCGAGGTTCCGGGAATCCAGAGCCAGCCGCCGGAGCGCGCGGTGGTTCCGCCGAATTGCGGCTCCTTCTCGACGATCAGGACATTGAGGCCGCGATGACCGGCGGTGACCGCCGCCGACATGCCGGCGGCGCCGGAGCCGACCACAAGCGCGTCGCATTCATAAGCAGGTTCTGCGCCATTGCGCTCGTTATCGGCCACGCGACTTGTCCTTTGGTTCTTTGGAAGCGCAGATATGGACCGCGCTCGCATGCATAGATAGCCCGTGAGCCCGGAAGCAGCAATTTCCGCCGGGCGGAACCTTTTCATGAAATGAGTATGGTGCGCGTCTGCGTCATCGGCGCGCGGAGCCCAAGTTTCGCTTGCAAGGCTTAGACGCACTGTTAAGCTCGGCGGCACAATCGCGCGCCAATCGAATATCTTTAGAAGATAGGGTATGGGCGTTGACGTAAGATGGCCGCTTGAAGCCGTCGATTGTCTGATAACGAGGGGGAAGCGCTTTGGTTCATCAGACCATTGTTTTCGATTTCCGGGCAGGGTCACGCCCGGTCGAAACGCGCGGGTAGGGCGGTGTACGCCTACATCGTCCGCCGTTTGCTGGCGCTGGTGCCGACGTTGCTGTTTGCCAGCCTCATCGTCTTCGTCATCGTTCGATTGGTGCCTGGCAGCATCATCGACATGATGCTGTCGCAGAACGATGTCGGCGCCGACAAGCTGTCGCGCGATCAGCTGATCCACACGCTCGGGCTCGATCGGCCGATGTGGGAGCAATACTTCCGCTGGATCAGCGGCATTATCCTGCACGGCGATTTTGGCCGCTCGCTCTGGCAGAATACGCCGGTGTCCGAGCTGTTGCGGGCGCGCATGCCGATTACCTTCCAGCTTGGCCTCATGGCCCTGATCGTGGCGCTGCTGATCGCGATTCCGATCGGAATCTATTCGGCGATCCGGCAGGACACCGCCGGCGACTACCTCACCCGTTCGTTTTCGATCCTGATGCTGGCGGTGCCGAGCTTCTGGATGGGCACCATGGTGATGGTGTTTCCGTCGATCTGGTGGGGCTGGTCGCCGAAGGTGAATTTTGTCGCCTTCACCGACGACCCCGTGCAGAACCTGCGTCAGATGATCCTTCCGGCGATCATTCTCGGCACCGCGCTGTCGGCGATCACCATGCGCCTGACCCGGACCATGATGCTGGAGGTGCTGCGCCAGGACTACATCCGCACCGCCTGGGCCAAGGGCCTGCCGGAAAAACTCGTGGTGGTCCGCCATGCGCTGCGCAACGCGCTGATCCCGGTGGTCACGCTGGTCGGTCTGCAGGCGCCGATCCTGATCGGCGGTGCTGTCATCGTCGAGCAGATCTTCGTCATTCCCGGCATGGGATTGCTGCTGCTCAACTCCATCAGCCAGCGCGACTACCCGATCATCACGGCCGTGAGCCTGGTGATCGGCCTTTCCGTGATGCTGATCAATCTTGCGGTGGATTTGAGCTACGGCCTGCTCGATCCCAAGGTGAGATATAGCTGATGGCGCTGGTATCAGACATTCCTGTAGTTTCGGCCAGCCGCGAGCGCAGCAGCGTCATCAAGTTTATTGTCCGCCTGTTCCGGGAGAAGCCGCTCGGCGCCGCCGGCGGCGTGATCTTCATTCTGTTTCTGCTGTGCGGCATTTTTGCGGATTTTCTCGCGCCCTACGGCATGAACCAGATCAGCCCGCGCAATCGCCTGCTGGCGCCGTCATGGGCCTATCCGTTCGGAACCGACAATCTCGGCCGCGATATGCTGTCGCGCTGCCTTTATGGCGCGCAGATCTCGGTGATCATCGCGTTTACGGCGGCGACCCTGGCGACCGTGGTCTCGGTCGTCATCGGCATTTTGACCGGCTATCTCAGGGGCAACGTCGATCTCGTTACCCAGCGCTTCGTCGATGCCTGGATGAGTTTTCCGGATCTCATTATCCTGCTGGTGGTGGTCTCGGTGCTTGGTCCGGGGCTGCCGCAGATCATCTTCACGCTCGGATTTTTGCTGGGCGTGGCCGGCTCGCGCATCATCCGCTCGGCCGTGGTATCGGTGCGCGAGAACATGTACGTGCACGCCGCGCAGTCGATCGGCGCCTCGACCGGCCGCATCCTGTGGCGGCACATCCTGCCGAACATCATGCCGCCGATCATCGTGCTGTTCACGACGCGGGTCGGCACCGTGATCCTCGCCGAATCCAGCCTGTCGTTTCTCGGCCTCGGCGTGCCGCCGCCGACGCCGACCTGGGGCGGCATGCTGTCGGGATCGGGCCGCACCTTCATGTTCCAGGGACCATGGCTGGCGCTGGCGCCGGGCCTGTGCCTGACCATCGTCGTCTATGCCACCAACGTGTTCGGAGATGCCTTGCGTGACCTGCTCGATCCGCGCATGCGCGGCTCGAGATAGAATTCGAAAATACAAACCGGGAGGGAAGTCATGTCTTATTCTCGCGCCGCATTGCGTCTGGCCGCTGCGTCAGTCGCCCTCACGCTGTCGCTGGCCGGTCCGGCATCGGCACAATCGGAGCAACCGCCGAAACCCGGCGGCACGCTGGAGGTCGGCACCGTCTACGTCACGCTCTCGGCGCTGTCGTGGGATCTCGCCGACTGGAACTGGAAGCACAACCACGACACCGGCGCGGTCTATGAGCAACTGTTCGTCGCCGACCTCTCCAAGTCGAAACGGCTCGGCGGCAAGCATCCGTTCTATGCCGATGCCTGGATTCCTTCCGATGCGATCAAGGGCGAACTCGCCGAGAAATGGGAATGGAAACAGAACCCGCTTCGCCTCGAAATCAACCTGCGCAAGGGCGTGATGTTTCCGGACAAGCCCGGGGTGATGGCAGCGCGCGAGATGGTCGCCGACGACGTGGTGTTCGCCTATAACCGTCTCGACAAGAGCCCGAAGAAGATCGCCGGATATTTCGACCATCTCGACAAGGTCGAGGCTACCGACAAGCATACCGTGGTCTTCACCTTCAAGAACTACAACGCCGAGTGGGACTATCGCTTCGGCTGGGGCTACTACTCCGGCATCATTCCCAAGGAAGTCGTCGACGCCGGCGCCGGCAACTGGAAGAACGTCAACGGCACCGGCCCGTTCATGCTCGGCGACTTCGTGCAGGGCAACTCCAACACCTACGTCAAGAACCCGAACTACTGGGGCACCGAGAAGATCAACGGCGTCGACACCAAGCTGCCATTGGTCGACAAGGTCGTCTATCGCACCATCAAGGATGAGGCGACGTTCCTCACCGCGTTGCGCACCGGCAAGCTCGACATTCTCGAGAGCATTCGCTGGTCGGCGGTCGATGAACTGAAAAAGAATGCGCCGCAACTGCAGTGGTCGAAGTGGCTCAACATGAGCGGCACCTTCCTCGCCATGCGGGTCGACACCAAGCCGTTCGACGACATTCGCGTGCGTCGCGCGCTCAATCTCGCCATCAACAAGCAGGAAATCGTCAAGGAATATTACGGCGGCAACGCCGAGCTGTTCGCCTATCCGCAGCACCCCGATTATCTCGGCTATTTCGAGCCGCTCTCGGCGATGCCGGAACTCGATCAAGGAGCTTTATACCTACAATCCGGAGAAGGCCAAGAAGCTGCTCGCCGAAGCCGGCGTGCCCAAGGGCTTTAGCTTCAAGGTGCAGGTGTGCTCTTGCTCGCCGGATCACATCGACCTGATACCGCTGCTCGCCGCCTACCTGGAACAGGTCGGCGTCAAGATGGAGATCCAGACACTGGAATACGGTGCGTTCCTTTCCGCCATGACCACCAAGACCAACGCGCCTGGCTATCTCATGAACAACGGCCATACCAATCCCACCACCACCATCCGCAAGAGCTTCGTGCGGGGTCAGGTCTGGAATCCGTCGCAGTGGAACGATCCTGAATACGACAAGAAGATGGATGCGGTCTATCTCGAGCAGGATGAGGCCAAGCGTCAGGCCATGCTGAAGGAGATGACGCGCGAGATCCTCGACAAGGCGCCGTACATCTGGCTCCCGACGCCCTACATCTTCACGGCCTGGTGGCCGTGGGTGAAGAATTACGGCGGCGAGTTGCGCGCCGGCGCGGTGCGGCCCGGACCGATCTATGCCCGCATCTGGATCGACCAGGACCTCAAGAAGAAGATGGGCCATTGAACGCGCCCCTGACATCTCCGCGCTCGGGCACCGAGCGCGGAGCGCAGACAGCGCCGTTGCTCAGCGTCCGAAACCTCGTCACGAGGTTTCGGACCGGGCACGGCACGGTCACGGCCGTCGATCACGTCTCGTTCGACGTCGGCGTCGGCGAAACCCTGGCGATCGTCGGCGAGTCCGGTTCGGGCAAGAGCGTGACGGCGCTGTCGATCCTGCGGCTGATCCCCGATCCGCCGGGCATGATCGAAGGCGGGCAGATTCTGTTCGACGGCCGCGACCTCTTGAAATTGTCGGACGCCGAGATCAGGAGCGTGCGCGGCAACCGCATCGCGATGATCTTCCAGGAGCCGATGAGTTCGCTCAACCCGGCGCTGACGGTCGGCATGCAGGTCGGCGAGCCGATCAACCAGCACCGCCGCACGCCGTGGGCGGCGGCGCTCGACCAGGCCCGCAACCTGCTCGGCCTGGTTCGGATGTCGGATCCAGCGTCACGGGTCGGCGCCTATCCGCACCAGTTCTCGGGCGGGATGCGTCAGCGCGCGATGATCGCGATGGCGCTGGCCTGCGAGCCGCAACTGATCATTGCCGACGAGCCGACCACCGCGCTCGATGTGACGGTTCAGGCGCAGATTCTCGATCTGCTCAAGGATCTCGCGGCGCGGGCGCGCTCGGCGCTGATCCTGATCACGCACGATCTCGGCGTGGTCGCCCGGTATGCCGACCGCGTCGTGGTGATGTATGCGGGCAGGGTGGTTGAATCGGCCCCGGCGCGGGAGCTGTATGCGCGTCCGCGTCATCCCTATACGCGCGGCCTGATGGCTTCGGTGCCGCGGCTCGATGGCGATACCGGCAAGAGGCTGGTGCCGATCGAGGGACAGCCGCCCAATCTCGCAGAGCTGCCGGCGGGCTGCGCCTTCGCGCCGCGCTGCCAGCATGCCACCGACGCCTGCCGGCAGACCCGTCCGCCGCTGCGCGACGTCGGCTTGCAGCATCAAGTCGCCTGCATTCTGGAGAGTTGATTGATGTCCGAGCCGCTGCTGCGTGTGGACGATCTGAAGGTCCACTTTCCCGATCACGACCGGCGCGATGTTCCGCCGCAAGGTCTCGGCGGTTCGCGCCGTCGACGGCGTGTCCCTGACGCTGGCGCGCGGCGAGACGCTGGGCCTGGTCGGCGAAAGCGGATGCGGCAAGTCGACCACCGGTCTTGCCATCATGCGGATGCTGACGCCCACCGCCGGCCGCATCGAGTTCGAAGGCCAGGACATCACCGTCCACGACAAGAAGCAGATGCGGCCGCTGCGCCAGCGCATGCAGATGGTCTATCAGGACCCCTACAGCTCGCTCAATCCGCGCATGAAGGTGCGCGACATCATCGGCGAGCCGCTGGAGGTGCATGGGCTTGCCGAGGATCGCGCCGTGTACCGCGACAAGGTCGCAGCCTTGATGCGGACCGTCGGGTTGCTGCCCGACATGGCCGAACGTTATCCGCATGAATTCTCCGGCGGCCAGCGCCAGCGGATCGGCATCGCGCGCGCTCTGGCGCTGGAGCCGAGCCTGATCGTCTGCGACGAACCGGTCTCCGCGCTCGACGTCTCGATCCAGGCCCAGGTCATCAACGTCTTCGTCGAGCTGCAGCAGCGCCTCGGGCTCGCTTATCTGTTCATCGCGCACGATCTCGCGGTGGTGCGCCATGTCAGCGACCGCATCGCGGTGATGTATCTCGGCCGCATCGTCGAAATTGCCAAGCGCGACACGCTCTACAGATCGCCGCAGCATCCCTACACCCAGGCGCTGCTCGCGGCGGTGCCGGTCGCCGATCCCGTCGTCGAAGCCAGCCGCCGCCGCGCGATCGTGTCCGGCGAGGTCCCGAGCGCGACCAACCCGCCGCCGGGCTGCCGTTTCCATACCCGCTGCCCGCAAGCCTTCGCGCGCTGCCGGACCGATGTTCCGCAGTTGCGCGATCTCGGCGACGGCCAGGCGGTCGCCTGCCATCTTCACGAAGCCAGCCCATGACGCTGCCCGAGGTTTTGCGGGGCCCGCCGCGCCGGAAGGACAAGCCGGCGCAGACGCACCGGTTCATCGCCAAGCGCGAAGCGATCCTCGACGCCGCCGCGCGCCAGTTCAACAAGCACGGCTTGAAGGGCGCGACGCTCGCCGACGTCGCCGGCAGCGTCGATCTGTTGACCAACAGCGTCACCTATTATTACCGCCGCAAGGAAGATCTCGTCGCCGCCTGCCTGCTGCGCGCGATCGAGACCATGCAGGGCGTTGCGGTAGCGGCGCTCGCAGCACCCAGCCCGGAGGCGCGGATCCGCGCTTTCATTTGCGGCCACGCCGCTGTGTTGGCCGATATCGCCGCCGGCGGCGCGACGAACTGGTCAATTTCAACGACATCCGCACGCTGCGGTCACCGCTGGTCGATCATGTGTTCGCCGCCTATACCGAAATGTACCGCGCCGTCCGCCGCCTGCTGCCCAAGGAAGGGGTTGACGGGCAGGCGCGCAACGCGCGCGCGCATCTGCTGTTGTCGCTGGTCAACTGGATGCGCCGATGGATCGGGCGTTTCGAGCCCGACGACTATCGCCATGCCGCCGACCGAATGGGCGACATCGTCATTGACGGGCTGGCGCGCGAGCCCGGTCAATGGGTGGAACGTCCGGCGCCGGAACTGGGCTGGCCGCAGCCGGCGACCGGCGAGCGCGCGGTGCCCGACGCATTTTTGCGCGCGGCCACCGCGCTGGTGAACGAGCAGGGGTATCGCGGCGCATCGGTCGAGCGGATCGCGGCGCGGTTGAATCTCACGAAAGGATCATTCTACCATCATTACTCCAGCAAGGACGAGTTGGTCGCCGCCTGCTTCGAGCGAACCTTCGACGTGATCCGCCAGACCCAGATGCTGGCGATGGAGCGGATGGACTCCGGATGGGAGCGGCTGTCGGCGACGGCGCGCGTGCTGGTTCGATTCCAGATCTCGGAGCAGGGACCGCTGGTGCGCACGACGGCGTGGAACGCGCTGCCGCTCGCCGTGCGAACGGATTCGCAGCGCCGAATTCGATCGCCTCACCGAAAAGTTCGACATCTTCATCGTCGAGGGAATGCGCGAAGGAACCATTCCGGCACTCGACCCCGGGATCGCCGCGCAGCAGGTTGCCGGCATGATCAACGCGGCGTCCGAACTCGAGCGCTGGGCGCCTGGCATCGCGCACGAGGACGCGGTGCGGCTGTTTGTGCAGCCCTTGTTCGAGGGGATTCTTGTCCCCGGCACCGATGGCGTCGCGCGCGGCGACCTCGACCGCTAGCAGACCCGCTCGCTGTGGTTTGCGGCGGCTGTGCCTTGCGACGCGAGTTCCCTCGCAATTGAAGCAAATCCTGACAGCGCACCTGACAATTCACGCTTTTGATCGAGCCCTGTTTTCTGTAGGCTCTGAATCGAACTTGTCTGCGAGGCCACCCCATGGCGGGCATCACTGAAGACGATCTCGATCGTCGAGCAGAGCCGCTTTCCGTCTTTGAGCAAACGCCGGGGGATCGCGCAGGTGAATTCGCGGGCACCCGGCAGATCGCCAAGGTGGCTGGAGTTGCCGTCGATCTCCGGGACGGCTTTCGAAACGAGCGCAGGTCTCCGGAATACCGGGACATCCATGGATTGTCGCCGGACGTAGAGGACAGCCACGAGGACTGGATCGCGCGGCTGCATCCGGACGACCGCGCCGGCACGGTGCAGCACTTTCTCGATGCCGTGAACGGGGACACCGAGCAGCTTTCGTTTCAATACCGCATCATCCGGCCCAGCGACAAACAGGTCCGCTGGATCGCCACCGAAGCCCGCATCGAGCGAAGCCCGGATGGCCGGCCGCTGCGGCTGATCGGCGCCCACATCGACATCACCGAACTCGCCGTCGCCAGGGAGGCGTTGCGCGAGAGCGAAGAGCGGTTTCGGCTGATCGCCAACAGCGCGCCGGTCCCGATGTGGGTGACTCAAATCGATCGCACCCGCGCCTTTGCCAATCAGGCCTACCTGGAGTTCCTCGGCGTCGGATATGAGGATGCGCTGAAATTCGACTGGCGCACGATTCTGCACCCGGACGATATGGCCCGCATCGTCAAGGAAAGCATCGCCGGCGAGGCGGCGCTCAAGCCGTTCGTGCTGGAGGGGCGTTACCGACGCGCCGATGGCGCGTGGCGGTGGATGCGATCGGAATCGCAGCCGCGCTGGGACCCGACCGGACAACATATCGGCTTCATCGGCGTAGCCCACGATATCACGGTGGCCAAGGAAGCCGAGAACGAACTCCGGCGTCTCAATGAAACACTGGAGGAGCGCATCAAGGAGCGCACCTCGCAGCTGCAGTCCAACGAGGCGCAAATGCGCGCCATCTTCGAGACCAGCAATCAGTATCAGGGGCTTTTGGACCTGCAGGGCAATGTTCTGTACGCCAACACCACGGCCCTGGCGGGCATTCGCGCCCGGGCGCGCGACGTCGCCGGCAAGCCGTTTTGGGACTCGCCGTGGTTTGCCGGAACGGAGGGGATGCGCGAAGTCGTCATCACGGCATTCAACGCCGTCGTCAGAGGCGAGAGCGTGCGGACGGAAATGCGCCTCAATCTGCCCGCCGGCGAACGCTTTTTCGATTTCACGATGCGCCCGGTGTTCGATCAGCACGGCAATGTTTCCGGAGTGCTGCCCGAAGCGGTCGATATCACCGAGCGGCGCCACGCCGAGGAGGCCCTTCGCCAATCGCAAAAGATGGATGCCGTCGGCCAGCTCACCGGCGGCGTGGCCCACGATTTCAATAACCTCCTGACCATCATACGCTCCGCCACCGACTTTCTTCGTCGCCGCGATCTGCCGGAGGATCGGCGCCGCCGCTATGTCGATGCGATTTCGGACACCGTGGATCGCGCCTCCAAGCTTACCGGCCAGCTGCTGGCGTTCGCGCGGCGTCAGCCGCTCACGCCGCAGGTGTTCGATGTCGGCGCACAGGTCGAGAGCATCGCCCAGCTGATCCGTCCGCTGGTAGGCGGCAGGATCGAGATCAAGCTCGACCTGTGCGATCCCCAGGCCTTCGCCACCGCGGATGTCGCGCAATTCGAGACCGCGCTGGTCAACCTCGCCGTCAATGCGCGGGATGCGATGGCCGGAGAGGGGTGCCTGTCGATCAGCGTGAAGACCGCCGACGCCACCCCGGCGCTCGGACATCCGCTCCGGAAAATTCGTTGCCATCTCGGTGGTCGATACCGGTTCGGGTGTCGCCCCCGAAAATCTGCAGGCTATTTTCGAGCCGTTCTTCACCACCAAGGAGGTCGGCAAGGGCACCGGCCTCGGTCTCAGCCAGGCGCTCGGATTCGCCAAGCAATCCGGCGGCGAAATCGAGGTGCAGAGTACGTTGGGCCAGGGGGCGACCTTCACCATCTACCTGCCGCAAGCCGAAAGTCCGGCTGACGACGCGGAAGCCGCCGCCATCAGCGTCGAGGCTGCCATGAGCGGTCGAGGTCATCGCGTTCTGGTGGTGGAGGACAACGAAGATGTCGGGCAGTTCTCCACCGAGTTGCTGCGCGACCTCGGCTACGGGATCAAGTGGGCCGCCAATGCCAGGGAGGCCCTTGCGGCGCTGGCGGAGGACGAGCTGGCGTTCGATCTGGTGTTCTCCGACGTCATCATGCCGGGGATGAACGGCGTCGAGCTTGCGGTGGTGATCCGTGAGCGATATCCCGGCCTGCCGGTGGTCTTGACCAGCGGCTACAGCAGCGTGCTCGCGGAGCATGCCCATCGCGGCTTCGAGCTGATCCAGAAGCCTTATTCGGTCGAGGCGCTGTCGCGCACCCTGCGCAAGGCGATCTCGGAACGGCGGCCGGTCGAGTGAATGGCAAGCGATGGTGAAATGAAATCCGGCCCACAGAAACGCGTCATCGAACTGGCGAATGCGACTTCCGTCTCGGCGCTGCTGCTGCGGCCGCCGCGCGCGCGGGCGTGTTTTGTATTTGCCCACGGCGCGGGCGCCGGCATGACCCATGAATTCATGGCATCGGTGGCGGCCGGTCTTGGCGAGCGCGAGGTGGCGACGCTGCGCTATCAGTTTCCCTACATGGAAAACGGCAGCAAGCGGCCGGATAGCCCGGCGATCGCCCACGCCGCGGTGCGGGCGGCCGTGGCCGAGGCCGCGCGGTGCTGCCCCGGGCTGCCTCTCATCGCAGGGGGGAAATCATTTGGCGGGCGCATGACCTCGCAAGCGCAGGCGCTGGCGCCGCTGACCGGCGTTCGCGGCCTTGCTTTTCTGGGATTTCCGTTGCATCCGGCCGGCAAGCCTTCCGACGCACGCGCGGCGCATCTCAGGGATGTCAGCATTCCGATGCTGTTTGTGCAGGGTACCCGCGACAAGCTGGCGGAGCTGCAGCTCATCCAGCCCCTCGTAGCGAGCCTCGGCGCGATGGCGCATTTGCATCTGGTGCAGGACGCCGATCATTCGTTCCATGTCCCGGCGCGCGCCCGGGCTGGCCGCGACCCGCTGACGGAAATACTGGATGCCATGTCCGCCTGGATCAGCGCCATCTTGAAGTGAGATGCGCGCCGAGCGAGCGCCGTTGGCAGGGACGGACGGCGCCTATTTCTTCTTGCCGTCGGCATCGTACTGCTTGAGGAAGGCGATCAGGTCGTTGGTCCGCTGCTCGTCCTTGAGGCCGGCATAGATCATCTTGGTGCCGGGAATCTTTGCCTTCGGATCCTTGATATATTCGCGGAAGGTGGCCTCATCCCAGGTAATCCCGGAGTCCTTGTTGGCGGCAGTGTAGGAATAGCCGGCGACGGTGCCCGCCTTGCGGCCCATGATGCCATTGAGGAGCGGCCCGACGCTGTTCTTGGCGGTTTCGCCGACCTGATGGCAGGCCTTGCACACCGCAAACACCTTCTCGCCGGCCTCGGCGTCCTGCGCCTTGACTTCACCGGCGCCGGCGACCGCCAAAACTGCAACGAAAATCAATCCTCGCATCCCGTTCTCCTGTTAGCCTTGGTCCTGAAATCCGATAGGTTGGTCTCTCTTAAGCACCGTTTTGTATCAAAGTTCCACCTAAATCGGCGGTCAACCATCGGAATGGCAAGCACAACTCGTCTACGGCCGCACCCCCGGCGTTTCGATCGGCATTCCCCGCGCCCGCGACATCAAATAGGTCTCCAGCTCGACCAGCTCCGGCGAGCCGTAGTCGTAAGTCTGAGCGCGGATGCCGCTCATGCAGGCGCGCAGCCGGCGCTGCAGCGAGCCGACCGACTGCCATTCCAGCCGGTACAGCGGATAGCCGGTCGGATGTCCTTGCGTGATCGCGGAGCCGGCAAGGCGCTTGTCGCCATTGTCGTCGTGGCAATTGGTGCAGCCGAGGTTGAGCTGGCCCTGCCGCTGCATGAAGTGCTCGCGTCCTTTGGCGATGAACGGCTCGAGTTGCGGATCGGCGCCGGTCTCGATGGCGACGCCGCGCGACTGCTGCGCGACGAAGGCGGTGAGCGCCAGCATCTCGCGGGTCTCAAACGCCAGCGGCCCGACCTGCTGATGCCGGGTGCGGCACAGATTGATGCGCTGCTCCAGATTGACCGGAGCTCCCAGCCTTTTGTCGAATGCCGGATAGCGGGCGGCAACGCCCTTCATGCTGGTACGCGCGTCGCCATGGCAATCGGCGCAGGCCTGGCGCGCCGCGCCTACTTTGCGATCCCACTGCTTTTTGCCGTCGTTCACCCACAGCATGCCGGGATTGCCGGTGTCGTCGTTCTGCATGGCCTGGGTGTCCGGCGCCATGAAGCTGAAGCCGGACCGCCGCTCGGCTTGCGGGATCTCGGCGGCAGCAGAGCGACAACGCCGACATGACGACCGCAATCGGCAGCGCCGCCAACGCTGTCGTGCGGGCAGGTCTCATTCGACCGATATCGAGGCCGAGGCGGTCTCGGCAAAACCCTTGTCGCCGATCCACTCGAAATCGAACTTGCCGCTCTCGGTCGCGACCGTGAAGAACGTAATGAACGGGTTGGCGGAAACCGCCGGGAACAGGTCGCAGCGGAAGATCTCGACGCCGTTGTACTTGCAGCTGAAGCTGGTGATGATGTCGCGCGGCACCACCTCGCCCTCGGCGGTATGGCGGTAGCCGGTCTCCATGATATGCGACATCAGCGTCTTGATCTCGATGACCTCGCCGCGCTTTGCAGTTTTCGGCACGTTGATCAGGGCGGAAGACATCAGATCACCTCATCGGTGCAGGCCGCCAGCGTCACCACCACGTCCACCGTGGCCGACCAGAACGAATCGTCCGACAGCCGCGCGATGGCGACGATCTTCTGGCTGTCGGCGAGGCGAACGCGGGATGAGACTTGCGCGCGGCCGGCGCGCGGGCCGAGATAATAATTGCCGATATTGGGCTGCGGGTTCTTCTCGGTGAAAACGTGGATGCTCTTGACGTGATCGGCCGCCGTCATCGGACTTGCAACGCTCACGGTCATCGGCACGGTGTTGCCGTTCTCGACCAGCGGCGGTATTTCCAGTTTGACCTTCCCGGTTTTGACCGCGGCTTCGCCGACGATGGCTCGTATCGCCGTTGTCATCGTCGCGGGCGTCGCTTCGGCGGGCCGCAACGTTCCGAGCGGTGAAGCGCCCAGCACGGCCGCGCCGCCGGCGAACGCCAGGAACTGGCGGCGGGTGGAACGTCTTGTGGAAAGTCTCGTAGAATGTTTTGGTTTGCGCATCGCTGATGTCTTTCTATTCGCGCAGCGTCACGAGATACGCCACCACGTCCTCGATCTGCTCGGCCGAGAGGATCGGCTTGCCCTGCCATCCCGGGCCGACGCGCGTCAGTCCGTCGATCCGATAATAGGACGGCATGATCGTTGCGGGATTGAGGCGGGAACCATCCACCAGCCGAAGCCGAAGCTGGCCTTCGGACCAGCGGCCGCCTGCGCCGGCGAGGCTGGGCGCGAGATCGCCCTGGAATCTCTCCTCCGGAAACGGCCCGTTGTGGCAAAGGATACAGGTGCTTTGCCGATTGACCGCGATCGCCCGCCCGCGCGCGGGATCGCCGGGCGCCCCGGTCAGCGACACCGGAATCGCATCGCCGACGATCGTATAGCTGCGAAGCTCCTCCGCGGCAGCCAGGCCAGGCAGCGCGAGCAGCGCGCCGGCAAGGATCGGCCCCGACATGCGATGCGCCCGTTTAGCCAAAAACTTCCGCCGTGATGGTCGAAAACCAGGACTGCGCATAGTCGGCCTCGCGCGCGCGGAAATCGCGTGGCACATCGACCGGACTGACGCCGCCGGCGCCTTCGACGTCGGCAAACAGTCCGTTCTTCGGCGTGTAGACGCCGGCGACCGAGATACCGTAGCCGGGCTCCAACAGACTGTAGCAGGTATTGATCAGCTTCGGCGCGGCAGGCGCCCGCCGGCGAGCAATGTGGCGACCGCGCTCGCGCACGCCTTGGCCTGCGAATTCGCCGAGAATGCCGATTTGGGCATGGCGCCGGCGATACAGGCATCGCCGATGACGTGGATGTTCGGTGCCGATTTGGATTCGAAGGTGACGGGATCGATCGCGCACCAGCCGGTGTTGTCGGTCGCGCCCGCGATGGTGGCGATGCGGCCGGCGCGCTGCGGCGGAATGACGTTGGCCACCTTCGCGGTGTGGTTGCCGAAATCGGTGATCAGCGTGTTGGTCGCGGGGTCGACGGCGTTGACCTTGCCGCCCTGCGACAGCGATATCCATTCCACCATTCCCGGATAGAGCTCCTTCCAGGCGTTCTGGAACAGGCGCTGCTTGGAGAAGGTGTCCTTGGCATCGAGGATCAGCAGCTTCGAACGCGGCTTTTTGGTCTTCAGATAATGCGCAATCAGGCTGGCGCGCTCGTAAGGTCCGGGCGGGCAGCGGAACGGATTGGCGGGGGCTGCGATCACCACCAGGCCGCCATCGTCCATGGCTTCGAGTTGCTTGCGCAGCAGCAGGGTTTGCTCGCCTGCCTTCCAGGCATGCGGCATCTTCGCGGCGGCGGCTTCGTCGTAGCCCTGCAGCGCGTCGAAACGCAGGTCGACGCCGGGCGACAGCACCAGCCGGTCGTAGCCGAGCGACGTGCCGTCGGCGAGGCCGACGGTTCGCGCCTGCGCATTGATGGCCGTTGCCATCTGCGCCACCACGGTCACGCCGCCGGCGGCGATCTTGTCATAGCCGAATTGCTGTTGCTCGATTCCACGCAAGCCCGCGATGACGGTGTTGCTGAACGGGCAGGCGGTGAAAGTCTTGTTTGGCTCGACCAGCGTGACCTGCAGTTTCGGGTCGATCGCTTTCAGCGCGCGCGCGCAACTGGCGCCGCCGAAGCCGCCGCCGATCACGACGACACGCGCGGGGCTTTGCGCGAACGCAGGCAGCGGAAACGCCAGCGCCGTCGCGGTGGCCGCGCTGGTCCGAAGGAACTGCCGGCGGCTGATGCGATGGTTGATGCTCATGTTGGCGGCCTCACTTCTGTGCCGCGAGCCACGCCGCAATCGCGCGTAACTCGTCGTCGGAGAAGCCCTTGGCGATGCGGGTCATGACCGTGGCGGGAAGCGAGCCGTCGCGAAATCCGGTCATCGCGGTCATGATGTCGCCGGCGTTGCGGCCGTACAGCCGCGAAACGGACGTGGCCGCGGCTGCTCCGGCTGCGTGGCAGCCGGAGCAGGCTGCTGCACCAGGCGGCGGCTCGGACGCCGCCAGCACCGGCGTGCTCCATGCCACGACCGTTGCAATTCCGACGGCAACGCAGAACGCTTTCATCAGCTGATATCCGGATGGATGTTGGATGGGCGGCGGCCAGTGTGGCCGCCGCTCCTGTGGTTAGCGAACAAGTGTCAGGCGAACGTGATGTTCTGGTCCTTCAGCGGCACCGAGCGGATTCGTTTTCCCGTCGCCGCGAAGTAGGCATTGAGCACCGCGGGCGCCGCGACGCAGATGGTCGGTTCGCCGACGCCGCCCCAGAAGCCGCCGGAGGGTACGATGACCAACTCCACCTTCGGCATTTCTGAGATGCGCATCGAATTGTAGGTGTCGAAGTTGGTCTGCTCGATGGCTCCGTTCTTCACCGTGCAATTGCCATAGAACAGCGCCGACAGGCCATAGACGAACGAGCCCGCGATCTGGCGCTCGACCTGTCCCGGGTTGACGACATAGCCGGGATCGGTCGAGGCGACGATGCGGTGCACCTTGATCTTGTTGCCGTCGGTCACCGAGATTTCGGCAGCACCGGCGACGTAGCTGCCATAGCCCATGTGCTGGCAGATGCCGCGGTATATGCCTTTCGGCGGCGGCTTGTCCCAGCCGATCTTTTCGGCCACCGCATTGAGCACGGCGAGGTGCTTGGGATGCTTCGCCATGAACTTGCGCCGGAATTCGACCGGATCCTGGCCGACCGAATGCGCCAGCTCGTCCATGAAGCATTCGAGATAGATCGCGTTCTGATTGACGTTGACGCCGCGCCAGAAGCCCGGCGGGACGTGGGGATTGCGCATGGAATGTTCGACCAGAAGATTCGGAAAACTATATCCGATCGCCCAATCGCCGGTGGGGCTGAGGCCCTGGAAGGCGGCCGGGTCCATGCCGTTGACCAGTGCCGCCGGGCGCACGGTGTACAGGATGGATTGACCGGAGATCCGGACGTGCAACCCCGTCAGGTTGTTGTCCTTGTCGAAGGCGCCGGTCAGTTTGCAGGTGGTGATCGGATGATAGGTGCCGTGCTGCATGTCGTCTTCGCGCGACCACAACAGCTTGACCGGCGTGCCCGGCATCTGCTTGGCGATGGCGACGGCCTGCCGGACATAGTCGGTCATGCCGCGACGGCCGAAGCCGCCGCCGAGCATCAGCTTGTGAACCTCGCACTTGTCGGCGGGCAGGCCGGAAGCTTCCAGCACCGCGGCGAACGCCGCTTCGCCGTTTTGCGTTCCGGTCCACACTTCACACTTGTCCGGTGTGTAAAGTGCGGTGGCATTCAACGGCTCCATCGCGGCGTGGTTCTGGTAGGGATAATTGTAGACCGCCTCGACTTTCTTGGCGGCGCCGGCAATGGCTGCCTTGGCGTCGCCGTTCTGGTTGCCGACGAAAGCGGGCTGCGCGTTGTCGAGACCTTCGGCCAGCCACTTGTCGATCGATGCGCTGGAGACCTTGGCGTTCTCGCCTTCATCCCAGACGATCGGCAGCGCCTCGAGCGCGGTCTTGGCGTGCCACCAGGTGTCGGCGACGACGGCGACGGTGGAGTCATTGACCCGCACCACCTTCTTGACGCCCTTCATGCCCATGACCTTGGCTTCGTCATAGCTTTTCAGCTTGCCGCCGAAAACCGGGCAGTCCTTCAGCGCGGCGTTCAGCATCCCCGGCAGCTTGACGTCGGCGCCGTAGATCATCTTGCCGGTGGTCTTGTCGACGGTATCGAGCCGCAACACGCTCTTGCCGGCGATTTTCCAGTCCTTGGGATCCTTCAGCTTGACGTCGGCATCGGCGGGCGGCGGCAGCTTGGCGGCGGCTTCCACCACCTTGCCGTAGGTCGTGGTCTTGCCCGACGCCTTGTGCGTGATGATGCTGTTGGCGGCGGTACACTCCGAAGCCGGCACCTTCCACTCGTTGGCGGCGGCCTGCACCAGCATCATGCGCGCGGTGGCGCCGCCCTTGCGGACATAATCCTGCGAGGTGCGGATACCGCGGCTGCCGCCGGTCGAGAAATCGCCCCAGGCGCGTTTGCGCGCCACGCTCTGGCCCGGCGTCGGATATTCGGTCGTGACTTTCGACCAGTCGCATTCGAGTTCTTCGGCGACCAGCTGGGCAAGGCCGGTGAGGGTGCCCTGGCCCATTTCCGATCGGGCGATCCTGATGACGACGGTGTCGTCGGGCCGGATCACGACCCAGACGTTGACTTCGGGCGAACCGTCGGCGGCGCGCACCACGGTGGGCCCGCCAAAGGGAAGGTCGAGACCGATCGCGAGGCCGGAGCCGACCGCGGCGGTGCCGATGACGAAGGCGCGGCGATTGAGTTTGGGCATCTGGTTCATGGCTATGTCCTCACGCGTTCGCGGCGGCGTGGATTGCCTCGCGCACCTGTTGGAAGGTGCCGCAGCGGCAGATATTGGTGATGGCCTCGTCGATGTCCTTGTCGGTCGGCTTCGGCTTGTCCTTGAGCAGGGCGGCGACCGCCATGATCATGCCGGTCTGGCAGTAGCCGCATTGCGGCACGTCCTTGGCGACCCAGGCCTGCTGCACCCTGTGCAGTGCGCCATTGGCGGCCGCGAGGCCCTCGATGGTGGTAATTTGCTTGCCGGTGGCTTCGCTGACGGGCAGGGCGCAAGAGCGCACCGCAACGCCGTCGATATGGACGGTGCAGGCGCCGCATTGTGCGATGCCGCAACCATATTTGGTGCCGGTCAAACCAACGTTCTCGCGGATCGCCCAGAGCAGCGGCGTATCCGGCTCGACGTCGACGTCAAATGCTTTGCCATTGATAGTGAGGTTTGCCATCGCGTTTCCCCTGATTGGTCCATTCCATCGAGTGAACCCTGCGAGGATGCTGGACTGGAATTTGGAATAGTTCAAATCAAGATTTTGCGTGCGCGAAAGGGAATAATTGAATTTGTCGCTGCGAGTGGGCAGGCTCCCATGGAGAAAATGTAATAATCGGCTTGCTTCGGCGTTACCGGGATGCCGCGACAAACACAGTTTCGCGATCTCGCGGCGCATGCGCCCGAGGCTTTGCTATCCGCTCTCGCCCTCATGAAATCAGAGGGCGCAGGGAAGACCGGGTGCGCGCTGCACCCGCGGTCTCGTGTGCAAGTGCACAAGAAGTGCGCACACGAGCATACAGGTCCAGCGGAGAGCATCCGGCCTTCCCTGCGCAATGGCTTTACGGCTTATACGTGATCTTCCCGGTGAGCCGAGCTCTGTTGCCACCGTCACCTCGCAGAATTACTCCGCACAAGCTTTGCGCCAGCTTCGGGCGCCAGAACCACACGATTTCGCCGTACGCTCGTGCCGCGCGCGTCAGTCGCAGCTCTCGCGTCCACCGCATCCCCGCCCCACGTCCGTGACGATCGCGAGCGCCCCTCTGAATGGGACGGGATGGCAAATATAGGGTGATTTGGTTTCGGTAAAACAGAAATATTTTTCAAAGGGGGCTTGACTCTGGATTCTGAAAATCAGAAGTGATTTGCCCGTCGGGTTATTTTGTCGCAGATCGTGGAATTGACAGAGTCGAGGTCGACACCTCAGCGGACAGTCCGCTTTGCATCAGAGGCGGACATCCCGTTCAAGTCAGCTTTTGACCCAAAGCGGACCGTTTGTCTTGGCCTTGTGGCTGGCCTGTTTCGACCTCATATTGGTCGACTTCACTCCCATAAAGGCGCGCCGTTCCTGCGACGCTTGAACTGAAGCATCCGAAATGTTTGCGTAAACCTTGATCGCTGCGTGGGAATCGCCGATCCCTTCGTATGACCGATAGCGCTGCCGCATTCTGCGGAGCGTCGCGATGATGACATAACGCCGTTGTTTATCGTGCCTGACCTTTAGGAGCGAAGAGGATCCGATCGATGAAGCCCGAAGACGCCGCCGACATGATGGATCAGGAGAAGTCGAACGACCGCTTCAAGCAGCGCGCGGCGGTCGGCATCGCCATTCTGGCGATGCTGCTGGCCATCACCGGGCTTGGCGGCGCCAACGCCGGCAAGGAGGCGACCAACAACAACATCTATGCCGCGAACCACTATGCCTTCTACCAGGCCAAGAACATCCGGCAGACCGACTACAACCTCGCGGCCGACGCGATCGAACTGGCATTCCTGCAGGACGGAAGCCTCAACGCCGAGGCCAGGACGGCCCTGAAGGCAAAAGCGGATGCCTATCGCAAGACGGCGGCACGCTACGAGTCCGAGCCCGAGACGCAGGAGGGCAAGAAGGAATTGATGGTGCTGGCCAAGGACTACGAGAGCAAGCGCGACCATGCGCTGAAGCAGGATCCCTATTTCGACTATGCCGAAGCACTTCTGCAGATCGCCATAGTGCTGATCTCGGTCTCGATCGTCGCGACGCTGCCTTGGCTTGCGATCGTCGGCTCCATTGTAGGTGCCGCGGGTGGCCTGCTGATGGTCAACGGCTATACACTGGCGGTCGAGATACCGTTTCTGGCAGCATAGAAGTCCGCACGCACGCTGCGCCGGTCGGATGGGTGCTGTTTGGCAAGGACGAGGGGGCACTAAACTGAGGCCGCTTCAGTTGGCGGGTTCTTTCACTTCGCGAATGTCACCTGTTGGCACGAAACGGACATCGGCAGTTTGCCGGATGTCGGCTTGGCGCCGGAAGCGGTCATTTCCTCCATGTCAGTTTTGGAATCGTGCGTTCTCCGCCCGAACTTGTTGGCAATAGCTCAAAGGCAGCAGCGATTTCCCATTTAACATCTGTACGGCGCATCATCGACCTCGCGGCCGAGATGCCGCCCTACGCCTTCGATCTGGGCAAGACACCGAGCAACGACTGAGAAGCGCGCAGATTGTCCCAACTAATCAGTTTTGATGATGCGGGGTTATTGTGCGCCGTCTAAATGGGGTTACTGCACGAAGTTGGCCAAGCGACACGATCGTCGCGTGGCCAGGTTGGTACACGATACTTTTTCTGGATTCTCTTACAGGTGCTGGAATGAATCTAAAACGGCCCACGATCTCAGCGACATTTGGTTTTGGCGGGTATCGCCGCCTTGGAACTCGAACGGAGGAGAACTTTGTCATGCCAATCACCAACTATAAGGCGGGCGGGGGACGGTCCTCGGTGATGGCCCTTCCAGCTCTCGTCGTCAGTCTGGTTTGCTCGTTCACGGCATTCGAAGCCGTCGCTGCGATCCCCGACGGCAGCCGGCCCACATTCGTTCGTAGCCGGGCTGCAGAGGCGGCGATCCTAGCACAGGTGAAGCCGCCGCCGCCGGCCGAGCCGCTGACCGGGCAACCGAGACCAAGGCCGGAACAGAAGGTAGTGGTGAGGCCCTATCGTCCGCTGGAGAAGAAGATGGACTCGAACCAATGCGCCCAGGAAGCCAAGGCTCGAGGCATGACGAACCCATTCAGTCCAGAACGACGCGCATTCATAGCGTCTTGCTTGAAATGGTGACGCGGCCGCAATAATCATTTCCCAGGGTCGATTTTTGGTTAGATTGTGGTTCTAATCCCTGGGGACGGCGATGCGGCGACGTGAGTTCATGGGTCTCGTCGGTGGAGTGGCGGCGTGGCCTGTGGCGGCACGGGCGCAGCAACCGGATGCCGTGCGCCGCATCGGCGTGCTCGTGGGCCTCGCCGAAAACGATGCGAACATGATCGCGCGACTAGCAGCCCTACGTCAGGGTCTGGCAAGGCGCGGATGGTCGGAAGGCCGCAATATACGGATCGACTATCGCTATGCGCCAGCCGGCGCCAATGCACAGGCGCTCGCGAAAGAGCTCGTCGTATCGCAGCCTGATGTGATCTTAGCACACACAGTCTCGATTGCGGCGGCGCTGCAGAAGGAGAGCCGCACCATACCGATCGTTTTTGTCAGTCTCGCCGACCCGATCGGCTCTGGTTTCATCAGCAGTCTAGCTCGCCCGGGCGGCAATATGACGGGTCTTATGACCTTTGAGCCAAGTATTGCTGGCAAATGGTGTTCTATGCTGAAGGAAGTCAACCCTCGGATCAAACGCGCCGCTTTCATGGCCAACCCCGAAGTCAAAACTTACGAGTTCTATCTGCGCGCGACACAAACTCCCGCCGCAGCACTCGACATTGAACTCGTGCCGCGCCCCATCAAGAATGTCACCGAGATCACGAATGCGATCGAGGAGTTCGCTCGCGTGCCGGACAGCGGCCTGATTATTCCGCCTGATGTGTTTACTGTTTCCCACGGCGATTTCATCATCGCACTGGCGGCACAACATCGCTTGCCGGCCGTCTATGCGTTCGGCAATCTGGTTTCGGCTGGAGGACTTATGTCTTACGGCACGGACCGCGTTGACGAGATGCGACAGGCGGCATCTTACGTCGACCGCATATTGCGTGGTGACAAGCCATCCGAACTTCCGGTACAGGCGCCGACCAAGTTCGAAACCGTTGTCAATCTCAAGGCGGCGAAGGCGCTTGGCGTCACGGTTCCTCCGGGGCTGCTCTTAGCCGCCGATGAAGTAATCGAATAAAGCGCTTCCGACATTGGCACTTAGCGGAAGTTGGCATTTGGCGGGAAGTCCGCTCTTGCGCCAGAAGCGCTTGAATAGTTACGAGCCAGCAAGACGATTAGTTAGCGGATCAAGCTGATGCCGTGATTTCCCGCGGACCATTTCACCTCGATCTTCAGAAATGGGTTTTGGCCACCGTAGCAGGATGCCTTTTTCATGATATGATCTCAATCATCCACCTTATCGCATGGCGCCTGTCGCAGCATTTTGGAAGGCGGTGGATCGCCGAAGGGCATCATGATGACCGCTCCAGATTACGAAATCGCGCTTGCCACGGTCGATGATATTCCTGGAATCGTCGAGCTTCAGGGCCTCAACCTGCTCAATAATGGCGGATTCCTTTCCATCAAATTTTCCAACGATTGGTTCGAACGTGTGCTGTCCGAGATGCCGATCATCGTAGCCCGGAAGAACGGGGGTATCGTGGGGTATCTTGTCTCAAGTCCACTATCAGTTGCGGCGGGCGCACCGATCATTCAGGCAAAACTCCGCGCCTATCCAGGCTCAATAAATCCTTACAATCACGGTCCGGTCTGCATAGCCAAGGAAGAGCGAAACCAGGGGCTGATTTCTCGAATGTTCGTGGCGTTACGGGAGCGATTGAAGGGGCGAGAAGGCATCGCATTCGTCCGGCGTGACAATGCGGCATCGCTTGCGGCACATGCGAAACTCGGAATGCGCCAGGTTGCCGAGTTCACGCATGATGGCGTCGCATATGTCGTGGTGGCCTATATCGCGTGAATCATCAATTTTTGATCACTCGGGCTGAAGACCAATCAGGTCGATCACTTTGTGCCATCGTCGCGCGTCTTCCTCGACAAAGGTGCTTGCCTCGACAGGAGAGCTTTCGACAGGCATGAGCGAAAGAGCCTTCAGGCGCCCGATTACAGATGGCGACTTCATGGCGGTGGCAACGTCGTTCGATATCTGCTCCACGATGGTGCTTGAAGTTGCGCGCGGCGCCGCGATCGCGAACCAGGTCAGCGATCTGAAGCCGGGTATCTGCCCGGAGATCGGCAATGCGCCCGGGAATTCCTCGAGCGGATTGGTATCCGCCACCGCGATCGCTTTCAACCGACCGCTTTGGATCAACGGCCTGGCGTCGGAAAGGTTGGCGAACATGACATCGATCTGGCCTGCAACGAGGTCGGTCAGCGCCTGGGGATACCCCTTGGCGTAGGGGACATGGACCAGATCGATCCCGGCTTCGTGCTTGAGCCATTCCATCGTCAGATGCGGCGTGCCGCCCCGGCCGGTTGACGCATAGTTGAGCTTGCCCGGTGATGCCTTGGCGAGCGCAATTAATTCCGGCAGGTTCGAAGCCTTCAGGTTCGGATTGGCAACCAGCACATTCGGAGATTGAGCCAAAATAGCGGCAATCGCAAAGTCGGAGGGCTTGAAGGTCAACGACTTGAACAGGAACTGATTGACCGCAAGCGGCGGTGGCGGGCTTGCGAGCAGTACGTGGCCGTTTGCTTCGGATTGTCCGACATAGGCCGCCCCCACATTCCCGGACGCGCCGACGCGATTCTCGATGATAACGGCCTGCTGCCATTTCGCCTGCAGCTGTTCAGCAACCAGGCGTGTGAGCGAATCCAATATACCGCCCGCAGCAAAGGGAACGACAATGTAAACCGGTTTGGTTGGAAACGCCTCGGCCGAAACTGTCGACGGGTTCGTCGCGATGGCCGCGAGCAATAGAAGCAGGGGATACTGGTATCCGCGGAGCGCCATGATGGAGGCCTTGAAACCAGGACCAACGACGCTGGCATCATGGGGCAGACTGCTATAGAAGACCAATAGAAATGACGGAGCTCCCTATCGGAAAAAGGAATAGCGGTGGCCTCGGTGAATTTCATGAGCCGGCGGCTCAAACTAAGGGACCTGCAGATGCTGGAGGCGATATCAGCCGCCGGCAGCATGGCCCGCGCCGCCGAGCAGCTGGGAATTTCTCAACCGACGATTTCGAAGGCGATCGCGGATCTCGAGCGTGATCTGGGCGTGCCATTGTTCGATCGCAACTCACGTGGCGCCGAGTTGACGCCGAGTGGAGATATATTGCTGCGGCGCGGTCGCGCCATGCTCGATGAACTTCAGCAAGGCTTGCAGGAAATCGAAAGCCTTTCCGACCCAACGGTTGGCGAAGTCCGCATCGGCGCCGTCGATGCGTGGTCGGCGTACATTTCCACCATCGTGGAGCAGACGTCGCGGCGTTACCCCAAGCTCACTTACAAAGTGGTGTTCGGCGATAGTGACATGCTCGTCACGGCGCTGCGAAACCGCACGCTTGACGTGGTTATTACACGTGCGTCAATTGCGCGGCTCTTGCCAGACCTCGACGCGGAGGTCCTTTTTCATGATCGAATAGCGGTGGTGGCTTCGGCTACGCACCCGCTTGCCCGTCGGCGAAAAATCGCCCTTCGTGATCTGTTGGAAGAGCGCTGGGTGATCGGCCCGCCTGGCTCGTTCCTCTACCAATTGTTGACTGAAGCCCTCCAGGCCGAAGGCCTGGCGATGCCCAAAGCGACAGTAACAACGCTTTCGATCCAGTTGCGACTTGACCTGCTGCAGACCGGGCACTTTGTGACCGCCGATAGCAGTTCCATGATGGGCCATCCCGGCCGGAAGGGCCGCATCAAGGCTCTCCCAGTCGAACTCGGTGACATCGCAGGTCCGATGGCTGCGGTAACACTGAAAGGGAGATCGCCGTCCGGGCCTCTAAAGCTTGTGATGAACGAAGCGAGAGCAATCGGCAAAACAATTAGCGCAAAAGAATAGGTACCGTCGCCACCGACTAGCCGATCCCCGAACGACGGCTTTGCGCGGCGGGCTCAATTGGTCAGCGCAACACTCTAATCTTTTAGCAAAGATGGAGTGTGGGCATGAAACAGCGACGTCGCATTTATTACTCGGCCGCTCAGCGGTCTGAGATCTGGGACCGCTGGCAGGCCGGCGAGCCGATGAGTTCGATCGGGCGCCGGTTTGACCGGGAGTCCTCTTCTGTCTTCTCTGTGATCTCGCCAACCGGCGGCATCCGTCCTCCGGATCGGCACCGTGCCAAACAGGCGCTCGGCCTTTCTGAACGAGAGGAAATCTCTCGATGGCTCAGCATGCGCTGCTCGTTGCGGTCGATCGCGCGCCACTTGGGACGATCTCCGTCAACCATCAGCCGTGAAGTCCAGCGCAATGGCGGGGCGGATCACTATCGGGCCGCCGGGTCCGATCAGGCCGCCTGGGATCGGGCGCGGCGTCCAAAGCTTTGCAAGCTGGCTTGCCGTCCGTTCCTGAGGCGGACAGTATCGACCTTGCTGCGGCGGCAATGGTCACCCGAGCAGATTGCCGGCTGGCTAAAACGCACATATCCGGTGGAGCCTCAAAAGCAGGTGTCACACGAGACGATCTATCGCAGCCTGTTCATTCAGGCGCGCGGCGTGCTGAAAAAGGAGCTTCTTGAGCACCTGAGGGCGAGGCGCACGGTCCGCCGATCCAGGCACGCCAGCATGAAGCGGAACGGGCTCGGCCAGATCAAGAACGCCGTATCCATCAGTGAACGACCGCCGTCGGTCGAAGATCGTGCGGTCCCCGGCCATTGGGAAGGTGATCTGATCGGTGGGTCGAGAAATAGCTATATTGCAACGCTTGTCGAACGCCATTCGCGCTACGTGATGCTGGTCAAGGTTGCTAACAAGGACACCGAAAGCGTCGTCTCGGCGCTGATCAAGCAATCGCAGCGATTGCCTGGCGAGCTTTACCGGTCGCTGACCTGGGACAGAGGCAAAGAGCTTGCCGACCATCAGCGCCTGACATTGGCCACCGAGGTTGATGTCTATTTTTGTGACCCTCGGTCTCCCTGGCAGCGCGGCTCAAACGAAAACACCAACAGATTGCTGCGCCAGTATCTTCCGCGCGGCACTGATCTGTCCTTGCACAGCCAAGCCAAGCTCAGTGCTATCGCAAGGCAGCTCAATGAAAGGCCGAGAAAGACCTTGCTCTATCAGACGCCGGCTGAGAAGTTCGCAGAATGTGTTGCAGCGATCGGTTGAACCCGCCGCCCAAAGCGGACATTCCATTCAAGTCAGCTTTTGACCCAAAGCAACGTCAAGGCTCTCCCAATCCTCATCGCAAAAATTGCGGCTGCAATACCCGATTTCACCGTGGGCGTCACGTCCGGTTGTACGCCTGGTAGGCGGAGAGGGTTGCGAGCGCCAATATGGGAAAGATGAATACAAGATCGGCGCGAATGTTGCAGTCCGCATCGCACAGGACGCCGGTCGCCACCTGACGCTCCCAGACGGCGTAGAGCAGCCATAGGATGCCCGACACGATCACGGCCCGACGCGGGCGCTGCCATCCCGCCACCAAGTGGATCACGGTTATCATTCCGGCGGCGATCACGAATGCGTTCATCGTGCTTCTCCCAGCCACGCACAAGCTTATAGGCGAGCGCCCGGGTTCAGTCAGAAACTTTTTGTGATGGGCGTCACATACCGATGAGAGTCGTGTCGCTAAACGTGGGCCGCACCAGCCCGGATGGTCGCGCTGGCAAGATCAAATGGGAACTATCATGACCAATGATAACGCGAACGAAGTTATGAATGTGCGCGAGCTTGATGCGGTGTCTGGCGGCTTCATGCATCTTCCTTTAATTGCCCACAAAGTAGCGGCCGCCGGCAAAGGCGGCGAGGGAACGGGTGGTGGTAAGAACGACCCGGCCCAAATGTTTCAACAGATTATGCAGCAATTGACGCAGGGGCAGTAAGCGCGTCATCGGCAAAACGTCCTGAAGCGTTTGACCCTGACCAGACTTCCCTCGGGTCGATCGCCTGATGGCCGTCACATGCCGACGAGAGCGGTGATGCCAAATTTAGTCGCATCGGCGTTGGAGATCGCGCCGGCTAATTCAAAGGAGACACGTGATGACTGATGCAATCAATGCGAAGAGCGACGTTCTGGGTGAGCGCGAACTCGATGTGGTGTCTGGCGGCTTGTTATGTCTGCCTTTAGTGGCCGTCAAAGTGGGGCCCGCCAGCAAAGGCGACAACCTCAAAGGCCTCGAAAACCAAGAGCAGATGAAGGCGCTCGAGGGATTTGGCAAGGCACTCAAGGAAGCGGGTGGTCTCTAAATCAAAGGGAAGACCCTCCACAGGGATCGCTGGTACCTGCGTCGAACCACGGCGCCGACCGCTCGTATCTGTGGACATAAGCGAGTTCGCCGACAGCGGCGACCGGATGCCGCCCAAGCGGTCTCGCGAGGTCTTGGGAATGCCCTTGGTCTTAGGCTCTCGCACCCGCAGATAGATGACGAGGGTCGCGGCCTCTTCGCTCAGTTGGGTGTTGGTGCGCTGGGGTCGAGCAGCTTTTCGCGCTTGAGTTCGCTCCAGAGCTCGACCGGGATCTTCGCCGACAGGCGCGCCACATTCTGCTTCACTTCGGCGGCGCTGAGCGCTCCCGGGATGACCGAGGACACGGCCGGATGGAACAGTGGGAACTGCATGGCGGCCGCGCCCAGCTCAACCCCGTGGCGCTGGCATACCGCCTCGATCTTCTGCGCCTTCTCGATCAGGTGCGCGGGCGCCGCGACATAGTCATGGGTGGCGCCAGCCTTCACGCCGCCGGTGAGGATGCCGGAATTGTAGGGGCCGCCCAGGATCACGGACACGTTCCGCTTCACGCATTCCGGCAGGAATGCCGCGAGCCCGCCTTGCTCGAGGAGCGTGTAGCGGCCGGCCAGCAGCATGCAGTCGAAGTCCCCGGCCTGGATGAAGCGCAGGCTGGTGTCCGCCTCGTTGATGCCGACACCGATGGCGCCGATGACACCGGCCTTGCGCAACTCGTCGAGCGCCTTGAAACCCCCGTCCATCACCGTCTTGAACCGCTCTTCGAGCACGGAGCGGTCCTTGGTGGTCCAAAAATCGACATCATGGATCAGGGCGATGTCGATGCGTGCCAGCCCGAGCCTCAGGTGCGAATGCTCGAGTGAGCGCATGACGCCATCGTAGGTGTAGTCGAAGTCAGGCGCAAAGTCCGGCAGGCCGTTGTCGCGAAATTCGGCCGGAGGTCTTTCGCCAGGCCTCATGGCGTGCATGACACGGCCGATCTTGGTCGACAGCACGTACTCATCGCGCGGCTTCTCGCGCAGCGCCGCGCCCATGCGCAGTTCGCTACGGCCATAGCCGTAGAATGGCGAGGTATCAAAGTAGCGCACGCCGTCTTCGTATGCGGCATCGATCAGATCAGTCGCGTCGGCGTCGGAGATCGTCGCACGAAAGCCGCCCATCGGCGCGCCGCCGAGGCCAAGTTCGGTAACATGGAGCTTCGTCGTGCCGATCTTGCGTCGCTTGAGCGTCGTCATTTGTCCTCCGGCGCTGAAATGCATGCCGTCGAGTATGCCGTTCTACCCAGTCGCCGACAATCGCGAACTTTCGCGACGTTGCATTCGTCTCAGCCAGTTCTTAACTCTGGCGGCTCAGAAGCGCTTGAATAGTTACGAGCCGGCAAGACCATCAGTCAGCGGATCAAGGTGATGCCGGTCGCGGGGTGAGGTCCGGCCACGGAGATGGGCCTGCGGCCTCAGTCTCCGCCGTTTGCAGCCGGATCACGCGCGGTACCGGTTTGAGGCCCGCCGAAATGCTCTTGGCCAACTCCGCTGCGCTGGTCTTGACGGCAGGTTGGACAAAACCATCGAGCTTCTGAATTTCGGCGGCTGCGTCTTGCCGCCCGAGCTCTTTCGCAACCGTGTAGTAAGCGTAGGCCTTGGTGTAGTCCCTCGGCGTTCCGGCACCCTCGTGGTAGGCACGCGCGAGCCAATAGTGGCAATAGGCATTTCTGTAAGGCGCGCAAATCTGGAGCAATTCAAACGAGCGCTTGGTGTCGAACCACGGCGCCGACCGCGCGTATCTGTGGACATAAGCGAGCTCCGCGACGGCGAAGACCGAGTGCCCCTGGCGAAAGGACCGCTCGAACCACTTGATCGATTCCGGCAAATCCGTCGCTTTCCCGAAAGCCATAGCGGTCTCGGAACCACCGCGCGAGCGTGAACTGTGCGCCTTCAAACCCCGCATCCGCCGCGCGTCGCAAATAGTCGATCGCCTTCGCATTGTCGCGGGTCAAGCCCGCCCCGCCCGGTATTGATGCAGTATGCAAGTTGCGCCATGGCGATGGGTTCGCCGCCGTCCGCCGCCTTGCGCAGGAGATCGACGGCCTTGACGGTATCGTAGGTGCCGCCGAATTCGCCGCTGATGTATCCGGCAGCAGCCAGCCGCATCGCGTACGGCTCGCCGGCCGCCACCGCGTCATCGATCAACTTCCGTCCCGCCGTCTCGTCCTTCGGCACGCCGGCCGTGCCCGCGAAAAGGACGCGCCCGAGCACGCTGCCAGCCTGACGATTTCCGCCGGCAGCCGCCTCGCGCAGCAACGCTTGCGCATTGCGCGCCTGGTCGGTCGAATTCGGTACCAGCAAAGCGAGCGCCGTGACGAACTGAACGTTCGGGTCGCTTGCGGTCGCCGATTTCAGGATATCGATCGCCTTGCCCCAATCATAGCGATAATAGGCGCCGAGTGCCGCCGCGAGTTTCGGCTGGTCGTCCGGCGGCAGAATTTCGAAAGCTCGACCGGTCGACATTGACCGTGAGCTGATTGGCGATCGTGGGTCTGCCGATCTCATCGTCCCAGAAAAACACGGCGCGCCGGGTTGCTGCGCAGCCCGGCGTCGACGCGTTGCTGCAATCGGCGGGCTTTGCCCAGCTGCCCACCGGGGCCGCTGCCTGAGGAAGACCCACAAGAAGCCAGCTCGCGAGCAAGGATCGCCGTCACCTGCGGCCAGACAAACCACGCGCGGCGGTACCAGGGATCGTACTGCCAGAAGGCGACATGCAAGGCCGCCATTCGGCCCATCGCTGTCATCGAGTTTGTCCGTTCCAGTTCCATGCCGGGGCCGATTGCTTCGTTTGCGGCTATGCCACGGTCCTGCTCGACCAGCTTCAACGGCGAGGAACTTGAGCGCATCGGCGATCGGAATGAAGAAGTTGATGCTTGAGCCCAGCTTCTCGGCCGTAGTGGTAATTCCGGAAACACTGACGGCAACGACATTGCCGAACCGGTCCACCATGGCGCCTCCGCTGCTGCCGCCATGGATGGCGGCGTCGCTCTGGATGAGCTTGAGATCGTTGACCGTGCGATAGGCGCTGACGATGCCCTTGCTGATGGTCGTCGAGTACAGTTCACGGTACGGCGTCCCGACCGCATAGACCTCGGCGGCGACATCAGGCGGCTCGAGCTGCAGCGGCAGGGCCTCCATGGCCGATTCGTTCACCTTGACCAGGGCGACATCTCGCGCCTTGTGCGACCGCAACACCTCGCCAGGCATCTGACGGCCGGTTGTCAGTTTGATCGTTACAAATTTGTTGTCTCCGACCACGTGGTGGTTGGTCAGAAGGTAGCCATCCCTGGAGATGAAAAAGCCGCTGCCGTGGCCATTTTCCAGTTTGATGGTCACAACGGCGGCCTGCAGAGCGGATGTCCCCTCCGACAGCGGGGTGACCGAGCGACGGAGCGCGGGAATCCTGACGATGGTATCGCTGATCGTCTCCGGCACGGCCTCGCGATATCCGGAAATCCGGATCGGCCGCGTCGATATCCGCCATGGCGAGCTGACGCACGTCCCCTGAGGGGTCGTGCGCAATGCGCGTGGCCTGGGCCTCGCGCGCGCGCTCGAGCAGCGTTCGCATCTCGCGCGCCTGTCCCCAGGACTTGTTGCGAATGCCCAGCTTCATCCACGGATCGAGGCTGGACTCGAGATCGTCAGGCAATACGAAGTTTTGGTGTTTTGCCATCACCCGCAGGATGGCGGCGAGCTCGTTTGCGGCATAGGGCGGAAACTCGATCATCTTGGTGAAGCGGCTGGAGAGGCCGGGATTGCTGTCGATGAAGCGCTGCATCTCGTTCGGGTAACCCGCGACGATGACGACGATGCGGTCGCGGTTGTCCTCCATGAATTTGAGCAGCGTATCGATCGCCTCCTGGCCGAAATCGTGACCCGGCCGGGCCAGCGAATAGGCTTCATCGATGAACAGGATGCCGTCGAGCGCTTCCTTGCATTTGTCGAGCGTCTTGGGAGCGGTCTGGCCGATATAGCTCGCGACGAGACCCGAGCGGTCGGTCTCGACCAGATGACCTTTTCGCAGCACGTTGAGCGAGCGATAGATCTCGCCGAGTGCGCGCGCGACCTCGGTCTTGCCCACGCCGGGCGGGCCGGTAAAAACCATGTGCCGGCTGATCGGCGCGATGACGAGCCCCTGCTCGCGGCGCATGCGCTCGACTTCAAGCCCCGACATCAGCCTGTTCACCTCCTCCTTGACCGAGGCCAGCCCGACCATCTCTTCGAGGCGGTCCAGCGCCTGATCGAGCGTGCGTTCAGGGGGGACGGTGGACTCGACCTTCAGCCTGCGCACCGGACGCGTGGCGCCGACTGGTCGGGCGAAGAAGAAGGCGCCGACGCATTTTGAACGACGAGCGGGGGCGGAGGGGGAGTTTGTATGGTCACGGGCGGAGGCGCCGGCGGCGGGACGCGCGAATGCACCAAGGACACGCCGACGCTTTCGAAGTCGACCATCTCGATCTTGGATATGTCGGCGGTCGTGGTCGACGGCCACGCGCAAGGACTGGGCTTCGCCCGCCTTGTCAAGAAGGTTGCGCATCTCGCGCGCGTTGCCCCAGCCCTCGCTTCTCCGCTGGGATTCGATCCAGGGGACCAGGCTTTGCTCGAGTTCGTCGGGCAACTCCGCGCGTTGTCGCTTGGCCATCAATCGCAAGATCGCAGCCAGCTCTTTCGGCTCATAGGCCGGGAATTCGATGGTCCTGTTGAAGCGGCTCGCCATGCCCGGATTGGTGGCGATGAAACGCCGCATTTCATTGGGGTATCCGGCGGCGATCACCATGATGCGGTCGCGGTTGTCTTCCATGAACTTCATCAACGTCGCGATGGCCTCGTGGCCGAAATCCTTGCCTTCGCCCGCGAGCGAGTAGGCTTCATCGACGAACAGGATGCCGTCGAGCGCCTCCTTGCACTTGTCCAGCGTCTTGATGGCCGTCTGCCCGATATAACCTGCGACCAGATCGGCGCGCTGCACCTCCACCACATGTCCTTTGCGCAGCACCTTGAGCGAGCGATAGATCTCGCCGAGGGCGCGCGCGATCTCGGTCTTGCCGACGCCGGGCGGCCCGGTGAACACCATGTGCCGGCTCACCTTCGCCACCGGCAAGCCCTGCTCACGGCGCTTGCGCTCGACTTCGATGCCGGCCAGCAGCTTGTTGACCTCCGCCTTGACGGAGCCGAGTCCTACCATCTGGTCGAGTTCGTCGAGCACCTCGTCGGCGTTGCGGACAGTCATGGCCGGCGAATCCACGTTCAGCCGGCGCCCGACCGTATAGCCCTCGCCGAGCGGGACCAATCCGAATCCGGTGGGGTCGCTGCCGAGCCGCATCGCCACGTAGGTCAGTGCGATGCCGGCCATCATGATCAGAAGCACGGCACCGATCGTGAGCGAGTTCGCCCATGTCAGCGCGCTCAATGGACCGGATTTCGGATTGAGGATCCAGTGGGTGGCGACCGCGGCCACGAACATGGCGAGGCACATGGCGACCATGGGATGGTTGCGGAAGAAGTTTTTCATTACCGGCAATTCCCGATCACGGCGCAGCGTTCACCCATTTCCGCATTGATTTGCGATTCATTGCGATTCATGGGCACGGATTGCGAACCTGCCACCTCACGTTGACGGAATACGCGCCGTTGACGTCGTGGACGCCCCCAGGCGTCAGGAAGAAGCCCACCTTATCCGCCTCGCCGACCAATGTAAGAACGCCACGGCCCGTGGGATAAGGCGCGGGATATGGAATGGCGACGCGCTGAGGCACGGGGGTGAGCTTGATCGGCGGCGACAGATAACTTCCTGAACGAATGCGCACCATGCCGCCATTGCCGCCCGGTCGTTGCGTCAACGTCACCCATCCCAGCGGCGCCTTGCAGCTCTTGGCGTCATCCACCGCGGCCTTCGACGTTCCGGGATCGAGGGTCGGAAGGGCGGCATTGATGTCGCCTGGTAACAGCACTTCCAGCGAGGATTCCTCGCCTATGGCAGCCGGTGGTTTGTCGCCGGTGATGCGGGGCAATACGACGCCGGCGGCTATTGCCGCGATCGCGAGCCCGCCGATAATTCCGATCACGATGCCGCGAGAGGAGCCAGGCTTCTTGTCCGAGGCGGCTCCGGACGCGGAGGCAGCTCCTGGCTGCCGGGCGCGCTGGGCGAAATCTCATGTTGTGCGTCTGGCTCACTCATGTTTCGGGCATTCATCCATTGCTGAAACCGGGAGAGTATGGTCGACGGCCGATATGACGACAACCCTGATTTACGGAGCCAGGACCGAAACGCAGTGAACGACGTCGAGTGCTCCCCCACCATCCCGTTTCGTGCCAGTTTTCGTTCCTGGCAGAGGGGGCTCACGGATCGCTTTTGTCACAAAGCTGCGGCGCCGAACGTGCGTTAGGTCACTCATCCCGTTTCGGCCGAAAGCGGGTCCCCGTCTAAGGCGCGCAGCGGGTCAACGAGGGCTGGAGCAGCCGGTGAAACCAGGTGCATTCTCCATCCATCGAACTATTGTTCGTCATCTGATAACGCGAGGCGGAGGAATTTTCATGACAAGGAAGGCAAACCTTCTGGTGCTCCTGGCAGCCGGCCTGGGTCTCGCCAGCCCAACCTATGCGCAGCAGGCGGACTCGCGTTCGCCCGACCTGGTCCTGATCAACGGAAAAGTCCTGACCATGGACAACAGGTCATCCGTGGTGGAGGCGTTGGCCGTTCTGGACGGCAAGATACTCGCAACCGGAAGCAACGCGTCGGTCAAAGCCATCGCCAGCCCCCAGACACGTGTGCTGGATCTGGCCGGCAAGACGGTCGTTCCCGGGCTGATCGATACCCACGCGCATTTCAAGGCCGCCGGTCTCTCCGAATACGTCGTGATCATGAACAGGGCGAAGACGGTCGTCGAGGCGCTCGATGCGATCAAGGCATTCGCGGCCAGGAAGAAACCGGGCGAATGGGTCGTGGGCAGCGGATGGCATCCGCCGTCGCAGCTCGCCGAGAAGCGTTATCTCACCAAACAGGAAATCGACGGCGTCGCGCCCAACAATCCGGTCTACCTGCGGACCGTTGGTCACTTCTCGATGGCCAACAGCCTGGCACTGCAGAAGGCGGGCGTCGACAAGAGCACGCCGGATCCAAGCGGCGGATCGTTCGAGAAGGACGCATCCGGGGAGTTGACCGGCCTTCTGGTCGAGACTGCGATCGAGCGGGTCGAGAAATCCGTGCCGCCGTGGAGTGAGGAAGACGAGGTCCGGCAGTACAAGATCGCCCAGGGCGTCCTGAACAGTTTTGGGATTACCAGCGTGGTCGAGGGGGCGACGGAGCCTCGGGACATAAGGACGCTTCAGAAGATCGCGGTTTCCGGAGAAGCCTCGCTCCGCGCCGGCCTGATGTTCCGGCCGGAGCCGCCGGCGGACATGGCTGCGTGGGAAGCGGTCATCTCCGGCAACGGGGCGTCGTCCGGATTTGGTGACGACTGGCTGAAATTTGCCGGCATCAAGATCTTCTACGACGGCGGCATGACCCTGAAGACGGCGCTGATGCGCGAGGTCTATCCCGACTCGCACGACAACTACCGCGGCATTGCACAGCAGACACCCGAGCGGCTGAAGCAAATGGTGTCGATCTGCAACCGATACAATTGGCGCGTTGGCGTCCACGCCGTGGGAGATCTCGGTATCGACCATGTGCTCGACGCCTTCGAGGCTGCGGACAAGGAAAAGTCGATCCGCGACCGGCGCTTCGTCATCATCCATGCCAGCTTGATCAGGCCCGAACAGATGGAGCGCGCGCAGAAGCTGGGAGTCCGCATCGATTTTCAGAACGTATTCATGTGGGACAAGGCCGCGACGGTGGAGCGCTTCCTCGGGCGCGCGGTTGCGGACCGCGCCGTACCCACAAAGACCCTGATCGAGAAGATGGGCCTCGAAAATCTCGGCGCTGGCACCGATTTTCCGGTCAACCCCGTCAATCCGCTCCTCAACATGTACGTCATGGTGGCGAGAAAGGACATCAACGGCAAACCTTATGGCGCATCCGAAGCCATCAACCGCGAGCAGGCCCTGCGCCTCTATACCAGTGCTGCGGCGCGTTACACCTTCGACGAAGGGCGGAAGGGCACGCTGGAGCCGGGAAAGCTGGCCGATCTTGTGGTGCTATCGGCGGATTATTTGACCGTGCCGGAGGATCAGATCAAGGACATCAAGGCCGACGTGACGATCGTTGGCGGCAAAGTGGTATTTCAGCGCTGACGTTCGCGACCCTGAGGCAAATTTCATGAGCGATGCGACTTCACAGACCGTCTATTTCTATAATCGTCATCCCATTTCATGCGAAATCATTCTCACGAAACTACGCGCGAGCCGTGGCCATCTCGACGGCTTACGTCCTGAAGAGCTGTTTCCCCATGACCAGGATCATTATGGCGGCCTCGCCGCTACAGATGAATTGGCGCGAGGCGCGCAGATTGGCGATGGATCGCGCGTGGCCGATTTCTGTGCGGGACTTGGCGGCACGGTGCGTTATCTGGCTCACAAATATGGAGCCGACGTCACCGGTATTGAACTGACGCCAGCGCGCGTCGCGGGCGCACAGGAGTTGACCAGACGCGTTGGCCTTCACGGTGCTGCGCGGATCGTCGAGGGCAACGTGATGGACGTTCCGCTTCCTGACGCGAGCATCGACGCTGTCGTCAGCCAGGAAGCATTTTGCCACGTCCCTGATGTGAAGAGAGCGGTTGCCGAAGCTTTTCGTATTCTGAGGACAGATGGCCGACTGGCATTCACAGATTGGATAGCCAATCAGCCGCTTGCCGCTGCCGATGCGCAATTGATGTGGGAAGGAATGGCTATTCAGCCGCTTCGGTCGATCCCCGAATATCGCAGTCTGGTCGAAAGCGTTGGCCTTCGGGTGGTTTCGACCAAAGATTTGACGGAAGAGTGGGGACCAATTCTCTGGGAAAGGCTGGCAATGTATCAAGGGCTGCGTGAAGAAGCCCGACAGGCCGGCACCCCAATGGGGCACGATGCATTCCACAAGTCCTACATCCGATTTGTCGACCTCATTCAAGAGCGCAAGTTGGGCGGCGTCAGGATGGTGGCTACGAAGTAGCAAGCAGCGCTGACGTTCGCGAAAAGACAGTCTAGCGACCAGCCCGCTGCAGGCTTCCGACGAACATCCTGGTGAGCACCCGGAGCCGCTGACGGGCGGCCTGCTCGGTGACAACCTCTTCGCCTACCACGCCGCCGAGGCAATCGACGATGAAGGCCGCTGCTTCCGACGGCTTCATGGCTAGCCGGGATAGCGCAATCTCGCGTTCCGCAGCAGCTCGCTCGATGATCCGTTCGATCACACCGGTGAACCGTGCATTGGTCTCGGCGTTGGTCTTGCCGCAAAGGCGATTCTTTTCGTCAATCAGTTCGCGGCCATATTCGGAAACGTGCAGCAAATCGAACGCCCAGCTGACGCGCGCTTCCAGCACGGCATAGAGCCGCGCCTCCATGTCACCGTGCTGTTCGCTCGCCGCCTTTGTTACGGCCGTCACGACCGAAACGTTGATGCGCTGGCTGAGTGCGCGAAAGACATCGTCCTTGTTCTTGAAATAATAATAGAGCGCCGGCCGCGAAAGCTCCGCTTCGCCGGCGATGTCGGCGAGGGATGTACGCCGATAACCATGGCGGGCAAAACATCGAAAAGCCGCATCGAGAATTGCCTCGCGCTGCTCCGGCTTCTCCATCGCCTTGTTTGATTTGGCCACGCTTCTCATTTGACAAATTCTTTCGAAAGTGTCAATTGACGATTTCAACGTTTTCAGACGAAAACGTCAAAACGGAAATGAGCAAGCATGCAGGATATCGAGTGGGCAAATGCCGACGGCATCGCAACAGAACTGGCCGCTTTCTTTCGCGAAGGCGAAGGGACTCCCACCGCCCAGCAATGGCGAGAGATGATCGAGGCGCCGGATCCCGGCGCGATCTGCGTCGTTAATTTCATCAAGTTCAGGCGCGAAGCGAATTATGAGAAGGACGCTGCGGATACGCCCTGCACCGGCGCGGAGGCGTTCATGAGGTATGGCGCCAAAAGCGTACCGCGGATCGCTGCCGTTGGCGGGACAATGACCTTTGCCGGCCGCTTCGAACGCACCATCATTGGAGCCGATGAAGATTGGGATGCGTTGATTGTGGCGACGTACCCCAACCGCAAATCGTTTCTGCGGCTGTTTCGCGATGCCGAATATCGCGACGCTTTCCGCCATCGTCGCGCGGCGGTCGCACGCTATCGGGCCGTCGTCGGCGCCGCACGGTAGAGGCGCCGAGCGACAGCGCGGCTATTTTACTTCGATCTTACCCTTCATCTGCGGATGCAGGCCGCAGATGTATTCGTAACTACCGGGTTCGGCGACGCTGAGTTGAGCGGTCTGTCCCTTGAGGATGACCGAACTGCGCTGAACTTTGGCGCCGCGGATGGTCACCTGATGCGGCGAGCCGTCGGTATTGTGCCAGGTGATCGGCGCGTTGGCCGCGACCGTCACGCTTTCGGGACCGAACAGGAAATTCGCAATACTCACCACGCCCGGCCCCGGCGGCGGCGCGGCGGCCATTTGTCCCGGCACGGTGCCTTTGAGACCCGCCAACGAGATGACAAAATCCTGTGCTTCGTGCGGCTTGTGACACTGGAAGCAGGCGGCGAGATTGGCCTTGTCGTTGACCTTCTTGTCGCCGGTGAAAGCCTGATATTCCCACTCGCCGTTGCGCAGATCCGCGGGATATTCCGCTCCCCAGCCGGTGCGCTTTTCCATCACGGTGTAGGCGATGAGGTCACCCTTGATGAAACGGCCCTTGTCGTCCTTTGTCGGACTGCCGGCAGCGTCAAGCTGCGCCTTGTATTGCACCAGCGTGAGCACCGTGCCGCTCGGGATCGGCTCGCCCTTACGCGCGGCCTCGACCGCAGCGGCCGTCGACCACAATTCGCGATACTGCTTCACGTCGTAACGGTCGACGGTGCTGTAAAGAACGCCCTTGTCCCAGTTGTCCGGAAACACAACCTTGTCGCCGCCGGCGTAGGCAGCCAGGCCGAGCATCAGCCCTGATGCCAGGCCGAGCGCAGCCGCAATCATCGCAAGTCTGGAATTGGTCATCGAGCCCTCCCTTTATCCCAGGTACGGCCAGTTGCCGTTTGGGTTTCATTTGTTTGCGCTTCTTTTCTGACTGCGCAAGGGCCCCGGCGGACATACCGATGCAAGAGCATGGAGGGAAAAAGTGGACGATGGCAAGGTGCTGTTCGACTTCCGCCTGTGAGCCAAAAGCGGACGCCGCCCTCAACGTCGCGGTTTCCTGCGTTTCACCCCAATTCAGGCGGCGTGACGAGCCCCCCTCCGAATGAGCGACTTTCTGCCACTTCCCGCCGCCTGCGCCATCGACTAGGCTTCGCCCATAAGAAGAGAGAAGGCCGCTCGCCGGCCGAGGGGAAGAACGCTTTGAACGGACTGGCGGGCCGGCGCACCGAGGTCGCGCGCGGCGGCAGGTGAGGATTTTCGTCGGCGCGTCATGCCCCGTTTGTGGGTGGGGCTGCTGCTGGTCGATCCTCGGCTTTCTGATCATCTATCCGCTGCTCACGCTGCTGCTGGGCGCGCTGACCGACACCAATCCGGTGGTCGACGGCTTCAGCCTGAGCCATCTGTCGATCGCCAATTTCCTGGTCGTGCTGGCCAACCCGAATGTCGCCGAGGCGCTGTTCAATACGCTGATCGCCTGCGCCGGCGGCACCCTGGTCGCGGTCGTGATCGGGCTGGCGTTTTCCTGGATCGTGGTGCGCACCAACACGCCGTTCAAGGGTTTTATCGCCGCCGCCAGCATCCTGCCGCTGTTCGCGCCGCCGCTGGTCGCCGGCGTGGCCTGGGCCATTCTCGGTTCGCCGAAGACCGGCCTGATCAACACCATGTTCAAATGGGCCGGCCTCGACTGGCGGGTGGATTTCTATTCGCTGTGGGGACTGGTGTTCGTGTTCGGCATCTATTACGCGCCCTACGTCTACATGTTCACCTCCTCGGCGCTGCGCAACATGGATCCGAGCCTGGAGGAGGCCGCCGAGATTTCCGGCGCCAGCGCGTTCGCGACATTGTTCTCGGTGACGTTTCCGCTGATCATGCCGGCCATCCTTTCCGGCATGCTGCTGTCGTTCATCGTGATGCTCGGCATCTACGGCATTCCGGCGGTGCTGGGCGCGCCGATCAATCTCAGCCTGCTGACCACCTATATCTTCAAGCTCACCAACTGGTCGCCGCCGCTCTACAATACCGCGGCGGCGGTCGCGATCATCCTGATGGTGGTGACCGGCGCGCTGGTGTTCCTGCAGCAGAAGGTGGTGAGCGGGCGCAGCTATACCACCGTCGCCGGCAAGGCCTTCCGGCCGCGCAACCTCGATCTCGGGCGCTGGCGCTGGTTTACCTTCGGCCTCGGCATCGTCTATCTGGTGGTGGTCGTGATCCTGCCCAGCCTCGCCTTGATCGTGGCGGCGTTCCGCAAGTTCATGTTCATCCGCGATGCCGCCAGCCTGTTCGACATGCGGCAGTATTCGCTGATGCATTTCCACAGCATCTTCGACAATCCGCTGACGCTGCGATCGATCTACAATGCGGTCGAAGTCGGGGTCGTCACCGCGGTGGTCGGCGGCACGCTCGCCTTTGCCATCGGCTACACCATCCATCGCACCAATGTCGGCGGCCGCCGCAGCCTCGATCTGATCTCGACCTTGCCGGTGGCGATCCCCGGCCTGGTGGTCGGCGTCGCTTATCTCTGGGCCTGGATCGGCATTCCCGGCGGGCTCTATGGCACGATCTGGATCCTGGCGCTGGCCTTCGTCGCGCGCTTCATGCCGGATACCGTCAAGGCGCTGTCGACCTCGTTCCTGCAAATCCATCGCGAGCTCGAGGAGGCGGCCTGGGTCTGCGGCAAGGGCATGCTCGGCACCATCAGAACCATCGTGCTGCCGCTGGCGCGGCCCGGCGTGCTCGCCGCGATGACGCTGTTGTTCGTGCTGGCGATCCGTGAACTCGGCTCGTCGCTGTTTCTTTATACCAGCAACACCATGGTGATGTCGGTGCTGCTGCTCGACTATTATGAAGGCGGCAATCTCGGAAAAACCGCCGCATTCAGCCTGGTGCAGACGGTGCTGCTCGGCGTTCTCATCGGGGGAGCCAACTGGCTGTCGCGAGGGGCGACGCAGGACAGCGTCGTCCGCACCGGATAAACAAAACCAAGGGAGGATCGGCCATGAACAAAAAAATCGTTGCCGGGATCGCTACCAAGTTCGCTACCAGATTGCTCGCGATGGCCGGCGTCGCCGGCCTCGGGTTGGCGCTGCACGCGCTGCCGGCACAGGCGCAGGCGGAATTCGGCTCGCCCGAATTGATCGCGGCGGCCAAGAAGGAAGGCAAGCTGGTGTTCTACACGGCGAATTTCGCCGAAGTCGAACAGCAGGTGATCAAGGAGTTCCAGAAGCGTTTTCCCGAGATCAAGGTCGAGATGGTGCGCGCGCCGGGCGGCCAGCTCATCACCCGCGTCAAGACCGAAGCGGCGGCCGGCAAGCTGATTGCCGACGTGGTCGATCATTCCGACCGTTCGCTGATGCAGCCGCTGGCCGACATGTTCCAGGACTACGCGCCGCCCAACGCCGCCGACTACAATCCGGAAGTCGCAGATTTCCCCAAAACTGTGGCCGCGCGTCACGCTGGTCTGGTCGATCGCCTACAATACCGAACTGGTGAAGAATCCGCCGAAGTCGTGGATGGACCTGACCAAGCCCGAATACGACAAGATGACCGGGCAGGTGTTCGCCAGATCCGGCGGCACCACCTGGACCCGCGTCATGTTCGAGCGCCAGGTGCTGGGGGAGGACTATTGGGCGAAGCAGGCTTCGACCCATCCGATCCTCTATCCGTCCGGCGCGCCGATGTCGGATTCGATGGTGCGCGGCGAAGTCGCGATGGGTCCGTTGCTCTACAACGCGATCTACCCGAAGCAGAAGGACGGCGCGCCGATCAAGATCTTCTTTCCGCCCGAAGGCGCGCCGGTCAATCCCTATGCGACGGGAATTCCGAAGACCGCCGCCAATCCCAATGCCGCCAAACTGTTCCTGAACTGGTGCCTGTCGAAGGAGGGTCAAACCTTCATGATCAAGGAGCAAGGCAATCTGACCTCGCTCAAGGTGGCCCCGGTCTATCCCGAGGGCTTCGATCCCAAGGTGGTCAAGGTCTGGTTCCCGAAGTTCGACGAGTACGTCAAGCTGAACGCGGCCTGGTTGACGGAATGGGACAAGACCTACGGTCACCGGCAATGAGCGTCGCGTTGTCAGGGCGTTCGACATCATGACGGCGACACTCGACGTCACCGATCTGCGCAAGCAGTTTGCGATCGGCCGGCCGGCGATCGACGGCGTCAGCTTCGGCGTTCCGGCCGGCGAGATCGTGGTGCTGCTCGGCCCCTCCGGCTGCGGCAAGACCACGACCTTGCGCTGCGTCGCCGGGCTCGAGCATCCGACCTCGGGCGAAATCTCGATCGCCGGCCGCGTGGTGTCGTCGCCCGAAAACGGCATTCTGGTGCCGCCACGGCAGCGCAACCTCGGCATGGTGTTTCAGTCCTACGCGGTCTGGCCGCACATGACGGTGCGGCAGAACGTGGTCTATCCGCTCAAGCATCGCAAAATGGCGCGCGGCGAAGCCGGGCGCAAGGTCGACGAGGTGCTGCAACTGGTCGGGCTGACCGAATATGCCGACCGGCCGGTGGTGGCGCTGTCAGGCGGCCAGATGCAGCGCGTCGCACTGGCGCGCAGCATCGTCTACCGGCCGCAACTGCTGTTGCTGGATGAGCCGCTGTCGAACCTCGATGCCAAGCTGCGCTTGAGGCTGCGCGACGATCTGCGGATCATCCTCAAGCAGACCGGTATGACCGCGCTCTACGTCACCCATGACCAGGCCGAAGCCGTCGTGCTCGGCGACCGCATCGGGGTGATGCGCGACGGCAAGCTGCTGCAGATGGGCACGCCGGACGAGATCTATAATCGGCCGGCCGATCTGTTCGTCGCCAATTTCACCGGCGCCACCAACGAGCTCACCGGCACCCTGGTCGGGCGCAGCGGCGAATTCGGCGTGGTCGATTTCGGCGACGGGCGGCGCGGGGAGGCGGCGCTGTTTCACCCGCTCAACATCGGCGACAAGGTGCGGATCGCCTTGCGGCCGGAAAACATCGCCATCGGCAAGCACGATGGCGGCAACAGCTTTGCCGCGCGGGTGCTCGATCGCCGCTACCAGGGCACGCAGACCGTCTATGAAATCGACCTGTTCGGCCGCCAGCTCGAAGTGCTCGAACTCGGCACCGCGGCGCGCCATCAGGTCGGGGTCGAGACCACGGTGTCGGTGCCGCGGGAAGGGTGCTGGGCGTACCGCGACACGGGAGCGTCGAAGTACGAGTAGGGGCCTCAGCCAGCGAGCGTGGTTAACGCACGCCTCATTGCGATCGATAAAACTTTAGCGATCCGCAGGGCCGTGCTTTTACGGGTTACCCCTAGATGTTCCCGGGGGATTCTGGGGGCAAGATGTTTTCAGCAAATCGATTTTTTCGCAAAGGACGGCGTTTCCGATGCCGTCTGTTTCGAGATCATGGCAACGCTTTATGGCACGCTGGTGCCGATCGTGTTCGCGGGCGTGGCGCAGGCGATCGTCGGCGGCATTACGACGTGGCAGACCGGCGACCTCACGACCGCGGTCCTCACGATGGCCGGCGTGGTGGTCGCGGTGGTGCGCACCCTTGTCGTCCTGGCGTACCGGCGCCGTGCCGCCGATTCTTCGCCGATCGACCGCACTGAGGCGGCGATCTGGGAATGGCGCTATACGTCCGGCACCTTCATCTCGGCCCTGCATCCTCGGCTTGTTTGCCGCCCGCAGCATGATACTGGACGACGCCATTTGCACGGTCATGGCGATCGGCATCGCCTTTGGCTTTGGCGCCGGCGTCGTCGCGCGGCTGTCGCTTTGTCCGCCTGTCGCCATCCTCGCCTTGCTGGCCACCGGCCTGCCGGTCATTGTCGTGACCTTCATGCAGCCCGATGTCCGTCACTTCGGGCTTGGCCTGCTGTTTGCGATCTATCTGGCCGGCAGCATGGAGATGGTCCGCCTGACCTACAAATCCACCGTCAGCCAGATCACGCTCAAGCAGCAATTCGAACAGCTCGCGCGCCTCGACCCGATGACGGGCGTCTTCAATCGCTCGGTACTGACGACCGATCTTGCCGATATGGTTGCACGACACAAGACGGGCGTCGCCGTTCACGCCATCGACCTCGATCATTTCAAGGCCGCCAACGACCGCTTCGGTCACCCCGTCGGTGACGCGCTGCTCAAGCAGGTCACTGAACGCCTGCGGTCGATCGCCCGGCTCGGCGACCTGATCGTGCGCATGGGCGGCGATGAATTCATTCTGGCTCAACAGCTGTCGTCCGGTCGCCGCGACGCGGAAGCCACGGCCCGGAAGATCTGCGACGCCGTCTCCGCGCCCTACCACATTGCCGGGCATGACATCGTGATCGGTGTCAGCGTCGGGGTGGCGATGTCACCTGATGACGGCCAGACAGTCGAGGCATTGCTGGTGCGGTCCGATAGTGCACTGTATCGCGCCAAACAGAACCGCGGCGGGTATGTTTTCGCTGGTAACCCGCAGCCAGCGGTGACGGCCGAATTGTACCAGACCGCGGATCGCGAACTCGCCGCCTGAGGCGTACCGTGACACGGGAGCGTCGAAGTACGAGTAGAAACAGTCTCGCATTTTCGTCATGGCCGGGCTCGTCCCGGCCATCCACGTTCTTTTTCGCTGGTACGCTGTCAAGACGTGGATGCCCGGGACATCTGCGCGAAGACGCGCTTCGCGCTTTAGCCCGGGCATGACGGACTTGTATTCATCAAACAAATGAAATCGCCTCGGCCATTTCAAGAATGCGCCTGATTTCGACCAACGCCCGCTCCAGGTCGGCTTCGGTCGACGGGCGCGCCGAGACACAGCCGCACGCCGAGGCTTTCGCTCTCCATCCGCCGCAGCGCGCCCGGGAGGCGCCAGCGTGATGCCGGCTTGAGCGGCCTGCGCGATCAGCGCCGCCAGCGTGCGGCCCGCCGGCAATGGCAGCCAGGTATGGAATCCCGGCGCCAGCGGTGCGGCGGGCAGCCACTCCTTCAAGACGCGCCGGACGATGGCGTCGCGCACTGCGGCTTTGTCGCGCTTGAGTTTGGCTTGCCGGGCGAGTCCGCCATTCTGGATCAGCCGCGCCACCACTTCGGCCATGACCGGCACGGCCATCCAGCCGGTGGCGCGCAGCGCGTTGATCGAACGGTCGCGGAATGCCTCGGGCGCGATCATCGCGGCGATGCGCAGCCCCGGCGCCAGGCACTTTGCAAAGCTGACGATGAAAAAACTGCGCTCCGGTATCAGCCGCGAGACCGGCGGCAGCGGCGGCGACAGCAGATATCCGTAGGCGTCGTCCTCCAGCAGGTAGGCGTCGTGCTTGCGAACGATCTCGGCGATGGCCTGCCGCCGCTGCGGCGGCATCACCGATCCGGTCGGGGTTTGCAGCGTCGGCATGCAATAGAGCACCCGCGCGCCGGTCTCGGCAAAGGCGCGATCGAGATTTTCCGGGATCAGCCCCTGCGCGTCCATGGCGACGCCGTGCAGGCGATAGCCTGACTGCGCCGAGAGCGCGAGCATGCCGGAATAGGTGTAGCTTTCGGTGAGCACGATGTCGTCGGCGGCCGCGACCATGCCGATGCGCGATCGACAGCGCGTGCTGTCCGCCATGGGTGATGAAGAGATGATCGGGGTCCACGGTGACGCCGAGCGAGGCGAGCCATGCCGCCATCGCTTCGCGATGCCCGCGCAATCCCTGGTGCGGCAGATAGCCGAGCAGGTTCGACATCTCGCCGTCGGCGACGATGTCGGCGAGCACCGCTGCAATGACGTCGTCCTCGCCGGTATAGGGCGGCACGTTCAGCGCCAGGTTGATCGTGGCCTCGGAGGGACCGAGCCCGCGCGCCTCGGGCCGCCGCCGTTGCACAAAGGTGCCGCGTCCGACTTCGCCCGAGATCAGCCCGCGCTGCTCGGCTTCGGCGTAGGCCTTTGAAATCGTCCCGACGCTGAGTTCGAGCCGCTGCGCCATGTCGCGCTGGGGCAATAGCCGCATGCCGGGCTTGACCCGGCCCGACGCGATATCGGCTTCCAGCGCCGACACGAAAGCGAGATAGCGTGGTCCCGGAAGCGCGGCGAGGTCGGGTACCCAGTCGGTCATCTCTTGTCATCCGCAGAAGGCATGACAATCGGGTGAGTAGTACAATTTCGAGATTGTTGCAATATTTGATACAGAACGGCGACACTTCAAAGTCTATGAGATCCGCACCTTCCTGCGGATAATTTCGATAAAGCTATGTTCTAAAACGTAAATTAATCACGCCGGTAAAAATTACTCATTCATCTAATTGAACCAACTCAATCATACAAAAACAGCCAATTGCCTCAGTTTTGGTTTGACAGTTTCGGCCGCAGGCTTCTATCGTCCGGGCCAAGGCAGCGGTTCGACAAGCTGTCCGCCAAAGACGGGAGCACGATGAAACCAGCATCCTTCGCATATGTCCGACCGGGTTCGCTTGCCGAAGCGTGCGAACTGCTGGCCGGCGACGAGGATGCGCGGGTGATCGCCGGCGGACAGACGCTGGTGCCGATGCTGGCGATGCGGCTGGCGCGCCCGGCAAAGCTGATCGACATTTTGCGACTGCCGGAGCTTGCGGGAATTCGCGAAGAGGCCGGCGCCATCGTTGTCGGCGCCACCACGCGCCAGGCGCAGGCCGAGCGCGATCCCGTGATCCGCGCATCGGTGCCGATGCTGGCGCGGGTGCTGCCATGGGTCGGACATCCGCCGACCCGCAACCGCGGCACCATCGGCGGCTCGATCGCGAATGCCGATCCGTCGGCCGAAATTCCGCTGGTCGCGGTGACGCTCGGCGCCGACATCCTGCTGGCGACATCAGACGGCCCGACCTCGATTCCGGCGGATGATTTTTTCATCGGCCCGATGCTGACCACGATCGGGCAGGGCGATTGCGTCAGCGCGATCCGGTTTCCGGTCTGGCCGCACCAGCGCATCGGCACAGGCTTCTTCGAGATCAGCGCGCGGCGCTCGGATTTTGCCTTTGTCGCCGCCGCAGCCCAGGTCGCGCTCGACGACGGACGGTAACTGCATCGACGTCGCGCTCGGCGTCGGCGGCGTCGGCGACCGGCCGATGCGGCTCGATGTGTCCTCGCTCATCGGCACCAAATTGGATACAGCGTCGCTGTCGGATGCCATCAATGCCGCCGCCGGCGATCTCGATGCGATGAGCGATCTGCATGCCAGCGCCGCCTATCGCCGCCGCGTCGCGGTCACGCTCTGCATTCGCGCCCTCGAGCAGGCGCGCGACAATGCGTCGGCCAAACCAGCGAAGGGCGCGCGATGAAGGTCGATCTGCGCATCAACGGCGTCAACCGAACCGCCGATGTCGAGCCGCGCAAGACGCTGCTCGATACGCTGCGCGAGAATTTTCTGCTCAACGGCGCCCATGCCGGCTGCGAGCACGGCGTCTGCGGCGCCTGCACGGTGCTGGTCGATGGCGAGCCGGTGCGATCCTGCCTGATGTTCGCGGTGCAGGCCGACGGCTACGAGATCACGACCATCGAAGGCCTGGCGCCGGCGCCGGGCGAACTCAGCGTGATCCAGGATGCGTTCTGCGAAACCCACGGCCTGCAATGCGGCTACTGCACGCCCGGCATGATCCTGGCCGCGCACGCGCTGCTGCAGCACACGATCACGCCGACGCCGCGAAGACATTGTCGAGGCGATCTCGGGCAATATCTGCCGCTGCACCGGCTACGGCCAGATCATCGAGGCGGTGCAATTCGCCGCCGATCGCCTGCGCAAGGCCAATACGCCGCGCCCGCGACGGCGATCCGTCGTGGAGGCGAAATGAACGCCGATCCCGCAGCCTTCCGCTTTGTCTCGACCAATCGCCGGGTCCGCGAGGACCGCCGCTTTGTCGCCGGCCAGGGCCATTTCGTCGCCGACGTCGCGCTCGAAGGCCTGCTGCATGTCGCGATCCTGCCGTCGCAGCATCCGGCCGCGCGCATCGTCTCGATCGATGCCTCGGCGGCACTGGCGATGCCCGGCGTGCATTATGTGCTGACGGGCGATGAACTTGCCGCTGCGACCGATCCCCTGATGAACGGGCTCGATACGCCGCATGGTCCGGCGCCATCCGCTCGCGGTCGGGACAGACGCGCTACGCCGGCGAATGGGTGGTCGCCGTCGTCGCCGAAACCCGCGCGCTCGCCGAGGACGCCACCGAAAAAGTCCGCGTCGTCTATGAGCCGCTGCCGTTCGTGATGCATGCGGAAGACGCCTTGAAGCCGGACAGCCCGCCGGTGCATCGCGGCGCACGGCTCCAACGTGCTGCTCGACCGCACCTTTGTCTGGGGCGAAGTGGAAAAACATTTTGCCGAGAGCCCGCGCCATCTGTCGTTCCGGGTGACCTGGGGCCGCAATTCCACCGTGCCGATCGAGACCTTTGGCGTCGCGGCGTCCTGGGATCCGTGGCGCGAGATGCTGGACGTCTGGGCCTCGATCCAGATGCCGAAATACCCCGATCAGATCGCGCGCGCGTTGCGGATTCCCGCCAACAATGTGCGCGTGCATCAGGACGTCGATGTCGGCGGCAGCTACGGCGTCAAGCGCGGCATCAAGCAGACCGTGCTGGTGGCGCATCTGGCGCGGCGGCTCGGCCGGCCGGTGCGGCTGATCGAGGACCGGCTGGAGAACATGCGCGGCGGCGACGCCCATGGCCCGGAACGCATCTTCGATGTCGAGGTCGCCTTCAACGACGACGGCATCGTCAAATCGATGAAGATGAAGCGCGCTGGACAATGCCGGCGCCTATGCCGGCCGCGCGCCGTTCCAACTGGGCAAGCCGATCGGCGCCATCGTCGGTCCCTACAAGATCGAAAGCGTGCAGTATCGCGCGCAGTCGGTGACGACAAACAAGGCGGTGCAGGAAGCGGTGCGCGGCTTCGGCCAGGCGCCGACCAATTACGCGATCGAGACCGCGATCGACAAGGTTGCCGCGGCGACCGGGCTTGCGCGCATCGAGGTGCGCCGCCGCAATTTCATCCGCAAGGACGAATTCCCCTATCTGATCCCGAGCGGCAGCACCTATGACAGCGGCGACTATCACACCGTCGTCGACAAGGTGTTCGCGCATATCGATTTCGCCGGCATGGAAGCCGAGCGCGACCGGCTGCGTGCCTCCGGCCTGCTGGCCGGCATCGGCATCGCGGCGTGCCTGGAACCATCAGGCGCCAATTCCTCGTTCGAGCCGCTGCTCAACGAGAAAAACACCACCACCACCTGGATGGATTCCTGCCGCATCGTCATCGACGGGCTCGGCTTCGTCACGGTGACCATCCACAACACCTCGTCGGGGCAGGGCCACGAGACGCTGGTCGCGACCGTCGTCGGCGAAGTCCTGCAGATCGAGCCCGATTTGATCCGCGTGATCCGGCCGGATTCGCTGGCGTGCCTGCCGTCGAACTCGCCGGTCGGCAGCCGGATGGCGATCATGCTCGGCGGCGCCGCGTTTCACGCCGCGCAAAAGCTGAAGACAAAGCTGATGAAGATCGGCGCGCATCAGTTCGGCCTTGGCGAGGACAAGGTCGTTTACGCCAACGGCAGCGTCAGCGATCCCGCCGGCGACAGGCAAGCTGGGCTGGCTCGAAATCGTCAACACGCCCACCGCCATTTTCACCTGTTGCCCGAGGGCATGGAGCCCGGCCTCGAGAGCACGCATGTGATGCAGGTGCCGACCGGCGGCGCGCTGCCGAAAGACGGCCGGGTGCAGATGTATCCGTGCCACTCCTTCGAGTTTCACGTGGTGCTGATGGCGATCGATCCCGATCTGGGCAAGCCGGAAATCAAGCGTTACGTGATCGGCCATGACTGCGGCACCGTGATCAACCCGCATATCGTCAGGGGCATGACGCTGGGCGGCGTCGCGCACGGCCTCGGCGCGGCGCTGCTGGAAGAGTTCGTCTATGACGGCGAGGGCCATCTGATCACCCAGAGCTTTATGGATTATCTGCTGCCGTCCTCGCACGAGGTGCCGGAGGTCGAGATCGTGCATCACTGCACGCCGTCGCCCTTCACCGTGTTCGGCCAGAAGGGTTCCGGCGAAAGCGGCTATCTCGGCGCGCCCGCGGCGATCTCGGCCGCGGTCAATGACTGCGTCTCACCGCTGGGCATTTCCTTCAACAAGCTCCCGATTCGTATTTCCGCGATCGGCGATGCCATCGCGGATGCGAAACAAGGCAAACCACAAGAGCAAGCCACATGATCATCGACTGCCACGCCCATCTGGTGCCGCCGAGCCTGCTCGACGCCATCCGCAGCCAGGCCGCCAGCTTTCCGTCGATCCGCCTGATCGAGGACGGCGGCAGCCTTGGTTTCTCCTTTGCCGGCGGCAAGCCGACGCGGCCGGTCTCAAAACCGCTGAGCGATCTGCCGGCCCGGCTGAAATGGATGGACGAGCAGAAGATCGAGCGCCAGGTGGTCGGCGGCTGGCTCGACATGTTCGCCTACGAAGTGCCGGCGGAGGAGGGCGCAGCATGGTCGCGGCTGATCAACACCCATCTGGCGCAGACCGCGATGCGCGAGCCGCGCTTCGTGCCGCTCGCCACCGTGCCGTTGCAGGACGGCGCGCGCGCCGCCGAAGTGCTGCGCGAAGCCCATGCGGCCGGTTTCAAGGGCACGATGATCGGAACCCAGCCCAAGGGCAAAGGCGGCGTGCTCGACGATCCCGCGCTGAAACCGTTCTGGGAAGCCGCCAATGAATTGGGTTCGGTGGTCTTCATCCATCCGGTGTTCGAAAGCGGCGACGATCGCGTGCATGATTACGGCATGGCCAATGCGGTGGGACGCATCACCGATACGCTGATCGCAATGTCGCGGCTGATCTATGCCGGGCATGTCACCCGCTATGCCAATGCCAAAATCGTCGCCGGCATCGGCGGCGCGGCGCTGCCCTACGTGATCGGCCGGCTGCGCCGCAATTATTCGCTCGACAAGGACAAGCTCGGCGATCCCGATGCGGCGTTGGCCGCGATGTATTACGACACCATCGTGCAGGATCCGCGCGCGCTGCGCTACCTCGCCGACATCGTCGGCGCCGGAACGGATCATGATGGGCTCGGACATGCCGTTCCCGATCGGCGATCTCGCGCCCACCAAAATCGTGGCCGAAACCAAATTCTCCGATCATCGAGCGCGCCGCCATCAATGGCGGGCTGGCGCAGCTTCTGTTCGGATTATGAGGGCGCGGCCATGAAGCTCGATATCGGCGGCGTCGAAACCATTCAGGTTCCGGTGGACGCGCTCTGGAAAGCGCTCAACGATCCCCTGGTGCTGACGCGCTGCATTCCCGGCTGCAAGACCATGACCGAGATCGCGCCCGATGCCTACAAGGTCGAGATGCAGCTGCGGGTGGCAGCGGTCGGCGGGTCGTTCGAGGGCGAGATTTCGCTGTCGGACAAGGCGCCGCCGAAAACCTGCAGCATCAAGGTGTCCGGTGCCGGCACGCTCGGCCATGGCAATGGCGGCGCCCGGTTCGAGATTGCGCCGGAAGGCCCCGCCGCCTCGCGGCTGACCTTTCAGGGCAATGGCGAAATCGGCGGCCTGGTGGCGGGTGTCGGCCAGCGGATTCTAAGCAGCGTCTCGAAGCATCTGGTCGGGCGGTTCTTTGTCGCACTACGCAAAGAACTGGAGACACCGGCCGAGGGCGCTGCGTAAGTGGTTTAACCAGAAATTTTGGGAGGACGGTCATGAATAAAGTTCGTTTCGGTGTTGCCTGCGTCTCGGCGCTGTTGCTGGCGGGTCCTGCAGCAGCCCAAACCCCTGAGCTCTCGATTGTGGTGTTCAGCCCGCCGTCGCTCGGCGCGTTCCTGCCGCCGGTCATCAAGGCGCAGAAGCTCGACGAGAAGCACGGCCTGGCGATCAAGTTCGAGGAACGCACGCCGGACGCCTATACCGCGCAATTCAACTCCGGCGAGTTCAAGCTCGGCGGCAGCGCCTCGCTGATGACGGTCGGCCTTGCCGATATCCGCGGCGTCAAGGTGACATATCTGTTCAACCTGTTCGACTTCTGGGGCGCGGTGGTGACGTCGCGGCCCGAAATCAAGACGCTGAAGGACCTCGAAGGCAAGGAGGTCGCCGCGGCCAAGGGCACCACCAACTGGGTGATGTTCGACTGGTTCGCGCGGCAGCTCGGCGCCGATACTTCGAAATTCCAGGTGGTCAATACCGCGACCCCCGGCCTGCTCGGCTACGCGCTGGCCGATCGCGCCGCGGCCGTCCAGCTCTGGGAACCGGCCTATACCACCTTGCTGACCAAGAAGCCGGAAATGCGCACCATCGACATCGCGATCGCCGACAGCTGGAAGAAATTCACCGGCAGCCGCAATATTCCCTATCTCGGCGTCGCCGCGCACATCGACTGGGCGGAGAAGAACCCGAAGCTGGTTCAACAACTCTACGCGGCCTACAAGGAAGCCGCCGAATGGGTCGTCAAGAATCCCGACGCGGCGGGCAAAGTGATCCTTCCCAAAGGCACCGCCGACGACCACAAGGCCATCGCCGAACTCATTCGTGCCAATGACCGGCTCGGCATGAACGTGCAGTGGGCCTCCGACGTGCGCAAGGAGATCAATTCGGTCTATGCCGCCGGCAGATCCATCAACCATTTCCCGTCGGATCCCTCCGCGGCCACCATCTACCAGGCTCCCAAATGAGTGAGGCCGCGCCCCAGACCGGATCGCCGTCGCCCGAACACATGTTGGTCGGGGCGGCAAAACGGCTGGGGTCGTCGGCTCTGCCGCTCGTCGTCGTCATGGCGCTCTGGCAATTCGCCTCGCTGTTCTTCCCGCCGTTCCTGTTTCCCTCGCTGATCACTGTATTCTGGCGCTGTATCGAAATCTTCACCGACGCATCGATGCTCAAGGATGTGGTGTCGACCGTCCTGCGGATTCTGGCGGGACTTGCCGGCTCCTTCGTCATCGGGGTCGTGCTGGCGCTGCTGATGTTCCGTTCCCGCGGCGTCGACAAGTTTCTGTCGCCGATCCTGACGTTGTTTCAGGGCATTCCCGCACTGTCCTGGGTGGTGTTCGCCATCATCTGGTTTCACGGCGTCGAGTTTCGCATCATGTTCATCATGGTGCTGACGACGCTGCCGGCGTTTACCTTCCAGATCCTCGGCGCGCTGCGCGGGATGTCCCGCGACTTGATCGAAATGGTGTTCAGCTTCAGGCCGAGCCGGGTAAAGCTGTTCCGGGTGATGATCGCGCCGGCGATCATGCCGGACATCCTCACCTCATGGAAAGTCAATCTCGGCAATTCCTCGCGCGTGGTCGTGGTCGCCGAACTGGTCGGCGCCACCGGCGGCGTCGGCTACCAGTTGCTGCAACAGCAGCAGCTGTTCGACATGGCCGGCGCGCTGGCCTGGACCCTGCAATTGGTGTTCTTCGTGCTGATCGTGCAGGGGGCGTTGACGTTGACCGAAAACATCCTGTTTCGCTATCGCGCGGTGTCGGAGCGCGCGCTATGAGGGACATCGTCACGCCATCCGATGCCGCCATTCATCTCGATGCCGTTTCCAAGGTGTTCGGCAAGGTGGGGACCGACACCGCCTTTCGCGCGGTCGACGGCCTCAATCTCGATGTTCGTCCCGGCCAGATGCTGGCGCTGCTCGGCAAGACCGGCTGCGGCAAGTCGACGATCTTCAACATGATCGCCGGACTGACCGAGCCGACCAGCGGCACGGTGCGGGTCAGCGGCCGCGATCCCTTCACGGAATTCGACTGGTTTCGCGGCAAGATGGCGATCGTGTTCCAGAACGACCGGCTGCTGCCCTGGCGCACCGCGATCCAGAACGTCGAGCTCGGCCTGGAGATGCTCGAAATACCCCCAGCCGATCGGCAGGCCACCGCGCAGCTGTGGCTGACCAAACTCGGGCTCAACGGTCACGAGAACGACTATCCGCACGCTTTGTCCGGCGGCATGCGCCAGCGCGTCTCGATCGCGCGCGCGTTTGCGACCAACGCCAACATCCTGCTCTGCGACGAGCCGTTTTCGGCGCTCGATGAATCCACCGCCGGAAGGCTGCGCGTCGAATTCGTCAAGCCTGGTCAAGGAAAACGGCAAGACCGCCGTCTTCATCACCCATTCGATCAGCGAAGCCCTCGAAATCGGCGACCGCATCGTGGTGCTGAAACGTCCCGCGATGATCGCCTACGACGTCAGCTTCGACGGCGGCACCGGCAAGGAAGAGCGCGAGCTGATCCGCAGCCGGATCGGGGACGTGCTGGCGGTGTAGGCTATCGCGAACAGGCGCCTTCGTGCCTCTGTGTCATTGCGAGCGAAGCGAAGCAATCCAGCTTTCTTCGCTTCGCTCGCAATGACCGAGCAAATCACAGCCACAAAATCTTCTTGCGATACTCCAGGTCCGTCAGCAGCGGCGCCGCCGGTCCCTGGTGAAACACCGCGCCGCGCTCCAGCGCGAATACGCGGTCGGCCAGCGCCAGCACCAGATCGAGATTGTGCTCGACGATCACGATGGAGGTGTGCCGGCGCAGCAGGTCGAACACCTTGAACAGTTCCAAGATCACGGTCGGTGCGAGGCCCTCGAACGGTTCGTCCAGCAGCAACAGTTTGACGTTGCCCGACATCGCGCGCGCCACCGCCACCATCTGCTGCTCGCCGCCGGACAGATAATCTGCCGCGACGTCCATCCGCTCCTTCAACCGCGGAAAATATTCGAGAATCCGTTCCTCGTTCCAGACCACGCCGTTGCTGCCATCGGTCTGGCGCGCCAGCCGGCCGAGCGAGAGGTTTTCCCGCACCGTCATGCCGGCGAACAGGCCGCGCCCCTGCGGCACATAGCCGATCCCGGCGCGCGCAATATCCGGCGCCGGCATTTTCGCGATGCTGCGGCCCTCATATTCGATCTCGCCTGATGCCAGCGGCACCAGGCCGGCCAACGTCTTCAGCAGCGTGGACTTGCCGGCGCCGTTGCGGCCCAAGAGTGCGACGATCTCGCCCTCGCGCACGTCGAGCGTGGCGTCATGCAGGATGTGGCTCTTGCCGTAGAAGGTGTTGACGCCGGCAAAGCGCAGAATTTGCGCCGCATCCAGGCGGGCCTCGTCGGTACGGCGGTGCTCGACATGGGGGACGCCGGTGCCGGTATAGATTTCCTGCACCCGGCGGTCGGCGCGCACCGCGTCGGGCGAACCGGTCATCAGCACTTCGCCCTGGTTCATCACGGTGACGGTTTGCGAAAAACCGAGCACGCGATCGATGTCGTGCTCGACGATCAGCACCGGAATGTTGGCGGCGACGCTCTTGATCAGGTTCGAGATCCGTTCGCGCTCGGCGGCGGCAAGCCCCGCCAGCGGTTCATCGAGCAGCAGCAATTGCGGCTTGGAGCCGAGCGCAATGCCGAGGTCGACCAGCCGCTGCCCGCCATAGGACAGCTCACCGCCCTCGATCTGCTCGATGCCTTCCAGCCCAAGGAACTTTATCAGTTCGGCGGTCTCGGCGTGTACTTCCGGATAGCTGTCGATATCGCGCCAGATGTTGAAACGCATCGCATGCTGCGCCTGCAGCGACAGCCGCAGGTTCTCGTAGATCGTGAGGCCGCCGAACAGATTGGTGATCTGGAACGAGCGCGCCAGGCCGCGATGACAGATCAGATGCGAGGGCAGGCCCTGGATCTCGCGGCCGTTGAGCCTGACGATGCCGGTGTCGGGCGTGTAGAGGCCTGAAACCAGGTTGAACAGGCAGGTCTTGCCGGCGCCGTTCGGCCCGATCAGCGCGTGGATCTGGCCGGCTTCGACGCTCAGGCCGGCGCCGGCGACCGCGCGAATGCCGCCGAATTGTTTGGCGACGCTTTCGACCTGCAGCACCGTTCCCTTCAGGCCTTCCGGCCGCAGGAATGCCGGGCAAGCGGCAATCCCTGATAGATCTTGCGCTTGCTCATCGCGGCGGCTTCTTCCGGCAGCGGCCGCCAGCGCCGGCTGAAGCGTTCCCAGATGCCGACCAGTCCGCCCGGCGAATACAGCACGAAGGCAACGAAGATCATGCCGAAATACAGCAGCCAGTTCGGCGACCAGATCGAAAACAGTTCGCGGAACAGGATGAAGAACAGCGAGCCCAGCGCCGGCCCCAGCATGTTGTGCATGCCGCCGATCACGACCATCGCCAGCAACTCGCCGGAAAACGGCACCGAGACCGATTCTGCCGAGACGAGATAAGTCTGGAATCCGAGCAGCGCGCCGGCCAGCCCGGTCACGACGGCCGAAATCACGAACACGCCGAGCTTGTAGCGTTCGACCGAATAGCCCTGAAACGTGGCGCGCAACTGGTTCTCGCGGATCGCCACCAGCACATGGCCGAACGGCGAGCGCACCACGCGCAGCAGCACATAGAGTACCGCAAGCCCGATCAGCGCCACCGCGACGTAGAAGGTCAATCCATTGTCGAGGTTGAACGGCCCGATATTGGCGCCGCGCGACAGGCCGCTCAATCCGTCTTCGCCGCCGGTCACCTCGGTCCAGCGGAACGCGATGGTGTAGGTGAGGGCGGCCAGCGCCAGCGTCAGCAGCGAGAAATACACCCCGCGCCGGCGCAGGATGATGATGCCTACAAACGTCGACAGCACCGCGACGATCAGCATCGACAACACAAGGGGAATGACGATGGCGTCGTGCAGCCAGTGCTTCTGGATCAATCCGGCGGCATAGGCGCCGATGCCGAACCAGGCGCCATGGCCGAACGAGACCAATCCCGTGTAGCCCACCAGCAAATTGAGCCCCATCGCCGCGATCGCCAGGATCACCACCATGGACGCGGTATTCACCGTCAGGCCGAACAGCCGCATGACGAAGGGCAGCGCGATCAGCGCAAGCACCGCGATCAGCAGCGGCCGGTATTTCGAATAGAGCCGGGTGCCGGTCATTCGAATTTCTCGATCCGTTCGCCGAGCAGGCCGCGCGGCCGCAGCAGCAGCACCAGGAACATCAGCACGTAGATCGAGGCTTCACCGGCGGCGGGAACGAAATGAATGGTGACGCCGCGCACCACGCCGACCAGGAGGGCGGCAAGCACCACGCCCCAAAAACTGCCGAGGCCTCCGATCACCACCACGACAAAGGCGACGGTGATGATCTCGGCACCCATCGCCGGATGCACGATGGTGATCGGGGCAAAGAAGGCGCCGCCCATCGCCGCCATGCCGACGCCGAGCATCACGATGGCGGTCATGTAGGGCTGCAGCCGGATGCCGAGGGCTGCGACCATGTCCGGCCGCTGGATGCCGGCGCGCACCACGCGGCCGAACGAGGTTTTATGAAGCAGCAGCCAGACGCCCAACAATACCGCGGCGACCACCACCAGCAGCATCAGCCGGTAGCGCGAGAACAGGAAATCGCCGACGATCACGGCGCCCTTCAGGCTGGCCGGCATGGTCTGCGACAGCGGCGCCGAGCCCCACACGATCCGGATCAACTGCTCGGCGACCATGGCGAGGCCGAAGGTGACCAGCAGGCTCAGGATCGGATCGGCGGTATAGAACCGGCGCAGGATGAATTTCTCGAAGAGGATGCCGAGCAGGCCGACCGCGACCGGCGACAGCACCACCGCGGCGCCAAAGCCGAGATATTTGGTGATCTCGACCGAGACATAGGCGCCGAACGCGTAGAACGCGCCATGCGCCAGATTGACGACGCCGCCGACGCTGAAGATCAGCGACAGGCCGAGCGCGATCAGCAGGTAGTAACCTCCGAGCACAAGGCCGTTGACTACCTGTTCGAGCAAGAACATGAAGCAAAATTCTCGGAAACTTTGGACGCGGAAGATTTCGATGCGGTCGATGCGCCGGCGTTACGTCCGTCGCCGAGCATGGTTACGAGACGCGGGCGCCGTGCGAGCGCCCGCGTCATTTCGCTATGTGAACGTGCAGGGATTCTGCTCTTTGGTCGGGTTGATCACCTCGAGCGGCTCGTTGGCTGCGGGAAGCGCCGAGCCCAGCGCCAGGAAATCCCACTTGTCCTTGGCCTTGCCTTTGTCCTTGACCGTGAACGGATAGGCTTCCTGCACCAGCTGATGATCCCAGCTGCGGAAATAGGCCTTGCGCGCCTTCAGGACATCGAACTGCGCCTCTTTCTCGAAATAGGCGATCAGCTTGTCGGTGTCGGTCGACTTGGTCTCGTTCATGGCCTGCGCCATCATCTTGAACGAGATGTATTCGATCCAGGCATGGTTCTCCGGCGGCTTCTGGTGCTTGGCGGTGAAGGCCGCGACAAAAGCTTTCGAGGCCGGCGTGTCGAGGTCATGGTGCCAGACCGTCGGCCAGGTGCCGCTCAGATTGCCTTCGCCCGCCGCCCAGGCGTCGGCGGTATTGAGATTGAAGCCGACGATCGGATAGGGCAGGCCGAATTCGGCGTATTGCTTGATCAGGTTGGTGACCTGGTTGCCGGCGAGGTTGCAGCAGACCACGTCGGGCTTGGCCTGCCGCAGTTTCAGCAGATAGGGGCTGAAGTCGGTGACGTCGGTCGCGATCAGCTCGTCGCCGATCAGATTGCCGTTGTTGGCGGCGAAGAACGCTTTCGCGGCGCGCAGCAAATCGTGGCCGAATACATAATCCGCCGTCAGCGTGAAGAACTTCTTGTCCTTGACGAGGTTGTCGCGCAGCAGCGCCTTGCCGACCGCGTTGACCATGACGGTGTTGGGAATGTCGACATGGAAGGTGTACTTGTTGCAGTTCTTGCCGCGCAGCGTGTCCGAGCGCGCGCCGATCTGCATGAACAGCTTCTTGTTGCGTGCCGCCACCTGCATGATGGTGATCGCGGACGCCGAGGAGATTTCGCCCATCAGCACGGCGGCGCCGTCCTGCTCCAGCATGCGCTGCGCCTTGGTGGCGGCGGTGGCGGGATTGACCGAGTTCTTCCGACACCACCTCGATCTGCCGCCCCATGATGCCGCCGGCCTTGTTGATTTCTTCCTCGGCCATGCGCATGCCGAGAACGGCATAGGCGCCGAGCGCGCCGAGAAAGCCGGTCAGCGGCGTCAGATGGCCGATCTTGATCTTGTCGGCCTGGCCATAGCTGATCGCCGGAAATCCGAGTGCCGACGCGCCGGCAAAGGCGGCGCCGGTCTTCAATAGCGTTCGTCTGGTGGTGCGGGTCATCGTTGGTCTCCTCCCAAAAGGCATCCGCGATGTCCCCCTTCAATTTCCGCGTATGCGACAATGTGAGAGACGTTTTTCTATTATTGGAACGGATATTTTAGAAGGCAGCGGCCGCTGTCAACACCAAAGCGCGGCCCGGCTTCGCCGCTTACGAAAATTTAGCGACGCTTTTGGCGCCGAATTCGGCGGAAAGACGATTGGCCGCGGCCCGCACGATTTTGGCGTGGCCCTGCAAGGTCTGGTTCGAAAGGCGCCAGACCGGACCGGAAATTCCGAGCGCGCCGATGATCTGGCCGGTGAAATCCATCACCGGCACGGCAATGCAGCGCACTTCCGGATTGTATTCGCCGTCGTCGAACGCAATGCCGGTGCGCTTGATCTCGGCGATTTCGCGCAGCAGCGTCGCGGCGTCGGTGATCGACTTCTTGGTCGACGGCTTCATCTCGACGCGTTCGAGGAAGCGCTTCAATTGATCGGGGCGCAGCGAGGCCAGGATGATCTTGCCGAGCGCGGTGCAATGCGCGGGCCGTACCACGCCGACGCGGTCGGTCAGTTGAAACGCGCCGGGGCCGCTGGTGCGGGCGATCACGACGACGGCGTCGCCCATCCGCACCGCGAAATGGCCGCTTTCACTGGTTTCCCGCGACAGGTCCTCCAGCAGCGGGGTCGCGACATTGACCATTTCGATCTCGTCGAGCGCGCTGGCGGCCAGCGCAAACAGCGGCCGGCCGATGCGGTAGCGTTTGGAATCTTTCTCCTGGCGCAGATAGCCCAGCGTCACCATCGTCTTGGCGAGATGGAAGGTGGTGGAGTTGTGCAGGCCGACCAGCTTGCTGAGGTCTGCCAGGCTGATGCCGTCGCGGTGACGCGCGACCTCTTCGAGGATCCCGAAGGCGCGGCCGAGCGACTGCACGCCGACCCGCTGCCGGTCGTCGGCATCGTCGTCGATGTCGGCTTGCGGCGGCTGTACCAGCTTGGCAATCGCGGCCTTGCGCAGGCTGGCCGGCTTCTCACTGGTCTTCGGCTTGGTTCGCGGACTCACGGGCGCTGTCTCCACACGACGGTGCCGGACTGTATCAGGCCATCGGAAGTATTGAACAGCGCCATCATCATGCCACTGCGGGCGGGATCGGCAGCATACCACAATATCAATTGACGTATAGTATTATGAGAAATAGGTTTCCCGCGCGCCGGACAGGATTGCCGGCCGGTTGAAAAGTCGAGCGAGCAGGAGAGTGATCTGATGGCGGCAGGCAATACGCTCAACGGTGCCCAGGTCATTGTCGACTATCTGATCCAGGAGAAAGTGCCGCAGGTGTTCGGCCTGTGCGGCCACGGCAATATCCAGTTCATCGACGCGCTGTACGAACGCGCAGACGAACTCAAGACCATCTCGGTGCACCATGAGAGCGTCGCCGGCTTCATGGCCGACGTCTATTACCGCGTTTCGGGGCGGCCGACCGCCACCTTCACCTCCTGCGGGCCGGGCTCGGCGAACCTGCCGATCTCGCTCGGCAATGCCTTTCTCGATTCGGTGCCGTTCCTGGCGGTGACCGGCAATGTGCCGACCAGCCAGTTCAACCGCGGCGCGTTTCAGGAACTGTATCGGCACTATCAGGCCGACTTTCCTTCCACGGTGCGGTCCTATTGCAAGAAGGTGTTTCAGCCGACGCGCGGCGAGATGGTGCCGCTGGCGATCCGGCAGGCCTGGAAGACCATGACCACGGGCCGCCCGGGCCCGGTCGTGCTCGACGTTCCCTTCGACGTGTTCATGGAATCGGCCGCCGAGGAAGCGCCGAACGCGCACGCCTGGAACGGCAATATATCGAGCCGCTGCGGCGCCGATCCGGAAGGCATCGTCAAGGCGGTCGATATGCTGCTCGGCGCCGAGCGGCCGGTGATGATCGTGGGGCAGGGCGTGCGCTATGGCGGCGCCGCCGACGAATTGCTGAAACTCGCCGAGCGGCTGCAGATTCCGGTGGCGGCTTCGGCCTCGGGCCTCGGCGCCATCGACACCAATCATCCGCTGGCGCTGGGACTGGTCGCGCGCGCCGGGCATTACCAGGCCAACCACGCCACCCGGCAGGCCGACGTGCTGCTGGCGATGGGCATGCGCTTCGACGACCGCACCTCGAGTTCGTGGATCCCGGGCTATTCCTTCACCATTCCGCCGACGCGGTTGATTCACGTCGACATCGATCCCGACGAGATCGGCCGCAATTATCCGGTCGCGCTCGGGCTTGATGGCCGATGTGCGCACGTTCCTGCGGCAAATCCATGCCGAACTCGACCGCCGCGCCGATCTCACCAAACGCGCCGACGCCCGCAAGAAATGGCTGGCGCAGATCGATACCTATCGCAAGGAATGGGACAAGTTCGTCGCCCCGGGTTTCACCGACGACACCGTGCCGATCAATCCGCAGCGCGCCGCCTTCGAGATCGACAAGGCGCTGCCGGAAAATGCCATCCTGGTCAGCGACATCGGCGTGCATCACAATTGGCTGTTGAGCTTCTGCAAGCCGAAGCGGCCGGATTCGCTGATCGGCTCGATGGGCTTTGGCCCGATGGGTTTTGGCGTCGCCGGCGTGATGGGCGCCAAGTTCGCCGCCCCCGACCGGCCCTGCGTGTCGGTATGCGGCGACGGCGCGTTCTTCATGCATGCCAACGTGCTGGGAACGGCGGTCGAATATAATCTGCCTGTGGTCTGGGTGGTCTGGAACAACTACGCCTATGCCTCGATCCGCGGCTTGCAGCGCGGCTATCTCGGCGGCCGCGAACTCGCCACCGACTTCCATGATCCGACCACCGGGCAGCGCTACAATCCGGATTTTGCCGCGATGGCGCGCTCCTGCGGCGTCGAAGGCGTGCGGGTCGATCGCGCCGGCGATCTCGGCGAGGCCATCCGCAAGGGCATCGCCGCCAACAAGCCCTATCTGATCGACGTCGATATCGCCGCCGATATCAATCCCTCCGGCGCCGGCGTCTGGGAGCTTCCGGGCCTCGGGCGAAGCAAGCCCGGCATCGGAACGCGATTTGATCCGACGTGAGAGCGGTAGTTCTCTCCGCGTCATTGCGAGCGGAGCGAAGCAATCCATAGCGACATCGGAAGATGGATTGCTTCCTCCTTCGCCTGCGGGCTACGGCGGACGCAGTCGTCGCAAGAGCTCCTCGCAATGACGAATTACCGAAACGCCAAACAGAAACATCGAGGAAAACCGCACATGATACTTGCAGGCAAGAAAGTCGTTGTCGTTGGGGGCTCTTCCGGCATCGGGCTTTCGACCGCCGAACTCGCCAAGCGGGAAGGCGCTGACGTCATCATTGCCTCCCGCAATGTCGACCGCCTCGATGCGGTTGCCGAAAAATTGAACGTCATCTCGATCCCGGCCGACGTCACCAATGACGAAAGCATCAGTAGCCTGTTCCGCAATTGCGGTCCGGTCGATCATGTGGTGGTGACCGCCGCCCAGCTCCGCACCGGGCCCTTCAAGACCGTTGCGATGGAAGACGTCCGCGCCACCATGGAAAGCAAGTTCTGGGGCGCCTGGCGCGTGGCGCGATCGGCGGAAATCCGCCCGGGCGGATCGCTGACGCTGGTCTCCGGATTCCTGAGCATTCGGCCCCGGCCCAATTCCGCGATCGTCGGCGCCGCCAACGGCGCGCTGGAATCGCTGGCGCGCAGCCTCGCGCTCGAACTGGCGCCGGTGCGGGTCAATGCGGTCTCGCCCGGGATCATCGACACCCCGATCCGCGCCGCGATGCCGGAAGAAGCGCGCCGCGACATGCTGGCCAAGACGGCGGCCGGTCTGCCGGTCGGCCGGGTCGGTTCGGGCGAAGATATCGCCCGCCAGATCCTCGCCTTCATGACCATCGGCTTTGCGACGGGATCGATTGTCTATATCGATGGGGGCGCGCTGATTAATTGATCTTCGAACCTGTGATGCCCCGTGAATGACACGAAACCTTCAAAGGCTGGTTGTTGTCGGACATGGCGCCGCCGGTCTCGCTGCCGCGCTGTCGGCGGCCGAGCAGGCACGCGGCCGTGGCTTGCGGCTCGACATCACCTTGCTCGAAAAATCCCGCGAAGACGAAGCCGGCGGCAATACCCGCTGGAGTCCTTCCTACATGCGGCTGGCGGCCACCGACCGTCTCGCTCCCGGCTTTGAAGACGATATGCTGGAGGCTTCCGGCGGATTGGCCGATCGAAATTATTTCCGCACGCTAGCGGAGAGTGCGACCGCAACGATCGGATGGCTGCAGACCCACGGCGTCGAATTCATCACGCCGGTCTATTATCTCGCGCCGGGCCGCCGCGCATCCAGCCGGTCGGCGGCGGCGGCGCCATCGTCGAGAAGCTCGCCGATGCTGCGAAGCGGGCAGGGGTGAAGATCCTCTACCACACCGAGGCGAAGCGGCTGGTGATGACGGAAGACCGTCGCGTCGCCGGCGTGGACGTTCAATCCGGTGACGGTGCCACGACCACGCTCGATGCCGATGCCGTCATTCTCGCCTCCGGCGGATTTCAGGGCAACCGGCGATGATGCGCGCGCATTTGGGCGCCGGCGCCGACACCATCAAACTCATCTCGCCGGGAACGCGCTTCGATACCGGCGACGGCATCCGCATGGCCACCGATCAGGGTGCTGCGATTTCCGGCGACTGGAACGGCATGCACATCGAGCCGGTCGATCCGCGCAGCAAGGGCTCCGCGCCGATCGTGCTGGTCTACCCCTACGGCATCGTGGTCGATCAGGACGGCCGCCGCTTCATGGATGAAGGCGGCGGCCTCGTGCACGAGACCTGGGAAGCCTTTGCCCGCGATATCCATTTCGCGCGGCCGAACGGCATCGCCTACGCCATCCTCGACGCGAGACTGTTCGAAATCGAAAATTTCGGGCGCGCGATCAGGTCGGAAGTGCCGCCGTATCAATCCGAGACGCTTGAGGGTCTTGCCGGGCAGATCGGTATTCCCGCGCGCAATTTGCGCGAGACCGTTGACGGCTTCAATGCCGCCGCAACCGGCGACATGGCGCGGTTCGACGCGACGCGCTGCGATGGGCTGGCGGCGGCCGATACCTTGACGCCGCCGAAATCCAATTGGGCGCGCCCGATCGAAAAGCCGCCCTATCTCGCTTATCCCCTGATCGGCGCCGTCGCCTATACTTTCGGCGGGCTCGCGACCACCGAGAAGGCCGAAGTCCTGGACGACGCGAGGGCCGATCGCCGGGCTTTACGCCGCCGGCGAAACCACCGGGCATTTTTACGGCACGGCGCCGAATGCGGTGGCGGTGCTGCGCGCGCTGGTGTTTGGAAAAATCGCGGGGCGAGAGGCTGTCGAATTCGTCGCGCAGAGAAAATAGCAGGGAGACCCAAAATGGCTTTTGAAGAAAACGGCGCCTTCATCCGCAATATCGCCGAAGTGCCCTGGCGCGAATTCCCCAATCATTTTGGCGGCGCGCTGTCGAAGCCGCTGGTGATGCCGGAGACCGCGAGCGTGCGTCACCTCGATTACCGGATTTCGATGTACCAGCCGATGGCGCATGTGGCGCGGCACAAGCATCAGGTTCAGGAGCAGATCTATCACGTGCTCGAAGGCGAGGGGCTGATGGAGATTGCCGGCAAGAACCATGTGGTGCGCAAGCACGATTTCATCTTCCTGCCGCCCGGCGTCGAGCACGCCATCTCGAATTCCGGTCTGGTCGATCTGGTGTTTCTGGTGATCACCTCGCCGCCGTCGGACGAGAAGCCGGTATAGGGTGACATGGTCTGCCGGGGCCGATAGGCTGGGCGACAGCCACGATGGCTTTCCCCGGGAAAAGCGAGCCGTGAAACATCTCACAATCGCAACATTGGCGCTCGCGCTGGCGGCGCCGGCCGTTTCCGCGCAGGCCGGCCAGAGCGTCAGTTTCATTCTGAACTGGACGCCGGCCGCCGACCACTCGCCGTTCTATTATGCCAAGGCGCAAGGCTGGTACGAGAAGGCCGGAATCGATCTTTCCATCGAGGTCGGCAAGGGTTCCGGGGTTTCCTCGCTGAAGGTTGGGTCGGGTGGCGCGCCGTTCGGCATCGCCGATCTCGCCACCATGCTGGTGGCCCGCAGCAAGGGCGCCGACGCCGTCGCGCTGATGAGCATCCACGCCAATACCGGCCAGACCTTCTATTGGCTGAAAAGCTATGGCGTCAACGGCCCGAAGGATTTTGCCGGCCGCAAGATCGGCAATCCGCCCGGCGACGCCTCGCGCGTGATGTGGCCGGCCTTTGCCAAGGCCGCCGGGCTTAGCGCCCGACGCGGTGAGCTTCGTCAATGTCGGGCCGACCGCGAAGTCGGCGGCCTTGAAAAGCCGCACCGTCGAAATCATCAGCGACTTCTACAATTCGCACGATCTGAAGCTCAGGGAATTCGGCAGCGATCTCGGCTTCGTGAACTGGAAGGACATCGGCCTCAATGCCTACGGCAATTCGTTGATCGTCAACGGCGCATTCCTGGCGAAGAATCCAAAACTGTCCGAGGATTTCGTGCGCATCACGCAGAAAGCCTATGCCGCCTGCGTCGCCGACTTCGAGCCCTGCCTGAAAGCGCTGCTCGACCAGGTCACCGGCCTCGACCGCGACGAACAGCTGTTGCAGTGGGGACGCATCAAATACCTGATGGCCGATGAATTCACCACCACCAAGGGATTGGGCTGGATCGACGCAGGTCGGATGCAGAAGGACTACGAACTGGTGCAGACCTATCTCGGCATGGAGAAGCCGTTTCCGGTGGAAAGCGCGTTTACGACCAGGCTGCTCGATCCCGCCATCAAGATGGACGCGAGCAAGGCGAGCAATTGAGCGGCGTTGTTGTTTTACGCGCGCCGCTTGCCAAAACCTTGAGAACTCGCGCCGGCCATTATCCCCCGGGACTCGGCGCCCGCTCTGCTTTCAGTTCTGCAATCCGCTGATCGACACGATCGAAGTCAAATGCGGGCCCCTCATCGGCGACCGACCAGGCGCGCGGTTTGAAAGTCGATGACGATTCTTCAGTGATGATCTTGTTGCCGCGGGTCAGGAGAACCAGAATGCCCAGTATCACGTCGCCGAGCGCCCACAGGATCAGGAGCAGCGTGACGCCGATGGTGGTGCCAATGACGCCAAGGACTTGCTGTGCGTCCGAACTCGCTTGCATATGGGAGGCCGAATACACCCCTCCGAAAATCCAGACAACCATGAGGAGGTTAAAGCCGACAAAGATCCGCTTGACCAAAATCCCGATGATGCCGCGCTGGCGTCTTTCCGTCCGGACAATGGTCATCGCAATCTCCCATCACTGGCGGTAGGTCATACAACCGTTCCTTTAATTTGCCGGTGATCCTTTGCCTTCAATTTGGGGCGCGATTAACGGTTGATTAGACGGTGATGGCCGTCAAACCGCACGTATCTGGCGAAGAATTCAAAATTCGCCGAACACTTCGCATGCGAAGCATGAGCCCGGAATGACGGCTCAAGCTCACTGCAGCGCCATGCCCGACGTCTTGATCACCGTCGTCAGCTTCTCATGATCTGCTTTCATCAGCGCCGCGAGTTCGTTCAGCGGCATCGGCTTGCCCGGGATGTTGGCGACCGATAGCTGGCGCTGGACGTCGGGATTTTGCAGCGCCTTGCTGATGGCTTCATTGACCTTCTTGACCAGCGCCTCGGGCGTGGTTGACGGCACGTAGATACCGTACCAGGGAACATAGGCGGCTTGTGCAAACCCGGCCTCGGCGATCGTCGGTACGTCAGGAAGATCCGCGACACGTTTGTCGGTCAGCACGGCGAGCGGCTTTATGGTGCCCGCCTTGATGTGCGGCAATGCGAGTTCGAGCGACACGATCTCAAAATGCATGAGATTGGTCATCAGATCGATCAACGCCTGAGGCTGGCCCTTGTAGCCGACATTGGTCAACTTGATGTCGGCGGCCTGAAACAGTTTTTTCGCGCTCAGGTCGATCGACGAGCCGGTGCCGGGATTGCCGAAATTCAGCTCGCCGGGTTTGCTGCGCGCCAGTTCCACGAACTCGCCGATGGTCTTGACCGGCAGCGAGGGATTTACCACCGCCACGCTCTGATTCCAGACCGCAAGGCCGACGCATTTGAAGTCCTTCATCGCGTCCCAGCCGGCATCCTTGTAGAGGTCGGGATTAACCAGCACCGCCGGCCCCGTCACCAGCCAGGTGTAGCCGTCGGGATCGCTTCGCGCGACCGCAGCGGTGCCGATGTTGCTGTTGCCGCCGGGCCTTGCCTCCACGACGACGGGCGTTTTCCAATCGCGGCCAACCTGCTCGGTCACAGTGCGGGCGACGATGTCGACGATGCCGCCGGCCGGATAGGGCACGATGATGCGAAGTGGGCGGTTCGGATAATTGTCCGTCGCCTGCGCCGATGCGGCGCCGGCCACCATGATTGCGACGATTCCCGTAGCGAAGCCAAAGGCCCGGATGCGCCTCATTTTCCCCTCCCATGTCTGATCATCGTTCGAGCGATGTTTTTGTTTTGGTCTGTTCGACGCTCGCAATGACGGTCTTATTCGTTATCGACCAACGATCTGATGCTGCGGGCCAATCCCAAAATGCGCGGCCCGCATTCGCGCTCGATCTGCTCAGCGGAAAAGCGAAACGAGGGAATGCCGCAATTGACGGAAAGGCAATCGCCTGACGCGGTGCGATAGAGCGGGGCGGCAACGCCGAAGATCTCCCGCCGCCATTCGCCGAGCGAAACCGCAAATCCCCGCTCGCGACACAATTCGATGTCGGGCAGCGTTCGGGTCTGCACGTATTTCAGTTCTTCCGGACGCTCTGCCTTCACCGCCTTCACGTAGTCGTCGACTTCTTGTTTTGACACGAGCGACAGCAGCGCGCGACCGACCGCGGTGGTCGCCATCGTGCCGGTAAAGCCGACGTCGGGGACATGCGGCACAGCGTCGGTGGTGCGCAGCGTTTCGACATAGATGAAGTCGAGGCCGAATGGCATCGCAATCGACACGGTGCCGCCGGTGTAGGCCGCAAAGTCGCGCATCAGCGGACGCGCCAGTTGCCGAACCTTGAGGGCCGACAACACCGGGTATGCCGCGGCCAGGATGCCGAGGCCAAGGACAAAGCGTCCCTTGGCGTCGCGCTTGAGATAGCCGAGTTGCGCCAGCGTGTAGGTCAGCCGTGACACCGTCGGCCGCGACAGGCCGGTCGCAACGGCGAGGTCGGCATTCGACAGCGAGCCGCTGCCGCTACGGAACGCGGCCAGCACATCCAGCCCATGCGCCAGCGTCGTCGCAAATGACGGATCACTTTGATCGGCCACCGGTTTCGGCGGACGGGCGGCGGCGGATCGGCGCAAGGGAGATGTCGAAGCCATACCGGATAATGGCCGTCCAGTGCGTTTCTGTCAATATATCGAAACAGATTTGACATTTCGTCTCGGTATACGATTAGATGTCGGCCGGGAGAGCCAGGATGGATTTCGATCTTTCGGGACAGTCGGAGCAGTGGCGAAAGCTGCTGCAGGCGTTCTTCGACCAGGAGGTGCTGCCGCGCCATCGCGCCTGGCTCGAACACACGGCTGTCAGCCGCGAAACCCCGCCCTTCATGGGCGAGCTGCAGCAGAAGGCCCGCGCGGCGGGATTGTGGAATCTCGGTCTGCCCGAACTTGGCCCCGATGAACCGGGGACGCGCCTTTCAAACCTTGAATATGCGCCGCTGGCCGAGATCATGGGGCGGCTGTTCTGGGCTCCCGAAGTCTTCAACTGCCAGGCGCCCGACGTGCCCAACATGATCGCACTGCAGAACTGCGCCACGCCGGAACAGAAGGCGCGCTGGCTGCGGCCGCTGCTCGAAGCCAAAACCCGTTCGGCGTTCGGGATGACCGAGCCGGATGTCGCTTCGTCGGACGCAACCAACATCGCGACCAGAATGGTTCGCGACGGCGACGACTACATCATCAACGGCCGCAAATGGTTCATCACCGGCGCCGCTCACCCGCGCTGCAGCTTTCTGATCGTGATGGGCGTCACCAATTCGGATGCCGACCGAACCCGCCGGCATTCCTGCATCATCGTGCCGATGGATGCGCCCGGCGTCCGGCTGGTGCGGCCGCTGCGCTGGATGGGCTGCGAGGACCATACCGCCCCGATCGGCGAACTCGCGTTTGAAAATGTCCGCGTCCCCGCAGCCAACCTGCTGGGCGAGGAGGGCGAAGGCTTCAAGGTGGCGCAGGTTCGCCTCGGCCCAGCGCGCATTCATCATTGCATGCGCTCGATCGGGCTCTGTGAACTCCTGATCGAACTGATGATGGTACGATCGTCGGAACGCTCTGCGTTCGGCCGCACCGTCATTCAATACGACACCGTGCAGCGCTGGATCGCCGAATCCCGCGTCGAACTGGAACAGGCGCGCCTGTTGGCCTATCGCTGCGCGTGGCGGCTCGATCAGGCCGGCCATCACGGCGCCTGGCGCGACGTCTCGCTGATCAAGGTCGCGGTGCCCGCCATGCTGCAGCGGATCGCCGATCGCGCCCTGCAGGTGTTCGGCGCGATGGGCGGCTCCGACGATACCCCGATCCATCAGGCGCTGGCCTGGGGCCGGCTGCTGCGGATCGGCGACGGCCCCGACGAAGTGCACCTGCGCCAGATTTTTCGGATGGAAGCGATGCCGCCGTGGGGAATCGCCGACTCGCCGTACTTGGCGGCGCGGCCGGTATGAAATTGAGTTCGTCATGCCCGGCCTTGTGCCGGGCATCCACGTCCTAACAGCGGCGCAGCAAGCAAGACGTGGATGGCCGGGTCGAGCCCGGCCATGACGAAATAAAACATTCGTTTTCGAAGGAGGACAACAATGGCCCAAGGCATCAGCGAAGCATCCACGGAAACACCGAAAGACGCCTCGGCGCCGGTGGTCGCGCGGCATGCGGCGACGCTCAACGCGCTGCCGTTCTCCGATACGCGCGATTTCGACGATGCCGCGCGCGGCTTTCTCGGCACGGTGGAGCACGCACGCATCACCAACCCGCAAGGGCGCGTGGTCTGGAGCCTCGAGCCCTACGGCTTCTTGTCCGACGAGAAGGCGCCGGCGACAGTGGATCCCAGCCTGTGGCGGCAGTCGCGGCTCAACATGAACCACGGGCTGTTCGAGGTGGTGCCCGGCGTCTATCAGGTGCGCGGCCTCGACATCGCCAACATGACGCTGATCGAGGGCGATACCGGCGTCATCGTGGTCGATACCCTGACCTCGATCGAAGGCGCGGCTGCTGCGATGGAGCTGTACTTCCAGCACCGCGGCAAGCGTCCCGTCGCAGCTGTGATCTTCACCCACACCCATACCGACCATTGGGGTGGCGCCCGCGGCGTGATCGACGACGCGATGCTGGCGAGCGGCAGTGTGCCGATCATCGCGCCCAATCTTTTCATGGAGCACGCGGTTTCCGAAAACATCATCGCAGGTCCTGCGATGCTGCGGCGCGCGCAATATCAATTCGGGCCGTTCCTGGCCAAGGGCGTGCGCGGGCAGGTCGATAACGGGTTGGGCAAGTCAATGGCGGCGGGCTCGGTCGAGCTGTTGCGCCCGACCGATCTGATCATCGCGACCGGCGACAAGCGCATCATCGACGGGCTCGAATTCGAATTCCAGATGGCGCCGAACTCCGAGGCGCCGGCGGAAATGCACTTTTTCATTCCGCGCTACAAGCTGTTGAACCTCGCCGAGAATTGCACCCACAATTTCCACAATCTGCTGCCGTTCCGCGGCGCCGACGTGCGCGATGCGCTGGCCTGGTCGAAATATCTCGGCGAAGCCCTGCAGATGTGGGGCGGCAAGGCCGACGCGATGTGCGGCCAGCACCATTGGCCGGTGTGGGGCACCGAGCGCATCGACACCATGATCCGCCAGCAGCGCGATCTCTATAAATTCGCCCATGACCAGACCATCCGCCTGATGAATCACGGCCTTACGGCCAGCGAAATCGCGGAGACCATCAAACTGCCGGTTAGCCTCGACGGCGCCTGGCACGGCGCGGGGCTACTACGGTCATATCCGGCACAATGTGAAGGCGATCTACCAGAAGTACCTCGGCTGGTACGACGCCAACCCCGCCAATCTCGATTCCCTGCCGCCGGTCGATGCCGGCAAGAAGTATGTCGAATACATGGGCGGCGCCGATGCGCTGCTGGCGCGCGCGGCCAAGGATTTTGCAAAAGGCGAATTCCGCTTCGTGGCGCAAGCCGTAAGCCATCTGGTGTTCGCCGATCCCGACAACCAGGCCGCCCGCGCGCTGCTGGCGGACACCTTCGAGCAACTCGGCTATGCCGCGGAAAGTGCGACCTGGCGCAACGCCTATCTGTTCGGTGCCCAGGAATTGCGGCAGGGCATGCCGAAGGCGCCGCCGCGGCCGCCGATGCCGCGCGAAACGCTGGCTGCACTGCGTACCGAACAATTGTGGGACGTGCTCGGCATCCGGCTCAACGGTCCGAAGGCCGAAGGCAAGCACATCGTGCTGAACTGGAATTTTACCGACACCGGGGAGACCTTTGTTCTCACGCTGGAGAATTGCGCGCTGACTTACATCGCCGGCGTGCAGGCAGCGTCCGCGGACGCCGGCTTTACCCTCGCGCGCGGGGTGCTCGACGAGGTCATCGCCAAGCTGACGACGTTTCCCGAAGCGGTGACGGCCGGCAAGATCGCCTTTTCAGGCAATCCGATGCGGCTCAGCGAACTGATGATGCTGATGGACGAATTTCCGCGCATGTTCGAGATCGTCGAGCCGAAGCGGGTGGCGGTGAGCTAGGGGGTAGTCGTCCACGCCGCCTCCAGATGCGCAATTGCACATCGGGGAATGACGTAAGGTTTGATATTAGCCATAGTTGATCAGGCACGCCTCCGCTAAGGTGGCTCGCCGGAATGCCCTTCGTTAATTTCAAATGGAGCAGGCTCGTGATCACCAGGCGGAATTTTGCGCTCTCATTGGCGGCGATGCCTTTCGTTTTGGCCGCGACGAGGCGGGCGCTAGCCCAAACCTACCCCAGCAAGTCAATCCGCTTCGTCGTGCCGTTTCCGGCGGGCGGCTCGACCGACGTCGGCGCGCGCCTCGTTGCCGAAAACCTGGCACGGGCGTTCGGCCAGCAGGTCTATGTTGAGAATAAGTCTGGCGCCAACGGTACGATCGGCGTCGAGGAAGCGGCCAAGAGTGCGCCGGACGGCTACACCTTCCTTGTCGGGACCGACTCGGTCGCCAGCAACCCGCACGTGTTCCGCGGCGGCGTCGATCCCGTCAAGGACCTGTTGCCGGTTGTCCAGCTTTCTCGCCAGCCCATCGTGCTGGCGGCGCACCCGTCGCTGGGCGTCAGCTCGATCGCCGAATTGATTGCGCTGGCAAAGAAGCAGCCGGGCCTGCCTTACGCCACCGGAAGCGGCGTGGGATCGGGCCAATCCATGGCGGTGCAATGGTTCGCAAAGATCGCCGGCATCACCCTTGAACAAGTGCCGTACCGCGGCGGCGGCCAGGCCATCAACGACTTGCTCGGCGGCCACGTCAAGCTTGGATCGCTTGGATCGACGCCGCTGATGCCGCACTACAAGGCCGGTACGTTGCGCCTGCTGGCGCAGACGACGAAGGCCCGTTCGCCGAGCCTTCCCGATGTGCCGACCTTTGAAGAGGCCGGGGTGACCGGGTTGGTGATGGATCAATGGCTCGGTGTTTTTGCGCCGGCGCGAACCCCGGCCGATATTGCGGCCCGTCTCAATGACGAAATCAACAAGGCGCTTCGCGATCCCTCGCTACGAAAGAGCTTCCTCGATTCAGCGCAAGAGCCGATCGGTGGAACCTCCGAACAATTCGCAAGCCTGTTTCGCGACGATTTCACCAGATATGGGCGGCTGGTGAAGGATCTGAACATCAAGACCGAGTAGCGAGAACAACAATGCCATTTTCGACCTATCTTCCCGAACAGATGGGAACGATGACGCTTGCTCCCGCAGGCCCTTTCGTCGCGGGCGCGCATGCCGAGTTGATCCTCGTGTACACCGCGGGCACCTTCGGCATCGACGACACCGGCATGGTCAAGATCTCGTGGCGGACCACCTCCGACATGAGCAAGCCGCAGTTCGACAAGCCGCAAGCGGCGAATTTCACGACGGTGGAGGCCAGCAACGGCGCCAAGCTTGAAGTATGGTTCGACCGGCTCAACGTGCGTCCGTTTGGAAACACTGTCTTGATTCGCGTCGGGCGCGGTTATCTGCGGGCCGGCGATACGCTGACGGTGCGGCTGGGCGACCGCAGGCAGGGCTCGCCGGGTTTTCGGTTGCAGACCAACGTCGAAGCGAATGTGGAGTTGAGAACCTCGGTCGACGCGTTCGCGACCTACGAATTCTGCGAACTGCCGGTGCAACCTGCTTTCGATCTCGTGCCCGGACCGGCTGCGAGCTGGAAGGCCATCGTGCCATCGCTCGCGGTCGTCGGTGAGCCGTTTCGGTTAGCGGTCGTTGCCGAAGACAGATGGGGAAATCCCACGGCCGACGCTATCAAGCGTTTCGAGCTGGTATCGTCGCGTCCCGTGCAGGGATTGCCGGCGCGATTGGAGATCAAAAAAGGTGACGGTCCCTATGTCATCGACAATCTCGTCGCCGGCACGGAAGGCGATCTCGACATCAGCCTGATGGCCAACGGCGAAGAGCTTGCGCGCGCCAATCCACTGCGTGTGGTGAAGCAGGCCGCGATAGGCCGCTATTGGGGCGATCTGCACGGGCAGAGCGGGGAGACCATCGGCATGGGAACCGCCGATGCCTATTTCCGCTATGCGCGCGACGCGGCGTTCGTCGATATCGTCGGACATCAGGGCAATGATTTTCAGATCACCGACACGTTCTGGAAGGAGCTCAATCGGCTCACGGCCGAGTTCGATGTTCCCGGCCGCTTTGTTTGTCTTCCGGGATACGAATGGTCGGGCAATACCGGGATGGGCGGCGATCGCAATGTGTTTTACCGCCGCGAGGGACGCCCGATCCGCCGCTCGTCGCATATTCTGGTCGAGGGTCAGACTTCGACGGATGCCATCTATACCGCCGACGCGTTATTCCGTGGGCTTGAAGGCGAAGACGCCATCGTCATCGCTCATGTCGGCGGGCGCTATGCGGACCTGAAATACGCCCATGACGGCCGGCTGGAACGGGCCGTCGAGGTCCACTCGACATGGGGCACCTTCGAATGGATTCTGCATGATGCCTTCGAGAAGGGCTATCGTGTCGGCGTCGTCTGTCACAGCGACGATCACAAGGGGCGGCCCGGTGCGACCCGCCCGGGCGCGTCCAGTTTTGGCGCGGTCGGGGGTCTCACCTGCTATTTCATGCCGGAACTGACGCGCGATGCCTTGTTCGAGGCGCTGCGGCGACGCAGGCATTACGGAACGACAGGTGTGCGGATCTTCGTCGACCTGCATGCCTCGTTCGACCAGCCCGTCACCGGATTTTCGGAAGATCCACAGCTCGGGCCGACCAGCGAGTTCGCGGTGCAGGAGGCGGCGATGGGAGACATCATTCGCCCGGGCCGCGTGCCGATGCGCCTTGCCGCCGAGGTGATCGGAACCGCACCGGTCGAGCGGGTCGACGTGCTGCACGGAACCGCGGTCGCTCAGACGTTTCGCTCCTATGGCGCGTCGGATCTCGGACGGCGCGTGCGCCTGATGTGGCAAGGCGCCGAATATCGGGGACGCGGCCGCGAGACACTGTGGCAGGGCAAGCTGACAGTCGCCGGCAATCGGATCGCGCGATTTGCGTCGGTCAATTTTCTCAATCCGGAGCGGACCGTGCAAGAGACGGTGGCCGGAACAGCGCTGACCTGGAGTTCGGTCACCACAGGCAATCTTGCGGGCATCGACCTTTGGCTCGACGAAGCGCAGCGCGGTGAAATCAGCATCGAAACCAACATCGTGTCGGGGACGGTGGATCTTGCCGCACTCGCAGACAACACCATCGCGCTCGACGGTGGCGGCCTCGGCAGGCAATTGAGCGTCTACCGTCTGCCCGAAGCCGATTGGAGCCGGCAAGTTATCCTGGACCACAGAGTGAGTTTTGCCGGCGGAGCGGATCTGCCTGTCTATCTGCGCGTCACCCAGGCGGATGGAAATCAGGCCTGGTCGAGTCCGATCTACCTCATCGCGTGAACACTCAATGCGCGTCGCCCCTTGCGAACGTTCGCAGGGACGACGCTGAGAGTTGTGCCGACGCCTGCAGCTACTCCGCGCTGCTGACCAGCTTGATGCGCGGCTCGGCGGCTTCCATCAGGCTGCGATAGGCGGCGAGGTAGTCGAGCGCCATGCGGCGTGCGGTGAAACGCGTCTCGAACTGCTTTCGAACCGCATCGCGGTTGAGGTTGGCAAGCCGGCCGACGGCGGCGACCGCGCTGGTTTCGTCCTCGACGACGAAACCGGTCAGGCCTTCCTCGATGATCTCCGCGACCGAACCGCGATTGTAGGCGATGACGGGAGTGCCGCACGCCATCGCCTCGATCATCACGAGGCCGAACGGCTCCGGCCAGTCGATCGGGACCAGCAGCCCGATCGCGCCGCTGAGGAAGTCGGATTTTTCGTGATCGCCGATCTCGCCGATATATTCGACCAGCGGGTTTTTCTCGATCAGCGGACGAATGAGTTCGTCGTAATAGTCCTGGTCGGCGCGATCGACCTTGGCGGCGATCTTGAGCGGAATGCCGCATCGGGTCGCGATCTTGATGGCGCGATCGACACCCTTTTCAGGCGCGATCCGGCCGAGCACCCCGAGATAACCGGGACTGACGGGCCGCGGCATCAGCAGTTTTTCCGGCAGGCCGTGATGGATGGTGCGAAGCCAGTTGGCCTGCGGCACCGGACGCCGCTGCGCGTTCGAAATCGAGATCACCGGGATCGACGAGAAGGTCGTGAACACCGGCTGATGTTCGGGCAAATCGAGCCGGCCGTGCAGGGTGGTCAGAAACGGCGTCGGCTGCCGGGAGAACAGCGAGAACGGATAATAGTCGAGATGAAAGTGCAGAAAATCGAATTCCTCATCGTCGCATTTTTGTCGCACGCGCTCCAGCATCACCATGTGCAACGCATTGGCATCGCGCACCGATCCGTCGAGGCGCAGCGCCTTCGGCCAGGTGGCATCGAGCTTCGCCGACGTCCGGGAATCGCCGCTGGCGAACAGCGTGACGTCGTGTCCCAGCGCGACCAGTTCTTCGGTAATCCAGTGCACCACCCGCTCGGTGCCGCCGTAAAGTTTAGGGGGAACAGCCTCCGTCAGCGGGGCAACCTGCGCTATGCGCATCTATCCGTCTCCTGTCGTGCATGTAGGTGGGTGAACAAATGCCCCTCAGCCCTGTTGGCAACGGTGTGCCGAGTCGGGAACGTTCTCGCATCTGCGAGGTTCCTTTGTGCAAGCGTACTTCTTCCACACTCCGGTCTTGCTGATGCCATCCGATCCAATCAGGTTCCTGCCGACGTTGATGTTGCATGATTGTTGCGTCCTGATGGCGGCGCGACGGGAACTTCGCGTTGCAGCGCTTCACGTAATCGTGCGCCAGATATCAGTCTGAAAAATTCTCGTGTTCCTCCAATAGGTTTGCAGAGCCACATGGATAATCTTTCAGGATATGCGCACCGGCCGCTTGCTTTCGTGCTGCGCTATCTTCGCCAGCGCCTCGCGCCGCATGTGGTCATAGTGACTTGCGTTGTTGCAGCGGTTGCTTGTTCGGTAGGCACCCAATACGGCGTGAAATATCTGGTCGACGGCTTGTCGGCCGGGCCGGCCCGCGCGGGCAGCGTATGGCTGGCATTCGTTTTTCTCATGTCGCTGATCGCAGCCGATAATTTTCTGTGGCGGATCGCCAGTTGGACGGCAAGTTTCACCTTTGTCGGCGTGACCGGCGATCTGCGCCGCGACATCTTCCGTCACCTCACCGGTCATGCCCCGAGCTATTTTTCCGACCGGTTGCCGGGAATGCTGACAAGCCGCATTACCGCCACATCGAATGCCGTCTTCACGGTCGAAAACATGTTCGTCTGGAACGTGCTGCCGCCGTGCATCGCCACCATTGTGGCCATTGTGCTGATCGGCACCGTCAGCCCGCTGATGGCGGGTGGATTGGTTGTGGTCGCCGGCGCCATGGTCGTTGCGATGTTCCATCTGGCCGCCGCCGGCAAGCCGCTGCATGACGAATTCGCCGACAAGGCCGCCGCCGTCGATGGTGAAATGGTCGACGTCATCAACAACATGCCGCTGGTGCGGGCGTTCTGCGGGCTGCGGCTGGAGCACGACCGGTTCGACAAGACCGTCAACCGGGAACTGACGGCGCGGGGTCGCAGCCTGCGCTATCTCGAAAAGCTGCGGCTCACTCACGCCGTCATCACCGTCGTGCTGACGATCGCCTTGCTGGCCTGGGTGATCGTGCTTTGGCAGAATGGCGGCGCCACCACCGGCGATGTCGTGCTGGTTTGTACGTTGGGGCTCTCTATTCTGAGCGCCACGCGCGATCTCGCGGTGGCGCTGGTCGACGTGACACAGCATTACGCCCGCCTGACCGAGGCGCTGGCCACCCTGTTGCTTCCGCACGAACTGCGGGACCATCCCAAGGCCGAAGCACTGGTGAAGGCGGGGGCTGCGATCGTCTTCAACAAGGTGTCGTTCCAGTATCCCGGCGGGCTCAAGGTGTTCGACAAGTTCAGCCTTCGCCTCAATGCGGGGCAGCGCGTTGGGCTGGTCGGACAGTCCGGCGGCGGCAAGTCGACCGTCTTCACGCTGCTGCAGCGATTTTACGACGTGGACCAGGGTCATATCGCCGTCGATGGCCAGAACATATCCAAGGTCACCCAGGAGAGCCTTCGCGCCGCGATTTCGGTGGTGCCGCAGGACATCTCGATGTTCCACCGGTCGATCATGGAAAATATCCGTTATGGACGGCCGACCGCGACCGATGCCGAGGTGCTGCGCGCGGCGATCGCGGCACGCTGCGATTTCGTCGAGACCTTGCCGGAAGGTTTGGCGACACAGGTCGGCGACCGCGGCGTCAAACTATCGGGCGGACAGCGCCAGCGCATCGCGATTGCCCGCGCTTTCCTGAAGGACGCGCCGATCCTGCTGCTCGACGAAGCCACCGCGGCGCTCGACAGCGAGTCGGAGGAGGCGATCCGTGAGGCGCTTGGCCGCCTGATGCGCGGGCGCACGGTCATCGCCATCGCGCATCGGCTCGCGACGCTGCGCAATTTCGACCGGGTGATCATGCTGCAAGCGGGCAAGATCATCGAGGATGGTCCGCCGGATCGACTGATGGAGGGCCAGGGCCCGTATCGCGAACTGGTGGCGCGGGAGATGAGTCGCCTCGCAACGCACGCGGCATGAACGTCTGATTGTTCCGACTTGCGTATATCCTTGCGTATCGTTCCCACAATGCGCTGAAAGCAACCGGCCAAAGGTCAGCCAATGGCACTTGAAGCCCTCAATCCCACGACGATTCGTCAGGTCGAAATCGTCGCCGAATCCTCATTCTACATTCCGATGACCGGTCCGGCGGCGAGGCCGCGCCGTGCGCTCAAGCATGACGATACGTTCATCGTGCTCGACAGCCATGGCGACATCGGCGCGTCCGCCGGTGGTCCCGATGGATTGTTCAACGCCGACACCCGCTATCTCGCCCGGCTCGAACTGGTGCTGGACAACGTGCAGCCGCTGCTGCTCGGTTCGAACCTGCGCGATGACAACTCGGCGTTGACGGTCGACCTCACCAATCCCGATGTCTATCGCAATGAACGGCTGATCCTGCCAAAGGACGTGTTGCACATCCTGCGCACGATCTTTCTGTGGCGCGGAACGGCCTATCAGCGCATCGGCCTGCAGAACCATGGCGATCGGCCGGCGAGCTTCGACCTCACTTTGCTGTTCGACAATGATTTCGCCGATCTGTTCGAGGTGCGCGGCGAACGCCGCCCGCGCCGCGGTGTCGGTTCCAGCAAAGTGGAGGGGCCGGCCGATGTGACGCTGGGCTACTTTGGATTGGACGGCAAGTCGCGAACCACGTCGCTGCACTTCGATCCGCAGCCGTCGCGGCTTGCGCCGAACGCGGCGACCTATCATTTCGATCTGGAGCCGCAGCAGGTCACTTCGCTGTTCGTCGTCGTATCCTGCAACAAGCCGGTCCAGCACAGGCCGATCCCGTTCTTTCGCGGGCTGTTGGCGCACCGCCGCGAGATGCGGCAATCAACAGCCGGCGCCACCAGCGTCGAGACTTCAAACGATATTTTCAACGAGGTGCTGTGCCAGGCGATGGCGGACCTCAACATGTTGATGACGGAGACGCCGCAGGGCAGGTATCCCTATGCCGGGATTCCCTGGTACTCGACGACCTTCGGCCGCGACGGCCTGATCACGGCGCTGCAGATGCTGTGGATCGATCCGCGGATCGCCCGCGGCGTCCTGAGGCGGCTCGCTTTCTTTCAGGCCAAGGCGGTCGACCCGCTGGCCGACGCCGAGCCGGGGAAAATTCTGCATGAGATGCGCGGCGGCGAGATGGCCGCGCTGCGCGAGGTGCCGTTTGCGCAATATTACGGCAGCGTCGATTCGACGCCGCTGTTCGTGCTGCTGGCCGGTCTTTATGTCGAACGCACCGGTGACGAAGAGACCCTCGCCGAACTGTGGCCTGCGATCGAAGCGGCGCTGCAGTGGATCGATGGCCCCGGAGATCCCGACCGGGACGGATTCCTGGAATATCAGCGCGCGTCCGAACAGGGCCTCGCCAATCAAGGCTGGAAGGATTCCTACGATGCGATCTTTCATGCCGACGGCCGGCTCGCCGAGGGGTACATCGCGCTGTCGGAAGTTCAAGGCTATGTATTCGCCGGCAAGCGGCTGGCCGCGCGCTGCGCGTTTCGCCTCGGCCTGACCGAGAAGGCGCGCAAGCTGGAAGCCGAAGCGCAACTGCTCTCCGAACGTTTCGAGGCGGCGTTCTGGTGCGACGATCTCGGCACCTATGCGCTGGCGCTCGATGGCGCCAAGCAGCAATGCAAGGTGCGGACGTCCAATTCGGGTCAGCTTCTGTTCACCGGAATCGTGAGCACCGACCGGGCGCGCCTGGTTGCCGCCGACCTGATGAGCAAGAAATTCTTTTCAGGGTGGGGGATCCGCACCGTCGCGCGCGGCGAGGTGCGCTACAATCCGATGTCCTATCATGATGGATCGATCTGGCCGCACGACAATGCGCTGATCGCGCTCGGCTTCGCGCGCTACGGCCTGAAGCATTCGGTGGCGCACCTGTTCAAGGGCTTGTTCGATACCGCGAGCTACATGGATTTGCGGCGGCTGCCCGAACTGTTCTGCGGCTTTCAGCGCGAACGCCGGCGCGGGCCGACGCTGTATCCGGTCGCCTGCGCGCCGCAGGCCTGGGCCAGCGCGACGCCGTTCACCTTGCTGGAGGCGGCGCTCGGTCTCGAATTCGACGTTGCCCGGGGCGAAATTCGGCTGCGCGACCCGCGGCTGCCTGCCTTCCTCAACGAAGTGGTGTTGCGTGATCTCAGGCTTGGACCTTCCAGCGTTGATCTTCGCGTTCGCCGCCATGGCGATGAGGTCTCGCTGGAGGTGTTGCGCACGCGTGGTCAAATTCAGGTGTCGATCGTGCTGACGCATTGAAGCGTCACACCCGCCGCGCGCACGCGCCGGCCCACGCGGTTTTGGATGACGGATTTTAGGAGGCAATATGCGCGCCAAACTGCTGATCACGTTGCTGGCGACGCTTGCAGTTCTTGCGGCTGCACGGGCGCAGACGGGCCCTCCGGGCGAGCGCGGATCGCCGCCGCCTCAACAGAAGAACACCGCGGCGCCGAAGGAGCCCGCGCCGCCGCCCTCGGTGACCGTCATCGGCGCCAGAGACGCGCATGGCGTGCTCGGCCGCGATGTCCGCAGCGCAGCGGACGAGGCGATGGGGCGCATCGTTGACGTGATCGTCGACCGTGGCGGCACGGTGCGCGCGGCCGTGATCGATTTCGGCGGTTTTCTCGGTGTCGGCAGCCGCAAGATCGTGGTCGACTGGAGCGCGCTGCATTTCGGCCGCGTTGCCAGCAAGAGCGACAAGATCACGCTTGAATTGACCAAGGAGCAGGTCACGGCAGCGCCAGAATACAAGGAGGATACGCCGATTGTGGTGCTGGGCGCGGCGGGCAGCCTGCAGCCTTTCCGATTTGACCCCTGAGGAAGCGGAGAGGAAACCTGTTGGCGCATCCGTCCCCTTCGATTGACCGCGTTGACAACGATCGGCGTCCGGCCGAGCCGGTCGGTCGGGACGTGGCTGCGCCGCCTCTGACGCCTGACCTGGAGCCGTCCCCCAAGACGATCTCGACGCCCTCGCAGCGGAGCCTGCGCGGCCTCGACTGGTTCATTTTCTTTCTGGCGGATGTGCAGACCGGTTTCGGCCCCTTCGTCGCGGTCTATCTGACGACGCAGAAATGGACCCAGGTCGAGATCGGCTTCGTGCTGTCGATCGGCGGAATCATCGGTCTGCTTGGGCAGATGCCCGGCGGCGCCATTGTCGATGCTGCCCGCAACGAACGGCTGGTGGCCAGCCTTGCGGTCGCAACGATCGGCACCTGCGCGCTTGGTTATGCGATATGGCCGATCTTTCCGGTGGTGATCGCGGCCGCGACATTGCACGCCACCGCGAGCTGCGTGCTCGGTCCGTCGATTGCGGCCATCAGCCTCGGTCTGGTCGGGCCGGCGGCGATCGGCGAGCGGCTGGGACGGAATGCCCGCTATGCGTCGCTGGGCAATGGAAGCGCGGCGGCCTTGATGGGGGCGTGCGGTTATTTCCTGACGAGCCGCTCGGTTTTTGTCGTCACGGCTTTCCTGGCGATCCCGACCCTGCTCGCACTCGGCCGTATCCGGGAGCGCGAAATCGATGTCGCGCAGGCCCACGGTGCTGTGGTGTCCGAGGTGCCCGACGAAAAGGCAACGAGCGTCTTTACTCTGTTGCGACAGCGCCCGTTGCTGATCTTTGCCGGCGCCGTGCTGTTGCTCCAGCTCGCCAACGCCGCGATGCTCCCCATTATGGCCGGCGTCGTCACCACCCGCTCGCCGCAGTGGGCGCCGGTGCTGATTGCCGCCTGTATCATCGTGCCGCAGGCGATCGTGGCGCTGACGTCGCCGTCGGTCGGACGCAAGGCGCAACTATGGGGACGCCGGCCGCTGCTGCTGCTCGGCTTTGCAGCATTGGCTATTCGCGGGCTGTTGTTTTCGACCGTGAGCGATCCGTATTTGCTGGTGGCGGTGCAGGTGTTCGACGGTATTACGGCAGCGGTGTTCAGCGTGATGATCCCACTGATCGTCGCCGACGTTGCCTATGGCAGCGGTCACTTCAATCTGGCGCAGGGCATTGTCGGAACGGCTACCGGTATCGGTGCATCGCTGAGCACGGTGCTCGCCGGTTACGTCACCGACAAACTCGGCAGCAGCACGGCTTTTCTGGGCTTAGCCGGCGTCGCCGCGATCGGTCTGATGCTCATCTGGTTTGTCATGCCGGAAACGCGGCGTATCGTTCAGGAAGACAGGGCTTTACGATAAAGCGCGTTGTAGCAGCTCGCGGAAATATTCCAGCTGAAGGATCGCGCCATCGCGCTACGCCGCATGGAGTCGAGGCGATCCTTGGCCTTGAAGGCCGAGAAGGCGCGCCGCACGCCGCCGAGAAACGATTCCGTCGACGGCCGATCGAACAGGAATCCGGTTTCGCCGTCGGTGATGGTTTCAGCGAGGCCGCCGGTCTGGTGGCCGATCGGCAGCGAGCCGAACCTCTGCGCATACATCTGGCTCAGACCGCACGGTTCGAAACGTGAAGGCATCAGGGTAAAATCGCTGCCGGCAAAAATCCGCCGGGCCTGTCCATCGTTGAAGCCGATGGCGACGCCGATGGCGTCGGGCCTGCGGCGGTGCGCATCGACCAGGGCCTGCTCGATGTCGGGCTCGCCGCTGCCGGTGACGATGATCTGTCCGCCGGCGGCCATGATCTCGTCGGCGGCGGCCAATACCAGATCGACACCCTTCTGATGAACCAGACGGGCCACGAGGCCGAAGATCGGGCCGCGCGACAGCGCCAGCCCGAATTGCTGGCGGACGTAATCGGAGTTCGCCTGCTTGCCCTGCCAATCTCCGGCGCCGAACGGTTGCGCCAGCTGGGCGCAGACGCGCGGGTCCCAGCTCTCGTCGATGCCGTTCAAGATCCCGGTTAGCTGTGCGGCATCGGAACGCTGGCGAAGCAACCCTTCGAGCCCGCAGCCGAGCTCTGGCGTGGTGATTTCCTTGGCATAGGTCTCACTGACGGTGGTGAGATGCGACGCGTAGACGATGCCGCCCTTGAGAAAGGACAGCTTGTCGTAAAATTCCAGCCCGTCGATATGGAAGGAATCCTCCGGCGCCCCGATCCGGCGCAGCGACTCCTTCGGGAACAGGCCCTGATAGGCCAGATTGTGGATGGTCAGAATGGTCGGGATCTTGACCGCGTTCCAGGCGAGGTAGGCCGGCACCAGCGCGGCCTGCCAGTCATTGGCATGAACCAGATCGGCTGCCCAATTCTTGTCCAGTGTGCCTGCCGCGAGCTGGGCGGCGGCGGAGGCGAACCGCCCGAAGCGGACATCGTTGTCGGGCCAATCCCGGCCGGACGTATCGCCATAGGGGTTGCCGGGACGGTCGTAAAGTTGCGGACAGAGCAGGACGTAAACCGGGAGCCCGTCCTTGGTCGCGGTCAGCCCGAGCGAACAGGCCGGCATATCCGCCAGTGCCGGACAGTGGCCAACGATCTGAATATGCAGGAATTGCTCGACGACATCGCGGTATCCCGGGAGCAGGATTCGGACGTCGCCCCAAGGGCGCAAAGCTCGGGGCAGGGCTGCTGAGACGGCCGCAAGGCCGCCCACCCGGACAAAATCGTCCATCTCCGTGGTGACGAACAAAACCCTCAAAAAAAAGCCCTCGTGCCCACCCGGGTCAATCCATGCAGGAACTGTTCCAATTTCGCTGCACTGCGAAGAAAGGCAAAAAATCCGGCAAAAGACCCTGACGGCTTTCCGCTCGCTTCCCGGCGAAAGCAGTGGCACTTAGGGTCCCAGCGCGGCCAAGGGTACCGCAGTTCAGGGAGTCCAGAATGACAGAACGGCAAAATGCCGCTGAGAATCGACCAAGAGCTTTCACGGCCTTCGCGTTCTCGATTTTTCGACCACGATTGCCGGCCCGCATTGCACGCGGATGCTCGCGGACATGGGCGCGGAGGTCATCAAGATCGAGTCCGCCGAAGGCGAGACCATGCGAACCCGTCCGCCGGTCCGGAATAATTTCAGCACCGCTTTCGGCCAGCTCAATGTCGGCAAGAAAAGCCTCGTGCTCGATCTGAAATCGCCCGCCGGGATCGAAGCGGTCCGCCGCCTGGTCGCGAGCGCCGATATCCTCGTCGAGAATTTTCGCCCGGGGGTGATGCGAAGATTGAAGCTGGACTTTGGCTCGCTGCGCGAACTCAACCCCGCGCTGATCTATTGTTCGATCTCCGGATATGGCCAGACCGGACCATCCGCGGAGCTGCCGGCCTATGCGCCGGTCATCCACGCTGCCTCCGGCTACGAGATGGCTCATTTGGCTTACCAGCCCGGACGAAGCCGGCCGGACTATTGCGGCATCTATCACGCCGACGTCCTCACCGGCGTCTACGCATTCGGCGCGATCTCGGCGGCGTTGCACCAGCGTCACAGCACCAAAAAAGGCCAGCACATCGACGTCTCAATGCTGGAATCGATGCTGAGCCTGACGCTGAACGAATTGCAGTGGTCGCAATTCGAGGTGAAGCCGCTGCAACGTCCAATGTTCGGGCCGATCGAAACCGCTGACGGATACGTCATGGTCGCGATTGCCAGCGAAAAAACCTTCCAGAGCCTGATGACGGTGATCGGTCACGCCGAATGGATCGTTGATCCGCGCTTTGCCGTGTATTCCGACCGCCGTGAAAACTGGGGAGACCTGATGATCGGCGTCGAAGCCTGGTCGCGCGCGGTGACCACCGAGGCTTGCCTCACCGCACTCAACGCCAGCGGAGTACCCAGTTCGGCCTATCGCACGGTTGCCGAGGCATTGTCCGATCCTCAGCTCGCGCATCGCGGCGCATTGAGCGAAGTGAGGGATGGTGGCGGCACGTTCAAGGTCCTGAACCTGCCGTTCCGGATGTCGGGATCCGAGGTCTCGGCGGCGAAGCGGATGGCGACCCTGGGTGAACACACCGCCGAATATCTCAGGCAGACCGGCCTTTCGGAGGAAGAAATAGCAGCCTTCAGCGGCAAGTCGCTGGTGGCTGAGCGCGGCTGACGGCAGCGCGCGCGGCAACGCAGCCTGCGGCTTTTCACCCGCCGCTCGCCTCCGGCCTTGCCGGAGCCGGCGTTTCCGGCCAATCTGACCGCAATCATCGACGATCCGGAACACCGGACGACGCATTTGGGAGGAGCACTACATGACAGCGGTTTCGCGCGCGCGTGCGTTTGCGCAGGTTTCTCTGGTTGCCGCATTCGGCGTCGCTCTGCTGGCAGGTCCCGCCAGCGCGCAAAAGCAGGGCGGTAGCATCACCATGGGCCTCGAGCTCGATATTCCCGGTTTCGATCCGCTCAAGGTCGGTGTTTACGACACAGCGGCGCTGACCGCGGCATCCGCACTTTTCGACACGCTCACCTATCTCGACGCCGGCGGCAAGGCGCAGCCCAAGCTCGCACTGTCCTGGGCTCATTCGGAGGACTTCAAGACCTGGACCTTCAAGCTGCGTCCCGGCGTCAAGTTCCACGATGGCACGCCGTTCAACGCCGAAGCCTACAAGGCCAATTACGAACGGCAGAAAGATCCTGTGAACAAGTGCCGCTGCGCCTTCTATCTCTCAAACGTCAACAGCGTTGAAGCGCCCGACGAACTGACGTTGGTCTATAACCTCAAAGACCCTTCGGTGAACTACCCTGCATTGGTTTCCTATGCGAACCAGAACGCCGCGGTTCACTCTCCGACGGCCTGGAAGACCAAGGGCGACGACTACAACCGCAATCCCGTCGGCACTGGACCCTTCGTGCTGAAGTCCTGGACGGCCGGCGATCGAATGGTTCTCGAAAGGAATCCGGACTATTGGGACAAGGGCCGTATCTATCTCGACCGGATCATCCTGAAGCCGTTGCCGGATGCGCAGTCGCGGTTTGCCAGCCTGCAATCGGGCGAGGCCGACATCATCTGGGACGATGAAGCCGATGCGGACAATATTCAGAAGGCGCAAAAAGATCCCAAACTGACCGTCCATACCTACGCCGGCTCCTTCCAGGGCATGGTGGTCGAGGCCGCGCGCAACTTCTTGACGGCGAACTCCGACTACCAGGTCAGCACGTTGCTGCGTACGTCAGCCGGCGCCCGTGATCCTGCCGCTGTTCCTGGCAGGCGTCCTCGCGGGGCTCGCGTTGCCTGGTCGGATTCCTCCTGTTCATCATCCCCGGCCTGATCGTCCTGACCTTCTTCGCCGTGGTGGCGCCGGTGATCGTGATCGAGCGACCCGGAGTGATCGACGCGTTCGGCGCAGCATCGAACTGGTCCAACGGAGGGCACATCCAGGTTTTCGGCGTGATTGTCGTCCTCTTCCTTCTCCAGTTCATCGTCGGAGCGGTGATCCAAGCCATCGCCAACGACATGGCCGATCGTTCGTGGGCTACGCCCTGGCGGACCTGGTCGTGCGTCTACTCGTCGCGCCGCTGAGCGCCCTCGCGGCCGCGGTCATGTATTTCGAGCTGAAGGCGCTCCACAGCGAGCCGGTGTCGGCGACGCCGGCCGCGCCGCCGCCCCCGGCCGCGCCAACTACGGGCACCGAGGGGCCCGGGTCCGCCCGGCCGACTTAGTTCATCCAGGTTTCCCCCGTATATCGCGGAAAAGCTGGATAGAGTCGCTCAGCGGGCGCTCTCCGCGGGCCGCTTCGGCCAAGAACCGCGCCGCAATTCCCCGCCCCACCTCGTTCTGCCCGTCAATGCGCTGTTCGCTCGCGGCGCGGATGCGCTCGGGGTCCAGCCCGGTCTGGGGCGCCTCCGAGTTCTCCCACCCATCCAGCCACGAGAACAGGTCCTCCCGCGTGACCTCGGCGTGGAACTGGAGCCCCCACGCGGGCTTCCCCTCAATGCGAAACGCCTGAACACACGCGGGCGTCCGCGCAAGCTCCACGGCGCCCGCGGGCAGCGGCGCCAGGTAGTGGTGCCACTCGAACAGCTCCACGGACGGGGCGAGCGGACCTAGGACCGGATCCGCCGCGCCGGCTTCCGTGATCTCGATGTCGTACCAGCCGATCTCGGGCTCGGGCGAGCGATAAGGGGATGCGCCCGAGCCTCGGCGAGCAGCTGGCTTCCAAGGCAGACACCGAGGATGGGGTGCCGCGCTCAAGCTGCTCGCGGAGGAACGCCTTTTCGGGTGTTAGCCATCGATGCTCGTCGTTCTGATCGACATGCATCGACCCCCCGAAGACCATGGTGCGTCGAAATCGTCCGGCGGCGGCGACTCGCTCGGCACCCAGGTGGGGAAGTCGCCGAACACGCCTGAACCGGCGTCAAGCTCGTGGACGACCGAGAGGACTCTCACTCGGGGGTCACGTAGGCCCCGGAGAGCCCGCCGTCCACGAGGAAGGTCTGCGCGGTCACGTATGACGACTCGTCGCTCGCGAGGAAGAGCACGCCGTTCGCGATCTCGCGCGGCTCGGCGAAGCGGCCCATCGGCACGTGCACGAGCCGGCGCTGCGCGGCCTCCTGGTCCTTGGCGTACAGCTCCTGGAGGAGCGGCGTGTTCACCGGCCCCGGGCAGAGCGCGTTCACGCGCACGCCCTGGCGCGCGAACTCCACTCCCAGCTCGCGGGACAGCGAGAGCACGCCGCCCTTCGAGGCGGTGTACGAGATCTGCGAGGTGGCCGCCCCCATCACCGCCACGAACGACGCCGTGTTGATCACGGACCCCCCGCCCGCCTCGAGCAGATGCGGGATGCCGTGCTTGCAGCACAGGAAGACCGACTTGAGGTTCACGTCCTGCACCCGCTGCCACGCCTCGAGCGAGGTCTCGAGCACCGACACGTCGTCCGGCGGCGAGATCCCGGCGTTGTTGAAGAGCACGTCCACATGGCCGAACTCCTCGCGTGCGCGCGTGTACATGCCGCGCACTTGCTCGTCGTCGGTCACGTCGGCCTGGATGGCGAGGTCGCCCTCGGCGTTCTCGGAGAGGTCCACCCCCACCACGGTGGCGCCCTCCTCCTTGAAGCGCCTCGCGGTCTCGGCCCCGATGCCGCTCGCCGCGCCCGTGATCACGCACACCTTGCCGTCGAGTCTCGCCATCAGCCCTCCGTCGCGTCGTAGACGTTCTTGACCTCGCTGTCGTGGTCGAGCGCGTCGAGCCCGAGCTCGCGGCCGTAGCCGGACTGCTTGAAGCCGCCGAACGGCGTGGACACCCGCACGGACGTGTTCGAGTTGATCGAGACCACACCGCTCTCGATCGCGCGTGCGGTGCGCAGCGCCTTGGCGCCGTCGCGGGTCCACACCGATCCCGAGAGGCCGTAGATCGTCTCGTTCGCGAGCCGGATCGCCTCCTCCTCGTCTCGAACGGGATCACGGCGGCCACCGGGCCGAAGATCTCCTCGGCCGCGGCGCGATCCGTGTTCGCGACGGGGCGCGGGACCGTGGGCGGGAACCAAAAGCCGGGGCCGTCGGGCGCGCTCCCGCGGATCGCCACCGGCGCGTCGTCGGGGACGAACGACGAGGACGGTTTCGCGCTGCCCCTCGGAGATCAGCGGCCCCATCTCGGTGGCCTCGTCGAGCGGGTCACCGACCCTGATCGCCTCGACCGACTCCTCGAGCACCTCCATGAAGCGATCGAGTGCGGAGCGCTCGACGAGGATCCGCGAGCGCGCGCAGCAGTCCTGGCCGGCGTTGCCGAACACGGCGCTCGGCGCCGCCGCGGCGGCCTTCTCGAGGTCGGCGTCGGCGTACACCACGTTCGCCGACTTCCCGCCCAGTTCGAGCGTGACGCGCTTGATCGTGCCCGCCGCGCCGGCCGCGATGCGCGGACCACCTCGGTGGAGCCGGTGAAGGCGATCTTCGCCACGTCCTCGTGCTCCACGAGGCGCTGCCCGCAGACCGAGCCTGGCCCAGCCACGACGTTCACCACACCCTCGGGCACCCCGGCCTCGAGCGCAATCCGCTCGAACTCGACGGCGGTGAGAGGGGTGAGCTCCGCGGGCTTCAGGACGATCGTGTTGCCCGCGGCGAGCGCCGGCGCCATCTTCCATGACGCGATCGTGAGCGGGAAGTTCCAGGGCGTGATCAGGCCGACCACTCCAAGCGGCTCGCGGAAGGTCATGTCCACGCCGCCGGCCACGGGGATGGTGCGGCCGGTCATCCGCTCGGGGGCGCCGGCGTAGTAGCGGAAGGTCTCCACGACCATGCCCATCTCGCCACGGGCGTCGGAGATCGGCTTCCCTCGTTCGCGCCTCGAGGCGGGCGAGGTCCTCGAGGTTCTCCTCGAGTGCGTTCGCGAGCCGGTGCAGCAGCGCGGAGCCATCGGCGGGGGCGACGGCGCGCCAGGCCGGGAACGCCTCCTTGGCGCGCGCCACCGCGGCGTCGGTCTCCTCGACGCCCGCCTGGGGCAGCTCCACCATCACCTCGGCGGTTGCTGGTTCCACGACCTGAATCACTGTGTCGGGGCCTTCATCCGGTCTCGTGCCTCGTTCACGAGCAACCCGACCACGCGGCTGCGCTCGTCCTCTTCGGGGTGCCACAACACTCCGACCGCGAAGCCTTCGCCGGGGAGCTCGATGGCTTCGACGATGCCGTCATCGGCCCAGCCGCTTGCAACCACGCCCTCACCGAGCTCTTCGAGGCCCTGATGGTGCGCGGAC
>CAVUNF010000023.1:0-259958 GCA_963742695.1 uncultured Alphaproteobacteria bacterium
ACGTCCCGCAAAACGTTTGCAGCACGCATTGATGCGGCTCCGGCGCGTCGGCGTAGCCGGCGAAATCGGGCTGGTCCTGATATGGCTTGGCCAGCACCGCCAGCAGTTCCTCGAAAGGTACAAAGTCGTCGCGGTTCACGGCGGCTTCGATCACGGCTTCCACCCGGTGATTCCTGGGGATGAAGGCGGGATTGACCGAGCGCATCGCGGCCTGCCGCTCGGCGGGGGCGTGCGGCTCCTCGGAGATCCGTTGCCGCCATCGCGCGGCCCATTCATCGTATGCGGCGGGTTCGGCAAACAATTGCCGGACTTCGGTATCGCCTGATGGATCGAGTGCGGCATCGCTCAGACGGCGGAAGGTCAGGGTGAAGTCCGCCCCGTTCTTCGCCATCGCGTCCAGCAGGTCCTGCACCAGCGCCTCGTCGCCGTCGCGCGCCGTGAACAGGCCGATCTTGCTGCGCAGGCCGGCCTGATAGGCCGACGTGAACTTTTCGGCGAAATCGCCGAGGATGATCTGGGCTTCCTCGATCGCCTTGTCCTTGTCGTCCGACAACAGCGGCAGCAGGCATTCCGCCAGCCGGGTCAGGTTCCAGAGCGCGATGCGCGGCTGGTTGGCATAGGCGTAGCGGCCCTGTTCGTCGATCGAGCTGAACACTTTGCCGGGGTCGTAGTGATCCATGAAGGCGCAGGGGCCGTAGTCGATGGTCTCGCCCGAAATGGAAGAATTGTCGGTGTTCATGACGCCGTGGATGAAGCCGACCAGCAGCCAGCGCGCGACCAGATCGGCCTGCCGCGCGATCACGGCTTCGAGCAGCGCGCGATAGGGCCGCTCGGCCTCGGCGGCGTGCGGGTAGTGCCGGGCGATGACGTGATCGGCCAGCCGCCGCACGCCCTCGGTATCGCTGCGTGCCGCGAAATACTGGAAGGTGCCGACGCGGATGTGGCTGGCGGCGACGCGGGTCAGCACGGCGCCGGGCAGGGGCATCTCGCGCATCACATGCTCGCCCGTGATGACAGCGGCGAGCGAGCGCGTGGTGGGAATGCCGAGTGCGGCCATCGCCTCGCTGACGATGTATTCGCGCAGCACCGGGCCGAGCGCCGCGCGGCCGTCGCCGCGGCGCGAAAACGGCGTCGGGCCGGAGCCCTTGAGCTGGATGTCGCGGCGGACGCCGTCGGCGTCGATGACTTCACCGAGCAAAATCGCGCGGCCGTCGCCGAGCTGGGGCACGAAATGGCCGAACTGGTGGCCGGCATAGGCCATCGCGATCGGGTCGGCGCCCTCGGGAACCCGCTTGCCGGCCAGGATCTCGGCGCCCTCGGGGCTGTCGAGCAGGTCAGGATCGAGCCCGAGATGGACGGCCAGCGCCCGGTTCAGCTTGATCAGGCGCGGGGCGGCGACCGGGGTCGGCGCCACCCGGGCAAAAAAGCTCGCCGGCAGCGCCGCATAGGTGTTTTGGAACGGGAAATGGACTGTCATGGCCTCAAGATAGGCGTGCCCCGGGAATAGACAATCGCCTTGCACCATTGTCGGTGGAACGGACGGTTTTTTGCTCGATTTTTCGCTCCGGCCCTCGATCCCGGAGGCCAAAATCGACCCCGCATTCGGTTGCCGCGCCTGACCGCGTCGGGTAAACCCTGACCCTCCTCGGACGGGCTTTTGGCCTCGATTCGACCTCTCCACATCTGTTTTTGGAAATTCCATGCATCGCTACCGGTCACACACATGCGGCGCGCTCCGTGAGGGCGAAATCGACCAGACGGTTCGGCTGTCGGGCTGGTGCCATCGTATCCGCGACCATGGCGGCCTGCTGTTCATCGATTTGCGCGACCATTACGGCCTGACCCAATGCGTGGTCGATCCTGACTCGTCGGCCTTCAAGGACGCCGAAAAGCTGCGCGCCGAATGGGTGGTACGGATCGACGGCAAGGTGCGCCGCCGTCCCGCCGGCACCGAAAATCCGGATCTGCCGACCGGCATGGTCGAGATTTATGTCAGCGAGATCGAGGTGCTGGGTCCGGCTGGCGAATTGCCGATGCCGGTGTTCGGCGAACAGGAATATCCTGAAGACATAAGGCTTAAGTACCGTTTCCTCGACCTTCGTCGCGAGCGGCTGCACAACAACATCATCAAGCGCGGCCAGATCATCGATTCGATCCGCAAGCGGATGAAGGATCAGGGCTTCTTCGAATTCCAGACCCCGATTCTGACGGCCTCCTCGCCGGAAGGCGCGCGCGACTTCCTGGTGCCGTCGCGGCTGCATCCGGGCAAGTTCTACGCGCTGCCGCAGGCGCCGCAGCAGTTCAAGCAATTGACCATGATCGCGGGCTTCGACCGCTATTTCCAGATCGCGCCATGTTTTCGCGATGAGGACGCGCGCGCCGACCGTTCGCCCGGCGAGTTCTACCAGCTCGACGTCGAAATGAGTTTTGTGACGCAGGACGACGTGTTCAACGCGGTCGAGCCTGTGATGCGCGGCGTGTTCGAGGAATTCGCCGACGGCAAGCCGGTGACGCCGAAATTTCCGCTGATCCCCTACGCGACGGCGCTTCGGAAATATGGCACCGACAAGCCGGACCTGCGCAACCCGATCGAGATGCAGGATGTCTCCGACACCTTCCGTGGCTCCGGCTTCAAGGTGTTTGCCCGCATTCTGGAGACCAATCCGAAGGCGGCGGTGTGGGCGATCCCGGCGCCGGGCGGCGGCAGCCGCGCGTTCTGCGACCGAATGAATTCGTGGGCGCAGGGCGAGGGACAGCCGGGCCTCGGTTACATTTTCTTTGCCGAGGAGAACGGTGTCACCACCGGCCGCGGCCCGGTGGCGAACAACGTCGGACCGGAGCGCACCGACCAGCTTCGCACGCAGCTTGGGCTGAAGGCTGGCGACGCGGTATTCTTTGTCGCGGGCGAGCCGGCGACCTTCGTGAAATTTGCAGGTCCCGCGCGCACCAAGATCGGCGAAGACCTCAACCTGATCCGGAAGGACCGTTTCGAGTTCTGCTGGATTGTCGATTTCCCGATGTTCGAATGGAACGAGGAAGACAAGAAGATCGACTTCTCGCACAACCCGTTCTCGATGCCGAACATGGAGCCGGACGCGTTTCTCGCGCTCGATCCGAACGATGCCGAGACGATTCAGAATATCAAGGCGATCCAGTACGATATCGTTTGCAACGGTATCGAATTGTCATCGGGCGCGATCCGCAACCATCGTCCCGACGTCATGAAGAAAGCGTTCGGCATCGCGGGTTATCCGGAAGACGTGCTGGAGGCCAAGTTCGGCGGCATGCTGCGCGCGCTTTCGCTGGGCGCGCCGCCGCATGGTGGCATTGCGCCGGGTATCGACCGTATCGTCATGCTGCTGTGCGGTGAGGAGAATCTGCGCGAGGTCGTGCTGTTCCCGATGAACCAGCGGGCCGAGGACCTCATGATGAATGCACCCTCCGAGGTCTCACCGAAGCAGCTGAAAGAGCTGCACATCCGGCTCAATCTGCCGGACAAGGGCTAAGCTCACGGCCCAGGGGCTTACAAGCCCCGGGCTTACAGCCCCAAGGGCTCACAGCCCCAAGGGCTCACAGCCCCGTCGAAACCTCGATCCGGAATTGCGCCAGCGCAACGATCGGCTCGTCCTGCAACAGCTCGATGAGCTGCAGCGCCGGCACCTTGCCGAGCGGCGTCAGCTTGATGATCAGTGTTTGTCCCGGGTTCTCGATCAAGCGGATCAGCGCCTCCACGACAGCCACGACATCGGGATTTGAACCCGCTATTTTTTCGCCGTTGGCTTTGATGTTGTCGACGATGGCGCGGCGGGCCACATCGCGACTGATGCCCAGCAGACGGGCATATTGCGCGACCGCGAGATCGACGCCGCCGAGATCGCGCAACGCGAGTTCCAGCGTCCCGGCCTCGATCTGCGCCGCCATCGAGGTCGCCTGGGCCGGATTGAGCGAGAACACGCCCCGCGGCACGTTGGCGAGCGAGACGCGCGCGGTCGCCTTGAGCAGGCTGCTTATTTCGATCGCGACGGGTTCCAGCGCGAAAGTGCGCGACGCTTCGTTCCAGGCCGCGCCGAGATCGAAGTCGATCGCCAGCGTCTCCATGCCGGCCTGGACCAGTGGTGTTTGTACGGGGTCGGTCTTATCGACGGGGCCGGCCATCTTCGCGGTCAGGCGCACGCGGCTCGGGATCGGTCCGACAAACTGGCCCCAATTCAGATCGACAGTATCGATGCTGACCGGCTTGCCGGTTTTCTTGTAGGGAGCGACGAGGCCCTTCAGCTCGACGCCTTCGAGCAGGGTCAGCATGCCAAGCGCCTGGTCGGGCGAAGGCCTTTGCGCAGCATCGGAAAATTGCGCCGACATTCGCAGCAGGTTGGCGATGTCGAGGGATTTCAATGCGAAGCGTCCGACCTTGACGGGCCCGGTCGGGGAACGCGTATCGAGGCCCTCGAACGCAAATTCGCCGACCTTGCCGTTTTCCAGGTTGAACCGTATCGCCGAGAGCTTGAGCGGACCTTGCGGCGTCTCCATCGAGAGGCCGCGCATCTCGGCGTTTCCGATGCGCATGCCCTCATACAGTCCGGCCGCCTTCTCCATCACATCGCGTGTTTGCGCCGGGGTCGGCGTGCTCCCTGGTGGCGGTATCAATGCCAGCAGCGCAGGCAGCTGCATCCGCGACGGTCGCACCCCGACGTCATCGATCGTGATTCCGTCGATACGCATACGCAGGCCCGGCTCGGACGTGATCGTATAGGGACCGGTCGATAGCTGGCGGTAAACGCGGTGGGTTCGGTCGTCGCCGGCCTTCTGCGGGTCGAGCACCGCGGCAGCAGCCGTGGCATCGAAGTCATAGGAGGCGAAATTGGCGAGATTGCCGATAACCTTCTGGGATCGGCCCGCCTGTTGCGTATTGACCGTGAAATCGAACCCATCGGCCTTCATGACGGCAATCTTGCCGTCCTTGATGCCCTGCATCGAAAGACCCGAATAGGTGAAGTCGCCTCCGGCGGGCACAACGCCACCGAATTTCATGGTCCCGGTAATGCTGGGGACCGTGACCGACGACGCGCTGACGCGCATGAATTGCTCGATCGCGGACCGGTACATGTCGATGATGGACGATGAAGCCGGCTGCAGTTGCAAGCCGGCCGGACCGGAATAATCCTTCACGGTCATCCGCGGCGCCTTGTAGGTGACGTGCCCGCCCGGCTGGACGGCCATGACCGTGTCGAACTCGATGCCGGAGACTTCGATCGTATCGGCGGCGAATCGCGTCGCATCGGGCTGGCTGGTGCCCGAAGCCGTGAAGCTGGCGATTTTCACGCTCAGCTGCGATGGCGCGGCCGATTTCGGCGGCGATGTCAGCGATCGTGACGGTGCGCGTCTTGAGATCGAACGACACCTTGCCGTGGCTCGCCTTGCCGCCCGCGGCACGGATCTGCTCAAACGCGGCCTCGACCTCGCCGGCGACCCGATGCTGCGTGTAGCGCTCGAAGCCGAAGAAACCGCCCGCCGCGATCACGATCGCGGCGATCAGGCCCATCAAGATCTTTACCATTCGGCCGGCTCCGGTTGCTGATTGCGGGGGGCAAAATTGCCATATTGTCGGTCGAACGACAGGGACGGGATGTACCACTGGTAGCGGCTTCGAGGGTTTGCGTCGATATATCCGCCCCAAGGGGTGTTGAAGGCCTGTTGACGGGGGCGGCGCCAGATGTTGCATCGAGGCGGCTGCACGTGCTTCACATGCGGCTCAATCTGCCGGAAAACTGACCTCTTCTGGGGCCTGTCCGAGAAATAAAAGTTCAGGGTCGGAAACGCGGGAGTACCAATGTCGTCCCATTCTGAAGAACTGCAAGCCGCGGCGCTGGCCTATCACCGCCTGCCGCGGCCGGGCAAACTCGAGATCCAGGCGATCAAGCCGCTCGCCAACCAGCGCGACCTCGCGCTGGCCTATTCGCCTGGCGTGGCGGCGGCCTGCATGGCCATCGCGGCCGATCCGGCGGAAGCCGCGTCCCTGACCATCCGCGCCAATCTGGTCGCCGTCGTCTCCAACGGCACCGCGGTGCTCGGCCTCGGCAATATCGGTCCGCTGGCGTCGAAACCCGTCATGGAAGGCAAGGCGGTCCTGTTCAAGAAATTTGCCGGGATCGACGTGTTCGACATCGAGATCGCCGCCGACACCGTCGAGCGTGTGGTCGAGACCGTGGCCGCGCTCGAGCCGACCTTCGGCGGCATCAATCTGGAAGACATCAAGGGTCCGGAATGCTTCGAGATCGAGTCGCAGCTCAAGGCGCGCATGAAGATCCCGGTATTCCACGACGACCAGCACGGCACCGCGATCATCGTCGCCGCCGCGATCACCAACGGCTTGCTGCTCAACGGCAAGACACTGAAGGACGTCAAGATCGTCACGTCAGGCGCGGGGGCGGCGGCCATCGCCTGCCTCAATCTCCTGGTCGAGATGGGCGCGCAACGCAAGAATATCTGGGTCTGCGATATCGACGGCGTCGTGCATGAAGGTCGCAATACGCTGATGGACCGCTGGAAGTCGGTCTATGCGCAGAAGACCGACAAGCGCGTGCTGGCGGAAGTGATCGGCGGCGCCGACATTTTTCTGGGGCTTTCGGCGCCCAACGTGCTGACGCCTGACATGGTCAAGGCGATGGCGGACAAGCCGCTGGTGATGGCGCTGGCCAATCCAAATCCGGAGATCATGCCGGACGAGGCCCGCAAGGCGCGTCCCGACGCGATGATCTGCACCGGGCGCTCCGACTTTCCCAACCAGGTCAACAACGTCCTGTGCTTTCCCTTCATCTTCCGCGGCGCGCTCGACGTCGGCGCCACCGCGATCAACGAGGAGATGAAGAAGGCCGCGGTCGATGCCATCGCGCAGCTGGCGCGCGATCCGCCGTCGGATGCGGTGGCGCCCGGTTTCGACAGCGGCGAAACGCAAGGGTTCGGGCCGGGATCGCTGATCCCAAGCCCGTTCGACCCGCGGCTGATCCTGCGTATTGCGCCGGCGGTGGCGAAGGCGGCGATGGCGTCAGGCGTGGCGTCGCGGCCGATCAAGAATTTCGATGAATACACCGCGCTGCTGGAACGCTTCGCGTTCCGATCCGGCCTGGTCATGAAACCGGTATTCGCCAAGGCGAAGGCCCAGCCGGTCCGCGTCATCTATGCCGAAGGCGAGGATGAACGGGTTTTGCGCGCGACCCAGGTCGTGCTGGAGGAGAAGCTGGCGCGGCCGATCCTGGTCGGACGTCCGTCGGTGGTCGAAGCGCGGATCAAGCGGTTCGGCCTGTCCATCAAGGCCGGGCAGGATTTCGACCTCGTCAATCCCGAGGACGATCCGCGCTACCGGTCCTATGTGCAGTCCTATATCGATGCCGCCGGCCGGCACGGCGTCACGCCCGATGCGGCGCGCACGGTGGTGCGCACCAACGCCACCGTGATCGCCGCGCTCGCGGTGATGCGCGGCGAAGCCGACGCCATGATCTGCGGCGTCGAGGGCCGTTACATGAGCCATCTGCGCCATGTGCGCGAGATCGTCGGCTTCATGCCTGGCGTCAGCGACTTCGCGGCACTGGCGCTGATGATCACCAGCAAGGGGGCTTATTTCATCGCCGATACCCAGGTGCGGCCGAACCCGACCGCCGAGGAGCTTGCAGAGGTGGCGGCGCTGGCGGCGATCCATGTCCAGCGCTTCAACATCAAGCCCAAGGTCGCCTTCATCTCGCATTCCGATTTCGGCAGCTACGACACCGACTCCTCGCGCAAGATGCGCCGCGCCACGGCACTTCTGAAGCAGAACCATCCCGAAATCGAGGCCGATGGCGAAATGCAGGGCGACACCGCGCTGTCCGAAACCGCGCGAAAACTGGCCCTGCCGCATTCGAAGCTGGAAGGCGTCGCCAATATCCTGATCATGCCGAACCTCGACACCGCCAACGTCGCCTATCAGATGATCAAGGTGCTGGCCGACGCGTTGCCGGTGGGGCCGATCCTGATCGGCCCGTCGCGCCCGGCGCATATTCTCACCCCCTCGGTGACCGCGCGCGGTATTCTCAACATGACCGCGGTCGCCGCGGTCGAAGCCCAGGAACGCGCCGGCCGCCAGCAACCCACTCTGTTCGGATAGATCGGGCGAAAGCAGGCCGGCTCGGTTTGCGGTCGATGGAGCCCACGGAATTGATTTGAGCGTTTGAAAAGCGACGGCGGAGCGCCCATAATCGTTCCGCCGTCGCGATATCGGAATTGCAGCATTCAACGAGGCCAATCATGCCAGCGTTTGTTACTTTCGGGCGGATCCTGTTCTCCGTGCTCTTTATCTATTCGGGAGCAACCAAGCTTTTCGGCATCCAGGCCACAGCGGACGTGATCGCGACCAAGGTGATGGCGACGATGCCGGCGCTGGTCGCGCCCTATGTGACGCAACTCGAAGGCATCTCGGGGATGCCGATGCCGCAAATGCTCGCCATTGCGGTCGGAGCCTTCGAGGTGATCGCCGGATTGATGATCGCGCTCAATTTCGGCGCGCGGTTCTTTTCCATTCTGCTGATCTTCTTTGTCGGCGCGTCGACGTTCTATTTCCATGACTTCTGGAATCAGCCATCGCCGTCGGATGGCAAGATGGTGATCGACGCGCTGAAGAATTTGTCGATCATCGGCGCGCTGTTCATCATCGCCGGCTACGGCCGCTCGTCGCAGACGCCGGAACCGGCCTATGGCGATGTCTGACGCGTATTCCGCAAAAGTGGGCACCGGTTTTGCGAATAGAATACGCGTTCTTTTTAAGAGATCCGCCGCCACGGCGTGACGCTGACGCCATCGGCGGGGTCGAGGATTTCTGCCTCGCCGGCGGTCAGGCCATGTGCGGCCAGGATCTCTTGCGGCGAGCGTGCGGGCACGCCGGGAAAGCACGGCTCGCCGCCCGGCAGCTTCACCCGCGGCGCCAGCGACAGCCAGAACGTGTCGTAGCGGTCCATGAACATCTCGAACACAACAGGCCCGCCGATCACGGCGACGGTGCCTGAGCGCACGCCCGCGCGTTCGCAGGCGGCTTCGAACGTGGCTCCCGCGGGATTCCACAAGGTGGCCTTGGGATTGGAAGGATCGGGCGCGAGCGCGCCGATCGACCGGGTCACGATGATCCGCTTTCGCCTCGGCGAGTTCGGCTGATCCTCGTAGGAATTGCGGCCATGCACGATCAGGTCGGCAGAATCGAGGGCGGATGTGAAGAACCGCTTGTCGCCCTCGAATTTCAGCTCATTCGGCATCACGTGGCCGGCGTCCGCCAGCATGCCGTCGGCGGACACGATGACGTAACCGTCGATACGCAGTTCCGACATCCGCGTGGTCTCGCGCTGTCAGCGTTATTCCGAGATCGTCTGCACCACGCTGTTCAGCGGGCGGCTGCTGACGGTCGGAAGCTTCATGTCCTTGATGACGGCTTCGTCGAATTCCGGGAGGGTCTGGAGCGGCGCCTTGGCCCTCATATGCACGACCTTGTAGCCGCCGGCCTTCAACTTGCGCAGCAGCTCGGGCAGGGCTTCCCCGGTGTGCTTCTGGAAGTCGTGCATCAGGATGATGCCCTTGCCCATTTTGTCCACCTTGCGCATCACGTTGTCGATGATGGTCTGGGCCTTGCTCGCCTTGAAGTCGAAGGAGTCGAGATCGGTGGAGAAAATCCCGATGTTGCGCTCGCCGAGATAGGTGACCATCTCGGGCGGATGCTGCAGGGCCGGGAAGCGGAAGAACGGCGCGGGCGAGCCGCCGAGCGCCCATTTCACCGCGCTAAATCCTTTTTCGATTTCTTCCTTGCGCTGGGGTTCGGTCAGTTTCTTGTTGTTGAGGTTGGCATGCGACCAGGTGTGCGAGCCGACCGTGTGTCCGGCGGCGGCCACCTGCTTCAGGATCTCAGGGTAATAGGACGCGTGCTTGCCGATCGGGAAGAAAATGGCCTTGGTGCATTCGTCGGCCAGGGTCTTCAGCACCGAGGGCGTATTGACCGGCCACGGGCCGTCGTCGAACGTCAGCACCACTTCCTTGTCGCGCAGGAAGTCGAGCTGCTTGAAATGCTCGAAACCGAAACCGGGGCCGCCGGTGGTGTCGATTTCCACGGTGCGGCCGACACCCAGCGCGTCCGGGTTGGCGCAAGCGGCTTTCGCGGGCGCCGGGGCCGGCGCGGGAGCAGGGGCTGGCGCAGCGGCGGCGGGGACTTGCGGTGCCGCAACCTTGGCGCCGGGAGCCTGCGACCATGCGGCGCCGGTTGCACACAGCGAAACCGCGCCCGCAAAGATCAAACCTGCCGCAATACGCATCTGATTTCCCTCAAATTGATCCCGTGCCCCGGGCTTGCCGGGGCCGCTCCTGCCTTGATCCTAATAGCCTAAATGGACCCGCGCCGCCACGGCAACGGCTCTTATCCAAAGCCCCGATTTGTCGGTGGACCGGCTGATTCGGTTCGTCAGGAGTCTGTGAGCGCGCGCGCGATGGCGGTTTTGACGCGCGTATCCGATGGGGCGACGAACTCGGGAAAGACGTCGGCGATATAGCCGTCGCGGCCAACAAGATATTTGTGGAAGTTCCATCGCGGAACATCCTTCGGGCGGGCCTCGGCGGCCCATTTGTAGAAGGGATGCGCATTCGGGCCCTTCACGATGGCCTTTGCCGCGATCGGAAAGGTCGCGCCATGCTGCTGCGCCGTGTTCGCGATCTCGGTCGCGCCGCCGGGCTCCTGTCCGCCGAAATCGTTGGAGGGGACGCCCAGGATCATCAGGCCCCGGCCGTGAAACTCGGTCCACAGCTCCTGCAACCCGCCATATTGCGGGGTGTAGCCGCACAACGACGCCGTATTGACCACCAGCAGCGGGCGGCCGGCATGATCGGCGAGCCGGATATCGCCGCCCGCGAGTGCCGGAAACGAAAAAGCATAGGCCGTGATCCGACTGACCGCGGCTTGCGCCAGGGCGCTTCGTGTCGAGGCAGGGCCCGCGATCGCCGCGAGCGCCGCCGTGAGGATTGTCCTGCGGTCGATCATGGTCACGCCTCTGACGTTGGCCTCGGGCGACGATAGCGCAACCGGCGCGCGGCCGCTTTCAACAACCCGTTATGACGGGATCGGGCACCAGGGCAGCGGCAGCAGTGGCAGGTAATCCCGGCTCCACTCGCAGATCAATTCCGGGCCGCTGATCTTGGTGAAGTATTTGACCGGGTCGGCCTGGCCGACGGCGATATGCAGCACGGCCAGCACCATGGCGACCGGATAGGTCCATTTGTGAAAGCGCAGATCGCTGAGGGATTCGAGCAGGATCGCGCAGGCGAGGATGATCAAGGGATCGGTGAAGATGAAATATTCGGTTTTCAATCCGCGGCGCACGGTCAGCGTGTCGATCCCGATCGCCGCCAGCATCAGCACCAAGGCCTGGACCGCGACCAGTCTTTCGCCGCGCGACCACGCATAGACGATGCAGGGAACGATCAGCCAGGTGAGGAACATGGTCGGGCGAGGGGACGGATGCAGCACGAAGGTGTAGCGCGCCAGCACCGTGCCGATGCCATTGAGCAGCGACAGAATTCCCAACGGGCCGGCCGCGTTCGCGGCGTCGGCTGTGCTTGCATCGGCAAACGACAGCATTTTCTCCAGCGGGTTGACGACGGCAATGACATTGCTGGTGTTGTATTCGAAGTTGAGCGCGAGCAGCGCAACCGATGCGCCGGCGGCCATGGCGAACATCGACGCCAGTGTCTCGGCGGCGCTGACGCGCCAGATCGCGGCATACGCGACCATGCAGCCGCCGATCAGGATCAGCAGCGCAGCCTGATAGAGGCCGAAGCGGCCGAGCAGCAAGGGGCGGAACTTTGCGGCTTTCAGCAAGGCGAGGTCGAAGCCGGTGGCGATGATCGGCCACGCCGCCGTCAGCGCGGCAAGTGCGGCGGCGGCCGCGACCAACGTTGCGAGCCAGCGCAGGTGCGAATCGCGCCAGAACGCCACGCTGGCGCCGGCGGCATTGCCGAACGGCAGGATCACGATCGGCAGCGCGCCGATCAGCAGGATCGCCTGCACCTTGTTCTCGAGACCGAGCACGCACAAGGCGGCGGCGGCCGCCATCGCCAGCGGACGCGCCAGGCTGGCGCGGCGTCCGACCACGATCAGGATCAGCAGCGCGAAGATGACAGGGCAGGCCGCCACCAGTTCGCTGCGCAAGATGCGCGAATGCACGGCGACGCCGCCGGAGAAGGCGAAGGCGAAGGTGGCGAACATCGCGACCCGCCAGTCGCGCACCACGCGGCGGATCAGGCCGGCGAATACAAGCACGCAGCCGGTCGCGGTGAACAGCGCCAGCAGGCGTCCGGCGCGAACCGCAGAGGTCATCGCGGCGTCGAAGCCGGCGACGTCAGATGCCGGTGGAATGGCGGAAAGCGTCCAGGCGTCGAGCAGGCCGAGCCCATGCAGCAGCCGAAACCAGTATTGCACCGAGAGAATGCTGATGTAGGCGGTGTGGTCGAAGAAGTGCTGCGGCTTGCCGTCATTGAGCGCAAGCGCGCTGTAGACCACCATGAAATCCATGTCGGCGTTGCGCCAGTAGATCAGCGCATAGCCGAACAGGAAGAACGACAGCCGCAAGGCCGGCGACGACGGCCGCCAATCCCCCTCGCCAGCCCATGAAATTGAGCCGCTCGAAGGCGTCGCTCGCGGCGCCGCTTGGCGGTGCGGTCGTGCGGGGCGGGGTGGGAAGCTCGTTCATGCCGGCGGTCTTAGCTTAGCCGCCGCCGCAAAGCGACGGCAGCCGGACGGTTCGGGGCCGCAACGACAAGAGCTTAGCGCAGCGAAACGATGAAATCCGTGCCTTCGCCGGTTTCGCCGCCCTGGTTGATGCCCTGGTCGGACACCACGATCGAGCCGCCGGTCGAGAGCGCCTCGGCGATGCGCGCCATGGCATCAGGCGGAATCGTGATGCGGTCCAGCGCCTCGGCCGGGCTGTTCGGTACCGGCAACGGCTGCTTCACCTCGGCCGGCACGACGCCTGCGATCTTGCGCCGCCGCGACGAACGCTCGTCGTCGTCATTCTTCTGCGCGTTGCGCGCGGCGACCGGCAGCGAGACCACCGACCAGCGCAGCACATTGGCGTCGTTCTTGTCGACCTCCGCCGTGAACACATGGGTGCCCAGCAGGCGGTCGCTCGGCGCGATCGTCACGGGCACATCGAACAGCGGCTTGAAATTCTCCCGCACATAGAGCTTGCCGTCCTTGCGGCTGACCAGCACCGCGATCCGGCCGGCCGGCTTCGGCGGTTCGGGTTTTGCGATCACCGGCTTCTCGGCGTTCGGCAGGCGGGTCTGGTCTTTTTTCACATCGGGAGCGGTCGAGGCATCGGTCGCCGCGGTGACGCTGTCGTCGGGCTTTGCGCTTTCGCCCGCGGATGCCTCGGCCTTCACGGCATCGCCGCTCGCTTGCGCTGCCACTGCGGGTTCATCTGACTTCTTGTCGGTCTTGTCGGCGACTTCGGTCTCGGCAGGTTTGATTTCAGCGGTCGCGGCTTCCGACGGTTTGCTCTCGGCGGATTGGTCATCAGATGCCACGGCCTGGTCCGGCTTTGCCGCCTCGACGCCGGCAGTTTCGGATTGCGCCGTGACAGCCTCGTGCGGCGCGCTGCGAACCGTGTCCGCGGCGGACGACGAGGCATCGGACATCGTGACCGGGATGGCGCCGCTGGCGTCGGCGGTGCGGGTCTGGTCGCGCAACGCCCGGAAAGCGTTGCTTTCCGGCTTGACGCCGTCGTGACCGACGCTCGATCGGAGTTCGAGGCGCGGCTCGGAAATCGCTGGTTTGACCGTTGCAGCGGCGTCGGCGGCCTTGTCGGCTTTCGCGGCCGGCGGCGCATCCAGCTTGGGCTCGAGGGTGGCCGTCGGCTGCGGCGCGGCCTTCTGCTCGGCGAGCAGGGGATGCGAAAAACTTGCCGGGGTTATTTCGCCTGGCGTGATGACGACCCGCGCGCCCATCTTGGTCCAGTTCCAGATCCTGGAAGCGAACGCCATCGGCATGCGGATGCAGCCGTGCGACGCCGGGTAGCCCGGCAGCGCGCCGGCATGCATCGCGATGCCGGACCAGGTGATCCGCTGCATGAACGGCATCGGCGCGCCGCTATAGATGTTGGAATGGTGCAGCTTGTGCTTTTGAATGATGCTGAAGACGCCCATCGGCGTCGGATGGCCCTTCATGCCCGTCGAGATCGGGGTTTCCGCGAAAAATCCGTTGGCGTCGTAGACTTTCAGGGTCTGCCGCTCGATCGAGATCGCGATCACCAGCGCGCCCTGCGGTTTGACCGAATCCTTGGGCGGCTCGACCTTCCTGGCCTGACGGGGGCGAAGGCGCGGCGGCCGCGCTTGGGCCGGCGCCGGCCGGCTTTGGAAGGAGCCGGGCTCGTAATCCGACCAGTAATACCGCGCGGCTTCCGCGGGGGAAGCCAACCCGACCGCTCCGGCCGCCGTCAAAACCGCAATTTGCCAAAACCGTTCGGTCGCAATGCCAGCAATAGAAATCCGATGCCCGTCCACGCGTAATATCCTCGAATTCCAGCCTTTGAAAGGTTAGTTGTCGCAGAGGCGCAACACGTTCACCAGCAAAGGCCCTCTAAGCCCGCGAGTTTGGCCCCAAGCGTAGCAAAAAAGCCTCACATTCGGTTAAACGGGCCCCGGTCGTCAGCTACCCAAACCTTACCGGGGAGCGTCGGCGCACCTACATGGATGGAAACCCGCCACGGAGACATCCATGACATCCCAAGCCTTCAGCCCATATGACGTCAGGTGGAGGCTCTCAGGTGGAGCTCGGCGCCTTGTTGGCGCTGGTAGGCGCATCATTGTGGTTGGCCCCGCCGGCCCACGCGGCCGACGAGCCGGACCTGATCTTCCGCCGCTCGACCGTGTTCAAATGGCTCAGCCCCAACGACAAGCTGGCGACCTATGGGGTCGACGATCCCGAGGTCGAGGGCGTGTCCTGCCATTTCACGATACCGGAGAAGGGCGGCTACAAGGGCTGGCTCGGGCTGGCCGAGGAAGTCTCTGACATTTCATTGGCATGCCGCCAGATTGGTCCAATCCGCTTCAAGGCCAAATCGGAGCAGGGCGAGGATATGTTCCGGCAGCGGCGCTCGCTGTTCTTCAAGAAGATGCAGATCGTCCGCGGCTGCGACGCCAAGCGCAATGTGCTGGTCTATATGGTGTATTCGGACAGGCTGATCGAAGGGTCGCCGAAGAATTCGACCTCCTCCGTCCCGATCATGCCATGGGGAGCCGCCGACGCCGCGCGGTTCAGAAATGCGGCGAATTCATCCACTGAGCCGGAGCTGAATCTACGAGACTTGGCCGGACCGGGGCGGACCCAGGGTTCGGAGCCGGCCTTCGGATCACGGCAGCCCACCAGCTGGACGAATTTTTGCGGCGTCGAGGTAGTTGCCGCTGTCGCCGTTTTGCTGGGACATCGCGCCACAATTGGCCGACCGCTTGATCCTGACGGTATTGGGGGCTTCGATCCGTAGTCTGAGCGGGCTGTCCGTCCGGGCCAGGCGTTCGATCATCGACCGGCCGGGGTTGCGGGTCGCGGTTTTATTGCCAACATCGATGTTGTGCCACGACTGCCATCCTTTGCCTAATTTGAAGTCACAACGCGCAGCCACTGCGAAAGGTTGCATGTCGTTGCTGTGAGTCGGCCGCCGCGTGACTTCGGTTCAAGGCCGTCGCGCCAAGGCTCTTCTTCACCTGAGGCCTTCTCCACCAGAGAAAGATTAAAAAACCGGACCGGGGCTTCGAACCCCAGGTCTTTTTTGAACCTCATGGTTTTTGCCGGCGTCTGATGGGGACAGATGCCTGTTGGAGAAGGTCCGATGCGAGCCCTCAGCTATATGATCGTCCTTGTGCTGGTCCTGACCGGGCCCTCGCTGGCAGGTACGGCCGATCGCGACGTGCCGGGCGTCGGCACCTTCGTTTATTGCGGGTCGCCGATCGTGACCCCGGCGCCTGAGTTGCTGGCCGAACTCGGCCAGTGAACGACAGACCGGGCGGACGACGGGCAGGGATGCCCTCGAAAGCGGCCGGCTCAGCCACCCCATTCGACTGAATTAATTGAAGTTTTCGGACAATTGTTTCGTCGCATGGCCGGCGACGAAACAATTCTCCTGGATGACGAAACCATTTTCCGCTTTTGGCGCAGACATCCGGAAACAACGGATGGTTATCAATCTCCCAACGAAACGGCGGGCAGCGCCGGCGGCCCAAACCGGAGACATCAAATGCGGACCCTCAGCTTCATCCTCGCCTTCGCCTTCGTGCTCGCTGGCCCCTCGATGGCCGGTTCGTCCGAAAATATGATGCCGGGCATCGGCACCTTCGCCTATAACGGCTCGCCGATCGTGCTGCTCGCTCCCCAGGCCATCGTCGTCGCAGCCCGCTAAAGCGCTGCAGAGCCAGATCAAGAAAGTTGCCGGTAAGGCCATCATGCTTTTTCGTATCAGTTCAGCCGCGATCGTCGCCTCCGTCCTGCTCGCCGGTGCGGCCCAGGCCCAAGCCCAGGTCAAGCGCACAGCTTCAGACACCGCAGCTTCAAGCGCCGCAGCCTCCGGTCGCGCAGCCTCAATTTCAGCGGGTCCGTTCGCTGTTGAAGATGCCCGATCCGCGCGGCGAGTTCGTGCGCCTGTGCGCCCCCCATATGGTGGGGCGCTGGGCGCATCCGGAATCCGTATGCGGTTGCCTGCACGACTACGCCGCCGCGACCGTCGAGGACACCGACCTTCGCGAAGCGCTGCTGCGCGGCATCAGCGAGACCGGCGTGCCGACCATCGAGACCGACTGGGTGCCGCCGTCGAAACAATCCCAGATCGGCGCAACCTTCACCAAGATTGCGAAGCCGACGCTGCAATGCATGTTCGAGCCCGGCGAACTCGCAGCCGTAAGCCCCCAGAAATAACCAGCCTTCCGAAATAGCCGGTCAGCGCCCGCCGATTGTGATCGGCGCCGGCTCGACATGGCGGCAACCCCTGATGTAACCGTTGCGGACGGAGCGTCGGTCCAGCGATCCGCCGGCATGAGGGATCCAATGCAGCTGCGGCGCTTCGTGATGCCGTGCCTGGCGCTGATGGCGCTGGCGTTGCCGGCTACTGCTGCTCCGGACGAAGAGCTACTGGGCAAGAGTGCCGGTTATCCGATCGGCAGCCGCGCCAGCTGGTTCTACGACGAAAGCGTGCGGGTTGGATCGTTCAGCAACCTCGACAGGCTGCTGCCGCACAACATCCTCAACAAGGCCGCGACACCGCTGCCGCTTCCCGCCGCCGCCAATCCGCCCAAGATCGAATACCGGTTCGAGAACCAGACCCTGACGCTGGACGATTTTCTCGCGCACCAGCGCGTCACCGGCCTGCTGCTGATCAAGGACGGCGAAGTGCTGTTCGAGCGCTATCAGTATGGCCGCAATCCGGCGCACCGCTTCGTTTCCCACTCGATGGCGAAATCGATCATCAGCATCGCCGTCGGGATGGCGCTGGCGGAGGGAAAAATCGGCTCGCTCGACGATACCGTCGCCAAATACGTGCCGAAGCTGGCCGGCGTTCCCTATGGCGAGACCTCGATACGCAACGTGCTGCGCATGTCGTCCGGCGTCGCCTTCAAGGAAGTCTATGACGGCAACGACGATCTGGCCCGCTTCGCACGGCTCGAGTCCGGCAAGGCTCGATCGAGGCCTTGCGTGAGTTCAGGGATCGCGAGGCCGAGCAGGGCACCCGCTTTCACTACGCCTCCAGCCAGACCGTGGTCCTGGCCGTGCTGCTGCGCGCCGTCACCGGGACCACGCTCAGCGACTATCTGACCAGCCGGCTGTGGCAGCCGATGGGAGCGGAAGCCGACGCGACATGGGTCAAGAACCCGCGACGGAATCGAAACCGGATCGGGAAGCTTCAACGCAACCTTGCGCGATTACGGACGGCTCGGCATGCTGCTGGCCAATGACGGCGCGGTCGGCGGCAGGCAGATCGTGCCGAAGGACTATCTGCTCGAAGCGACCGACTGGCATCGGCAACCCCCGGCGTTCGCGCCAAGGCGCGCCACGCCGTTTTTCGGCTACGGCTACCAGTTCTGGACCTTTCCCGGCGAGAAGCGACGGTTCGCCTTGCTCGGCGTTTACGGCCAGTCGATCTTCGTCGATCCCGAACTCAAGCTGGTGATGGTGATCACGGCCGCCGCGAAAAACGCCAGCGTCGGCAAGGAGCCATTTGCGGCGGAGCGCAGCGCGCTGTGGCGCGGCGTGGTCGGCAAATACGGAAGCTGGTAGCGGGTGGGCGGCAGACCCATGATATCGTCCAGAATTCAATTCGCAATCACACGGAGGAATTCCCATGCGAGCCCTGATCGTCGTGCTCTTGAGCGTGCTGACGTTAGGAATATGTCCCCGGCCGCCGCTGACGATGCGGCGAAGCTGGCGGCCAACAAGAAAGCGGTGCTGGAATTCTACGATGCGGGGCTCAACCGCAAGGATTTTGAGGCCGCCGCAAAGTACTTCGGATCGCGCTACGTCCAGCACAATCCGACCGCGCCCGACGGCATCGAGGGTTTCAAGGCTTTCTTGAGTTTCCTGCGGGAAAAATTCCCCGACTCGCGCAGCGAGATCAAGCGGAGCTTCGCCGAGGGCGATTACGTCATCCTGCACGTCCACAGCGTCCGCGAGCCGGGCGCCCGGGGCCGCGCGATCGTCGATATCTTCAAGCTCGAGGACGGCAAGATCGTCGAGCACTGGGATGTCGTGCAGGAGATCCCGGAAAAGGCCGCCAACAGCAACGGCATGTTCTAGCGAGGACGAGCTCTTCAACCTCTCCCGATGGGAGAGGTGAACGGGGCTTCTATCGCCTCTTCGTTCCCAGCCGCGGAATGCATTTTCGCGCCGCGACGATCCCGGCTGCCGTCATCTGGGAGCCGGATATTTCCTTGATCTGGCCGGCGGGGCAGGAGCCGTCATCGACCAGGATGCGCTGGCCCAGCCGCAAATTGACGATGTCCTGCTCGCGCGACACTTGCTGCTGCTGCGCCATCGCCGATGGCGCGAGCGTGCACAGCGCGAAGGCCACGGCCAATCCGGTCCAGCAACGTTTGATGTGCAAGAGCTTCATGGCCGCGCTAATCCCGTCTCACTTGCTCTGGATCTTCAGCCCGCCCGGGCCGACATTGATCTGCACGCCCTCCGGTTCCTTCTTGGCCTGGTAGAGGCTGTAGCCGAGCACACCTACCGCGACGATCAGCGCGCCGATGATGAGGAACATGAGATTGCGGTTGCCTGACATTTGAGGTCTCCTGTGGCGCATTTCCGCGCAGTCTATGGGCGCGCTTGCGATTCTGAAAGCGATCAAAAACGTCTGCACATCAGCGCAAAGTATGGTTTGATCGGCCCGGTTCCATCAAAGCGCTGGTTTCAAGGAATGGCAATGCAATCGACGACAAGCGACACCAAGCAACGAATCCTCGACGCCGTCGATGCCGGCTTCGACGCGCAACTCGCCACCACCAGCGATTTCGTCGCGATACCCTCGACCCGCGGCGCGGAAGGGCCGTGCCAGGACATGATCGGCGATCTCCTGCGCCAGCGCGGCTACGAGGTCGACGACTGGCATATCGACGTCAACGACCTGAAGGACCTGCGCGGCTTCGGCCCGATCGAGCATGATTTTTCCAGGGCGCGCACCGTGGTCGGAACCTACCGGCCCCAAAGCAACGGCGGGAAGTCGCTGATCCTGCAGGGCCACTGCGACGTGGTGCCGACCGGCCCGCTCGACATGTGGGAGACGCCGCCGTTTTCGCCCGTGGTGCGGGACGGCAAGATGTATGGCCGCGGCGCCTGCGACATGAAGTCCGGCACCATCGGCGCGCTCTACGCGCTCGACGCCATCAAGGCGGCCGGCCTGAAGCCGACCGCGCGGATTCACTTTCAGTCCGTGATCGAGGAGGAGAGCACCGGCGTCGGCGCGCTCTCCACCCTGCAGCGCGGCTATCGCGCCGATGCCTGTTTCATTCCCGAACCGACCGGCGGCAAGATGGTGCGCTCGCAGGTCGGCGTGATCTGGTTTCGCCTGCGGGTGCGCGGCTTTCCCGTGCATGTGTTCGAGGCCGGCTCGGGCTCCAACGCGATCACCGCGGCCTATCATTTGATTCATGCGCTGGAAAAGCTCGAGGCCGAATGGAACGAGCGCGCCAAGGCCGACCGTCATTTCAAGGCGCTGACGCATCCGATCAACTTCAATCCCGGGATCATCAAGGGCGGCGACTGGGCCTCCAGCGTGCCGGCCTGGTGCGACGTCGATTGCCGGATCGCGGTCCTGCCGGGCTGGTCGGTCGCCGACTGCCAGAACGAGATTCTGGCCTGCGTCTCGGCGGCGGCGCGCGATCATCGCTTCCTCTCCAACAACCCGCCCAGCGTGGAATGGTCCGGCTTCCTGTCGGAAGGCTATGAGCTGAAGGAATCCGCCGAAGCCGAAGCCGCCTTCGGCAAGGCATTCAACGCGGTCTATGGCGGCGCGGTGCAGGATCTCGTCTTCACCGCGCTGACCGATACGCGGTTCTACGGGCTGAACTACAACATCCCGAGCCTGTGTTTTGGCGCCAGCGGCGCGGCGATGCACGGCTTCAACGAATATGTCGATCTGGACTCGCTGCGGAAATCGACCAAGGCCACCGCGCTGTTCATCGCGGAATGGTGCGGGGTGGAGAAGATATAAACCTCGTGTCCCGGACGCGGTGCAGCGCGCTCGCGGCGATACGAAGCATCGTCCGGCGCGCTGCTCCGCAGAGCCGGGACCCATGAGTGCAACGATGCATCATGAGAAATTAAAAAGGGAGACCGTTACAATGAGCATTGCCGATCCCAACAAGACGATCCTGACGGGCGAGAACCCATTTATCCGCTTGAGCCCTGGAGGACGGCGAGCCGAACTCAACAGAGGCGAGCTATTGGCGGATCATCTTTTCGCCAGCCGGTCCCGGCCACGTCCTCTACTTGAGAAGCGAGCTGACCGAACGGCGCTGGCGCATTTACTCCGACAACATCGCGATGGCGCGGTGGCTGCAGTCGACCGTCCAAGGCATGCTCAATGCCGAACTTCTGGACATAACGATCCCCTGTGCGGACGCGCAATTCTCCAAGGCCGGAGATCCACGCTACTTCTGGACCGAGCACATCAAGTCGCACGGCGAAGAAATCTCGCTGACCTGGTTCGATATCGGCGAGCCGCTGCTCATCCACTCGCAGCCGAACCAGATTCCCGACCGGCGCTACGGCGTGTGCACGGTGCTGATGCCAGCGCTCGGCACCCGTCTCGTCCGCAACGGCGTCGAGGCAAGCGGGCGATCCTGGCCGCGGGAACGCGAGGGGCGGCCATTCTCGACGTCGGCGTTGGCATTCTCGGAAAGCTGGACGGAAGCGGTCTGAGGCGGAAGCGCGTAGGATGGGTGGAGCGAAGCGATACCCATCTATGCTTTGCTACGCCAGCGGTGATGGCGTTTCGCGAGGAAGCTGAACCCGCCCTACGTGCTTTGATTTCCGGGCATGATCCGGCGCGGACATCCAGGCACAGTCAATGTCGATGGCCAATTCCATTATTGGCGCATTCTGAGCCCTCACATGGCCAATGAAGCGCCAGAATGATCATTGCATTCGGGCGTAAAACCGGTTGCTTTTTAATGAGTGCTGACTTGCCAAGATCAAGACAAATATTGACGATCAGGTAGGTAACCAATGGCTTATCGCGCATCGGGAGACCATTGCTATCCAGCTGATATTTACCGAGAGCATATGTCGGGGCCGGCCAGGAGCCAGCAGTATTGTAAGCGCCCAAAACAAGCCTGTTCACGCAAGGGTGGCTCGTGGGCATCGGGTAAACAAGTGCCGGATAGGTCGGCTTTGATTGCTTGATTGCATACATGCTTCCTTGAGATAAAGGCACAGGAGCAAGTCCGGTCAAAAACGACTGAACGCGATAACCACCAAATTTTCCCCGTGGCTCAGGAGAACTTAAATTTGTTCCGTCTGTCTGTATTCCGACTTCACTGGATAGCCAGTTGCTTGCGAATTTCAGCGGCCGAGATGGAAGGCTTCCGACATCCGACGGATTTTGGCTTATGTTTTCCTGCGCCAGGATCATATCAATCGCATTTGAAAGACCTTGTTGCGCGGAAAGGAATCTCTGCAAGTCAGTATTGGGATCAGGAATTGTGAATTTCCCATTGACACTGAACTGAGGGATCAAACGCATCAAGCCTTCCGGGCTGCACAACAATTCTGACTGCGCGGATATAGCAGCTGCACTGGAAAGAGACGATGCAGACACTGCGACGGCGAGGAGAACCGTTCTAATAGAAAAAATAAACATAGCCGCGATTCTCCGAATGAACTCCGAACCGCACGAATCTTTGCGTTTTTTCCCACGCTTTGGCAAGCCAGGCAGCGGTCGCGAGCAGCAGATGAGCTGCCTTAATCTTCGGACCAGTTTCAGCTTGGGCAAACACCGACCAGCACCAACGTCAAGCGGACGAACGCTGACCAGCGATAATCAACGAAAGACGATTGCACTTCAATCGCGATGCTGAGCAGACACAGCGTCCGTAGCGCGCAGGGTAGGGGAGGGTAGCGATACCCATCATGCTTCGCGCGAGCAGTGACGGGTTTCGCGAAAAGCTCAACCCATCCCGGGCCGTTAGGGCGTGATTCCCTTTAATCCGCCATCTCGTATGGATCGGCGGGTTAAAGTGAACCCCGCCCTACGTGCTTGATTTCTGAGCATGATCCGGCGCGGACATCCAGGCACGGTCAATGTCGATGGCCAATTCCAATATTGCCGCATTCTGAGCCCTCACATGGCCAATGAAGCGCCAGAATGATCATCGCATCCGGGCGTAAAACCGGTTGTTTGTTAATGAGTGCCGACTTGCCGAGATCAAGACAAATATTGACGATCAGGTAGGTAACCAATGGCTTATCGCGCATCGGGAGACCATTGCTATCCACCTGATATCTACCGAGAGCATATGTCGGGGCCGGCCAGGAGCCGACAGTATTGTCAGCGCCCAAAACAAGCCTGTTCACGCAAGGGTGGCTCGTGGGCATCGGGTAAACAAGTGCCTGATAGGTCGGGTTTGATTGCTTGATTACATACATGCTTCCTTGAGATAAAGGCACGGGAGCAAGTCCGGTCAAAAACGACTGAACGCGATAACCACCAAATTTTCCCCGTGGCTCGGGAGAATTTAAATTCGTTCCATCTGTCTGTATTCCTACTTCACTGGATAGCCAGTTGCTTGCGAACTTCAGCGGCCGAGATGGAAGGCTTCCGACATCCGACGGATTCTGGCTTATGTTTTCTTGCGCCAGGATCATATCAATAGCATTTGAAAGACCTTGTTGCGCGGAAAGGAATCTCTGCAAGTCAGTATTGGGATCAGGAATTGTGAATTTCCCATTTACACTGAACTGAGGGATTAAACGCATTAGGCCTTCCGGGCTGCACAACAATTCTGACTGCGCGGATATGGCCGCTGCACCGGAAAGGGACGATGCATACACTGCGACGGCGAGGAGAACCGTTCTAATAGAAAAAACAGACATAGCCGCGATTCTCCGAATGAACTCCGAACCGCACGAATGTTTGCGTTGTTTCCCATGCTTAGGCAAGCCAGGCAGCCGTCACTTCGTCGATGCTACCGCCACGATAGTGGGAGATGGCTGACACCGTCGTTCCGTTTCCTTTCAGACGTGCAAAGCCGCGGGTCCTTTCAGCGCGCAGGATGCGTGGAGCGACTTGTCCGCCGTGGCTCGAAGAGCGAACGCGGAGCGAAACCCATCATGTTTCGTACGCAGGGTGAGGGGGAATCGTCAACACACGGCTTGCTATCCCGGCAGCAGCTTGTCGAGCGTAATCGGGAGATCGCGAACCCGTTTGCCGGTTGCGTTATACACGGCATTCGCCACGGCAGCGGCCGTGCCCGTGATCCCGATCTCGCCAATGCCGCGCGCGCCCATGGGCGTGTGCGGATCGGGGATGTCAGTCCACATTACATCGATTTCCGGCACATCCATGTGCACCGGTATATGATACTCGGCGAGGCTCGGATTCATGATCCGCCCCTTGCGCTCGTCGAACTGCGTTTCTTCCATCAGGGCGAGCCCCAGGCCCATGATGATGCCGCCGCGAAACTGGCTCGCCGCGGTCTTGGCATTCATGATCCGTCCGCAGTCGAAGGATCCCAGGAACCGGCTGACCCGTATCTCGCCGGTGACCGCGTTCACCCGAACTTCCGCGAACATCGCGCCATGGCTATGCATCGACCAGTGCATCGTTTCCAACGGATCGGGCGGGGCTGCCTCGACGCAAACCTCGCTGCGCTGGGCTCGGGCCAGGATCGAGACGTAGCTTTCGAACCGTTCTTGTTCGTCCAGCTTGCACAGCCCGCCGTCACGGCTCGCGACCTCATCCGGCTTGAGGCCGGCAAGCGGGCTGTCGTTGCCGGCCAGCTTCAGCAATTCCTCGACCAATGCGCGATGTGCCGCAATCACTGATGCCCCGATCGCGGCGGTCTGCTGAGAGCCGCCGGCGAGCACAACACCGGGCAAGGTAGAATCGCCATAATTGAAGGTGATGGCATCCAGCGGCAGCCCGAGGCGTTCGGCCGAAATCTGGGTCTGCGCCGTCGCCGTACCCATGCCCATCTCATGGGCGGCGATGTCGATCATGGCCGTTCCGTCCGCCACAAGTGTAATCCGCGCCGCGCCGCCGGGCATGCGGTAATAGGGATAGGTCGCGGTGGCGCAGCCCATGCCGACCAGCCACTCGCCGTCCTGCCGGCTGCGCGGTGCCGCCTTGCGCTGGTCCCAGCCGAATTTCTCGGCGCCGCTTCGCCAGGCTTCGTCGATATGGCGTGCCGAAAACGGTAGACCGGAGCAGGGATCCTTCTCCGGTTCGTTGAGCAAGCGCAATTTGACCGGATCCATGCCCAGTTTCTCGGCGAGCTCGTCCACCGCGCATTCAAGGGCAAAGGTGCCGACCGCTTCGCCGGGCGCGCGCATGAACGTATTCGCGAGCATGTCGAGCTCGACCGTCTGAACGTCCAGCAGCAGGGTCTTGGACGCGTAGGCGCTGCGCGTCGGCAAGATGAACGGCTCGGGCATCACATTGCCGTCGATCTTGGCCGTCGTCCCGCTGTGAATCAGCGCGGCAAGCTTGCCATCGGCTCCGGCTCCAAGTGCGACCCGCTGTTCGGTCAGGCTGCGCCCGCCGACCACCCGGTAGACGCCCTCGCGCGACAGCACGAGCCGAACCGGCCGGCTTGCGAATTTCGAGGCCGCCGCGGCCAGCACCTGGTGCTGCCACAGGCATTTGCCTCCGAACCCGCCGCCGACGAACGGCGAGGTGACGATCACCTGCTCCTCGTTCAGCCCGAACATCTGCGCGATCGACCAGGCGGTATGCGCGACCAGCTGCGAGGCGTCGTGAATTCGTAAGCTGTCGCCTTGCCATGCGACGGTGACGCCGTGGAGCTCGATCGCATTATGGTTGTGACGGGGGGTCGTATAGGTCGAGTCGATGCTGGTCTCCGCGGCCGCCAGCGCCGCTTCGGCATCACCTTTCTCGTTGTGAAGAGGCCCGCCCATGAACTCGCCTGGCGTCGTTCCCCTGGCAATCGCCTCGGCGAATGACGTCAACGACGCCGTTTCATCATAGTGCACGGCAACCAGCGATGCCGCGTGCTCCGCCTGCTCCTCGGTTTCCGCGAGCACCACCGCGACCGGCTCGCCGTTCCAGCGTACGGTCGCATCTTGCATCACCGGCCAGTTGTCGCCGCCTGGCCGCTTTAGCCGCCGACATGAACACCGGCGGCGGTTTCAGCCGTGGGGCATTCTCATGCGTCATCACCGCGACCACACCATCAGCCGCTTCGGCGTTGGCTGTATCGATCCGGACGATCTTGCCCTTGGCGATGGTGGAGTGGACGAGGGCGGCGTACACCATGCCTTCGATCGGAAATTCGGCCGCGAACCGGGCTTGCCCCGCGACCTTCAGCGGTCCATCGATCCGCGACAGCGGCTTGCCGATGTGGCCGTGTTGGTGGCGAATGAGGGGATCGGACTCGCCGCCGGGAATCCAGCTATCCGGAGCGAGCGCGACCGCCTTGGCCATCGCGCCCTGGATCGCGCCTTGCACCACCTGTTTTGCGCTTTTGACGATGCTCATGCGCGAGCCTCCGATGCCTGCGTGAGTTCGCCCAGCACCGCTGCAATCGTGCGCCTGGCCAATTCGATCTTGAACGCGTTGAGCGGAAGCGGAACGGCATCCACCAGCTCCGCATCGGCGGCCGCACGGAAGCTGGCCTCATTCGCGGGCTGGCCGATCAGGGCAGCTTCGGCCTTCGCCGCGCGCCACGGTTTGTGCGCGACGCCGCCAAGCGCGAGCCTGATATCGGCGATGCGCCCGTCCTTGACTTCGAGCGCGGCGGCAACCGAGATCAACGCGAAGGCATAACTCGCGCGGTCGCGAACCTTGCGATAGGTCGAGTTGCGCGCCAGCGGCAATGGCGGAAGTTCGATCGCGGTAATCAATTCGCCGGGCTTGAGGTGCGTCTCAATGTCGGGTCGCTCGCCCGGCAGGCGATGGAGATCGGTGAGGGCGATCGACCGCGCGCCACCGCTCCCCTCCAAATGCACCACCGCATCGAGTGCGACCAGCGCGACGGCCATGTCCGATGGATGCGTCGCGATGCATTGCTCCGAAGCGCCGAGAATCGCGTGATAGCGGTGGAAGCCTTGCCGCGCATCGCAACCTTGTCCCGGCGAACGCTTATTGCAGGCCGAGCCGGCATCGTCATAAAAATAGGTGCAGCGCGTGCGCTGAAGCAGGTTGCCGCCCACGGTGGCCATGTTGCGGATCTGCGCGCTTGCCCCGGCGACGATTGCGCGGGTCAGCATCGGAAAGTTCGAGCGGACCCGCCGGTCCGCCGCTAGCGACGAGTTCCGGACCGCCGCGCCGATTTTGAGGCCGCCTTCGGACGTGTCGACGATGCCATCGTCCAGACCCGTTACATCAACCAGCGCCGAAGGCCGTTCGATCGTCTCGCGCATCAGGTCGACCAGGTTGGTCCCACCGCCCAGAAATTTTGCACCGGCTCCGGCGCCAAGGCGAATAGCATCGGCGGCATTGTCCGCGCGGCTGTAGCTGAACGGCGTCATGCTGCTGTCTCCACCGCGAGAGGAATGTCGTCTTGTGCTACGTCTGCATAGGTTTCCCGGATCGCGGCGATGATGCCGTTATGCGCGCCGCATCGGCACAGATTGCCGCTCATGCGTTCACGCAACTCGTCATGACTGAGCGTAAAACTATCGGCCAGGAGATCGTCGGAGACGTGGCTCGGCATGCCGGCGCGTGCTTCGGCGATCATCGCCACGGCCGAGCAAATCTGACCGGGCGTGCAGTACCCGCACTGGAACCCGTCATGTTCGACGAATGCTTGCTGGAGCGGATGGAGGGCAGTGGCCGTGCCGATCCCCTCGATGGTGGTGATCTCCTGGCCGGCATATTGAACCGCGAGTGCGAGGCACGACAGGATCCGCTGGCCGCCGGCCAGCACGGTGCAGGCCCCGCACGCACCCTGGTTACAGCCTTTCTTGGTGCCGTTGAGATGCAGCGTCTCACGAAGATGGTCGAGCAAAGAGACTCGCGGGTCATCGGGCAGGGGGACGTCGATGCCATTGACGGTGATAGACATGGGACCTCGCTTGCGATCCGGCCGAAAGGCTCGGCTGCTCGTGTATTTACCGGCGCTGTCAATGAAACGGTGATAGTCGCCAGCTCTCGAACGGTTCCAACCTAACGACGCTGTGCTTTGATCGTTCCGGCCGCTACAGCCCGCATTTTAGGCGAGACCAATCGCAGCTTCGAGTTCGCGTCATCGCCAATTTGGCGGCGTCGCCCGCGCGATTGTATCGGCGCGTTCATTGCGAGTTCGGTACCGCCTCGGCGTACCCGACGTGATGCGACAAATTAACCCGTCGGGTAAAATTTCGCTTTTCCAGAAGGGCAAAACACCGGTACGACTCACGCCATCCTGTCCCGGATGAAGGGGCGTTGGCCATCGTTACCGAACGTTGGGATGGGATGCGGTGGACGCGGCGGCATCGTGCGCGGAATGGGATTGCAGGGCGGGTAAACTCCGTGAGTGATCTCCAGGACGCGCTGACGAGCGGTGCCGAAGCGTACGGCAAAATCGTGTGGGCCCGACGCCTCAGTGGTCGGAGTCAAGTTTTGCGGAGGCACCAAAGCCCGACCGGGCCGGAGTGCCTGATACCGTGAAGCGACGGGGGCATGAAAGCCCGATACCCCGGGGCGAGCGCGAGATAAGCCGTAAAGCCATTGCGCAGGGAATGTCGGATGTTCTCCGCTGCCCTGTATGCTCGTGTGCGGTTTTTTACTCGTGCATTTTGCACACGAGATCGCGGGTGCAGCGCGCATCCGACATTCCCTGCTCCCTCATTGTTGAGGGACAACGAAATGCAAACCTCGGGCAAATCGTGCCGCGAGAATGCGAACGCGTATCCGCTGTTTCGAGGCCGATCTTCATGAAACAACACCGCTGTCATCGCCCGGCTCCGACCGGGCGACCCAGTATTGCAGAGACGGTCGTGTTCAGCCGGGAAGCCGCGGCGTACTGGATCGCGCGGTCTACGCCGGGCGACGACAGTCTTGTTGTGGCGGGCGTTGTGCCAAGCCCATACTCACGAGCCCGGTATTCCCGGCCACAGCGCCTTCACAATCGCATCCAGTCCATCGGTCAGCGCCGCCGGTCCCGGCTGCAATATCAGCGGCGACTTGATCTCGACGATGCGATCGTTGGCAACCGCCGGAATGTCGCTCCAGCCCGGCCGCTTCCTGATCCTGTCGGGAACGACCTTCTTGCCGCACCACGAAGCGAGAATGACGTCGGGCGCGGCCGCGCGCACCACGTCAGGCAAGATGATGCGATCCTTCGCGGCCTGTTGGAACCGCAACTTCGGCAGCACGTCTTCGCCGCCGGCGATCTCGATCAGTTCGGACACCCAGCCGATGCCGCTGATCAAGGGATCGTCCCATTCCTCGAAATAGACTTTTGGCTTTTTCGCGGGCCGGGGAGTGGAGGCTATCGTCGCGAGACGTTGCTCATAGGAGGCGGCGAGTTGATCGGCGCGATCGGCCGCGCCGACCAGCGCGCCCAGGGTGCGGATCATCGCCAGAATGCCGGCGATGTCGCGCTGGTTGAAGACATGGATGGCGACGCCGGCGCGGACCAGATCGGCGACGATGTCGGCCTGCAAATCCGAGAACGCCAGCACGAGGTCCGGCTCGAGCGCGAGGATCTTTGGAATGTCCGCGGAGATGAAGGCCGACACCCGCGGCTTCTCGCGCCGGACTTGCGGCGGCCGCACGGCGTAGCCGGAGACGCCGACGATGCGGTCCTGTTCGCCGAGCAGATACAGCGTCTCCACGGTTTCTTCGGTGAGGCAGACGATCCGGCGGGGAGGGAACTGGCGCATGGAGGAGGATATGCCGAATTAGCGATGCGTTGTCACTGGCGCCATTACCTCTGACGTCATTGCCTGAATTACCTGGCTCATCCATGCTCGCGAGGAATCGCGTGCAAGAAAACAGAAAAACCGGAGTGCCCATGACGCCGCTTGAAAAACTCCACTCGATGAAGATGCCATTCGCGGAATTGAAGGGCGTGGTCTTCACCGAAGCCGAAAAGGACCGCGTGGTGGCGCGGATGCTGGTGCGTCCCGATCTCTGCACGCTGCATCACACGATTCACGGCGGCGCGATCATGGCGTTCGCGGATTCGGTCGGGGCCGCCGCGACCGTGATCAACCTGCCGGAGGACGCCAAGGGCACCACCACGATCGAGAGCAAGACCAATTTCATCGGCGGCGCCAAGGAGGGCATGACCGTCATTGCGACCGCGACGCCGGTGCATCGGGGCCGCCGCACCCAGGTCTGGCAGACCCGGCTGGAAACCGAGGACGGCAAGCTGGTCGCGGTGGTGACCCAGACCCAGATGGTGCTTTGATACCTTGAACGTCGGTTCATTCGTTAACGAGTCAGCATGTTTGTTAACGTCCTGGTCGCGACATTCTGCCGATATTTCAGGCGGATAGCGGGCTTGAATTCCATGGTGCGATGCACAATATAGATGGTCTAGGGATTCGACGCCTCCTCGAGGGCTATCCAAGAGGAGTTATGAAGTGAACCACGAAGACACCACCCGCTCGACCCCTGCCAAGGGCAGCGTCCGGACGTTGCGCCAGCAGGAAGAACTGCCGTTGCTGCGCGACCATCTGCTTCGGCTTGATCCGGCAAGCCGCCATGACCGATTCCACGGCTTCATGGATGACAGCTTCATCGAGCGCTATGCCGCCAAATGCGCCGACGACGGCACCGTCATCATCGCCTACATCGAGGATGGCGTGGTGCGGGGCGCGGCGGAACTGCATCCGCCGGATCAATCGCCGGATGCGCTGCCCGAGATCGCCTTCAGCGTCGAGGCGCGGGTGCGCCGGCATGGCGTCGGCAGCATCCTGTTCAAGAAGCTGATCGCGGAGGCGCGATCGAAGGGCTACCAGCGCCTTGCGGATCACCACCGGCGCGCAGAATCAGGCGATGCGGGCGCTGGCCCACAAGTTCGGCGCGAATCTGACGTTCCGCCACGGCGAATCCACCGGCACGATCGATCTGAAGCCGCAAGCGCAGCCGCAACCCGCGCGGGCCGCGATGGCGACGCCGGTCGACGCCGCGCGCGCCATGGCCAACGTCAACCGCGCCTACTGGAAGATGCTGCTGCGGATGTACGGCTGGGGCCGGACCGCCTGATCGATCATCGAGCGCAAAAAACCCTTCGCGGATCGGTGATCTGCGAAGGGTTAATGGTGTCAGGAATTGAAGGTCAGGTGCCGGTGCGCTTGTCGTTGCCGAACTTCCGGACCACGCGGCGCTCCACCACGATCGAGCGCTGCGCGCCCTGTTCGCCGGCGATGACGCGGCTGATCGAACGTCCCAACACCGGACGCGCCGCCTTCTTCACCTCGGCCTGAACGGCTTCGATCGGCAGCCCCATCAGCGATGCCGCGATCTCCGCCTGGGCGTCCAGATCGTCGGTAATGCCGACAGCGGCGAAAATCGCCTCTTCCAGCGTCGGCGGGTCGCGCCGCACGCGCCGTGTGCCGTACTTGGTATTCCAGTCTTCACTCATGGGGGCCTCGCATCTCGATGCCAGATACCTAGGTGCCCTTATGTTGCATTGCAATATGAAATTGGCATGGCAAACCAGCCATGCGTTCACAATTTCTCCAGTCTGGTCGCGTCGTACAGCTCGATGGTGGTGGCGGCAGCCGCGAGCGGCTGCAGCGCGCGGACGAAATCCCGCGACGCCGGCACCGCGAAATGCGCCAATAGGGCCGCCCGATCGGCCCATTGCTCGATGAACACCAGCCGCAACGGGTTCTCGCAATCGACATGCACGGCGTGCGAGATGCAGCCGGGCTCCCCGCGCGAGCGGTGGACGTGCTCGAGGCTGTGGGTGAGGACTTCGTCGAATGAATCGGGCCGCGCCGTGACGCTGCCGGTAACCACGATCATCTGTTTCCTCCGCGGTTAGGGAGCCGAATCGACGGCGTCAGCAAAATCCACCGGCTGCTGCGGCCAGCGCTTCAGCGCGGCGCGGCCGGCATCGGTCAGCACATAGATGCCGCGTTCGGCGCGGTCGAACCAGCCATAGACGTTGTTCAGCAGGATTTTCGGTGCATCCGGTATCCCGGGCTTGAGATCGCGCACCCGCCGCGGGCCCTGCGACAGCGCCGAGGCGCAGGCCAGCGCCTGCTGGCGATAGGCTGTCATGATCGGTGCGCGGGTGCTGCTGCCGCCGAGCACCGGATCGCCCTTGCGCCGCCGGTGCTCGCTGACCAGCCGGGAGCGCTTCTTCGGGTTGCGGCGCGGGCTGGTCTCGGGCGGCTTGACCAGCACCTCGACCTCGCCGGTCGCGGTCACCGCCAGCATGCCGAAGCCGAGCCGGCGGCACAGATTGCGGTAGCGCGCGTCGCTCTCGCGGCCCTTGCCGCGCGCCGACATCCGGGCCGCCAGCCAGACCTCGTCGGCGGCGGCGGCGCGATCGACCGCCTGCAGAACCAGCTCGAGATTGAAGGAAAGTTTCAGCTCGCCGATCACCACGATCGGCGGCTCGCCGCCGCTCAGCGCCACCAGATCGCAGCCGCCGATCTCGCCCTTGACCGTGAAGCCGAGGTTCTCGAGGAAGCGTTTGACGGGCAGATATAGCGCGGTTTCCAAGTGAGCTCCGGTGTCGCCTCCGCGACTCAGTAGTCTGAAGTTTAACCCGAATTGCCGCAGTGCATTTGATCAAACGACACCGGAACGGCTATCCTGTGGCCGGGACGGACGGGCGCGGCGTATATCATGATCAGGAATGGGCTCTACCATATCACCATCGAGATGCTGGATGGCGTTCACGGTGGCAACCAGGGCGTCATGGTGCTGCGCGACGGGACCATGCGCGGTGGGGATTTGTTCTTCTATGCGTTCGGGAACTACACGTCGGCCGAACGGCAAATGGAAGGGCGAAGTGACCAACCAGGAGCATTCGCAGACCTTCGGTGAGCGGCCGATATGGGAACGCAAGGTGGTAACCATCGGATTTACCGGGACCTACACCGATGAACTGGCCGAAGGCGACGGTATGGCGCTGGCTGGCAAACAGAGCATTCGATTCAAATCGAAGCTGCGGCTGCTCATTCCGGACTGAACGAAGCTGCGCGCCCGTTCTGTTGTGGTGTGCCGGTCAAGACCATAGGGCTGCGTTGGATGTTGCAGGGACTTTACAAGGTCGAGATGAAGACGGTGCACGGCTCGCGCCGCGGCGTGCTCTATTGCTATGACGGCAAGATGCTGGGCGGCAATTCGGCCTTTGCGTTCATCGGCACCTACCGGGAAGCCGACGGCGAGGTGACGGTCGAAATCACGGCGATGCGCCACTACGACGATCCGGATTTCCAGCCGTTGCTCAAGACCGACACCATCACCCTCTCGCTGAAGGGCCGGCAGCAGGGCGAGCAGTATTTGTTCGAAGGCGGCGCGGCGCAATTGCCCGGCGTTATCTTCAATTCGGTGATGACCCCGATCAGCGAAGAGGCCGCGCCACCCGCGGGTGCGAACGGAGCTGATGGCATCGTCAACGGGCTTTATTCGATCCACATCCGGATGCTCGACGGCATCGATGGCGGCAATACCGGGGTCATGGTGCTGCACAACGGCCGGATCCGCGGCGGCGACGCCTACTTCGACTACATCGGCGCCTACAGCAGCGCCAACGGCAGGTGGAAGGGCGAATTGATCAACCACGAGCATACGCCGAGCCAGGGCGAGCGGCCGGTATTCGGCGGCTATGAGGTCGGCATCGGCTTTTCCGGCACCTATACCGCCGACGGCGCGGTCGGCGAGGCCACGGCACTCGCCGGCAAGCGCAGCATCCGCTTCAGCGCGGTGTTGAAGAAGATGGCGGAGGCGTGAGGGTTAAACCCGTCCGCTCACCGGCAAGCAGCGCGCCGGTGACGGCGCTGGCGGCGTCGCTGATGAGAAACAGGATCACGTCGGCGAGCTCCTGCGGCGTCACCCATTTTGTAAAATCCGCTTTCGGCATGCTGGCGCGATTGGCCGCTGTGTCGATGGTCGACGGCAGCACGGCGTTGACGGTGATCTTGCCTTTCCATTCGGCGGCGAGCGCCTCGGTGAGGCGATGCACGCCGGCCTTCGAAGCGGCATAGGCGCCCATGCCGGCGCCGGCCTGCAGCGCGCCGATCGCGCCGATATTGACGATGCGCGCCGAGGCCGAGGTGGCCAAATGCGGGATCGCGGCACGCGACGCATTCAGCGCGGTCAGCACATTGAGCGCATACATGTGCTGCCAGGTTCGGGGATCGCCCTCGGCGACCGCCTCGAACGCAAAGCCGCCGGCGATATTGACCAGCGCATCGAGCCTGCCGAAATGCGCCACGACGGCGTCGATCGCCTTTTTGGCTTCGGCGGCATTGGAAAGATCGACGCCGCCGAGTTCGATCCGGTTCGCCGTCGCCGGAAGCTGCGATGCCGCGTGGTCAAGGCCCGCCACCCGCGCGCCCCGCGCCAAGGGCTGCTTCCGCAACCACGCTGCCGAGCGCACCCGAGGCGCCGGTCACGATGATGACTTTGCCGTTCATGTCTGGTCTCCGGAGAAGAGCAGATCAAATTTAACACTACCGCTGAGCGAATTTGATCTACATTGCCGCAAATTCCGCGCCCGATAGGGGTCCATACTTCAAGAAATTTTTCAACCGGACGGTTCATATGACCGACACACTTCCCGAGGCCGACGTCCCGGCCGAATTCACCAAGCTGGGCTATCAGCTTCCAAAGCTGGCGCAGGCGATCCAAGCGTCAATTGACGGCCAAGGGCCGGTCAGGATCGTCGCGATGGGCTCGTCGTCGACGGCGGGCCTGCGGGACGTCGTGCCTTATCCGCACCGGCTGGAGATGTATCTGCGTGCCCGATATGATCGGAACCGCTTTCCGAAGCTCCGGATCGACGTGCTCAACAGGGGGATCGGCGGCCAGGAGGCCATCGAGGAATTGTCGCCGGTTCGAGGAGGACATAATCGACTGAGCATCCTTCCCTGGTGATCTGGCAAGTCGGAACCAACGCGGTTTTCCGCAAGGAAGAGAACAAATATGACCTGGATGAGGTTGCCGCGGCGATTGCCAAGGGATTGGACCAGCTTCGCCGCCATCCATGGACGTCGTGCTGATCGATCTGCAATACGTCACCGCAATGCTATTCGACAAAAAGGCCGACGACTCCGACCGCATGGTATCGCTGATAGCGACCGCGGCTGAAAAAGCGGAGGTCAATCTGTTCCGCCGCTGGGCGCTGATGCGGCACTGGCATGTCCACAACGGCATCAGCTTCGAGCGAATGCTCGACCGGACCGACGGTGACAAGCTTCACCAGAGCGATTGCAGCACCCTTCGCTTTTCGGCCGCGTTGTGTGACGCGATTGTGAAGGCGCTGCCGCCGCAGGCCTGAGACCCCGTAGTGTTACGGTGGCCGATCGCTAAAATTTGTCCGAGTTCTGTAAGCGGACCGCAGAAATATCGCGCTAGCTTGCGATGGTCCAATCACTGGGCAGGGGCGCTTCACGATGGGAAATCTACCCGATCACGGTTTACCGCTTGTTCAGCTTAAGGAGCAGCGCCGGGATTTGATTGTCGCGCTGCAAAATCGCAACGGTCCGGTCAGTAGCTGGGAGCTGATGCAGATCGCGGCGGTTCAGCAGGCCATCTCGGCGTTCGAGGACGTCATCGCCGACCTCGACGCGGAAGCGGAAATGGAAGCCGCGGCGTAGCTGAAAGGCCCGTGAAGACGCCGCGCAAAGATGCGACGGCCAGATCTGAATCAGGCTTCCAGATAGCGCGCCTTGAGTTCAGCGCGTTCCGCCGCCCCAAGGCGCAATCCCTCGCTGAAATAGTTTTCGAGCGTGCCATAGTCGGCGCTGATCGCCTCGAACGCGGCGGCGAGGAAGGATGCTTCCACCGACGCCAGCACCTGCTTGACCTCCTCAGGGAGATCGCTGCTGGCGGAGGGATCGCGCCGGTAGAAGCGGTTGGTGAGCAGATAATCCTCCGATATCAGATCATCGGGCACATCGAGCGCATGCAGGATCAGCGCGCAGGCGAACCCGGTGCGATCCTTGCCGGCGGTGCAGTGAATCACCAGCGGCGCGTGGTCTCCGACCAGATGGGCGAACAGCGCGCGAAAGGCCGGCGTGTTCTGGCGCACATAGTTGCGGTAGGAATCGCGCATCACCTCCAGGGCGTCGGTCGATGACAGCGCCAGGCCGGTAGCGAGCCGCGCGCGCAGCGCCGCGACCACGGTCGGCTCGACCGGCAGCGAATGGACCGCGATCTCCTCGAGCCCGCACATCGCGGCCATGCGCTCCTCGGTGCCGCGGAAATCGAAGGCGCGCCTGACGCCGAGGCCGCGCAGCACCTCGATATCGGCGTCGGTGAGATGGCCGAGATGGTTGGAACGGAAGATCTGCCGCCAGCGGACGGCGCGGCCGTCGCGGGCGGGGTAGCCGCCGAGGTCGCGAAAATTGCTGGCGCCGGCGAGGTTGAGGTGACGGGCAGGGGAATCTGACATCGGATCAGCTTAGGCCATCCGGTGCGGCGGGGAAAAGACGGAACAGGCATATCGCCTGACGGGACGGGTCCGGTCTATACTCGGCGCTTCCGGGGGGCCAGCATGAATCGACGCAAGAGCATTGTTATCGGTGCGGCACTATGGGTTGTCGCGGCCGGCGCATCGCCCGCGCTGGCGCAGACGACCTGGCGGAACTATAGCTGCGCCGACGGTTCCCAGTTCATCGTCGGATTTTTCCAGTACGACAAGCGCGCGCATCTGCAGATCGACGGCAAGGCGGTGACGCTGGACAAGCGCCTGTGGCTGTCAGGCTCGCGCTATTCGGGCCGCGGCGTGACGTTGACGATCAACAAGGCCGGCGCCAGGCTCAAGCACGGCAAACGGCCGGTGACGGCGTGCGAGACCAATTGAAAAAGGGCCGAAACGTTTTCGTTTCGACCCTTTTTCCGTTCCTGAGATCGCACCAGCCATCGCCGGTACGTCGGCATCATCTCTGCACCCGGCATCAGCGCTCACGCCCCGGCTTGGAATCCTCGATCGCAGCGTCATGATACCAGGCGCCGCCGACGGCAACCTCGCTGGCGCGCGACGAAGCAAGGTCGGTGACGGCCTTGGCCTCGTCATAGCGACGTCCTCCGAGTGCCGAACGGCCCCCGGCAGGGAATTGGTAGATCCTGGCGGACCCGTGATTCAAACTCGTATTCATCGCAGTCTCTCCTGATGCGCGGCGCGCGGGGGGATAATGGTGCGCCCGACTCGTTCCCGGATGGTTACTGAACTCGATATCGTTGGTGCCCTCGACAAGTGCAATATGATCAAGAAAAGACCACATCGTGTATAGATTTTGGGCATTTCTCACTTTGCTTCCTGCAAAGCAGCGGTCGGGTGGTCAACGCTTGAGCCGTGAGCAAGGTTGCGAAGGAGGGCAGGCGTTCGCTTCGAATGCCGTCGACGGCTGGCGCGGATTTAATCCGGACGGGTGGACGGTCTGCGAGCTGCTGCGTTATCAGGCGCATTTCGGCCCTGAGGCGGGCCCTCGGCGGCTTGGCCGGCGGCAGCCGACCGCGCGACTTTGCCGCACCCAAAAACCCGGCATTTCGGCCGGCGCGGGGGAGATTTCCCCGTTTTCGTCGGTGCCCCGCATTGCGGCATTTGGCACTTTAATTGCTTGGTAAGGAGTGGCCGATGGCGGCCGGGTACGCGTGCGGTGGCCAATAGGGTCTCGGTTTCCGCACCTTTCGCATCATCAACATGAGAGAGCTCAATGACAAAGTACAAGCTCGAGTATATCTGGCTGGACGGATATACGCCGACGCCAAATCTGCGCGGCAAAACCCAAATCAAGGAATTCGATTCGTTCCCGACCCTGGAGCAGCTTCCGCTGTGGGGCTTCGACGGAAGCTCGACCATGCAGGCCGAGGGCCATAGTTCGGATTGCGTGCTCAAGCCGGTCGCCATCTATCCGGATGCCGCGCGTACCAACGGCGCGCTGGTGATGTGCGAAGTCATGATGCCCGACGGCAAGACCCCGCACGCCACCAACAAGCGCGCCACCATTCTCGACGACGAAGGCGCCTGGTTCGGTTTCGAGCAGGAATACTTCTTCTACAAGGACGGCCGTCCGCTCGGCTTCCCGACCGCAGGTTATCCGGCTCCGCAGGGACCGTATTACACCGGCGTCGGCTACTCGAATGTCGGTGCGGTCGCCCGCGAGATCGTCGAGAAGCATCTCGACCTCTGCCTCGCCGCCGGCATCAACCACGAAGGCATCAACGCCGAAGTCGCCAAGGGCCAGTGGGAATTCCAGATCTTCGGCAAGGGCTCCAAAAAGGCCGCCGACGAAATGTGGATCGCTCGCTATCTCATGCAGCGCCTGACCGAAACCTACGGCATCGACATCGAGTATCACTGCAAGCCGCTGGGCGACACCGACTGGAACGGTTCCGGCATGCACGCCAACTTCTCCACCACCTACCTGCGCGAAGTCGGCGGCAAGGAGTATTTCGAGAAGCTGATGGATGCCTTCAAGACCAACCGCGCCGATCACATCGCGGTCTACGGTCCGGACAACCATCTGCGCCTGACCGGCAAGCACGAGACGGCGTCGATCGACACCTTCAGCTGGGGCATCGCGGACCGCGGCGCCTCGATCCGCGTGCCGCACTCGTTCGCCAATAACGGCTGGAAGGGCTATCTGGAAGATCGCCGCCCGAACTCGCAAGGCGACCCCTACCAGATCGCTTCGCAGATCCTGAAGACGATCGCTTCGGTTCCCACCGCCAAGGCGGCCGCGGCCTAAGCGCTACTTCTTCGGCCCGGACCCGGGGGGCGTCCGGGCCGTACCCTGATCCGCCAAGGCGCTTCGGCGCTTTGGCGGATCATTGCGTTTGAGCGCCCTTCAAACCCGTTTCCCCGCCGTGCGAACCGCGTTAGATAGCTGGATTGCACCTTAGTGACTGGGGGACGTGGGTTTTTGCTGGAGGGGTTTTACAAGGTCAGGTTCCAGGTCGATGACGCGGTCGGCCGCAGCGTGATGTACGCCAATGGCGGCAGCATGCTCGGCGGCAATTCGGCGTTCGCGCATTACGGCACCTATAGCGAGGTCGACGGCGTCGTCACCTCGGAGATCACCAGCCACCGCCACAACGACGATCCCAACTACCAGTCGCTGCTGGGATCCGACATTGCCACGATCGACGTTCGCGGCAGCGCGATCGGCGATATCTATCATTTCGAGGGCGGCTCGCCGCAAATGCCGGGCGCGGTGTTCCGTTCGGTCATGACCCCGATCGCCGACGAGATCGTGGCGCCGATGGATGCGGTCGGCGAGGGCGGCATCGTCAACGGGCTCTATTCCGTTCACATCAGGATGCTCGACGGCGTCGATGGCGGCCTGACCGGCGTGATGCTGCTGCATGACGGCCGCATCCTCGGCGGCGATGCGTTCTTCTACTATCTCGGCACCTATACGTCGGCAAACGGCCGCTGGAGAGGCGAAATCCTCAATCAGGAGCACACGCCGGCCAAAAGCGAGCATCCGATCTTCGGCGGCCATGAGGTCGGCATCGGCTTTGCCGGCACGTGTGACATCAGCGGCGCGCTGCTGGAGGCGACCGCGCTGGCGGGCAAGCGCAGCCTTCGCCTGACCGCGGTACTCAAGCTGATGCGGCCGGCGTAGGTCGATGGCAGACGCGGTCCGAATTCTCTCGACGCTGGCTCTGAAGGGCGCGGTGGGCAACCTTGCCGCTCGGTTTGAAGCGGAAAGCGGCGCGCGCATCGATGCCGATTTCGCGCCGACGCTGGCGCTGCTGGAGCGGCTGCGCGGCGGCGAGGGCGCCGACGTGGTGATCCTGACCAAGGAGGCGCTCGACGACCTCGCCGCCAAGGGAACGGTGGTCGCGGCGAGCTGCGCCGACCTGGCGCGCTCCTTTGTCGGCATCGCGGTGAAGGCCGGCGCCAGAGCATCCCGAGATCGCGACGGAAGCCGCACTTCGGGCGACGTTGCTCGGCGCACGTTCGGTGGCCTATTCGCGCCTCGGCGCCAGCGGCATTTTCTTCACCCAACTGATCGAGCGAATGGGTATCGCCGCCGACATCAACGCCCGCGCGAAAATCATTCCGCAAGGCTTTACCGCCGAATTGCTGCTGTCTGACGAGGCCGACCTCGCGGTGCAGCAGATCAGCGAATTGAAGCTGGTCGGCGGTGTCGAGGTCGTCGGACCGATCCCGCGCGAGTTGCAAAGCCCGGCGGTGTTTTCCGCCGGTCGCCTCGCGGCATCGAACAATGTGGCGCCGTCCGACCGGCTTTTGAAATTCCTGGCCTCGCCCGAGGCGGTCCCGGCGCTGCGGGAGTCCGGGCTGGAGCCTTGATCAGTCCTTGATCAGGACGACGCCGGCGATCAGCAACGCCGCGCCGGCGAGGCGGGACAGGCTGACCGGATGCGTCGCCAATCCGAAGGCGCCAAAATGGTCCAGCGTGATGGCGATGGCCATCTGGCCCGCGACCACCAGCGCGATCAGGGTTGCCGCGCCGAGCGAGGGCAGCAACAGGATCATCAGCAGGATGAACACGCCGCCGAGCACACCGCCCGACCACGCCCACCACGGCGTATCGGCCACCACCCTCCACGATGGCAGGCGTTCGCCGAGCGCGAACAGCACGACGATCATCGTCACCAGGCCGACGAGATAGCTGACGAAGCCTGCCCAGGCGGGGGAGCCGAGCGCGGTCCGCAAGGCGCCGTTCAGCACCTGTTGCACGGCCACGCTGACGCCGGCGCCGAGCGCGAGGGCATACAGGAGAAAGGCTTGCAATTGGTCCTCCAATCGATTCGACGGCGGCTGCGAATGCCTGATGTACCCGTTTCCAAGGCAATGCTATGTCGAAAGACTGATTCGACAGAGTACCCACAGTGCTGGACGGACTTTACAAGGTTGAGTACGGCGTCAACGATGCGTTCGGCCGCAGCGTGATGTGCATGCATGCCGGCAAGCTGTTGGGCGGCAATTCGGCCTTCGCCCATCTCGGCACCTACCGGGAAGAAAGCAACGGCGAGATCGCGGCCGAACTCATCACCGCGCGCCACAATGACGACCCCTATTACAAGCCGCTGATGGGCGCCGACGTCGCAGCGATCCAGGTGCGCGGCAAGGCGGAAGGCCGCAAAATTCGTTTCGAGGGCAGCGCCGCGCCGGCGCCCGGTGCGGTGTTCTGGGCCGAGCTGACGCGGCTCGAAGAGGAGGCGGTTGCCGCGGCCGGCGCGGTCGGGCCAGGCGGCATCGTCAACGGGCTTTATTCCGTTCACATCCGCACCCTCGACGGCATCGATGGCGGCCTGTCCGGCGTGATGCTCCTGATCGACGGCCGCGTTCTCGGCGGCGACGCCTTCTTCTACTATCTCGGTTCCTATACCTCGGCGGACGGCCGCTGGAAGGGCGAGATCGTCAACCAGGAGCATACGCCTGCGAAAGGCGAGAACCCGGTATTCGGCGGCTACGAGGTCGGCATCGGCTTTTCCGGCACCTGCGACGGGCAGGGCGCCGAACTCGAGGCCGTGGCATTGGCCGGCAAGCGCAGCCTGCGCTTGACCGCGACCCTGAAACTGATGCGCCCGGCCTGACGGCCCACGGGACGCGCCCCCGATTTACGCGGCGCGGACCTCGGAGAGGAAGCGGTTGAACTGTCCGGCGAGATCGCGCGACTGCGACGACAATTGTTCGGCGGCGCCGAGCACCTGATTGGCGGCCGAACCGGTGTCATCGGCGGCGCGCTGCACGCCGGAAATATTCGCGTTCACTTCCTGGGTGCCGCGCGCGGCTTCCTGGACGCTGCGTGAGATTTCCCGCGTCGCCGAGCCCTGTTCCTCGATGGCGGACGCAATCGCGATGCCGATCTGGTCGATCTCGGTGATGACGTCGACCACGTTCTTGATCGCCTGCACGGTTTCGTCGCTCGCGGCCTGAATGGCCGCGATCTGCTCGGATATTTCGGTGGTGGCCTTGGCGGTCTGGCCGGCCAGCGATTTGACTTCGGAGGCCACCACGGCAAACCCGCGTCCGGCGTCGCCGGCGCGTGCCGCCTCGATGGTCGCGTTCAGCGCCAGCAGGTTGGTCTGGGCGGCGATGCTCTGGATCAGCGTGACGACGTCGCCGATCTTCTGCGCGCCTTCGGCCAGCGAGGCTGCGGTATCGCCGCTGCGGCGGGCATTCTCGACCGCGCGGGCCGCGATCTCGGTGGATTGCGTGACCTGGCGCGCGATCTCCGAAATCGATGAGGTCAACTCTTCGGTGGCGCTGGCGACCGTCTGCACGTTGGTCGAGGTCTGTTCGGAGGCGGCGGCCACGACGCCGGCCTGACGGTTGGTGGCCGACGCGGTCGACGACATCGACTGCGCGGTCGTTTCCATCGTGGCGGAGGCCGAGGACAGCCCGCCGACCAGTTCGGTCACCTTGGCTTCGAAGGCGCGGGTGAGATCGTCGAGCACGCGGGCGCGTCGCATCTTGACCTCGTTCTCGGCTTCCTGCTCCGCGGTGAGGCGATCGGCCTCGATCTTGTTGTGCTTGAAGACGCCGACGGCAGCCGCCATCGCGCCGATCTCGTCGCTGCGGTCCGCGCCGGGAATGGTACCGGAGACGTCGCCGCTGGCGAGTTGCGACATCGTCGCGGTGAGGTCGACGATCGGCTGGCAGACGCGGCGGCGGACCATGATCACGAGGCCGATGCTGGCAATCGCGACCGCGATCAGCCCTGCGAGCGCGATCAGGAAGCTGAAGCGCGCAGACGATCCGGACGAGCCGAGGATCTGCTCGGCGTTGTCGTAGAAGGCATCGCGCACGGTGATGATCGCACCCAGACCCTTTTGCGATTCCACGAAGAAGGTGTCGGCGTCGTGTTCGTATTTTCCGCTGAATGCGCCATCCTTGGCCAGCTTCATTTCCTGGCCGAAGCGCCCCACATAGGCTTCGTTCATCTTGTCGAGCGCCGCCACGATGTTGGCAGGCGTCGCCGGATTGCCGCGCAAAGGCTGCAGCGACATTAGAATCTGGTCATTGCGGCCCTGCGCGCGGCTCAGCTCCATCTTTTCGGCCTCGGTTGCCGCGCGGTTGTAACCGACGAGATTCTTGTGAAGGCTGGAATTGTAGCCGCCGACGTCTCGCAAGGTCCATGCGATGTTGGCAAAGCTCGCCTGCCGGTAAGCGTCGCCGTCGAGCTGGGCCATCTTGCGGACCTGCTCATCGAGCAACACGGTGACGGCGGTATTGAAGACGGCGTTATCGGCGACGATCTTCTTGGCGGCGTCCTTGCGGACCTCGGCCGGACCATCGATCGCCTTGTCGATGGCGTCGCGAAGCGCCGCGAATTTTGAATTCAGCGCATCGATCGCGCTGCCCACGGCGGCGCCGTCGTCGAGCGCGGACAGATCCTTGCGGATCGCGTTCATCTTGTCGCGCGCGCCGTCGGTTTGCTTGCGATATTTGTCGTTGAGTTCGGCCCGCGCCTTCGGATCGACGACGGCCGGCCCGTACAGGATGTTGGTGGCGAAGCCGCGCTCGGGATTCATGTAGCGCGGAATTTCGCCCACGGCCCGGACCACTTCAAGCCGGCTCTGTGCGACGGAAACCTTGTCCATCGTCTGGTATTTCGAAACGGCCACATAAACGGCGAGTCCGCCGCCGACGGCGGACAGGGAGACGATGGCGGCGGTCAGCAAAGTACCGATTTTCATGGATTGGGCCGATCACGAGGGGTGGAGAGGCAGGGCGCTTTACGGTAATCAGGTGCGAATTAAGGCCAGGTTTACATCTGCGGGAATCCCACCCGGAATACGGGGCTCGGCCAGCGTGATAGGATGACGTCATGAGCAATCGCATTCTCGTATTCTACGGCTCGTATCGCTCCGACCGGATGGGCATCCGGCTGGCGCAGTTCGTCGTCGAAGGCCTGCGCGGCCGCGGCGACGACGTCGAGCTGATCGACGCCAAGGCGGTCGGCCTGCCGATGCTGGACCGGATGTACAAGGAATACCCAAAGGGCGAGGCGCCGGCGGCGCTGGAAAAACTCGCCGGCCAGATCCGCGACGCCGACGGGTTTGTCTTCATCACCGGCGAATATAATTGGGGCATGCAGCCCGGCCTGAAGAATCTCACCGATCATTTCCTCGAGGAGTGGTTCTGGCGTCCCGCCGCCATTGCGAGCTATTCGGCCGGTCGCCTTGGAGGCGCCCGCGCCTCCACTGCCTGGCATGGCACGCTCTCCGAGATGGGCATGGTGGTGATCTCCTCGACGATCGGGGTAGGAGGGATCTCGCAGGCGCTATCCGTCGATGGCCAGCCGACCGGCGAGGGCGGCAAGGCGCTGGCGCATGCGTTTCCCCGCTTCGCCGATGATCTGGCGTGGTGGATGGAGGCGGCGAAAGCGCAGCGGCAGCGGAAGAATCCGCCCTATTGAAGCGAGCCCGATGGCGCACGCCCGTAATTCCCCGGGGGTGCCTGGAACCGGAATTATTTACCATTCGGGGCTAACTGGACTCCTAACTGGGGGTCCTCATGCTGAATCGTCTGACCATTTCCGCGTTGCTCAAATCCGTCATCGCCGTGATGGCGGCCTGCGTCGTGGTTTTTCTGATCATGACCGCGTGGGATTCCTGGGGCCGGCTGCAGACCGCCGCCCGCATATCCGTCATCGCCGACGCCTCGGCCCATGCCTTCAAGGCGATGAGCAATCTGCGCACCGACCGCGCCACCACCAGTTCGAATTTGGGCAGCGCCGATGTCATCACGGCCGACTCGCTCAAGACGCAGCAAGGCTATCGCGACATCATCAATCCGGCGCTGGGCTCCCTGCCGGACCTCGTCGCGACGGTCGAGTTTCCGGAGCGGGCCACGCTGCTTCCCTCCCTGACCCGGCAGTTCGACACGCTGAAGGCCTTGCAGACCGAGTCCATCGCGGCGATCACCCAGCCGAAGGCGTCGCGCCGGGCAGCGCTGGCTAAGGAATATGCCGATGCCGCGACCATGATGCTGCAGACGCTGGAAAAGCTGGTCACCCAGCTTTCCGCCGCCGTCAGCCATGTCGATCCCGTGGTCGATCAATTGCTGGCGATCAAGCAGCTCGCCTGGCTGGTCCGCGATACCGGCGGCCAGGGCGCCGTGCTGCTGTCCCAGGGATTTAACGCCGGCCGCCTGCCGCCGGAAGCGCGCCAAACCTACACCAGGTACACCATCGGGACGGAGTACGCCTGGAAGGCCCTGGAGACCATGGTGGCGGGAACCCAGCTGCCGGCCGGCCTGGTCGAGGCCATGGCTGCAACCAAGAAGGCCTATTTCGAACCGCAGAATCTGGCGTATTCCGAGCGAGTGCTGACCGCGCTGATTGCCGGTGAGAAGCCGGAAGTGACGTCGGCGCAATGGAGCCCCGACGCGATCGGGCGACTCGGCGTCGCGGTCACGCTTGCCGAGCGCGCGCTCGACGAAGCCAAGCGCCACGCCACGACGCAGTGGTCGTCGGCGCGGCAATCCCTGATCCTCAATGTCACGTTGCTGGCCGCGGCGCTGCTGCTTGCGATCGGCAGCATGATGGTGGTCGGCCGCCGCGTGATCACGCCGCTGCACGCCATTCGCGATGGCATGTTGAAGGTGGCCGCGGGCGATCTGTCGGTGGATGCCGGCTACGCCGAACGCCAGGACGAAATCGGATCGCTGGCCGGCGCACTCGCCACGTTCAAGCAACAGGCGATCGAGAAGATGCGGATCGAGCAGCTGGAGCGCGAGCGCAATGCCGGCGCCGCCACGCGGCAGCAGGCTGTCGAAAGCTATATCGGCGAATTCGAAACCCATGTGCGCGGGACGCTTCAGCAACTCGGCGACGCCTCCAACCAGATGCGGACGACCTCGGACGGCATGGCGGCGATGTCCACCCAGACCAATGCCAGCGTGCAAATCGCCGCCAGGGCCTCGGGCGAAGCCTCGATGAACGTGCAGAGCGTCGCTTCGGCGGCGGAAGAATTGAGCGCCTCGATCAACGATATCTCGCGGCAGGCCGCGCACGCCGCCGGGATCGCCGGCCGCGCCGTCAGCCAGGCGAGGGCGACCGACAGCACGGTGCAGGGCCTCGCCAAGACCGCCAGCCGGATCGGCGAAGTGGTCGGCCTGATCAACGACATCGCGTCGCAGACCAATTTGCTGGCGCTCAACGCCACCATCGAAGCCGCCCGCGCCGGCGAGGCCGGGCGCGGCTTCGCGGTGGTGGCGTCCGAAGTCAAATCGCTGGCCAGCCAGACCGCCAAGGCGACCGAGGATATTTCGGAGCAGATCGCCGACATGCAGAAGGTCGCCGGCGAGGCGATCGAAGCGATCAAGGGGATCGGCGGCATCATCGGCGAAGTCAACGAGGTCGCCACCGCGATCGCCGCGGCCGTCGAAGAGCAGGGCGCCGCCACCCAGGAGATCACCCGCAGCACCCAGCAGGCGGCGCAGGGCACCAAGAACGTGTCCGAGAACATCACCGGCGTCAGCGCCGGCGCCGATGCCGCCGGCGCGGCAGCGCAGAACGTCAAGACCGCCTCGGAGATGCTGGGCGACCAGACCCAGCAGCTGCGCGGCCAGGTCGACGATTTCCTCGGCAAGATCCGCGCGGCGTAGCGAGGCGCGCGCAAGGCATCCACGGTTGTCGTCCCTGCGTACTTGATTCAAATTCACATCGTCATCCCGGACAAGGGAGCGTTAGCGAACGCAGATCCGGGATCCCGGCGATGAGCGCAGTTGCGCTCATCGCGGCGCCGCAGCGCCTGTATTGAAATACGCTGTTGGACGGCTTTCGTGCAATTGCTGACGACGGTGGTTATGGGTCCCGGATCTGCGCTCGCTTGCGCTCACTTGTCCGGGACGACGTGGTGTTTGTTGCGCGAGTTGCCGATTCAAGCAGCAGACGTATCTTCGCATTCTCGCGGCGCGTTACGCCCGAGCTTTACCAGAAATCTCCTTGCCCTCCAGTCAGAGGGCGCGGGGAGGCCGGGCGCCCGATGCGCCCGATAGCTGCGTGTGCGATGGGTAGTGGTAGAGAGCACACGCGTTAGTCAGGTCACACCGGAATCACCCGGCACTCCCCGCGCAATGGTTTACGGCTTATACGCGCTCTCCTCGGTGAGCCATGCCCTCTTGCCACCGTCATCCGCGCTGCCTTAAGCCGCGAACTTGACACCAGCCTTGGGGTGTCAGGACCACACGATTTCGCCGTCCGCTTCCAGCGCCCTGGTCAGGAGCGCCATCCGCGTCCACCGCATCCCCGTCCCGCATTGGTGACCTTGCGCAACGCCCCTCTGAATGGGACGGGATGGCTATGCTTATAGTCCAATTTTTTGTTCTGAAAAACAGAAATATTTTATCGCAAGGGGCTTGACGTGGTTTCTGCAAATCAGAAGTGATTTGCCCGTCGGGTGGATTTGTTGAATCCGCTCAACAATTTGGTTTCCTCAGGTTACGCACGGGCGCCCGGCCGGGCCCTCGCCTGCAGGCGGGACACCGCTTCGGCCAGGGGAATGTCGGCCTGTGAGCCGTCGCGTTCGCGCAAGGACACCCTTCCGTCCCGCATCTCGCGCCCGCCGACGATCGCCATCACCGGCACCGCCATTTCATGCGCCGCCACGATGCGCCGCGAAAGCGTGTCGGCGCCGTCATAGGCAACGGCCCGGATCCCGGCATCCTCAAACGCCGCCAGCACGTCCGCGCCGTATCCGGCGTGGTCCTTCGAGATCGGCGCGACCGCGACCTGGTCCGGTGACAGCCAGAACGGCAGCACGCCGCCATGGTGCTCGAGCAGGATCGCGATCATGCGACCGATCGATCCGAAGATGGCGTGATGGATCATCAGGGGCCGTCGCGCGGCTGCCGTCGGGGGCGATGTAGGACGCCTCGAGCCGCTGCGGCAGCACGCTGTCGAGCTGCACGGTGCCGCACTGCCAGGATCGTCCCAGCCGGTCGCGCAGCGCGAATTCCAGCTTCGGTCCGTAGAACGCGCCTTCGCCGGGATTGATCTGAGGCGCGAGGCCGCATTGCCGCGCGGCATCGCCGAGCTTCGCCTCCGACCAGTCCCAGCTCGCGTCGTCGCCGGCGCGCACCGCCGGACGCGTCGCCAGCGCCACCTCGTAGTCGGGAAAACCGAGTTCGCGGTAAACCTCGCCGAGCAGGGCGATAAAGTCAAGCGACTTCGCCCTCGACGTCCTGCTCGCGGCAGAACACATGCGCGTCGTCCTGCTCGAAGGCGCGCGTCCGCATGATGCCGTGAAGCGAACCGGAAGGCTCATTGCGGTGGCAAGCGCCGAACTCGGCATAGCGGATCGGAAGCTCCCGCCACGAGCGCAGCCCCTTGTTGAAGATCTGCACGTGGCACGGGCACGACATCGGTTTCAGCGCCATCGTCTGCTCGCCGTCGTCGATCCGGAACATGTGCTCGCCGAACTTGTCCCAGTGGCCGCTGCGGTCCCAAAACTCCTTTGGCAGCAGCTGTGGCGTGCGGACCTCGGCATAGCCGGCGCGGCGCATCTTGCGCCTGATATAGTCCTCCAGCACCCGGTAGAGCGCGTAGCCGCGCGGGTGCCAGAACACCATGCCCGGCGCATCTTCCTGAAGGTGCCAGAGTTTGAGTTGCACGCCGAGATTTCTGTGATCGAGATCGTCCATGGCTATGTTCCTTGCGAGTGGAAAAAGCGCGGACGGGGATCATCAAAAACAGAAAAGGCCCCGTCCGTCGCCGGCGGGGCCTTTTCTGGGTGTGAGTAGCGCTTGTCTCTAGCGCGCGCGACCAGAAGGCGACCCGCCGTAGGCGGTCGCGGTGGTGGTCAGTGCGGCTGATCGAAGCTTGTTCATGCTCGCTATATGGCGGCAAAACGCTCAGGCGTCAACGCCAGCCGCTTGCCGTTGCGGAATATGGAGGATGCCGGGGGTCGCCCTAGTTCTTCGCGCGAACAAATCCGGCGAGTTTGGTTTTCTGAGTCTCGCACCAGGTTGACAGGCCGAGGCGGCGCTGGTCGAGGTCGGTTGTTTTCGTCGCCATCGCCACTTCCGACATCAGCTCGCCATCGCCCTTCTCGCCCATTTTTCCACCGGTGTGGACGAAGGCGATGGCCTTTCGAACCTTCTCGGTGGTTTCGTCCGGCAGCTGCATGTCCTTCGCCTTCTGCACCAGATCCTGATAGGCGACGTCCATGCCGGGACACTCCACCTTGGCGGCAAAAGCCTGCAGCACCATGGTCACATAGACCGAGCGCGGCTCGGCATGCGCCGGCGCCGCAAAGGCGATCAATCCCACGACGAAAAGACCATAGCGCATCGGCGGCTCCCTGGGGTTAGGCGGGAAGACTAGCGCCGACGATATCACGGCGCAACCTTTCGGAAACCGCGATGCTGTCGAACGGGTGTCGGCCACCGGCGCAACAGCGCCACGATTGTGGCGGATGACGTTGAAGCTGGCGGGCAATCGTGTCTTATTCACCGCAAACCCCTGTGGGAGCCGCCGACAGCATGAGCCTCTTGAGCACTCCATTCGATCCCGCGCGCGAGGCGGCTCTGGTCACCGGCGCGGGCAACGGCATCGGGCGGGCCATCGCGCAAGCGCTGGTCGGGGAGGGCGTGCGAACCGTGTTCGCCGACGTCAATCCCGGATACGGTCACCGATGCGATCAAGACCTCGCCGCGGCCGGAACTGGCGGTTCCCTTTGTCGGCGATCTCGCCGATCGCGCCGTATGCGATGCGCTGCTGGCGCATGCAGCGTCGGCCATCGGGCGGGTGACGCATTTCGTTCACAGCGCGTCGCCGCCGCGGCGCGAGGCCGATCATGCCATGGCCGTCAGCGATGCGACGTGGGCGCAGATGCACGCGGTCAATGTCGATGCCGGCTTTCATCTCGCGCGCGAACTGGCGCGGCCGCTGATCGCGGCCAAAGAGCCCGGCTCGTTCCTGTTCCTGACCTCGCTGCACGCGGGCACGCCGCGCAACCTGCCGCACTACGCGACATCCAAGGCCGCGCTCGGCATGCTGGTGAAGGAACTGGCGAGGACATGGGGGCGCTACGGCATCCGCGTCAACGCGCTGGTGCCCGGCGCCATCGCCGCCGGCGGTTTCGTTGCCGATCCGTCGCTGGCAAAACATATCCCGCTGGGACGCCTGGGCGCGGCCACCGACCTCGCGCCGATGGCGCTGGCGGTGCTGTCGAACAAGGTGTCGGCCTATGTCACGGGATCGGCCGTGGTGATCGACGGCGGGCTGTCGCTGATGAACTGGTTCGAGCCGCCGGAGCTGGATTGAGCGTTAGCTGCGCACCATGAACGGGAAGGTGCGTGCGAACCAGGCGAAGGGATCGCCGATCAGCCCGAGCGCATTCAACAGGACTGCAATGGCGAAGCCAACGAATGCCGCCTTGCAGGCGATCGTGAGATAGAATCCGCCGGCATTATCCCTGATATCGATGGGCATCCTGCCGTTGGTCGCAATCCCGGTCCTGACATCACTCACGATCGACCACAGCGACCAAAGCCCGAGGATTTCGAAGAAAGCAGCTCGCAGGTGTGGCGACATCGCAATGCCTTGCTTAAATCCGGCTGATGCGGTGCGCACGCGGAGGGGGATTGTTCTTGTTTGTCGTCCAGCAGGGGGGATGGTTCATTTGGGCTACCGCAGGGCTGTGGCGGCATTCGCAAAAGCGTATTGTCATCGCCCGTTTCAGCGGATTACACCGTCGCTGAAGTGGGCCGTTCGAGAAGGAACCTTCGATGCCGATTCACATCTGCAGCACGTGCGGGACCTCGTACCCGGAGACTCCCGAGCCGCCCCGTCACTGCGGGATCTGCGACGACGAACGCCAGTACGTGCCGCGGAGCGGACAGGCCTGGACGACGCCGGAAAGACTTGGCCGCGGACACGTCAATGCGTGGCGGCAGCTTGAATCCGGGCTGTTCGAAATTCACACATGGCCGCAATTCGGCATCGGCCAGCGCGCCCAGCTGCTGCGCACCGCCGAGGGCAACATCCTGTGGGATTGCCTCGCCTTGCTGGACGACGCCACCGAGGCGCTGATCCGCTCGTTGGGCGGCTTGCGCGCGATCGCGATCTCGCACCCGCATTATTACACCTGCATGCAGGATTGGGCGCGCCGCTTCGACTGCCCGATCCATCTGCATGCAGCCGATTCCGAATGGGTCATGCGTCCCGATCCCGCGGTGCGCCCCTGGCATGGCGATACTCTCGAAATCGCCGATGGCGTGACGCTGCTGCGGCTCGGCGGCCATTTTCCCGGCGGCACCGTGCTGCATTGGGCCGGCGGCGCCGAAGGACGCGGCGCGGTCCTGAGCGGGGATATCGTGCAGGTGGCGGCGGATCTCACCCGCGTTTCGTTCCTGTGGAGCTATCCCAACATGATGCCGCTGTCGGGCACCACGGTTCGCCGCATCGCCGACACGCTCGGACAATGGAAGTTCGACCGGATCTACGGCGCCTTTCCGGGCCGCCAGGTGATGAGTGGTGGCGCTGACGCGGTGGAGCGATCGGCAGCGCGGTATGTCGAGTTGCTGAAAGCGGATCAGGCTTGAGGGCTTCAGGTTGGGCTTCGTTCCACTTCGGGAACATTGAACTTGTCTGCTCTCCCACTTGTATGATAACCGGGCGACATGTCTTCAATCACCTCCGTTACCCGCGCTCCGCGGCTGTCCGACGAAGTCGCCCGCCAGCTCGCGGCGGCGATCCGGGCCGGTGAATATGCGCCCGGCGCGCGGCTGCCCTCCGAGAAGGAGCTGGCCGAGCGGTTCGACGTCTCGCGGATGGTGGTGCGCGAGGCGATGTCGCGGCTGAAATCGGATGAGCTGGTCGATACGCGGCAGGGACTGGGCGCCTTCGTTTCGGCCGAACCGGGCAGGGGCCTGTTCCGGCTGGAGCCCGATCCGGCCATCGTCAAGGATCTGCACGATATCTTTCAGCTCCGCGTCGCGGTCGAAGGCGCCGCGGCCGGCCTCGCTGCCGTCCGCGCCAACCGCAGCGAACTGGCGGCGATGCGCGCCTGTCTGCGCGAGATGAAAATCTCCGTCGCCGGCCGGGAGGACGATATCGAGGCCGACAATCGTTTTCACGCCACCATCGCCCGGGCCTCGCGCAATCCCTATTTCGACCGCTTCCTGACCTTTCTCGGCGCCAATCTGCATGGCGCCATCGCCAAGGCGCGTTCGAACACCGCGGCGCGTCACCCCAAGAGCGTGCTGGCCGTGCAGGCCGAGCATGAGGCGGTGTTCGCGGCGATCGAGCAGCGCGATGCGCCGGCTGCGGAAGCGGCGATGCGCCGTCATCTGTCGGCGGCGATGGAGCGGCTGGGCCTCGGACCTTTCATCGGAGCACGGTCATGAGCGATGCGTTGCCCGAACCGCCCGCCTGTCAGGGACCGAACCCGTTCGTCAGTCCGCCCGGCTTTGCCGTTCCGGCCCATGCCTGCGACACCCATGCGCATGTGATCGGGCCGGCCGATCGCTTCCCCATGGTCGCCAACCGCAGCTACACGCCGCCCGCAGCGCCCGAGTCCGCTTATCTCGGCATGCTCGAATGTCTCGGCATGGCGCGTGGCGTGCTGGTCCAGATCAGCGTCTACGGCACCGACAACCGCTGCATGGTGGAGAGCCTGAAGGCGCATCCGGAGCGGCTGCGCGGCGTCGCGGTGGTCGCGCCCGATGTCGGCGACGCCGAGCTCGAAGCGCTGCACGCGGCCGGCGTGCGCGGTATCCGCATCAACGTCCTGTTCGGCGGCGGCGTGGCGATCGACGAGATGGAGCGGCTGGCCGCCCGCGTCGCGCCGCTCGGCTGGCATATCCAATTGCTGATCGACGCGCGCAACCTGCCTGAACTCGGTCCGCGCATGATGAAGCTGCCGGTCGAGCTGGTGTTCGACCATATGGGTCACATGCCGGTAGTCTTCAGGCGTTGCGCATCCGGGCTTCCAGTGGATGCTGCGGCTGCTTGGGGAGGGCAGGGCCTGGGTGAAGCTGTCGGGCGCCTACCGCATCTCGCAGACCGGGGCGCCGTTCCACGACACGGTTGATTTCGCGCGGGCGCTGGTGGCGGCCGCGCCGGACCGCTGCCTGTGGGGCTCGGACTGGCCGCATGTCTCGGTCGAAGGACCCATGTTCAATACCGGCGCACTGCTCGATTTGCTGCCGCTCTGGGTGCCGGAGGCCAAGGTGCGCAACCGCATCCTCGTCGACAATGCCGCGCATCTTTACGAATTTCCCACCGCGACCGCCGGCTGAACGGCGGCGCTTTTTTATCAACGGAGGAGTACCACCCATGGCCAGCCTGATCACGCGCCGCGCGCTCGTAGGCGCATTCACTGCAGCCGGAATAGCGCTCGCAAGCGCGCCGGCTTTCGCCCAGCAGAAGACCGTCATCAAGCTCGGCTGGACCACCTCCGACGGCGCGCAGGATCCCTATGCCACCGGCGCGCGCGCCTTCAAGGAGCGCGTCGAGGCGGCGTCCGGCGGCCGCATCGAGGTCCAGCTCTATCCCAACCGGCAGCTCGGCGACGAGAAGCCGATGCTCGAAGGCATGCGGCTCGGCACCGTCGATGCCGGCGTCATCACCAATGCGGTGATCGCCCAGATCGAGCCGACGTTCCAGCTCAACGACCTGCCGTTCCTGTACGAGAACGAAGCGCAGGCGCAGCGCGTGCTCGACGGCCCGGTCGGCCAGAAGCTCGCCGCCAAGCTGGAGACCAAGGGCATCAAGCTGCTCGGCTGGATGGAAGGCGGCTTTCGCAACATGATCAACAACGTGCGCCCGGTCGAAAAGCCCGACGACGTCAAGGGCGTGAAATACCGTGTCATGCAGAACCCTGTTTTTATCGGCATGTTCTCATCGCTGGGCGGCAACGCGGTGCCGATGGCCTGGGGCGAGACGTTTACGGCCGTGCAGCAGGGCGCCATCGACGGGCTCGAAATCCCGCTGGCGGTGATCGAGCAGAGCAAATATGCCGAGGTGACGAAGTATCTCTCGATCACCAACCACACCTATTCGGCCATTCCGCTGCTGATGGCCAAGCGCGCCTTCGACAAATTGCCTGACGACCTCAAGAAGGTGGTGATCGAATTCAGGTATCGCCGCCACCAAGGCGCAGCGCGCGGCTGCCGCCGAGGCCGCCAAGGAAGTGGTCGGCAAGCTCGAGAAGGCCGGCATGAAGGTCAACCGCGTCACCGACTTCAAGCCGTTCCGCGCTTCGGTCGAGAGCGTCTATGAGACGTTCAAGGCCTCGATCGGACCGGAGCTGATGCAGGAAGCGGCCGCCGCCAAGCTGTAACGATCCGCCACCGCGCGAGCCCATAGTCATGAACAATCCCGCCCTGCGCGGCGTCGAACGCGTCATCGCGTTCGTCGCCGGCGCCCTGAAGCTGAGCCTGATCGCGGCCACCGCGGTCATGCTCGGCTGCATCGCGCTGCAGGTGGTGATGCGCTATGTGTTCGGCCGCGCGCCGTCCTGGACCGAGGAACTGGCGGTGCTGATGTTCTCATGGACGGTCATGGGCGGGCTGGCGCTCGGCGTGCGCGAGGGCTTTCATGTTCGGCTCGATATCCTGATCAACCTGGCGCCGCCAGGCGGCCGGCCCTGGGCGGAGCGCGCGATCGAGGCGCTGACGGCGGCGTTCGGCTTCTATCTCGCATGGTCGGGCTTGCGCTTCCTCGACATGACCGGCGGCTCGGTCTCGGCCGCGATCGGCTTCCCGATCGAACTGCTGCATGCGATGGCCCCGGTTGCCGGCGCCCTGATCGGCGTATTCGCAAGCTGGCGCATGCTGAGCAACACGCCTGTCGAAGTCCCCGTGGAGTTGGCGCCATGAGCGCCAGCGCCCTGCTGCTCACCGCGGGTTTTGCCGCGCTCGTCACGCTCGGCGTGCCGTTTGCGATTGCCATCGGTGCTGTCGTCACGCTGGTGCTGGTGGTCGCCGACATCGAGCCTGCGTTCCTGGCGCAGCAACTGGTCGCGGGATCGCAGTCCTTCAGCCTGCTGGCGATACCCTTGTTCATGCTGGCCGGCGAATTGATGACTGCCGGCGGGCTGTCGCAACGCCTGATCGACGTCGCCGCCGTGCTGGTGCGTCACCGCACCGGCGGGCTCGCCATGGTCGCGGTACTGGCCGCCCTGGTGTTCTCGGCGATATCAGGTTCGGCGCCGGCCACGACCGCGGCAATCGGCGCGATCCTGATCCCGGCGATGGCCGCGGCCGGCTACAACAAGGCGTTCGCCGCTGCGATCGCGGTCAGTGCCGGCGTGCTGGGCCCGTTGATCCCGCCCTCGATCGCCTTCGTGATCTGGGGCATCGTGGCCGAGCAATCGATCGGCAAACTGTTTCTGTCGGGCATCGTGCCGGGCCTCGCCATCGCCGCCGGCCTGCTGGTGGTCTGCTACGTCCATGCCAAGCGCAACAACGTGCCCAAGCAGCCCAGAGCGAGCTGGGCCGAAACGCGCGCGGCTTTCGCGCACGGCAAATGGGCGCTGCTGTCGCCGCTGGTCGTGCTCGGCGGCATCTATGGCGGCATCTTCACGCCGACCGAGGCGGCCGGCATCAGCTGTATCTATGCCGTCATCATCGGCCTGTTCGTCGAGCGGCAGATGAGTTTTGCGGCGCTGCCCGACATCATTCTGCGATCGGTACGCATCAGCGCCATCGTCACCGCCATCATCGCGGTGTCCGCCGGTTTCGGCGTGCTGATCGCCCAGGAGCAGATCGCCATCGGTTTTGCCAATTGGCTTGCCAGCCATGTCACCGAGAAATGGATCGCGCTGGCCGGGCTCAACATCGCCTTCTTCCTGCTCGCCGCCGTGATGGACGAGATCGCCATCATGGTCATCCTCGGCCCGATGCTGATCGCGATCGGCAACAAGTTCGGCGTCGATCCGATTCATTTCGGCGCGATCATCGTCACCAACGTCTCGATCGGCATGGCGGCGCCGCCGATCGGCTACTGCCTGTTCGTCGGCATGGCGATCTCGGGCTGAGTCTGACGCAAATATCGCGGGCGATCTGGCCGCAGATCATCGTGATGCTGATCGTGCTGTTCCTGACCACCTATATTCCGTCCTTTGCGCTGATGTTCGTGCCGGGAAAGTAGAGGGAACACAGCGGGTTCCCGCGCGTTGGTGTGCTACTCAGACACCGTTTGCGCAGAGGTGACGCCTGCTCCAGAGTTCATCGATCCTCATCCCCGGCCGGACCGTCTGGAAGCGATGTGAAGCGAGCCGGGTAGCTGTCCTCAACGACGCCGCCGCGTATTTCGGCGCGCTGCGGGATGCGCTGCTGCTGGCCGAGCGGCAGGTGCACATTCTCGGCTGGGACATTCACTCGGAAACGCCGCTGGTCGGCCCGTCCGGTCGCGTCGACGACGGATTGCCGGTCGCGCTCGGCCCGTTTCTGGCGGGCTTGCTCGAGGCCAAGCCGGAGTTGCGGATCAACATTCTGATCTGGGACTTTGCCGCGCTGTATGCCGCCGAGCGGGAATGGAATTCCGCCGCCAAGTTCACCGCGGGCTGTGACGGCCGAATTCGGTTCTGCCTCGACTCCAGCCTTCCCCTGGGATCGTCCCAGCATCAGAAGATCGTCGTCATCGACAATGCGATTGCCTTCTCCGGCGGGCTCGACCTGACGATCCGGCGCTGGGACACCAGCGAGCATCTCGCCGACCATCCGCTTCGTCGCGATCCCGACGGCAAGCCTTACCCGCCATTCCACGATGTCCAGTGCATGGTCGAGGGCGAGGCTGCGGTCGCGCTCGGCGAGATCGCGGCCGCGCGCTGGGCCGCCGCCGGCTGCACGGTGGAAGATTGCGAAACCGTCGAGGGCGATCGCTGGCCTGCCTCGGTGCCGGCAGGGGCGAGGCAGATCCGGGCCGGCATCGCGCGGACCGAATTGCGAACCGCGTCGCAAGCGGAGGTCGACGAAGTGGCCCGCTTGTTCGAGGCCTCGATCAATACGGCCGATCGTTTCATCTATATCGAGAACCAGTTCACCAGCGCCACCGAGATCGCCGAGATGCTGGCGCGGCGGATGGCCGACGTGCCGGCGCTGCGCGTGCTGATCGTGACGCCGAAGGCGCATTCGTCATGGCTGGAATCGCAGGCGATGCAGGGCGGCCGCGGCGGTTTCATGACTCCGTTCGTCGCGGCCGGCGTCGCCGACCGGCTGCGCATTCTCTATCCGGCCGTGGAGGACGGGGAGTCCGTCGGCGGCGGTGATGGTTCACAGCAAGGTCATGATCGTCGACGACGGATTTCTGCGGGTCGGCTCGGCCAACCTCAACAACCGGTCGATGGGCGCGGACACCGAATGCGACCTGGCGTTCGAGGCTGACTAGCGACGAGCATGTTGACATTCATCCGTGGCCAGCGGCGCCGGCTGATCGGACATTTTTGCGGGGTGGACGAGGACACCATCGCCGACAACGAGGACGACCTGTTCGGATTCCTCGATCGCCATGCGGCGTCAGGCGCGGGCAGGGCGCTGCTGCCGATCGATTGCGAAACGACGCCGCTTGGTGCGATGGCCGACATCATCCAGCCGATCGCCGATCCGAAGCAGCCGCTCAACCTGCAGCGCACGGCGCGGCGGATGTGGACGGCGCGTACCGTGCTGGCGGTGGCCGGCACCGTGGCCGCGCTCGCCGGCCTGGCGCTGGCCTGGCAGCACCACGTCGCTGCGGGATCTCACCGATATCGGCTATGTCGCGTCGGTCATCTCGAGGCATTCGCAGTCGGCGCTGGCGCCGCTGTTCGCGGTGATGGCGTTCGTGCTGGGCGGGCTGGTGGTATTCCCGGTGGTCGTGCTGATCGCCGCGACGGCGGCGGCGCTGGGGCCCTGGATCGGCGCCTTCAGCGCCACCGCCGGCGTGCTCGCAAGTTCGCTGCTGCTGTTCATGATCGGCCGCTTTCTCGGCCACAAGCGGCTGCAATCGCTGCTCGGCGCGCGCGCCTTGCGGGTGCAGCGCCGCATCGTCGGCAAGGGCGTGGTCGCGGTGGCGATGATCCGGATGGTGCCGGTCGCGCCGTTCTCGCTGGTCAACGTGCTGGCCGGCGCCAGCCAGTTGCGGCTGACGGATTTCCTGATCGGCACCGTGATCGGCATGGCGCCCGGCATCATCACCATGGCCGCGCTCGGCGCGCAGATCGCGGATTTTGCCAAGAACGCCTCGTGGTCGAACGCGATCCCGCTCGGCCTCACCATCCTGCTGTGGATCGCGGTCTGTCTCGCGGTGCAGTTCGTGGTGACGTGGTGGAGCGGACGCCGCGCGTGACGCGAAACCATCCGCATCATGACCTGGAACGTGCACGGCACGTTCAACCTCAATCCGGATTTCGACCTCGAAGGCGTCTCCTCGATCATCGACAAATGGTCGCCCGATGTGGTCGCGCTGCAGGAGGTCGACTCGCGCGGGCGCAAGGACGATGTGTTCGGCATGCTGGCGGACGTCGTCGGCGAACACCGCGTCGCGGCCCGCTCGATCGTGACCGAGGACGGCGACTATGGCCAGGTGCTGATCAGCCGCTGGCCGTTCGCGGCCGAGCCCGAGGTGACCGACGTGTCCTATCAGGAGCGGGAGCCGCGCCGGGCGATCTCGGCCCGCGATCCGCTTCCCGATCGGCGAGGTGACGGTGGTGGCGACCCATCTCGGCCTCAGCATGCACGAACGCTATGCGCAGGCGCGGGCGCTCGCCGGCCTGGTGGATGCGCCGCGGACCGTCGTGGTCGGCGATTTCAACGACTGGTTCTGGGTGATGTCGGTGCGGCGGGTGCTGGCGGCGCGCTGTCCGGTGCGGACGCGGTTGCGGACATTTCCGTCGCGGCTTCCGCTGCTGCGGCTCGACCGCATCTACGCCACGCCGAACGGCACCATCGTCAAGGCATGGACCGACCGCGAGGCGCGGGCCTATTCGGATCATCTGCCGGTGCTGGCGGATATCGCGTTTGCGTAAGTGCACACCCCGGGAACAGGTTAGATGTTAACGCGTACCGATACGTTGATGTCGCAGGCAGAAACCGGCAAAATGCCGCTGCGTCCATCTTCCCTGTTATGGCCGGTTGTCACCCGGTGTATGCGTGATGATAACGCCGGGCCGCGCATTTGGTTCTATGCGCGCGCCGAGCGCGATTGCCGGTTAGCGCAGCGGCATCGGCGGCCGGACGATCGGTCCGTCATCGTCCGCCCGGGCCGTGTCCTGCGGCGGTGGCGGCGCTGACAGCGTTGACACCGGAGGGTAAGCCGATTGCGGCAACGGCGCGGGTGCCGCGGCCTGCGCGGGTGGATAGGCCTGCGCGGGCGGATAGGCCGGCAGCGGCCGGTGCGCGGGGCGCCGCGGCCGTTCGCGGCGGCGGCGCTGCTGTCCTTGGCCGCGGATTGGGTGCGGCAGGCTTGATCTCGGCAGGCTTGACCTCGGAGGTTCTGGCGGCGTCGCGGGCCATCGCTTGCTGGCTGGCCTTGAGTTCGGCGATGCTGGCCTTGAGCTGCTCGACCTGCTGCGCCATGGCGGCAAGATCGCGCGCCATCGATTCCAGTTGCGCCGTATCCGGGGAGGGCGCGGCGGCGGCCGGTGCCGCGCTTTCCGGGGGCTGGGCCGGAGCTGCAGGTGGCGCAGGGGTCTGCTCTGCCGCGGATGACCTGAGCGGCAGGCGTATCGGTCTGTCTCGGCGAGCGCGGCCGTTTTCCGTCGGTGGCGATGAGGTGATGGCGAAGGCGGGCACCCAATTCGAGATCATCTGCTTCGCGGCATCGCCGTGGTTCTGCCAGGCGGCGGCAGCGGCAGCGCTGCATATCGCAAACACCAGCATGACCGCGCTTTTGCCCACCGGCTGGTCGACGGCTGCTCGACCGGGGCGCCGACATCGTCGGTGGCGGTGGCGCGAAACTTCGTATCGACCGTTGGCGCCGCGGCAGAGCGCTGCGATAGTCCGGAGGGCTGCCGACGTCAAGCGGGCTGCTTGACGTCGAAGGCTCTTGACGTCAGGCACGCTTTTGGCGTCGCGCGTGATGTCGGCGAGCACCTTGTCGGCCCATGCGGCCGGGACCACTTCGGGTGCGATCGCAAAGTCGTCGTGCGGATCGGAATCTCGCAGCTTCAGTGTGGATTGCATTGGCGCTCCGTGCTCGGTCCAGGCACATCCGCGATCGGGTGGCCGGTGGGTTCAGGCGACGTCGACGATCCCAGCCCATTGCCCGGCTCCAGAGTCCCGTCAGGTTTGACCAAAGCAAGGCGACAGGGTGGAGAGTGTGAGGCCTGCGGGAACCCGGGATCCGCGATGGCTGGAACGAGATCGCTCGTTCGGTGGTTTTAGACACACTGCAGCAGGACCGCCGAAACCGGTTGATGCGGCTCCGATTGGCGGAACAAGTCAGGGAGACCGAAATGACATCCGAGACGCAAATCCACACCATCGCGCGACAGATGATCGAGCGGCGTGGCTTTGGAGCTATCGCCGAAGCCGCGCAGATGGCCCAGGCGTGCGAGAGCAAGGGCGAGGCGGAAGAGGCCAGGGAATGGCGTCACATCGCGGACGCCATGAAGATGATGCGGGGACCGCATCAGAGCTGAGGACTTATTCCCGCAGCTCTGCAGCGAGTGACCGACGCGACGCGTCAATCCAGCATCAGGCGGCCGACCGCTTCGCGGCCGCCGCCGCTGCCGCCGCGGACCACGATGATCTCGCCGCTTGCGGGCTGGATGCCGGTGAGCGCCTGAATGTTGGCGCCATGCGTCACGACGAGAAGGGTTCCGCTGCCGGTCCATTGGTCGATGACCGCCCGCGCGCCTGAAGTCAGGGATTCCCTTTGGTCGCGCAGCACGACCACATTGCCGAAGGTCGCCTCGGTCTTCACCGGTCCGAGCCCCAGCAGCGTTGCGGTGTCGATGCAGCGGCACCACGGCGAGGCGAGGATTGCCTCGAGCGCAATCCCTTCCGACTTCAGCCGCGCGCCGATCCTGAGCGCGTCGGCGCGGCCCTTGGCGCTGAGGTTGCGCTGGGTGGCGCAGTCTTCGAGCTTGAAGCCCGGCGGGTCGCCAAAACCACCCGGCGCATCGGCATGCCGCATCAGGGCGACATGCCGGCCGGCGCGTAGCGCTGCCCAGGCCTCGGCCTCGCCGGCGCGGGCGTTATCCGCCGCAGAGCCGCAAACGAGCAGGATCGCAAGGATGGCAAGGCGGATGCGGCCGGCCGCCAATGATAGCAACCAACGGCGGGTGACGGATGTCATGGACCGTCTCCGGCAATTTGAAACAGCACCGATCCGCGCCGGAATTCTAGCCCGTTTGGTAGCGCCGTTCAAATAACCCCGGCGTGATCCTGGCAAACCGGCGCCCGGGTGTGGCGTGACTGGGGTGCGGCGGCACCGCAACACAACCTTCCTTTTTCTCCCGGTGTGACATCCACCATTTGGTGACCGGACCCTATATGCGCTATGCTGACCGCCAGAGACAAAAATAAGAAGTCGGGAGCAGGCGCGACAAGGCTAGCCAAGCGGGGGCAGCATTCCATGATGACCTTACCGGAACTGGCCGTAGACGCGCTGGAAGAATTTCTCCGGTCCTTTATGCGTCGCCGGTTCGGGCCCTCGCAGCCCCTGGTGGAGATCGTGCCGGCGGCGGCCCGCGTCGCGCTCGAATGCATCGGCAACAGCGATGCGCTTTACCACAATGTCGAGCATACGATGCTGGTCACGCTGGCGGGACACGATATCCTGCGCGGGCGTGCATTGCACACCCATGTCAGCGTGGAAGACTATGCCCATGTCATCGCCGCCTGCCTTGGCCACGACATTGGTTATGTGCGCGGCCTGTTCAGGGAGGACGATGCCGACGGATTCGTGATCGATTCGGCCGGCAACAAGGTGACCTTGCCGCGCGGCGCATCGGACGCCGGCGCTGATGTCGCACCACGTCGATCGCTCGAAGCTCTTCGTGATGCAGCGGGTCGTTCCTCCGCTCGACAAGCAGCGCATCGCCGATGCGATCGAAGGCACCAGGTTTCCGCCGCTGGCCGGACCAGCAATATGGCGAGGAGGCGTCGATCGTTCGAGCCGCGGATTTCATCGGGCAGCTCGGCGATCCCAACTACATCCGGAAATCCAACGCGCTCTACCATGAGTTCGAAGAAGTCGGCATCAATCGCCAGCTCGGCTATGATTTACCCGCCGACATCGTCCATCGCTACCCGCAATTCTATTGGGACCGCGTGGCGCCTCAGATCCAGACCGAAATACGCTATCTCAACATGACGTCGAGCGGACGGCGGTGGATCGCGAACCTCTACGCCAACGTATTCCGCGCCGAACAGGCGATCTCGCTTTCGGGGCCGCAGCGGTAGGCCCGCCGCGTCTCAGATTTGCGACGTGCTGTTCGCAGGGATGAGACGTTGGTCCGCAATGCACCGGGGTTACTGCGGTCGAACAGGCGAAAACACCGCGTAAATCAAATGGAAGTCCCGCGGCCAGCCCGTGCGCCGGGCGCTGGCACGCCGCTTGCTGTTGCCTTTCTCAACGCGCGCAAGACGCGTTGCAGTAAACCAACCAAGGGAAGGGAAACCTCATGGAGATCGGCTATTTCACCATGCCTTCACATCCGCCGGAGTGCGGGCTGAAGGAAGGCCACGACTGGGACCTGCAGGTGCTGCGCTGGGCCGATGAGCTGGGCTACCAGGAAGCCTGGATCGGCGAGCACCATACCGCGCCCTGGGAGCCGCATCCGGCGCCGGACCTGCTGCTGGCGCAGGCGTTCCTGCAGACCAAGAACATCCGCCTCGGTCCCGGCGGCTTCCTGTTGCCGTATCATCATCCCGCCGAACTCGCCAACCGCGTCGCGATGCTCGATCATCTGTCCGAAGGCCGGCTCAATTTCGGCGTCGCGGCCTCGGGCCTGCCGAGCGACTGGGCGATGTTCAACGTCGACGGCATGTCCGGCCAGAACCGCGACATGACCCGCGAGGCGCTGGAGATCATCCTGAAGATGTGGACCCAGGACGCGCCGTGGACGCATAACGGCAAGTTCTGGACGGTGTCCAAGCCCGAGGTGATGTTCGACTTCCTGAAGCCTCACATCAAGCCGCTGCAGACGCCGCATCCGCCGATCGGGGTGGCCGGTCTGAGCAAGGGCTCCGATACGCTGAAGCTGGCCGGCGAGCGCGGCTACATCCCGATGAGCCTCAACCTCAACCCGGCCTACGTGTCGAGCCATTGGGAATCGGTGGAGATCGGCGCGGCCAAGACCGGACGCACGCCCGAACCGGCAGGACTGGCGGATGGTGCGCGAGGTGTTCGTGGCCGACACCGACGAGGAGGCCTGGCGCTTGTCCGTGGGCGACATGATGGGCCGGATGATGAGCGAATACTTCCTGCAGCTGCTCGGTCATTTCGGCTTCAAGGACTACCTCAAGCACAGACCGGATGTGCCCGACAGCGACGTCACCGTCGAATACTGCGCCAAGCACAACTGGATCGTCGGTTCGCCCGCGACCTGCGCCGAGAAGATCGAGAAGATCTACGACGAGGTCGGCGGCTTCGGCACGCTGCTGGTGTTCGGCTTCGACTACAAGCACAAGCCGGAGGCCTGGCACAATTCGATGCGGCTGCTGAAGCAGGAGGTGCTGCCGCGTCTCAAGCATCTGAAGCCGGGTATCGGCAAGGCCGCCTGAGGGTGTGATCTGCATCTCTCCCCGCTAGCGGGGAGAGATGCGGGTCCAGGTAGATGCCGAAGGGATGGAAGCCAGGCGATTTCAAGAAGGCGATGCGTCACTGCGCCGGCGCGGTGGCGCTGGTCACCGTCGGCCGCGAGGATGGCCGCCGACCGGGTTGACCGCGACGGCGGTGTGCTCGCTGTCGGACGATCCGCCATCGCTGCTGGTGTGCGTCAACCGCAATGCCAGCGCGCATCCCCGCATTCGCGAGGAACGGTGCTTTGGCGTCAGCTTCCTCAGCGAGGAGCACGTGCCGCTGGCGCTGACTTTCAGCGGCCAGAAGGGGATCGAGGGCGACGACCGGTTCGGCTTCGGAAACTGGACCACGCGGGTCACCCGCGCGCCGGTGCTGCAGGACGCGATCGCCTCGTTCGATTGCGACCTGCGGCAGGAATTCGAGACCAGAACGCATTCCGTATTCATCGGTGAGGTGCGCGACATCGGCATGCGTTGCGAGGCGCAGCCGCTGGTCTATCTGCGCGGCGCGTTCCACGGCGTGCAGGCGATGCGGGATGCGATGTCGCTCGGCGATATCAAGGCGAGAAAGCTGAGCTGGAGCAGTTTTTCCTAGTCGCCCGACGGCGTGATCCCCAACGCCCTGATCTTGCGGTAGAGCGTGGCGCGGCTGACCTTCAGCGTGCGCGCCGCATCGGCGACGCGGCCGCCGTGTTGGCGCAAGGTTTCGGCGATGACGTTGCGCTCGGCGGTTTCGAAATCGGGCTGGGTCGGGCGGATGCCGCCCGGCGGCAGGTCGAGATCGGCCTCGGCGATGACGCCATTCTCGGCGGTACAGGCGGCCAGCCGCAGCACATGGCGCAATTGCCGCATATTGCCGGGGAAGGGGTGCGCCAGCAGCATTTCCAGCGCGCCGGATGAAAGGCGCGCGCGCGGCGCCTCTTCGGCCGCGATCTGCGCGATCACCTCGGCCTTGTCGCTGCGCGCCCGCAGCGGCGGCAGTTCGACCTGCAGGCCGCGCAGGCGATAATAGAGGTCGGCGCGAAAACCGCGGTCCGCGACCATGGCGTCGAGGTCGCGATGCGTGGCGCTGATCAGGCGGATGTCGACGGGCAGCGGCTTCAACGCACCAAGCGGCCAGACTTCGCGGTTTTCCAGCACCCGCAGCAACCGGGTTTGCAAGGTCAGCGGCATGTCGCCGATCTCGTCGAGAAACAGGGTGCCGCCGTCGGCTTGCACGATCAGCCCCTTCGAGCCGTCGCGTCGCGCGCCGGTGAAAGCGCCAGGCTCGTAGCCGAACAGTTCGGCGTCGATCAGGCTTTCCGGCATCGCCGCGCAATTCAGCGCGACATAGTGGCCGCCGGCGCGGTCGCTGGCGGCGTGAATGGCGCGGGCGAACACGTCCTTGCCGCTGCCGGTCTCGCCGAGCAGCAGCACCGGAATATCTTCGTCGGCCACCATCATCAGCCGTTTGACGCTGCGCTGCAGGGCCGGGTCGCCACCGGCAAGCCGCGTCAGCGCGGCATAGCGACGGTCCGGCGTTTCCGCGCGCGCCGATGGCGTCGGAGCCTGTGGCCGGGCGCGCAGCGGCCGTGAAATTTGGCCGCGCCCGAGGCGCCTGCCGTCGCGGTCGCGCAACGGCTGCGGCGCGTCGCACCGCCGCATGAAGCCGTCGTCAAGCCGGATGAATTGCGACAGCGGCGTTCCCGCGTCGATCATCGCATCCGACAGGCCGAAGGCCTGGCGCGCGGCGCGGTTGGCGCCGAGCATCCGCTGGTCATCGTCGAAGGCGATCATGGTGCTGCCGTCGGCATCGTCGCCCGGCAATCTGGCGATCCAGCCGCGGTGATAGTGCGACCGGAAAATCGCCTCCTCGATCCGCCGCACGGCTTGCGCGGTGACGGCGAGCGCGATCTGGTGTGCGGCGCGATCGAGATCGCCACGGCACGAGGTGATATTCACCGCGCCGGCGAGGCGCCCGGCATGGTCGAACACCGGCGCCACAGCGCAGCTGAACATCGACCATTGCGCGCGAAAATGCTCGTCGCGATGCACCAGGATCGGACGTTGCTCGGCAAGCGCGGTGCCGAGGCCATTGGTGCCTTCGATCGCCTCGGAAAAGATCGAACCGGTATAGACCTTCCACTGGCGCAGAATCGTGGCGGCTTCGCCGTCGGGCAGGCGGCTGAACAGGATGGCCGCATTGGTATCGGCGAGGTTGACGCAATAGCCGGTGCCGCGCAGGGCGCGGTAAAGATCTTCCAGCTCTGGTGTGGCGAGGTGGATCAGTCCGTCGACCGGTTCGGCGTGACGCTTCAATTCGGATTGCGTCAACGTGCGCGGCGGTCCGCGGCGCGCCGGATCCAGCTTGTGGTCGACAAGGCAACGCCGCCAGGAATTGGCAATGCCTGGTTCGCCAACGATCGCTGCCTCATTATGGGCAACCGACAGCACGCGCTCGACGTGATTGCGGGCCTCGAGGTTCGCCATCGGGATTTCGCTCCCTGGACTTTGCCGAAGTTTGTCATAGCGTTGTCGGAAGTCAATCGCGCATCGGGCTCGTTCCGGGCCGGGCTCAAGGCGAGGCAAGATGGCGGCGTTCCCGACTGACTCTCCGATTGGCCGCTTGCTGGCCGGCCCGATGCGGCCGGGCCGGCTGGAATGGATCGGGTTGCGTCCTGCGCGCAGGGCGGCGGTCCTGAACCGGACCTCGGCGACGTTGATCGCCGGCCACGGCGTGGAGGGCGATCACTACGACACCCAGCGGAACGGGCCGCGCCAGCTCACGCTTGTTGCGGCCGAGGATCTGGCGGCGGTGGCGGCGTTTCTCGGCCTGCGCGAGATTGCGCCAGAGCTTCTCCGTCGCAACCTCGTGATCCGCGGGATCAATCTGCTGGCGCTGAAGGACCGGCGGTTTCGCGTCGGCACAGCGCTGCTCGAAGGCTCCGGCGAATGCGCGCCGTGCAGCCTGATGGAGGAGGCGCTGGGACCCGGCGGCTATAACGCGATGCGCGGCCATGGCGGCATCACCGCGCGCGTCATCGAGGGCGGCGACATCGGCATCGGGGACGCGGTCGAGCGGGTCGATGCGGTGTCGATGTAGCGGCCTAAGCCCGTCGCGATAACGCCTTGCCGCGTTCCGCCAGCTTCACCATCACCTGCAGGGCCTGATTGGTCGGTGTGGGGATGCCGAGTTCGGCGCCCTTGCGCACCACATAGCCGTTGAGGAAGTCGATCTCGCTGGGTTTGCCGCGCGACAGATCCTGCGCGGTGGAGGAAGTCTGGTTCGGCATTGCGGCCGGAATTTTCAGGATCTGCGCCACGAGGTCGTCGGGCATCGCCACGCCGCCGGCGCGGGCCACATTGACGGCTTCCTGCACCGCGCTGGCGATGACATCGCGCGCGCCTTCGACCTCGATCATCGGCCCATAGGCGATGCCGGCCACCGCGGACAGCGCGTTGAAGGCGCAGTTGATGACGAGCTTGCTCCACAGCGTGGTTTCGATGTCATCGGCGATCATGGTGCGGATGCCGGCGGCCGCGAGCATCTCGGCCAGCGCTTCGCTCGCGGGCGCAGCGCCGATCGCGAGATCGCCGCCGCCGTGATGCCTGACATGGCCGGGTCCGGCCATTCCGGTGCCGACATAGACCACCGCAGCGATGACAGGGTGGCCGGTGACCGCGCCCAGACGCTGCGCATTGTCGACGCCATTCTGCAAGCTGAGAACCGATGTATCCGGCCGCAGGCGTCCGGCCAGCGAACGGCCGGCAGCTTCCGTGTCGGCCGACTTGACGCAAACGAGCACCAGGTCCGGTGCGGTGAGGTCGGTCGTGTCGGTTGCTGCCCTGGCGGGCAGGTGGCCCTTAAACCCCTGCATGTCCAGCAGCAGGCCATGGGCGTTGATGGCGTCGACATGCGGTTGCCTGCCGACGAAGGTCACGTCATGTCCGGCCTTCAGCAGCAGGCCGCCATAGTAACATCCGACGGCTCCGGCGCCGATGACCGCGACTTGCATGCTTGGCTCCTGGGTGAGGCCGACGCTGTTCGGAGTAGCGGATCGGAACGGATGGCGCAATTTCCGCGGCCGTTTGCCGGCGGGATTGCGGCGTCTCGTGGGCGCTGTGACACCGAGAGCACACCGGAAGCAAATTGCGCGGGGCGAAGCGGGCACGATCTCATCCGGCCACGGTTCCGCCCTGATTGGATTCCGACGCTGTGGACGTGTTGGTTTTCGGCTTGGGCTGGGGCGCGAGTTGGGGATGCAACATGATGTTCATCGATCGTGCCGTTTCGAGCCGTAGGGTTGTTCGGCTGTGTGTCCTTGCTCTCGGCGCCGCCGCGCTCGCGGGCTGCGTTCAGACCACTGCCGTCAACCAGAAATCCGAACTTCGCCAGAGCCAGGGAGGCGTCGCTCGATCGCGATCGATCGACATCGCCGGTGCCGAAGCGGCGCGTAGCCTCAGTGAAAAAGCATACGCCGTTTGCGTCGCGCCGGCATGCGGCGGACACCAAGACGGCCTCGCAGGGGATTGCCAGCTTTTACACCGAGGGCACCAAGACCGCGAGCGGTGAAAAATTCAACACCCACGATCTGACCGCGGCGCACCCGACCTTGCCGTTCGGCACGCGCTTGCGCGTCACCAATGTCAGCACCGGCCAGGCGGTGACGGTGCGGGTCAACGACCGCGGTCCGTACATCCAGGGGCGGATCGTCGACGTTTCCTATTCCGCGGCGGATGCGCTCGGAATGGTGGGAAAAGGCCTCGCCAACGTCAAGCTGGACGTTGTGCAGTAGCAGCGCGCCCTCAATGCGGTTTGCCGAGCACGGACGCGAAGGGCAGGTCAAAAATCTCTTCGCCGAAGTCATCGCTGACGTGCAGGACCCAGCCGCGCCAATCTTCGTCACTCGGCGCCGTGACCAGCGACTGCACCATGTGGGCGGCGTGTTGATGCGCCTCGACCAGGCCACTGACCGCGGCGCCGCGATCGTCCATGAACATTCCGTCTGTGTTGGAGTAGTGGAAATAGAGCTGAGCCATGTTCCGCCTCCTGTGGTAAATGCGAGGTGCAGGTGCATGAATAGCAGCGGGAATCGCGGCGCGAAATTCCGGTCGAACACGTACGGGAAAGTACGGGAAACGCGGCCAATTTTATTCAACTGGTCGGCTTCGATAGCGTAGCCAGTTCGTAGGATGGGTTGAGCTCTTGCGAAACCCATCGCTCGCTCGACGCGGTGGGTTTCGCAAGAGCTCAACCCACCCTACGGCTCGGCGTCAGCGCATGCCCCTCACGCCTCGCTCTTCGGAATGTATTTTCCCGCGACGCATTTGTATCGCTGCAGCTTCCACTGGTGATACGGTCCCTTGGCGAGCCAGTCGGCAATGCCGATTTGCGCATGGACCGCGCAGGCCATCATGGTGATGCCCGATAGTTCGGAGGTGGTGACGACTTTCTCCAGGCAAAGCTGGCCGTTGCAGAGAACCGCGACAAGAGTAACGAGCATGGCGTCCTTCGTTGGTTAGGAAAACACCCGGTCGGTCAATGCTGTGCGGGATTCATGCCACGATTCGCGGCGCGCGGGACTCTGTGCGATGCTTCCCCCGTAGTCTTACTGGCACGCGATTTGAACCAAGCGCCGCCGAGATCATTGGCAACGTGTGCAGAGGATAACGACGCAGGAGACACCAACGTTGCGCAGGCTCGAGAGCCAGAGTTTTTTGCTGTTGCTGGTCGCGGTCACGCTGGCGTTCGCCTGGATTCTGGCGCCGTTCTATGGCGCCATTCTCTGGGCCATCGTCGTCGCCGTGATTTTCGCGCCGCTGAACCGGAGACTGCAGCGCCGGATGGGCGGGCGGCCCAATCTCGCCGCCGCGGCGACGGTGCTGATCGTGATTGCGATGGTGATTCTGCCGCTGGCCCTGATCGCGGCTTCGCTGCTGCAGGAGGCCTCCGGCCTCTACGCCAAGTTTCAATCCGGCGAGTACAATCTCGCCGCCTTCAGTCAGCGAATGTTCAACGCCCTGCCGGCCTGGGCCACCGGCCTGCTGGATCGCTTCAACCTGACGGATCTGGGCAAGGTGCGCGACAGCCTGGCGGCCGGGCTGGTGAAGGGCGGACAGGCGGCTGCGCCGCAGGCGCTCAGCATCGGCCTGAACACCTTCGACTTCATCATCGGCCTCGGCATCATGCTGTATCTGCTGTTCTTCCTGTTGCGCGACGGCAAGGCGCTGGCGGAGCGGATCAAGCAGGTGGTTCCGCTCAGCGCCGATCAGAAGACGGCGTTGTTCGGCAGGTTCACCGTTGTCGTTCGCGCCACGGTGAAGGGCAGCATCCTGGTCGCGATGGCGCAGGGTGCGCTGGGCGGGCTGGCGTTCTGGTTTCTGGGGATTCACGCCGCCTTGCTGTGGGCGGTGCTGATGGCGTTCCTGGCGCTGGTGCCGGCGATCGGCGCGGGGCTGGTCTGGCTGCCCGTGGCGATCTATCTGCTGGCCACCGGCGCCGTATGGCAGGGCGTCAGCCTGATCCTGTACGGCGTGCTGGTGATCGGCCTCGTGGACAATCTGCTGCGTCCGTTCCTGATCGGCAAGGACACCAAGCTGCCGGATTACATCGTGCTGATTTCCACGCTGGGCGGCATCCAGGTGTTCGGCCTCAACGGCTTTGTCATCGGACCGCTGATCGCGGCGATCTTCATGGTGGCCTGGGAAATTTTTTCGGTATCGAGGACGGCATCGCAGTCGGAAAAATAGTTGGTAGGATGGGTTGAGCGCTTGCGAAACCCATCGTCTAACCATGCGTACGATGCAAGTTGATGGGTTTCGCAAGGGCTCAACCCATCCTACGATGCCACGCAGAGGAGCGCCGCGATGACCATTATCGATTCCCAGGTCCATGCCTATGAGGCGAACACGCCGAAGCGGCCATGGGCCAGCGTGCCGAACTGGCCCGATCACGTCACCGGCGACGAGATGGTGGCGGCGATGGACAAGGTCGGCGTCGACGGCGCGATCTTCATCTCGGCGTTTTCGATGTACCGCTATGACGCGAGCTACGCCGTGGAAGTGGCGCGGGCGCATCCCGGGCGCCTTGCGATCGTCAAGCCGGTCGATCCTGATGACCCTGCCGTGGAAGATGTCGTCGCCGACTGGAAGAAGACGCCGGGCACGGTCGGAATCCGCATCATGCTGACGAAGGAGGCCGGATGCGCGCCTGACGATCCCGGCCTCGGGCGGATCGCCCGCGCGGCCGTTCGCCACGACTTTCCGGTCAACGTGTTGTGCTGGGACAATCTCGACGCCGGCACCGCGCTGATCGATCGCTATCCCGACACGCGCTTCATCCTCGACCATCTCGGCATCCTGCAGCCGCGCACGCCGCCGGCGCCGGAGCAGCCGTGGGCCGAACTGCCGAAGGTGCTGGAGCTCGCGAAGCGCCCGAACGCGGTGATCAAAGTCAGCGGCGCCTGCACGCTGTCGCGCGAGCCGTATCCTTATCCTGATATCTGGGATCCGCTCTCGCGCGTGTTCGATGCCTGGGGTTTTGAACGCTGCCTGTGGGGCACCGACTGGACCCGCGCCTTCGCGGTGGTCAATTACGCGCAGGCGGTCGAGCCGTTCCTGAACACGAAGCGCCTGAGCGACTCTGAGCGGGCGATGCTGATGGGCGGGGCGTGTGCGAAGGCGTATGGCTGGTCACCTGGGAGGGGTTGAGCGGTCCCAAACCAAAAACATTGAAAACAACCCCATGCACAGTAAGGTTTACCTTACCTGGATACCTCTTAACGCAGTCTAATCCACCTTCAGCGGCGTAGGGTGGGTTAGCCGCAGGCGTAACCCACCATCTGGATGCGAGGTGGGACGTTGGTGGGTTACGCTACGCCAACCCACCCTACGATTCAGCCGTGAGCACCAACCTAATCCACCTTCAGCCCGAGCTGCTGCACCAGCTTGCGCCACTTCTTTTCCTCGCGGTCGATGTCGTCGGCATATTCTGAAGGCGTCGAGGTGAGGGGATCGCCGCCTTCGGCATGGATGCGTTTTTGCACCTCCGGGTCGTTGCCGAGCTTGCGCAGCTCGGTGCTCAGGAGGTCGACGATCCCGGGCGGCGTGCCGTACGGCGCCAGCAGCCCGTAATGCAGCACGGCCTCGAAGCCGGGCATGCCTAATTCGTCGAAGGTCGGCACGTCAGGCAACAGCGAGAAGCGCTGCTTGCTGGCGACGGCGATGGCGCGCAAATTGCCGGCCTGCAGATTGCCCAGCGCCGGCGACAGCACGCCGAAGGCGATCGGCACGTGGCCGCCGAGCAGGTCGTTCATCAGCGGGGCCGTGCCCTTGTAGGGGATCACGGCGATATCGATGCCGGCCGCGGCCTTGAACAGTTCGGCGCACATGTAGCCGCCGGTGCCGACCGCGGAGGTGCCGAGATTGAGCTTGCCCGGCTCCTTCCGTGCCGCCGCGATGAAGTCGGCGACGGTCTTGGCCGTGAACGAGGGATGGGCGAGCAGGGCCACCGGCATCGAGGCGATCAGCCCGATCGGCGCAAAACCCTTGCGCGGGTCGAGGTCGTGTTTCGCGTAGAGGCTGGGATTGATCGACAGCGTTCCGGTGTGGCCGAGCAACAGGGTGTAACCATCAGGCGCCGCACTGGCGACCGCGCGCGTGCCGATGGTGCCCCCGCCGCCGCCGCGGTTGTCGACGACGACATTCTTGCCGAAAGCGTCGGACAGCTTTTGCGCCACCACCCGCGCCATGGCGTCGACGCCGCCGCCGGCCGGATACGGCACGACCAGCGTGATGTTGCGGGTGGGATAATCGGCGGCGTGGACGACGGCGGTTGCCAGCGCGGCGGCCGCGAGGGTGAGGGCGTACGCCATGGAGCGGATGGTTGCGGAAATGGTCATGACCGATTGTAGCCCGGATGGAGCGCAGCGCAATCCGGGTTTGCTTTTGTACTCACCACCCCTCTCTCGTCGTCCCTGCGAAAGCAGTCCGTAGGATGGGTTGAGCCCTTGCGAAACCCATCGTGCCACGAAAACGAAGTGATGGGTTTCGCAAGGGCTCTACCCATCCTACGCCTGTCGTCGGCTCGGTCATTTGCCGCTGGCGAATGGCACCCATCCGTCCTGCTGCGACTTCAGCAGGGCTTTTCTTTCTTCGTCCAGTTCAACGACACGCCTGGTGGCCACCGTCATGGCGCGGGCCACGACATTGTAGCGGTCCACCGTGCGTTGCAGGGGGAAGATGAATTGACCGTCGACGACCTTGTAGGCGCCGGATTCAGCCACCAGAAACGCGACATAGTCGCCATAGGCGCGATACAGTTCTGATCGCGCCGACAGCAGCCGGGACATAAGGGCCGCAAATTCCGCGTGGCGCTTGTCGATGTGATCCAGAAACCTGGCGGTGGTCTCGTTTCCGGCATTTTGCGCGCGCGCGTGTTTTTCCATCGTGTCGCGCTCGGCTTTCATCAGCGCGATGTAGCGCGGCATGAATGTCGTCGCGTTGGTTTCCGCCGTTTTCAAATCGCGGCGAAGCGCCTCGAGGTTGTCACGGCTAGCCGCACCCAGATTGCCGATTTTTGAAATCGCCGGCGGCTCGACTTCGCTCGACAGCTTTTCAGCGGCCGCACTGGTTTCGTTCGCCGCCTTGATGGCCATGGCCGTCAGCCGCAGCAGCTTGTTTTGCGGATGTTGCGCGAGCGCTTCATCGATCTGCGCCGGACGGGCGATGTCCGGCAATGCCACCGGGCTGTCACGCGCGGCGCTGCTGTTCTGCAGCCGGCTCAGGTCGGATGCGAAATAGGCGCCAACCGCAAACACGACGAACAGCAGCAGGAACGCGATCCATACGCGCGTTTTCGCACCCGGATCCGAAGGCATGGTGTCGGCCTCCCATCGCGATGCACCCCCAGCGGGAGCGGGACGGCGAGAATGGCAGATTTGGTTCTACGCCGCTATCGTCCGATGCGCTTCCCGGCCAGCCGTCACTTCTTCTTGCGCCAGATATCGAGCAGCGCCATGAACTTCGCGTGCCGCGACAAGCGTTCATTGGTCAGCGCATCCAGAAACTCGGCTATGCGCTGCGACTTCGCCACCGTGTAGATGGTGAGCCCCGCGATCGCGGTCGCCACCGAGACGAGATAGAGCGCCTTCATGCCGAGATGATGATCGGTGGCGGCGATCAGGCTGCTCATGCCGAGGAAGCCGGTGGTGGTGGTGCCGATCAGGCCGATCATGGTGACGACGGTGAGCCGCAGGAAGATGTTGGACTGGCGGCGCAGCAGGTCGCTGTCGAGATAGGCGCCCATGTCCTTCAGCTCCTCGCGGATCTCGGCATATTGCCGCTCGGTGCCGAGGTGTTTGACCAGGCCATGGAACACGTCGCGGGTCTGGACGTGGTCGGAGACGTCCTGAAACCAGTAGCGGTGGGTGAAGCGCAGGAATATTTCCAGCAGGCTTCGGATTTCCGCGCGAAAACGCCGCACTTTTTCCGGGTCCTCGATATCGAGACGCGTCACCGTCTGCACCAGGCGGTCGGACAGCATCAGCAACGCCGCCTTGTGCATGTGGGCGATCAGCGCCAGCAGGAAGAATTGGTGCCGGAACTGGCCGAGCACGCCGCGTTCGCCATCGGTGAAGACCGGCCGCGCTGCATTGCCGACCATGACGAAGGCGTGGTCGCAAATCATCACGCGGGTGTTCAGTCCATGGTCGGCGCGGGCTTCGTCGAAATAGCGGTCGTAGCAATGGGTCTTCTCGAAATCGGCGAGATAGCTCTCGGAAAACGGCAGCGTCTGGCGGTCGCCAAACGCGCTGGCATAAGCCAGCCGCGAATAGTCGCCGCGCGTCAGCTGCTCCGGATGGTCGACCGCGAGGTAGGCCATCAACGGCATGCGGTAATATTCGAGCAGGCGGAACCGGAGCGCGCCGGCTTGTTCGGTGTGATGGGCGGCCATCGGGCTCAGCAGATATTGCCAGTGCGCGGCGAGGTTCGGCGCGCGTTCGCGGCACACCGAGGCCAGATATTGCTTGCGGTCCTCGTAATCCGACACCGCCAGCACGCGCCCGTCCGCCGCCAGCCATTCCACCTGGCGCGGGCAGTTCAGGCCATTGCCCGCTTCGTCCCAGCCGGCGGGATAGGCGCGGCCGAAGCGATGCAGCATCTCCTGCGCCACATCGAGCGGGATGTCGGCGCCTGAAATCTCGACCGCGAGAATGACGAGGTCGACATCATAGAAGAAGTAGAGATCGACATGCCGGACATCGAACATGACGGCCGCGTCGCGCCCGGGCAGGGCGACGCGCACTTGTGCCACGTCGGTCCGGCGGTAGGCCTTGATCGGAGATTCGCCGTAGGACGCCATCGAGCGGCGCTTGGCGCCTTCGCCATACAGCAGGCGCTGCACATAGGGCAGGAAGCTCACGAACTCGCGGTAATGCCGTTCCTGGAAGGCGTCGGGATCGGCGCAGAACTCGTCGTCCACTTCCTTCCAGACCCGGCCCGGATCGTTATCCAGGAATTCCCAATGGCGATGGATCTGCGAGGATTCCGTCAGCGGCAGCAACTGCAGCGGCCAGAGCAGGATCTGGTGGAACGCGCGCACCAGCGGCATGGAGTCCACAGGATCCGACGCGGGGTGAGAGACCGGCCCACCGATCGGTTGCGACGCCATTCAATCCCCCCTGATATTTCAGGCGACGCCGTTCGACGCTGCGCCCGAGGCTTTTGCCCGGATGGAGTATGCCCCGAAACCCCAATCGCGCCTATCCGTAAAGCGGATCGATGAAGGGTGCGCGACAGGGGCTGAAGGTCCCGGGCGGATCCCTGACCGCCGTGTAGCTCCGCATCGCGGATGACGCTGCGCTCATCCGTCCTGCGGCTTCCCCTTGACATATCCGCGCGCCGCCGTCGGAATGGCGACCAGCGCACAAAGCGCGCGTCGCGGTGGCTCACCCGGCGCATCAAAAACAAAAGGGGAGGATTTGCGAATGCTTCGCCAGATCAAAAACCATGTCAGGAATTTCTTGGCTGCGGCAATTGCGGCCGCCAGCCTGCTCGGCGCCGGAGGCGCCGAGGCGGCGTTCCCGGAGCGGCCGATCACGCTGATCGTGCCGTGGGCGGCCGGCGGCGGCACCGATGCGGTGGCGCGCCAGATCGCCCAGATGCTGGAACGCGATTTCAAGCAGCCGGTCAACGTCGTCAACCGCACCGGCGGGTCGGGCGTGGTCGGCCACCAGGCGATCGCCACCGCCACACCCGACGGCTACACCTTCGGGCTCATCACGCTCGAGATCAACATGATGCACTGGGTCGGGCTCACCGATCTCACCTATGAGAAGTATACGCCGCTGGCGCTGGTCAACCAGGACCCCGCCGCGATCCACGTCAAGGCGGACTCGCCGCACAAGACCGTCAAGGAGCTGTTCGCGCATATCAAGGCGAACCCGAACAAGGTGGTGGCCTCGGGCACCGGGCAGGGCGGCAGCTGGCATCTCGCGCTCGCCGGCCTGTTGCAGGCCGACGGCATTGCGCCGAACTCGATCCGCTGGGTGCCGTCCACGGGGGCCGCGACCGCGCTGACCGATCTCGCCGGCGGCGGCGTCGACTTCGTCTCCTGCTCGATGCCGGAAGCCGAGGCGCTGATCAAGGCGGGGCGTATCCGCAGCCTGGTGTTCTTCTCGCCAAAACGCGCGCCGAATTTCCCTGACGTGCCGACCACCGACGAGGCGACCGGCCACAAGTTTCACAAGGGCGTCTGGCGCGGTTTTGCCGCGCCCAAGGGCCTGCCGCCGGAGATCGCCAAGCAATACGAGACCGCGATCAAGAAGGTCTGGGACTAGCCAGGAGTTCAAGGATTTCATGAACCGCCGCGGCTTCGACATGATCTATCAGGGCTCGGCCGACTTCGCGGCGTTCATGAAGACGGACAACGAGGACAACGGCAAGGCGCTGAAGTCGCTGGGGCTGGCGAAGTGAGGGGATGAGGGAGTGGGGCGGATTAGCGCGAAGCGTAATCCGCCCAGCCATCGCACGGACTGAACTGCTGTCGTGAAATTACGAATGCAGAGTGAACTACTTCACACCGTGATTACCCAAGATTGTGCTACCCATTATTTGCGCACACAGGGCGCGTAACAATAATGGGAGAAGCAGATGACCTTTTCTCGTCGCACACTACTTAAGGCGTCAGCCGCGTCGGCGGTTTTGGGCAGCATCGGAGCGCCGGTGCAGGCACTGGCCCAGGCAATAGGCCCCTCAACCAGTTTCCGTTCTTACAACTTTACCAAGCGTTTCATTCGCCACAGAAATTTCCAGGTCGATCTCGATGAAGTTTCGTATACCTCGAGCGAGCAGGATCGGCTGGATGCAACGTTTCTCATCCGCGATGGGCTTGGCCCCAAGTATGGGGTTATGTTTGAAGCACGCAACGAGAATCTGAGAGGTTATTTCCTCCGCCACAAAGACTTTCGACTGGTCTTGAATAAGCTGCCACCTGAGGGGTCACCGGAACGAGAGCTCTTCATAAACGATGCAACGTGGAATTGGGTGCCCGGACTGGCTGATCGATCCGATCGAAACCGGTACCGGTCATACTTTTCTGTAAACTTCAATGACAGATTCATTCGGCATCGCGATTTTCATCTGTTTCTCGATAAAATTGATATGTCGTCGCCGCCGCTCGATCACGCGGACGCCACGTTTCAAATCGAGAATCCCGGGCTCAAGCCCGCGTAAGGCCGTAAGGCGAATTAGCGCCAGCGCAATTCGCCATCGCATCCGAAGCGGCGGATTACGCTGACGCTAATCCGCCGTACGTGCTGACCGGCCTCGCCAGCAGCGGCGTCGATTTCGTCTCGTGCTCGATGCCGGAAGCCGAGGCGCTGATCAAGGCCGGGCGTATCCGCAGCCTCGTGTTCTTCTCCCCGAAGCGCGCCCCGAATTTTCCTGACGTGCCGACCACCGACGAGGCCACCGGCCACAAGCTTCACAAGGGCGTCTGGCGCGGTTTTGCCGCGCCCAACGGCTTGCCGCCGGAGATCGCCAAGCAATACGAGACCGCGATCAAGAAGGCCTGGGACAGCCAGGAGTTCAAGGATTTCATGAACCGCCGCGGCTTCGACATGATCTATCAGGGCTCAGCCGACTTCGCGGCCTTCATGAAGACGGACAACGAGGACAACGGCAAGGCGCTGAAGTCGTGGGGCTGGCGAAGTGAGGGGATGAAGATCCGAAAAGCGACAGATTACGCTTTGCGAATCTGCCGCAACGCGCTTGATCTCGTTATGGGTGCAGCTAAAATACTTGACAACCAGTGGATGATTAACTTCTAATGACGAAAAATGTCATCAGAGGGAGGAAGATTCCATGTCGCGCATATATTCCGTCGATACGGTGCACGTTGAGAGCCTGATCGTAATCCCGGAAAATCCACCTTCAATCTCCGTATCGGCAAAAGGATGGGTAACGACGTCGGGTTGGTCTCGGCCTGACCTCTCCCCTTGGATGTACATCATGCCGCCCGCCGATGGGATTCTCGACCTCGATTTCGTCGCCGAGCCCCCGTCGGGAATAGTCCTTCAGGTCTTCTGTAAAATCGGTGTTGTCAAATCGTTTCCTGTTCCTGCCTGGGTCCGGGGCGTCCGAGTTCATACTTCGACCAACAAAGTTGAAGCCATGCTCGAGCCTGCGCCGCCAAAGGTATCTGGCGCTGCGCTGATGGGTGAAGGCTGGCCGCTTCCGTGGCCATTCCCGTGGTGGGCTCCGAAGGCAAAGCCGCAATAGAATGTCAAAGCTCTAGGGCGATCCGCCCTTATACCCATAGCTTCGCTAGTCTGCCTTACGAGATGCGACCCGCTCGGCCAAGTGCACTCGCATCGTCCGTACGAAATCGGGTGAGGCCCGATCAGCGCGCCGCAACATACCAGTGATATTCCGGATCAACTGGTACGGTGTAATGATGAGACCGAAAGGGACACCCCACCATCCGAGGAGCCCGGAATACAAGAATGCCTTTGCCTGATGCATTCTACCGCAGCTTTGGCAGCAAACGTGAGCCGACGTTTTCCATGAAGTCCACACAAGCGCCGAATAGACCGTATGTGATTTGTGAATGTCGATGTTGGCAGCAGCCCCGCACTCACTGCAGGGACCCGCTCGCTCTGTTTCGATTTGCTGATCGATCATTGCGGGAGGGTAGGCGTCAAGTAACTCAAGGACCCGGCCCCGGTCGCGACATTGATTGGTACAAAATCGAAGCTTGCCGTGAACGGCAGCGCCACCGCGATAAGTCGACCCGCAATATTCGCAGACGGCCATTTTTGCTCCAAGCCCTTAACAACGGATCACGGTCCGCAGTTACCTCATCGCGATGGCGCGATTACTCCTTCGGTTCCAAACCGCCGTACGGGCTCCACTAATACCGCTTTACAGGTTACGGGCTAAGCACCAAATATCCAACCCAAAGCGGCGCCGACGAGCTTCTTCATTGTGGCCTTTGCTGTGTCCGTACCAATGTCCTTAGCTGTCGCTCGAATTCTGTCGCCTAACGTTTCTCCTAGAGCTAACGAATCTGGCGTCTTGCGTAGCGCCGAGAGACCCTTCGACGTGAGTACGCAATTCAAAAATGCTGTGTGGCCAGCATCTTGTTTTGCGACTTGTGTGAATCGAAGATAGCCCTCGTCTGCAAGCCATTGGACGGCATGGCCATAGAGCAGCGGTAAACGCTCGGGATCGTCGTCGAATATTTCTTCCTTCCTAAATCCTTCATTGTAGAAAACTCCGTCGGAGTGGATATCAATTGGCTCTGGAAAATGCGTATAGAGCCGAGCAAAGATATCGCCAGCCAGCAGGTCGAAGAACTCCTGATTTGCTCGGATTGCCTTGATCATGTTCCCAATTCAGATTCGGTGGCGTTGTCGACGTCAGAAATCTTCAGGACGGACGTATTGCCATTTCTCAAGCCGAGATTGTCCTTCTTCCCAGAACTTGTAGAGACAACCCTCCCAGAGCACAAAAATACCTTTGAACTTGTTTCTGGCAGCGGCGGTGTGATCCCGAAGAATGGGCAATCCCTCTTCCACGTAGGCACCATAGCACCCTAGGTTGACGTAGATCGCCAGGTTGACATCGGGCGAGTAGTCCTTTTTTAGCTTCTTGGCGACCACTCGATCGACCGCTGCGGGAATGGCCTCAAATCGTCTGCGCCAGTTCTCGACTGGATCCAGCCGCGGATACGGATCATCCGGCTCATCACCGCGCCGGCGACCTTCGATGTCTGCTTCTGTGGCTTCGAATTGCTTAATCTGTCCGTCGATTTGAATTTCGAAATCAGGACGTTGATCGGCGATTAGCCTTACCATGCTTGTTGGTAGTGCACAGGCGACGCGGCTCGCAATCCAGGCATCGCGCAAGAAAGTTAGCCCACCTTGGCGGAAGAATGTGGTCCGAGGAATGTCGTGAGCTAACTGATCAATGCGGGCACGGAACGCTTCCGTTGAAGTCCATCCGGAAAACTCGGTTCTCCACGCCACGAGAGCATTTTTGGAAACGCGAGGAGCAGGAGCGGTCTTCGGTCCGTCCGGGACGTTGATCTCAATGCCATCGTCCATCTGTAGACTGGCCCCTCTCATTAAGGAAAAGGCCGCTCAAGCGAGCGGCCTTCCCAGATCGTTGTTGTTAGTTCGTTCTCCTCGTGCCTCACGAACACCCCGTCGTGCTGCCACACGTATCGCACTTCATGCAGGTCCCGTTCCGCACCAGCGAGAAGTGCCCGCATTCGCCGCACATCTCGCCTTCGTAGCCTTTGGCCTTGGCTTCGGCGCGGCGTTCGGCCTTTGACGGCGCGGCCTGGGCCGCGGCTCCCGCCTTGCTCCATTGCAGGGCTTCCAGCTTTTCGGTCGGCGACAGATCGTGCTGGGCTTCCTGCTTCAGCGCGACCGCGCCTTCGACCGCGTCGGTGGCGCGGGCGGTGGGGCCGTGGCTGGGCCATCGCGGTGACGTTGCCTGAACGTCCTGGCCGCGGGCTTCGGTCGGCGGCTCGACGCTGCGCATGACGACGAGGTTGTCGGTGCGCGAGCGGGTCAGGCCCTTCGACAGGTACTTGTTGCTGGGCTGCTCCGGCGCCTTGCCTTCCTCGACGCCCTTGCCCATGGCGTCGAAATTGGACTCGGTGGGATCGACATGGGCGAGATCGAAGCGGCCCATGTAGCTGACCGCGAGTTCGCGGAACACATAGTCGAGGATCGAGGTCGCGAACTTGATGCGTTGCCCTGCACCGGGCCGTTTCGCGTACTTGATCGAGTCGTTGCCCTGCACGGGGCCCGCCGGCTCGAAGCGGGTGAAGGTGAAGGCGTCGACATATTCCTCCAGCGGCACGCCGTATTGCAGGCCGAGCGAGACCGCGATCGCGAAGTTGTTGATGAAGGAGCGAAGCGCCGCGCCTTCCTTGTGCATGTCGATGAAGATCTCGCCGATCCGGCCGTCGTCATATTCGCCGGTGCGCAAGTAAACCTTGTGCCCGCCGACCACGGCCTTCTGGGTGTAGCCCTTGCGGCGATCCGGCATCTTCTCGCGCTCGCGCATCACGACGATGCGCTCGACCAGCCGCTCGACGACCTTTTCCGAAAGCTGCGCGGTGCGCGCCGCCATCGGCTTGTCGTAGAACGCCTCGACCGCATCCTCTTCCTCGTCGTCGTCGCTGATCAGCTGCGAGTTCAGCGGCTGCGACAGCTTCGAGCCGTCGCGGTAGAGCGCGTTGGCCTTCAGCGCGAGCTTCCAGGACAGGAGGTAGGCGGACTTGCAATCCTCCACCGTGGCGTCGTTCGGCATGTTGATGGTCTTGGAGATCGCACCCGAGATGAACGGCTGCGACGCCGCCATCATGCGGATGTGGCTTTCCACCGAGAGATAGCGCTTGCCGATCTTGCCGCAGGGGTTGGCGCAGTCGAACACGCTGTAGTGCTCGGCCTTCAGATGCGGCGCGCCTTCCACCGTCATCGCGCCGCAGATGTGGACGTTGGCGGCCTCGATCTCGCGCTTGGAGAAACCGACCGCGGCGAGCAGGTCGAAGCCGGGCGCGGCGATGGCTTCCGGCGCGATGTTGAGCGTGTCGCGCAGGAAGTCCTCGCCAAAGGTCCATTTGTTGAAGGCGAACTTGATGTCGAACGCGGTGGGCAGGGCGGCTTCCACCTTTGCCAGCGCTTCGTCGGTGAAGCCCTTGGCCTTCAAGGTGGAGACGTTGATGGCGGGCGCGTTGGAGAGCGAGCCATGGCCGACGGCATAGGCCTCGATCTCCGCGATGTCGCTTTCGCGGTAGCCGAGCGCGCGCAGCGCCTCGGGCACGGCGCGGTTGATGATCTTCCAGTAGCCGCCGCCGGCGAGCTTCTTGAATTTCACCAGCGCGAAATCAGGCTCGATGCCGGTGGTGTCGCAATCCATCACGAGGCCGATGGTGCCGGTCGGCGCCACCACGGTGGTCTGCGCGTTGCGGTAGCCATGGAGTTCGCCGAGCTCGAGCGCCTGGTCCCAGGCGGCCTTGGCGCGCTCGACGATCTCGGTCTGCGGCACGCTGGCGTAATCCAGCGGCACCGGGATTGACGGCGAGCGCCTCATAGCCGCGGGATTTCGCCATGCGCGGCGCGGCGGTGGTTGCGGATCACCCGCAGCATGTGGCCGGCGTTCTTCTTGTAGCCGGGGAAGGGGCCGAGCTCCTTGGCCATCTCCGCCGACGTGGCGTAGCTGATGCCGGTCATGATGGCGGTCAGCGCGCCGCACAGCGCGCGGCCTTCCTTGGAGTCGTAGGACAGACCCATGGTCATCAGGAGGCCGCCGATGTTGGCGAAGCCGAGGCCCAGCGTGCGGAATTCGTAGGACAATTCCGCGATCGCCTTGGACGGGAACTGCGCCATCATCACGGAGATTTCGAGCACCACGGTCCACAGCCGGCAGAGATGCTCGTAGGCATCGACGTCGAACTGCTTGGTCGTGGTGTTGTAGAAGGTGATCAGGTTGGCCGACGCCAGATTGCAGGCGGTGTCGTCCAGGAACATGTATTCCGAGCACGGATTGGAGGCGCGGATGTCGCCGGACGCCTTGCAGGTGTGCCAGTCGTTCATGGTGGTGTTGAAGTGCAGGCCGGGATCGGCCGACGCCCAGGCGGCGTGGCCGATTTTCTCCCAGAGGTCGCGCGCCTTCAGGGTCTTGGTCACCTTCTTGTTGGTGCGGCCGATCAGGTTCCAGTCGCCGTCGGTTTCGACCGCGCGCAGGAAATCGTCCTTCAGCGAGACCGAGTTGTTGGAGTTCTGGCCGGATACCGTGAGATAGGCTTCCGAATCCCAGTCGGTGTCGTAGATCGGGAAATCGATCTCCTTGTAGCCCTGCTTGGCGAACTGGATGACGCGCTTGATCATGCCGTCGGCGACCATCGCGCGGCGCGCGAGCTTGATCTCGCGGCGCAGCGCCGGGTTCTTCTCGGGATCGAAGCAGTCGTCGCCGCAGCCTTCGCAGTTGACGCAGGCTTTCAGCACGGCCTTGAGGTGGCGCTGGTTGAGCTTGGAGCCGGTGACGAGGGCGGCGACCTTCTGCTCTTCCTTCACCTTCCAGTCGATATAGGTCTCGATATCGGGATGGTCGGCGTCGACCACCACCATCTTGGCCGCGCGGCGCGTGGTGCCGCCGGACTTGATCGCGCCCGCGGCGCGGTCGCCGATCTTGAGGAAGCTCATCAGGCCGGAGGAGCGGCCGCCGCCGGAAAGCTTTTCGCCTTCGCCGCGCAGCCGGGAGAAGTTGGAGCCGGTGCCGGAGCCGTATTTGAACAGGCGCGCCTCGCGCACCCAGAGGTCCATGATGCCGCCCTCGTTGACGAGGTCGTCATTGACGCCCTGGATGAAGCAGGCGTGCGGCTGCGGATGCTCGTAGGACGATTTCGACTTGGTCAGCTTGCCGGTGAAGGGATCGACGTAATAGTGGCCCTGGCCGGGGCCGTCGACGCCGTAGGCCCAGTGCAGGCCGGTGTTGAACCACTGCGGCGAATTCGGCGCGACCATCTGCTTGGCCAGCATGAAGCGCAGCTCGTCGTAGAACGCGCGGGCGTCTTCTTCCGGACGTGAAGTAGCCGCCCTTCCAGCCCCAATAGGTCCAGCAGCCGGCGAGGCGGTCGAACACCTGCTTGGAGGAGAGTTCGCTGACATAGCGCTCGGCTTCGGGCAGGGCGGCCAGCGCCTCGGTGTCGGGCACCGAGCGCCACAGCCAGGACGGCACGGTCTCTTCCTCGACCTTCTTCAGGCGGGCGGCGACGCCGGCTTTGCGGAAATACTTCTGCGCCAGCACGTCGGAGGCGACCTGCGACCAGAATTCCGGCACCTCGACGTTTTCGAGACGGAACACCACCGAGCCATCGGGATTGCGGATCTCGGATGTCGTCAATCTGAAATCAATCGCCGGCGTAGGGTGACTGGCCCTGCAGTGGTGTTGCGTCGTTCGATTCGCATGGTCGTGCCCCGTTCTTTTCTGACCGGACCGCGTTGCACCGCGGCCGGCTGATGTTTCCTTGAGCGAACCTGCCGGACCAAAGTCGAGACGACTTTGACCTGGAGTCCGCAGCTCTACCGGTGGACCCGGCCCTGTTTCTCTCTGGCGACACGCCCTGACGGAGCGCCGGCTCCGATTTCCAGGTCATGCCCACTTCACGCCCGTGCCAACTCGCCCAGCATGAATTCTTCAACGCCCCAACTCGTCACCTGAGCCGTTTTTGGCTCGTTTTAGCGCTCCGAAAGTCACCCCAGAATTTCGAGGGCAAAAAAGCCCGTCACCCGTGCCTCGACCGGCGGGCGGAGTGGTCGATTCTGGAACCCTTCTGGGAGCGACCGGCGGGACCCAAACACACTCGCGCCGAACAGGATCGAAAACTAGGCCAACTCCGTTGCGCCCGTCAAGGACTAGTACGAGTTCCTGAATCAAATACTAAATATGGTGGAAAAGGGGGAAAACCAGGGGGTCGGCCGACGCCCTCTGCTGGCGCCAAGTATCAGTGAGTCCTCAGGGATTCCCAAGCGAAAAAAATTGTGATCGGGGTGCGAGATTTCGAGCTTCGCCCGCTGTTCACAGGGCAACTATTTATTGTGCCTGAGGTCTTGGGGTTGCTCTTGGGAGACTCACGTAAGGCTACGGAGGTGCCGGCCTGGCATGCCCGCCGGCCGATGGCGTGCGGCCCGCGATAAGCGGCCAAGGTGCCGCCGATTCTTGGCCGGTTAGTTCACCCCATGACAGACTCAAAACTCGACGCCCGGCGCGTGCGCCATCACGCCGGCGGGCCTCATGTTCCTCGCCATCACCTCGGTGGGCTGGGGCTTCAATTGGCCTGTCACCAAATACCTGCTCAGCGAACTGCCGCCGCTGACCATGCGCGGCACGACCGGCGTGATCGGCGCCGTCCTGCTGGCGCTGCTGGCGCTGTGCTCAGCGGCCAGAGCCTGCACGTGCCCCGCGACGTTGTGGCCGCGGCTGGTGCTGGCGGCGATCCTCAACGTCGCGCTGCTGGATGGCGCTGATGGGGCTGGCGCTGCTGTGGCTGCCGGCCAGCGAGGCCGCGCTGATCGCCTACACCATGCCGGTATGGGCCTCGATGCTGGCCTGGCCGATTCTCGGCGAGCGGCCGAACCTGCTGCGGGTGATTTCGCTGGTGATGGCGTTCGCGGGGATCGCCGCGATCATGGGCGGCAACGGATTTGCCGCCAGCGTGGAAAAGCTGCCGGGAATCGTCATGGCGCTCGGCGGCGCCGTCGGCTTCGCGCTCGGCACGGTGATGGCGAAGAAGCTGCCGCTCGACATCTGCCGCCGCTGTCGGCCGCCGCCTGGCAGATCGGGATCGGCTGCCTGCCGGTGGCGCTGGTCGGCTTCTGCGTCGAAACCGCCGACATCACGACACTGTCCAATCTCGGCTGGATCCTGATCGTTCTATTCGACGGTGATTCAGTTCTGCGTCGCCTATGTGGCCTGGTTCGCGGCACTGGCGCGGCTGCCGGCCTCGGTGGCGGCGATCGGCACCATGGCGGTGCCGGTGATCGGCGTGGTGGCGTCAGCGGTGGCGCTGCACGAGCCGCTCGGCCTCGGCCAGATCGTGGCGCTGGTGTTTACGCTGGCGGGCGTGGTGCTGGCGACGCGATCTTAAGCGCGCCTCAGGCGGTCGCGAGGCATTCTTGACGGCGGTCAGCAGCGCTTCCGACGTGAAGGGCTTGCGCAGGCAGCGCGTGGCGCCGAGTTCGAGGGTCTTCTTCAGGAAATCCGGCGCGATCGAATCGAGGTTCGCAAAGGCATAGCCGGACATCGCGATCAGCGGCGTCGCCGGCGCGCGTTCGTGAAATATCCTGACCGATTCGAAGCCGCGCATATGCGGCATGAAAATATCGACCAGCATGACGTCGAAGGTCGAGGCCTCGAGCGCGCGCATGCCGGCTTCGCCGCCGTCGGCGACGGTGACCTCGAAGCCGGCGCGTTCGAGGTTGGCCTCGATGGTCTGGCGGACCAACAGATCGTCATCGACAACGAGAATGCGCGGCACGATGAAACTCCCTCATCGCAGGACGATGATGCGTTTCGCAATGTAGCGGAGTCTCAGCTTCGGAACAATCCGGAGCAATCTGGTTGGCGCAGGGACAAAATACCGTTAGCTGCGTTCGTTCGAATGCAACATTTGTTTACACTGGCTGGTCCGGTGACGCGGTCGTGATCGGCGGTCCGTCCGCCAGTGCGAGGCGCACCATCTGGGCCAGCTGCGGTTTGCGATAGGGTTTTGTCAGCAGCAGGACGCCCTGGTCGAGCCGGCCATGATGGATGATCGCATTGTCGGTATATCCTGAGGTGTAGAGCACCTTCATTCCGGGCCGCCGCTTGGCGACCTCGTCAGCCAGTTGCCGGCCGCTGATGCCGCCGGGCATGATGACGTCGGTGAACAGCAGATCGAACGGCTCACCGCTCTCGACCAGCGCCAGCGCCGCGCGGCCGTCGGCGGCGGCGATGGTCCGGTAGCCGAGGCTGTGCAGCTGCGCGATCACGAAGTTGCGCACCAGTGCATCGTCCTCCACCACCAGGATCATCTCGCTGCCGCCGGAGACCGCTGCCGCGGGCGCCGCCACCGTCTCGACCTGGCCGCGGGCAGGGGGCAAATAAAGCCGGATCGTGGTGCCGTGGCCTTCCTCGCTGTAGATTCTGGATGTGGCCGCCGGACTGCTTGACGAAACCGTAGACCATGCTCAGCCCGAGCCCGCTGCCCTTGCCGACCTCCTTGGTGGTGAAGAACGGTTCGAACACCTTGTCGCGGACCTCGGCAGTCATGCCGGTGCCGGTGTCGCTGACGGCCAGCATCACATAGCGGCCGGGCCGGACCTCGGCGTTGGCCTCGGCATAGGTCTCGTCCAGCACCACGTTGCGGGTCTCCAGCAATAGTTTGCCGCCATTCGGCATCGCGTCACGGGCGTTGATCGCCATGTTCAGCACCGAATTGGCGAGCTGCGACGGATCGATGTGCGATGTCGTGATGTCGTGCGCCAGAATGGTCTCGATTTCGATCTGCTCGCCGAGCGTCGGGCGAAGCAGTTTTGAGATGTCGAGAACCGTGCTGTTGACGTCGACATCGCGGGGCTGCAAGGGCTGCTTGCGGGCGAAGGCGAGCAGATGCTTGATCAGTTCGGTGCAGCGTTCGGTGGCCTGGTCGATCAGGGCGGCAGTTTGCAAAAGTTCGGGCTGTTCCTGAAGGGCTGCTACAAGAGTTTCGGTAGTACCGGAGATGACCGTGAGCATGTTGTTGAAATCATGCGCGACACCGCCGGTCAGCTTGCCGATCGCATCGAGCTTTTGGGCCTGATGCAGCTTGCGCTCGGTTTCGCGCGACGCGCTGATGTCATGGTAAACCAGCGCAGCACCGCTGATGGCGCCGGAGGCGTCGCGCAACGGGCGGCCGCTGACCACCAGATGACGCGGCTCGGGGTTGTCGACCTGACGAATGACGATTTCCATGTCATCGAATTGTTCGCCGCGCAACAGCCGGACGCCCGGCAGTTCGCCTGCCGTAAGCCGGGTCGTGCCGTCAGCCTGGTAGGCGACGCTGAGCGCGCGCAACTGCCGGACGCTCATACCGGCGCGATAGCGCAGCATCCGTTCGGCGGCCGGGTTCCAAAGTGCTACCTCGCCACTGGCGTTGATGACGAGTACCGCTTCGGCGATGCTGTTGAAGGTGCTTTGCAGCACCGACGCCGAGTGCCGAAGTTCTTCATGGGCGATCAGCAAGTGCTCGGTTCGCTCCGCCACCGCGGCTTCGAGGGTCTCATTGGCCGCCTTGCTGGCGACCAGAGAATTCTCCAGTTCGCGGCTGGCGCGCCGCGCCTCGCGGGTCAGAATCAGCGCCAGCATCACGATCAGCACCACCCCGGCAAGGTCGATCGCCAGCAGCACGCGTCCGGTGATCCGGGATTCGCGCGTTCGCGCCGCCAGCAACCGCTCCTCGTTGGCAGCGAGCTGGTCGAAGCCGACGCGGACCGCCTCCATCGCGGCGCGGCCTTCGCCCCGGGCCCGCAGCGCCGCCAATCCGGCAGTGTCACCTGCGGCATGAAGCCGGACCACCTCGGTGCTGACGGCAAACCGGCGGGCCACCTGGGTTTGGTTGTCCTTGAGCAATTGCGTCCAGCCGGGGTTGTCGCCGACGGCCTCGATCAACGCGGCGAATGCCGGCGCGGTCCGGTCGCGCAACTCGTAGAACTCCTTCAGAAGATTGGGGTGAACGGCTTGTGCAGGCAGCGCGCGGCGCCGAGGTCGAGCGTCATCTTCAGAAAATCCGGCGAGGACGAAGTCGCATCTGCGAAAGCATAGCCCGACATCGCCTCTCTGGGATTCGCTGATACAGGCGAATCGCACGTCGGGTCAATTTGGAACCGGCGGAGGTCCATTTGCACGATAGGGTGCATAAGTGTTTGCCAACGCACGTATTGCGAGTAGCTGTGTGAGACCGCCTGTGATCGTGCGGCTCTCGGTTCGGGGATTTATCCACTTCATGACTTTTGCTTCCCGCCCGGGTCATCCCCGCATATCGCCGCTCGGACTGTTGTTTCTCGCCGTGACGTCGGTGGGCTGGGGTCTCAACTTCCCGATCATGAAGCATCTGCTGACGGAGTGGCCGCCGCTGTCGTCGCGCGGATTGTGCGGCGTGGTCGGCGCCATAGCGCTGGCGCTGATCGCGGTGGCGCGGCGGCAACGGCTGGATGTGCCGCGGCATCTGTGGTCGCGATTGCTGCTGGTGTCGCTGCTCACGATCGGCAGCTGGGTGGCCTTCATGGGGCTCGCGCTGCTCTGGCTCACTGCCAGCGAGGCCGCGGTGCTCGGCATCTCGATTCCGGTCTGGGTCGCGTTGCTGGCGTGGCCGATCCTGGGCGAGCGCTTCTCGCCGCTGCGCGGCTTCGCGCTGATGATTGCACTGGCCGGCATCACCGTGCTGATCGGCGGCAACGGTATCGATGCCAGTTTGGAAAAACTGCCGGGACTGTTGTGCGCGCTGGCGGGTGCGGTGTGCGTGGCGCTCGGCACCGTGCTGACGAAACATTTTCCGCTGGCGATGCCGCCGCTGCCGCTGGCGGCCTGGCAGATCGGCATCGGCTGCCTGCCGATCGCCATCATCGGGCTCATCGTCGAGCAGCCGCATCTCGCCGCTCTCTCAAGCGTCGGCTGGGCCTCGATGCTCTATATGACGCTGATCCAGTTTTGCCTGTGCTATCTGTGCTGGTTCGCAGCGCTGGAACGATTGCCGGCGGCGACCGCATCGATCGGCACCTTGCTGGTGCCCGTGGTCGGCGTGCTTTCGGCCGCCGCGATGCTGGGCGAACCGCTTGGGCATGCGCGAAATCACCGCGCTGGTGTTCACCCTCGGCGGCGTGGCGCTGGCGCTGCGGTCATAGCGAAAGGACGGCGCACGGCGCCGTCCTTCAGATCCGATCGATCAGTTGCGGTTACGGGCAGGGGTGCCGCTGGCCGTCGAAGCCGAGATAGGTGCCCGTTCTCACATCGTAAGAACGATACTTCTGCCGGCAATAGGCGACGTCGTCGCCGCCGGGCGCTGCTTCAACGGCAACCGTGCTGTCATCGTAATAGTACTGGTCGTCGTAGTAGTTACGGTCCGTAATAGCTCGATGCGTAGGACCCGGCGAACGCGCCTGGGAAGAAGATGCCGCCGCGATGGCGATGATGGTGGTGGTGATGATGGCGATGTCCGCTCCAGCCGGCGCCGGCGACCTGACTTGGCGCCGGTGCGCCTGGTGCTGCGGCGCCGGCGCCTGGCGGGACACCGGCAACAGGACGGCCAGCATCGTCCCTTAGCCTGGCCGCCACCGCCAGCGGCGATCGCGCCGCCGCGATTGCCGGCACCGGCGACGAAGGCGCCGCGCACCGCCGCTGCTCACCTGCCGCCACCGCTCGCCGCCAGCGCTGGCGCCGCCGCCGCTGCGGCTGCCGGCAACGCTCGGGCGCCTGCGAGCGCTCGGTGCCGCCGCGGCGCCGGCGCTCGGGGCGGCCGATCTGCCGCTGTACGGATCCGATTTCTGCGCGAAGCTCGCGGTCGGCGCCGCCATCGGCAAGATCAGCGCCATCGCGGCGGCAGTACTCAAAATGCTGGGATTGATCATGGTCTACTCCATCTGCAAGACGCCATGAAAACCCGGGGCGGTGGTGGACGTTCCCGCGCTCCGCATCATTTCTGAACAGCGCGCCCTTTGGCCGCATGCGGATGAATGGATTGTGCCGATTCCGCGACAATGAGTTGCCGAAATTGGGTCGCCGAAACCTGCGGGCGCTCTAGGCCGGCGGGAACAGGGAACAACTGGACAATCTGTCTTGCCGATGGCATCAGAACACCCTGTGTTCTCGAACCGGCATCGCTGATGAAACTGTTTTTCCTCAAGCTATTCACATGGTGGAACGGCCAGACCTTCGGCACCCAATTGTGGACCTGGCGATTCGGCGAACTGGTGGGTGAGGACGAGCAGGGCAACCGCTATTTCCGCACCAAGGGCGGCAAGATCGATGCGTCGCTCGGCTTCCAGCGCCGCTGGGTGGTCTATAACGGCTACGCCGAAGCTAGCCGCGTTCCGCCGTCATGGCATGGCTGGCTGCACCACACCGTCGACGTGGCGCCGACCGAAGAGACCTACAAGCCCTACGAATGGGAAAAGCCGCATCTGCCCAACATGACGGGAACTCCGGCGGCCTATCGGCCCTCCGGCTCGACGCTGGCGAGCGGCCGCCGGCCTGCGGCGACCGGCGATTATCAGCCCTGGACGCCGGGCAACTGAGCTTCGAATAATGGGTCTTCACGGGGGCGAGTGGGTGATCTGAGGCGATCATAGCGCGGGAAAGCGTTGGCTTCGGCACTGGAGAGGGGCGGGATGGGAAATCTCTCACTTCCAGGGAACCCTCGGTATCAGCCGAAGGACCTGCAATCCGTCTTCGGCTACGACAACCTGTTTCGGGCTGTTGCTGAAGTAGAAATCGCAACCATGAAAACGTTGGCCGACATCGGGATCATTCCCGAGGCCAATATCGCGTCACTCACGCCTGCTGTTGAGCAGGAACTCCTCGCCATTACGACGACGGAAGTCGATGATGTGGAGCGCGAGGTGACCAAGCACGACATTCGCGCATGGGTGCGGATCGCGCAGAGCAAGGTGGACCCAGGGCTCAGGCGCTGGATTCATGTTCCGCTCACAAGCTATGACGCGCTCGACACCGCTCGCGCCCTGCAGTTCGTGCGCGGACACGAAACGGTAAGGCGGCTCACCGACAAGGTGGTCGGTCTGTTCGTCGAGCAAGTCAATTTATTCGCAGCTCAGCCTCAGATCGGCCGAACACACGGACAGCACGCGCTGCCCATTACCGTCGGCTTCTGGTTCGCAACCATCCTCAGCCGGATTCTCGCCAACATCCAAAGTGCCAACAGTGCTGCGGAAAAGCTGGTGGGAAAAATCTCCGGCGCCGTCGGTGTCTACAACGCTCAGGTGGGACTCGGCATTGCAGCCCGCTGCGGCGACAAGACCTTTGAGCAGCGTGTGCTCGAAAAGCTCGGTCTCAAGGCCGCGCCGATCAGTACGCAGATTCTTTCGCCGGAACCGCTCGCCGATTACCTGTTCGCCTGCATCAAGCTTTCCGCTGCGTTCGGCCAGTTTGGTCGGGACGGCCGGCACCTGATGCGGACGGAGATTGCCGAACTCGGCGAACCCTTCGAGAAAGGACAGGTCGGATCGTCAACCATGGCTCACAAGAGGAATCCGATCAATTTCGAAAACCTCGAGGGGACATGGATCAAGAACCAGGTCGAATTCGGCAAGGTTCTGGCGACGATGATCAGCGAGCACCAGCGTGACCTGGTCGGCAGCCCGATCGCCCGGGATCTCCCGACGATCGTGGTCAATCTGGTCAATCAACTCAACATCCTGCTGCGCGAAGCGAACGGCAAACCGTTCATCTCGCGAATTTCGGTCGACGAAGCGTCGCTGAAGCGAAACTTCGAAGCTCAAGGCGATGCCATTCTTGCCGAGCCGATCTACATCGCCCTCCAGATGGCAGGCTATGAAGGCGACGCCCACGAGTTGGTGAATCACATCGCCATGCCACATTCGAGACAGGATGGAGTCTCGCTTCTTGAAGCGACGCAATGGGCGCTTCGGCAGGAGGCGGCAGACCAAGTGTGGAGCAAGATCCCGCCGGAGACGATCAGCATGCTGAGCAGGCCGGAGACGTATACCGGTGCCGCTGCAGCAAAGGCTCGCGAAATCGCCAGAAGTGCCGAGGACTTACCTCAAGGGGTAGTCGTCCAACGCTTAAGCGCTGAAGTCCGCACGGAAGCCGGCAAGCCGCTCCGCCGTGGCCTTTGCGCCTTCCGCCTTGATCGCCTGGTAGGCATTGTCCAGTTGCGTGCGTGAATAGCTGGTCGAAACATCCGGACGCGGGGTCCATTGCGACTGTGTAAGTGCGGTCGGTGCCTTCTCGATCGTGCCGCCGAGGACCTTGGCGATACGCTCGGCGCGCGCTTGCGCCAGATTGGGGCCGCCGTTCAGGCCGGGCGGATCCTGCAGATCTCCGACAGCTCCGGCGGCGGCGTTGGTCATCATCGAACCGCCGGAGTTGTACAGCGTCGCAACGACCTTGCCGTTGACCTTGACCGTGGCATAGATGTTTTGCGGTGCATTGTCCGGCACCTCGGTAGCCATTCTCGATTCAGCGGCTTGCATATTCAACCAGTGCGTCGCCATCCGATCGCGGAGCTCGGGCATGTCGTCGATCGAGACGATCTTCAGTCCCAAGCTGTCGAGCTTCCGGACCTCTGAAACCTGAACGCGGTATTTTTCGTCGCGCGTCGGGGCTGCATCCGCGACGATCTCGGGCAGCGCATCCGCCCGCGTCAATGTCGTCCTCGGCGCGACGGTCTGTGCAGGACGCAGATAGCTTGCAGCGCCGGATATACTCGTCATCAGGGGCACTCATTTCTCGGTCGTCCCCACGATGAAAGCAATCGCTATGCCACTCGCGAAAGCTGACGACGGTGTGATCGCGCTGTCGCTTGGCCGGGCGACGCGCGGCGACACGGAGATCTATGCCGCGCGGCGACGGCGAGCCGTGCCGGTGGTAGGTGGGATGGTCGATCTGCCTGTCCTCACCGTCGGCGCCGGGCGTTGCGTTTGCCGGCGGTGCGCGAGGCCTCTGTTGGCGCTGCCGGTCGCGCTGCTGGTCGGCCTCAACACGCTTCGCATTTTCACCCGGCGTCTTCATGGTGCTGCTGGCGATGCAGGGACGGTTGAGCGGGCCGTTTCCGCGAAGTGCGGGCTGGGCCGACATCATCGCGGCCTTACCGCAATTCCTCTGGCGGCTGACCGCGCGTGATCTCTCGGGCAAACGACGGACATTGCTGCAGGAATATCCTGCGCACGCGCGACCTTTCGCGCGGTGTCGCTGTGGCGTCAAATCGGCAGCCGGGATCGCCGCTGCAGATTTCGGCGCGGCGGTCGGCTCCGAAGGGATATCTTCGCTGCCATGGTCGAACATCCTCGACGGTGTGGTGCTGTTTTGTCGATCGAATGACCGGCAAGTGAAATGGCTTTGCCCCGCTCTCGGGGCAGTGGCCGGCAAAGGACAGAACCAAAACGCCAAACGCGCGGCTACCTAGAGCCTCTGCCGTTTCGATCGAACGCTTGAAACGCTGAGGCTCTAAATTCTGGATTTGACGCGTTTTCTTGATGCGAACCGGTTTCCACTTCGCTTGAAAACGCTCTGAGGAAGACCAGCGAGGTGTTGCGAAGGCCTGTGAATAACGGGAACAACGGGGATATTTGTCGCCGCGTTGTTGAGCTCGCGCCGCCGCCATGGCTCAATGGGTCATCTTACGGAGATGGGAAACCATCGCGTACGGTTCGGGCTCCAGTTCGCGACTGCCCCGATTTGCAGCGGCCCCCGATCAGAATGCGGCTGGGAGATAGGCCCCCGGTGCGGAAATTCTGAAATCGCCCGTCAATGTGGAGCTGCCGTAGGACAGGAAAGGCCGTCTGGGAAACCGGGCGGCCTTTTTCTGTTGTCAGACCATCCGTGCCGCGGCGCGCTCGATCGCCTCGCCGCGGCGCTGCGAGGACGGCGCAATTCTTTCCTTCCAGCGCGCGAGGATTTCCGGCGGCGCGGTGTCCGGCGAGCCCGAGTTGAAGGGCGGTGCCGGATTGTATTCCAGTCGGAGCTGGATCATCTCGGCGGTCTGCCGGTCGACCAGCAGCGACACCAGCGTCAGCGCGAAATCTATCCCTGCGGTGACGCCGCCGCCGCTGATGCGGTTGCGGTCGACGCAGACCCGCGTCTTGGTCGGCACAGCACCGAATGGCGCCAGATGATCCATCGCCGACCAGTGCGTCGTCGCGCGATATCCCTTGAGCAGGCCGGCGGCGCCCAGCACCAGCGATCCCGTGCAGACCGAGGTGACGTACTTTGCACCCGCGGCCTGCTTGCGCAGGAAGTCCAGCATCTCCGCGTCATTGACCATGTCATCGGTGCCGATTCCGCCGGGGACGCAGATCACGTCGAGCTGCGGGCAATCCGCAAACGTCATGGTCGGCGTGATCGTCATCACCCCGTCGCTGGCGACCGGTTCGATCCGCTTCCAGATCAGATGCACCTTGGCGCCGGGCACACTGGAAAAAACCTGCAGCGGCCCGGTGAAGTCGAGTTGGGTCACCCGTGGAAACAGCACAAGACCAATTTGAAGCGGCGTCGACATGGTGAGAACCTTTCGAGTTTTGTAAATCAACACGGCGAAGGCCAATTCGTCATTGCGAGGAGCGCCTTGCGACGAAGCAATCCAGCTTACTTCCTTGCGTGGCAAGCTGGTTTGCTTCGCGCCCGCAATGACGGTTGGAGCCAACTGCCCCCTTGACCCGATCATCCTGCCATGATGATCTCTTGTCCGAAATGCCATATTTCCCTCATTTCAGGACATGGACAAAATCATGATCGGCATCCTGGTTTTTCCCGATTTCCAGTTGCTTGATGCGGCGGGTCCGATTTCGGTGTTCGAAATCGCCGCCCGCTATGCCGGACAGCCGCCGTCGATCAAGGTGCTGGCGGTGACGCCGGGTCCGGTGCGCAGTTCTTCCGGCGTCGAGATGCTGGCGCGCGGCCTCAAACCGTCGAGCGCGATCACGACGCTGATCGTGGCCGGCGGTGAGGGGGTGCGGGAAGCGGCGACCTGCGACAAGACGCTTGGCTTCGTGCAGGCACTGGCAAAGCGCGGCGTCCGCGTCGCCAGCGTCTGCTCCGGCGCCTACATCCTTGCCGAAGCCGGCCTGCTCGACGGCCGCCGCGCCACCACGCATTGGCAGCGCACCCGGCATTTTGTTTCCGCCTATCCAAAAGTGAAACTGGAGCCGGACCGGATTTTCGTCCGCGACGGCAATATCTGGAGTTCGGCCGGGATCAGCGCCGGCATCGATCTGGCGCTGGCGATGGCGGCGGATGATTTCGGCGACGAGGTCGCGCAGAAAGCCGCAAAGCAGCTCGTGCTCTACCACCGCCGCAGCGGCGGCCAGTCGCAATTCTCGTCATTGCTGGAATTGAAGACCCCTGGCGGCCGGTTCGGCCCGCTGCTGGCCTGGGCGCGCGAGCATCTCGACGCGCCGTTGACGGTCGAGGACATGGCCGAGCAGGCCGGCATGAGCTCGCGGCATTTTGCCCGCGCCTTCATCGCCGAGACCGGCACCACGCCGTCAAAGGCGGTGGAGCGGCTGCGCATCGAGGTGGCGCGGCAGCGCGTGCAATCTTCCTCCGAGGCGATCGAACGCGTCGCGCAACTGACCGGCTTTCGCGATCCGGAGCGGATGCGCCGCGCCTTCATCCGCGCCTTCGGCCAGCCGCCGCAATCGCTGCGGCGGGCCGCGCGGGCGGGGTAGGCGGTTTCGTCTTCCGAGACTTGCCGGGGTCCTCTCGAAGGGCTCTTATCATCGTACACCCAAAAAGGTTGTCGCCTAGAATTATCGGGTGTTCAAATATCAACGTGCGCAAGCCGTTCGACGCGGGGGCGTTCTTCTTCCATCGTCACTTCAGCGCCTTCAGCCACAGGCTGATTTCGCTCGCCGCGAGATTGGCCTGTTGCAGCAATTTGCCCATGGTGAAGAAGCCGTGGAATTGGCCGGGAAAGTGCCGGTAGGTGACGGCCACGCCGTCCTGCTTCAGCCGTTCGGCATATTCGTCGCCTTCGTCGCGCAAGGGATCGGCGCCGGCGGTCAGCACATAGGCCGGCGGCAATCCGCTCAGGGTTTTGGCGCGGGCAGGGGAGGCCCGCCAGTCGTCGCGGTCGGCATCGGCGATATAGTGGTTGGCGAACCAGCGGATTCCCGAATGCGTCAGCAGCAGGCTGGTCGCCGGATCGGAATGCGAGGGATGCTTCATCGAAAAATCGGTGGCGGGATAGATCAGCAGCTGGCCCGCAATTGTTGGCCCGTTGCCGTCGCGCGCCGCAAGCGCCACCACCGCGGCGAGGTTGCCGCCGGCGCTGTCGCCGCCGACCATCAATCGCGAGGCATCGATGCCGTACCTGACGGCATTTTCAGCGATCCATTTCGTCGCCGCGATGGCGTCGTCGGCGGCGGCCGGGAATTTGTGTTCCGGCGCCAGCCGGTAATCGACCGAGATGACGATCAGTTCGGCTTCGTGCGCGAGCTTGCGGCAGACCACGTCATGGGTCTCGAGATTGCCGATCACCCAGCCGCCGCCGTGGAAAAATACCAGGCACGGCGCCAAATCGTCGGTCTTGCGCAGTTTCTGCGGCGTGTAGATCCGCGCCGGGATTGTCCCGTGAGGGGCCGGAATCGAAAGCGGCTGCACCGATTCAAGTTCGGGCGGATCGGGATTCATGACGAAGCGGGCGTCCACGTAGAATTCGCGGGCTTCCGGCGCCGTCAGCGTCTCATAGGGAGGACGGCCGGATTCCTGGAACGCCTTGTAGACGAAGGCGGCATCGGCATCGAGAACGACGGGCATGCGGGTAATCCCTTCTGATACTTGAACTGTCATTCCGGGGCGCGGCAGACGCGAACCGGAATCTCGCGCTGATCATCTCTGGATTCCGGGTTCGCGCTAACGCTCGCCCCGGAATGACGAACTCTTAAGCGGCGGTACGTCCGCCGTCGACGGTGTAGGCGGAGCCGGTGACATAGCTTGCCTCATCGGAGGCGAGGAAGGCCACGATGGAAGCAACCTCCGAGGCGTGTCCGAGCCGCCGCGCCGGAACCCGCTCGACCATCTTCTCATTGGGCATCGGCGCGTTGCCGCCGTTGCGGCGCTGCATGATGTTGGAAAGCATCCGGCTGTCGATCAGGCCGGGGCAGACGCAATTGACGCGGACGCCGGTCCCCGTGAGCTCCCACGAAACACTCTTGGTCAATCCGATCACCGCGTGCTTGCTGGCGCTGTAAGCCGCGATATGCGGCGATCCCATCAGGCCGGCGATCGAGGCGGTGTTGATGATGCTGCCCTTGTTCTGCTTCAGCATCACCGGCAGCACGTGCTTCATGCCCAAGAATACCCCGACCACGTTGACGTCGATCACCCTGCGAAAGCTCTCCAGCGAATACTCCGTGATCGGCTTGACGTCGCCCTCGATGCCGGCGTTGTTGTAGAAGGCATCGATGGTGCCGAACTTGTCGACCGTGGCGCGGACATAACCTGCGACCTCGTCCTCGTCGCTAACGTCGGCGGCAATTGCCAGCGCCTGCGCCGAGGCCGGCAGGTCCTTGATCGCGGCTTTGAGGTCCGCCTCCCGGCGGTCGACGGCGACGACCCGCGCGCCGCGCTCGGCCAATAGCGCCATGGTCGCGGTGCCGATGACGCCGGCAGCCCCGGTGACCACGGCGACCCGGCCATCCAGGCGAATTCGATCGGTCATTCCAGTGTTTCCCCTTTGGGCCCGTCCGGTTGTCCCGGATTGTCTTGGTTTATCTTGGGTTCGGCGCGGCGGCCGCGCGAGCTTCGATCGGGGCGTACTATTTCATTTGCGGTACGGGCTGACCAGTGGCCGGGGCTGGGGCAAACCGCCCTTTCCCCGCCGTATTCGGCGTGTTAACCGGTGGGAATGCGAGCGGCCATTAGCCTGTACAATGTCGCCAGCCCGATTCGCCCCTCAAAGCCGCGCGAGATGTTGCGAACCATTGCCCTGACCGGTTTTGCGGCCCTGATGGCCGCCATGACGATCTCGCTCGCGCCACCGGCGCAGGCGCAGATCGGCAATATCTTTTCCGATCCGCCGCTGCGTCCGCCCGGCAATATTCCCCGCGGCAATCAGCAGCAGCAACAGCAGTTCGACGACGAAGAGGAGGTGCCGCAGCTGCCGCAGGGCCGGTTGCTGCCGACGCCGAATCGTCCTCCGCCGCAGCAGCAGGGTTTGGCCCCTCCCGGGCCGGTGCAGTCGCAGCCGCTGGCGCCGCCGCCGGGCACGACGGTCATTCCGCAAAACACCGCGCCTGGCATTGCAGTAGCGCCCCCGCAGCCCAGTCAGGGCAATCCGCTGCCCGGTCTGCCGCCGGGGCAGCGCCAGCCCAAAACCGTGCCTGGTGCTGCGGCCACGCTGCAGCCGGGCGACGAGGTGGTTTCCGAGCCGCCGGCGCAGAAGATCGTCAACAAGAAGGCGACCTTTTCAGGCCTCGACAAGATCACCGGCCGCATCATCAATTTCGACGAGGATATCGGCGAGACCGTGCAGTTCGGCGCGCTGCGCGTAAAGACCAGCGCCTGCTACACCCGTCCGGCCACCGAGGCCGCCAACACCGACGCCTTTGTCGAGGTCGACGAGATCACGCTGCAGGGCGAGGTGAAGCGGATCTTTTCGGGCTGGATGTATGCGGCGAGCCCCGGCCTGCACGGCGTCGAGCATCCGATCTACGACATCTGGCTGACCGACTGCAAAGGTCCGGCAGACCACCGTCGTCAGTGCGCAGCCCGAACCGCCGAAACCGCCGCCGCCGGCCGCCAAGCGCCCGCCGGCACCCAAGCAGGCCGCCCCGCGTCCGCCACCGCAGCCGTCGCAGCAGCAGCCGAATTTCCCGATGTTTAGGTAGTGCTTGAACCTCGCGGGACCTCATCCTGAGGAGCGGCCGCTTGGCCGCGTCTCGAAGGATGATGTAGGGCAGGGATTCGCAGCCATCCTTCGAGACGCCGCGCCAAGAGGCGCGGCTCCTCAGGATGAGGTCAGATACCTTCTCAGGATGAGGGCAGACACCTGCGCCACCGCGGTCCGTCCCCGCTCAATACCTCGCCACCACCGGCCCGCCGAAGCGATAATTGACGCCGACCTTGACCAGCGAAATCGTCTGCGCGATGTCGAAGGCGCGGGTCGCCGGCGTGATGCCGGGCACCGCGTTGAGCACGATCCGCCTTGTGCCGAAATCCAGATAGTCGAACTCGATTTTCGCCGACCAGTTCGGCGCAAAGCCGTATTCACGCCGGCGCCGAGCATTGCGCGCCTGAGAATCTCGAGATTCCGGGTTCACGCGCGAAGACGCGCCCCGGAATGACGCGATGTCTACGCTCACCCCCGCCCCGCAATAATCTCCAGCGCCTGCGCGCCGCGCATCGGCCGGTCGACCGGCAATTTGCCAAAATCCGCATCGGTCTTGATCGCCTTGTCGAGCAGGGCGGTATAGCGCCGCCGCGGAATTTCGATCGCGCCGAAACTGCGCAGGTGCTCGGTGACGTATTGGGTGTCGAGCAGTTCGAAGCCGCCGGCGATCAGCCGCGCCACCAGATGCACCAGCGCCACTTTCGAGGCGTCGCGGGCGCGGTGAAACATGCTCTCGCCGAAAAACGCGCGGCCGAGGCTGACGCCATAAAGGCCGCCGACCAGATCGTCGTTCTGCCAGACCTCGACGCTGTGGCAATGCCCGAGCTGGTGCAGCCCGACATAGAGATCGCGGATCCGCTTGTTGATCCAGGTGTCGTCGCGGCCGGCTTGCGGCGCGGCACAACCGGCAATGACCGCCTTGAACGCGGTATCGACGGTGACGGTGAAGGCGTCCGAGCGCACCGTGCGCGCCAGCCGCGAGGCGATGCGAAAGCCTTGCAGCGGAATCACGCCGCGCATTTCCGGTTCGACCCAGAACAGGGTCGGATCGTCGGCGCTTTCGGCCATCGGGAAAATGCCGCAGGCGTAGGCGCGCAGCAGCACTTCAGGCGTGATGTCGAAATTGGCGGAGTCGCGCGAGTTCATGGGGCGACAGAATAGCAGGGCGAGGATGGCCATGCGATGGCCGGGGGCATCGGGCATCCGCTGCCACCTCGTTAGGCATGGCCGGCTTACGCATTGGGAACCGGGATAAAACCCTTGATTTAGATTATAGAATCTATTATCTAAATGGGATGTCCAGACCCCAAAAATTCTCGACGGCGCAAATTCTCGACACCGCGGCAAGTCTGGTGGCCGCGGAGGGACCGGGCGCGGCCACGATCGGTGCGATCAGCGCCCGGCTCAAGGCGCCGTCCGGCTCGATCTATCACCGCTTCGCCTCGCGCGACGTGCTGCTGGGCCGGCTTTGGCTCAACAAGGCGGCGTTTTTTCAAAACCGTTTTGCCGAGGCGCTGGTCCGTCCCGATGCCGTGGAGGCCGGGCTCGAGGCCGCACTCTCGCTGCCGCGATCGGTGCGTGCCGATTTCGCCGGCGCCCGGATCATGCTGCTGCACCGGCGCGACGACTTCCTCGCCGGCGAGTGGCCGGCCGACATGGCCGAGGAGGCGGTGCGGCTGAAGCAGCAAGTCGACGGCGCGATGAAGGGGATCGCAAAGCGGCTGTTCGGAAAAATCAACGCGGAAGTGCTGCGTCTCACCAGCTTTGCGGTTCTCGACGTGCCGTTTGCATCAGTGCATCGGCATGTCGCGGCCAACGAGCTGCCGCCGCCTTACGTCGATGAGCTGATTGCCAGGACATGGCAGGCATTGATCGCGCCGGCGCGAACGGCCAGCGGCAAGAGCGGCAGGAAGCAAGATCCCGATTAGAGCGTTTTCAAGCGAAGTGGAAACCGGTTCGCATCAAGAAAACGCGTCAAATCAAGAATCTAGTGCCCCGTTTCGGGCTCTAGGCGTGCACCGGAGTAGCATCAGATGGACCTCGTGACCCAAACCAATGCGGAGACGGCAAGGCGCCTGTTCGAGGCGGTGGAGGCCAGAAATCCGCAAGTCCTGCTGGCGATCTATCACCCGCGGGTCGTGATCAATGAAGCGCCGAGCCTGCCCTATGGCGGAGAGTATCACGGGCACGAGGGGGCGTTCCGGCACGCGCAAGGTTTCCTCAAAACCTGGGACCGCTTCCAGCCCCCGGAGGCGCGCAGCCTGGAGCCGCACTTCGTCGCGCAGGGCGATTGACGTGGCGGTGCAGTGGCGGCACCGGGCGGAGAACCGCGCGACCGGCGCGCGCATCGATCTGCCGGCCACCAGCGTCTATCGCTTCGTCGACGGAATGGTGGTCGACTCCAGAATGTTCCACTTCGACGTCGCCGCATTGCTCCAGTTCTTGAACAGCAATGCCACGAGTTGACGGTTCGATCCGGGAGGGTGCCTGATGATCGAACTCGTTCTCGCCTCGCTGTTTTTTCCGTTCAGCCATTTCCTGATATCGCGGACGCGGTTGCGCGCGATGGCGGTGAATAGGTTCGGCGAGAAGGGTTACACGCTGGGCTATTCCTTGCTGTCGGTCGCGGCGCTCATCTGGATCGTCGTCGCCTATCGGAATGCGCCCAGCCATCCGCTCTGGGACGCGCCGCGGTGGCTCGATCTTGCGCTGGCTCCGGTCATCCTGGTGTCCACAACGCTCGCGGTGGCTGGTGTCACCACGAAAAATCCGGTCATCACCGGCTTTGGCGCGCTGTTCGGCCGTCCCGACATCGTGCGGGGCGTGCTGCGGGTGTCGCGAAATCCCTTCTTCTGGGGCGTAGCGCTGTTCTCGATCGCCACCATCATCATGCTGGGCGACGTTGCCGGACTGGTGACCTTCGGAATGCTCGGTGCGCTCGGCGTCGCCGGCACCTTCATCCTCGACGCCAAGAAGGCGCGTGAATATGGCGCGGCGTGGGATGCCTTCGCGGCGGTGACCTCGAGCCTGCCGTTTCTGGCCATCATCGAAGGACGCCAGCGGCTCGCATGGCGCGAAATCGGGTGGTGGCGAACTTTGCTTGGCGCCGCCGTGGCCGCCGCAGCGTACGCCTTGCACTGACCTGACGGCGGCTAGAGCTGTTTCCGCTTGAGGAGAATCGTCGTCCTCGCTCAGAGCATCAGAGTTCGTCATGCCCGGGCATAGCCGTCCGCAGGACGGCGTCGCTTCCGCTCGCCTATGTCCCGGGCATCCACGTCTTCCTTCTAGCGCCAAGAAAGACGTGGATGGCCGGGACAAGCCCGGCCATGACGAGGTTGGGTCAACCAAGGTGGAAAACACTCTAGCTCGCCGCTGCGGTTGCGGCCTTCGTTGCGCGGGGCGCGTCGACGCGGCGGAACCGCAGCACGATCCGGGTGCCGGGATGGGCAGGATCGCGCTCGACGCTGGCCTCCAGCTTGGTTGCCATGGCGCTGACGATGCGCTGTCCCATCCCGGTCGAGCGCGGGTCGGTCTTGACGTTGAGGCCGACGCCGTCGTCGGCGATCGAGAGCATGAGATCGTCGCCCTCGGCATGGAGATCGACGTGAATAGGGCCGGCGCCGTCGGGGTAGGCGTATTTCACGGCATTCATGACCAGCTCGTTGACGATGATGCCGATCGCCACCGCGCGATCGGGGTCGATCTCGACCGCCTCGGCCTTCACGGTCAGCCGCGACATCCTGTTGCCCTCGGCGGATCGTCGGAGGTCCTCGAGCAGCGCGTCGAGATACTGGTTCAGCAGCACGCTTTTGAGGTCGTGCGACGTGTAGAGCCGGCGGTGAACCTGGGCCACCGCGGCGACGCGGCCCATCGCATTGGTCAGCGCTGCCTTGACGTCGTCCTGGGTGCTGGAATTGGCCTGCAGATGCAGCAGCGACGCGATGATCTGCAAACTGTTGCCGACGCGGTGGTTGACCTCGCGCAACAACAGCTCGCGCTCGGCCGCGAGCGCGGCATAGCGGTCGCGCGAGGCATGGACCTCGGCCTCGGCATCGTCGCGGGCCTTCTGGATGCGGGCCTGCCGCAGCGCGCCGTTGACGGCGACCTGCAGCAGCGGGATGAAATCGCCTTGGGTGTCCTTGACCAGATAGTCGGCGGCGCCGGCCTTCAGCGCGGTGACGGCGATCGCCGAGTCCTGCGACGCGGTGACGAACACCACCGGCGGCGAATTCGGGATCGCCAGAATCCGCTCCAGCGTTTCGAGGCCGTCGAGACCGGGCATGTACTGATCGAGCGCGATCGCATCGATGCCGCCCTGCTGCAGCCGTTCCAACCCCTGCGCGCCTCCCGCCGCATGCACGACATTGAAGCCGAGCCGCGTCAGGCCGCGCTCGACCAGCCGGGCCAATGCCGGGTCGTCGTCGATATACAGCAGTGTCGGCGTTGCGGAATTCATGTGGCGGCCGGCGGAACCTGAATGACGGAAAAGAACAGCCCGAGCTGGCGAATGGCGTTGGCGAAGCTTTCGTAGTTCACCGGCTTGGTGATGTAGACGTTGGCGCCGAGTTCGTAGCAGCGCTTGATCTCCTGGGAATCGTCGGTGGTGGTGAGCACCACGACCGGCGCATATTTCAGATAGGCATTCTCCTTGACCCGCCGCAGGATGTCGATGCCGGACATGTCAGGCAGGTTGAGATCGAGCAGGATCAGCAAGCGCCTCGCCCTTGTGTGCGCGCCCGGAGCCATCGCTGCCGAACAGGTAGTTCACCGCTCTGTACCGTTGGTGAACGGCACGATGTCGTTGTTGACCCCGGAACGGCGGATATTTCGTTCGATCAGCCGCGCGTGTCCCTCGTCGTCCTCGATCATGATGATGGTCACTGGTTTGCGTCATGAATTCCTGTTCCGGTTGATGGCGGTCCAATTGATCGGAAGCGTAATGGTGAAGGTGCTGCCGCTGTCGAGTTCCGACGACAGGGATATGGTTCCGCCGAGCCGCCGCACCAAGGCCCTGACATGGGCAAGTCCGATGCCCTGTCCCGGTTTGTCCTGTGAACCGGCGCGGCGGAACAGCTCGAAAATCCGCTGATGATCCTTGGCATCGACGCCGCGGCCATTATCGGCGATCTCGAAGATCGCAAAGCCGAGCTTTGTCCGGCCCCGTACAGAGATGACCCCGGGAACTCCCGGCTTGAGATATTTGATCGCATTGTCGATCAAGTTGGAAAAAATCTGCTCCAGCGCGAGACGGTCGCTGACGATATGCGGGCAGCGGTTCGAGGTGGATTTCGGCCCCGGCCTCCGCGGCCTGATGCGCGACCGTCGCCGCGATGCCTTCGATCAGTTCCCTGGTATCGATGCGCACCGGCTCGAACTCGCGCCGTCCCTCGCGGGTGAGGTTGAGGATCGCCGTGATCAGGCGATCCATCTTGGCGATCGACGATTTGATGAACTCCGAGCGCCTCCGCAGAAATCCTGCGAGAGCTGCTTGTCGGCGCCTTCGAGCGCAGGTTCGGCGGTGTCGGTGGCATTTTCGGGAGCCGGCGGCGCTGCAGGACTCGGTGCGGGCCAGCGACGAGATCCGCTTGAAGATGTCGCCGCGCAATTCCTCCAGCTCGCTGGTGAACCCCATGATGTTGACCAGCGGCGAGCGCAAATCGTGGCTGACGATATAGGCGAAGCGCTGGATCTCGTCGTTGGCTTCGCGAAGATCGGCGGTGCGTTCGTCGACGGTGGTCTCCAGATTGAGATTGTTGTCGCGCAACTGCGATTTCGGCGTCGTCGCGGGCGCGCGCCGAGCGCCGCACCAGAAAGATCGAAATCGCCGGCCAGCACCACGACGAGGCCCGAACCGATGCCGGTCAACGATGCGGCCAGGGTCTGGCTGCGGTCGGCATTGGTGGTACGCAGGACGAACAGACGATCCTCTTCGGCGCGCATCTGGCGTGCCAGAGCGTCAATGCGGTTCATGGCGTTGCGGCCGATGCCCTCGCGCACGATCCGGGTGGCGTCATTGACGCGCTCGGTCCGCGCAAGGTCGATGGTGTTGCGGAATTCCTCGATCCGCTGCTTGGCGAGCGGAAACATCTCGTCGAGCAGCCGTTTTTGAACCGGGTTGTCGCTGATGAGCTGGCCGAGCTGCGTCAGCGCCGGTGTCAGGTGGGACGCGGCATCCTCGAAATCGTTCTGAAAAGCCGGCAGCAAGGTTGAGAGATAGCCGCGTTGCGCACTTTCGGCGCGGCGCAATTGCAGTTGCGTGAGCGCGAGCTGATTTTCGACTTCAACGGTGTGCAGGACCCAGCGCGCGTCTTCACGTGCCTTGTTGACCAGATAGACCGACCCGGCGCTGATCACGGTCAGCACGACGAGTCCCGCCGCGAGCAGCAGGATTTGCCAAATCGCGCGCCGGCCCGTGGCGTCAGGCCTCACAGCAATCTCGCGTCATGAATCGATGGAATTTCGCAGTCCCCCGGCGGGAAAGTTCCCAGCCGACCCGAAACGCCTGCCCAGGCGATTGGTTCCCGCGGGCTGCAATCGTTCTATTTCAGTCCGGCGCTAACCGGGGGACTTGCCGGCCAGATATTGTTCGAGCCAGTGGATATGATAGTCGCCGTCGATAATGCCGGGCTCGCGGACCAGCGCCCGAAACAGCGGCAGCGTGGTCTCGATGCCTTCGACCACCATCTCGTCCAGCGCCCGGCGCAGCCGCATCAGGCACTCGCCGCGGGTCTTGCCGTGCACGATCAGCTTGCCGACCAGCGAGTCATAATAGGGCGGGATGACGTAGCCCTGGTAAACAGCGGAATCGATCCGCACGCCGAGGCCGCCCGGCGGATGGTATTGCGTGATCTTGCCCGGCGAGGGGCGGAAGGTCTGCGGGTTTTCCGCATTGATGCGGCATTCGATGGCGTGGCCGATGATCTGGATCTCGTCCTGCGTCGCCGGCAGTTCGCCGCCGGCGGCGATGCGGATCTGCTCCAGCACGAGATCGATATCGGTGATGCTCTCGGTGACGGGATGTTCGACCTGGATCCGGGTGTTCATCTCGATGAAATAGAATTCGCCGTCCTCGTAGAGAAATTCGATGGTGCCGACGCCGAGATACTTCATGTCCTGCATCGCCTTGGCGCAGGTCGCACCAATCTTGGCGCGGGCGGCGGCGGCGAGAACCGGCGAGGGGCCTTCCTCCCAGATCTTCTGATGGCGCCGCTGCAGCGAGCAGTCGCGCTCGCCGAGATGGATGGCGCCGCCGCGGCCGTCGCCGAGCACCTGGATTTCGATGTGCCGCGGCTTCTGCAGATATTTTTCGAGATAGACCGAGGCGTCGCCGAACGCCGACTTGGCTTCGTTGGACGCGGTCGAGAGCGCCAGCAAGAGGTCCTCGGCGGTCTGCGCCACTTTCATGCCGCGTCCGCCGCCGCCGGCGGCCGCCTTGACCAAAACCGGAAAGCCGATTTCTTTCGCGATCGCCATGGCGTCGTCTTCGGGACCGACGCCGCCGTCGGAGCCGGGCACCACGGGAATGCCAAGCCGCTTGGCGGTCTTCTTGGCCTCGATCTTGTCGCCCATCAGGCGGATGTGTTCGGCCTTCGGCCCGATGAAATGCAGATTGTGATCGGCGAGGATTTCGGCGAAGCGGGCGTTTTCCGACAGAAAGCCGTAGCCGGGATGCACCGCGTCCGCGCCGGTGATCTCGCAGGCCGCCAGCAGCGCCGGCACGTTGAGGTAGCTGTCCTTTGACGGCGGCGGGCCGATGCACACGCTCTCGTCGGCGAGCCGCACATGCATGGCGTCGGCGTCGGCGGTGGAATGCACCGCGACGGTGGCAATGCCGAGTTCCTTGCAGGCGCGCAGCACACGCAGTGCGATTTCGCCGCGGTTGGCTATCAGGATTTTGTCGAACATCGCGGTCCTAAGTGGCGAATAGCGAATGGCGAATAGCGAAATGGAAAAAGCGAAGAACTATTCGCCATTCGCTACTCGCCATTCGCCCTTACTCAATAATCACCAGCGGTTCGCCGTATTCGACGGGCTGGCCGTCCTCGATCAAAATCTGCGTCACGGTGCCCGCGCGCGGCGATGGAATCTGGTTCATCGTCTTCATCGCTTCGATGATCAGCAAGGTCTGTCCGACGCTCACCTTGCTGCCGACCTCGATGAACGGCTTGGCGCCGGGCTCGGATGCCCAATAGGCGGTGCCGACCATGGGCGAGGGCACCGCACCGGGATGCTTGGCGACATCGGCGATAGCGACCGGGACCGGCATTGGCGTGGCCGCGGCGATAGCGGCCGCCTGATAGCTCGGCGGCATCGAGGCCGCGATGGAGATGTTGCGCGCGACCCGCACCCGCAGGCCGGCGCGTTCGATCTCGATCTCGGTGAGATTGGTCTCGTCGAGCAGCAAAGCGAGCTCGCGGATCAGCGCGCTGTCGTCGCTCTTGGATTTTGCGGCTGTCTTGTCGTCAGGCTGGCGCGCCATGTTCTTGATCCGAAATTTTCTGTTTTGGTGAGGCGTCAGGCTTTCGCCTTGACGCCGATCTTGGCGGCAAGGCCTGAGATCGCGAGCCGGTAACCGTCGATGCCGAAGCCGCACAGCGTCGCGAAGGCGGCCCTGGCGGTGAAGGAATGATGGCGAAAACTCTCGCGGGCGTGAATGTTGCTGAGGTGGACTTCGACGGTCGGAATTTTCACCGCCATCAGCGCGTCATGCAGCGCGATCGAGGTGTGCGAATAGCCGCCCGCATTGATGATGATGCCGGCGGCCTTTTTGGCATGCGCCTCGTGGATGAAATCGATCAGTTCGCCCTCGCGATTGGACTGCCGGCAATCGGCCTTGAGGCCGAATTGCGCTGACGGTCTCGGCGCACACTTTCTCGACGTCGGCGAGCGTGGCATGGCCGTAGGTCTCGGGCTCGCGGGTCCCCAGCAGATTGAGGTTCGGGCCGTTGAGCACGTAAATCGTCTCGGCGGTGATGTTGGCCATCCAGATCCCGGCAATGTCGCGGTGGGTGGCCGGGTTATAGGTAACAACGGGCGCAAGGGGAAGCCTTTAGGCCGGTCCATCTACCCCTCAAATGCCTCATCCGGTTCGTAAAAAGCCGCATGGAACTTACGGAAAATGCTGGTTAACCAAGGTTAATGATTGGGCTGTTTTGACGCCCCGCAGCAGCCAGTGGCCAAAAACAAAACCCCCGCCGACCTCGGCGGGGGTTTGGCCAGTGCTGACTTAGAACAGCGATTAGCCTTCGATGATGTAAACGATCTCATAGGTCTGCGGCCGAACGATGACGTAGCGGCCTTTGACCAGGATGACCTGATACCCGCGCCATTCCGGATAGATCTCAACGATCCGCGGCGGAAGCGGGTAGAAGTTCACCGAACTCGGAACCCGCGTGCCAACCGAGATATTGAAGTTGACGTTGGTGGTTTCCTTAATGCTCGACTCCGACTTGATGGCGGAGACGATCTGGGTGCGCTTCTCGGCCGGCGGCGCTGCGGTGGCCGAAGTCGCGGCGTTGCCGGTGGTCTGGGTGCTGGTGGCGCCGGACTTGGTGTCCGCGGTGCTGCCCGACTTGCTGTCGGTGGTGGCACCTGACTTGGTGTCCGCGGTGGTGCCCTTCTGAGCGCCGTCCTTGCTCATGCCATCCTTGGACTGAGCATTTTTCGCGCCATCCTTGCTCATGCCGTCCTTGGACTGGGCGGAATCCTTCATGCCGTCCTTGCTCATGCTATCCTTGGACTGGGCGTTCTTCGGGCTGTCCTTGCTCATTCCGTCCTTGGACTGAGCGTTGTCCATGCGGTCCTTGCTCATTCCATCCCTGGACTGGGCATTGTTCATGCCGCCCTTGGCTCCGTCACTTGATTCCGCGCCCTTCATGCCCGATGAGCCGCCCGGATCGCGTTGCGTGGTCGCGCCGGAGGAAGCTCCGCCGGAGGAGGGTGCGCTCTGCTGAGCGGAGGGGGCCGCAGCGCCACCGGCACCGCCGCCGGGATTGCCGCCGCCTGCACCCTGCGAGTAAGCCAGACCGCTGCTCGCGATCAGCGCCGCCGCAGCGACCGACATCATAAAACGATTAGTCATGGGAATATCTCCTCACCTGTTTGCATTGCCCGCGCGACAACGAAGGCGGGGAGGCGAGGTTCCATGAGTTCGCCGGTTCCACGGTTTTTGTTTTGTGAACACGCGATAAATGGTTCGCCTCACCATTTCCGCAAAGAAAAAGGCCGGCAAGGTCGCCGGCCTTCAACTCACTAACGCAGCAAAACGTGGCGTTCGATGGAACCGCTCAGCAGGTCGCCTTGCCGCAACGCGCGATGCCGATCTTTTCCTTCAGGGCTTCGACGCCGACCGCGCCGATCACCACCTGCTTGCCGATCACATAGCTCGGGGTGCCGTTCATGCCCATCGCTTCGGCGAGCTTGAAGTTTTCCTCGATGGTGGCGCGGATTTCCGGGCTCGCCAGATCCTTTTCGAGTCTGGCCATATCGAGGCCGGCGTCCTTGGCGGCCGCCATCGCCCGCGCCTTGTCGGCGCCGCCGCGGCCGTTGAGTATCTTCTGGTGAAAATCGAGATACTTCTTGCCGCTGGCATCCTGCATGCGGACCGCGACGCCGACCTGGGCTGCTTCGACCGAGCCCGCATTCAGCACCGGGAATTCCTTCAGCACCACTTTCAGCTTGGGATCGCCCTTCATGATCTCGAGCATGTCCATCATGGCTTTTTTGCAATAGCCGCAATTGTAGTCGAAGAATTCGACGAAGGTGACGTCGCCGTCCTTGTTGCCGAGCACGACGTTGCGCGGCGAATTGAAAATCGCCTCGGCGTTCTTGGCGACGCCGGCTTCATGCCTCGCGGCTTCGGCGATGGCCTGGCGCTTGCTCAGTTCGGCCATCGCCTCTTCCAGCACCTCGGGGTGCGCGAGCAGGTAATTCCTGACGATCTTCTCGATGTCGCCGCGCTGGATGTCGGAAAAGCTCTGTGCGGGCGCAGCCGACGGCGCTCCGCACAGTGCGAGCGCGAACAGAACGGGAGCGAGCAGGCGGAGCGAAGGCATTGGCAAATCCTCTTGGACGAGTTTGTAAGGGCAGGCTATTGTAAAAAGCCGGTGTTTCGAAAACCTGTAGCTAAACTCTATTGATATCTAGTTTTTGACGGGCGGCTTTGCGGCGACGATATCGTCGGCCTTGACCCAACCGGGCGTGCCGATGGCGAAACGGGTTTTTGCGCGCGAGGCGAGGTCGCGCGCGGTCTTGGTGTCGCCGCGCAGATAGGCGGCCTGTGCCGATGCCAGATCGGCTTGCGCGTAATCTCCCTTGCGGCCATAGGCCATTGCGAGCTGGGTATAGCCGATCGGCGCCTCGGCCTCACGTCCCACCGCCGAGCGCAGAATCGCAATCGCTTCCTCGGTATAGGCGGCATTATTGGCTGCCACGAGCGCCTGCCCAAGTAACATCTCGATGAGCGGCGCGTTATTCGAGAGCTGCACGGCCTTGCGCAGCGGCGCGATCGCCTCGACCGCCTTGCCGCCTTCGAGCAGGGCCTGGCCGCGCAATTCATGGAAATAGGGGTTGGTGGGCTGCAGCTGGATCAGCCCGTCGATCTGGGCGACCGCATTGCGCAAATCGCCGTGCCGGTAGGTTGCGATGGCGTGCGCATAGCGGGCGGGCAGGGTGTTGTTCGACAGCGGATAGCGGCGATAGACGGTGTCCTGCCGCTCCATGAAGCCCGAGATCTTGGCGCGCACCATGTCGTGGCGCAATTGCAGCGCCGGGTCGTCCTTCTTTTCCCAATACTGGCTGGAACGGGCCAGTTCCTCCAGCGCGGCGACGCGCTCGGCCGGCATCGGGTGCGATTGCACGTAAGGATCGGAACCGCGCGCGGCGAACAGGCTCTCATTGGTGAACCGCCTGAACGTCTCGTACATGCCCTTGGCGGACTGGCCGGTCGCGGTCAGAAACTTCACGCCGGCGCGGTCGGCATTCTCTTCCTGCTGACGAACATAAGAGAGCAGGGTGCGGCGGATCACTTCCTGCGGCGCGGACATCGCCGCGGCGCCGGCGCTGGTCAGGCCGTTATTGCTGCCGCCGCTCTTGGCGCCCGCCACCAGCGCACCGGCGCCAATCAACATCGCGATGATCATTTGCGTCTGCGCCGTTGCCAGCTGTTCGCGCAGTTTGGACAGATGGCCGCCGGCCAGATGGCCGGTTTCGTGGGCCAGCACCCCGATGATCTGGTTCGGGGTTTCCGACTGCATCATCGCACCGTAGTTCACGAAGATGCGGCGGCCGTCGGCAACGAAGGCGTTGAACACGCTCTCGTTGATGATCACCATCTGGATATTCTGCTTTTCCATGCCCGCGGCGCGCAGGATCGGCCGGGTGTAGTCGCGCAGCAACTGCTCGGACTCGGTGTCGCGGAGCACCGGCGGACCGCGCTGCCCTTGCTGGGCAAGTGCCGGCATCGGCGCAGCGACCAGCGCCACCGCGGTGGCGACGGCGGTCAGCTTCGAGGCTTTCCTGGCTAGCGCTGATCGGAGCAACATGAGCGGTCTTTGGTCATTGGCGGGAGGGAGGTTAAGATATATGCCCTACCAAACCGTGGAATGCGGCTAGTCTGGGGCGCCGGTGGCCCCGGGCGGCGGCGCTGATCAGATAGCAGATATCCATGCTCGATGCGACACTGAGAGACCGTGCCAGGGGCCTGCTGACGGCGTCGAAACGAAGCGATGTTCCGCCGTTCATGGTGATGGACGTGATGGCGGCGGCGGCGCGTATCGAAGCGGCCGGCGGCAACGTCATCCACATGGAAGTGGGGCAACCCGCGGCTTCGGCCCCGAAGGTGGCGATAGCGGCCGCCCACGCCGCGCTCGAACTCGGGCGGATCGATTATACCTCCGCGCTCGGCATGCCTTCGCTGCGCGAGCGGATCGCGCGGCACTACCGCGACAGCTACGGCTGCGCGGTGGCGGCCGAGCGGATCGTGGTCACCACGGGATCGTCAGGGGCGTTCATCCTGGGCTTTCTGGCGATGTTCGAGCCCGGCGATCGGGTCGCGGTCACGGTGCCCGGCTATCCGCCGTATCGCCACATCCTCACCGCGCTCGGCTGCGAGCCGGTGCTGATCGAGACCTCGAGCGAAACCCGTCACGCGCTGACCGGCGAGGCCTTGCTGGCGGCTCATCGAAAAACGCCGCTGAAGGGCGTGCTGGTCGGAAGCCCGGCCAATCCCACCGGCACCATGATGTCGCGCGAGGCGCTCACCGAGCTGATTGCGGCGGCGGAGGGCGCCGGCATCCGTTTCATCTCCGACGAAATCTATCATGGCCTCGACTACGCATTTCCGGCGGTGACGGCGGCGGAGCTTTCGCCACACGCGCTCGTGATCAATTCGTTCTCGAAATATTTCTGCATGACCGGTTGGCGGGTCGGCTGGATGGTGGCGCCGGAATCGCTGGTGCGGCCGATCGAGCGGCTGCAGCAGAATCTTTCGATCTCGGTGCCGACGCTGTCGCAGATCGCAGCCGAAGCCGCCTTCGAAGGCGGTGCCGAGATGGAAGCGATCAAGCGCGGCTATCAGGAGAACCGCCGCATCCTGATCGACGGATTGCCGCGCGCCGGCCTCGACACATTCCTGCCGGCCGACGGCGCGTTTTACCTCTATGCCGACGTCTCGAAATTCACCGCCGACAGTTTTGACTTTGCCAAGCAGATGCTGGAGCGCGCCCATGTCGCGGCCACGCCCGGCATCGACTTCGATCCGGTGCATGGCCGTCACTTCGTCAGGTTTTCCTACGCGCGCTCGGCCGATGAAATGCGCGAGGCGGTTGCGCGCATCGCGCGATGGCTCGGATAGAGATCGCAGCACCAGTTTGAACAAAAGAAAAAACCGCCCGGTTTTGCCGGGCGGTTTTTCTACTTTCGAAAACCTCGAAGTTTAGTCGCCGTTGCCGAAGCGCCGCGACCACCAGCCGGCCTTGCGGGGCTGGGTGTCCGTTGCCGTCTCGGAACTGGCCTGCTCGGACGGTGCCGGCGATGGCTCAGGCTGGCTGTGACTGGCTGATGTCGGCGCTGCCGCAGGCGGCGCGTCGGCCAGAAAACTCACCTTCTCGCGCACCGTCGAGCGTCGCCGCGCTGCGGCGCGCTCCGCTTCCTGAGCGGTCTCCGGTTCCGGCGCCGCGGGGGCCACCGGCTGCGGAGCGTAATCCGCACGCGGTTGCTCCGGCGCAGGTTCAGGCGGCGCAAACGATTCAGGTTGAACCACGGGCTGCAATGGCTGCGATGAATAGCCGTCGAAATCGGCGACCGCGTTGGTCACTTCCGAGACCGGTGTCGGTCCGAGTTCGTCGGCGATCGATCCGGCCAGACCGTCTTCCGGCCCGCCGCGCCGACGGCGTCCGCCGCGACGTCCGCGACGGCGGGGCCGCCGCTCGCCGCCGGGGCCCTGGTCGGCGCGAACCACGCCGGGCTGATCCTCGGATTCGTCCTCGTCGGATTCGCTTTCATCCGCGTTGGCACCCGCAACCGCTGATGCCTCGGAGGCAATTCGAGGAATTTCGTTCTCGCCACGCCCGGATCCGCCTTCACGTGCCGCGCCTTCGCGCGGCTCGCCGGGACGGCCACGCCGCCTGCGCCGCCGCTTGCGCTTGTGGCCGTCGGCATCGGTCTCATTGGCTTCGCCGCTCTCGAGCGCCGGGGACTTCGTCGCCGAGCCCTTCGGTCTCCTCGGTCTCCACTTCGGATTCGACCTCGGCGTCGATCGGCTCTTCCTCGTCGTAGGCTTCCTCGACGTGCACCGGAAAGGCCGCGACCTGCGCCGCCAGCACGGCCTTGGCGGCCTCCAGCGTATGCACCTGCTCGCCGCGATCGATGATGAACGATTGCTGGCCGCTTACGGTCGGGTCGGCGATGACGGCCAGCGTCACCTTGAAGCTGTTCTCGAGATCGCGCAGATGGCCGCGCTTGTGATTGAGCACATAGAGCGCAACGTCGGTGCGGGTGCGCACCACGAGATTGTGGGTGGCGCCCTTCATCAGGATTTCTTCGAGGCCGCGCAGCAATTGCAGCGCCACCGACGATACCGAACGGACATGGCCGCTGCCGCCGCATTGCGGGCAGGGCTCGGTCGAACTCTCCAGCACGCTGGCGCGAATGCGCTGGCGCGACATCTCCAGCAGGCCGAAATGCGAGATCCGCCCGACCTGGATCCGGGCGCGGTCCTGGCGCAGGCAATCGCTGAGCTTGCGTTCGACCGAGCGATTGTTGCGCTTCTCGTCCATGTCGATGAAGTCGATGACGATCAGGCCCGCCAGATCGCGCAGCCGCAATTGCCGCGCGACTTCCTCGGAGGCTTCGAGGTTGGTCTTGAGCGCGGTGTCCTCGATGTGATGCTCGCGGGTCGAGCGGCCGGAATTGACGTCGATCGAGACCAGCGCTTCGGTCTGGTTGATCACGATGTAGCCGCCGGACCGCAATTGCACCGTCGGCGAGAACATCGCGTCGAGCTGGCTCTCGACGCCCATCCGCGAGAACAGCGGCTGGCCGTCGCGATACTGCTTCACCGCGCGCACGTTCGAGGGCATCAGCATCTTCATGAAATCGCGGGCTTCCTCGTAGCCGGCTTCGCCGGCGACCTGGATTTCGTCGATTTCCTTGTTGTAGAGGTCGCGCAGCGACCGCTTGATCAGCGATCCCTCCTCGTAGACGAGGGTGGGGGCCTGCGACTTCAGCGTCATGTCGCGCACGGTTTCCCACATCCGGATCAGATATTCGAAGTCGCGCTTGATCTCGGGCTTGGTGCGGGAGGCGCCGGCGGTGCGCAGGATGATGCCCATGCCCTCGGGCACGTCGAGATCCTGACACCACTTCCTTCAGGCGCGAGCGGTCCTGCGCCGAGGTGATCTTGCGGCTGATGCCGCCGCCGCGCGCGGTGTTGGGCATCAGCACGGCGTAGCGGCCGGCCAGCGAAAGATAGGTCGTCAGCGCCGCGCCCTTGTTGCCGCGCTCTTCCTTGACGACCTGCACCAGCATGACCTGACGGCGCTTGATGACTTCCTGGATCTTGTACTGGCGGCGCGGACGGAAGGCGCGCTCCGGCACTTCTTCCATGACGTCGTCGCCGCCGACGGATTCGACGACTTCCTCTTCGGCGTCGTCGCCGTCGTCTTCATCGTCTGCCGTCGTCGCCATCGGGCTGCGGCGAGGCGGCACCGGCGTGTTCGGCGTGCTCGCCGCTGTCCTCGGCGCGCGGCGCATCGTCGGCATGGGCGGCGTTTTCCGCGGCGTGCTCGCTGCGCTCATCGTGCGCGTGCTGTTCGTGGAGCGCCTCTGCGGCTGTGATCCGGCGCGGCTGCCGATGCCTCGATCGCTGCCGTGTCGGGCAGGGTCACGGCCGCCAGCGTCTCGCTGGCGCTGCACTGGCCATGGTCATGCTGATCGTGTGCATGTTCGTGGTCATGCGCATGGTCGTGATCATGATGTCCGGCATCGGCGTGGTGATGCTCGCGTCGTGCGAATGATCGTGAGCCTCGGCGGGCGCGCCTTCGGCATGGTGCTGATGTTCGTGATGCTCTTGATGTTCGTGAGGCTCGTGATCCTGGCCCTCGGACGGCGGAGCGACCTGCATCAGGTCCGGGCTCGCGCCCTCGACGACCTCGCTCTGGACGCGCTCGCCACTGCCGCGGCGGCGCGAATTGCGGTGGCGCGGACGGCGGCCGCGGTTGCTGGAACGGTTTTCGGTTTCTTCCTCGGCCTCGCGATGGGCGCGTTCGTCGGCCTCGATCAGGGCCTGACGGTCGGCGACCGGGATCTGATAATAATCGGGATGGATTTCGCTGAAGGCCAGGAAGCCGTGGCGGTTGCCGCCATACTCGATGAAGGCCGCCTGCAGCGACGGCTCTACGCGCGTGACCTTGGCGAGGTAGATGTTGCCGCGCAGTTGCTTGCGCTGGGCGGTCTCGAAATCAAATTCTTCGACGCGATTGCCGCGGACCACAACGACCCGGGTCTCTTCCGGGTGGGTAGCATCGATCAACATTTTGTTGGGCATTTTGGAACTCATGACGGCGGCGGGCGCGTATGGCCGTGAGCGCGTATCGCGCGGCCGGGTGACGCGACGGTCCACCTGATTCGGGGGTGAGGGGAAGGCCAAAACGCAACCCGGGGCGCCGCGCCGAACACGATCCGTTGCGGAATAAAACGACGCGCGGAGCTTTCGCCCCGCATCGGCGCTATTCTTCCGTGGATCTTGGTCGGCAACACAGTCTGGCGCATCAAGCGTCGGCCCGTCTGAACACGTTGGCGGCAAAAGGCGCCGCCTTGTCTGTCGCTGAAGGCCCAGCACAGCGCCGAAGCGCTCGCCGGCCATCGCATACCGGGACCGTGGGGTCCGGATAATCGGTTATGCCGTGTCTGAAACCGTCCCTGGAACAAGATGGTAACCTGGGACCGGACGCCGCTCGGGCTCGAAACCGCCACTCCTTGTCAGCCGCGCGCTGCGCTGGCTGTGGAGAGGATCGGAAAGACGCTGGAATCTCCAAGATCTGGAAGGTTCCGGCGCTGCACCGGGAGGCTGAACGCGACACAACCGGGAGTTTTAGCCGTCAGCCCCTTGTACATACGTGGATTGGGCCTCTCGTGCAAGGGAAGCGTCGCAGCGCGGCAACACTCCACCTTATTCGCCGTCGCGAGCCTTAAGGCCCGATTAACCCTGTGGTTCTATTGCGGTAAGAGGGCTGCTCGGAGGCAAGGATTCGTTGGCGAGCCGCGCAAATCATCGTGTTTTGCTGGGATCTGCGCTCTTGTGCGCCGCAGCATTGCTGTGCTCCGGATCCACCGCCCTCCGCGCGGCCGAAGCGCAAGCCCTCGAGCCCGTCGCGGCCTCGAATTTTCCGATCGCCTCGGACGCCCGGCTGGCCGGCGACGCCAAGCAGACCCGGTTCGTGCTCGATCTCGACAAGACGATTGCAGTTTCGCGCCTTTGCGCTGGCCGATCCGTATCGGGTGGTCGTGGACATGCCCCAGGTCAGCTTCAAGCTTGCTGCCGGAGCCGGCACCGCCGGGACGCGGGCTGATCAAGGCGTTCCGCTACGGCCTGGTGATGCCGGGCGGCTCGCGCATCGTGTTTGACCTGACCGGGCCGGCCAAGATCGCAAACTCCTATGTGCTCGAGGCCGCCAACGGCCAGCCGCCGCGGCTGGTGCTCGAACTCGAACAGGTCGACCGCACCAGCTTCGTGCAGTCGCTCGCCGTCGAAAGCCGGCCCGAGCTGAGGCCCGCCATCGCGGACGCTGGCGTCACCACGGCCTCGGTGGAGGCGGTCGCGGCGCCGAAGCCCGCCGCAGCGGCGGATTCGCGTCCCGTGGTCGTGATCGACCCCGGCCATGGCGGCATCGACAATGGCACCCAGGCCAGCGGCACCAGCGAAAAAGAACTGGTGCTGGGCTTTGGCCTGGCGTTGCGCGACCGCATCGAGAAGAGCGGCAAATACCGCGTCGTCATGACCCGCACCGACGATACCTTCATTCCGCTGGCCGACCGGGTCAAAATCGCCCGCAATCAATCGGCGGCGCTGTTCGTCTCGATCCACGCCGACGCGCTGCCGCGCCGCGAGGGCGACGCCCAGGGCGCCACGATCTACACGCTGTCCGACAAGGCCTCCGACGCCGAGGCGGAGCGGCTGGCGGAAACCGAGAACAAGGCCGATGCCATCGGCGGGGTCAATCTGACCGAGGAGCCGACCGAGGTTGCCGACATCCTGATCGATCTCGCGCAGCGCGAAACCCGCACCTTCTCGAACCGGTTCGCGCGGCTGCTGGTCGGCGAGATGAAGACCACCGCCCGGATGCACAAGCATCCGCTGAAATCCGCCGGCTTCAAGGTCCTGAAGGCGCCCGACGTGCCGTCGGTGCTGATCGAACTCGGCTATGTCTCGAACAAGGCCGATCTCCAGCACCTGGTATCGGAGGCCTGGCGTTCCAAGACCGTGGGATCGATGGCGCAGGCGATCGACATCTTCTTTGCCAAGCGTCTGGCGACGGCGGGAGCGGCCGCACTGAAACCGATGCAGCCGATGCCGGAAGCCCTAGTTTGGCCACAGCGGCGGCCCTATAAAAAACTACCGCGAGGTACTCGGAATCGTTCAAACTTCCCTCTCGGCCAACGTATTATTCGCCTGCTGAGGAACGCGCCTTCGCGGCGCATTTTTTGAAGAACGCGCCTGTCGGCGCCTGGGTTGAAACGGAAATTCGATAATGCGCTTGCTGGTGCGGTTCATGGGTTTCTTGTTCGCCGCCGGAACCGTCGTGTTCCTGGTGGGGGTCGCCGCCGCGGCCGGCCTGATCTGGCATTATTCCAAGGATTTGCCGGACTATTCGCAGCTTCAGGATTACGAGCCGCCGGTCATGACGCGCGTCCATGCTTCGGACGGCGCGCTGCTCGGTGAATATTCCAAGGAACGCCGGCTGTATCTGCCGATCCAGGCCGTTCCAAAGATGGTCATCAACGCGTTCCTGGCGGCCGAGGACAAGAATTTCTACGAGCATGGCGGCATCGACTTTCACCGGCATGGCGCGCGCGGCCGTGCTGTACGCGCAGAACTACGGTTCCAACCGCCGGCCGCAGGGCGCCTCCACCATCACCCAGCAGGTCGCGAAGAACTTCCTGCTGACCAACGAAGTGTCGTTCACCCGCAAGATCAAGGAAGCCTTGCTGGCGATGCGGATCGAGCGCACCTACTCCAAGGACAAGATCCTCGAACTCTATCTCAACGAAATTTATCTCGGGCTTGGCGCCTACGGCGTCGCCGCCGCGTCGCTGGTCTATTTCGACAAATCGGTGAACGAACTCACCATCGCCGAAGCCTCCTACCTCGCGGCGCTGCCCAAGGCGCCGTCGTCGCTTCATCCGGTGAAGAACCGTGACCGCGCCATTGAACGCCGCAACTACGTCATCGACCGCCTGGTGGAAAACGGCTGGATCAAGCAGGCCGACGCCGACAAGGCCCGCAAGGATGGGATGACGGTGACCAGCCGCAGCAATGCCGCGCACATCTTCGCCGGCGAGTATTTTGCCGAGGAAGTTCGCCGCGACGTGTTCGAGCGCTACGGCGAAAAGAAACTCTATGAAGGCGGCCTGTCGGTACGGACCACGCTCGATCCCAAGCTGCAGGTGATGGCGCGCAAGACCATGGCCGCCGGGCTCGTGAAGTTCGACGAGGCGCAACGGCTATCGCGGCGCGATCAGCAAGCTCGATATTTCAGGCGACTGGGGCGTGAAGCTGGCCGACGTCAAGTCGCTGTCGGATATCTCGCCGTGGCGGATGGCCGTGGTGCTGGAGACCAGCGATCAGTCGGCGCGCATCGGTTTTCAGCCCGGCCGCGAACTCGGCGGCGCCGTTTCCAAGGACCGGCAGACCGGCCTCATCACGCTGGACGGCGTGAGATGGGCCAAGGCCGCGTCCGGGCCGACGCGCTTCAAGACGCCGACCAACGTGGCGCAGGTGCTGAGCCCCGGCGACATGATTTATGCGGATCCGCTGATCGGCAAGGACGGCGAGCTGGTCGAGGGCCAGTTCCGGCTGCGCCAGTTGCCGGAAGTTTCCGGCGCGATGGTGGCGATGGATCCATGGACCGGCCGGGTGCTGGCGATGGTCGGCGGCTTCTCGTTCGACCAGAGCCAGTTCAACCGCGCCACCCAGGCCTACCGGCAGCCGGGCTCGTCGTTCAAGCCGCTGGTCTATTCGGCGGCGATGGACAACGGCTATACGCCGTCCACCGTCGTGGTCGACGCGCCGATCGAAATCGATCAGGGGCAGGGCGCCGGCGTCTGGCGTCCGGAAAACTATTCGACCGGCAAATATTACGGGCCGGTGACGCTGCGCGTCGCGCTGCAGCGCTCGCTCAACACGGTGACCGTGCGGCTGGCGCAGGATGTCGGCATGCCCCTGATCGGCGAATACGCCAAGCGTTTTGGCGTCTATGACGAGTTGCCGAATTATCTGTCCTATGCGCTCGGCGCCGGCGAGACCACGGTCATGCGGATGGTCACGGCCTATTCGATGTTCGCCAATGGCGGCCGCCGCGTGAAGTCGACCCTGATCGACCGCATTCAGGACCGCTACGGCCATACCATCTTCAAGCATGACGCGCGCGAATGCCGCGGCTGCGACGCGCCCGGCGGCTGGAAGAACCAACCCGAGCCGCAACTGGTCGATCGCCGCGAGCAGGTGCTCGACGCGATGACGGCCTACCAGATCACCTCGATGATGGAAGGGGTCGTTCAGGGCGGTACCGCCACGGTCTTGAAGGAGGTCGGCAAGCCGATCGCCGGCAAGACCGGCACCACCAACGACGAAAAGGACGCGTGGTTCATCGGCTTTTCGCCTGACATCGTGGTCGGCATCTATGTCGGCTACGACAAGCCGCGCAATCTCGGCAAGGGCGCCACCGGCGGCCATCTGGCGGCGCCGATCGCCAAGGAATTCCTGAAACTCGCGCTGGCCGAGAAGTCGGCGATTCCGTTCCGGGTGCCTGCCGGCATCAAGCTGGTCCGGGTCGACGCCAAGTCCGGCATGCGCGCCGGCCCCGGCGAGGGCGGCAGGACTATCCTGGAAGCCTTCAAGCCCGGCACCGCGCCGCCGGATAATTACGCCGTCATCGGCGTCGCCGATGCCGACGGGCGGTCGACGCAGCCACCGCCCGATGCCGGAACGTATCAATCCCGGCAACCTGTTCAGTCCCGGCACCGGCAGGCTCTACTAGCTCACGCTGCAGCAGAGCCTGTTCAAATCAAGCCTGCTCGTTTCCTTCGAAGTTCCGGCCGGTGATCAGACAATGCGCTTTCTGCTGCGGTTCATGGGTTTCCTGTTCACCGCGGGGACCGTCGTATTCCTGGTGGGCGGCGCCGCGGTCGCGGGACTGATCTGGCATTACTCCCGGGATTTGCCGGAGTATTCGCAGCTGCAGGATTACGAACCGCCTGTCATGACGCGGGTGCACGCGTCGGACGGCGCGCTGCTGGCCGAGTACTCAAAGGAACGGCGGCTCTATCTGCCGATCCAGGCCGTCTCGAAGCTGGTGATCAACGCGTTCCTGGCGGCCGAGGACAAGAATTTCTACGAGCATGGCGGCATCGATTTCACCGGCATGGCGCGTGCCGCTGTGGTGTATGCGCAGAATTTCGGCTCCAACCGCCGGCCGCAGGGCGCCTCGACGATCACCCAGCAGGTCGCCAAGAACTTCCTGCTCACCAACGAGGTGTCGTTCAGCCGCAAGATCAAGGAAGCCTTGCTGGCGATGCGGCTCGAGCGCGCCTATTCCAAGGACAAGATTCTCGAACTGTATCTCAACGAAATCTATCTCGGCCTCGGCGCCTACGGTGTCGCCGCCGCCTCGTTGGTCTATTTCGACAAATCGGTGAACGATCTGACCGTCGCGGAAGCGGCCTACCTGGCGGCGATGCCGAAAGCGCCGTCGTCGCTTCATCCGGTGAAGAACCGCGACCGCGCCATCGAACGGCGCAATTATGTGATCGACCGGCTGCTCGAGAACGGCTGGATCAAGCAGGCCGACGCCGACAAGGCCCGCAAGGATCCGCTGGTGGTGACCAGCCGCAGCAACGCGCGCGCATACGTTCGCCGGCGAGTATTTCGCCGAGGAAGTCCGCCGCGATGTGTTCGAGCGCTACGGCGAAAAGAAACTCTATGAAGGCGGTCTGTCGGTGCGGACCACGCTGGATCCGAAGCTGCAGGTGATGGCGCGCAAGAGCATGGCGGCGGGCCTGGTCAATTTCGACGAGGCGCAGGGCTGGCGCGGTGCCAGCAACAAGCTCGACATAACGGGCGACTGGGGCGTGAAGCTGGCCGACGTCAAATCGCTGTCGGACATCTCGCCGTGGCGGATGGCGGTGGTGCTGGAGACCAGCCAACAATCGGCGCGGATCGGATTCCAGCCGGGACGTGAACTCGGCGGTGCGGTGTCCAGGGACCGGCAAACCGGCAACATCACGCTCGATGGCGTGAAGTGGGCCAAGGCCGCATCCGGCGCGACGAAAGGCAAGGCGCCGACCGCGGTTTCGCAAGTGCTTGCGCCCGGCGACGTCATCTACGCCGATCCGTTGATCGCAAAGGAGGGCACTGCGGTCGAAGGCCAATATCGGCTGCGGCAAATACCGGAGGTGGCCGGCGCCATGGTTGCGATGGATCCATGGACCGGCCGCGTGGTCGCCATGGTCGGCGGGTTCTCGTTCGATCAGAGCCAGTTCAACCGCGCGACGCAGGCCTATCGTCAGCCGGGTTCGACCATCAAGCCGCTGGTCTATTCATCGGCGCTGGACAACGGCTATACGCCGGCAAGCCTGTTGGTCGATGGTCCGATCGAAATCGATCAGGGGCAGGGCGTCGGGATCTGGCGTCCGGACAATTTTTCGGTGGGCAAATATCGTGGCCCGACAACCCTGCGTGAAGCCCTGAAATGGTCGCTCAATACCGTGACGGTGCGGCTGGCGCAGGACATCGGCATGCCGCTGATCAGCGAGTATGCCAAGCGGTTCGGCGTGTACGACGAATTGCCGAATTATTTGTCCTATTCGCTTGGCGCCGGCGAGACCACGGTCATGCGCATGGTCACGGCCTATTCGATGTTCGCCAATGGCGGCCGGCGGGTGAAAGCCACCCTGATCGATCGCATTCAGGACCGCTATGGCCGAACCATCTTCAGGCACGATTCGCGCGAATGCCGCGGTTGCAGCGCTCCCGATGGATGGAAGAATCAGCCCGAACCGCAGCTGGTCGATCGCAGGGAGCAGGTGCTGGATGTGACGACGGCCTACCAGATCACCTCGATGATGGAAGGCGTGGTCCAGGGCGGCACGGCGACGGTCATGCGCGAAGTGGGCAAGCCGATCGCCGGCAAGACCGGCACCACCTCCGATGGAAAAGATCTCTGGTTCGTCGGCTTTTCGGCGGATCTCGTGGTCGGTCTCTATATTGGCTATGACAAGCCGCGCAGCCTGGGCAGGAACGCTCAGGGAGGCCACACGGCTGGGCCGATCGCCAGAGATTTCATGAAATTTGCGCTGGCCGACAAGCCCGCGGTTCCGTTCCGGGTGCCCCCCGGCATCAAGCTGATCCGGGTTGATGCCAAGACCGGCATGCGAGCGGGACCCGGCGATAAGGCCATCCTGGAGGTTTTCAAGCCCGGGACCGCGCCGTCGGATAATTACGCGGTCATCGGCGTTGCCGATGAGGAGGGCCGGTCGATGCAGCCACCACCCGATGCGGGCAATCTGTTCAGTCCGGGACCGGCCGATTGTACTAGCTAGCCGATTGCGCTTTGCGGCGCCCGCCGCTACATCCCCACGCAGTGTCGAGAACGGCGGCCCTGCGCCGCAGATCAGAGAAATAGATGCGCGCTGAAGTCGAACGCCTCGTTGAAGAGATCAAGCAGTCAGTCGGGCTGCTGAGGAGGCATCTTTGACGTCGATGCTTCCACGGCGCGCCTCGCGGAGCTGAACAAGCTCGCCGAAGATTCCAATCTCTGGAACGATCCCCAGAAGGCCCAGAAGCTGATGCAGGAGCGCACCTCGCTGGAGGATGCGCTGCAAGGCATCGGCAAGGTCGAGCGCGAGCTCGAAGACAATGTCGGGATGATCGAACTCGGCGAGGCCGAGAACGATGAGGGCGTGGTGGCGGAGGCCGAGGCCGCGCTGAAGGCGCTCAAGAAGGAAGTCGCGCGCCGCGAACTCGAAGCGCTGCTCGGCGGCGAGGCCGACCGCTTCAATTCCTACCTCGAGGTTCATGCCGGCGCCGGCGGCACCGAGAGCCAGGACTGGGCGGCGATGCTGCTGCGCATGTACACGCGCTGGGCGGAAAAACACGGCTTCAAGATCGAATATCTGGAAGAGACGCAAGGCGAAGAGGCCGGCATCAAATCCGCCACCATCCAGATCAGCGGTCATAACGCCTATGGCTGGCTCAAGACCGAAGCCGGCGTGCACCGGCTGGTGCGGATATCGCCGTTCGATTCCAACGCGCGCCGGCACACCTCGTTTTCGTCGGTGGCGATCTTTCCCGTCGTCGACAACAGCATCAAGATCGACATCGCCGAGTCCGACGTGCGCGTCGACACCATGCGCTCGGGCGGCGCCGGCGGCCAGCACGTCAACAAGACCAAATCCGCGGTGCGGCTGACGCATATTCCGACCGGCGTCGCCGTGGTCTGCCAGGCCGGGCGCTCGCAGCACAAGAACAAGGCGCAGGCCTGGGACATGTTGCGCGCGCGGCTCTACGAGATCGAATTGAAGAAGCGTGAGGAGCAGGCCGCTGCCGATCAGGCCGCCAAGACCGATATCGGCTGGGGCCACCAGATCCGCTCTTATGTCCTGCAGCCCTATCAGATGGTGAAGGATCTCCGCACCGGCGTGCAGACATCGGATACCTCGGGCGTGCTCGACGGCGACCTCGACGAATTCATGGCGGCGACGCTGGCGCAGCGCGCCTTCGGTGCTCCGCCGCCTTCGATCGAGGATGTGGACTGATGACAAAGGTTGCCTTCATCGGTTTGGGGCGGATGGGGCACGGCATGGCCGGCCGCTATCTCGACAGCGGTTTTGAGGTCGCGCTCTGGAATCGCAGCAGGTCGAAAGCCGAAGACCTGATCGCGCGCGGCGCGCGTTGGGCGACCTCTCCGGAAGATGCCGCGATTGACGCCGACGCCGTGGTGACCATGGTCGCCGATGACGAGGCCTCGCGCGCGGTGTGGCTGACCAAGGACGGCGCCGCCGCGACCATGAAGGCCGGCACGCTGGCGATCGAATGCTCCACGGTTTCTTACAGCCACGCCCTCGAAATGGAGCGGGAGCTTCGAAGCCGCGGCATCGTGTACATCGATAGTCCGGTGACCGGGCTGCCGGATGCGGCGGCGGCAGGAAAGCTGACGCTGCTGGTCGGCGCCGCCCCGGCCGATCTGGAGCGCGCGCTTCCCTTTCTGGAGCCGCTCTCGGCCACGATCCGGCATTTCGGCGCGGTCGGTACCGGCACGGTCTACAAGCTGATCAACAATCTGATGGGGGCGATCCAGATTGCCGGCATCGCCGAAGGCCTTGCGATCGCCGAGCAGGCCGGTCTCGACATGAAGCTGGTGCTGGAGGCGATCGAGACCGGGGTTGCCGCCAGTCCGCAGGTGCTCCGTCACTCCAAGCGCATGGTGGCGCGGGATTTCTCCGGCGCGACGTTCACGGCGGCGCTGCGACACAAGGACGCCGCCTACGCCGTCGCATTGGCCGAAAGCCTGCTCGCCGACGCGCCTTTGGTGGGGCGTGCTGCGGTGCAGGCCTATGCAAGGGCGAAAGCCCACGGCCCCGACGACGACGAAGGCAAGATGATCGAGTTCGTCTCGCGGGCAAAGCCCGGAACAGCGAAATAGCCCGCGTCGAGCACGCCCGCTTCGCATACCCTCCTACAAGCGAATAGCCGCCTTCGAAAAGTGCGGCTACACTCCGAAACCATTGTCATGGAACTCACGTAGTTCGATGGCTTTGTATCGATGTCGGCATCGCAGCCGGATGGCCAATCATTCATTGCTGGGGATCATCATGAGAATTTCTGCAATCATCGTCGTTGGAATCGCACTGGCGCTGGCCGGCTGCGGCAGGGATCCGGGGCCGAAGGGCGAGACCGGTGCCCAGGGCGCACAGGGCCCGGCCGGTCCGCAGGGTGCGCAAGGCATTCAGGGGGTACCCGGCGCTCAGGGCCAGGCCGGCGCGCAAGGCCCGCAGGGACCCCAGGGCGCCCCTGGCGCGAAGGGTGACAAGGGCGATAAAGGCGACAAGGGCGATGCCGCGGCAGCGGTCGTCGCCGTGTCAGGTCCGTTCGGCGGACGGCGCGGCAAGCTGCGAAGCCACCGAGACCTTGGCGGCGGTGTTCTGTCCGAGCGGCGGCGCGCCGGATGGCGCCAAATGCGCGACGTCACCGACGGTCGGCCTCTGCCTGCGTAAGTAAGTCTTCGACCGCGATCTTCCGGCCGGCGCGTGCGCCGGCCGGGAATCGGGTGTCGCAGGTCCGGCTATTGGTTTAAGGCGCGGGCTCCTCGCCCAAACCAAGAGCCGCAATGACAGCCCAAGAGCATCGGATTGACGCCCGGGACTGGTCGCTGCTCGCCGTGCTTTCGGTGCTGTGGGGCGGCTCGTTCTTCTTCAACGGCGTGGTGCTGCGCGAACTGCCGCCGCTGACGGTGGTGCTGTTGCGGGTCGCTCTCGCGGCCATCCTGCTGTTGCCGATGCTGTGGATCTACCGAATACGCTTTCCGGTGGGGCTCGCCGGCTGGCAGCCGTTTTTCGCCGTCGCCCTTCTCAACAACGTGTTGCCGTTCTGCCTGATCGTCACCGGGCAGACCTATGTCTCGAGCGGGCTCGCCTCCATCCTCAACGCAACGACGCCCTTGTTCACCGTGCTGGTGATGGCCGCCGCCGGCGACGAAAAACTGCATGCGCGGCGCGTCGCCGGTGTCGTCATCGGGCTGATCGGCGTCGCCATTATTCACGGCCGCGATTTTGGTTTTGGCTAGCGGCCAGGGTTTCGGCATGCTGCTCTGTCTTGCCGGGGCCTTCAGCTATGGCCTGGCGGCGCTTTACGCGCGACGCCGGCTGTCGAACTCGCCGCCGGTTGCGACCGCGACATTTCAATTGCTGGCGTCCAGCCTGATGATGGCGATCGTCGCTGCAATCTTCGAGCGGCCGTGGCAATTGCCGGTGCCGGGCCCGGTCACATGGCTGGCGCTGCTCGGCCTGTCGGCGCTGTCGACCGCGCTGGCGTACATCGTGTTCTTTCAGATCCTGCGACGTTCTGGATCGACCAATGTCATGCTGGTGACGCTGCTGATTCCCGTCACCGCAATCCTGCTCGGTTATCTCGTGCTGGACGAAAGCATCTCGCTCCGCGAGATCTTCGGTGCTGTCGTGATCGGCAGTGCGCTGTTGCTGATCGATGGACGCGTACTCACTCTCTTCGGCAACCCGCTGTTTCGCCGCGCGGAATAAGTCGATGCTTGCAAGCGCGCAGCCGGCTTGCGACACTTGATGAAAATAAATCGTCAAATCGTCACGCGGGAGAAAACGATGCCGGCTCTTGTCAGAAGCCTGATTGCCTTGATCGGCCTTCGCCGCCGCTGCAGCCATGACCGCGACCGCGGCATCGGCGCAAAAGAAATACGATCCGGGCGCCAGCGATACCGAAATCAAGATCGGCAATATCATGCCCTACAGCGGTCCGGCATCCGCCTATGCGGTGATCGGCAGGACCCAGGCGGCCTATTTCAAGAAGATCAACGACGAGGGTGGCATCAACGGGCGCAAGATCAATTTCATCACCTATGACGATGCCTATAGTCCGCCGAAGGCGGTCGAGCAGGCGCGCAAGCTGGTGGAGAGCGACGAAGTGCTGCTGCTGTTCCAGCCGCTCGGCACGCCATCCAACTCGGCGATCCAGAAATACATGAATACGAAGAAGGTGCCGCAACTGTTTGTCGCGACCGGCGCCACCAAGTTCGGCGATCCGCAGAATTTTCCGTGGACCATGGGCTGGCAACCCAATTACCAGAGCGAAGGCCGAATCTACGCCGCCTACATCCTGAAGAATTATCCGAACGGCAAGATCGCAGCCCTGTGGCAGAACGACGACGCCGGCAAGGACCAGATGAAGGGCGTGCGCGACGGTCTTGGCGCCAAGGCCGGCATGATCATCGCAGACAAATCCTACGAGGTCGGCGATCCCACCCTCGACTCGCAGATCGTGGCGCTGAAAGACTCCGGCGCCGATATCTTCATGACCTGGGCGGCACCCAAGGGGGCGGCGCAGGCGATCCGTAAGGTCGCCGAACTCGGCTGGAAGCCGGTGTATTTCCTCGGCAACGTGTCGACGTCGGTTGCCACGGTGCTCAAGCCGGCGGGCCTCGATAACGCCAAGGGCATCATCTCGAGTGCCTATATCAAGGATCCGACCGATCCGGCCTGGAAGAACGATCCCGGCATCAAGACCTGGCTGGCCTTCATGGAGAAATATTTCCCCGACGGCGACAAGACCAACAACAACAACGTCTATGGCTATGCGACGGCGCAGACCATGGTTCAGGTGCTAAAGCAGTGCGGCGACGATCTCACGCGCGAGAACGTCATGAAGCAGGCCGCCAGCCTGAAGGATTTCACCAGCGACGTGCTGTTGCCGGGGATCAAGATCAACACCGGCCCGAACGATTTCTTCCCGATCGAGCAGATGCAGTTGATGAAGTTCAACGGCGAAAGCTGGGAGCTGTTCGGCGATATCATCGCCGGCGAAGTCGGGCACTGAGAAGTCGGCACCACGGTGTGGTGCCTCCTCTCGATCGCTCCACTATCCGGGGATTTCCGGCTCCACCAGCAACGCAAGCTGGGTCAGCGACTGCTGCCAGCCCAGATAGCAGGCTTCGACCGGAATCGCGGCCGGAATGTTGACCTGTTCGATGTTGATCTCGGTTCCGACCAAAACCGCTTTCAGGGTCACGGTCACCTCGATGACTCCGGGTAGATTGGGGTCGTCGAAACGATCAGTGTAGCGAAGACGCTCGTTGGGCACGATCTCCAGAAATTCTCCGCTGAACGCATGGCTCGCTTTTGTCGTGAAATTGGTGAACGACATCCTGAATGTGCCGCCGACCTTGGCGTCCATATGGTGGACCTTGCAGGTGAAGCCGTTGGGCGGCAGCCATTTCGCCATGGCCTCTGCATCGAGGAAGGCGCGAAAGACCTTCTCCGGCTTGGTGGCGAATACGCGATGCAGACGAACGGTGCCGCCAGCAGCGGCTTCCTGGTTTTGACTTTGGGCCATGATTTTTCTCCATTACCGAGCGGCGTATCCCAATAGATGGGGTAACTCGGTCTCTGCCCCAAGGACGTCTTGCCTTCCCATGGGCCGACATGAGCCGCAAAATAAATTCAGCACCGACGCGAGCGCAACCGCGCGGGAACAATGCACCGAGGAAGCAGGGGGAAAACTGATATCAGCCGAAATTTCGGCGGCGCGCCGTCAGCCTGCGCTCAGCCGCACGCCGGCGCGCAAGAATTTCTGCGGATCGACCGCGTCGCCGTCGATCCGGGTTTCGTAGTGCAGGTGTGGGCCGGTCGACCGGCCGGTCGAGCCGACTGCGCCGATCACCTGTCCGATCTTGATCTGCTCGCCGACCTTGACGTTGATTTCCGACAGATGGCCGTAGCGGGTCGACAGCCCGTTGCCGTGATCGATCTCGACCATGCGGCCATAGCCGCCGGCCCATCCCGACGACACCACTTTGCCGTTCGCGGTGGCGCGTACCGGGTCGCCGGTCGCGGCGCGGAAATCGAGGCCGGTGTGCATGGCCGGGCGGCCGAGGAACGGATCGCTGCGGACTCCAAAACCTGAAGTGAATTCGACGGCGCCGATCACCGGCTTGCGATACGGCACCAGCGCCAGCGTGCGGTTGAGACGCTCCACTTGGGTGCGGGTGGTGTTGATGCGGTAGAGCTGGCGCTCGAAAGGACCGGCGTCGGCGGCAAGCTTGACCGGAACGAAGGGACCGCCCATGCCGGAGCGCGGGGTCGCGGCTTCCAGCTGCGCCATATCGAGCCCGAGATCGGTAAACACGCCGCGCATGCGGCGCACGCGCGATTCCATGCTGTCTTCGACCGCGCTGAGCGAAGCCATCTGGCGGCGTTCGACCTGATCGAGCGACGTCTGCAGGCGGACGATCACGTTATCGACGCCCTGGATCTTGGCGAACTGGTTCGGCTGCGGCGCGGCGACCGTGGGCGCACGCGATTCGAGCCGCGCTTCGCGATCCGGCGGCGCCACGAAAATCACGGTGTCGCTGATCGGCGAGGGTTTTGGCGTGCCCGACGAGGCGGCCTCGGTGCCGCGGCGCCCCGCGACGGTGGCCTGATGGATCCGGTGACCGAATTGTCCGGAATCGCGCCGAGCGCGGTGGCGCGAGATTCCAGCGTGGTCTGGCGCCGCATCACCTGCTCGAGCTTTTGATCGAACTGCTCCTGGTCGAGCAACTGGCGGCTGGTGGTGCGATCGACCTTGGCGCGCAGCTCGGCGATTCGGTCTTCATAGGCGTATTGCATCTCCGCCTGGCGGGCGATCAGCCGCGTCAGCACGTCGTCGCGAAAGGCGAAATAGGTCGCGGTCGCGGCCGACCACATCCCGAGCACCGTCACCGTGCCGATCACGATCCAGAATGCCACCGGACCGAAGCGGACCTGCTTGCCGGCGTGGACGATCGTATAGCCGTCTTGCCCATGCGTGTGAGCCTTGGCCGAGACGTGGTTCGGCGCCGGGCGGCGAGGGGGTGACCTGCCATGGTCGTGGGGGTGGTGTTGCGGATACTCGGAATAATGACCGGAACGGTACGACATCGGCACTCCCGCGCCGGTCGGAGAGGTTCCGTACGGCTGAATTGGCGCGGGTAATTTGGCCTTCCCATGGTTAATTTTTAGCGAATGGAACCGGACAAATTACGCCGTTCGGGCGGCTGCGAGCACCTCGTCGGCATGGCCATCGACCCTGACATTGCGCCAGATCCGGATCACGCGGCCGTCCTTGCCGATCAGCACCGTCGTACGAAGGATGCCTTGGAAGGTTTTGCCATACATCGATTTTTCGCCCCAGACGCCATAGGCGTCCAGCATCTCGTGCTTCTCATCCGAAACAAGAGGAATCGACAGTTGGTGCTTGTCTCGAAAGGCTTCTTGCGCCTTCAGCGGGGTCGGCCGAGACGCCCAGAACCGCGGTCTGGCTTGCCGCAAATGCGCCTGCCAGCCGGGTGAACTCGATGGCCTCCTTGGTGCAGCCGGGGGTGTCCGCGCGCGGATAGAAAAACAGCACCAGTTTGCTTCCCGCAAAGTCGCCGAGCGAGACGGTATCGCCGCCGTCGCGGGGAAGGCGGAAGCCCGGCGCCTTGCCGCCTTCGACGAGCGCCGATTTGACCGGTGCGTCGGATATTAACCGTTTCGACGGGGCCTTATGCGATTCTGTCGCTGCAGTTTTCGCTGACGTTTTCTTGGTGGTTTTCTTGGCGGTTTCTTGGCGGCCTTGTCGGGCGCCGGGGTGGGTCGCCTGGTCGGGCTCTTGCCTGATTTCTTGACGGCTGTCTTGACGGCTTTCTTGGCGGCCGCCTTGCCGGCCTTCGCGGCCGGCTTTTTGGCCGAGGTTCTGGAGGTGGCGGGGGCCGCCTTCCTGGCCGGGGTTTTGGGGGATTTCTTGCGCGTTTTCTTGGACATACGCCTTCCTTTCGTCGCTTTCGGCGGATCAATCATGGGGCTATTGCGGGTCTTGTCCCGGCGGAATTGTCGGCAAAACGGATTCGCGCCGACTGCTGGGCAAATCTGATGACCCCGGAGTATGGTTACAAGGAATTCGAGGCACCACCCGTCCGCTCGTTGAATGCGCCTTCGAATGTGCTTCGAAGTGCCTTGGGCCGGATGACGAGTAACAGTATTAATCGAGGATTGGCAGCGATGCCGGCACAGGAGCGCTCGTTACGTATCGACGGGCGTGGCCTTGGCGGCGATCAATCTTACAGTCAACGCCAGCACCGAGAGGCAATGGCAAGGAATACGTCGCCCAAAGCGCCGAATCCACGTGCTGACGCCGAGCCCTCGCAGTGGGACGATGCCGTTTGGGATCAGGACCAAGACGAGGCGGCGGGCCATCGCGCGCGCCGGCTGTTGTCCAGGTCGAATTCCGGCTTTCATCGGCTAGGCGATCGTTTCGGCGGCTTCCGCCGATGGCTCGCGGGCGAACGCTGGGTCAAGCGCCTCGCCGTCGTGGTCGGCGGTGTTGATGGTGATCTTCGCCGTCTTGCTTCGGCGGGCTGTGGTGGCGGCTCGGCGCCGGTCCGATCAATCTCGATATGGCGACGCCATGGCTGGCCGCGGCGATCGAGGAAAATATCGGCCACGGCAATACCGTCGAGGTCGGCGGCACCCAGATCGAGCGCGCCGGCCGCATCCGCATCGCCGTGCGCATCCGCGATATCATCGTCCGCGACCGCGACCATGCCATCGTGGCGACGCGCGCCGAAGGCCGAGGTGAGGCTTTCGGGCACCGCGCTGTTGATGGGGCGGCTTCGCGCCGAGAGCCTCAATCTGGTGGATGCCGAACTCGCCGTGCGCATCACGCCCGACGGCACCGTTACCGTTTCCACCGGCGACACGGCAAAGCCGCTGGCCACCGGCGTGGCTTCCAAAAAAGACGCAGGGCTGGCGCCGACATTTCCGCGTCCGGTCAGGACACCCGCCGCCGGAACCGCCGTCACCGGCTTCGCCGGGCAGCCCGTCCGGCACCGTGCGTCGCCGCTCCCGACAGCACGCAAAGCGGATTGCTCGCGGGCCTCGATTGGCTCGACAGCCTGAGCCTGACCGGGCTCGACGGACAAAACCTCAACGAAATCGGTTTGAAGAACGGAATCCTGATCGTCGACGATCAGCAGCGCGGCAACAAATGGAACTTCGAAAACATCACCCTCAGCCTGCGCCGGCCGAGCGGCGGCGGGGTGGCGCTGAGCGTCGGCGAAGAGGGCGCGCATGCCTGGTCGCTTCGCGTCGTGGTCGGACCTCCCACCAACGGCGTGCGTTCGGTCGATATCCGCGCCGACAAGGTCTCCACCACCAATATCCTGCTGGCGCTGCGGCTGAAGGACCTGACCTACAGCGCGGATTTGCCGCTGACCGGCGAACTGAAGGGTGAACTCGGCCGCGACGGCCTGCCGACCTATTTCCGCGGCAAGATCACCGCCGGCGCCGGACACATCATCGACAGCGATACGCCCGATTATCCGATGGCAATCAATTCGGCCGAAACCAGCGTCGAATGGGATTCCGGACGGCGCGTGCTGGTCGCCCCGTTCAAGATCATCTCCGGCGCGAACCGGGTCACGCTGCTGGCCCATCTGGAGCCGCCCAACGACAGCGTTACCGATTGGCAGTTGGGTTTTTCCGGCGGCACCATCGTGCTGGCAGGCAACGACGGCGAGCAGCCGCTGATCTTCAACCGCATCGCCATCGGCCTGCGCTTCGACACCGACAAGAAGCGGGTGGTGCTGACCCAGGCCGACATCAGCAACGGCGAGATCGGCGTCGCCGGCACCGGCAGCGTCGATTATTCGGCCGAGCCGCGCCTGACCCTTGGGTTCGCGGGAACGCCGATGTCGGCATCGGCGCTGAAGCGGATGTGGCCGATCCTGATCGTTCCGGAGGTCCGCGAATGGGTGATCGAGCGGATCGAGCGCGGCTCGCTTCAGCGCATCGAGGTCGGCGTCAACTCGCCGGTTCGAAACCTGTCGCGGCGAGGCCCGCCGATCCCCGATGACGGTCTCGCCGTCAACATCGTCGCGTCAGGCGTGACCTTGCGGCCGGTGGACGAACTGCCGCTGGTGCGCGATGCGGATCTGAAGGCCCGGGTCACCGGCCGCACCGCGACCGTGACGATCGGGCAGGCGGCGGCCGATACGCCGGCGGGCCGCAAGCTCAACATTACCGACCTCGTCTTCGAGGTGCCGGATATGGCGCCGAAGCCGGCGCCGGCGCGGGTCAAATTCCGGATCGACGGTCCGGTGCCGGCGGTGGCCGAAGTTCTCGCCTCCGATCGGCTCAGCGAATTTTCCGGCACCCTGATCGATCCCAATTCGAGCAACGGAAAAGTTTCCGCTGTGGTCACGCTCGGCCTGCCGATCAAGCGCGAACTGACCAAGGCCGACACCACCTATTCCATCACCGCCGATCTCAGCGGATTTGCCGCCGACAAGCTGGTGATGAACCAGAAGCTCGAAGCCAACACGCTGAAGGTCACCGCCAACAATAAGGGCTATCAGGTCAAGGGCGACGTCAAGATCAACGGGCAGACGGCCTCGCTGGATTATCGCAAGCCGAACGAGGGCGATGCCGACATCAAACTGCAGGCGACGCTCGACGACGCCAGCCGCGCCCGCCTTGGATTCGATCTCGGACCCGCGGTCAGCGGCGCCATTCCGCTCAAGCTGTCGGGCAAGATCGGCGAGACCAGCCGGATGGGCATCGAGGCCGATCTGACCTCGCTGAAGCTCGACAATATCCTGCCGGGCTGGGTCAAGTTGCCGGGCAAGTCGAGCCGCGCCGTTTTCAACGTGGTGCAGAAGGCGCAATCGACCCGCCTCGAAGACATCGTCATCGACGGCGGCGGGGTATCGATCAAGGGATCGCTGGAGGTCGACCAGAACGGCGACCTGATGAACGCCAACTTCCCGACCTATTCGCCTTCGGAAGGCGACAAGACCTCGCTGAAGGCCGAGCGCGGCGCCGACGGCGCGCTTCAAGGTGACCATGCGCGGCGACGTGTTCGACGCGCCGCGGCTTCCTCAAATCGGCCATTTCCGGCAAGGAACGCCGACGCCAAGAGCAAGACCAAGAACATCGATTTCGACGTCGACCTGAAGCTCGGCGCGGTGGCCGGCTATTCACGGCGAAGCGGTGCGCAGCGTCGACGTCAAGCTGTCGCGGCGCAACGGCACGATCAGGAGCTTTTCGCTCGCCGGCAAGCTCGGACGCGATACGCCGTTGACCGGAGATCTGCGTGGCCGCGCGCAAGGGCGCGAGGTGATCTATCTCGAAACCAACGATGCCGGCGCCTTCTTCCGCTTCACCGATACCTATTCCAAGCTCGTCGGCGGCCAGCTCACCCTCGCGATGGATCCGCCGACGGTCGAGCCCACCGCGCGCGAGGGGCTGATCAACGTCCAGGATTTCTCCATCAAGGGCGAGGCTTCGCTCGATCGACTGGCGGCCGGCGGTGCGCCGGCCGGTGCACCGAGCGGCGTCTCCTTCTCGCGCGTGCGCGCCGAATTTACCCGGCAGAACGGCCAGCTCGCGATCCGCGAGGGCGTCGTGAAAGGCCCGATCATCGGCGGCACCATCGAGGGCAGCATCGATTTGCCCGGCAACCAGGTGCGCATGAGCGGCACCTTCGTGCCGATGTATGGGCTGAACAACATGTTCGGCCAGCTTCCCATTCTCGGCCTGTTCCTCGGCGGCGGCAGCAATGAGGGGCTGATCGGAATGACCTATGAGATCGTCGGCACGCCCGGCGCGCCGGTGCTTCGGGTCAATCCGATTTCGGCGATGGCGCCCGGCGTGCTTCGAAAAATCTTCGAATTCGGCACCGGCAAGCAGAACAACCAGACGGAATTCCCGCCGAATAATAATTGAGCGCCGACGGCTATCGACAGTCCGCCGGTCGCGGCCACCTGGACCTGCGCATCCTGACACCTAGCCGGATGTCATCGCTGCGACGGCGCGCGCGACCGAGGCGATGGTGGCGTTCTGTTGCGCGGCGGGAACGCTGGCGCCGGTCAGATAGACCGCAAGGATGACGGGGGCGCGGCCCGGGGGCCAGACCACACCAACGTCATTGTTGGTGCCTCGGTCACCGGCGCCGGTCTTGTCACCGACGCGCCAGTCCTTGGCAAAACCTGCGCGTAATCGTGTGTCGCTGGTCTTGTTGGCGACCAACCACGCCGTCAGTTGCTCGCGCGAGGCAGCCGACAGTGCCGCGGTCCGAAGGACGAGGGTCTGGAAATTCGAAGCCATCGCATTCGGTGTCGTGGTGTCGCGGGGATCGTCGGGCAGGGCCTCGTTGAGCGAGGGTTCATCGCGGTCGAGCCGGGTGACCTGATCGCCGAGGCCGCGTGCGAAGGCCGTCAGCCCAGGAGGGCCGCCGATGGCGGCGAGCAGCAAATTGCCGGCGGTGTTGTCGCTCCGTGTCATCGCTGCTTCGCAGATTTCAGCCAGCGTCATGCCGTCGCCTCCGGTACGTTTTTCAGTTATCGGCGAGTTCACGACGATTGCGGACGCGGCGAAGGTGATGCGCCGTGTCAACTGTTCCTTGCCGGCGTCCACCCGCGTCAGAACCGCCGCGGTTGCCAGCGTCTTGAAGGTGCTGCACATCGGGAAACGCTCGTCGCCACGATGGACATGACGCGCGCCCGTTGCCGTTTCCAGCACACAAACGCCGAGCCGGCCGCCGCTCTCGTTCTCCAGACGCCTGATCTCGTCAGTCAGCCGCTGATCCCCGTCCGCCGCGCGCGCCGCCTTCGGCCAGCCGCTCAAATGCGCTGCAGTCAGTGCTGCGCCCAATCCGAGATGGAACCTTCTTCTGCTGATCATTACGAATCCCTCCGCGTTGTCGGCAGGAACGTGCCGAGCGGCCCCGGTCTTGACAAACGATCAGTTTTGAGGCGAGGCATAAGAAAAACTAGGGACAAACGATGCGCCGCCGCGCCAAGCTTTCGCACCTTCCGCTCAATGCATTGCGGGCCTTCGAGGCAACGGCGCGCAATTTGAGCTTCACCCGTGCCGGCCTTGAGCTTCGCGTCACCCAGGCCGCCGTCAGCCAGCAAGTGAAAGGGCTGGAGGAACGGCTTGGCGTACAGTTGTTTCGCCGGCTGCCGCGCGGCGTCGCGCTCACCGACGAAGGACAATTGCTGCTGCCGAGCATCGTCGAAGCTTTCGGCCGGCTCACCGAAACCCTCCATCGTTTTGAAGACGGCCGCTACCAGGACGTCATCACGGTCGGGGTGGTCGGCACCTTCGCTGCGGGGTGGCTGCTGCCGCGGCTCGAGGCTTTCAGGAAGGCGTATCCGACGGATCGACCTGCGCCTGTTCACCAACAACAATCGCGTCGACATCGCCGGCGAAGGCCTCGATTACGCCATCAGGTTCGGTGACGGCCTCTGGCATGGCACCGAGGCGACCCATTTGATGCCGGCGCCGCTTACGCCGTTCTGCGCGCCGGCGCTGGCCCGCCGGTTGCGCCGGCCGGCCGATCTCAAGCGCGAGGTGCTACTGCGTTCCTACCGGCAGGATGAATGGCCGCAATGGTTTGCCGCGGCGGGACTGCAGAGCCCGGTCCTCAAGGGAATGGTGTTCGATTCATCGGTCACGACGGCCAGCGTCGCCGCGCGCGGTTCCGGCGTGGCCTTGTTGCCGGCGGCGATGTTTCAGGACGAGGTCCGTCAACGGCGGCTGGTACGTCCCTTCAAGATCGAAGTGGCGCTTGGAAATTACTGGATTACGTCGCTGCACTCCCGGCAACCATCGCCTGCGATGCTCTCGTTCAAGAGCTGGCTGCTTGAAATGATCGCAGCAAAAAGCCCTGCCAGGTAGCCTGGTTTCCGTTAGCGCCGCAGCGCCGGCACCACCAGGAACGGGATCAATCCCAGGACGACATTGACCAGCGCGAACACGATCAGCCAATTGTAGCTGTGGGTCCAGTCGTGGATCAGGCCGCCGGCCCAGGAGCCCAGTCCCGATCCGAGCCCGCTGCCGATCGAAATCGTGCCGAAGATGGTGCCGACCCGCTCGCCGCGAAAGATGTTGAGCGCGGTCGCCGTGATCAGGGGGCCGCGCGAACCGATCATGCTGCCGAAGCAAATGACAAAGCCGGTCAGCAGCCAGTAGTTCGGATAATATTGAATCAGCCAGAGCAGGATGATCCCGACGATCGAGACGCCGTAGCTGAACAGCACCGACGGCCTGCGGCCGATGATGCCGTCGAGCGTGGAGATGCCGAGCATGCCGAACAGCAGTCACGATGCCGGAAAAGCCCCAGGCGGTCGCCGCCTGCAGCGGCGGAAAGCCGGCATCGATCAGGTAGGCGACGATCTGCGCCGTGATCGCGTACATCGCCACCGCGGTGAAGAAGAAGGTCGAGAACAGCGCCCAGAACACATGGTGGCGCACCGCGCTGTTCAGCGTCCAGCCATTGTCGACGAAGCCGGCGTCGGCCTTCTGGGCGATATGCGGGGAGCCGGTGGCGAACAGCCGCCACGGCATCAGCAGCAGCGGCAGCAGCATGAGCAGCGCCACGGCGCCGAACAATTGGTAGGCGTCGCGCCAGCCGATCCGGTCGATCAACAGCTGCGAGACCGGCAGCAGCACCAGAATGCCGGCGCCGGTCGCCGAATACAGGATCGCCATCGCGGTCGGCAGCCGCGGCCCGAACCAGCGGCCGAGCAGGATCGAGTTCGGCACGTTGCCGATGAAGGCGATGCCGAGACCGACGCAAAGGCCGACGCTCAGCTGGAATTGCCAGAGATGTTGGGCGTGGGCGGCGATCAGGAAGGAACAGCCGAGCAGCAACAGCCCGAGCGAGTAGACCGTGCGCGGCCCGGAGCGGTCGAACAGCCGCCCGACCAGCGGCGCCGTCAGTCCTCCCGCAAGCCAGGTCAGCGAATAGACCGAGACGACCTGGCGCGCGGTCCCAGCCGAAATCCTCCGAGATCGGTTTGAGGAAAACCGTAAAACTTTCGCCGAGACCGCGGCCGAGCACCGACAGCGCAAAGCACAGCGCCAGCACGTTGAGCGCCACGCGCGCCGGCTTCAGCGGCTTCTCGTGAAGGCGTCTCCCTGGCGGCGTTCTGGTCCATGACGCACCAAGGGAGCGCGTTTCCGCTGCGGGGAGCAGGGGTCTTGGACGAATACGCCTATGCAGGCTTGAGCAGGACGTGGCGTTTCCTGCCCAGCGAAAGCTTGATGACGCCTTCCGGGGTGAGATCCCTTGGCGCAAGCATCATCTTCTCGTCGCTGACGGCGGCATCGTTGACGCGCAGACCGCCGCCCTTGATCTGGCGTCGCGCTTCGCCGTTGGAGGCGACAAGGCCGGCCTTGACGAACGCCGAGAGCACGCCGAGCCCGGCCTCGAGTTCGCCGCGGGAAATTTCCACGGAGGGAAGATTTCCGGCGATGGTGCCTTCTTCAAAGGTTTGCCGCGAGGTTTCGGACGCGGCGTTGGCCGCCTCGGTGCCGTGCAGCAGCGCGGTCGCGGCATCCGCCAGCGCCTTCTTGGCCTCGTTGATCTCGGCGCCCTGCAAGGCGGCGAGCCGCGCGATTTCGCCGAGCGGCAGCGTCGTGAACAGTTTCAGGAAGCGCGGCACGTCGGCGTCCTCGGTGTTGCGCCAGAACTGCCAGTATTCGTAGGGGCTCTTCATGTCGGCGTTGAGCCAGACCGCGCCGCTGGCGGTCTTGCCCATCTTCTCGCCCGACGACGTCGTGATCAGCGGCGTGGTCAGCGCGTGCAACTGCGGCGTGCCCATGCGGCGGCCGAGATCGATACCGTTGACGATGTTGCCCCACTGGTCCGAGCCGCCCATCTGCAGGCGGCAGTCGTACCGCTGGTTCAGCACGGCGTAATCATAGGCCTGCAGGATCATGTAGTTGAATTCGATAAAGCTCATCTCCTGGTCGCGTTCCAGCCGGAGCTTGACCGAGTCCATCGCCAGCATGCGGTTGACCGAGAAATGCCGGCCGATATCGCGCAGCATCTCGATCCAGTTCAGCTTGGTCAGCCATTCCGCGTTGTCGGGCATGACGGCGTCGTGCTTGCCCTCGCCGAAGCGCAGGAACTTGGAAAATACCTGCTTGATGCCGTCCTTGTTCGCTTCGATGTCCTCGATCGAAAGGATCTTGCGGGTCTCGTCCTTGCCGGAGGGGTCGCCGACCCGGGTGGTGCCGCCGCCCATCAGCGCGATCGGCTTGTTGCCGGTCTGCTGCAGCCAGTACAGGCACATGATCTGCACCATCGAGCCGACGTGCAGCGAGGGCGCCGTGCAGTCGAAGCCGATATAGGCCGTCAGCTCGCCCTTGGCCGCCAGCGCATCCAGCGAATCGGGGTCCGAGATCTGATGAATAAAGCCGCGATCCTGCAGCACATTCAGAAAATCAGATTTAAATGCGGTCATTTGTGTGCGAACTCTGATCATTCTTATTTCATGCTATTTATACGGAATTGCGGAACCATAGCCGATTAGGCTGCCGCTGGCCCGCGCGCTGTGGCATTATAAGATGTGCTTGTTCGACACAAGCGGAGCGTCAAGGGCAGGGCGTCGCGAAGGCACCATGGCGATGATGATGACGGCAATCGGTCTGATGAGCGGCACCTCGCTCGACGGGGTCGACGTCGCCATGATCGAGACCGATGGCAAGCGGGTGAAGTCGTTCGGCCCCTCCGGCTACCGGCCCTACACCGAACATCGAACGCGGCCTGCTGCGCCAGGCCCTGACCGAGGCGGTCCATCTGCCGCAGCGCGATGCGCGGCCGGGCATCCTGCGCGAGGCCGAGCGCGCCGTCACCATCGCGCATGCCGAAGCGGTCGCGGCCTTTACCAGCCAGCACCGCATCTCGCGCGAAGATATCGACATCGTCGGCTTTCACGGCCAGACCGTGCTGCACCGTCCGGCGCAGGGCATGACCGTACAGATCGGCGATGCCACAGCACTCGCCCGGGCGATCCATATTCCCGTCATGCATGATTTCCGCGCCGCCGATGTCGCCGCCGGCGGCCAGGGCGCGCCGTTCGTGCCGGTCTATCACCGCGCGCTGGCCCAGTCGCTGGAGCGCGAGGGGCCGATCGTCGTGGTCAATATCGGCGGCGTCTCCAACATCACCTATATCGACGGCGCCGATACCCTGATCGCCTGCGATACCGGGCCCGGCAACGCGCTGCTCGACGATTACATGCTTCGCACCATGAGCAAGCCGTTCGATTGCGAGGGCCGCACCGCCGCGCAGGGCATCGGTCGATGTGGGCTGGGTGATGCGGGCGCTGGAGCACCCGTTCTTTACGCAGCCGCCGCCGAAATCGCTCGACCGCAACGATTTCGCTGCACTGAAGCTCCACGACATGCCGCCCGCCGATGGCGCGGCGACCCTGACGGCGCTGACGGCCGAAGCCATCGCCCGGATCGTTCCGCTGCTGCCGAAGGAGCCGAAAAGCTGGATCGTGGCCGGCGGCGGCGCCCGCAATCTCACGCTGATGCGGATGCTGCGCGAGCGGCTTGAGCCCGCCACCGTCGAGGCCGCCGACGCGCTGGGCTGGTCCGGCGATGCCATCGAGGCGCAGGCGTTCGGCTTCCTGGCCGCGCGTGGCCTGAAGGGCCTGCCGCTGAGCTATCCAGCCACCACCGGCGTTCCGATCCCGATGACCGGCGGGGTGATCGCGCGACCGTGATTTCGATGCAGTTGCATCGATCTTGACAGTTCCATGCGGATGCATTTAAATCAATGCATCTGCATCCAACTGCGAGATCTGCCATGGCCGCGCCGCTCAAACTGATCAGCCACAAACTATGTCCCTATGTGCAGCGCGCGGTGATCGCGCTGAACGAGAAGGGCGTTGCTTTCGAGCGGATCGATATCGATCTCGCCAACAAGCCGGACTGGTTTTTGAAAATCTCGCCGCTCGGCAAGGTGCCGGTGCTCAGCGTCAGCACGGATGGCGGCGAGGTGGCGCTGTTCGAGAGCAACGTCATTTGCGAATACATCGAGGAGACGCCAGAGCGGAGCAAAACTGCATCCGCAGCGATCCCCTGAAGCGCGCCGAGCATCGCGCCTGGATGGAATTCGGCTCCGCCATTCTGAGCGATCTATGGGGCCTCGAAACGACCACGGATGCTGCGATCTTCGAGAGCAAGCGGGAGGCGGTTGCGGCGAAGTTCGCGCGGGTCGAGGCAGGCGTTGGGCGCAGGCCCGTTCTTCGCCGGCGAAAGCTTCAGCCTGGTGGACGCGGTGTTTGCGCCGATCTTCCGCTATTTCGACGTGTTCGATGAATTCATCGATCTCGCTGTGTTCGCGAAGACGCCGAAGCGTGCGGAAGTGGCGGGCGGAGCTTGCGAAGCGGCCGAGCGTCAAGGCCGCGGTCGGGGCTGATTATCCGGAATTGCTGCGCGCGTTCCTGGTCCGTCATGACGCGCATCTGTTGAAACTCGCCGCCTGACGTTCGCGGAATTCGTAGCCCGGATTGTCGCTCCGCTTCATCGCGGGCTACGAGGCCTACGAATCTCCGCCGCCATCTTGGCCAGCGTCGCAACCGTATTCATGTTGCGCGCGGTCCCAGTCTTGGCGGCGGGAATGACCAGCTTCGACGTGCCCATGCCCTGGTCATACAGAATGTAGATCTCGCGGCGCCCCAGCCGGATTTCTTCGTCGCGCTGGCCGCGAACGCCGGCCAGCGTATCCGCGGGCGGCGCGCGGTCGAGGAACACCGCCATGGTGCGGTTCGGTGCGGCCTTGGGAAACGGATTATCTGACAATACCTGCGCCATCTCGGCGGCGCTGCGCACCAGCACGCCGACCGGCTTGCCGGCATAGGCTGCCAGTCGCTTTTCAAGCGCGGCCTTGATGGCGGCTTCGGACTTGCGGCTGGTAAAGACGACATTGCCGCTGGCGATGTAGGTGCTGACGGCGCCGAAGCCGAGCTCCTCGCAGATGGCCTTGAGGTCGCTCATCGGCAGCTTGCCGGTGCCGCCGACATTGACCGCGCGCAGCAGAGCCACGAACGCGCCCATCGCCGTGCCTCGCCTAGCGGACGTTGGCGAGCCGCATGTCGAGATAGCCGGTCACCGTTTCCATCAGCGGCTGCAGCTTGCCGTCGAAGAAATGGTTGGCGCCCGGGATGACCTGCTGGTCGATCACGATGCCCTTTTGGGTCTTGAGCTTTTCCACCAGCGTGTTGACGTCCTTGGGCGGCACCACCGCATCCTTCTCGCCATGCACGATCAGGCCCGAGGACGGGCAGGGCGCCAGGAACGAGAAGTCATAGAGATTGGCGGGCGGCGCGATCGAGATGAAACCTTCGACCTCGGGGCGGCGCATCAGAAGCTGCATGCCGATCCAGGCGCCGAACGAGAAGCCCGCGACCCAGCAGGCGCGCGCTTCGGGATTGATGGTCTGCGCCCAATCGAGCGCGGACGCCGCATCCGAAAGTTCGCCGGTGCCGTGATCGAACGAGCCCTGGCTGCGGCCGACGCCGCGGAAATTGAACCGCAGCACCGAAAATCCGCGATGCGCGAACGCGTAGTAGCACTGGTAGATGATCTGGTGGTTCATCGTGCCGTGAAACTGCGGATGCGGATGCAGCACCATCGCGATCGGCGCGTTCTTCTGCTTGGCCGGGTGATAACGGCCTTCGAGGCGGCCTGCGGGGCCGGTGAAAATGACTTCAGGCATCGATGATCCCTCGGCAAAATCAACCGCCTTAGTGCTGGCTCCATCCGCTCGGACGCGGATGAAACCTCGCAAAGATAAAGGGGCGGATCAGGCGTCGTCTGGCTTAAGCGAACGGCGCTCGGTGAACTGGAGGCCGCGTTCTAGCATGAGGCGAGGGGCAAAAAGCAAGCCTCTTGAACATCCCTTTGTCCATTCAAGGCGTTAGCGGCGCGATTGCCGGCAGACAGCGGGATCGCCAATTGCCATAAGCTGGGATCAGGCAGCGGCGGCTGCGCTGGCGTATAAAACGCCGTTAGAAGGTATTATATTACTCAATGTCGGACCGGGTCTATCTCGACTGGAATGCGACCACGCCGCTTCGCCCTGAGGCGCGGGAGGCGATGGCCGCGGCGTGGGATCTCAGCGGCAATCCGTCGTCGGTCCATGCCGAGGGCCGCCAGGCCCGCCGGCTGGTCGAGGAGGCCAGGGCCTCGGTTGCGTGCAGCGGTTGGCGCGCTGCCCGCGAAACGTCGTCTTCACGTCAGGTGGCACCGAGGCCAACGCGCTGGCGCTGACGCCGGGGCTGCGGCGGGGTTCAGGGCTTCCGGTCGACGAGGTTGCTGGTCTCGGCGATCGAGCACGCCTCGGTGCTGGCCGGTGGCCGGTTTCCGCCCGAGGCGATCGCCAGCATCGGCGTGACCCGTTCCGGCATGGCTCGATCTGGACCGTCTGCGCGCGATGCTCGACGGCGGGCCGCCGGCGCTGGTGTCGGTGATGCTGGCCAACAACGAAACCGGCGCGCTGCAGCCGGTCGCAGGAGGCGGCCGAGATCGTCCATGCCGCCGGCGGGCTGCTGCATGTCGACGCGATCCAGGCGTTCGGAAAAATACCTTTCGATATCGATGCGCTGGGTGCCGATCTGGTGACGCTTTCGGCGCACAAGATCGGCGGCCCCAAGGGCGTCGGCGCGGTGGTTCTGGCCGAGGGGGTGCTGGGGCTGGAGCCGCTGCTGCGCGGCGGCGGTCAGGAATTGGGCCGCCGGGCGGGGACCGAGAATGTCGCGGGAATTGTCGGCTTTGGCGCCGCGGCCAGGGCCGCCATGGCGGCTCTCGAAGCCGACGCCATCCGCCTCGAAGGCCTGCGGAACCGGCTTGAGAGCGGCCTGCGGCAAAGCCCTGATCGTCATCGTGTTCGCCGAAGACGCGCCAGCGGTTGCCCAATACCACGCTTTTTACCGTTCCCGGCCTTCAGGGCCGAGACCGCGGTGATCGGATTCGACCTCGCCGGTATCGCGGTATCCTCGGGTTCCGCCTGTTCTTCGGGCAAGGTGCAGCCGTCGCACGTGCTGGAAGCCATGGGATTTGGCGCGGAACTGGCCCAGGGAGCGGTGCGGCTCAGTCTGGGCTGGTCGACCTCGGAAGCGGACATCGATCGCTGCCTGGAGGCTTGGCGAAAGCTCTCAGGTACCTTACTTAAGGGTTAGCGACGAAACACTGCTTGAACGGTTCTAAAGCAGGTGATTTCCGTCGAAGAAACATCGTAAAGCTTTGGAATTGATCCACCGCGGTCCTTGAAACCGCGAGCGGAGGATGGAATGGCGGCCGTACAAGAGACCGTTGATCGCGTCAGCCGGATCGACGTCGATCAATATCGATATGGATTTGAGACGCTTATCGAGTCCGACAAGGCCCCAAAGGGGCTGTCGGAAGATACCGTCCGCTTCATTTCCGCGAAAAAGAACGAGCCGGCCTGGATGCTGGAATGGCGTCTGGAGGCGTATCGCCGCTGGCTGACCATGACCGAGCCGAAATGGGCCCGGGTCCACTATCCCAAGATCGACTACCAGGATCTCTATTATTATTCGGCGCCGAAGCCGAAGAAGACGATCGGCTCGATCGACGAGATCGATCCGGAAATCCTGAAGACCTACGAGAAGCTCGGCATTCCCCTGCGCGAGATCGAGGTGCTGGAAGGCGTGGTGCGCCCCGAAGGCGAGCGCCGCATCGCGGTCGATGCCGTGTTCGATTCCGTTTCGGTGGCGACCACGTTCCAGAAGGAGCTGAAGCAGGCCGGCGTGATCTTCATGCCGATCTCGGAGGCGATCCGCGAGCATCCCGAACTGGTGAAGAAGTATCTCGGCACCGTGGTGCCGACCTCGGACAATTATTTTGCCACGCTGAACTCGGCGGTGTTTTCCGACGGCTCGTTCGTCTACGTGCCGCCGGGCGTGCGCTGCCCGATGGAGCTGTCGACCTATTTCCGCATCAACGAGCGCAACACCGGCCAGTTCGAGCGCACGCTGATCATCGCCGACAAGGGCGCTTACGTCAGCTATCTCGAAGGCTGCACCGCGCCGCAGCGCGACGAAAACCAGTTGCACGCCGCCGTGGTCGAACTGGTCACGCATGACGATGCCGAGATCAAATATTCGACGGTGCAGAACTGGTATCCCGGCAATTCCGAGGGCAAGGGCGGCATCTACAATTTCGTCACCAAGCGCGGCGATTGCCGCGGCAACAATTCGAAGATTTCCTGGACCCAGGTCGAGACCGGCTCGGCGATCACCTGGAAATATCCGAGCTGCATCCTGCGCGGCGACAATTCGCGCGGCGAGTTCTATTCGATCGCGATTTCGAACGGCCACCAGCAGGTCGATTCCGGCACCAAGATGATTCATCTGGGCAAGAACACCACCAGCCGGATCATCTCCAAGGGCATCGCCGCCGGCGTCTCGCAAAACACCTATCGCGGCCTCGTCACCGCGCATCGCAAGGCGACCGGCGCGCGCAATTTCACCGCCTGCGATTCGCTTCTGATCGGCGACAAATGCGGCGCGCACACCGTGCCCTATATCGAGGCCAAGAATTCGTCGGCGCTGTTCGAGCACGAAGCCACCACGTCGAAGATTTCCGAGGACGTGCTGTTCTATTGCGTGCAGCGCGGGCTGAGCCAGGAAGAAGCCGTCGGCCTCGTGGTCAACGGTTTTGTCAAGGACGTGCTGCAGCAACTGCCGATGGAATTCGCGGTGGAAGCGCAGAAGCTGATCTCGATCTCGCTGGAAGGATCGGTTGGATAACGGACCTCATCCTGAGGATGGCCTGCGTAGCAAGCGTCGAAGGCGTCTCGAAGGATGGAAACGCATCCTTCGAGGCTCGTCCTCGAACGCGGCTCGCGCCTCAGGACGACGCGAAGAACGGAAGAATGTGATGCCATTACTCGAAGTCAAAAACCTGCAGGTCCGTGTCGAGGAGCGTGAAATTCTCCACGGGCTTTCGCTCACCGTGAACAAGGGCGAAGTGCACGCCATCATGGGGCCGAACGGCTCCGGCAAGTCGACGCTGAGCCATGTCATCGCCGGCAAGCCGGGCTATGAAGTCACCGGCGGCGAAATCCTGTTCAAGGGCGAGGATCTGCTGGAGATGTCGCCCGACCAGCGCTCCGCCAAGGGCGTGTTCCTCGCGTTCCAGTATCCGGTGGAAATTCCGGGTGTCGCCACCATGACGTTCCTGCGCACCGCGCTGAACGCGCAGCGCAAGGCGCGCGGCGAGAGCGAATTCTCCACGCCGGACTTTCTCAAGAAGGTGCGCGCGGTCGCGGCATCGCCTGAACATTCCGCAGGACATGCTGCGCCGTGGCGTCAATGTCGGGTTCTCCGGCGGCGAGAAGAAGCGCAACGAGATCCTGCAGATGGCGCTGTTCGAGCCGAGCCTGTGCATCCTCGACGAAATGGATTCCGGCCTCGACATCGACGCGCTGCGGGTCGCCGCCGACGGCGTCAATGCGCTGCGCTCGCCTGATCGGGCGATGGTGGTGATCACGCATTATCAGCGGCTGTTGAATTACATCGTGCCGGATTTCGTGCACGTGATGTCGAAGGGCACGCGTCGTGAAAAGCGGCGGCAAGGAACTGGCGCTGGAGCTCGAGGCTTCCGGCTATGCGCAGTTCGAAGACGCGGCCTGACGCGGAAGACGGATTTTGTAATGAACGTAGTACTGGCCAAAACCGAAACCGGACGTGCGCTGAGCGATATCTTCGCCATCGCGCGGGACCGGCTGCCGGGCGCAGGCAAGGTCGCCGATCTCAGGCGGCAGGCGTTCGAAGCCTATGAGCGCGCCGGGCTGCCGCACCGGCGGATCGAGGACTGGAAATACACCGATCTGCGCGTGCTGATGCGCGAGGTGCTGCCGTTGGCGGCAGCACCGGATGCCGCGGCGCTGAAGCGCGCCGGCGCCGCCTTGAAGCTGCATGCGATCGCGGGCGTGCGCCGGCTGGTGCTGGTCGATGGCGTGTTCGCGCCAAAGCTGTCCGACACATCAGACCTCGGAAAAGACGTTTCAGCATTCGCTCGCTGCGCGACGTGCTCGAGGCCGGCGATGCCGCGCTGCATGCGCAATTGTTCTCGCCCGAAAATTCCGATGCCATGGTGGCGCTGAACAGCGCGATGATGACGGATGGAATCGTGATCGAGGTCGCCGACGGCGCCGTGCATCCCGCTGCCCCTGCATATCGTCCATATCGCCAGCGGTGCCGCGCCCGCGGCGATGTTCACGCGCTCGTTGATCCGCGTCGGCAAGGCCGCCAGCGCCACGCTGGTGGAAAGCTACATCGGTGCCGAAGGCGCGAAAGCCTATCAGGTCCATGACTCCCTGATCGTCTCGATCGGCGATGGCGCGCGGCTCGACCATGTGCGCCTGATCGAGGACAGCCGCGAGGCCTTCAATATTTCTTCCGCTGTGGTGACGCTGGGCGCGCATGCGCATTTCAACACCTTCGGCATGACCAGCGGGGCAGCGGTCAGCCGCTACCAGGCCAGTGATCGCGTTCGCCGGCGAGGGCTCGCGGGTCGAGACCAACGGCGTCAATCTGCTCAATGGCCGCCAGCATGCCGACACCACGCTGTTCTGGATCACGCGGTGCCGAATTGCAGCAGCAGCGAGATCTTCCGCGCCGTGCTCGACGACCGCGGCCATTCGGTGTTCCAGGGCCGCATCATCGTCCGCCCCAAGGCGCAGAAGACCGACGCCAAGATGATGACGCGGGCGCTGCTGCTGTCGGACGAGGCCGAGGCCGACAACAAGCCGGAACTGGAAATTTTCGCCGACGACGTCACCTGCGGCCATGGCGCGACCACCGGCGCGCTGGATGACAGCCTGCTGTTCTATCTGCGGGCGCGCGGACTATCCGAGAAAGAGGCGCAGGCGCTGCTGATCCAGGCCTTCGTCGGCGAGGCCATCGAATCGATCGCCAACGATGCCCTGCGCGAACTCGCGGTCTCGGCGGCGCAGCGCTGGCTGGCGGCACGGAGTTGACCATGCATCCCGCAGTCTCAAACGGTTCATACGATGTCGCCCGCGTGCGGGAGGATTTTCCGGCGCTGGCGCTCAAGGTCTATGGCAAGCCGCTGGTCTATCTCGACAACGCCGCCTCGGCGCAGAAGCCGAATGCCGTGCTCGACCGCATGACCGAAGCCTACAAGTCCGAATACGCCAACGTGCATCGCGGGCTGCATTACCTCGCCAATGCGGCGACCGAAGCCTATGAGGGCGGCCGCGAAAAGGTCGCGAAATTTCTCAACGCCGGTCGCACCGAGGAGATCATCTTCACCCGCAACGCCACCGAGGCGATCAACCTGGTGGCGTCGTCCTGGGGCGAGCCGAACATCAAGGCCGGCGACGAGATCGTGCTCTCGATCATGGAGCACCATTCCAACATCGTGCCCTGGCATTTCCTCAGGGAGCGTCACGGCGCCGTCATCAAATGGGCGCCGGTCGATGACGAAGGCAACTTCCTGATCGACGAATTCGAGAAGCTGCTGACCGATCGCACCAAGCTGGTGGCGATCACGCAGATTTCGAACGCGCTCGGCACCGTCGTGCCGGTCAAGGAAGTCGTGAAGCTCGCACATGCCCGCGGCATCCCGGTGCTGATCGACGGCAGCCAGGCCGCCGTTCATCTGGCGATCGACGTCCGGGATATCGACGCCGACTTCTACGTTTTTACCGGCCACAAGCTGTACGGCCCGACCGGGATCGGCGTGCTCTACGCCAAGCACGAGCATCTCGTCGCGATGCGGCCCTACAATGGCGGCGGCGAGATGATCCGCGAAGTCGCAAAGGACTGGGTCACCTATGGCGATCCGCCGCACAAATTCGAGGCGGGCACGCCGGCGATCGTGGAATCGATCGGGCTCGGCGCTGCCATCGACTACGTCAATTCGATCGGCAAGGAGCGCATCGCCGCGCACGAGCATGATCTTTTGACCTATGCCCAGGATCGGCTGCGCGAAATCAATTCGCTGCGCCTGATCGGCACCGCGCGCGGCAAGGGCCCGGTGATCTCGTTCGAGATGAAGGGCGCGCATGCCCACGACGTCGCGACCGTGATCGACCGCCAGGGCATCGCGGTGCGCGCCGGCACCCATTGCGTGATGCCGCTTTTAGAGCGGTTCAACGTCACGGCCACCTGCCGCGCCTCATTCGGGATGTATAATACCCGTGAAGAAGTCGACCATCTGGCACAGGCGCTGATCAAGGCGCGGGAATTGTTTTCATGACCGACACCGTCGAAGCCAAAACCAGCAATATGCAGACCAATTCGGCGCTGCCGCCGGAGGAGACCGAGCGGCTCGGCGGCGAGATCGTGGCCGCGCTGAAGACGGTGTTCGATCCGGAAATTCCGGCCGACATCTACGAACTCGGCCTGATCTACAAGGTCGACATCAAGGACGACCGCACGGTGGACGTCGAGATGACGCTGACGACGCCGAATTGTCCGGCGGCCGGCGAATTGCCGACCATGGTGGAGAACGCGGTCGCCAGCGTTCCCGGCGTCGGCGTGGTCAATGTCAATCTGGTCTGGGAGCCGGCCTGGACGCCGGACCGGATGACCGACGAGGCGCGCCTCGTCCTCAATATGTGGTGAGCGTTGCATTGCCGAAGCTGTCGGGTGTTCTCGAAACTGCGCTCTACACCGATGACCTCGGACGGGCCCGCGCGTTCTACGAGGAGGTGCTCGGACTTACGGCGCTGACCAGCGATGCGCGATTTCTTGCTTTCGATGTCGGCGGCCGCAACGTGCTGCTGGTGTTTACCCGCGGTTCGACGCTGGAGACGCTGCATCTGCCCGGCGGTACGATTCCGCCGCATGACGGCAACGGCCAGCTTCACGTAGCCTTTGCCATTGCGGCAGCCGAACTGCCGGCCTGGGAACAGCGGCTCGGCGAGCACAAGGTCGCTATCGAAGGCAGGACGGATTGGCCGCGCGGCGGCAAGAGCATCTACTTCCGCGACCCCGACGGTCACCTGTTGGAGCTGGTAACGCCGGGTGTTTGGGCAATTTACTAGGATGAATGCGACTGGTTCGTAGAGGTTCTAACCGAATTCACGAAGCGAGACCTTCACAGCAAGGATTTCGTTGTTATTTTAGGTGCATAAGATTCCGTCGCCGATGCGCGGCGCGAGGAGACCAACTGCGATGGATACCCCCGTACAAGTCGCCAAGCCGAAGCCGCGGCCCCGCCCGCAGGTGATGAAACTGACGGAAGCCGCCGCACAGCGGATCACCGAACTCACCAGGCGTGCCGATTCCGAGATCGTCGGGTTGCGCGTCGGCATCAAGAACGGCGGCTGCGCCGGGCAATCCTATACGGTCGAATATGCCCACGATGTCCGCCCCACCGACGAGGTCGTCGAGGACAAGGGCGTGAAGATCCTGGTCGATCCCAAGGCGGTGCTGTTCCTGCTCGGCACCGAGATGGACTACAAGGCCGACAAGATGCAGTCGCAGTTCATCTTCAACAACCCGAACCAGACCGGCGCCTGCGGCTGCGGCGAATCGGTGCAGCTGACGGCCGCCAAGGCGGACGGGTAGTTTTCCGCGCCGACTCAAATTAACGCGGTGGAAAGATGGACCGCGATTTCCTGATCGACCTGTTTGCCGACTTCGGGCCGGTCACCATCCGCCGGATGTTTTCCGGATTCGGCATTTCCGCTGATGGCACCAATTTCGCGCTGGCGCTCCGCGCCGGTCTGTATTTTCGCGCCGACGAAGCGACCATTCCGCAATTCGAGGCGGAAGGCTCAAAGCCGTTTCAGTATCAGACCCGCGCCAAGACCGTGATCGTCAACTCGTACTGGGAATTGCCGGCGCGGCTGTTTGACGATTCAGAGGAATTGAGCGAGTGGGCGAGGGCGGCCCTGGCCGCGGCACAGCGCGCGGCCTTGCGCAAGGGTCCGAAGAAGCCGAGGGCGGCGAAGAAGGTTGCTGCCAAGAAGGCTCCAGCCAAGAAGGCGGCAGTCAAAAAGAAGACCGCCAAGACTGCCAAGAGAAGGACCGTCAAGAAAACAGTCGCCAAGAAAAAGAAGTCCTCATCCTGAGGAGCCGCGCGCTTGCGCGGCGTCTCGAAGGATGGCGACGCGCACCGCTTGCAGCCATGGTTCGAGACGCGCGCAAGGAGCGCGCTCCTCACCATGAGGTCTTGTCTGATGCTAGTGCGGCAGGACTTACGCGACCTGGCTGTGGGTCTCGGCGGCGTATTCGGGATCGACTTCGCAGATGACGCGGTTGCGGCCGTTGCGCTTGGCGGCGTAGAGGCAGGCATCGGCGCGTTCGATCAGCGAATCGGTATCGTCGCCCGGCTTCAGCATGGAAACGCCGACCGAGATCGTGACCCGGCCGAGAATTTCGCCGGTGGATTTCTTCTTCAATTCCTTCGCCATCACGGCGCGGCGGATGTGATCGGCGACCGTCAGCGCCTGGCGCAGCGCGGTGTTGGGCAGCACCACCGCGAATTCCTCGCCGCCATAGCGGGCGGTGATGTCCTGGCCCTTGATGGTTTGCTTCAGCGACATGCCGACCAGCCGCAGCACCTGATCGCCGGTGAGATGGCCATAGCTGTCGTTGAACGATTTGAAATGGTCGATGTCGAACATCAGCAGCGAAAGCGGCTCGCCGTTGGCAAGCGCGTTCTGCACCGCCATCTCGATCGAACGGTCGAAATATTTGCGGTTGCCGAGGCCGGTCAGGGGATCGGTCAGGCTCTCGGCCCGGATCGCCTCGAGGCTCTGCTGCAGGTTGCTGATCTCGGATTTCGACAGCGTCAGCCGGTCTTCCAGCGCCTTGTTGGTGTCGCGCATCTCGCGGGTGGATTTCACCAGCGACTCGACGATCGCCTTGACCTGGTCGCGGTTCGTGCGCGACGCGACAGTTTTTGCGTGGCGCCGGTCAGGCTGTCGTCATAGCTCGCCGACATGCCGAGCGCGTCGGTGATCAGCGTCATCACGTCGTCGATTTCGCCGATCACGCGGGCGCCGACCTTGTCGATGCGGTCGGTGGTCTTGATCTGGGAAAGATAGGTCTCGTAGATCTGCTCGAGATCGGCTTCGGTCAGCTTGCCGTTGCGCGCCAGCGTCTCGTTGATGATCTTGTTGAGCGGTGAATTGTATCCGGTCGCGTAGACGTACCAGATTTCATAATTGCGGGGCACGGCGGTCTGCCGGAGCGACTTGATCTGGCCCAGCGCGACTTCGGCGAAGGCCATCGTGCGTTCGTGTTCGTCGAGCACCTTGATCACTGATCATGTCCCCAATAGCGGGCGTCCTGCCCGCGTGTCCGCAGCAATAACTAAAATTATCGCGGCCAAGTTAACGGAGGAGAATGAACGCCCGGTAAACGGGTTCCAGCCCCTGGGATCGGCGGCGGAATTCGGCTGATTTGACGGTCAAATTCGGGCGCGAACCGGTCGCAACAGGAACGCCGGAAGGTGCGAATGATCGGCAGGTTCAGATGCCTGATCGCGCGGGGCCTGCGGCGCCTCGGCGCGGCCGATCGAAGGCGTGCGCGAGGCCGGCGGGCGCGACCGGCGGCGTGAACGCGGCCACGGCGCCTGCTGCGGTTGCGGGCTGGAATCGCGGCCGCCGCCGCGAACGCCGCGGTCCGCGCTCTCACGCGGTCGCGGCTTGCGCGGCTTGCGCTGCTGGACTCCTCGCGGGGGTTTTCCCTCGAACCTTCTCGTGAACCTTCTCTTGCGCCATGGCGCGCGCGGGATTCGCGGGGCGGCCGGGCCTCTTCGGTTGATGGCGCTGCCGCGCCGTCGACGGCTGGACTTCGACGCCGCCGTCGAGCGCGGGGAATGGTTTGGCCGATCAGTTTTTCGATCGCGACCATGGATTTCTGGTCGAGCGAGCGTGACGATGGAGATCGCGGTGCCGGCGCGTCCGGCGCGGCCGGTGCGGCCGATGCGGTGGACGTAATCGTCGGCATGATGCGGCACGTCGAAATTGAAGACGTGGCTGGTCGCGGGAATGTCGAGGCCGCGCGCGGCGACGTCGGAGGCGACCAGCAGCGGAATTTCACCCTTGCGGAATTGATCGAGCGCCGCGGTGCGCGCCGACTGATCCATGTCGCCGTGCAGGGCGCCGACGCTGAAGCCGTGCTTCTGCAGCGATTTGTACAACAGCGCCACTTCGCGCTTGCGGTTGCAGAAGATGATCGCGTTCTGCAGATCCTTGGCGTCGCGCAGCAGGCGGCGCAGCGTGTCGCGCTTCTCATGCGGCTCGCGGCCGACCGGGACCTGGAACTGCGACACGCCGACGGCTGTGGTGGCGGGCTTGGAAACTTCGATCTTTTCGGGATTGTGCAGGAAGGTTTCGGTGATGCGGCGGATTTCGGGCGGCATGGTCGCGGTGAAGAACAGCGTCTGCCGGGTAAACGGGATCATCTTGCAGATGCGCTCGATGTCGGGAATGAAACCCATGTCGAGCATGCGGTCGGCTTCGTCGATCACCAGCAATTCGACGCCGGTGAGCAGCAGTCCGCCGCGCTCGGTATGGTCGAGCAACCGGCCGGGGGTCGCGATCAGAACGTCGACGCCGCGCGTCAATTTGGTGTCCTGGTCGCCGAACGAAACGCCGCCGATCAGCAGCGCGACGTTGAGTTTCTGGCCGGCGCCGTATTTGTCGAAATTCTCCTTGACCTGGGCGGCGAGTTCGCGCGTCGGTTCGAGGATCAGGGTGCGGGGCATTCGGGCCCGGGCGCGGCCCTTTTCCAGCATGGTGAGCATCGGAAGGACGAAGGCAGCGGTCTTGCCGGTGCCGGTCTGGGCGATGCCGAGAACGTCCCGGCGGGCCAGAACATGGGGAATCGCCTGTTCCTGAATGGGGGTAGGGGTGGTGTAACCGGTGGCCGCGACGGCGGCGAGCACCTTGTCGGACAAGCCGAGATGGGAAAAAGACATTGAGCCTCTGGTAGAAACCGCCGCTTGGATTCTCGGAAATAACTGTCGCGCTCAACCCCGGAACGGCACGCAAATTTGCACGGGATTTTCGGATACGCAGACAGGCGGCTTATTCAAGATATCGCGTTTCGATACCGGGCCGCGTCGAGCCGGAACATAGGGGCGAATTGGCCAAAGTCAATGGAGCAGGTGCGGAAAGCGCTGAAAAAGCTTAATGTTTTTGCAAAATGCCGGGTGGTTGCAAGGCGTGTAGCGCGTCTGCCGCTGGGGTCGCTGGTCGTCGCCCTGCACGTGTACCTGGGAATTGTTAAACGCTGCGACGTGAAGTTTAGCCCGAATCGCGTGGCGGCGAAGGGAACCCGCAAAACAGGCATTGAACCGGCCTGAAGGATTTGCAGACTACCGCACAGGGCGCAGCTTCAAGGGGCTGACGACCAGACTGGTTTCGCAGGGCGGGGAATTCGACATGAAATGGATGTCGTTCAGGGCCGCCTTGGCAGCGAGCCTCGCGGCTGCGCTGTTGATGCTCAGCGGCCCCCGCGCACGCCGAAAAGCGCGTCGCGCTGGTGATCGGCAACAACGACTACAAGAACGTTCCCAAACTGCAGAAGGCGGTCAACGACGCCCGCACCATGGGCGATACGCTCAAGCAGCTCGGCTTTACGGTGATGGTCGCGGAGAACCAGACCCGGCAGGCGTTCAGCCAGAGCCTGCTGGCGTTCGACAAGGCGGTCGAGAAGGGCGACACCGCGTTCTTCTTCTACGCCGGCCATGGCTTTGAGATCGCCGGCCAGAACTTCCTGCTGCCGACCGATGTGCCGGCGGCGACCGAGGGCCAGGAAGAACTGGTGCGCGACGCCTCGGTTCTCGCCGACCGCATCATCGAGCGATTGCAGAACAAGGGCGCGCGCACCGCCATTCTGGTGTTCGATGCCTGCCGCAACAATCCGTTCGAACGCCAGGGCACCCGCGCGGTCGCCGGTGGCGGCGGCCTCGCGCCGATGACGCAATTGCCGGAAGGCGTGTTCTCGGTATTTTCAGCGGGGCCGCGGCAAACCGCGCTCGATCGGCTGTCGAACAGCGACGACAATCCCAATTCGGTGTTCACGCGCACCTTCGTCAAGGAGCTGACGCAGCCCGGCGCCAACCTGGTCCAGGTCGCGCAGCGCACGCGCCGCCTCGTCAGCGAGATGGCCGAGACCGTGCGCCACAAGCAGATCCCGGTTTATTTCGACCAGATGGTCGACGACGTGTTCCTGAACGGCCTTGCCAAGGGCACGGCCGAGGCTGCCGCCAAGCCCGCCGAACCGCTGCAGAAGGTCGCGGCATTGCCGCCGGTGCAGCGGCTCGCGCCGTCGAACGATTCCGTCAACGCGCCGATCGCGATGTTCTCGCGCCACAATGGCGGCTGGTCCGTGGTGTTCTCGATTGCCGATCCGACGCTGGGCATTTCCTGGCGGATCGGCGACAGCGGCGAATTCCGCGAGACCGGATTCATCGACACGCTCGATCCGCGCACCCGCAAGCGGATGCCCAATCCCTCGATCGAGCTTCCCGCCGATGCGCCGGCGGCGACCATCCAGGTCCGCTATGTCGATGCCCAGGGCGAAATGCAGGGGCCGTTTCCGATCCGGTTCGATCCCGAGGCCGCGCTGATCCGCGACCAGCGCAAGATCCTCGACATGACCGCGACCAGCTGGCTGTCGTTCCGCGAGTTCAACGGACTTTTGGTCTATTACACCCATTTGATGTCGTATCGCTGCGCGATCCGCGAAGTGCGCGTCGGCATCGACTCGGCGGTGCCGGACAAGGTGCTGAAAATGCCGCCCTGCGACCCCAGGGATCCCAGCGTCATTCCCCACGAGGCGCAGCCCTATCTGAAGCTTGCGCCGGCGACCAAGGCGGTGTCGGTGGAATTGACCTACCGCGACGGCAGCGTGTCGGAGATCAAGAGTTTTCGACGCTGAAATCGAAAGCCTTCAGGACGGTGCGGCCGATCGCCATGAGCGCCGCAACGCGCCTGCGCTTCCAGATGCATCATTTTCCGACCAAGAATGATCTTCTCGTCGGCGCATTCGAGCCATGCCAGCCAGCACGCAAAAGCACGTAATGAGATTGTCCCGCTGGACTGCATGTTCGATACCTTTTGGGCATAGGTTCCCCGCCGCCAGAGCGATGGCGTCGGCGCGATGACGGTCGGGAAGGAAGTAACGGCCTGCCGCTGCAGCGGCAGGTCCGCGGCCAAGCCAGTTGCGGTTTAGAGCCGGGCCTCGAGGATCAGGTTGAACGGCGTCGCAAAGGCGCGGCGGAAACGGGTGAAGCCTGCCTTGCGAAATACGTCCGCAAGCCGTGCTTCGCCGGCCTGCGCGCCGAGCACCATGGGACCGCCCTCGGAGATCGCGTGGGCGCAACAGATCGTCGTGGAGGCAGCGTAATACATCCTCGCGACCGGCGAGATGTTGTCTTCGACCTGATCGTTGGCGAAGGGCTCCACCAGCATCACGGTGCCGTCGCGTGCGAGCGCCTTGGCCGCGTGCGTCGCTGCGGCGACCGGATCGCCCATGTCATGCAGGCAATCGAAGAAGCAGATCAGGTCGTAGCCCGTGCCGGGATAGGTGTCCGCCCGAGCCGCCGCGAAGGTCGTGCCGCCGGCCACGCCGGCCTCCGCGGCGACGCGTGCGAGCCTCGACAATCGATTCCGGATGCGTGTCGAAGCCGTGGAATTTCGAAGCGGGGAAGGCTTGCGCCATCAGCACCGTCGAATGCCCATGCCCGCAGCCGATATCGGCCACAACGCGCGCCGGCTTATCGAGCTTCTCGATGACGCCGTCGAGAGCCGGCAGCCATTCGGAGACCAGGCTTGCCCTGTAGGCATTGCGGTAAAAGGCCGCGACCCCGCAAAAGAGCCGTCCGTCATGATCGCCCCAGGGAATACCTTTGCCGGTGCGGAAAGCCTCCACCGCCTTGTCCTCGTCCGACCACATCGAAGCAGGAGCGGCCCAGGCGTTGGGGATGAAAACCGGGCTGCTCCTCGTCGGCAAGGACGAAGGCTTGCTCCGGTGTCATCTCGTAGGTGCCGCTGATGGCGTGGTAGACGACGTAGCCGCCCGCAACCTGCGAATTGAGCCATTCGCGCACGTAGCGTTCAGCGCAGTTGGCGCGCTTGGCCACCTCACGCGAGCTGAGCGGGCCGGCGCCGGCCATCGCCTTGTAGAGGCCGAGCCGGTTGCCGAGGCTCACCATCACGCCACCGTAGCCGGCCGACAGGTCTCCGATCGCGCGCGCGACGACCGCATCGAGTTTCGCGGTGTCGATTGTATTGGTTGTGGACGTGATCCATGTCCGTATCTCCTGTTCAAGTGCCCAGACGATCTGAGGCATTGCAGGGATCGCAGTTATGGTGGGTGAGCGGCAGAGCCGGGCTGTCCAAAATCGGGCCGTTTGTGCCACGCGACGTCGCGCCACAGGCAGCGATCCAATCGGTCTGATCGCCGCGCCTGCGGAAACGTGGCGTGACCACTTGTGCCGGTGCTAGTCTTTTGTCTTGCGTTCAAGGAATCCGGAATGCCGCGTCACCCCGCCTCGACCGGATCGGAGCCGCTTCATGTGAGCCTCGTCGCCATTCCCGAGGCCGCGGTGTCGACGCTGAGCGGCATCTTCGACGTGATGAACGCCTTCGCGATTTTGCCCCCGTCCGGCGACGCACCGTTCCGTGCGCCGCCGCCCTTTCAAGTCGAGATCGTGGGGCTGCAGACCTGGCCCGCTGGATCTCGCCAGCAACCTGCCGGTGATCGGTGCAGCGCAGTGTCGCCGCGGTCGATGCAGACCGACATCGTCATCGTCCCTTCGATCTTGCTGGGGCCGGAGGGCTGGCAGAAAGGCCGGCATCCGGAACTGGTCGATTGGCTGCGCGCGATGCATCGGCCGCGGCGCGCTGCTGTGCTCGGCTTGCTCGGGTATTTTCCTGCTCGCCGAGACGGGGCTGTTCGACGGCATGGATGCGACGGTGCATTTTGGCTACGCCCGCGCCTTCGCGGCCGCCTATCCGCAGGTGCCGATCCACCCGGAGCGCGTCCTCGTCATCTCCGGCAAGCGCGAGGAGCTGATCACCTCGGGCGCCTCCATGACCTGGCACGATCTGGTGCTGTACCTGATAGCCCGCCATGCCGGAGCTACCGCGGCGCAGACCGTTGCGCGGTTCTTCGCCCTGCAATGGCATCAGGACGGCCTCGCGCCCTACATCGTCTTCGAGGGGCGCAACGATCATGGCGACCGTCGCGGTCCAGGCCGCCCAGGACTGGATCGCCGCGCATTTCTCGGTGGCGAATCCTCTGGAAGAGATGATCCGGCGCGCCGGGCTCACGGAGCGCACCTTCAAGCGCCGATTCACAAGCGCGACCGGCATGAGCCCGATCGCTTATGTGCAGCGTCTGAGAATCGAGGACGCCAAACGCCGCCTCGAGCGGACCGAGGCGCTCGGTCGACGAGATCAGCTGGCAGGTCGGTTACGAGGAGCCGGCATTCTTCCGCCGCCTCTTCAAGCGCGTCACGGGCTTGGCGCCGGGCGCCTACCGCCGGCGCTTCAACATTCCCGATTACTCTTTGCCGCACCCAAGGCCTAGCGACCGGTTAGGGCGCGGGCGCTGATGCCTTCATCGAGACCAGGATCATGAACGCGGATACTTCGCTGAATCGATCATCCCGCGCATCATAAATACGCGATGCTGCATCGTCGGCGGCGGTCCCGCCGGCATGATGCTGGGATATTTGCTCGGGCGCGCCGGCATCGAGACGCTGGTGCTGGAAAAGCACGCCGACTTCTTCCGGGATTTTCGCGGCGACACCGTGCATCCCTCGACGCTGCAGGTGATGGACGAACTCGGCCTGATCGACGGATTTTTGAAACTTCCGCACCAGCGGCTGCAGAAGATGGACGGCAAGTTCGGCGAGGCTTCGATCCGCATCGCCGATCTCAGCCGGCTGAAGGCAAAATACCCCTTCATCGCCTTCATGCCGCAATGGGATTTTCTCAATTTCCTGCGCGAGAGCGGCAAGCGGTTTCCCTCGCTCAAGGTGATGATGGATGCCGAGGCGACCGATCTGATCGGGTCCGGCGATGCGATCGCCGGCGTGAAGGCCGATACGCCGGAGGGGCCGGTCGAAATCCGCGCCGACCTCACCATCGGCTGCGACGGCCGGCATTCGATCGTGCGGCAGCGCGCCGGGCTCGAGGTCGAGGAAATCGGCGCGCCGATGGACGTGCTGTGGTTTCGCGCCGGCAAGCGTGGCGATGAAAACGAAAGCCTGTTCGCGCGGCTCGAGCCCGGCAAGATGATGGTGACGTTCGACCGCGGCGATTACTGGCAATGCGCCTACGTGATCGCCAAGGGACAGTATGAGACGGTCAGGGCGCGCGGGCTGCGAAGCGTTGCGCGCCGACATCACCGGCATGGCGCCGATCCTCAAATCGGGGATGGCCGACGTGAAGACGCTGGGACGACGTCAAGCTGCTGACGGTGGCGATCAACCGCCTGAAGCGCTGGACGCGGCCGGGGCTGCTCTGCATCGGCGACGCCGCGCATGCGATGTCGCCGGTCGGCGGCGTCGGCGTCAATCTCGCGGTCCAGGATGCGGTCGCGACCGCGAACCTGCTGGCCGCAAAGCTGGTCGATGGCTGTCCGTCGGAGGACGAACTGGATGCGGTGCGGCGGCGCCGCGAGTTTCCGGTGCGGATGACGCAGGCGATGCAGGTGGTGGTGCAGAACAGCATCGATCAGCGCCGCGCTAAAGCCCGGCGATCAGCCGCTGGAGCCGCCGCTGATGCTGCGCATGGTCAACGCGGTGCCGTGGCTGCAGGGCATCACGGCGCGCTTTGTCGGCCTCGGCGTGCGGCCGGAGCATGTGCATTCGCCGCGAGGCTGACTACCCCATGATCGAAAATCCGCCATCGACGGGGATCGCGGTGCCGGTGACGAAATCCGACGCCGGCGACGACAGAAACACCGCGATGCCCGCGAAGTCGGCGATGTCGCCCCAGCGCGCCGCCGGCGTGCGCGCCAGCACCTTGTCGTGCAGGCCGTCGATCTCGCTGCGGGCGCGCTTGGTCAGATCGGTATCGATCCAGCCCGGCAGCACCGCGTTGGCCTGGATGTTGTCGGCGGCCCAGGCCACCGCGCAGGAGCGCGTGAACTGCACGATGCCGCCTTTGCTGGCGGCATAGGCCGGCGCGAAACTGGCGCCGAAGATCGACATCATCGAGCCGATATTGATGATCTTGCCGCCGCCCGCCGCCTTCATCGCGGGATGGACCGCCTGCGAGCACAGGAACGCGCTGGTGAGGTTGGTCTTGATGACGCTGTCCCATTCCTCGAGTGTCGAGCGCATGCGGCGGTTTGCGGATGTTGATGCCGGCATTGTTGACGAGGATGTCGATGCGGCCGAGTTCGCGCGCCGTCGCGCTCGGCCATGGCGGCGACGGCGGCTTTGTCGGTGACGTCGGCGACGACGGAGATGGCCTTGGCGCCGCGCTGCTTGAGCTCGGCGACCGCGGCGTCCGACTTGGCCTGCGTTGCGGCCGACGATCGCGATGGCGGCGCCGGCTTCCGCCAGTCCGCGCGCCATGCCGAGGCCAATGCCGCCATTGCCGCCGGTGACGATGGCGACCTTGCCGGTGAGATCGAATGGTTTTGTGGTCATGATTGGTTTCCTTCGTCATGCCCGGACGAACAAATCGTGGAGAAGTATGGAGCCGACCAGTTGGTGCGCAAGTTGACGACGAAGCGTCACTTCATCGCTCTGCTGTACGGGCAAATCAGCGGCTCGACGAGCCTGCGGGAGATCGTAACGGGGATGGCCAGCCACGCGACGCGGCTTTATCACGTGGGGGCGGCGCCGGTGAAGCGTTCCACAGTGTCGGACGCCAATTCGGACCGGCCTTGGCAAGTGTTCAGCGAGTTGTTCACGCAGATGCTGCCGCAAGCGCATCGTGGGCTGCGGGCGGCGACGGCAGACGCGGTTCGACTGATTGATTCCACCAGCGTTAGGCTCTCCAGTCTGAGCGAAGGCTGGGCGACATTTTCGACCGATGCGTTCGGCGCTAAGGCGCATATCGTGTACGATCCGAACGCCGATCGGCCGGTTTACTTTGCGGTGACGCCGGCCAACGTCAACGACATCACAGCCGCCAAAGCCATGCCGATCGAGCCGGGCGCAACCTACGTCTACGACCTCGGTTATTACGATTATGGCTGGTGGACGGGCTTTGATGATGCCGGCTGCCGCTTCGTGACGCGGCTGAAGAAGAACACCCCGTTCAGCGTGGTAAATGAGAATTGTGTGCCCAAGAACAGCAATATCCTCACCGACCGCATCGGCCATCTGACCGCCTACCGCCAACAGCCGCAACAACCCGCTGCAAGTTCCGGTCCGGGAGATCACCGTGACCATCAAAACCGGTAAGCTGTTGCGCATCGTCACCAATGATCTCGACGCCCCGGCTGAAGAGATCGCAGACCTTTACAAGCAGCGCTGGCAGATCGAATTGTTCTTCCGCTGGGTCAAGCAGACGCTTCGAATCAAGCACTTCATCGGTATCTCCGAGAATGCAGTCCGCATTCAGATCGCCATCGCCCTGATCGCCTTCCTCATCTTGCGCATGGCCAAGCTCGCTCAAAAAGCGGTGCACAGCCCACTCGAATTCGCCCGGCTCGTCCGCACCAACCTCATGCACAGACGCCCAATCAACCAGTTGCTTGATCCTCTACAGCCGATCCCGATAAACTCAAATCAGCTCAAACTTGGATTATACTTCCAATGAACCGGACAACAAGCTCGGCCATGACGACCCTTGGTTTCATCTACCCCTGGCCCTGCCAGATCAGGATCAGGCCGACGGCCGCCGACGTGGCGCCGTAGCCGGCCCATTGCATCTGGCTGATCATGAAGCTCGATTGCGGCCACTTGATCACGCCGGTGCCCTGGCCGATCCAGAGCAGGCCGATCGCGAGCGCGACAAAGCCGACGGTCAAGAGCAATTTGCGCATGGGCTTTCCCCATTCTGTGATGCTCCCCCAACGTCCGCCAGAGTGGCGCGCTCGCGCCGCCGGAGCAAGGGCAGGGACTGGCGTCTCCGGGCAGGGCAGCGTCCCAGTCAGCGCAAGGCAACAAAAAAGCCCCGGACGAATGCCGGGGCTTTTGAGTTGATCAGGTTCGGGAGAGATCAGTACTTGGCGACGACCGGACCGCCCCAGTTGAAGCGATAGACCAGCGAGGTGCTGATGGTCTGCACCAGCGGCTTGAAGGTGACGTCGAAGCCGGTCAGGCACGCCAGCGAGCGTCAGGTGCTCGGTCAGGTTGGCGCGGCCGTAGTAGCGCGGCGCGATATTCGGTCTTCATGAACCAGCCCGGAGCGGCAGATGCCGAAGATGTTCAGGCTGTTCTCGACGCCGCCGCCGATGAACCAGCCGTTGCGGCTGAAAGCGATCGGTGTGTACGCCGGCCGGAACACCGGCCAACGGTGAGCGAGGGTTGCGCTCGACCAACTCGGCGCCGGTGTAGCCGCCGTTGACGTAGGAGAGAACGTTCGGAGCGACCAGATAGCCGAGGCGAGCACCCGCGGCCTAGCGTGGTCCTGGAGCCTGACGGTGCCCGCAACGTTGATCGAACCGATCTTCCGATCGTGCCACGGAGGCTGCCGAACTGGCCGTCAGCGAACACGCCGACCACCCACGACGTGGGTGAACTGCCAGTCATAACCGCCACCGACGGTGCCGAACCAGCCGTCGCCACCCTGACTTGCGATTGACGGTGAAGGACGCAGCGCCCGTGGCCGCGACGCGGGTATCCTGATTGGCATCCCAGATGCCGCCGCCGCCGCCGCCGAAGATGTAGAAGCCGGTCCAGTTGTAGACCGCCGCCATCGGCGCAGCCTTGGCATAGGGGCGGGCGGCCATATCGGCGGCGAGAGCCGGAGCGGTGAAGGCCGCAATCGCGGTCAGTGCGAGCACCAGTTTCTTCATCTTAATTCCCCAGTTAATCAGCGGTCGATCTCGACCGCGTTAAAATCCGAATGCGTGGAATTCCAAATTGTCCCGCAAACTATAGCGGGTTCCAGTCAAAATGCTGTTGCGGGAGGAACACACTGGGCGGAAAACGAAGCGGGCGTGGAGCGCAAAGATCTGGTAAAAACGCCCTGAATGAGGTCGATATTGACCTCACATCGTTCTCCGATCGGAAATGGCCTTCCGCGATCCTCGCCAATGCGGCCGTGACGGCCTACACGTCCAGCAAATCCTCGCGGGCGAATTCCGCCTTGTCGGAAATGAAGGCGAACCGCGCCTCGGCCTTGGTGCCCATCAGCCGCTCGACCGAATCGGCGGTGCCTTCGCGGTCGTCGGCCAGCAGCACCACGCGCAGCATGGTGCGCTTGGCCGGGTCCATGGTGGTTTCCTTCAGCTGCGCCGGCATCATTTCGCCGAGGCCTTTGAAGCGGCCGACATCGACCTTGGCGTTGGCGTTGAACTCGCTCTTCAGCAGCGCGTCCTTGTGGGCGTCGTCGCGGGCGTAGACCGTCTTGCTGCCGTGGGTGAGCCGGTACAGCGGCGGCACCGCCAGATAGAGATGGCCTTCGTCGATCAGCCGCGGCGTCTGCCGGTAGAAGAACGTGATCAGCAGCGAGGCGATATGCGCGCCGTCGACGTCGGCGTCGGTCATGATGATGATGCGCGAGTAGCGCAAATCCTCTTCGCGGTAATGCGCGACCGATGCCGCAGCCGATCGCCTGCATCAGGTCGGAGAGCTGCGCGTTGGCGGTGAGCTTGTCCTTGGTGGCGGAGGCGACGTTGAGGATCTTGCCGCGCAACGGCAGGATGGCCTGGGTCTTGCGGTCGCGCGCCTGCTTGGCGCTGCCGCCGGCCGAGTCGCCCTCGACGATGAACAGCTCGGAGCCTTCGGCCGCGGTGTTGGTGCAGTCGGCGAGCTTGCCGGGCAGGCGCAGCTTCTTCACCGCGGTCTTGCGCGAGATTTCCTTTTCGGCGCGGCGGCGCAGCCGCTCGTCGGCGCGCTCGACGACGAAATCCAGCAGCTTGTTGGCCTGCAGCGGATTGCCCGACAGCCAGTGGTCGAACGGGTCCTTGATGGCCTGCTCGACGATGCGCTGGGCTTCGGCGGTGGCGAGGCGATCCTTGGTCTGGCCCTGGAATTCCGGCTCGCGCACGAACACCGAGAGCATCACGGCCGCGCCGACCATGACGTCTTCCGAGACGATGGTGGCGGCGCGCTTGCCCTGGCCGACGCGCTCGGCGTGATCCTTCAGCCCGCGCAGCATCGCGCTGCGCATGCCGGATTCATGGGTGCCGCCGTCCTGGGTCGGCACGGTGTTGCAATAGGAGGACAGGAAACCGTCGGCATCGGCGGTCCACGCCACAGCCCATTCGCAGGCGCCGTGGGCGCCGACGCGGCCCGATTTGCCGGAGAAGATATCGGGATGCACCAGGGTGTCGGCATGAACCGCGGCGGCGAGATAATCCTTCAATCCGCCGGCGAAATGGAAGGTGTCCTCGGCCGGAACGTCCTCGAGGCCCTTCAGCAAGGTCGGGATCGCAGCGCCAGCGGATCTCGACGCCGCCGAACAGATAGGCCTTGGAGCGCGCCATCTTGAACAGGCGCTGCGGCTTGAAGGCAGCCTTGGCGCCGAAGATGTCGGTATCGGGCTTGAAGCGGATGCGGGTGCCGCGGCGGTTGTTGATCTTGCCGAGGTCCTCGAGCTTGCCCTTGGGATGGCCGCGCTCGAACGCCATGCGGTAGAGCTTCTGGCTGCGCGCGACTTCGACCTCGAGCCGCGAGGACAGCGCGTTCACCACGGAGACGCCGACGCCGTGCAGGCCGCCTGAGGTCTCGTAGACCTTGGAGTCGAATTTGCCGCCGGAATGCAGCGTGCACATGATGACTTCGAGCGCGGATTTCTTCGGAAATTTCGGATGCGGGTCGACCGGAATGCCGCGGCCGTTGTCGGACACGGTGAGGAACCCGTCGGCGCTCAGTTCCACCTCGATGAAGGTGGCATGGCCCGCCAGCGCCTCGTCCATGGAATTGTCGATCACCTCGGCGAACAGATGATGCAGCGCCTTTTCGTCGGTGCCGCCGATATACATGCCGGGCCGGCGGCGCACCGGCTCGAGGCCTTCGAGCACCTCGATATCGCCGGCGGTGTAGCCGGCTTCGGCGCTGGAGGCGCGCGAGGCGACCTTGAGCGGGGCCCGGCCCTTCGGCTCGGCAGCCCCGAACAGATCGTTGTCGGCTTTGTTTTTAGCGGCGGATTTCAATGGTTTGGGCATGGCTCTTCATGTGTTGCGCGCGCACTGGGCGCCGCGAATCGGTCTCCCTGACTATGCCACGGATGAGCTTAAAAAGTGACGGCGGGCAGACCAGCGCCATCGCCGCGGCCGCGATCCGGCGCTGCCAGCGGCCGAAGCTCACGCCCGGTCGCCGCCTTTGTGACTTGATGTCAGTGAGGCGGCTGGCTTACCTGTTCGCAGGCATCGGACCCTAGAAAGGTTCAAAGGCTCAAATCGGGGCGATGGCCGGGGGAAGGGACGTTCGGGAATGGAAGAGTTTGCGCGGACCGTGGCCGACTTCGTGCGCGAACATCAGGCCTGGGCTGCGCCGATCGTGCTGTTGCTGGCGTTCGGTGAATCGCTGGCCTTCATTTCGCTGCTGGTTCCGGCCTGGGGAGCCCTGGTCGCGATCGGCGCGCTGATCGGCGCCAGCGGCATCAGCTTCTGGCCGATCTGGCTGGCCGGCGGCATTGGTGCGGCGCTCGGCGACTGGGTTTCCTACTGGTTCGGCTTCAAATACAAGGAACAGGTGGCGCAGATGTGGCCGCTGTCGCGCTATCCCGAGCTACTGCCCCGCGGCGAAGACTTTGTGCAGAAATGGGGCGTGCCCAGCATTTTCATCGGCCGGTTTTTCGGCCCGTTGCGCGCCTCGGTGCCGTTGGCGGCCGGGATTTTCGAGATGCCGTATTGGCGTTTCCAGTTCGCGAATTTCACCTCTGCGCTGGTCTGGTCGGCGGCGCTGCTGCTGTTCGGCGACGTGATGGCGCACATTGCCGCGTGGCTGTGGCGCACGGTCTGAGGCCGCATTGCCGCGAGTGGGCCATTGCTGTGTTTTGACTTGACCGGGAACCGCTGGGCCTTATAGCCCGCGCCCATGATCAACGCCGCGACCATCGTCATCGCTCGCCGCCGCCGCATTCTCGCGGTATGGGCGGACGTCTGCGTTTAAGATTGTCGCCCCTGCCGCCGGATCCGGTCCGCGGCAATTTCCTCTCCAGCAGCGCGATCTGATCCGGCGGCTCCTACGTCAAGCAGGAGTTCGAAATGTATACGCCTCCGATGTTCAAGTCCGACCGCGCCGCGAGCCTTGGCTTTGCGGAAGCGCGCGGATTCGGCACGGTCTGCGCGTGGGACGGCGCCAAGCCGATCGCTTCCTCGCTGCCGTTCTATCTCACCTCGGCCGATGACGGCACGCCGCAGGCGGCGTTTCACGTCGCGCGTCACAATCCGCTGGCGAAACTTGCGGACGGCACGTCGTCCTGGCTGATGGCGGTGAACGGCGCCGATGCCTATGTGTCGCCCGACTGGTACGCATCGCCGGATCAGGTGCCGACCTGGCTCTATCAGGCCGTGCATCTGACCGGGCACGGTGCGACCGATGTCCGACGACGAACTCGGCTCGCATCTCGACGCGCTCAGCGCCAAGTTCGAAGCCTGGCTGGCGCCGAAACCGCCCTGGCTGTCGTCGAAGATGACGGCCGGGCGTCTGGACGCGCATGAAGAAGGCGATCGTGGGTCTGGTGATGACGGTTGAGGAAATCGAGGGCAGCTTCAAGCTCAACCAGCATAAATCCGACGCCGATCATGTGGCGATTGCCTCGGCGCTGACGCGCACAGCGCGATGCCGCCGCGCAGGCGATCGGAAACCAGATGGTCGCGCTGCGGCCGCAGTTGGACTACAGCTCAGTCGATCGAATGTCGATATACCAGCGGATGGAAGGAACGTGCCATGACCCTCTCCGACACCAAGCCGAAAGGCCAATCCGCATCCACCGGCGCCGTCGAAGCGGCCAGCCGTATTCGTCGACGGCGCGTCCGGAACGACGCGGCCTCGGCATTCGCGAGCGCCTCGGCCTGCAGAGCGACGTCGTCGTGAAAAGCATCGCTGAGGAAAAGCGCAAGGATGCCGGCGCCAAGCGCGCGCTGATGGAGGAAGTGGATCTCGTCATCCTCTGCCTGCCCGACGAGGCCGCCAAGGAGACCGTCGCGCTGATCGACAGCATGGGCGCCAAGGCGCCCAAGATGCTGGATGCATCGACGGCGTTTCGCGTCGCGCAGCGACTGGACCTACGGCTTTCCCGGAACTTGCGCCGGACCAGGCCGACAAGATCCGGACGGCGCGGAAAGTCTCCAACCCCGGCTGCTATCCGACCGGCGCCGTGGCGCTGCTGCGGCCGCTGGTCGATGCCGGTGTCGTGCCGGCGGATTATCCCGTCACCATCAATGCGGTCAGCGGCTATTCCGGCGGCGGCAAATCCATGATCGCAAGTTTCGAAGACGGCACCGCGCCGGCCTTTGAACTCTATGGCCTCGGCTTCGAGCACAAGCATGTGCCGGAGACGCAGCTTTATTCAGGGCTGACGCGGCGGCCGATCTTCGTGCCGTCGGTCGGCGATTACCGGCAGGGCATGCTGGTGTCGGTGCCGCTGCATCTCGACACGCTTCCGGGCAAGCCCGATGGCGCCGATCTCCACGCCGCGCTGGCGAAGCGTTACGCCGGCAGCAAATACGTCTCGGTGATGCCGCTCGACAACGCGGCTGCCAAGAGCGGACGGCTCGAGCCGGAGGCGCTCAACGAGACCAACATGCTCGAGCTTTATGTCTTTGCCAGCGACAAACACCGGCAGGCGCGTTCTGGTCGCGCGTCTCGACAATCTCGGCAAAGGCGCTTCGGGTGCGGCGGTGCAGAACATGCGGCTGATGCTGGGATTTGCCGAGGCGTAAGGCCGAGGCATCGCACGCTGTTTCCGTAACCGGAGGTCGACGTGGACGAAGACACCCTGCATTTCTACCGCAGCAACGCGCAAGCCTATGCCGCGCGCGAGATCGCGAAGCATCAACGGCTGACCCGCTTTCTCGCGCTGCTTGCTCCCGGCGCCAGCCATCCTCGAACTGGGATGCGGCGCCGGCGCTGATTCCGCGCAGATGCTGGCCGCCGGTTTCGACGTCCATCCCTACCGACGGATCGCCGGAATTGGCCGCCGAGGCATCGCGCCGTCTCGGCCGCCCGGTCGCGACGCTGCTGTTCCATGACCTCGACAAGGTCGAAGCCTATGACGGCGTCTGGGCCAACGCCTGCCTGCTTCACGTGCCAAGACCGGAATTGGCGCAGGTGCTGGCGCTGATCTGGCGCGCGCTGAAACCCGGCGGCCATTTCTACGCCAGCTTCAAGGCGGCGACGCCGACGGGCGCGATACGCTCAACCGCTACTACAATTATCCATCGCCGGAATGGCTGCGCGCCACTTACGCCAGCGCCGGCAGCTGGAGTTCATTGGCGATCGAGGACGGCGAAGTCAAAGGCTTCGACAACGAACGGGCCGAGATGCTGTTCGTCGTGGCCGGGAAAAGCCGCTGACCGCCGGGTGAGGCATCGCACGCGCCGGAGCCATGACGACGGATAATTCTCTTCTCGTCCCCGCGGACCCAGCGGGGCACGAGTGCAGCGAGGCGGGTTCCCATTCTACTTTACATGGCGGTTGATTTCGCGATATTGTGTTTAGGATCTGCGGCGGCACCGCCGAAGGCGCGCTGCGCCCGGTTCGAGACACGAGACTGGTCTGGTCAGCGTCCATCAATCGCCTGAGGCAATTTCTCCAGCTATCCATATCCGCCGTCGCGCTGACGACGATGTGCCGGCCCGACGACCAAACTCAAACGATCTTGAAGATCGCCAGCGCCAGCACGCCTGCGCGAAGAAGCCGACCGTGAAGGCCAGCGTGCGGAATACCGGCAGGCCGATCGTGTAGACGATCAGATGCGCGACGCGGGACCAGAAATAGACCGCGCAGGCCATGACGGTCCATTTCGTCGAATAGTCGATCTGCGCCAGGATCAGCACCAGCGGCGCGAAGATGATCGAGGTTCTCGACCGCGTTGTCGTGCGCGAACATCAGCCGGTTGGCCCATTCCGCATGCGGCTTGTCGTTGCGCGACGGATTGGCCATCGCGCCGGCGAGGCCGCGAACCTGGCAGCGGTTGAGGATGTAGGGGACCCACAGCAGGCCCGTCAAAATCACCGTCAGCGTCAGCCAGAACAGTTCGCGCGTCATAGGTTTCCCCCTCGATCAATCCGTCGAATCCCGATCCGGCGGGACGATTGGTTATAGCCTAATCGCGCATCGTTGCGCTACGCGCGAACCCGGACGTAGCTGCCGGGCGCGTCTTCGATCGGCGGCAGCGCGTCGGTGCCGACGGCGCGCGCAGGCACTTCCTCGGCATCGATGCTGGCGAGCCATTCGCGCCAGTCCGGCCACCACGATCCCTTGTGCTCCTGCGCGCCCTTGAGCCAGTCGGCGAGCGTCACGTCCTTGATATTGTCGTTGGTCCAGTACTGGTATTTGCCCGACGCCGGCGGATTGACCACGCCGGCGATATGCCCGGATCCGGACAGCACGTACTTCACCGGGCCGCCGAAAAACTGCGAGCCGTACAGCACCGATTCCGCCGGCGCGATGTGGTCCTCGCGGGTCGCCAGATTGTAGACCGGCACCTTGACCTTCGACAGATCGAGCAGCGTGTTGTCCAGCACCATGCTGCCGGTCGACAGCCGGTTCTCCAGGTAGCAGTTGCGCAGGTAATAGGAATGGTTCGCCGCCGGCATCCGCGTCGCATCCGAATTCCAGTGCAGCAGGTCGAACGCCGAGGGCGGCTGTCCCTTCAGGTAATTGCTGACGACATAGGACCAGATCAGGTCGTTCGAGCGCAGCATGTTGAAGGCCATCGCCATCTTGCTGCCTTCGAGCACGCCGGCGGCCTGCATGTCGCGCTCGAGCGCCGAGATCTGGTCCTCGTCGACGAACACCAGGAGGTCGCCGGCATGGGTGAAATCGACCTGCGCGGCGAAGAAGGTCGCCGAGGTCACGCGCACGCGGCGCTTTTCCGCAAGCCAGGCCAGCGTCGAGGCGAGCAGGGTGCCGCCGACGCAATAGCCCGCGGTGTGGACCTTCATCTCGCCGGTGGCCTGTTCGATGACGTCCATCGCCGCCAGCGGGCCTTCCTTCATGTAGTCTTCGAAGGTTTTCTGCGCCGAGTCGCTTGTCCGGATTGACCCACGAGATCACGAACACCGTGATGCCCTGATCGACGCACCATTTGATGTAGGATTTTTCCGGCTTGAGATCGAGGATGTAGAACTTGTTGATCCACGGCGGCACGATCAGCAGCGGCGTGCGCAGCACGTTTTCCGTCGTCGGCGTGTACTGGATCAGCTGCATCAGCTCGTTCTGGAAGATCACCTTGCCCGGCGTCGTCGCCATGTTGACGCCGACCTCGAGATTGGACGGGTCGGACTGGCGGATGCGCAGCGTGCCGTGGCCGGCCTCGATATCCTCCGCCAGCATCTTCATGCCGCGAACCAGATTGTCGCCGCTGGACGCCAGCGTCTCGCGCAGCACTTCCGGATTGGTGAGAACGAAATTCGACGGCGCCAGCGCGTTGGTGATCTGCTGGACGTAGAACTCGGCCTTCTTGCGGGTGTGCGGATCGAGGCCTTCGGCGTTGCGCACCAGCTCCTGCGCCCATTGCGTGGTCAGCAGATAGAGCTGCATCACGAAATCGAAGAACTGGTTCGATTTCCATTCGGGATCCTTGAAGCGCTTGTCGCGCGGCGAGGGCTCGATCGCCGGCGGCGCCTCTTCGCCGGCGAGGCGGCGCATCGACGAGCCCCACAGATCGAGATAGGCCTTGCCCATCTTCATCTGCAGTTCGGCCGCGCGGTCCTTGTCCGACAGCCAATATTCGGCCACCGTGCTGAAGGTCTTGATCACCTCGGCGAGTTCGTTCGGCGGCTTGTCCTTGGCTTCGCCGTTCTCGCGCGGCTTGAGATAGGCCGCGAGCGCCTGGCCGCTGCTCTCCATCGCCCGCGCGAGGTTCATCGCGAAGGCTTCGGGATCGAACTTTTTCGCAGCCGGGGTTTCGGTGGTGACGTCGCTCATGGGTCAGACACTATAGGTTCATTTCGACTTCGTCACCGCGCAGATCGGCGATGACAGCTTCGCGGTTAATCTTCGACATTCCGACGTGTTGCACTGCGACAAAGTATCTTGGTTTCGTCACATTGAGGCCTCAACGGTCCGGTTTGTTGTTCAGGCTTTAATCGTTTCGGCGACAATGGTTTGAGCGTTGCGGGGAAATCTGAACAATTGGACGTTTTGTCGCTGCAAGGCTCATACCAGGCGACAGCCGATTGCAGGCGATGGTGGGACGTTCGAACGGATGATCGGCGGATCGAAACCTGCAGGGCATTCGCGGCGGGCGCGCTGCTGCTGTCGGCGCTTGCGCTCGGCGGCTGCTCGACGTCGATCGCGGATTTGCCGTTGGTCGGCACGCCGGCCGATGCGCCCGGGCGTCCGAAGGAAGCCGGCGCCTATCTTCCGGTGCACGATCTGCCGCCGGACCGCGAAGAGGCCGCGATGGCCCCGGCGGAACAGGCCAAGATCCAGAAGGAATTGGCTGCCGCGCGGGACCGTCAGGCCTCCAGCGCCGGCCAAGAACGCCGCCGACGAAGTGAAGTTCAGGTGCCGCTATTACGGCTGGCGCGGCCGGGCGCTGCGTGCTAAGAACAATCCCGAATTCAACGATTTGGCGCCTGAATTCGCCCTAAATCATTGATTGAGCGCGTTTTCTGCGACGGAATCGGATTCCGTTCGACGGCAAGGCGCTGGCGATCCTGCTTTGCCGGAGCTTCCGGAGCGAGACCCATGGAAGATTTTTACCGCATCCGCCGTCTGCCGCCTTACGTGTTCGAGCAGGTCAACCGGGCCAAGGCGGCCGCGCGCAATGCCGGAGCCGACATCATCGATCTCGGCATGGGCAATCCGGACCTGCCGACGCCGCCGCATGTCATCGAAAAGCTCAAGGAAACGCTGGGCAAGCCGCGCACCGACCGCTACTCGGCGTCGCGCGGCATCACCGGCCTGCGCAAGGCGCAGGCGGCCTATTACGCCCGGCGCTTCGGCGTGAAACTCAATCCGGACACCCAGATCGTCGCGACGCTGGGCTCGAAGGAAGGCTTTGCCAACGTGGCGCAGGCGATCACCGCGCCCGGCGACGTCGTGCTGTGCCCGAATCCGAGCTATCCGATCCACGCCTTCGGATTCCTGATGGCCGGCGGCGTGATCCGCTCGGTGCCGTCGGAGCCGACGCCGCAATTCTTCGAGGCGGTGGAGCGCGCGATCATCCATTCGATCCCGAAGCCGCTCGCGCTCGTCGTCTGCTATCCCTCCAATCCGACCGCCTATGTCGCGAGCCTCGATTTCTACCGGGATCTGGTGGCGTTCGCGAAGAAGCACGAGATCTTCATTCTGTCGGATCTGGCCTATGCGGAAGTCTATTTCGACGACAATGATCCGCCGCCCTCGGTGCTGCAGGTTCCCGGCGCGATCGACGTGACGGTGGAATTCACCTCGATGTCGAAGACGTTTTCGATGGCCGGCTGGCGCATGGGATTTGCCGTCGGCAACGAGCGCATCATCGCCGCGCTGGCGCGGGTGAAATCCTATCTCGACTACGGCGCGTTCACGCCGATCCAGGTCGCCGCGACCGCCGCGCTGAACGGTCCGGAAGAATGCATTCGCGAGATGCGCGACACCTACCGCAAGCGCCGCGACGCGCTGGTGGAATCGTTCGGCCGGGCCGGGTGGGACATTCCGCCGCCGAGCGCCTCGATGTTCGCCTGGGCGCCGCTGCCGAAGGCTTTCCGGGACGTCGGCAGCATGCAGTTCGCGACCCTGATGGTGGAGAAGTCCGGCGTCGTGGTTTCGCCGGGGGTTGCCTTCGGCGAGCATGGCGAGGGTTATGTCCGCATCGCCATGGTGGAAAACGAGCAGCGTATCCGCCAGGCCGCGCGCGGCGTGCGCCGCTTCCTTGAAAGCGGCATTGAAACGTTGCACAACGTGGTTCCTCTCGCCAACCGGCGGTAGGCATGATCCCGAACAGTGGAGTTCCAGTTTTCGGGTCAGATCATGCCTAGATATCGTTTTTCTCCGGCAGGTTTTTTTGGTCATGGTCGCACCCCTGAAAGTGGGTATTGCGGGGCTCGGCACGGTTGGCGCCGAAGTCGTCCGCCTCATCGAGCAGCAAGGCCGGATCTTGTCGGCGCGCTGCGGACGCGGCGTGCGCGTGGTCGCCGTCACCGCGCGCTCGAAGGTCAAGAAGCGCGGTCTCGACCTGCGCGGCATCGACTGGGCCAAGAATGCGCTGGCGCTGGCCAACGATCCCGGCATCGACTGCTTCGTCGAATTGATGGGCGGCTCCGGCGATCCCGCGCTGTCGGCGATCGAGGCGGCGCTGAAATCCGGCAAGTCGGTGGTGACGGCCAACAAGGCGCTGATCGCCAAGCACGGCTTGCGGCTGGCGAAGGCGGCCGAGAAGCACGGCGGCGCGCTGAATTTCGAGGCGGCGGTCGGCGCGGCGATCCCCGTCATCAAGACCCTGCGCGAAGGTCTCGCCGGCACCGAGATCAATCGCGTCTACGGCATCCTCAACGGCACCTGCAATTACATCCTGACCCGGATGGAGCAGGAAGGATTGTCGTTCGCCGAATGCCTGAAGGACGCGCAGCGCCTCGGCTATGCCGAGGCCAATCCGTCGTTCGACGTCGACGGCCACGACACCGCGCAGAAGCTCGCGATTCTGGCCAGCCTCGCATTCGGCACCAAGGTGGCGCAGAGCGCGGTCTATGTCGAAGGCATTTCCTCGATCACGCCGGAAGATTTGCGCGCGGCGGAAGAACTCGGCTATCGCGTCAAATTGCTCGGGGTCGCGGTGCGGACCGCGAAGGGCATCGAGCAGCGCGTGCATCCGACCATGGTGCCGAAATCCTCCTCGATCGCGCAGGTGATGGGCGTCACCAATGCGGTGACCATCGACGGCGAGGGGATTCCGCCGATCACGCTGGTCGGTCCCGGCGCCGGCGGTGCGGCGACCGCGTCGGCCGTGGTCGCCGACATCGCCGACGTGGCGCGCGGCATCCGCGCCAAGCCGTTCGGACGGCCGGTGGCGCGGCTGCGCGCGACCAAGAAGGCGCCGATGGAGCGCCATGAGGGCGGCTACTACATCCGCCTGATGGCGCGCGATCTGGCCGGCACCGCGGCCACCATCGCCACCCGGCTGGCGGAACAGAAGATTTCCATTGAATCGATCGTGCAGCGCCATCCCGACGGCGTTGACGCCAACGGCGAAGCGAGGAAAGCTTCGCCGGTGCCGGTCATCCTGATTACCTACGCGACCAGCGAGGATGCGGTCTATCGCGCGTTGCAGGCGGTGCAGCGCGACCAGGTGATCAGCGGCCGGCCGCAGGTGATACGGATCGAGAAGAACTAGCGCGTGGTCCGAACGGACGGCGCGCGAAACGATTGTACGGGTCGCCAGATCCGAAAGTGACGTCTCAGGGAGTTTGCCGATGTCGACCCATATTTCCGTTCCGCCGCAGCTGCTGCTGGAGCGCATTCTCACGCTCGAGATCGTGCGCGTGACGGAACGCGCGGCGGTGTCGGCGGCGAGGCTGCGCGGCCACGGCAACGAGAAGGCGGCCGACCAGGCCGCGGTCGACGCGATGCGCCGCGAACTCAACAAGCTGCCGATCGAAGGCACCGTGGTGATCGGCGAGGGCGAGCGCGACGAGGCGCCGATGCTGTTCATCGGCGAGAAGGTCGGGATGAACGCCGGCCCGCAGGTCGATATCGCCGTCGATCCGCTCGAAGGCACCACGCTGTGCGCCAAGAACATGCCGGGCGCGATCGCGACCATGGCGATGGCCGACGGCGGCACGCTGCTGCACGCGCCCGACGTCTACATGCAGAAGATCGCGGTCGGTCCCGGTTACGCCAAGGGCGTGGTCGAACTCGACGCGTCGCCGGCCGACAATGTCCGCCGGCTCGCCAAGGCCAAGGGGGTCGATGCTTCCGCGATCACGGTGCTGGTGCTCGATCGCCCGCGTCACTCCGATATCATCCAGGGCGTGCGCTCGACCGGCGCCGCGGTGCGCCTGATCACCGACGGCGACGTCGCCGGCGTGATCCATTGCGCCGATCCCGACAATACCGGCGTCGACATGTATATCGGCACCGGCGGCGCGCCCGAGGGCGTGCTGGCGGCGGCGGCGCTGCGCTGCATCGGCGGCCAGATGCAGTGCCGGCTGATTCTCGATACCGACGAGAAGCGCGAACGCGCCCGCAAGATGGGCGTCACCGATCCGCGCATGATCTACGGCATCGAGGACATGGCGAGAGGCGACTGCCTGTTCGCCGCAACCGGCGTCACCACCGGTTCGCTGCTGTCGGGCGTCAAATTCCGCAAGGGCGTGATCGAGACCGAGACGGTGGTGATGCGTTCGGTCACCGGCACCGTGCGCTACATCAAGGCCGAACACCGCCAGCTCGAAAAATTCCACCTCGATTGAGGTAACGCATGGCCGGCACTGTCCTGATCCGACCGGTTGGCGAGGACGAGCGCGAGGCGTGGAATCCGCTGTGGGAGGGCTATCTCACCTTCTACAAGACGGCGCTGACGCCGCGACGTCAGCGATCTCGCATGGTCGAGGTTTCACGATCCGGATGAGCCGATGTTTGCGCTCGGCGGCTATGTCGACGGCAAGCTGGCGGGCTTCGCGCATTATCTGTTCCATCGCTCGACCTGGGCTCCCAAGCGCTACTGCTATCTGGAGGATCTGTTCGTCGCCGACAGTGCGCGCGGCCGCGGGCTGGGGCGGGCGCTGATCGAGGCGGTGTACCAGAAGGCCGAGGCGGCCGGCGCCAGCCGCGTGTACTGGCTGACACATTCGAGCAACGCCCAGGCGCGTGCGCTCTACGACAAGGTGGCGGACAATCTCGGATTCATCCAATACCGCAAGGTGCTTTGATGTAGCCGTCATTCCGGGGCGATGCGAAGCATCGAACCCGGAATCCAGAGATGATCAGCGCGAGATTCCGGGTTCGCGCTTCGCGCGCCCCGGAATGACAAGAACGAAGGGGAGTGGACATGTCTGATATTTCCGGGGTGAAGGCGCTGGTGTTCGACGTGTTCGGCACCGTGGTCGACTGGCGCACCAGCCTGATTGCGGACTTCACCAAATGGTCGGCGACCCGCGGCATCAAGGCCGACTGGACCGCGCTGGTCGACGGCTGGCGCGCGGTCTATTCGGCCTCGATGGATGAGGTGCGAAAACATCCCGAGCGCGGCTACATGATCCTGGACACGCTGCATCGGCAGTCACTGGAAAAGCTGGTCGCGCAATTTTCGATTCAGGGATTGAACGAAGCCGACCTGCATTACCTCACCATGGGCTGGCATCGGCTTCATGCCTGGCCGGACAGCGTCGCCGGGCTGACGCGGCTGAAGACCAAATACATCATCAGCCCGCTCTCGAACGGCAATGTCGCGCTGCTGACCAACATGGCGAAATTCGCCGGGCTGCCGTGGGACCTGGTGATGTCGGCGGAACTGTTCGAGCACTACAAGCCCGACCCCGAAACCTATCTCGGTGCCGCCAAGCTGCTTTGCCTGAAGCCCGAGCAGGTGATGATGGTGGCCGCGCACAACAACGACCTCAAGGCCGCGCAGAAACTGGGATTGAAAACCGCCTTCGTGGCGCGGCCGACCGAATACGGCCCGCTGCAGAAATACGATTTCGAGGCCAAGGGCGACTGGGATATCGTCGCCAAGGATTTTGGCGGGATAGCCGACAGGATGGGCTGCTAAGGGCTAGCTCCCGGCGGCGAATCATTGAAGCGTCGCGCTTCGTGCTTACCTCTGGAAAGCATCATGACGCTTCCCGCATCCGCATTGCCGATCGAAGCGCCGCCGGCGTTTCTTGGCGTCGCGCATTCCGCGACCGGAAAACTGTGGCGCGACCGGCTCGATCCGCGCGGTGCGGCGCGCGCGCTGGCGATCGTGCAGCGCTATCAATTGCCGGAAATGCTGGCGCGGGTGCTGGCCGGGCGCGATGTCGAGATCGACGCGGTCGAGGATTTTCTCGATCCGACCATCCGCAAATTGATGCCCGATCCCCACACCGTGACGCAGATGGAAGCCGCCGCAAAACGCATCGCGGAGGCTGCGGTGCGAAGGGAGCAGGTGGCTATTTTCGGCGACTACGACGTCGACGGCGCCACTTCCGCGGCGCTGCTGGCGTGGCACCTGCGTCATTGCGGGCTCGATCCCTTCATTCATATTCCCGACCGGATTTTTGAGGGCTACGGCCCCAACATCGAAGCCATCCGAATGCTCGCGGACAAGGGCGCCACGCTGCTGGTGACGGTGGACTGCGGCACCACCAGCCTCGAGCCGCTGGCCGAAGCGCGCCGTCTCGGAATGTCGGTCGTCGTGATCGATCACCACCAATGCGGCGATGAACTGCCTGATGTCGATGCCCTGGTGAATCCGAACCGGCCCGACGATCTTTCAGGCCTCGGCCATCTCGCCGCGGTCGGTCTCGTGCTGGTGACGCTGGTTGCGGTCAACCGGGAACTGCGCGCGCGCGGGTTCTGGAACGCTGAAATGCCGGAGCCCGATCTGCTGGGCATGCTGCATCACGTCGCGCTCGGCACCGTCGCCGACGTCGCGCCGCTGACCGGGCTGAACCGGGCCTTCGTCGCCAAGGGCCTGATCGCGATGCGCCGGCGCGATCATGTCGGCCATACCGCGCTGATGGACGTGTCGCGGCTGAACGGACCGCCCGAAGCCTGGCATCTCGGCTTCATGCTGGGCCCGCGCATCAATGCCGGCGGGCGGATCGGCCGCGCCGATCTCGGCGTGCGGCTGCTGCTGGAGGGCGACATCTCGGAAGCCGCACGGATCGCCGCCGAGCTCGATCGCCTCAACACCGAGCGCCGCGTCATCGAGCAGATGGCGGAGGCGCAGGCGGAAGCCGAGGCGCTGGCCTCGCTCGGACTCGAGGACAAGGGGTCAGTGATCGTCACGGCGTCGGAGGGCTGGCATCCCGGCGTGGTCGGCCTGGTCGCGTCACGGCTGAAGGAGAAATTTTCGCGCCCCGCCTTCGCCATCGCGCTGGAGCCGGGCGGCATCGGCACTGGATCGGGCCGCTCGATCTCCGGCGTCGATCTCGGCAAGGCGGTGCGTCAGGCGGTCAAGGACGGATTGCTGATGAAGGGCGGCGGTCACGCCATGGCCGCGGGCGTCACGCTGCGCAAGGAAAGACTGGCGGAATTCCGCGCCTTTATGGAAAGCGCGCTGGCGCATGATGTCGCGAACTCGCGGCATGAGAACGAATTGTTCATCGACGGCGCGGTCAGCGCGCGCGCGGTGACGCCCGAATTCGTCGCCACGCTCAATCGCGCCGGTCCGTTCGGCAGCGGCAATCCCGAGCCGGTGATCGCATTGCCGTCGCATCAGCTGGTCTATGCCGATGAAGTCGGGCAGGCGCATCTGCGCCTGCGCTTCAAGTCCGGCGACGGCGCCATCGTCAACGGCATCGCGTTTCGCTCGATCGGACAAAAACTCGGCAATGCGCTGGCCCAGCATCGCGGCCAGCCCTTGCATGTCGCCGGATCGCTCGCGGTCGATCGCTGGCAGGGCACCGAGCGGGTGCAGTTCCGCGTGATCGATGTCGCGGTGCCCGATCAGGGTCCGGCGATCATCAGATAAAAAAACAATAACGATGGGAGCCGAAATGACGGGGCAGGTTCAAGGCAAGGTCGCATTGGTCACCGGCGGTTCGTCCGGCATCGGTGCGGCGGTTGCCGAGTTGCTGGCACGCGAAGGTGCGACAGTCGCGGTCACCGATATCGACGATCTCAGGGGGCCGGAGGTCGTCGCCGGCATCAAGAAGGCCGGTCACAAGGCGGAGTTTTGGCATCAGGATGTGACCAGCGAGCCTCGCTGGGTGGAAGTCGTGGCCGACGTCGAAAAACGCTTCGGCCGGCTGGACATCCTGGTTTCCAATGCGGGCATCGGGATCTCCGTGCCGTCGATCATCGAGATGTCGCTGGCGGACTGGCGCAGGCAGACCGCGATCAACCTCGACGGCGTGTTCCTTTCGGTCAAGCACAGCCTGCCGCTGATGCGCAAAACCGGCGGCGGCTCCATCATCATGATGTCGTCGCTGGCGGGCCTGCGCGGCGCCCAAACGCTGGCCGGCTATTGCGCGACCAAGGGCGGCGTGCGGCTGTTCGCCAAGGCGATCGCGATGGAGTGCGCGTCGTTCGGCGACGGCATCCGCGTCAATTCGGTGCATCCCGGCATCATCGACACGCCGATCTGGGGCAAGATTCCAACGGAAGCGGCGGGCAGCGGACAAAATGCGCCGATCGATCCCGAAGAGCGCGCCAAGATGGCCACGCCGCTCGGCCGCGCCGGCTATGCCGCGGAGATCGCCAGCGGCGTGTTGTATCTGGCGTCCGATGCATCGGCTTACGTCACGGGCACGGAGCTGGTGATCGACGGCGGCATGAACGCGGGTGGGGCGGTGCGCAGGGGATGACTCTCTGTCGTCATTCCGGGGCATCGCGCAGCGATGAACCCGGAATCCAGAGATTGTTACGCGCGAGATTCCGGGTTCGCGCCGAGGCGCGCCCCGGAATGACGAACTTTGAGGATTTGCCTCAGCCGCCCTGCCGCAGCCTTGCCAGCACCTTCAGCCCGCCATAGCCGTCCGCCGGCAGCAGCCCCATCTTGGTCTGATAATCCTTCACCGCCTTCATGGTGTCGTTGCCGACGCGGCCGTCGGTGCCGCCGGTGTCGAAGCCGGCCTTGGTCAGCCGGGTCTGCATCTCCTGGATCTCGGCGAGCGTCAGCGTGCGCTCGGAGCCCGGGAACGGGTGAATGAAGGGCGGCGCGCCGAGGATGCGGTCGCCGAGATGGCAGATCGCCAGCGCGTAGTTCATCGACGGATTGTAGCTGCGCACCGCATAAAAATTCGGACCGAGCAGGAAGGCGGGCCCGCCTTGCACCGGCACCCACATCTGCGCCGATGCATTGGGCTGCGAAAACGGCTGGCCGTCGGCGCGCTTGACGCCGGCGCTGGCCCATGCCGCGTAGGTGCGGCTGCCGCTCGACGACGCGCCGGATGCCTGCACCTCGTAGCCCCAATGCTCGCCGCGGTGATACTTGCCGCGATTGACCAGATAGCGCGCGCTGGAGCCGAGCGCATCGTCGGGCTTGCCGAATGGCGAGACCCGGCCGTCCCTGTCGTAATCCATGCCGACATTGAGCCAGACTTCCGGCATCCACTGGGTATGTCCCATCGCGCCGGCCCACGAGCCCCGCATTTCCTCAGGGCTGCCCCAGCCGCGATCGACGATCTTCAGCGCGTTGAGCAGCTCGGTTTCCCAATAGGCGCGCCGCCGCGGCTCGTTCCAGGCCAGCGCCGCGAGCGAGGGAAAGATCGGGCGCATGTGGTTCTGCTGCACCAGCGGATCGCCATAGGCGGATTCGACGCCCCACAGCGCCAGCAGCGTGCCGCGCTCGACGCCAAAATCCCGCTCGATCCGCGTGAACAGCGCCTCGTTCTTCCGCAGCGCTTCCTTGCCGGCGGTGATGCGCCAGTCGGAGGCGCGGCGATTGACGTATTGCCAGATCTGTTCGTGGAATTCCGGCTGCTTCTGCATCTGCTTGAACACGGACATGTCGGGCTCGATGCGGCCCATCACCCGGGTGTAGGTCGCATCCGAAATGCCCTTTGCCAGTGCGCGCGCGCGAAAACCGTCGCGCCATTGGTCGAAGCCGGGTGGCGCGGCGAACGCCGCTACGGGGTGCGCGAGCAGGGCGCCGGCGGCGATGCCGGATTGCAGAAGAGCGCGGCGGGTGAGGGTGGCCGGAGAATCAGATTGCTTCATGGTTGGCATTCTAGCGGCGCGCCGTGTGCCGCGGCAGAGGCATTGCGCCGCTGGAACTAGCCATCCTGCTGCAGATCTGCGGCAATTTTGGACAGCCAGCGCCGCACCGTCGCTTGCGCCTTGGCGCTGAGCCCGGCCATCAGCCGCCGTTCCAGCGCCTGGACGTGCCGCCGGCATCTGTCGAGCAGCGTGCCGCCGCGGCGGGTCAGGGTCCACTGCAGCACCCGGCCGTGCACCGGGTGCGGGGTCATCCGGATCGCGCCCGAGCGTTCCAGGTTGCGGATGATGACGCCGACGGTCTGCGGGGTCAGCAGCGCCACCCGGGCGAGATCGGCGCCCGACAGCCCCGGATAGGCCTTCAGCATGGTGAGGACGGCAAATTGCGGCGGGGTGACGCCGAGGTCGGCCAGCGCGCGTTCCATCGTCAGCCGGGTCGCGGCCTGGGCCTGCCGCAGCAGATAGGCGAGGTGGCCTTTTTCGCCGCGCTTGCCCTGGCCGGCCGGCGGCGGGCGGGCGCCGGCCAGCGCCGGCGGCCGGGTTGCTTTTTTCCGGCGCGTGGCGGATTTTTTCGCGAGGACCGATTTTGGCGGTTTCGCCGATTTCGGCGTTTTTCGCGGCCGGCGCGATTTTGCAAATGCTGTGGTCTTGCGCATGATATAAGTGCTCTTATAACAAATCAGTACACTGATAACATGAGGACATTGAAATGTCACACGCTCGAAGCGAATACGAAAATTTCAAGACGCTGGCGCCCGATGCTTTCGAAGTGGTGCTCGCGCTCGGCCGGGTAGCCGGGAAGGCCGGCATCGACAAGCAACTGCTCGAGCTGATCAAGCTGCGCGCCTCCCAGATCAACGGCTGCGCCTTCTGCGTGCAGCATCATATCCTGCTGGCCGAGAGCATGGGCATCTCGGCCGACAAGCTCAACCTCGTCGTGGTCTGGCGCGAGGCGCCGCAGTTTTCGCCGCGCGAGCGCGCCGCCTTGGCGTGGACCGAAGCGTTGACGGTTCTGACCGCCGGCGTGAGCGATGCGGTCTATGCCGAGGCCAAGGCCGAATTTTCCGAGCAGGAGCTCGCCTATCTCACCTCGGCGATCGCCTCGATCAATGTCTGGAACAGGTTCGGCGCCGCTTTCCGCTGGACCCCGCCGGCCCGGAAACCGGCCGCAACGGCGTAGCGAGAGCCCTAGTTCTCGCCGCCTTCGCGCTGATTGCGGCGAAGCACATCCTCCGGCAACGCATGCGCCACCGCCGCCGGCGAAACCATCGCGGGCCCGATCTCGCGTCCGCGCCCGCGGATCAAACGCTCATAGGCCGAGGTCAGCGTGACGTAGGGATTGACCCACAGCCAGCCGTCGCGGGTGAACACCTGCACGTCGAAATGCAGATGACGGCTGGTGCCGTTGGGATGATCGAGGTAATTCGAAACCACACCGATCTTCTCGGCTTCGCGGACGCGGCGCCCGTTCAGGATGCCGTCGGCATCCAGCGCGGTCGGTTGCATGTGCATGTAGCGGAAGCGGACATGTTCGTTGCGGGTATTGATCTGCAGCGTCGCGGCCTGCTGTTTCGGCGAACGGATCACGACGCCATCGCGCACGGCCAGGACGGCCTGCTGCTTGGGATCGCAGCGTTCTGACGTTTCGGTGGCGGGTGGACAGGGCGCCGGCCTGATGTCCTGGCCCTGATGGCCGAATCCGCCGGGGCATTGCCCGACGCCAAAGCTCCGGGATTCGCAGAAATTGTCCTGCCAGGGATAGCTGGTGGTGCTGCCAAACTGGTCGTCACCCGGCTTGCGGTTTCGGAACGATTGCGAGTGGACGAAAGCCGGAGCTTTTTCCAGCGGAAACCTGATCTGCGCGTAGACGTTGACGTCGGCAAAGCCGCCCTGTTTGCGAAAGCCGCTTCTGGCGATGATGTCGCCGCTGCGCCGATAGCTGAAATCAGGCGAACGTTGCGAGGGCCGCTCGGCAACCCCAAGCGGAATATCCATTCGCGGCCGCGAGGGCAGGCCGCCGGCGATCCGCAACGCCTTCAGGAAACGTTCCGCGACCGGATAGGCCTCGCGGCAGGCCAGCCGCCGCTCGCGCGGGGTGGAATCGAGGCACTGGATCGACACCACATAGGGCACGCCGAACCGCGTGAAGGCATAGCGCACATAGCCTTCCCGGATGAAACGGCGCAGGTCGGGAAATTGCGCCGCCAGACGTCTTGACCGGCTCGCCCTTGCCGCCGAGGGGATCGTTGATGTCGTAAATCAGGATCGATCCGGTGATCTGGACTTCGACCGGCTTGGCAAAAGTCCGCTGCGGCATGCCATCGCCGGCGCCCGGCTCGAACGCAAACATCGCGTCGTAACCGGCAGGACCGGCATCGAACATGTCGACGGCGCGGAAGTCGGCCTGAAAGCGCGACACCGAGTGGTTGGCGGGCGCGCCGTTCAGGCGTGCTTCGAGAAATGCCGCGGTGTCGAACGGCAGCAGCACCGGCACCGGGCTGCGGCCGATCCCGCTGAAGATCGGCGAGGTCACCCCGTTCAGTTGCACCAGTGCCGGGGTCACGCGCGGGTCGAACGCAGGCAGCCGGCGCTGACCGGAAAATGTGAAGGCGGGCGCGACCGCCGGCACAGCGTTGATCTCGGACTTGAGCTGATCGAGCGCGGCGCGCCATTCGACGCGGACCGCTGAGACGGCCGGCGTCCGGAATTCGTCGGCGGCAACCGCCGCCGTGCCGGCAAGGAGCAAAAGGAAAGATGCCAGCCAACGCGTGACGAACCGGACAGCTTTCGTACCCAATGCGTCGCCCCCCGGCGCCAATGCCTGAATAGGCGCCTAATCCTTGGCGCGTTCGACGTAAGATCCGTCCTCGGTCATGATCACGATCCGCGTTCCCGTGCCGATATGCGGCGGCACCAGCGTGCGCACGCCGTTGGAGAGAATGGCGGGCTTGTAGGATGACGACGCGGTCTGACCCTTGGTCACCGGTTCGGTTTCCACAACTTCCAGCGTCGCGCGCTGCGGCATCGTGATCGCCACCGGGATCAGGCCGTGCAGCGACAGCTTGACGGTCATGTTCTCCTGCAGATAGGGCGCGGCGTTGCCGACCACGTCCTCCGGCACCTGAACCTGATCGTAGTTCTCGTTGTTCATGAAATGAAAGCCGTCGCCATCCTTGTAGAGGTAGTTGAAATTCTGGTCCTCGATGGTCGCCTTTTCCACCTGGTCGGTGGTTTTGTAACGCTCGGAAATCTTCACCCCGTCGCTGATTCGGCGCATTTCGATCTGGCTGACCGGAGTTCCCTTGCCGGGGTGGATGTTCTCGGCGGTCAGAACCACGTAAAGCTTGCCGTCTTGCTCGATGACGTTGCCCTTGCGAATAGAACTGGCGATGACTTTCAAAGCTGTTTTTCCTGATATTCTGGCCCGGGCCCGCTCCGGACAAGGGGGTCCCGAGGCCGTTGAGCCGGTTTCGGGCTGCAACATACTGATTTTGCCGATCTATGCCAGCGTTTTACGGCCATACAGGGCCATCGGTTGATGGCCAAAACCGATCAAGCTTTCGCCATGGTGGACGCCTGCGCGTCACGCCGATATCAGGCCATTCCTGATGGCGCGGAGCGCGATCACGCGGGCGATCCGGGCGTGGTTCGACGAGCAGGGTTTTGCCGAGGTCGAGACCGGAATTTTGCAGCGTCTCGCCCGGCAACGAGACCCATCTGCATGCGCCGCGCACGGAACTGACCGGCGCCGACGGCGCGCGCGCGACGCGGTACCTGCGGACCTCGCCGGAATTCGCCTGCAAGAAATTGCTGGCCGCGGGCGAGCAGAAGGATTTTCGAATTGGCGCGGGTGTTTCGCGACCGCGAGCGCGGCGACCTGCATCTGCCCGAATTCACCATGCTGGAATGGTACCGCGCCAACGCCGGCTACGACGCCGTCATGGCCGACAGCATCGTCATCATTGCCCATGCCGCGCAGGCCACCGGCATCGGCCGGTTTTCGTTTCGCGGGCCGAAGCGCCGATCCGTTTGCCGAGCCGGAATTGTTGACGGTGGCCGCCGCGTTCGAGCGCTTTGCGGGCATCGATCTGCTTGCGACCATCGCCGACGGCGAGGGCGACCGCGCCGCATTGGCGGCGGCGGCCGCGGCGCGGGTGCGGGTCTCGGATGACGACACCTGGTCGGATATCTTCAGCAAGGTCCTGGTCGAGCATGTCGAACCCAATCTGGGGCAGGGGCGCCTGACGGTCTTGTTCGAGTATCCGGTTCCCGAGGCGGCGCTGGCGCGCGCAAAACCGTCCGACCCGCGCGTCGCCGAACGGTTTGAAATCTATGCCTGCGGCGTCGAGCTCGCCAACGGCTTTGGCGAGCTGACCGACGCCTCGGAGCAGCGCCGCCGGTTCAATGCAGCGATGGAGGAAAAGCAGCGGCGCTATGGCGAGCGCTATCCGCTCGACGAGGATTTTCTTGATGCCGTCGCAAAAATGCCGGATGCAAGCGGCGTCGCGCTCGGCTTCGACCGGCTGGTGATGCTGGCCAGCGGTGCGCTCAGGATCGATCAGGTGGTGTGGACGCCGCCTTCAGGTGATGCATGAACAAGGTAAGTTTCACGGTCCCCACGACGTTGCGCGAGCCGGCCGAACTGGCCGCCTATGGGCTTGCCTCCGTGGCCGATCTTCCCGACCTGGAAAAGGTCGCGGCGCGCTATGCGGTGGCGGTGACGCCTGACATGGCGGCGCTGATCGATCCCGACGATCCCGACGACCCGATCGCGCGGCAGTTCATTCCGAGCGCCGAGGAACTGGTGGCAGCGCCGGGCGAGAGCGCCGATCCGATCGGCGATCACGCCCATTCGCCGGTCAGCGGCATCGTGCATCGTTATCCCGACCGGGTGCTGTTCAAGCTGGTCCATGTCTGCGCGGTGTATTGCCGTTTCTGCTTTCGCCGCGAGATGGTCGGGCCGGGCAAGGGGACGGCGCTTTCGGACGGCGCGTATCGCCAACGCGCTCAATTACATCCGCGCGCACCCGGAGATCTGGGAGGTGATCCTGACCGGCGGCGATCCCCTGATGCTGTCGCCGCGGCGGCTCGCCGAGATCATGGCGGATCTCGCCGGCATCGATCACGTCAGGATCATCCGCATCCACACCCGCGTGCCGGTGGCCGATCCTGCGCGCGTCAGCGCGGAGATGATCGCGGCGCTGAAGGTCGAGGGCGCGACCACCTGGGTCGCGCTGCACGCCAACCATGCCCGGGAATTGACCGACAGAGCGCGCGCCGCCTGCGCCGGCATTGTCGACGCCGGCATTCCGATGGTGAGCCAGTCGGTGTTGTTGCGCGGCGTCAATGACAATGTCGTCGCGCTGGAAGCGCTGATGCGCGGCTTCGTCGAATGCCGGATCAAGCCGTATTACCTGCATCACGGCGATCTCGCGCCCGGCACCGCGCATCTGCGCACCACGCTGGCGCAGGGGCAGGAGTTGATGCGCCAGCTGCGCGGCCGCGTGTCCGGACTGTGCCAGCCGGAATATGTGCTCGATATTCCCGGCGGCCACGGCAAGTCGCCCGTCGGCCCCGGCTATTTGTCGCAGGCAAATTCACTGTCTTCTGATGATGAATCACAGCAAGAAACGCGCTATCGTGTCGTCGATTATTGCGGTGACGTGCATCTCTATCCGCCGACAGCCGTGATTGATCGATGACAGGAGAGCCGGAGCCGCCGGAGGATCAGGGCAACCGCAACGTCGAGAACGCGGTGATGCTCGGCTTCTTCGCGGTGCTGGTGGCGGCGGGAGTCTGGTTGCTCGGCACCATGGCCGATGTACGAAAGGCGCAGGACTGCGCTGCCCAGGGGCGCCGCAATTGTGCAACAATCGAGGTTCCTGATCGGCCGCCGCGATAGTTGCGTTTCTCTGAAATGGGAGAAGCAGGATGCGAAGATTGATCACGTCGATGGCGTTGCTGGTCCTGATCGGCGGCCCGGCGCGATCGCGCAGAGCGGCGGCAGCAGTGGATCGTCCACCGCCGTGAAGAACCAGTCCCAGGGACCTCGCGAAGCCCCGGTCGGCCATCGCCAGCCCCGCGCCGACCAGGTGCCGCAGCGAGACGAACTTGACCGATCCGAACGATCCCGATCAACGAGAGGCAATGGGCCTCGACCGCAAGATCAAGAGCATCTGCCGCGGCTGCTGAGGTCTCTTTCGTCATGCCGGGCGAGCGCCGGCATCCACGTCGTGCTCGCGTCCTACACGCTGACGACGTGGCATCGCCCGGCTACAAGCCCGGCATGACGATTTCGATCTCAAGCCGATCGCTCCCGCGAATTCGCGCTGCTGCACATCCCGTCGCGCCGCAACGGCGTCGGCCAGCTGGTTCAGCGCACGGCACGGTGGTCTGCCAGTCGATGCAGCCGTCCGTGATGCTCTGCCCGTAGGTCAGCGCCGTGCCCGGCACGCACGTCCTGGCGGCCCGCGACCAGATTGCTTTCGATCATCACGCCGATGATGCGCTGCTCGCCGGCGGATATCTGGCTGGCGATATCGGCAATGACCAGCGGCTGGTTCTCCGGCTTCTTGCTGCTGTTGGCGTGGCTGGCATCGATCATCATATGCGGCGCGACGCCTGAGCGAGCCAGTTCGGCCGCCGCCGCGGCGACGCTGGCCTGGTCGTAATTCGGCTTGCTGCCGCCGCGCAGAATGATGTGGCAGTCCTCATTGCCTGATGTCGCGGCGATCGCCGAACGTCCGCCCTTGGTGACCGCCATGAAATGGTGGGGATGCGATGCCGACTTCACCGCATCCGCGGCGATGCGCACATTGCCGTCGGTGCCGTTCTTGAAGCCGACCGGGCAGGAAAGCCCGGAAGCCAGCTCACGATGGATCTGGCTTTCGGTCGTGCGCGCGCCGATCGCCGCCCACGCCAACGAGATCGGCGATGTATTGCGGCGTCGTGATGTCGAGGAATTCCGTTCCCGCCGGCAGGCCGAGATTGTTGATGGCGGACAGCACGTTGCGGGCGAGCCGCAGGCCCTTGTTGATGTTGAAGCTGCCATCGAGGTCGGGATCGTTGATCAGTCCCTTCCATCCCACCGTGGTGCGCGGCTTCTCGAAATAGACCCGCATCACGATCTCGAGCCGGTCGCAAAGCCGCTCGCGCAAGGCAGCGAGGCGTTCGGCGTATTCCACGGCGGCGACGGGATCGTGGACCGAACAGGGACCGACGACGACCAGAAGGCGATCGTCGGTTCCGTTGAGAATGGCGTGGATGGCGTTGCGCGCCGCCATCACGACGCGCGTCGCGGTCAAGGTGCGCGGTATTTCGCGCATCACCTCTTGCGGCGTACTCAGCTCTTTTATTTCGTTGATGCGAAGATCGTCGGTGGTGCTCAACACGGCTGTGGCTCCTGTTTTCAGGACCTGCCGGCCAAACAAAAGCCGCCAGATCGGGCGGCGGCTGTTCGGACTTGTTGCTGCAATTCTTTAGATTGAGCGTGATCCTCCCACCGCCAGCGAGCTGTCGAAGCTAAAATACCAATAGTTGCTGGTGGCGACGGTGATCATGGCGGCTCTCATAGCGCAGGCATTGCGCCTTGTCATCCCCAAAATCGGCGGCGGTAGCGGTCCGGTTCAGGCCTTGCGCGCGGCCAGCGCCATGCCGATCAGCGAGGCGCCGCCGAACAGCAGGTTGATGCCGACCAGCAGGCCGATCGCCCACAGCGCCGAGCCCGGCAGGCCTGCGATGATGACGAACGCGATCAGCGATGTCCATGATTCCGGCGATCAGCAGCCACGACCAGCGCTCCGACAATTCGCGGCGATGCTCCAGCGCATACATGATGGTGGCGACGCCTTCGGCGAGGAAATAGGCGCCGACCACGATGGTGAGGGTCAGCGTGCCCTGCACCGGCTGCAGCCAGCAGGATGATGCCGGCAGCCACCGCCAGCACGGCCGAAATCAGCGACCACCAGAAGCCCGGCATTTGCCGGGCCCAGAACGTCAGCGCCAGCCCGGCGATGCCGCTGATCAGGAACATCCAGCCGAGAAAAATGGTGACGGCGAGGCTCGCCAGCGGCGGCAGGATCATCGCGGCCAGCCCCAGAACGACCAGCAGGATGCCTTCAACAGAAAGGCCTTCCAATGCTCGCGCACCGCGGCGCTCATTTCGGATTGCAGCTTGCTGATGTCCTGGGGAATGGTCATTGCAGATCTCCCGATGCCGGCGACGCGGATGACGCGATCAAGTCGTATGCAGCAGCGCTAACGTCCGCTGGCGGGTTGAGCGTCGATGGCACCGTTCGAGATCAGTGCCGTCAGCTTTGTCCGGGAAGCCGACGAAAAGCCCTCCGACGTGGTGCGAATCCGATTGCGGCCGAAAACATAGATCGCCGTGGTGGCCACCAGGAGCGCGAGCCCGATCAGGATCGACACCAGGCCCAGCGGCACCAGAACCAGCGCCGCGTTGCGTTCGGGATCGACCAGCCAGTGGCGGATCGAGGCCACCACAAAGGCCAGGCCGGCAAATCCGGCGCCGCCGCCCACCACCAGCAACGCCCACATCCGCCGCAACTGGCTCAGCCGCTCGCGGGCGACATCGGTGCGCGGCGCGTGGTGCCGGCTGACCCGCCGCACCAGCCGCACCGCAAAGGCGATCGAACTGAAGCCGATCAGCACGCTGGCCGACGCCCAGGATCATCTGGGTGGACGACGCGAGGTCCGGATTTTTCTGCAGCATCAGCAGCGGGAAATCGAAAGCCGCATGCAGCGCGATCGGCGCCAACAGAATCAGGATGCAGGCTGGAGATTCGCGCCCAGTCGCGGTGATGCCGGTTGGCGCCAAGCGCGGTGCCGGAGCGCGCGATCGCGAGATAGGCGCCGGCGATGATGCCGAGCGCGCCGTGGAACGGCACGGTCAGGACGCTGCGCAGCGCCGCCAGCGATCGCCAGATCTCCTGATGCTGCACGAGATAGGCGAGGTTTTCGTAAGCCGCAAAGCCGAGGCCGGCCGCGGCGCCATACACCACGGTGTCCATCGGATCGGCGAAAGCCCGGCGCCGCGATGAAGACGACACCGCGACGATGACGAGGATCTTCACGATCTCCTCGGGCGCGGCGACCTCCAGGACCGAATGCAGCGCCTGGGCGATCCAGGGATGGTCCGATGCCGCCGCGATCGACCGGCAAACGGCGCGCGCGCCACGCCCGAGCAGCGAAATGCTGGCGGCGCCGAGGAAAAACGCGGTCCAGACCTTGATCGGCGGACCCGGACGGTCGCCGGCCGCGATCACCAGCCACAGGAACAGCAGCGCGGGTGCTACCGCGGCGGTGCCGATCACGGTGGGGAGGGATTCAAGAAGAAGCATCAGGACGGCAAATATGCCAGCTTTCCGCGTTATCCGCGCTTCGAAAGCACAGCAGCGCGACCGCAAGCCGCGGGCATCAGGCCCCGAACGCCGTCTCCGGCCATTACCTGCTCAGCAACCCCTGCAGATGTTCCTCAGCCGGGCATTCATCAGCGCGTCTTCCGCACTGATCGCATCGACGTATTTTCCCGAATCGGCTTTGGCGCCTGAGGGTTTCACCGTCGCCAGCGGTCTTGCCACGGCGGGTTTTGCTACTGCGGCCGCGAACGGCGTGGCCTTGTCATAGCAGGCCAACCTGGCGGCCGGATCGGCGATTATTTTGCATTCGCTGGTCTGGGCGACCGCGCCTTGGGACAGCGCGCAGATCGCGATCACTACGGCAAAGAGCCTCATTTCAACTCCTGTTTTCGGTCAATTGAACCGGCCATGAAAAACAACGCCACCGCGCGAGCGGCAATGATCGCATAACATCAAGGAGTTTGCCAATTTCTCTGAAGCGAAATCCCGCATTGCCTGGCAACGACAATCAGGCGATTGGGCAAACGCTTCGAATCGCCGGAAAACCGTGCCGGCGGCGCAATTTCACACTCGATTATCGTTTCTGCCGAACTCGCAGCCGGGCTTGGCATACACCAGCCTGACCACGCCGAGATCGTCATAAGTTGCGGACCGGCTTGCAGAAGGTTTCCCATTTCTTGATGCCCGCCTGCTTGACCCTGAGGTCTTCGGCTTCCTGCGCGTAGTCGCGGGGGGCCGCGGGCCGATCTTCAATCCCGATCGTGCGGCACGAGCCTGATCCCGAAGTACCAGCTCGACGAGCAGGTCGTGCGGATTTCCCAGGCTTGCGCGGAACCGACCATCAGGGCGAGGCTGGCGATAACGTAAATGATTGTTTTCATTGTTAATTCGTCCAATGACCTTTTAGGCTCATTTGACGAATACCGCCGGCGAGAAAAACTCGCAACGGGGTCCGAGCTTTAATCAGTTGTTAATCTTTATGTGCGCGATCCAGGTTAAATCTGGAACCCGGACCTCACGCGCGACGGCGAAAATCAGCTGATGGAGCGTGGCCTGGTTCGGCGCCGGCGGCAGGCCACGGCGCCTAACACCCGCGGCAGATACTGCGCAGGCTTTTGTTGACCTGGTCGTGTTCGATTTTCATTTCGTCGAGGGATTTGGTCTTGGCCTGATCGGCGACGGCGGGCTTGCGTTTGGCCGCGAGCGCCTTGGCCTGACGGTCGTAGCAGGCCTCGCGATCAGGCTTTGACTGGATGAACCGGCATTGCTCGATGCCGCCGACGCGGAAGCGGGGCCGATGACGACGGCAATCAGAACGTAAGCGAAAAATTTCATCGTCCACCCTTTGGCGATCGCGAAGTCGACTGAAATCGTAGCTCTGGTTTTGGGTGGACCCGCGCATCGATCCCGTGACAGGCAAGCGCTATCAACTCGATTACAATCAGATCTATCACGACCCGAACACCGGCGAGGAAGTCGGTGGCAGCTACTGGGGTGCTGTGTGGCCGCTCAAGCGTGAGAACTTCGTCTCGTTGCTCTACAAGCTGCATTACACCATGCACATCGCCGAATTCTGGGGCAGCGAGCGCTGGGGCATGCGGCTGTTGGGAGTGATCGCGATCGATCTGGACGATCGACTGCTTCATCGGCTTCTACCTGACGCTCCCATCGAGACGGCGCGCGAGCGCGGCGCGGCCGGAAGCGGTGGAGCGTCGGATTGACCGCGGATTTTGGGCGCGCTGGAAGCCTGCCTGGAAGATCAAGACGGTCGGGGACCGCTTATCGCGTAAACTTCGACATCCACCGCGCCTTCGGCCTGTGGACCTGGGGGATCCTGTTCATCATGGCGTTCACGGCATTTTCGCTCAATCTGAATGCTGGAAGTGTTCTCGCCGCTGATGCGTGCGGTATCGAGCTATACGCCGACGCCGTTCGAACAGCGCACAGCCGCTCCGCTGGACGCTCCGATCGAACCAAAATTGTCGTTTGCGGACATTATCGCCAAGGCTTCAGCCGAGGGGCGCGCCCGCGGTTGGAACGCGCCGGTCGGTGGGGTCTACTATGCGCAGCAATACGGCGTCTATGACGCGCACTTCTTTTACCCCGGCGAAGACCACGGCACGGCGGGCGTGGCGCCAGCGCGATTATTTTACGATGGCCAGGACGGTCGCACACTTGGGGCACGGGTGCCCTGGGCAGGAACTGCTGCCGACATCTTTGTGCAACTTCAGTTTACGTTGCACTCAGGGCGCATTCTTGGCATTCCGGGAAGGATTCTGATTTCATTCATGGGATTATTGGTTGCGACACTCTCGGTGACGGGAGTTGTGATCTGGTATCGCAAGCGACGTTCGCGCCTGCTGGCGAAAGCCAGAAATCTGCAATCAATCGGGGGAGCCACGTTATGCCCCCGCTGGAATGACCTTCACTAATCGCGCCGTGGAGAGGCAGCCGCGAGGCAGTGGCCACCGGCGGGTAGGGTGCCCTGCCCAGCGACCGTTTCTTTCTTTGCATGGGCTCGTTTTCGATATTTTGTTGGCCGGGTCGGCCCGCGGCGCAAAAGTGGCGCTCCCTAGCGGAATCGAACCGCTCTCTCCACCGTGAAAGGGTGGCGTCCTAACCGATAGACGAAGGGAGCAAAACGTCCGCTGGCCACGACCTGGGGTCGGGGCGCCGCCGTCTCGCTGTATAGTCACAAACAAATATCCCGGCAAATCAACGCTTTGAAGGCGCGATGGCGCCGTGCCGCATCGGGATCGTGGCGAAATGATCCCGGGAGCAGCGGGCGAACGTATAGTGGCGTTTGCGCGGCCGGGCAAGCCATCGGGAAGGCCCGTTTTGGCGGGCATGGCCGAACCGGCGTGATGCTCCGCAACCCGGCAAAAACCCAGCTGGATTATTCAACGGTTTTTAAAGCCTGCGCTAAGGGTGCCTAAAGCGGTCTGATCGCAAACGCTTTAGCGGAATCGCGCAGGAGCAACGGAGATGGCCGCAGCCAGCCAAGAAGCGGGAATCACGCAAATCGCTGGGTCAGTCCGGCTGGATCACCCTCGAAGGCGGTTTCGCCGCGCGCCGATGCGTGGTGCAGGATATCTCCACCACCGGCGCCAAGATCACCGTCGACGATCCCAACGTGCTGCCGGCCAAATGGCGGCTGGCGTTTGCGCGCGACGCGAGCACCGGGCGAACCTGCGAAGTGGTCTGGCGCCGCGGCAAGTCGCGTCGGCGTCAAGTTCGTCCGGTAGCGACATCAGCCCGCACGCGATAAAAGGCGGGATGCGAAAAATCCTGCTGCTGATCATGATCGCGGTGCTGCCGGCCTCGATGGCGCTGGCCGAGCCAGCCAACAGTCAGAAGCCGACAAAACCATCCGCCGCGCCGGACAGGCTGCTGCCGACCAAGGGCGCCCGCGCCGGCAATTCCTGCGCGGCGTATGGTGCAGGCTTCGTCAAGGTCGACGGCACCGAGACCTGTGTGAAGATCGGCGGCGGCATCGGCATCGGGATCGGCGGCTCCGTTGCGCTGAGCGGCAACAGGAGAGAGCCATTGCAGCTCGAAATCATCGTTCCCGTGATCATGGGTTGCGCGATGCTGTGGTGGGTCAGCCGCGGCATGAGCTGGACCAGGCTGCTGGCGGTGGCGGCCGTCACGCTGGTGTTGATCGCTATCGTCGTGTGTTCGAGCGGCGGGTTTTTTAGCGCCTCACGTCATCGGCGGCGCGATGAACTGCGCAAATCCCGGCCGGGCGGCGAATTGCGCGAACCAGCGCTCGAGATGGCCGAGCTTCGGCTTGCTGATGCCTTCGACCCCGAACCAGCGCCTCGCATAGGCGCCGAGCGCGATATCGGCGATGGTGAAATCGTCGCCTTCGATGAAGCGCCGCGTCGCCAGCTGGGCGTCGACGATCCGCCATTGCACCGCCTCGGCGTCGGCATCCTTCTGGATCGCGACCATGTCGCGCTTCTCGACCGGGGTTCGCACCAGCGCCCAGAACACCGGACGATCGACCGGCTGCAATGTCGACAGCGTCCAGTCCAGCCAGCGGTCGACGCCGGCGCGCACTTTCGGCGCTTGCGGATAAAGCGTCGATCCCTCGCCATGGGCGAGCGCGAGGTAGCGCATGATCGAATTGGATTCCCACAGCACGAAATCGCCCTCGACCAGGGTCGGCACGCGCCCGTTGGGATTCATCGCGAGATATTCGGGCTCGTTGTTGCGGCCGAACGCCATGCCGGCATCGATGCGCTGATAGGCGAAGATCGAGTTCGCGCAGGCACCACAGCACTTTTTGCACATTGACCGAATTGGCCCGGCCCCAGATCGTCAGTTGGCCCTGATTGTTGTTCGGCACGCGTTGGCTCTCCCGCTGATCGGCTTTTGCCGTTGATAGCGGAAAACGAATGAAATGCGCGTGCGTCTGATGTCGGGCCCGGGCAAAAAACAGGCTCCGCCACGTGATGACGGAGCCTGATTCCACGCCAAACAAAACGATCGCCGCTCAGCGGCCGAAGAACAACCACAGCAGAAGAATTACCGGAATCGGCACGCCCAGCAGCCAGAGCAAAAGTCCTCGTCCCATCATCGCCTCCTTGATTTCCTCATGGATTCAAGAACGCAGAGGGCGGTGTCAGGTTCCGGCAAGCGAACCAGAAAAAGCCCGCGGGTGTTATAAGGCAGGGCCGATTCGAAAAAATCATGCCCAGATACAAGCTCGCGATATTCGACCTCGACGGAACGTTGTCCGACAGCCTGCCGTGGTTTCGGCGGGTGGTGAATTCGATTGCCGACAAGCATCGCTTCAGGCGCATTGAAGACGGCGACGTCGAGATGCTGCGTGGAAAAACCTCGCGCGAGATCATCGCTGCTATCTGCGGGTGCCGATGTGGCGAATGCCGCTGATCGCCGCGGACATGCGCCGGCTGAAGCGCGAACGCGGCGACACCATTCCGCTGTTTGCGGGCGTCGATCTGATGCTGCAGGAATTGTCGCAGCTGGCGTGACCTGGCGATGGTCAGCTCGGACTCCGAGAGCAATGTCAGAACGCGCGCTCGGCGAAAATGCGGAGCTGATTCCGCAATTTGCCTGCGGCGCCTCGCTGTTCGGCAAGGCCGCCAAATTCAAGGATGTTCTGAAGCGAACCGGGATCGCCGCGGCTGACGCCATCTGCATCGGCGATGAGGTCCGTGACGGCGAGGCCGCGCGGCAGGCCGGGATTGATTTCGGGGCGGTGTCCTGGGGCTATGCCAGCACCGAAGCGCTGCGGCAGACGTCGCCGGCTCTGGTGTTCGACAGCGTCGCGGCTATTTGCCGGGCTTATCTAGCGGCTTAGCCGGCCTGCGGTTCGAAGGATTTTTCGCGGGCTTCCATCAGCTCGGCGTAGCGGCTGTATTCTCCGGCCATTTCCAGCAGCCGCTCGCGCACCTCTGCTATCGCTGACCTGGCGGGCCAGCCGCTTGGCCTGGTCGGCCTGGAATTGATAGTGCTGCGCTTGGCTCATTTGACACCTCGAATCTAGGTTGAATTCTGAGGGCAAAAGGTTCACCGACCGTGAAGACGTCACCGTGACGTGATTAACGGCGATCGGAGCGGGTCGCGCGCACTCCTGCATTCGCAGTCGCCGGCTTGCTGGCTGCGGCCAGGCAGCCAGCCCGCAGTGCAGGCTTGCTGCTATCCGGCCTTACCAGTGGCCGGTGTTCGGCATCGACAGCCACGGCTCGGCCGGCGGCTTCGGGTCGCCCTTCTGCAGCAGCTCGATCGAATGCAGGTCGGGCGAGCGGACGAAGGCCATGTTGCCGTCGCGCGGCGGGCGGTTGATGGTGATGCCCATCTTCATCAGTCTGTCGCAGGTCGCGTAGATGTCGTCGACCTCGTAGGCGAGGTGGCCGAAATAGCGGTCCTCGCCGTATTTTTCCTCGTCCCAATTATAGGTGAGCTCGACCAGCGGCGCGCCGCGGGTCTTCGGGGTGTTCTTCAGCAGAGCCTCGTCCTCGGCGGCGCACAGGAACACCAGCGTGAATTTCGCCTTGTCGTTGTCGATGCGGCGGACCTCCTTCATCCCCAGCGCGTCCTGATAGAACTTCATCGCGGCATCGAGATTGCGCACGCGCAGCATGGTGTGGAGATAGCGCATGGTTGTTGGCTCCCTGAGAAATTGAAGTTTGTTCTGAGGTTCGGCCGGTTCAATAGCAGCAAAATGCAGGCGAGGGCAGGGGCGCGCAGCTTACTTGGCGTAACCCTGAGAACGCAGCCAGGAGATGCGGCGCTCGCCGTTCATCCAATCGTCGGCGTCGGCCTTGCTTTTCAACCCGGTGATTTGCCGAGGCTCTACCCCCGGATACTCCGCCTGGATGTTCCAGTCGTCTTCCGCAATACGCACGATCCTGAAAGTCACTTTTGCTTTTGCCATGCAGTCTTATGCAGCAAAGTTCTCGAAGGTGAAACTGAAAACCCCGCCAGCATCCGAAGACACTGACGGGGCTTTTCATGCTTTCACCTCTCACAAGGCGTCTGCACTAGGTTGGATAACCGCGAAGCCCGGCTTCGTTCCGGGACAAACTCGGAAATTTTTAACGGGTAGGGTCACCCGCAGCGATGGATCTCGCGCTCGACTTGGGTGTTCCGGTGGTCAGAACGCCTAGCCGTAGCGGCTTGCTCGAGTGTTCTTGTTATGTTCTATTCTGAGGCCGTTGGGGAACTCGGGCCATGAACGACGAGCTTGCATGGAAACTGGCCGATTTGCGCGGGCAGATCGCCGAACTGGGCAGCGCGATCCGGCAGCTTCGTCAGGCCGGCATGGACAGTGCGCCTGCGCAACTTCTCATTACCCGGAAACGCGCGGAATTGGAGAGCCTGACCAAAACCCCGAAAACACGCTAGCGCTGGCTCGGCGTCGTGTTGGGTGAGAACGGCAGGACAACGCGCACCGGCGCGTCGCTGGCGAGAACGGTCGGCCGGGTCGCGACCACGGGCTTGGCCTGGCTGAATTCGACGACGCCGACCAGCGTCGTGCAGATCAGCGATACCGCCACCAGCAGCAGCATGGCGTTGTCTTCTTCTCGCGGTCCCATATCTTCTTCTCGAAGTATGCCACCAAAACGCCTTCTCGCTGCGTTTGGTTCCGTCCATGCAGAACCCCGGGTTCCGTGCAACCATTGAAAAATGTCTGCGTTATCCGGCGGCTGTTCAACGGAGGACAAGTGCATGAAAAAGACATTGGCAATATTGGCGACGGTTGCCGCACTCGGCGCCGCCGTTACCACACCGGCTGAAGCCCACTGGCGCGGCGGCGGATGGGGTCCTGGCATCGGCTTCGGTCTCGTCGCCGGCGCACTCGCGGCAGGCGCCTACGGCGCCTATGGACCATACGGTTACCCGAGCCGTATTATGGTTATGGGCCACGCTACCGTCGCGTCTATTACGCGCCGCGCCCGTATTACGGCCCCCGCTATTACGGCGGGTATTATCAGCCGCGATACTATGCCTGGTGATGAATGACAAAAGCCCGGGAGCATCACTCCCGGGCTTTTTTGCTGGCCGAAAACACCGGCAGCAATGCGAATTCGGTCGAGGTTTGCCTCTGCTAGAATTCGACCGCGGACCAGTGCGTTCGGCTGTCTGATCCGTTGCGGGCATTTTCCAGCGTGGTCACGAAATATTCCTCGCGCTCGCGCTCGAATTTTTCCTGGGTGGCTTTGAAGCTTGCGACGCGTGCGGCGATTTCTTCCCGCTCGCATGGCGGCGTTGTCTCGTTGTTCGGTCATGCCCATCCCTTTTTGATTCTTGTCCCGTCGCCCATTGGTGACGGCGATTGGGGCGCGAATTGGGACAGGGCGTTGCAGGATTGTGATGGCCGTGCGTCGACATCGCGGTGGATAAGCGCGCTGCCGTGCTTGTGGCTGCGCACCTTCCCGGTAGCCAAAATGAAAAGGGAGGCCGGCATGGCAAAGATCGATCTGGATTCACTGAGCATCGAAGAACTTGCGGCGTTGCGCGACAACGCCACCGACAAGCTGATGGAGAAGGTCGCGGCACGGCGCGCCGAACTCGAGGCCGAGCTGGAAAAGCCTGTTGCAATACGGCAAGCCGGCGAAAAAGTCGCAAGAGCGTCGCTCCGGTCGTGAAGGCCAAGAAGAGCGACGAGAAGAAGAGCGACGAGGTCAAGGAGCCGGTCGCCAAGGAACCGATCGCCAAGGCGGCCTGACGCCAAGGCGGCCTGACGCGGTGAGCCTGACGGCGCCGTCTGACATCGAAGGTGCAATCCGGGCGGCCGTGCTATAATCGGCGCGGCCAGGCTTTCGGATATCCCCAATGATCGCATCGGATCTTCGCAGCGGCGTGGAACAGCTCGGCGACATGATCGCCGAGGCGTCCACCATCGTTCCCTTTACCGGCGCCGGCATCTCCACCGAATGCGGAATTCCCGATTTCCGCTCGCCCGGCGGATTGTGGAGCCGCAACCGGCCGATCCCGTTCGATGAATTCGTCGCCAGTCCCGGACGCCCGGGACGAGGCATGGCGGCGGCGCTTTGCGATGGAGCCGACCTTCGCCGCCGCGAAGCCGGGACGCGGTCACCGCGCGCTGGCCTCGCTCTACAAGGCCGGCAAGATCCCCGCCATCGTCACCCAGAACATCGACAATCTGCATCAGATATCGGGCTTCGCCGCCGAACACGTGGTCGAGCTCCACGGCAACACCACCTACGCCCGCTGCATCGGCTGCGGGCAGGCCTACGATCTGGCGTGGGTCAGGCTGCGCTTCGAGGAAACCGGCGGCGCGCCCGACTGCACCGTCTGCGACGAGCCGGTCAAGACCGCGACCATCTCGTTCGGGCAGGCGATGCCGGAAGACGCGATGCGCCGCGCCACCGAACTCGCCCAGCATTGCGACCTGTTCCTCGCGATCGGCTCGTCGCTGGTGGTGTGGCCCGCCGCCGGGTTTCCGCTGATGGCCAAGAACAGCGGCGCCCGGCTGGTGATCATCAACAACGAGCCGACCGAGCAGGACGACATTGCCGATCTGGTGATCCGGCACGACATCGGGGAGACGCTCGGGCCGTTCGTCGGCAATTGATGCCGAATTGATTCGCGGCCGCGCAAGCTGTTCATAGCTCATGGCAGATTTGTTTTTTATCTATGCGCCACACGCGGGAGTGTTATCTTTGATTCGAGAGATTCGCGTGGCGTCATCATGAATAGTCATAGGTGGGCGCGTGTTCCGGCGCCGTCGCAGTCGATGACGGGGCTGTCGATGATGTGTGGGGTCCGGGGTCATGGGGTCGGACGGATTTGAGTCCAAGAAGCTCGGGGGCCCGCCGTCTGGCGGGACCGGACCGAACAGGCTTGGGCCGAGTGAATATGCAGGCGGCGGTGAGCGCGATCCCGCGATCGATGCGCATGTCGGGCCTCGGCGAGAGCGCCGCCAACCTCGTCGAAATCTCCGGCGTCATCAAATGGTTCGACGCATCAAAGGGCTACGGCTTCATCGTTCCCGACAATGGCTGGCCGGACGTGCTTCTGCACGTCACCGTGCTTAGGCGCGACGGCTATCAAACCGCCTATGAAGGCGCGCGGCTGGTCTGCGAATGCGTGCAGCGCCAGAAGGGCTATCAGGCGTTCCGGATTCTCTCGATGGACGAATCCACCGCGATCCATCCGGCGCAAATGCTGCCGCCGCGGACCCATGTCAGCGTCACCCCGACCAGCGGGCTGGAGCGGGCGCAGGTCAAATGGTTCAACCGGCTGCGCGGCTTCGGCTTCCTGACCTGCGGCGAGGGGACGCCTGACATCTTCGTGCACATGGAAACCTTGCGCCGCTTCGGCATGACCGAGCTGCGCCCCGGCCAGTACGTGCTGGTGCGGTTCGGGCCCGGCTCCAAGGGCATGATGGCCGCCGAAATCCAGCCGGAAACCGGCGCGCCCGGGCTGTCGTCGCACTAGAGCCGCTTCCGCTGCGATCGAAGTCGGCTGAAACGCTCCGGTCGTGGCCCACCATTGACCGCTGGAATCGTCGGCCGGGCGCTGAAAAACGCATCCTGCCGGCATGCGGAAGGTCTGGTATTTGCCACGATCATTGGGCTAGGGTCGGCCAAATTCCCATCCCGGCTGCGGTGAGCGTTGTTGATGAGTTTCCATCGAGGTGTTGATCGGCTTCGCCCGCGGGCGTGGCTTTGGATGGCCGTGGCCGCGGCGACTGGCGCTTGGCGCGGTCGCCGGCGCGCAGGCGGCGAGCATCCAGCCGCTCGAGATCGTCACCAAGTCCGGCGTGCAGGTTTTCTCGGTCGAGATGGCAACGACCGAAGAAGAGAAGAGCACCGGCCTGATGTACCGGAAGGAATTGCCGGACGGGAAGGGGATGCTGTTCGACTTTTCGCCGGAACAGCAGATATCGATGTGGATGAAGAACACCTTCATCTCGCTCGACATGATCTTCATCCGGGCCGACGGCCGGATCCTGCGCATCGCCGAGAATACCGAGCCGCAATCCACCAGGATCATCTCGTCGGGCGGGCTGGCCAAGGGGGTGCTGGAGGTGATCGCCGGCACCGCGAAGAAATACGGCATCGCGCCCGGCGACCGGGTGGCGCATCCGCTTTTCAACGGCCGATGAAGCGGCGCCCCGCGCCTTGCTGCGTCAGCTTTAAGCGTGTATCGACGTCGTTTCCCTGGAATAATCGGGGTATAGCGCAGCCTGGTAGCGCGGCAGTTTTGGGTACTGCAGGTCGTTGGTTCGAATCCAGCTGCCCCGACCAATTTTTAGCAGGGGGCCGCTCGCCCTACCGCTCCACCACAACTTCCGGCGCGATGCCAGAATGGCTCTCGTTGTCGAGAGCTGGAATGATCATCAGCGGGGAATGGATATTATCCGGCTCGCCGAGCGAGTTGACCCACCAGCGGCTCCTCAAGAACAAACTCTCGACGAGGTATGGGTAATTTTCCGAGCGTCGCAGGTCGGCCCGAGGCTCGATCACGCGCGCGGCTATGCCGGGAAACGTCAGCCGGTAGACCTTCCCGGCCTTCAGCTCTGGTGCGGACTTCACGTCGTTCTCCCGATTGCCTGGTTTGAAAACCACAACGCAACGAATCTGAACGCGAAGTCCCGCCACGCTACTCCCGGGAAGAACAGAAAATCAACGGCGCTGACGCCAGTACAACTACGGTTGGCGCGGCGACGATTGATGCACACCAATCGAGCACGTCAACGATGTTGCCAAGGCAGGCAAGCGAGGATCGGCGGATGAGAGGTTGTTGGCTTTTGCGAAGCGAAAGAAAAGGCCCGGCGACGCATCGGCGGTGGGTCGGCGCTTGGAGGTGCCGGGAGTTCAACGCCGATGCTTCGACCGCAAAACAAATCAGGTGCGCCGGACAAACCGGCGCACCTGATTTCTATTCGGATCGGACGTAACGAGACGCCGATTTAAGCCGCAATCAATACGGGCAGATGTATCGGCCCCAGCGATAGCTGAAGTAACAACCGCCGCCTCGGATAAATACTCCGCCGCCGCGACCCCAGCCTCGGCCTCTGCCGCGACCAAAGCCGCGTCCGAAGCCTCTGCCGCCGCCACGGAAACCGCCGCCACGACCGCGGCCACGGGCTTCTGCGGACGTGGTCGACGCACCCACCAGAACGGCGGAGGTGCTGACGACATAGACGAACATCAACGCCAGCGCTGCCAGGCAGCGTGAAAGTATGGAATAGCGTTTAGCCATATTCAGGATCTCCCGGTCACTCCAGCCACTTAAACTGCAGGGCCAACCGATAAGACGCTTGAGGTGGGCTTTCGGTTCAAGTGGGCGCTAAAGATTAATAACTTTGACAATGTTCTTCCGGCCTCTTTAGGTTTTATTGGCAAGACAGGGTAAGGTCAACTTGACCCCGGTTAGCCGACGACAGGAAATACCGGATCGTCTGAACCGGCGATGAACAACGATGAACAAATTGTGCAATGCGAAATTTTCCGACACGCGGGAAAAATGCAGCAAAGGCGCCAGACTCTCGCTCGATAATAATTTCCGATTTCAGCGCATCACCATTCCTCCAGAAGAGTGTCCATGTCCAAACAACACACCTACGTTCTCGGCCTGAATACCTACGACCATGATGTGAGTGCCTGCCTGCTGCGCGACGGCGCCATCGCATTTGCAATTATGAAAGAGCGGATCACCCGCGAGAAGCACGCCAGCGGCTTCTACAAGGAAGTGATCGACTATTGCCTGGAGGCCGAGGGCATCACGCTGGACGATGTCGATCTGGTCGTCCGCAATTGCTACATCCTGCCGGTTCCGGAAATGGAAGAGCGGCTGGTCTACCAGGACATGCCGGGCTTCCTTCCCGAGTTCGAGCGCCAGGACGCTACCAAGCATCCGCTGTACCTGTCGCATTCCGACAAGGTGGTGTCGATCTCGCATCATCTGGCGCACGCCTACAGCGCGTTCGCCGTATCGCCGCATGAAGAAGGCGTCGTCATGATCGTCGATGGCGTCGGCAGCTATCGATCCGACGTCGTCGAGCCCTATCCGTCAACCGATACCGCCACGCCGCTCGCCCGCGAGTCCGAGAGCTATTACAAATTCAACGGCACCAAGATCGAATGCCTGAAGAAGGTCTGGATGGAGCCGGACCGCGGATTTCTCAGCGATGAATTTTACAATATGCCGGGTCTCGGCGCGCTCTACAGCCGCGCCTCGAGCTACATTTTCGGCGACTGGAACAAGTGCGGCGAGCTGATGGGGCTGGCGCCTTATGGCCGCCGCGAACAGGTCAAGCATCTGCTCGAACTCAACGACAACACCTTGCGCGTTCCGCACTGGACCAAGGATTTCAATCAACCCTACGTCATGGATAGCGGCAACTGGGAAGCCAGTCCGTCGATGCGGCATTGGGAAGACCTGGCCTGGCGGGTGCAGGATGACACCGAGAACGTGTTGCTGGCGCGCGCCCGCTGGCTGCGCGAAACCACCGGCGCCAAGAATCTGTGCATCGCCGGCGGCGTCGCGCTGAACTGCGTCGCCAACGGCCGGGTGGCCCGTGAGTCCGGTTTCGAGAATGTCTGGATCCAGCCGGCGGCCGGCGACGACGGCATTGCGATCGGCTGCGCCTATTACGGTTATCTCGAAATCCTGAAACAGCGCCGCTCATTCGTCATGGATCACTCCTATGTCGGCAAGCCCTATACCGAACAGGATATTCAGAACGCCATTTCGACATTTCTGGTTCGCATTCAAATCAAGGCTGAACGCAGCGACGATATCTGCCGCGACACCGCCAAGTTGCTTGCCGACCAGCGCGTGATCGGCTGGTTCCAGGGCGGCTCCGAATTCGGGCCGCGTGCGCTCGGCAATCGCAGCCTGCTGGCCGATCCGCGCAAGCCCGAAATGAAGGACATCCTGAACAAGCGCGTCAAGCACCGGCAGGCATTCCGCCCGTTCGCGCCGATCGTGCTGGCCGAGCGGGCAAAGGAGATATTCGAAGGCGAGGAAGATTCGCCGTTCATGCTGATCGCCAAGAGCGTCCGGCCGGAGTGGCGCGACAGGATTCCCGCGATCGTCCATGTCGACGGAACGGCGCGCGTTCAGACCGTGCGCGCGGAAACCAATCCCGTGCTGTACCGGCTGCTGAAGGAGTTCGAGGCGTTGACCGGCGTTCCCGTGCTGATCAACACCTCCTTCAACGTGAAGGGCGAACCGATCGTGGAAACGCCGCGCGACGCGGTGATCTGCTTTCTGACGACGGGAATCGACAATCTGATCCTGCACGACACGCTGATTTCGAAAAACGCGGCGCACAAAATAGTGGGACCGCTGGTCAGCGTTTACTCAGACGTCGCAACCCTGGTAGTCGCGAACACGCGGCAAGCATGAGCCGAGTGTGAAGCGACGGGTCAGCGTGACGGCGACGCCGTCACGCCATCAGCCGATCTCCAACCGCCTCTAGCCGGCCTTGGCCGCCGCCGGCTTGGGCAGCGGCTTGTCCTGCCTTTTCGACCAGGAGATGTAGTAGGCGACGAGCGTCATGATCGCGATGCCGGCCACGCTGACCAAAATCTGCGCGAGCAGCGAGCCCGAGCTCATGATCAGTGCGAAATGTCCGACGAAGGAGAGGAAGACGCCGACGCAGAACACTGCCAGCGACTGCTGACCGCAAACCACCAGGGGGTCGAAACCCTTCCACTCCAGGCCCGGCCATTCCTTCGGGACGAACCTGATGACCATGATCGCGATCACCACGAAATGCAGGAAGCGGAAGGGCCCGAGGTTGGTCTTGTCGTTCGGATTGAAGGCCGAATAGAGCCAGGTCGGGAACAGCGCGCCGAAATCCGGAAACTTCCCCGCCATGGTCATGACCAGCGCAAGGATCAGATAGGCGATGCACAGATAGAGCGTGACGCGCATATCGATGATCCATCGCGCCCGCTTGGCGCCGCCCAGCGCGCACCACGAGCCGAACACGAACAGCAGCTGCCAGCAATACGGATTGAAGTACCAGCTGCCGGAGGGATAGGCCGCGAAGTTCCAGCCGAACTGGCGGGCAACGACCCACAGCACGATCGACGCCAGCAATGTCAGGTCGGGCTGGCGCAGCATCAACCACAGCACCGGCGGGAAGAATCCCATCAGCACGATGTAGAGCGGCAGCACGTCCAGATTGACCGGCTTGAACTTCAGCAGCAGGCCCTGGCGCAGGGTCTCGATCGCCTGGTCGCTGGCGAGGCCCGCGACGTTGAACTCGTTGATGATCTCGCCGTCGCTGAATCGCAGCGCGACATAGCCGATCGCGACGATGTAAATGACGAACAGGATGACGTGGGCGACATAGAGCTGCCAGACCCGCTTGGTCAGCCGGGTGGCGCCGACGATGAAGCCGCGCTCGAGCATCATCCGGGCATAGACAAAGGAGGCGGTATATCCCGAGATGAAAACGAACAGATCCGCGGCGTCGCTGAAACCGTAATTCCGGGTGGTGATCCAGTTCACGACGTTGTCGGGAATGTGATCCAGATAAATCGCCCAGTTCGCGACCCCTCGAAACAGGTCGAGCCGGAGGTCGCGTCCTTTTTCAGGCAGGGTGGCGTTGATTTTCATGGGTGCCGTTTCGAGGTGATGATGTCGAGCAGCGGGCGAGGGCGCTCAGCCGCGCGACCGGCCAAGATTGTCACAGCGAAGTATAATGACTATACCGGGTCTGTAAAATGTAACATCCGAAGCAGGGAATCACCGATCAAATTCCCGAAAAATGTCTCTATACCATCCCGGCCATTTCCACCACGCGCTTCCATGTCGCATATCTCACGGGGCCCGCTCATCCATGACCGCACGCATCTTTAAGCCCGCCAAAAACGCGATGCAATCGGGGACCGCCAAGACCAGGGAATGGCAACTCGATTATGAGCCGGAGCAGCCGCGGGCGATCGAGCCGCTGATGGGCTGGACCAGTTCCGGCGACATGAAGCAGCAGCTCACCATCCGTTTCGACACCAAGGAGGAGGCGGTGGCCTATTGCGAGCGCAAGGGCATCCCCTACCAGGTGATCGAACCGAAGGAGCTGGCCCGCCGGGCGGCCGCCTATGCCGACAATTTTGCGTTCCGGCGCGTCGAACCCTGGACCCATTGAGGGGCGGGCGGCGTTTCAGCGAGGCCTGCGAAATTGCCGGAGGGAATGTCGGGCGAAAGACATTTCAGGGGGCGGTTTTGCCCTAATAGCGGTGCCGCCCGGTCAGAGTCGCTTCGCAAGGTTGGGGTTGCCTAAGGCGGCGGCGCAGTGACACCATGACGCGAGCCCCACGGCGCGGATATCGCGCACCATGAACCGCTGAAAGCCCATGCCGCTTCATTCCAGTACCGATCCCCGCTCGTCCGATTTCGCGCGCAACGCCGAGGCGATGCGGGCGCTGGTCGCCGAGCTTCGCCAGAAACTCGGCGTCGTGGCCGGCGGCGGCGGCGAAGTTTCGCGCGCCCGGCACACCTCGCGCGGCAAGATGCTGGCGCGCCAGCGCGTCGATCTCCTGATCGATCCGGGTACCGCGTTTCTCGAATTGTCGCCGCTGGCGGCCGATGGCCTCTATAGCGGCGACGTCCATTCGGCGAGCGTCATCACCGGGGTGGGGCGGATATCGGGGCGCGAATGCGTTGTCGTCGCCAACGATGCCACCATCAAGGGCGGCACCTACTATCCGATGACGGTGAAGAAGCATCTTCGCGCCCAGGATATCGCCCGGCAGAACAATCTGCCCTGCATCTACATGGTCGATTCCGGCGGCGCCTTCCTGCCGATGCAGGACGAGATCTTTCCCGACGAGCGGCATTTCGGCCGCATCTTCTACAATCAGGCGCAGATGTCGGCGGCCGGCATTCCGCAGATTGCCATCGTGATGGGCTCCTGCACCGCCGGCGGGGCCTATGTCCCGGCGATGTCCGATGAGAGCATCATCGTCCGCAATCAGGGCACGATCTTCCTCGGCGGGCCGCCGCTGGTGAAGGCGGCGACCGGCGAGGTGGTTACCGCCGAAGAACTCGGCGGCGCCGACGTGCATTCGCGGCAGTCCGGCGTCACCGATCATTACGCGCAGAACGACAGCCATGCGATCGGGATTGCGCGGCGCATCGTCGCCACCCTGAAGGCGCCGCAGCGCAACGTCCTGAACATGCGCGAACCGCGCGCGCCGCTGTTTGCGCCGGAGGAAATCTATGGCGTGGTGCCGGCCGAGGCGCGCAAGCCGTACGACGTGCGCGACATCATCGCGCGCGTGGTCGACGGTTCGGAATTCGACGAATTCAAGAAGCTGTACGGCCAGACCCTGATTTGCGGGTTCGCCCATATCTGGGGTTACCCGGTCGGCATCATCGCCAACAACGGCATCCTGTTCAGCGAGAGTTCGCTGAAGGGCGCGCATTTCATCGAGCTGTGCTGCCAGCGCAATATCCCGCTGGTGTTCCTGCAGAACATCACCGGCTTCATGGTCGGCAAGAAATACGAGGCCGGCGGCATCGCCCGCGACGGCGCCAAGCTGGTGACGGCGGTGGCGACCGCCGGCGTGCCGAAATTCACCGTGGTGATCGGCGGCTCCTACGGCGCCGGCAATTACGGCATGTGCGGCCGCGCCTACAGCCCGCGCTTCCTCTGGATGTGGCCGAACGCGAAGATCTCCGTGATGGGCGGCGAGCAGGCCTCGATGGTGCTGAGCCCAGGTGCGGCGCGACAGTATCGAGGCCAAGGGCGACACCTGGTCGGCCGAAGAGGACGAGAAGTTTCGGGCGCCCATCCGCGCCCAGTATGAGAGCCAGGGCAGTCCCTATTACGCGACGGCGCGGCTGTGGGACGACGGCGTGATCGATCCCGCCGATACCAGGCTGGTGCTCGGTCTCGGTCTTTCGGCCGCGGCCAATGCGCCGATCGAGCCGACGCGCTTCGGCCTGTTCAGGATGTGATGATGAAAGGCCAAGCCCAGTTCAAGCCCAGTACCGGCGGTTTCGCACCCTCCTGATCGCCAATCGCGGCGAGATCGCCGGCCGCGTGATCCGCACCGCAAAAGCGATGGGCCTGCGCACGGTTGCGGTCTATTCCGAAGCCGACCGCGACGCGATGCATGTGGCGATGGCCGATGAAGCCGTGCTGCTCGGGCCGGCGCGGGCGCGCGACAGCTACCTCAACATCGAGCGCGTCATTGAAGCGGCGCGCCAGAGCGGCGCCGAAGCCGTCCATCCCGGTTACGGCTTTCTGTCGGAAAATGCCGAGTTCGCGCAGGCCTGCGCGGATGCTGGATTGGTCTTCGTCGGTCCCACCGCTGCGATGATGACGGCCATGGGATCGAAATCCGGCTCCAAGGAGCTGATGGAAAAAGCCGGTGTGCCGCTGGTGCCGGGCTATCACGGCGAGGCGCAGGACGAGGCGACGCTGGCGAAAGCGGCCGACAAGGTCGGCTTTCCGGTGCTGGTCAAGGCTTCCGCCGGCGGCGGCGGCCGCGGCATGCGCATCGTCCGCTCGGCCGGCGAGCTTGCCGCCGCCATCACCAGCGCCAAGCGCGAGGCCAAGGCCGCGTTCGGCGACGATCGCATGCTGATCGAAAAATTCGTCGACAATCCGCGCCATATCGAGGTGCAGATCATCGGCGACAGCCACGGCAATCTGCTGTCGCTGTTCGAGCGCGAATGCACCTTGCAGCGGCGGCATCAGAAGGTGATCGAGGAGGCGCCGTCGCCGACGCTCGACGCCGCCGGACGCGAGGCCGTTTGCGCCGCCGCGCGCAAGGCCGCCGCCGCGGTCAATTATGTCGGCGCCGGCACCATCGAGTTCGTTTCCGACGGCAAGCAGGTGTTCTTCATCGAGATGAACACGCGCCTGCAGGTCGAGCATCCCGTGACCGAACTGATCACGGGCATCGATCTCGTGGAGTGGCAGCTGCGCGTGGCGTTCGGCGAGAAGCTGCCGCTGACGCAAGGCCAGATCACGCTCAATGGCCATGCCATCGAGGCGCGGGTCTATGCGGAAAATCCGCACAAGAATTTCATGCCCTCTGCCGGCCGTATCAGGACCTGGCGGACGCCGGCCGAATTGAACGGCCTGCGCATCGATGCCGGATATCGCGCGGGCGACACCGTCTCCCCGCATTACGACGCCATGCTGGCCAAGGTGATCGCGTGGGCGCCGACCCGGGACGCGGCAATCGAGCGGCTTAACCGCGGGCTCGAAGATACCGATGTCCGCGGCATCGTCACCAACATACCCTTTCTTTCGGCGTTGGTGACTCACCCCCAGGTGCGCGCCAATGCCATCGACACCGGCTTTATCGAGCGCGAACTGAAGAACCTGACACCGGCGCCGGCAGCGGTCGGCGATCTCGAGCTTTGCGCTGCCGTGGCGGCCATTCTCGGCGAAGAAGCGAAGGCTGCGGAGGCGGAAGCGCATTCGCCGTGGCGAAGCTCGGGCTGGATGCCGGTGGGCCGGCGGCAGCGGGTATTTGCGTTCCGGCACGGCAAGGAAGCCGAGCAGAAGATCACCCTGCAATACGGCAACGGACCTGCGACGCTGACGGTCGGCGGGCGCGAACTGGTCCTGAGCTTTGCGGCGGCTGAGGGCGGCGGGTTCGATCTCACGCTCGAGGGCATGAAATCTCACTTCGTCGCCGACATCGAAGGCCATGAACTCTATTTGCGTACCCGCAATGGCCGGTTCGACCTGCATTGGGTCGACCCGTTCGGCGGCGACGACGAGGAGCAGGTCGGCGAAGACAAGATCGTCGCTCCCTTGCCCGGCACCGTGGTGGCGTTGCTGGCCGAAGTCGGCGCCAGGCTGGAAAAGGGCGCGCCGATCCTCACGCTCGAGGTGATGAAGATGGAGCAGACCTTGCGCGCGCCGTTTGCCGGCGTGCTGAAGGCGATCAAATGCAAGGTCGGCGATATCGTCGGGGAAGGCGTTGAACTCGCCGAGGTCGAGCCGACCGCGGCGTGACGAGAGCAGCGATCGCATGAGCGATTCCGTGCGCATCGTCGAAGTCGGCCCGCGCGACGGCCTGCAGAATGAAAAGACGCCGGTCAGCGTCGCCGATCGCATCACGTTCATCGAGGCGCTGGTCGGCGCCGGGCTGCACACCGTCGAGGTCGGAGCCTTCGTGTCGCCGAAGGCGATCCCGCAGATGGTGAATTCGGATGCCGTGCTGCGCGGCGTCAACCATTTCGGCGGCAGCGAATTCCACGTGCTGGTTCCGAACGAAAAAGGCTATGACGCCGCGCGCGCGGCCGGCGCCAGGGTGATCGCGGTGTTCGCCTCGGCCTCGGAAGGCTTTTCACGCGCCAATATCAACTGCTCGGTCGCAGAATCCATCGAGCGCTTCAAGCCGGTGGTGGCGCGCGCCAAAGCCGACGGCATCAAGGTGCGCGGCTATATCTCCTGCGTGCTCGGCTGCCCGTTTGACGGCGAGGTCAAGCCGCAGGCGGTCGTCGACGTGGCGCGGACGCTGTGGGATCTCGGCTGCTACGAAGTCTCGCTCGGCGACACCATCGGGGTCGGCACGCCGCTGAAGGCGCGGCAGCTGTTGCGCGCGGTGGCGGGCGCCGTGCCGATCGCCAATCTGGCGATGCATTTCCACGACACCTATGGCCAGGCGCTGGCCAATCTCTATGCCGGGATGGAGGAGGGCGCCCGCGTGATCGATTCCGCGGCCGGCGGCCTCGGCGGCTGCCCCTACGCGCCCGGCGCCACCGGCAATGTCGCGACCGAGGACGTGGTCTACATGCTGGAGGGCATGGGCATCGCCACCGGCGTCGATATGGCCAAACTGGTGGCGGCCACCAACGAGATCAGCCGGCTGATCGGCAGGCCGCCGGTCAGCCGCGTGGCGTCGGCGTTGAATGCGAAGCGCGCCCGAGTAGGCGTCATGGTGACGAGGCGCTCACGCGAGTGGACGAGGCCTTCCGTACATTCACGACGCGCTATTCGCAGCAGGAATTTTTCAAACGCCGCGTAACAAACGGGGTCCCCGTACCGTCGTGATGATAGCGGCATCCGTCGCTTTCAAAACCGGTTTCAAAGGGATGAACGACCCATGACCATTTCCACCCGCATTGCGCTCGGAGTTTCCATCGCCGCCGTTTCGCTCAGCCTGGCGCTGGCTCCTGTTGCCTTCGCCCAGGACAAGATGGGCAAGGACGACGGCATGAAGAAGGATTCCATGTCCAAGGACGGCATGAAAAAGGACGCCATGTCCGACGGCATGAAGAAGGACGATGGGATGAAGAAGGACGGGATGAAGAAAGACGACGGCATGAAGAAGAACTGACCGTCGCTTTCGCGCAGGCTCGCCTCTGTTGAGGCGGGCCTGTCGGGCTTTTCGATAATGCCGTGAGCGCTACTTCTTCTTGCCTTTGCCCTTGCGGGCGGCATAGCGGGCGTCGCGCGCCGCCTTGCGTTCGGCCTCGAGCGCGAATTCCTTCGCCGCGGCCTCTTCCTTTTCGCGCACCAGCGCTGCTGCGGCCTCTGCTGCGGCCTCGGCATCGCGGATTTTCTTCTCGGCCTTGGCGGCGTCACGCAATTGCTTGGCCTTGGCGCGCTCGGCGGCCTGCGCCTCGCGCTCGGCCTGGCGCTGCATCACGGCGGGATCGTCGAGACCCGGCTTGGCGCGGAACTTCTCCAGAATGCTCTTCCTGGCTTCCTGTGCGGCCTTTTGCCGGTCGGCGAAGCTGGGCTCTTTGAATCCACTCATTGACGGGCCTTGTTGCTTTCGGGTTCGTTGTGAATCGATCGGTTTCGCGGGGGCCGCCTCAGCGCGGTTCGGCGCTGCCTGCAGGATCGGGAGCGGTGTACAGCCGGGCGGGGCGGGACGCCATCAATTATCTGCTAAGCGGCGCAATGTCGCGCGAAAACTGACGCTTCGGCTGCCTACCAGCGAGGTGCCGAAAACCTCCGCTTCGTCGTCCTGGTAGGTTCCCGAAAAGCCCGTCGTGACCTCCCGGCCGGCAAAAACCGGGCGCGCCGCGGTTTCGCGAATAGGGCGTGTGCTGGTTGGTGACCACATTACCTTTCCACCGGCCATCCCCAAACGTGTAGGAGCCCGTGGACCAGAAATAAGGGTCGCCGCCGAGCAGCTTGCCGTCGCAAAAGACGAGGACCCCGCTGGCCCGGCCCTTGACGCCGTCACCCATCTGAATATGGATTGAGTACAGCCCGTTCTTCATTTTCGGGTCATCCGTACGACAATGGCATCGTTCCCGACCTTAGGGCCATTGGCTGCCTTTGCCAAAGCAGCCGGCATCGAATTTAGCGGCGGGAAGCCGATAAAACGCTTTGTTAATGATTTCCCTTAAAGGGAAATTTCCCTCTCTCGTTGACGATCCGACCCGCAAGCACATTTTGCAGATCGCAATTTTGAAGCCACGGGAAGGCACCACTATGACCATGTCACGCGTTTATGCAGCACTGATCGCTACGGCCGCCACAGTGATGGCGCTTCCGACCGCCGCGTCCGCCGGATGCCACGGCTGCTACGTGCCGCCGCCTCAGCCTTGCGTCACCTGCTATCAGCGGCAGGTCGCGCCCGCGCAATACCGCACCGTCGAGGAAACCGTGATGGTGGCGCCCGGCGCCGTCATCGCGCACCGCACACCGGCGCAATACCGCACCGTGATGGTGCCGAAGACCGTGATGGTGGCGCCCGAAGGCGTGCAATACGAGCGCACCCCGCCGCAATATGCCACCCGCCAGCGCGTTGAAATGGTCGCACCCGCGCGCGAATACTACGTGGCGACGCCGCCGCGCTGCCACTCCTGCGGCTATTGATTGTTACAAGGCCCGTCAGGGCCTCGCAGATACGCAAAAGGGCCCCGGAGCGATCCGGGGCCCTTTGTCATTTTGGGGACGCAAGCCGAGCGCGTCAGGACTTCTTGCCGGCACGGGCCTTGCGCTGTATCGGCGGCTGCGGAACCGCAAAGACCCCGAATTCCTCGGTCAGAACCGTCGCGAGCCAGGACTGATATTCGCCGTAGCGGCGATGACCTGCCGCGATCACGCCAAGCTCCGGTTCTTCCGCCGCCCGCAATTTGCGCAGCACGATCGGGGCTGCGACCGGAATGTAGATCGAGCCCTTGGGGTTGCTGAGCGTCGAGATGATGCCGCGCATCATGTCTTCGGTATCGGGCAGCGACAGCAGGATGGTTCGCACGTTGCCGGCGCTCGAACTCACGAGATTCATGAATGATGTTCCGAACGGAATATAGACCGTGCCGACCTGCCGGTACTTGCCGTCGAAGCGCGACTTTTCCTCGAACACCAGGCAATTCTGCTCGTCGCTCCACGCGATCGTAATCAGGTAGGCATTGAAGTTGGCCGAATTGGCGAACATCGGGCGGACGCAGAGATAATCGCCCTGCAGGTATTCGACGGCGTCGAAGACATATCCGCCGACCGACTTGGCCGCGGTATCCTTGGCCGTGACAGGCTTTTGAAAACTGGTTTTGAGGATGCCCTCGACCTTGTTCAGGGTGCGCTCGGTGAAGTCACCCTGGAACAGCTTCTCGATCGATGATTTGGACAGGTGTTCGCGAATGAGGTCTTTGCGCGCCAGACCGTTGGCGTCCAGATAGCGCTGGATGGCGCTGGCGATCGCCTTCTTGTCCGGCTTCGAGCCGAGCCCGGTCTTGTCATTCCACGTTTCGTGCTTCATGTCCCGCGGGTCCCAAAATTCATCAAAATCTAGCACGAACTTTCAGAATTATCCCAGGTCGCCGCGAATTCATCCCGCCTTCGTCCGAACAATGGGGCGAACCGACACTCTCTGAGGTCGCGGGAGGCAACATGGTTAATCTACAGTCGGGGTGTCGCAGCCGGAGAAGAGGAGGTTCGACCTCCTCGTCGCAATTGTCATGTCATCCATTGTCCACGCCTGCCTGCTCCCGGTCGGTTCACGAATGTCCGGGCAAACGCCAAGCAAGGCGCAAAGCGAAGACGTGGCTGGCGATCCCAACAGGATTCGAACCTGTAACCCACGGAGTAGAAATCCGTTACTCTATCCAGTTGAGCTATGGGACCGTAGCTTCCGGCCACGCGTCAGGCCGCCGGGCCTTCATAGCATTGCCAATATGAAAAAATCCGCTTCCGGCCAAGTCATTTCCGAACCATTTCCTGCGGCGAAGCGACCAACCGGGACGGTGGACCGTTGCGTCAGGTCCGCCCTCAACGCAATGTTCGCGCCGCAGATCACCCGCCGGCGCCGCAAAGGGCACGCCTCGGCAATGTCGTGCGAGATTTTCGACCCGTTATTCCCTCGCCAATTCCCTTCCCATTTCCCTCGCCATGAGTCCGTCACCTTTTCGCGCACTTCTGTTCGAAACGCGGCTGATGTCCGCGCCCAAGGAGCTCCATCATGATTGGTTTGGTTCGCGCCGCAGCACTTTGCGCCACGCTGGCGCTTGGCCTCGTCACAGCCCAGGCGGCCGATAAGGCCTTCAAGCGCGACGATCTGGCCAATTCGGCCGTCAAGCTGGCGGCGCAGATCAAGAGCGAGGCGGGTGCGGTCGCCAAGTCGGGCGCGAGCCTGCGAACCGACGCCGACGCCGCCTTCAAGCGCAGCGATTTCCGCACCGGGTTGCAGATCCTCGGCCAGATTGCGGCGGTGACGCCTGACGACAGCGGCAACTGGCTGCGGCTGGCCCGCGCCATTTTCCAGATCTGGCCCAAGAATTCCAGCGAGGGCACCTTCCTGCTGGAGCGCGCCTCGACCGCCGCCTACATCGCCTACCAGCGCGCCGCCAATGCCGGCGAGGAGGCCGACGCGCTCGCCGTGCTCGGCCGCGCCATGTCCGACCGCAAGCTGTGGCGTCCGGCGCTGGATGCGCTGCGGCTCTCGCTCGATCTGCGCGAGGTCGCCGAGGTGCGCGGCCAATATGAAAAAATGCGCGACGAGCATGGCTTCCGGCTGCTGGATTACACCGTCGATTCCGACGGCGCATCGCCGCGCGCCTGTTTCCAGTTCTCCGAGGAACTCGCCAAGCGCACCGATTTCTCGCCGTTCCTGGCGCTGGCGGGCAGCGACAAGCCGGCACTGTCGTCGGAAGGCAAGCAGCTTTGCGTCGACGGCCTGAAGCACGGCGAGCGCTACAATATCAATCTGCGTACCGGGCTGCCCTCCGGCGTCAAGGAAACCCTGCCGAAGTCGGCTGAATTCAATATCTACGTGCGCGACCGCAAGCCATTCGTGCGCTTCACCGGGCGCGCCTATGTGCTGCCGCGTACCGGCCAGCGCGGTATTCCCCTGGTTAGCGTCAACACCCCGGCGGTGTCGGTCAACGTGTTCCGGATCGGCGACCGCAACCTGATCAATACCGTGGTCGGCAGCGATTTTCAGCGCAGCCTGAGCAAGTACGAGCTGTCCGAACTCGGCGATGAGCGCGGCGTCAAGGTATGGTCCGGCGAACTCACCACCGCGACCACGCTCAATCAGGACGTCACCACGGCGTTTCCGGTCGATCAGGCGCTCGGCGACCTGCAGCCGGGCGTCTACGTCATGACCGCGGCGGCCAAGGGCCCCGGCAGCGACGACGACGGGTCGCTGGCGACGCAGTGGTTCATCGTCTCCGATCTCGGCCTGACGGCGTTTTCAGGCAATGACGGCATCCACGTCTTCGTCAATTCGCTGGCCTCGACCGGCGCCATTGCCAAGGCCGAGGTGCGGCTGATCGCGCGCAACAACGAGATTTTGGCTACCCGCAAAACCGACGATGCCGGCCATGTGCTGTTCGAGGCTGGCCTTGCACGCGGCGAGGGCGGGCTGTCGCCGGCGATGCTGACCGTGTCAGGCGAGAAGACGGACTACGCTTTCCTCAGCCTGAAAAGCAACGCGTTCGACCTCAGCGATCGCGGGGTTTCCGGCCGGGCGGTGCCCGCCGGGGCCGATGCCTTCGTCTACGCCGAGCGTGGCGTCTATCGCTCCAACGAGACGGTTTACCTCACCGCGCTGCTGCGCGACGGCCAGGGCAATGCCGTGACCGGCGGGCCGCTGACGCTGGTGATCGAGCGCCCGGATGGCGTCGAGTTCCGCCGCGCCATGCTGGCCGACCAGGGCGCCGGCGGCCGCAGCATGACGCTTGCACTCAATTCGGCGGTTCCAACCGGCACCTGGCGGGTGCGCGCGTTTACCGATCCCAAGGCCTCGTCGGTCGGCGAGACCACCTTCATGGTCGAGGATTACATCCCCGAGCGTATCGAATTCGACATAACAACCAAAGAGAAGCAGATCAAAGCTGAAGCTCCTGTAGAACTTAAGGTCGAAGGCCGCTTCCTCTATGGCGCGCCGGCGTCGGGCCTGCAGCTCGAGGGCGACATGCTGGTGGCGCCGGCTGCGGCACGGCCGGGCTTTGCAGGTTATCAGTTCGGCGTCGCCGACGAGGAGACGGCTTCCAACGAACGCACGCCGATCGAAAACCTGCCCGAGGCCGACGCCAAGGGCGTGGCGACTTTCCCGGTCAGCCTGGCAAAGCCGCCGGCATCGACGCGCCCGCAGGAAGCCCAGTTCTTCATTCGCATGACCGAAGCCGGTGGCCGCGCGGTCGAGCGCAAGCTGGTATTGCCGGTTCAGCCGGCGACGGCGCTGATCGGCGTCAAGCCGCTGTTCGGATCCAAGAGCGTCGGCGAAGGCGACAAGGCCGACTTCGACGTCGTGTTCGTGGCCCCCGACGGCAAGCAGCTGGCGCGCGATGGCCTGCGCTACGAGCTGCTTGAAGCTCGAATCCCGTTACCAATGGTATCGCCAGAACTCGTCCTGGGCCTACGAGCCGGTCAAATCGACCGCGCGCGTTGCCGATGGCGATCTGACCGTCGCCGCCGACAAGCCGTCGCGGGTGACGTTGTCGCCGCAGCCGGGCCGCTACCGCCTCGACGTCAAATCGCTCGACGCCGATGGGCCGCTGACCTCGGTGCAGTTCGATGTCGGCTGGTATTCCGACGGCAGCGCCGACACGCCCGATCTGCTGGAAACCTCGGTCGACAAGCCGGAATATCAGTCCGGCGACACCATGGTGGTCTCGGTCAATGCGCGCTCCGCCGGCAAGCTCACCATCAACGTGCTCGGCGACCGGCTGCTGACCACCCAGACCACGGAGGTCAAGGAAGGCACCGCGCAGGTCAGGATTCCCGTCGGCAAGGATTGGGGCACCGGCGCCTATGTGGTGGCGACGTTGCGCCGCCCGCTCGACGCTGCGGCGCTGCGGATGCCGGGCCGGGCGATCGGCCTGAAATGGTTCGGCATCGACAAGAAGGCGCGAACGCTTGCGGTGAACCTTTCGCCGCCGGCGCTGGTGCGTCCGAGCACCACCCTGAAACTGCCGGTCAAGCTCGGCGGTCTCAATCCCGGCGAGGACGCCAAGATCGTGGTTGCCGCGGTCGATGTCGGCATTCTCAACCTGACCAACTACAAGCCGCCGGCGCCCGACGACTATTATCTCGGCCAGCGTCGCATGACCTCGGAGATCCGCGATCTCTATGGGCAACTGATCGACGGCATGCAGGGCACCCGCGGTCAGCTCAAGACCGGCGGCGATTCCGCCGGCGCCGAGCTGCAGGGCAGCCCGCCGACGCAGAAGCCGCTGGCGTTGTATTCCGGAATTGTCACCGTCGGCGCCGACGGCTCCGCCGAAATCAGTTTTGACATTCCGGAGTTCGCCGGCACCGCACGCGTCATGGCGGTGGCCTGGACTTCAACCAAACTCGGCCGCGCCACCACTGACGTCACGGTGCGCGATCCCGTGGTGCTGACGGCCACGTTGCCGCGCTTCCTGCTCAATGGCGACAAGGGCACCATGAGTTTTGACCTCGACAACGTCGAGGGTGCTGCCGGCGACTACACCGTCACCGTCAAGGCGACGGGCCCGGTGAAGGTGACGGGCAATGCCGCCACCACGGTAAAACTCGCCGCCAAGCAGCGGACCTCGATGTCGCTGGCGCTCGACGCCGGCGGCGCCGGAACCGCACAGCTCGCCGTCGACATCAAGGGCCCGAACGGGCTGGCGCTGGCGCGGAATTACGCGCTCGACGTCAAGGCGGCGACCCAGATTTTGGCGCGCCGCTCGATCCGGACCCTGGCGAAAGGCGAAAGCCTGACGCTGACGTCCGACATGTTCTCGGATCTGGTGCAGGGCACCGGCGGCGTCTCGCTGTCGGTCAGCCTGTCGACCGCGCTCGATGCCGCGACCATCCTCAAAGCGCTGGACCGCTATCCCCATGGCTGTTCGGAGCAGATCACCAGCCGCGCCATGCCGCTGCTGTACGTCAATGATCTGGCGGCCGGCGCCCATCTGGCAATGGATACGGCGGTCGACCAGCGCATCAAGGATGCCATCGATCGGTTGCTGGCACGGCAAGGCTCGAACGGGTCGTTCGGGCTGTGGTCGGCCGGCGGCGACGATTCCTGGCTCGACGCCTACGTGACGGACTTCCTGACCCGCGCCCGCGAAAAGGGATTTGCGGTGCCGGATGTGCTGTTCAAGAGCGCGCTCGATCGCATCCGCAACTCGGTCGTGAACGCCAACGAGCCGGAAAAGGACGGCGGGCGGGATCTCGCTTACGGCCTCTACGTGCTCGCCCGCAACGGCGCCGCTCCGATCGGCGACCTGCGCTATCTCGCCGATACCAAGCTGGGCAATCTGGCGACGCCGATTGCCAAGTCGCAACTGGCGGCGGCACTGGCGCTGGTCGGCGACAAGGGCAGGGCGGAGCGGGTCTATACCGCAGCGCTCGAAAGCCTCGCCCCGAAGCCGGTGCTGGAGTTCGGCCGGGTCGATTATGGCTCGCAGCTGCGCGATGCCGCGGCGCTGGTTTCGCTCGCGAGCGAAGGCAACGCGCCGCGGGCGACGCTGACCCAGGCGGTGCAGCGCGTCGAAGTGGCGCGCGGTCTCACGCCTTACACGTCGACCCAGGAAAATGCCTGGCTGGTGCTGGCGTCGCGCGCGCTGGCCAAGGAAACGCTGACGCTCGACGTCAACGGCGGTGCGGTCAAGACCGCGCTCTATCGCAGCTACAAGGCTGCCGAGGTGGCGGGCCAGCCGATCAAGATCACCAACACCGGCGATGCGCCGGTGCAGGCGGTGGTCTCGGTCTCGGGTTCGCCGATCACGCCGGAGCCCGCGGCATCGAACGGCTTCAAGATCGAGCGCAATTACTTCACGCTCGACGGCAAGCCGGCCGATGTCTCCAAGGCCAAGCAGAACGACCGCTTTGCCGTGGTGCTGAAGATCACCGAAGCCAAACCGGAGTTCGGTCACATCATGGTGTCGGATTATCTGCCCGCCGGCCTCGAGATCGACAATCCGCGGCTGGTATCGTCGGGCGATACCGGCACGCTGGACTGGATCGAGGACGGCGAGGAGCCGGAAAATACCGAATTCCGCGATGACCGTTTCACCGCGGCGATCGACCGCGCCAGCGACGACCAGGCGGTGTTCACGGTGGCCTATATCGTGCGCGCGGTTTCGCCCGGCAAATACGTGCTGCCGCAGGCCTATGTCGAGGACATGTACAACCCCTCGCGCTATGGCCGTACCGGCACCGGCTCAGTCGAGGTGCGTCCGGCGAAATGAGCGCATCGAACGCCATAGCGTCGGCAGCGCACCGAGCGCGTCGCTGGCGGCGGATCAAGCTGGCGGGGGCCATATCGGCAGCTGCGGGCTTGATCCTGATCGGCGCCTTCGCGGCATGGATCGTCTCGCTCGGTCCATTGCCCTTGGAGCAGGCCCGGCAAACCTCCACCACCATTGTCGACCGCCACGAAAAGCTGCTGCGCGCTTACGCGATGGCTGACGGCCGCTGGCGGCTGCCGGTCAATGCCAGGACCGGAGTCGATCCCGGCTATCTCAAGCTGCTGCTGGCCTATGAAGATCGCCGTTTCTATTCCCATGCCGGCGTCGATCCGCTGGCACTGGGACGCGCCGCACTTCAGCTCGTCACGCGCGGCCACATCGTGTCCGGCGGCTCCACCATCACGATGCAACTGGCGCGCTTGATGGAGCCGCGGCGCGAGCGCTCGGTCTACGCCAAACTGCGGCAGATGGTGCGCGCGATCGAAATCGAGCGGCAACTGACCAAAGACCAGATCCTCGATCTGTATCTGGCGCTGGCGCCGTTCGGCGGCAATCTCGAGGGCATCAGGGCCGCCGCGATTGCCTATTTCGGCAAGGAGCCGAAGCGGTTGTCGCTGGCGGAATCAGCGCTGCTGGTGGCGCTGCCGCAATCGCCGGAAACCCGCCGCCTCGATCGCCATCCCGACGTGGCCCGCGTGGCGCGCGACCGCGTGCTCGATCGCATGGTCGAAGACGGCCGCGTCTCGGTTGAGGATGCAGCTCAGGCCAAGGCCGTATCGATACCGCGGCTGCGCAAGCCGATGCCGATCCTCGCACCGCATTCCGCCGATCAGGCCATGGCGACGGTCAAGGATGCGCCGGTGATCCGGCTGACGCTGGATGCCGGCGTGCAGAAGGTGCTGGAGACGCTGGCGCGCGACCGCGCGCTGGCCTTGGGTCCGGATATTTCCGTCGCCATCATCGCGGTCGACAACGACAGCGGCGACGTGCTGGCGCGGGTTGGTTCGTCGGAATATTTCGACGACCGCCGCGCAGGGCAGGTCGACATGACCCGCGCCGTGCGTTCGCCGGGATCGACGCTGAAACCGTTCATCTATGGCCTCGCGTTCGAGGATGGTTTTGTGCATCCGGAAAGCCTGATCGACGATCGGCCGATCCGGTTCGGCTCCTACGCGCCGGAAAATTTCGACATGACCTTTCAGGGCACGGTGCCGGTGCGCAAGGCGCTGCAACTGTCGCTGAACGTGCCGGCGATCGCCTTGCTGGACCGCGTCGGCGCCAGCCGGCTGTCGTCACGGCTGAAGCAGGCCGGCGGCAATCTCGTGCTGCCGAAAGACGAGGCGCCGGGATTGGCCATGGGCCTCGGCGGCGTCGGCGTCACGCTGCAGGACCTGGTGCAGCTCTATTCCGGCATTGCGCGGCTCGGCACCACGCGGCCGCTGCGCGAAATCGTGACGGCGAAGGACGATGCGCGCGAGACCCTGCGCCTGATGGATCAGGTCGCGGCATGGCAGGTCGGCAACGTGCTGATGGGCACGCCGCCGCCGGAAAATGCCGCGCATAACCGGATCGCGTTCAAGACCGGCACCAGCTACGGCTATCGCGACGCCTGGTCGGTCGGCTTCGATGGACGGATGACCATCGGCGTCTGGGTCGGGCGTCCCGACGGCGCTCCGGTGGCGGGGCTGGTCGGCCGCACCGCCGCAGCACCGATCCTGTTCGATGCCTTCGCCCGGACCGGAAAACTGCCGATGCCGCTGCCGAAGCCGCCAAAGGGCGCGCTGGTCGCGAGCAATGCCAAGCTGCCGCTGCCGTTGCGGCGGTTCCGTCCCGCCGGCGAATTGCTCCGGACCGGCTCCGAGCAGTCGCCGCGCATCCAGTTTCCGCTGAACGGCTCGCGGATCGACGTCGATCGCTCGGGCGGGGCGGAAGTGGCGGCGATGCCGGTGAAAGTGGCCGGCGGCGTGCTTCCGATCACCATGCTGGTGAACGGCGTGTCGGTCGGTGAAATCGACGGCCGGCGCCAGCGCCTGGTCGATCCGCCCGGGCCGGGCTTTGCCAGGTTGACCGTGATCGATGCCACGGGCGCCGCGGACACAGTTGTCATCAGAATTCAATAGAGGCGCGCTAAGCGGTTGTCGCGATAGTGGTTTCGGCGTATGCGGAACCATGGTCGAGACCTATGCCCGCCCCCGATTTGGAGAGCCGCGCGAGCCGAAGAACCGGGTGAATCCGGGCAGCCGGTTGGCCGGCGTGATTGACGTTGTGGCGGCCAGCCATGCCCGTGCGGTGGCGTTCCTGCTGCTTTGCGCCCTGATCCTGTTTCTGCCGGGCTTTTTCAACATCCCGCCGATCGATCGCGACGAGGCGCGGTTCGCCCAGGCCACCAAGCAAATGGTCGAAAGCGGCGACTTCGTCGACATCCGCTTCCAGGATGACGTCCGCTACAAGAAGCCGGTCGGCGTCTACTGGCTGCAGGCGGCCGTGGTCGAAACCGCCACGACGCTGGGGCTGCCGCGCGCGCAGGTGCGGATCTGGCTGTACCGCGTGCCGTCCTTGATCGGCGCCATCGGCGCGGTGCTGCTGACCTACTGGACCGCGCTCGCATTCGTGACGCGGCGCGGAGCCATCTTCGCCGGTCTCCTCATGGCCAGTTCGGTGCTGCTCGGCGTCGAAGCGCGGCTGGCCAAAACCGATGCCATGCTGCTGCTGACGGTGGTGGCGGCGATGGGCGCGATGGCGCGGGTCTATCTGTCGTGGCAGCGCGGCGAAGATCCCGACCCGTCCGCCATGGACATGGCCGGTCATCTTCTGGACGGCGCTGGCCGGCGGCATCCTGCTCAAGGGACCGCTGATCCTGCTGTTCGTCGCGCTCACGATCGTCACGCTGGCGATCCTCGACCGGTCGGCGGCATGGCTGTGGCGTCTGCGACCGGTGTGGGGCCTGATGTGGCTGCTGGTGCTGGTGCTGCCCTGGTTCGTCGCGATCTTACTGGCGCGCCGGCGGTACCTTCTTCACCACCTCGGTCGGCGGCGACATGCTGGCAAAGTTCGCCGCGCAGGAATCCCACGGCGCACCGCCGGGACTCTATCTGCTGCTGTTCTGGTTGACGTTCTGGCCGGGCGCGCCGCTGGCGGGCATGGCCGCGCCCGCGGTGTGGCGGGCGAGGCGGGAGCCCGGCGCGCAGTACCTGCTGGCGTGGCTGGTTCCGTCCTGGATCGTGTTCGAACTGGTGCTGACGAAACTGCCGCATTACGTGCTGCCGCTTTATCCGGCGATCGCCATCCTGTCGATCGGCGCGCTGGAGCGCCGCGTGCTGTCGCGATCATGGTTGATGCGGGGCGCTGCGTGGTGGTTCGTGATTCCCGCGATACTTTCCACCATCGCCGTGGTCGGCGCGATCATGCTGACTGCGTCAACCGGTGTTCCTGGCATGGCCGTTCGTGGCGGCCTCGCTGATTTTCGGGCTGTTCGCATGGTGGCTCTACGAAGATCAATCGCGCCGAACGCTCGGTGTTGAACGCCGTGGTCGCGGCGATGTTTTTGGCGGTCGCGATCTATGGCGTCGTGATGCCTGCGCTGACGCCGCTGTTTCCGAGCGCGGAGATTGCGCGGGCGCTGCGCAATGTCGTCTGCGTCGGGCCGAAGGCGGCGGCGGCAGGCTTTCACGAGCCGAGCCTCGTCTTCATGACCGGCACTTCGACGCTGCTGACGGATGGATCGGGAGCCGCTGATTTCCTGGGCCAGGGCAGTTGCCGGTTCGCGCTGGTCGAAGCCCGCGCCGAACGCGTCTTTGCCCAGCGTGCGCGAGGCGATCGGGCTGCGCTACAACGTGGCGACCCGCATCGACGGCTATAATATCTCGCAAGGCAAGGCGATCTCCATCGCCATCTTCCGCTCCGAAGGAACGCAATAAAGATGTCCGTCCAGGCCGGCACCGGCCCATCATCGAATTATTTCTCGCAACTGTTCACGGTGGTGCGGACGTCGCTGGCGCAACTGGTGCGCTCGCCGTCGCATTCGCGACGTGCCGAGGCGCGGCGCAGATCCGCGCGCCACGTGCTGCTGCTCGGCGCAACCGTCGCGGTCGCTGGTCATCGCGCTGATGTACGCGCTCGATGCAGCCGAAATCGGCTGGATGCCTGCACGCGGCACCGCGAGCCTGTGGCCGCTTCGCATCCTGACCGACTTCGGCAAGGACGAATATGTGCTGTCGGCTGCTGGCCGGTGTTGATGCTCGTCGTTCTGATCGTCAGCCCGCGATTGCGAGGTGGCGCGCGAGCGATATGGCTGAATTTCGGAACGCGGCTGCAGTTCCTGTTCCTTGCGGTGCTGACGCCGGTCATGGTCGGCGAGATGTCTGAAATGGTCGATCGGCCGCGGCCGTCCGTTCGTGGGCGGCAAGGCCGACGCGTTCCACTTCATGCCGTTTACCGGCGGCGGGGCCTATGCCAGCCTTCCATCGGGTCATGCCATCACCGCCTTTGCGCTGGCGTTTGCCGTCACCGCGATATGGCCGCAGGCGCGTACCGCGATGATCGTATATGCGCTGATGATCGCAGCGACCCGCCTCGTGCTGCTGGCGCATCACCCGAGCGACGTGGTCGCGGGCGCCTGCGTCGGCGTGGTCGGCGCGATGGCGGTGCGATACTGGTTCGCCGCGCGCCGTCTGGGCTTCATTATCCGTCAGGACGGCGCCATTGCGCCGCTGCCCGGCCCATCGCTGGGCCACCTCAAAAGGGTTGCCCGCGGCGCGTTCGCCCCATAAGAAGCGGACGCCGCAAGGCTCCGGGCGCCAAGGTCGGCTTCGCGCTACCGCTGCGGGCCAATTCAAACGACGAGTGTTGATTTGTCATCTTCCGACACGCCGCCGCCGATGTCTCCATCGTTGTTCCCGTGCGCAACGAAGCCGACAATGTTGGCCCGCTGATCGCCGAGATCGCAGCCGCGCTCGACGGCCGATGGAGCCTATGAGATCATCTACGTCAATGACGGCTCGACCGATGCGACCGCCGAGCGGCTCGCAGAGCTCATGAAGCAGCGCAGCAATCTGCGCCAGATCCGTCACGCGACATCGGCAGGCCAGTCGGCGGCGGTGCGCAGCGGCGTCCGCGCCGCGCGCGGGGCCATCGTCGTGACGCTCGACGGCGACGGGCAGAACAATCCGGTGTTCCTGCCGGATCTGATCTCGGCGATCGAGAATGGCGGCGGCCGGGTCGGGCTTGCCGCCGGCCAGCGCGTCGGACGCAAGGATACCGGTTTCAAGAAAATCCAGTCGCGCGTCGCCAATGGCGTGCGCAACGCGATCCTGCGCGACGGCACCCGCGATACCGGCTGCGGCCTGAAGGCATTCCGGCGCGAGGTGTTTTTGGCGATGCCCTATTTCGACGGTCTGCATCGCTTTCTGCCGGCGCTGGTGCGGCGCGAGGGATACGAGATCGTCTATGTCGACGTGATCGACCGGCCGCGCCATTCCGGCGTGTCGAACTACGGCTTTTTCGACCGGCTGTGGATCGGAATCCTGGACCTCGCCGGCGTATGGTGGCTGATCCGCCGCAAGAAGCCGACGCCCGTTGCGACCGAGGTGCAGTGATGTTGATTCAATACGGGCAGGCACTCGGCGATTATCTCTACGACGTCTTCGTCGCCAAGTTCGATTTCTGGCTCGCCTTCGGCCTGATCGCGCAGTTGCTTTTCACCGCGCGCTTTCTGGTGCAGTGGATTTCCAGCGAGCGCGCCGGGCAAAGCGTGGTGCCGATGGCGTTCTGGTTCTTCTCGATGGCCGGCGGGATGATGACGCTGGTCTACGGCATCGCCAAACGCGAGCCTGTGATCATCATCGGGCAATCGTTGGCCACGATCATCTATATCCGCAATATCATGCTGATCCTGAAGAACCGCGCCAGCGGGTCGCGGACGCTGGATCGCTAGCGCCTACCGCGACGACGGTTGCGCCGGCGCGGCCAGCGCGACCAGATCGTTTTCCGCGTGCCGGTGGGCGGGCAGTTCGCCGGCGGCGTCGAGCACGGGGTAGGCCACCGAACAGATATGCGAGTGAATGCGCCGGAGGTCGCGCAGCACGTCGAGATGCAGTGACGTGGTCTCGATGCTCTCGGGCCGGCCTTCGCGCAGGCGGTCGAGATGCCGCTCGGTGGCGGCCAGCTCGGCATTGCGCAACAGCGCCTTCTCGGCGAGCAGTTTGCGGGCTTCATTGACGTCGCCCGTCATGAACACGCCGAATGCGATCCGCAGCGAATCCATCGTCCGCTTGTGGAACATCGAGAGTTCTTCGGCGCCTTCCAGCGAAAACTGGAACCTGCGCTTGATCTTCTTCATCGCAAGTTCGCTCAAATTCTTGTCGATGATATCGCCCATGTGCTCGAGGTTGATGGCGAAGGAGATGATCTCCATCGCCCGCTGGCCCTCGCGTTCGTCGAGACTGCCGCGCGTCAGCTTGGTCACGTAGAGCTTGATCGCCTCGTCGAGGTTGTCGACGCTGTTGTCCATGCGTGACACCTCGTCGACCAGAGCGCGATCGTTGGTCATCATCGCCAGCCATCACCTTGCGCAGCATCACCTCGACGTGATCGCCCATGTGCAGGGTTTCGCGCGCGGCGTCGGCCAGCGCCAGCGACGGCGTTTCCAGCGCGCTCTCGTCGAGATAGCGCGGCCGCGACGGATCGGTTTCCTGGACGCGGTCCGGCAGCAGCTTTGTCAGGAGCCTGGCCATGCCGTCGAGCAGGCCGATGAAGATGATCGCCGTCACCACGTTGAAGCCGATGTGAAAGCCCGCGGTCATCTTGGCCAGATCAGGCTGCCAGCTCTGCAACAGCTCGGTGATCGGACGCAGGAAGGGGACGACCACCAGCACGCCGATCAGGCGATTGAAGAGATTGCCGAGCGGCAGCCGGTAGCTGGCGGGATTGTCGCGGCGGGCACCTTCGAACACGGGATTGATGGCGCTGCCGAGATTGGCTCCGAGCACCAGAGCCAGCGCCGCATAGGGCGAAACGAACTGCGCATAGGCCAGTGACATGATCAGCAACACACTGGCGACGCTGGAATGCACCGCCCAGGTGACGACCGCGCCGAGCAGGATGCATAAAATGGGATCGCCGGTGATGGCGTTCATGAAGACGCGGACACCGGGGGCATTCTCTGCCGGCGCCAGCGTGCCGAGCAGAATATGCAGCGCCAGCAGCATCAGGCCAAGCCCGATGAAAACCCGGCCGACATCCTTGACGCGCGAGCGCGCACCGCCGCGGAAGGCGATCAGGCCGATGGTAAACAGCACCGGGGAGACCGCGGAGATATTGAACGACAGGATTTGAACGATCAGGGTGGTCCCGACATTGGCGCCGAGCATGATCGCGAGCGCAGGCACCAGTCCGACCAATCCTTCTGATGTGAAGGAACTCGTGATCAAGGCGGTCGCGGTGCTGCTTTGGAGCAGCGCGGTCAGGCCGATGCCCGCGGCAAAGGCGCTGAAGCGGTTCTTCAGGGCGCCGGCCAGCAGCGAACGCAGATCCGGCCCGAACGCGCGCAGAATTCCGCTGTGGACCATGTGCAGGCCCCATAGCAGCAAGGCCACGCCACCCATCAGATCGAGGAGGACTACGCTTCCCATTAATCGTCGGCTTTCCGCATTCGAGTCGATAGGTCAGGCTATCGGCAAACGACAGCGAATCAACCCTTTATTGGCCGGGAGAGGCTGCAATGCGGCGTGATCGCCGCCGTCAGTCGTGGACCGCTTGTGCCATGATTCCGCACACTTCGCCGCGCCGCGCGCCGGCGAGCGATCAGCCGATCAGCCAGCGGCCCTTGTGAATGTCGAACTTGACCGCACCTTCGTCGCGCATTTTCATCAGCAGCGATTGGCAGGCCTCCTCGTTGGGAAGATTGGCCCGTTTCATGACCTCATAGATCTTGAGCGGCTTCTCGCGCAGCGCGGTCAGAATCTTTTCTCGATCGTTCAGCATGACGAACTCCTTGTCGCGCCGACGATAGGACAGCCCCGCGAAATCGCAAGCGGCATAAAGCGACCCGACTGTCGCAATGGCGTCATTGGTGCCGGCCTCACGGACTCCTTCTGTTCACGGAGAACGAACAGAGTCCAAAAAATTCGTCGGGCGACAGGTTAATAAATCATCACTGCGGGGAGGAAATCATCCGGTTCAATTTTCCACCAGCTCGTTTCCGCTGACGACCTTGCAGGTGATATCGCTGGCGCTGGCGGAATACAGCAATTCGAACCCGTCCGACATCAGACGCCGCTTGGCATATTCACCCAGGATTTTCGTGACGACGGTCGCGGTGCAATTCGAGAAGGTCTCGTCAAACACCGCTTCGATCGTTCTGGAACCCTGGCCGCCGAAATAGTTGTTCGCCGTCGACATCTTCTGCTTGTCGAAGATGGTATTTCTGTCGGCAAGTTGCGACAGGTCCCTGGCGCCGGAGGTCTGATCGGACGATTTCGCATTGTTGCCGGCGCGCAGCCGGTTGAACAATTTTCCTTCCGCGCTGGCATAGACGATCAGCTTGAAGGGAATCTTGCGAGTCGCAATCACCCCGCCGTCAACGGGTTTTGCGCGGGCGGTTTCGAGATAGCTGATGACGACCGACTTGCCGTTCAACTGACTTGGAGGCTTCGACTTGGAACTCCTGGGCATGGGCGCAGGATTGGCCGACAATGGTGGCAACTGAAATACAGATCAAAGTATAAAATTTCATCTGATCATCCTTTTTGTTTCTAAATTCCCATTCTTTTTTGGCCAACAGCACCGATAGCGCAAGCGCGTGATGCGAGATCCGGATCAGCGCTGGCCTATGCGGCGTTGAAAACCTCAAACCCGCGGGCGAGATCGGCCTTGAGATCGTCGACATTCTCCAGTCCGATATGCAGCCGCAGCGCCGGACCGCCCGGTGCCCACTTCGTCGCCGTGCGGTAGGTCGTGCAGTCGAAGGGGATGGCGAGGCTTTCGAAGCCGCCCCATGAAAAGCCCATGCCGAACAATTTCAAGGTGTCGAGCAATGCGTCGACGGCAGCTTGAGGCTTTGGTTTCAGCACGACACTGAACAGGCCTGAGGCGCCGGTAAAATCCCGTTTCCAGATCGCATGACCCGGATGGCTTTCGAGGGCAGGGTGCAGCACGGTGACCACTTCGGGCCGGGCCGCCAGCCATCGCGCCATCTCGATGCCCGATCGGTGATGCTGCGCCAGCCGCACTGCCAGCGTGCGCAAGCCGCGCAGCGCCAGAAACACATCGTCCGGCCCGGCGCAGACGCCGAGCAGCCGGATGGTCTCGGCGACCTGCGGCCAGGCACGCGCGTTCGCCGAGATGGTGCCGAACATGATGTCGGAATGCCCGCCGATATATTTGGTGGCGGCCTGCATGCTGATGTCGACGCCGTGCTCCAGCGAGCGGTGAAACAGGGCCGTTGCCCAGGTGTTGTCGTCGATCACAAGCGCCCCGCGCGCATGCGCGACGGCTGCGATGGCCGGAATATCCGGCATCTCGAAGGATTGCGATCCGGGGGCCTCGACCAGCACCGCCTTGGTGTTGGGCTTGAACAGGCCGGCGACGCCGGCGCCGATCAGGGGATCGAAATAGGTGGTCTCGACACCGTAGCCGGTGAGCAATCCGTCGCAAAAGTTTCGGGTCGGGCGGTAAGCGTTGTCGCAGACCAGCAGGTGGTCGCCGGCTTTGAGCACCGCGAGCAGGGTCGTGGTAATCGCCGACAGGCCCGAGGGCGCGATGCCGACGCCTGCGCATTGCGGGCCTTCGAGCGCCATCAGCGCCTCCTGCAGCGCCTTGGTGGTCGGGGTCCCCCGCCGGCCATACTGGAATTCGCTGCGGTGGGCATGCAAATCCGCCGCTGTCGGGTAGAGCACGGTCGAACCGTGGACGACCGGCGGATTGACGAAGCCCTTCTGCGCTTTCGTGTCGCGGCCCGCCGTCACCAGGTTGGTTTCGACCTTTTGCGGGTCGGTTGCGCCGTCATTTCCTGAAGAACTCATGCACCACCAAAAGATTTTTTGCGCCGCCGCGACCTCCGAAAGCCCTGCCGGACGGCGAGTTTGGGCCAGTTTTGTAGTAACAGGACACAGAAGACGGCCGTCAACCCCTTGACCCGGCTCGCCAGTCGTTCTGTGATGCAGGCGAGCTATTCAGTCGCTGCACGTTGAGGGGCCTGCCGCGACCGTCGATCCATCGCCTGACTGGACTGCGCATCAAACTGCCTTTTAGGCATGCCGTTTGCAGGAATGGATTATCGGGTCGGCCCATTGGCGTAAGCAAACGTTCCGGACGATCCTTGAAAGGCCATGCCATGAAACGCGCATCTCTGGTTTTCACCCTTGCTCTCACCGCCGCTTTTTCGACCGCAGGCTGCCACGGCGCAAACCCTCAAAACGGTCAAGGACCGCGGCATGGTATCCTGCGGCGTCGGCCAGGGTCTTCCGGGGTTCTCGTCGCCCGACGACAAGGGCAACTGGACCGGGCTCGACGTCGACGTCTGCCGCGCGATCGCCGCCGCCATCTTCAACGACCCGACCAAGGTCAAATTCGTGCCGTTGTCGGCCAAGGACCGCTTTACCGCGCTGCAGTCCGGCGAAATCGACGTGCTTTCGCGCAACACCACCTGGACGCTGTCGCGCGACACCTCGCTTGGCGCCAATTTTGCCGGCGTGACCTATTACGACGGCCAGGGCTTCATGGTGAAGAAGTCGCTGAAGGTCAATTCCGCGCTGGAACTGAACAGCGCGTCGGTTTGCGTGCAGCAGGGCACCACGACGGAACAGAATCTCGCCGACTACTTCAAGGGCAACAACATGAAGTACGAGGTGATCGCATTCGGCACCAACGACGAAGCCGTCAAGGCCTACGAGTCCGGACGCTGTGACGTGTTCACCACCGACGTATCAGGGCTCTATTCCGACCGTTTGAAGCTTGCGAACGCGGCCGACCACGCCGTGCTTCCGGAAGTGATTTCGAAAGAGCCGCTCGGCCCGATGGTGCGCCATGGCGATGACCAGTGGTTAGACATCGTGAAATGGTCGCTCTACGCGATGATCACTGCCGAAGAACTGGGCATTACCCAGAAGAACGTCGATGAAATGGCCAAAGTGGACAAGCCGGAGATGAAGCGGGTGTTCGGGACCGACGGCAATCTCGGCGAACAGCTTGGCCTTACCAAGGATTGGGTCGCCCGGATCGTGAAGGCCGTCGGCAATTACGGCGAAAGCTTCGACCGCAACGTCGGCGCCGGTTCCAAGCTCGGGATCGCACGCGGCCTCAACGCGCTCTGGAACAAGGGTGGTATCCAGTACGCGCCGCCGATCCGCTGATCGCCAGCTAACAGGGCGCGGCGATGGCCATCGAACCCCGAAAACCTCCGCCGCAGTTTGTCGCCAACCTGCAGCGCGCGTTGGGTGGCCGCGCGGGATGGGGTGGCTTCGTCATCCAGATCCTGTTCGTCGCAGCGCTCGCCTGGATCGCCTACGAAATCGTCGCCAATGCCCGCGCCAATCTGCAGTCGCAGCGGATCACCGCCGGCTTTGGCTTCATGGCGAATACGGCTGGTTTTGACGTCAGTCAGGCCCTGATTCCATACAGCGGATCCGACTCCTATACGCGCGTCTTTCTGGTGGGCTTGCTCAACACACTGGCTGTCTCGATCGTCGGGATCTTCTTTGCCACCATTCTCGGATTTATGGTGGCGCTCGGGCGGTTGTCGCCGAACTGGCTGCTGTCGCGCATCGCCGGCGGCTATGTCGAGTTGATCCGCAACCTGCCGCTGCTGTTCCAGATTCTGTTCTGGTATCTTGCCGTGCTGGCGGCTTTGCCAAACCCGCGGCAAAGCATCTCGGTGTTGGGCAGCTTCTTTTTGTCCAACCGCGGTATCGTGATTCCGAAGCCGATCGGCACTCCCGGCTTTGAGGCCTTCGTTTTCGCACTCGTGATTGCGATCGTGGGCTCGCTGCTGCTGCAGCGCTTCGCGCGCAAACAATTGTTCGACCATGGCCGGATGATCCGGATCTGGCCATATGTGCTGGGGATGCTGATCGGTCTGCCGCTGCTGAGCTCGCTGATCTTCGGGGCGCCGGTGAAGTTTGAATTCCCCGAACTCAAGGGCTTCAACTTTTCCGGAGGCTCGCGCGTCATTCCGGAATTCGTGGCGCTGACGCTGGCGCTGGCGACCTATACCGCGGCCTTCATCGCCGAGATCGTGCGCGCCGGCATCCAGTCGGTGCACAAGGGCCAGATGGAGGCAGGTTCATCGCTCGGGCTGCAGCGCGGGTCGACCTTGCGGCTGATCGTGGTGCCGCAGGCGATGCGCGTCATTCTGCCGCCGCTCACCAACCAGTACCTCAACCTCACCAAGAACTCCTCGCTGGCAGTGGCGATCGGTTACCCCGACCTGGTCTCGGTATTTGCCGGCACCACGCTGAGCCAGACCGGGCAGGCGATTGAAATCATCGCGATCACCATGGGCGTCTATCTGCTGATCTCCTTGGTGACCAGCGCGATCATGAGCTTCTACGGATGGCGTCTTGGACGGAGCCTTGGCCCATGAGCGATTCCGCGCCGTCACCATTCGTCCGCCAGGACCTCGTTCCGGAGCGCGCCGCGCCGATCAAGACCACCGGCTTCGTCGGCTTCCTGCGGACGCGGCTGTTCAATTCGCCGACCAACATCCTGATCACGATCGTCAGCGTGCTGCTGCTGTGGTTCGTCGTCGGACCCGCGCTCCGCTTCGTGCTGATCGACGCGGTCTGGAGCGGCAAGGATCGCAACGCCTGTCTCCCTGAAAATGCCGGGCACGCGGTCGGAGCGTGCTGGCCGTTTATCCAGGCGAAGTTCGGCCAGTTCGTTTATGGATTTTATCCCCATGCCGAGCGCTGGCGCGTCGATCTGACCTACATCCTTGCTGCGGTTCTGCTGGTGCCGTTGTTGATTCCGCGGCTGCCGGCCAAAGGCCTCAATTCGGGTCTGTTCTTCGTCGCACTTCCGATCGTCGCATTCTTCCTGCTGTACGGCGGCGGATTGCGCGGTTTCGGCGTCAGCTGGACCGCCGGGCTACTGTCGGGCTTCAACGACAGCATCGGCGACGGCGGCAGCAAGCTTGCGAATGCCGGCCAGGCAACGGCGGTGATCGGACCGCTGCTGTGGCTGCTCGGAAAATTCCTCGTCCTCATCAGCACCATCATTTCCTATGTGCTGTGGCCGCTGACCTGGCTCCGCGATCACATTCAATCGTACGGCAGCCCGGTATGGGCCGACTTCGCGGTCACCGCCACCATCGTGTCGCTGTTGCTGTTCTATCTTGGCGGCGGCATTCGCACCGGCTGGCGCGCACTCGCTGTCAGCCTGTCGATCTTCGCCGGCATCGGCATCGTCATCGCCGTCATGGGGCTCGACCGTGGCGGATTGCCTGTTGTCGACACCCGGCTGTGGGGCGGCCTGCTGGTGACGCTGGTGGTGTCGGTGGTGGGCATCGTGGCGTCGATGCCGGTCGGCATCGCACTGGCGCTGGGCCGGCGTTCGTCGATTCCCTTGATCCGGATCTTCTCGATCGCCTTCATCGAGTTCTGGCGCGGGGTGCCGCTGATCACGGTGCTGTTCTTCGCGACCTATATGCTGCCGCTGTTCGTTCCGGCAGGCTTCACCATCGACGGACTCGTGCGCGCCTTGATCGGCATCGCGCTGTTTGCCGGGGCCTATCAGGCCGAGGTGATCCGAGGTGGCCTGCAGGCGATCCCGCGCGGGCAGGGCGAGGCCGCCAGCGCGCTCGGCCTGACCTGGGGCAAGACCACGGCGCTGATCGTGATGCCGCAGGCGTTGCGTCACGTCATTCCCGGCCTCGTCAACAGCTTCATCGCCCTGTTCAAGGACACTTCGCTGGTGTCGATCGTGGCGCTGTTCGACCTGCTCGGAATCCTTCGGGCGGCCTTCAGCGACCCGGTTTGGTCGACGCCGACGACATTGTTCACGGGCTTCGCTTTTGTCGGCCTGGTCTACTTCGTCTTCTGCTTTGGAATGTCCCGCTATTCCCTGTTCGTCGAGGGCAGGCTGAACGCACACCGGCGTAACTGAGAAATGACCATGACCGCGAACTCGATTGTCACCATCACCGGCCTCAACAAATGGTACGGCGATTTTCACGTGTTGCGCGACATCAACCTCGATGTCGCCAAGGGTGAGCGCATCGTGATCTGCGGTCCCTCCGGCTCGGGCAAATCGACGCTGATCCGCTGCATCAACGCGCTGGAGGAATTCCAGGAAGGCGAGATCGTCGTCGACGGCATTGAACTCGGTCCGAACCTGAAACGTATCGACGAAGTCCGCCGCGAAGTCGGGATGGTGTTCCAGAGTTTCAATCTGTTCCCGCATTTGACGGTGCTGGAGAACTGCACGCTGGCGCCGATCTGGGTCCGCAACATCCCGAAAAAGGATGCCGAAGCCACTGCGATGAAATATCTGGAGCGGGTGAAAATCCCGCATCAGGCCAACAAGTTTCCCGGCCAGATGTCAGGCGGCCAGCAGCAGCGCGTTGCCATCGCGCGCGCTTTGACCATGAACCCGAAGGTGATGCTGTTCGACGAACCGACCTCGGCGCTCGATCCGGAAATGGTCAAGGAAGTGCTCGACACCATGGTCGATCTCGCCAGTGAAGGCATGACCATGCTGGTGGTGACCCATGAAATGGGATTCGCCAAGGAAGTGGCGAACCGCGTCGTCTTCATGGACGCCGGGCAGATCATCGAATCCAACACGCCGGCGAGCTTCTTCGCCAACCCGCAGCACGCCCGCACCAAGCTGTTCCTCAGCCAGATCCTGCGCTGAGCATTCGCTGCACCTCGTCGTTGCGAGGCGCGGCCTCGAAGCGCTGCGCCGTGCATTGAATCTCATTTTAACAACCGCGGAAAGCGACCGGAAACCAGGGCTACCGCGGCCTTCCGGCTGTTTACCGTTCGGAAAGAGCCGTTGACGTCCAGTTGGCGCAAACGGTGCTCCATGCTTGGTTTTCTCTTTGGCTTCAACGCCCGCCTTGGGCCCATTCCATATCTCGCAGGCATGGTTGTGCTGTCGGCGCTATGGACCGCTATCTATGTTGTCACGGGCGGCCGAGGGTTTTCATCCGGGTCCCTGAGCGAGATGACATGGCCGGCGATCGGAATCACCGTTGTATTCACCTACATGATCCTGATGCTGCAATCGATGCGCATCCGGGATATCGGGTGGAATCCGGTTTATGTCATTCCCGCCTGGATGGTGATCCCGATCATCGACAAGCTGGTCGCGGATAATATCCCGGCATGGGCGGTCGGGCAGGGAGTTAACGGGACCTCCGTCGGCAGCGCGATCAACGTCGGGCTGGTTCTGGCCCTGATATTCTGGCGCAGCGAGGACAAGGAAGGTCCTGCCTTTCGCGAGATACCCCGAGTGCCCGATATCCAGCAGCAACGTACGGACACAAGGTCGACACCGGCGGAACGTATCGCGCGGGCGACGGGAACGCGGAGTTCGGCAGACGCGGGCTTTGAGTTTGCCGCTCACACCTTCTCGAACGGCAAGTCGATGTTGCTGCGCTTCTCCAGCCATGCCGGCACCGGCAGGTTTTTCGAACGCATGAATTCCGGATTGAACAGCTTCGACTGATAGCGGCCGCCTGAATCGCACAGGATGGTCACGATGGTGTGCCCAGGCCCGAGCTGCTTGGCGAGCCGGATCGCGCCGGCGACATTAACTCCGGTGGAGCCGCCGAGACAAAGGCCTTCGTGCTCCAGCAGGTCGTAGATCACCTTCACGGATTCTTCATCGGGAATCAGAAACGCATCATCGACCTTTGCTGTTTCGATCACGGGCGTGACGCGGCCGAGGCCGATGCCTTCGGTGATCGAATCGCCCGGCGTCGATTTGGCTTTGCCGTTCTTGAACAGTTCATACATCGCAAAGCCCGGCGGATCTGCGCAGGCGTTGACGATACCCGGGTGCTTTTCCTTCAGATAGCGGCTGATTCCCGCCAGCGTGCCGCCGGTGCCGACCGAGCAGATGAAGCCGTCGATCTTGCCGCCGGTCTGCTGCCAGATTTCCGGACCAGTCAACTCGTAATGCGCCTTGGCGTTATCGAGATTGTTCCACTGATTGGCGAACAGCACGCCGTTCGGCTCGGTCTTGCGAAGCTGTTCGGCGAGCCTTTTGCCGACATGCTGGTAGTTGTTCGGATTGCTGTAAGGCAGCGCCGGCACTTCGATCAGCTCCGCGCCGCATAGCCGGAGCATGTCCTTCTTTTCCTGGCTCTGGGTTTGCGGGATAAGGATCATGGTCCGGTACCCGCGCGCGCTCGCCACGACGGCAAGACCGATGCCGGTATTGCCTGCGGTCGCTTCCAGCACCAGGCCGCCCGGTTTGAGCTCGCCGCGTTTCTCGGCTTCGAGGATCATCCATTTGCCGGCGCGGTCCTTCACCGACTGGCCGGGGTTCATGAACTCGGCCTTGCCGAGAATGGTGCAGCCGGTCAATTCGGAAGCCCGCTTCAACTTGATGAGCGGCGTATTGCCGATGGCTTCGACGACGTCTTTGTTGAATATCATTTCAGAATATCCGCCGGGGGTTCCTCGTATGCCCAAAGGCATTGGTTCCGGCGAACCTAGTCAACGAAGGCGGGCAGCACAAGCCGATCAAAACGCGTGGCTTCAGCCCGATTTCGCAAACACCACCTGGCGCACGTCGATATTTCCCGACAGGAATCCCGCCTCGCAATAGGCCAGATAGTATTCCCACAGCCGCCGGAATCGATCGTCGAAGCCTGACGGCATCAGCTGCGGCCACGCCGCGCGGAAATTGCTTCGCCAGATCGCGAGTGTCTTGGCATAATCTTGCCCGAAAATGCGTTCGCGAATGACGGGAACGCCGAACCGCTCGCCGAACGACTTCAGCACCTGCGGCGAGGGCAGCATTCCGCCGGGGAAAACGTAGCGCTGGATGAAATCGACTTCGCGGCGATAGGTCTGAAACAGGCTGTCCTGGATGGTGATGGCCTGGATGCCGGCGAGGCCGCCCGGCAGCAGCCGGTCGCGCAACTGTGAAAAGTAATTCGGCCAGAACTGCTCGCCGACGGCTTCGATCATCTCGATCGAGGCGATGCGATCGTACTGCTCGCGCTCGTCGCGGTAGTCTTGCAGCCGGATTTCGACCATGTCGCCGAGCCCTGCTTGCTGGATTCGCGCCTGGGCAAAATCGCGCTGCTCCCGGCTGATGGTGAGGGCGACGACCGTGGCGCCGCAGCTCTTGGCGGCATATTCGGCAAAGCCGCCCCAGCCGCATCCGATCTCCAGTAATTTCTGGCCGGGCTGCAGATCGATCGCTTCGGCAAGCCGGCGGTACTTGTTGTTCTGCGCGGCAGTCAGATCCGGGGTGTGATCCTCAAACAATGCGGAGGAATAGGTCATGCTGGGATCGAGCCATGCCGAATAGAACGCATTGCCGATGTCGTAATGCGCGTAGATGTTGCGCCGCGCCTGCCGCTTGGTATTGCGGTTGAACCAGTGCCGGACGAGCTGGACGAAGCGCATCAACGGCTTGTCCCCGAGCATCGACTCGAACCAGTCGCGGTTGACGCAGAAGAGATAGAGAAACTGTGTCAGGTCCGGCGTATCCCATTCGCCGTGCAGGTAAGCCTCGGCGATGCCGATGTCGCCGCCATTGAGAAGCCGCGAGGCAAAACCGTAATCGTAAAGCGTCATGGCCGCCGCCGGTCCGGGCTCCATGCCGCCCAGCCTGACCCTGCGGCCGTCGGGAAGCGTGACGTCGAGGGTGCCGCGCCGGAGCTTGGCGCCGAAGTCCAATGCAAGTCGAACGAGACGGGGCAAGTCGGGAAATACCGCGTCGACGGTATCGGGGGCGAGCGAAATCAAGTCCGGCATGGCAGATCCATCAACTGATGTGGCTCTGTTTCCGGTGGTCGACCTCACTGGATCAGAGCGCGGTTCGGCAACGCGGACTGAGTATAATCGTTGCGTTCGCCGGTCGCCAAGATGGCAGCGGCGTTCGCAGGTGCAGTATCCGGGCGCGGCTGCAAGCGGGCGCCCTTGAACCAGAGGCGAAACGCCTCCCAGTGAATTGCCGCCACGATTTTCAAGGTGACCAGCGGCAGCGAAAAGAACGACTGCAGCAGCGCCGCTGCGGTCAAGGCGCGGCGGCGGCCGTTGAAGGTCGCGACGAGCAGGGGGCCTTCCCCGTCGGTTTCCAGGATGCGCAGCTTGACGTGCTCCGCCGGCGGGGTGATGCGGAAATGATAGCGCATCGCCATCTCGATGAAGGGAGAGACGTAGAACAGTTTTTCCTGCTGCTGCCGCACCCCGGCGACGCTGATCTGGCCCGGCTGAACCGGAAGCACGTAGGAATGGATCCCGCCCAACCTGTTGCGGACTTCGTAGATCATCAGGGCCAGCGCGCCGTCCGCGCGATAGCAGTAATAGACCGACAGCGGATTGAAGGTGAAGCCGAGCAGGCGAGGATAGCACAGCAGCAGTACGCGTCCGCCTGATAGCTCGATGCCGTGCTCGGCGGCGCGAGCTTGCGCGTAGCTGCGCAGGCGAGACCCGTCGCGCATCCCATGATCGGCTTCGTAGAAACTATAGAGCGCCGCCCGGTTGACACCGAACAACCGGCATTGCCGGTCGGCGGTGTCGAGCCGGTCGAGATCGATCAACAGGCTCATGACCCGGTAGCTGAAGCGATGGCGCACCGGCTTGAGGCGCGCATGCGTGACGTCGCCAAAATACAGCGCGGCCGCTACGCCTGATGCGTCCTGCGTTTCGGCTTGAGCGGTTCTCCGGGCCATGACTACTCCGCAGCCTGCGCCAGTTCGGCCGGTGGTTCACGCCAGGGCACCGCGCCGCCCAAGGCTTCCGCAACGGCGAGTCCTGACCGCAAGCCATCTTCATGAAAACCGTAACCGGTCCACGCGCCGCAGAACCAGGTGTGACGCCGCCCCTGGATATCGCCGAGGCGCTTCTGGGCGGCAAACGCCGCGGCGCTGTATTGAGGATGTTCGCACAGATACTTGCCGAAGGTCAGTTCGGGGGCGGGTTCGAACGGCGGATTGAGGCTGACGAACAGCGGCTTGTCGTCATCGATGCCCTGCAGCCGGTTCATCCAGTAGGTGACGGCAACATCGTTGTCGGCTTTTCCTTCGCGCTGCCAGCGCAGGAAATTCCACGACGCCCAGGCATGCCGGCGTTTCGGCATCAACCTGGTATCGCGATGCAGATAGACCGTATTCGGCGAATAGCCAATGGCGCCGAGAACGGCGCGTTCGGAGTAGTCGGCGTCGGACAGCATCGCCAGCGCCTGATCGCTATGCGAGGCGATCACGACGTGATCGTAGCTTTCGCTTCCGCCATGGCTGTCATGGACGACGACGCCATGCGGCGTTCGCGCGATCGACGTCACGGCGCAGCCGAGCCTGATCCGGTCGCGAAAGGCCGAGGTCAGTTTCTCCACATAGCGCCGGCTGCCGCCCTTAACGGTGCGCCACACCGGGCGATCATATTGCAGCAGGCGATGGTTGCTGAAGAACGCGACAAAATTCTCGGCCGGGAAGTCGAGCATCTCGGCTGAAGGCGCCGACCAGATTGCGGCCCCCATCGGCGCGAGATAATCGGTCAACAGCCGCGGCGCGAAGTGGCGCTGCCGGAAATATTCGCGCAGCGTCAGCCCGGCCAGCCGGCCCGCGACGTAATCCTCGGTGCTCTCTTTGTTGAAGGTCAGGATGTCGCGGAGCATCCACAGATACGACGGCGACAGCAGGTTCGCCGGCTGCGCAAACAGCCCTCTTGCCGTGGCGATCCAGTTTTCACCGCCGCCCTTCCACTCAAAACGCCCGGCGTCCGCCGTTACCGCAAAGCTCATGCAGCTTGGCACGGTCTCGACACCAAGATGGGCGAACAGCGCGGTCAGTTCGGGATAATTCAGCTCGTTGTAGACGATGAAGCCGATATCGACCGCAAGCGGCGTTCCCTGGTAGTCGATGGTGACGGTGTGGCTGTGCCCGCCGGGCCTGAATTCGCGGTCGTAGACCGTGATCGGATAGCGCTTCGACAAGCTCCAGGCCGCGGCATTGCCCGCAATTCCCGTTCCGATAACCGCGACGCGCATTCCTCAGTCCCCGCCCGTTTGATGTGCGAGATACGGCGGATCACCGCCAGGGTTTCAGCCGGGTGGTCGGGGCGCTGTTGAAGGGCAGGCCCAATCGCCGGCTGAGGCGCAAGCCACATGAAATCTTGGTAAGCTTGCCGGCGTCCACGGATCGCTTTGATTCGCAGAAAGCCCAATGAAACAGGGCCTATTCTGCAATCTTCCGGAACTTCCGACGCGCTGCGATTGATCAACGCCGCAGGGATAGATCAAGGAACGGACTGTGCGGGCCATGATCCCCCGGCTAGTATGCCGACCAGGTTCCTTCAGAAAGCATCACACCGGTGAACGTGTCGCAGGCCGTCCCCCCAAGCGTTATCGGCGCGCCGCGTCCGATGTCGGGCATCGCGCCTGGCGGAGGGCTGAAGTGAGACCGAAATCGCCTGCTGCCGACGGCCTGCCTGCCGGCATCTCCCATGTGGGTCGCGCGGCAAGATGGCTTGCAGCACTTGCCATGGTGACGAGTTCGGCCGGCTGTATCCTGACCCAGGATCTGCCCGATCCGGCCCTGGACATTCCGCAGGGCTACAAGGCCGCGCGATTGAGTGCCGCGGACGCGCCTCCGACGCTGGACTGGTGGCGCGGTTTCCGTTCGCCGGAACTGACGGTCCTGATGGAGGAAGCCCAGACCGTCAATCTGGATATCGCGGCGGCCACCGCACGCTTCATTCAGGCGGATGCGCAGGCCCGTGTCACCGGTGCCGTGCTGCTGCCGAGCCTCAGCGGCGCCGGCCAGCAGACCTATTCCCGCAGTTCCGGATCCAGCTCCAGCGGGTTGACCAATGGCGGGCGCGAGGTCGTCAATTACCAGGCGTCGTTCAGCGCTGCCTACGAACTCGATTTCTGGGGCAAGAACCGCGATGCCGCGCAGGCGGCGGAGGAAATTGCCGTCGCCAACCGTTTCGACCGCGACGTCGTGGCGCTGATTACGCTGACCAGCGTCGCCAATGCCTATTTTCAGGTGCTGGCCGCGCAGGACCGGCTGCGCACCGCTGAGCGCAATATCGCCAGCGCCGTGCGCATCCTTGAGGCGATCAGGCAACGGCTGCGGGCCGGCACCGGAACCGATCTCGACGTCGCGCAGCAGGAGAGCGTGCTGGCCAATCAAAGGGCGCTGGTGCCGCCGCTGCGGCAGACCCTGGCGCTGAATGTCAATGCGCTGGCCACGCTGGTGTCGCGGCCGCCGGAAAGCGTCAACATCAGAGGCGGCTCGCTCAACCGGATTTCTTCGCCGCGGGTCACCCCGGGCCTGCCGTCGGAGCTGTTGACGCAGCGTCCGGATATCCGCCGCCAGGAAGCGCAGCTCGCGTCCGCCACCGCCAATGTCGGCAGCGCCCGCGCGCAGTTTTTTCCGAGCATCCAGCTCACCGGGGCGGGCGGCTACCAGAGTTCGTCGCTGGTCTCGTTGTTCCAGCCGCAAGCCGCGTTCTTCAACGTGGTCGGCAGCCTGACCCAGCCGATCTTCGACGGTGGAAGAATCCTGGGCAATTTCGAACTCACCAAGGCACGGCAGGACGAATTGCTGCAGACCTATCGCAAGACGGTGATCCAGTCGTTTGCCGATGTCGACAACGCGCTGGTGTCGATTCGCGAGACCACGAACCGGCTGCGGCTGGTGCGCGAGGTTCTGGCGGCCTCGCGGCGGGCGTTTGAACTGTCCGAGCAACAGCTGCGCGCTGGCACGGCGGACATCGTAACTGTGCTAAATACGCAATTGACGTTATTTCAGGCGGAAGATTCGCTGTCGCAGGCCCAGTTGGCCCGGCTGTTGGCAATCGTCAGCCTGTATCAGGCGCTGGGGGGCGGCTGGGAGCCTAGGATGGAAAGGCCGGTCAATGCTCTTTAAGCCGGATTTGGACACCGCCAAGACCGCCGGCAAGAGCGTCGCACGCCGTGTGGCCCGCCGCCTGGTGTCGATCACGATTACACTGCTGATCCTCGGCGGCCTCGGCTACATCGGCTGGACAGCGATGCAGCAGAAACAGACCGCGGGCGGTGGCCGCGGCGGCGCGCCGCGTGATCTTCCGGTGCCGGTGCTGGCGGCCACACCGCGTATTCAGGACATGCCGGTTTATCTCGACGGCGTCGGCTCGGTGCGCGCGCTGAACAATGTGACGGTGCGCTCCCAGGTCGATGGCAAATTGATCGCGGTGAATTTCACCGAAGGACAGGACGTCAAGAAGGGCGACGTGCTCGCTGAAATCGATCCTGTCATCTACAAGGCGCAGTTCGATCAGGCGGTCGCCAAGAAGGCGCAGGACGAGGCGCAACTCGCCAACATGCGCCTCGACCTGACGCGCTATCAGCAATTGGCCGCCTCCAATGCCGGCTCCAAACAGCAGGCCGATACCCAACGCGCGCTGGTCGCCCAGCAGGAAGCGCTGGTCAATGCCGACCAGGCCGCGATCGACAACACGGCGGCGATGCTGAGCTATACCAAGGTCATCGCGCCCTTGTCGGGACGGGTCGGCCTGCGCCAGGTCGATCAAGGCAACATCATCAAGGCGTCCGACGCGACCGGTCTCGTCATCATCACGCAGTTGCAGCCGATCGTGGTGCAGTTCAGTCTTCCGCAGCAGCAGATCGTGCGGGTCAACGCCGCGTCCGCCAAGGGCGCGCTCGCTGTCGATGTGTTCGGCAATGACGGCGTCACGGTTGTCGACACCGGTAAGCTGACGGGGATCGACAACCAGGTCGATCCCACCACCGGGACTTTGAAACTCAAGGCTGAATTTCCCAATACCAACTTCCAGCTTTGGCCGGGTCAGTTCGTCAATGTGCGGCTCAAGGTCGAAACCATAGCCAAGGCGGTAGTGATTCCGACCTCCGGCGTACAGCGCGGTCCGGTGGGAACGTTCAGCTATGTCATCGGCGACGGCAATATCGTCACCGCCAAGCCGATCGTGGTGACGCAGCAGAACGAGACCGAAGCCGTCATCGCCAGCGGCCTTTCGGCCTCCGATCGCGTCGTGACGACCGGATTTGCCAATCTGTCCGAGGGTGCAAAGGTCATCATCGGCAGGGACGATGCTGCGCCCACCGCCGACCTCGCGCCGCGCAAAAGGCGCAGCAGCCGGGACGGCCAAGGGAAGGATGGAGCGAAGGACGGCGCGAAAGACGGCGGCAAGGACGGCGAGCGCCGTGGCAAGAGAGACGAGGGCGATCAAAAGGGTCAAACCGGGCCCGCGCAGGGGGGCGAGAAGTCGGGCAGCGGAGCCAAGTCGCCGCCATGACCCGAACATTCATCACTTGAGCGCAGCCATGAGCCCGCAGCCATGAGCGTTTCCGAACCGTTCATTCGTCGCCCCATTGCCACCTCGCTGCTGGGGATCGCGCTGCTGATCGGCGGCGCGCTCGGCTATTGGGCACTGCCGGTATCGGCGCTGCCGCAGGTCGATTTCCCGACCGTGCAGGTGACGACGCAATTGCCCGGCGCCAGTCCCGATGTGATCGCCTCGCTGATCACCGCGCCGCTGGAGCGTCAGCTCGGGCAGATCCCGTCGCTGTCGTCGATGCAGTCGACCAGTTCATTCGGCGTCAGCCAGATTTCGCTGCAGTTCGATCTCAACCGCGACATCGACGGCGCCACCCAGGATGTGCAGGCGGCGATCAACGCCGCCGCGGGCATCCTGCCGAAAAATCTGCCGTACCCGCCGATCTACGCCAAGGTGAATCCTGCGGACGCGGCCGTGCTGACGCTGGCGCTGACCTCGGAGACGATTTCGCTGCGCGCCATGAGCGACCTCGCCGATACCATCCTCGCCCAGCGCCTCAGTCAGATTTCCGGGGTGGGGCGGGTCGCGGTGCTCGGCGGCCTCAAACCGGCGGTGCGCGTGCAGGCCGACCTCGCGCGGCTCGCCGCCTACGGCATTGCCATGGAGGATCTGCGTCTCGCGATCGCGGGCGCCAATGTCTCGGGGCCGAAGGGATCGCTCGACGGCGCGCAACAGGCCTACACCATCGCCGCCAACGACCAGATCGCGGCGGCCGAAGCCTACAAGCCGATCATCATCGCCTACCGCAACGGCGCGCCGGTCACCATCGGCGACGTCGCCATCATCGTCGACGGTTTGGAGAACGATCGCACCGGCGGCTGGTACCAGGGCACGCCGGCCGTCATCATCGATATCCAGCGGCAACCCGGCGCCAACGTCATCGAAGTCGTCCGCCAGATCCGCGAGGAGATTCCAAAGGTTCAGCGCGCGATCCCGGCCGGCGTAAACCTGACCGTCGTCAGCGACCGCACCGTCACCATCCGCGCCTCCGTGCATGACGTGCAGTTCACGCTGATCCTGAGCGTGGTGCTGGTAACGCTCGTGGTGCTGTTGTTCCTGCGCTCGCTGCGCGCGACGCTGATCGCCGGCGTGGCGCTGCCGCTCTCGCTGATCACCTCTTTCGGCATCATGTATTTTTCGGGGTTCAGCCTCGATAATCTGTCGCTGATGGCGCTGACGATCGGCACCGGCTTCGTGGTCGACGACGCCATCGTGATGATCGAAAACATCGTGCGCCATATGGAAAACGGCGATTCCGCGATGGAGGCCTCGCTCAAGGGCGCCCGCGAAATCGGCTTTACCGTGATTTCGCTGACGGTGTCGCTGATCGCCGTGTTCATCCCGCTATTGTTCATGTCCGGGCTGGTGGGGCGCATGTTCCGCGAATTCGCACTGACCCTGACGATCGCGGTGGTGACCTCGGCGGTGGTATCGCTGACGCTGACGCCGATGATGTGCTCGCGGCTGCTCAAGCACGCCCACGAGGAATTCGCGGTCCCGGGCCTCGCCGCGGTCAGCCGCGGCATCGACCGCATGGTCGAATTCTATCACCGCACGCTGCTGTGGGTGCTGGAGCGCCAGCGCGCCACCATGGTGGTTACCTTCGTAACCATCGTCGCGACGCTGGTCCTGTACGTGATCGCGCCCAAGGGTTTCTTGCCGCTGCAGGACACCGCATCGATAACCGCGGTGACGCAGGCCGGTCCCGACGTTTCCTTTGCGGAAATGCAGAACCGGCAGACCAGGGCTGCCGCGGCGATCCAGGCCGATCCCGACGTGACCGGCGTCGTCTCGGTGATCGGTGCGGGCTCGGTCAATCCGACCACCAACGTTGGCCGCCTGGTGATGACCTTGAAACCGCGCGGCGAGCGGCGCGACGATGTTTCCGCCGTGATATTGCGGTTGAAAGAGCGCGTGGCGTCGATTCCCGGCATGACGATCTATTTTCAGCCGGTGCAGGACGTGCAAATCTCGACCCAGTCCAGCCGCTCGCAATATCAGTACACGTTGACCGGCACCAACTCCGCGCTGGTGTCGCTGTGGGCCAACAATCTGGTTGCCGAATTGCGCCGCGATCCCTTGTTCCGCGACGTCTCGTCGGAAGCCCAGGATGGCGGCTTGCGCGCCTCGCTCGATATCAATCGCCAGCGTGCGGGTCAGCTCGGCGTCAGCATCCAGGGCATCAACGACACTTTGAACGACGCCTTCGCGCAGCGGCAGATCTCGACCATCTACGGTCAGGCCAACCAGTACCGGGTGGTGCTGGAGGCGATGCCGATGTACCAGCGCGATCCCTCGATCCTCTCAAAACTGTATCTGCCGGGTGCGCTCGGCGCGCAGGTGCCGCTGTCGGCGGTGGCGACCCTGACGCGCACCACCGCGCCATTGGCGATCTCGCATCATGCGCAGTTTCCGGCGGTGTCGCTGAGTTTCAATCTTGCGCCGGGAGCGGCCCTCGGCGACGCCGTCGATGCCGTCAAATCAATCGAAACCCGCATCGGCATGCCCGGCAGCATCGTCGGCGTCTATGGCGGCGACGCGGCCGAATTCTCCAAATCGCTGGCCGGACAGCCATGGCTGATCCTGGCGGCCCTGGTCACGATCTACATCGTGCTCGGCGTGCTCTATGAGAGCTACATTCACCCGATCACCATCCTCTCGACGCTGCCCTCGGCCGGCGTCGGCGCCATTGTGGCGCTGATGCTGTGCGGACAGGATCTGTCGGTGATCGGCCTGATCGGCATCATCCTCTTGATGGGCATCGTCAAGAAGAACGCCATCATGATGATCGACTTTGCACTGGAGGCGGAGCGGCATCAGGGCATGTCGCCGACCGAGGCGATCGTGCAGGCCTGCCTGTTGCGGTTTCGCCCGATCATGATGACGACGCTGGCCGCCTTGTTCGGCGCGCTGCCGCTGGCGGTGGAAAGCGGTACCGGCGCCGAACTGCGGTTTCCATTGGGCATTTCGATCATCGGCGGGTTGCTGCTCAGCCAGTTGCTGACGCTCTATACGACCCCGGTGATTTACCTGGCGCTCGACCGGCTGAATCGCCGGATCGAGAAGGCGGTGCCGCCGCCGGGACCTGAACTGCCGGTGCCGCCGGTCGCGGGAGCCACCGAGGGCATGCAGTAATGGCATCGATCTCGGAGCCCTTCATCCGCCGGCCGGTCGGCACAACGCTGCTGGCGATCGGGCTGTTTCTGGTGGGGGTGGTGGCTTACATCTTCCTGCCGGTCGTCAGCGGTTCCGAATGTCGACTTTCCCTCGATCCGCGTTTCCGCGATCGCGTCCGGGCGCGGATCCTTCCGTGATGGCGTCGACCGTCGCCGCCCCCCTGGAACGCCGGCTCGGCACCATCGCCGGCATCAGTCAGATCACGTCCACAAGCTCGCTCGGCAGCACCAGTATCCAGCTGCAGTTTGCCATCGGCCGCAACATCGACCGCGCCGCGCGTGACGTCCAGGCCGCGATCAACGCCTCGCTGGCCGATCTGCCGACCGACCTGCCGTCGTTGCCGCGCTTCCGCAAAGCCAATCCCTCGGCAGCACCGGTATTCGTATTGGCGCTGACGTCGAAGACGATCGCCTCGAGCGCGATGTATGACGTCGCCGATACCGTGGTCGCGCAGCGCATCTCGCAAGTGCCCGGCGTCGGCGAGGTGACCGTGAGCGGGGCGGACCAGCCGGCGGTCCGGATTGCGCTCAATCCGGTCGCGCTTTCGAACGCCGGTATTTCCACCGACAGCGTCAGGCTGGCGATCATCGGCGCCAATCCGCTGGGGCCGGCGGGAATCTTCAACGGCGAGCGGCAGAGCGAAACCCTGTCGATCAACCCGCAGATGCGCACCGCCGCCGAGTTCCGCGACATCGTCATCAAGAGTTCGACCGGCAACTTCGTGCGGCTTTCCGATATCGCCGAGGTTGAGGATTCCGTCCGCAACAGCCGGTCGATCGCCTGGTTCAACAAGCAGCCGGCGGTTCTCATTCAAATTACCAAGCAGGGCGACGCCAACGTCATCGATACCGTCGACCGGGTGAGAGCACTGATCCCCGAACTCAAGCAGTGGATTCCGGCCGGCGTCGAAATTTCAACCCTGGTCGATCGCACCGGAACCATCCGTGCCAGCGTCGCGGACATGCAGTGGACGCTGCTGGCGACCGCGTTCCTGGTCATGGTGGTGGTGTTCACGTTCCTGCGCCGGATCACGCCGACCATCGCGGCCGGCGTCTCGGTGCCGCTGGCGCTGGCCGGCACCTGCGCCGGGATGTGGCTCGCCGGCTTTTCCATCGACAATTTGTCGCTGATGGCGCTCGCCATCTCCGTCGGCTTCGTGGTCGATGACGCCATCGTCATGATCGAGAACATGTACCGCAACCTCGAGCATGGCATGCGGCCCTATCAGGCGGCAGTCGAAGGCGCCAAGCAGATCGGTTTTACGGTGCTGTCGATCAGCCTGTCGCTGATCGCCGCGTTCACGCCGCTGATTTTCATGGACGGGATCGTCGGGCGGCTGTTGCGGGAATTTTCCCTGACCCTGACCTTTGCGATCGTGGTCTCCACCGTGGTGTCGCTGACCATCACGCCGATGATCTGCGCGCATTACATCAAGGTGACCACCTCGGCCAACGCGACCTGGTTCGACCGCCTGATCGAAGGATCATTGTCGCGCATCGTGTCGTTCTACACGCGAACACTGCGCGTGGTGCTGGGCTTTCCGATCCTGACATTGATCGTGTTCTTCGCCACCATCGCGCTGACGGTGGTGCTCTACATCAAGACCCCGAAGGGGTATTTCCCGGTCGATGACAGCGGATTTATCATCGGCTCGACGCGGGCGTCGGCCGATACCTCGTTCCAGTCCATGCTGGGCCTGCAGCAGCAGCTTGCGGATATCGTGATGGCCGATCCGGCCGTCGCCGGCATCGGATCGTCGCTCGGCAGCGGCGGTGGCGGTCGCGGCGGAGGCGCCAATCGCGGCACCATGTTCATCAGCCTCAAGCCGCCGGAGGAGCGGGGCGGATTGTCGACGCAAGTCGTGATCGACCGGCTGCGGCGGAACCTGTTCATGGTTCCGGGGATCCGGCTGTTCATGTTTGCGGCGCAGGATATCCGCACCGGCGGACGGCAGAGCGATTCCGACTACCAATACACCCTGACCAGTGCCGATCTCGAACTGCTGCAGAAATGGGCGCCGCTGGTCGGCAAGCGCATGGAGACCGTAGAGGGCATCACCGACGTCTCCAGCGACCGCGAGCCCGGCGGTCTGCAATTGACGCTGGCGATCGATCGAAAAACCGCTTCGTGCCTCGGCGTCCGCGTGCAGGATATCGACAACGCGCTCAACAACGCGTTCGCCCAGCGGCAGATTTCGATCATCTACACCCAGCGCAACCAGTATATGGTGGTGCTGGAGATCGATCCGAAATTTCAGAGCGATCCATCCAATCTCGAGCGCATCTTCGTCGCCGGCGCCAATGGCGCGCAGGTGCCGCTATCGGCCGTCGTCCGCTACACCCGCAGCCTGTCGCCGCTCGCGGTCTATCATTCGCAATCGTTTCCTTCGACCACGGTGTCGTTCAACCTGCTGCCCAACGTGCCGCTCGAGATCGCCACCACCAATATCCAGCGCGCGGTCGAGGAATTGCACATGCCCGAGGGCATCAGAGGCAGCTTCGATGGCAATGCCGGCGACTTCAACAAGACCAGCGGGCGGCAGCCGCTGCTGATCCTCGGCGCGCTGGTGGCGATGTATATCGTGCTCGGCGTGCTCTACGAGAGCCTGGCGCATCCGCTGACCATCATTTCGACGTTGCCCTCGGCCGGTCTCGGTGCGCTGTTGGCGTTGCAGATCACCAACACGCCGCTGACCGTCATCGCCTTTGTCGGCATCATTCTCTTGATCGGCATCGTCAAGAAGAACGGCATCATGATGGTCGACTTTGCGCTCGACGCCGAGCGCAACCGCGGCCTGTCGTCGGCCGACGCCATCTTCGAGGCCTGCAGCGCCCGGTTCCGCCCCATTCTTATGACGACGATGGCGGCACTTTTCGCAGGGATTCCGCTGGTTCTGGCCACCGGGCCCGGCACCGAGCTGCGCCGGCCGCTCGGCATCACCATCATCGGCGGGCTGTTGGTCTCGCAGATCCTGACCCTGTACACGACGCCGGTGATCTATCTCCTGATCGACCGGCTGCGGCGACGGCGATCCGAGGCGCGGGCGATAGCGGCACCGGCGGAATAGCATCTGCAGAATAAGCGCCTGGACCCGCCTTGCGTTGTTGAAGCGCAGGCTCGCGAAGCGTATAGCGGGCGGATGTCAAAACAATCCGAACCGGACACCGGCGCCACGGCTGTGGAAGCCATACCCGACTGTCCGCATTGCCAGAAGCCGTTGCCGCTGTGCATTTGCGACAGCATCACGCCTATCGAAAACAAGGTTCAGCTGCTGATACTGCAGCATCCGCAGGAGCAGGACAGGGCGCTAGGCACCGCGCGGCTGACCGCGCTGCATTTCAAGAACGCGGTGCTGAAAATCGGCTTGTCGTGGCCGAGCCTTTCCAAGGCGCTGGGGCGGGCGGTCCACGATCCCAGCCGCTGGGCGGTGCTCTATCTCGGCTCCGCGAAAGTCGCCGAACTGGAGACCGACCGCGATATCGTCGCCATCAACCGCAAGGGCGAACTCGAGGAAAACCAGCGCGGCATCCTTAGGGATATCGAGGGCATCGTCCTGCTCGACGGCACCTGGAGCCAGGCCAAGGCGCTGTGGTGGCGCAACGCCTGGATGCTGAAATGCCAGCGCGTCATCCTCGGGCCGGCACGTCCGTCACGTTATGGCAAGCTGCGCCGCGAGCCGCGCGGCGATGGCCTGTCGACCATCGAGGCGGCGGCCATGCTGCTTGCCGGCATTGAAAAACGGCCGGATATCGCCGAAACGCTGCACGCCGGTTTTGAGCGGATGCTGACCAAATACCGCGAAGCTCAAAGCGTGTTGCCCGAGCTTGCGCCGAAACCAAAACCCAAGCGCGATTACCGCCGGCGCAAACGCGCCTGACAGCCGGCAGCTCCCCCATTTCGGGGGACCTTTATATGCGCTTCGGGGACTTGTCGCTAGGGCAGCGCAATTGCGCAATAGCTGATTTCTATTTTCAAACCCGAAGCCCGGACGGCCGCTCTGTTGCACTTGTTGCGCAGGCATCGATCTGGTTTTATTCCGGGTTCCACTTGCTTTCAGTACGCTCGCTAGCGGCGTAACCGGAAATTTGATGGCTCCGACGTCGAAGAGGATGATCAAGCCTGGACCTGACCTGCTGCAGCGGGTCAACCAGGCGTTCGACCATGGTTACAGCGGGTTGTCGATGGTGGAGATGGCCAAGGCTTGCGGGTTCACCCAGCGCGCTTTGTATTACTACTTCAGCAACAAGGAAGACGCGTTCCGGGCGGTGATTCAGCACCGGAACGAGGAAGCCATAGAGTTGGGGCTCGCGGCCGGAAGAACGATCCGGGCGAAGGGCGGCAGCGCCCTCGACATCCTCACGGAGATACTGGACGTCCGTTACGGCGAGACCCGGCGCAGGGTGATGCGTTCCCCGCATACGGTCGAACTCAATGCCGAGGCGTTCAAGCGCTGCAGGGACAACATGATCCAGTCCGCGATTTCCTTCCAGGCTGAACTGGCAGCATTGATCCTCGATCTGCAGAACAGCCGGTTGTTGAAGCTGAACGGCCATTTCACTGCGGCGCAGATTGCGCAAGGCCTCGCCGATGGCGGGCGGGCCGTGAACCAGGCCCTGCCACCGATCGAAGCCGAGGATTTCAAGGGACGCTATCGCCAGATGACCGAGATGGTGTTGTACGGCAGCCTCGCCATGCCCAAGCGGAAATAGCCCGGGACAGGTCTCGACCGCGACCCTGGGCTACGACGCCGACACCAAGACCGTCGGCGCGATCACCGCCATCTTCAACCCGGCGACCAAGGCGTGGACGCCGGTTGCGGAAGCGGGTTCGGTTAAGGTGGCGGGCGATGCCTCCGCGGTGCCGGATGTGTCCTCGGCCCTGCAGAGCTTCGTTCCCGCCAGCTTCTTCGCGGTCACTGTAAATTAGAACACTGGAAAGCTTTCGCTGCCACGGTGCGACAAATGTCGGCGGGGGCGAGGCTAGGGCGGTTGCCTAAGCAATTGATGCTCTGTATTGATCCCGCCGTTGGGGCCACGTGGCGGAGTGGTTACGCAACGGTCTGCAAAACCGTGCACTCGGGTTCGATTCCCGACGTGGCCTCCATCAATCCAATCAATGCCTTGCGGCGATTGTCTGAGAGACCGGAATAAGCCGCGCGCTGGCCTCAGCAGGCGGCGTACCAGCCTTCCGGAAACGGAACCAGCGGCCAGGCCATCTGGTTGTCATTGGCCGGCGGCGGCGGCGCATTGAAGGTCGATGGGTCGGTCAGGAAATCCTCCTGCGGCACGGGCGCAACGGCCGTTCGCACGGCATCCAGCAATCGATCGAATTCAACTTCACTCATTGCGCTCTCCCTCAGTCGAGAGCGCAGCATCTCAAAAGTCTTTTGTTTCCAGATTGAACAGATCGATCAAATTGTATCGATCCGGCGATCGCGGCTGACGTGGTTACTGAAGTGTTTATCCCCTGGGGAAGTGGCGGTTCCATCAGCGGCCAAATGTGAGACAAATCACATTTGGCAAAAATTATTTTCGCGTATTTGCCGACATGACCACAGGCGCCGCACCGGCGCCACTTATTCAGAGGGAGCACGGTCATGGCGAAGGGGATTACGCGGTTTTTGACGGTTACGAGGCGTTACCATTTGGGGGCATGCCTCGGGCTGGTTCTGACGATTTCAGCCGTTGGCGCGGCGGTGGCCGAGCCGGGTACGCCGGCTCAGCGCAAGGCCTGCACGCCCGACGTCTACCGGCTGTGCGCGGGCGAAATCCCCAACGTCCGGGCCATTACTAGCTGCCTGCGGCGGCAGAAGTCCAACCTCAGCGAGGCCTGCCGGGCGGTGTTCGACGCCGCCGGCGGTTGATGCTTGCGCCGATGGCGTCTTGTTTGCCCGGAAGGTCGGGCGAACCTGATCGCATAAAGTGGGCTAGGAAAGGCAAAGGGGAATCGGTCACAGCCTTGCGGAGGTGCAGGGGCCGTCGTTGGGGGCTTAGCGGGACATGAAAATACTTTTCCGGATACCGACGCTTGTTGGCGTCGCTGCATTGCTGATGACGGAAGGATCAGCGCAGGCAGCTGAACACTGCAATCGCCGGGGCGGCTACAATCTCACCGGCGGGTCTTGGCCGATGCACATCACGATCAAATCAGGCTCAACCTGCGAGGCGACTTTCGGGGGTGTCGGTCGCACCGTGATGGAATTCAAGCGCCTGTCACTCGTGTCCGCTCCGGGTCGCGGAAAGATCAGGCTTAGAGAGGGTGGATACTACATCTATTCCGCCCCCGCCGGCGCCGGCTCGGATTCCTTTACGCTTCGTGTCTGCGGCAAACAGGACGGCAAGGAGGGCTGTGCGGATCTGCAATACGCCGTCTCCGTCAACTGACTATCGTTCCGCCCCTGGCCCGGACTCATTCGTGCGCAGCAGCGAGGGGTCGAGCGGCCGGAGCCGGCCCGGGTCGAACGGCGCAAGGTCCGTGCTATCGGCAACGCCGTCCGATCAGTTCGGCCAGCGCTTCGCCGGTGCGTCACCGGGCGGAAGCAGGCTTGCCGCGCGATGATTTTCTCGGCGGCGAAGTGCGGTGACAGCCGTTGGCAGATGCTTGGAGACTTGCGATCTCCGGTGACGACGCGCGTCGCACTCCGGCACGACGAAACCTCTATAGGCGGTCATGCGCCCGTAGTGCCGATCTCCGCAATCTCGCTCGGCAGCGTGCAGCGCAAAACTAGCCGCGCCGGCGCAGCGAGCGAGCTGCCGGCGCGATCGTCTTGCCGGCAACCGCCTGAGCAACGAGGAAACTGCCCTTAAGGTTGACGTCGAGCACATGGTCCCATTAAGTTGACTTATAAGGCCGTAAAACAAGAGCCAATGGGAGGAAATCAAATGTCTCAAGAATCGAGCAAGGGCGTAGCCGCATCCGGGCCCGCTGCTGGCACCCAGTCCGGTGCCGAAGATTCCGGCTCAAAGAAGGCGCTGAACCGGCGCGCTTATCTTAAGGCCGCAGCCGTGGGCGTCCGGTGCTGGCGCGCTCGGCTTTCCCGCGATCGCAAAGGCGCAGAACAAGACCTGGAAGCTCAAGCTGCAGAGCAACTGGACCGGTATCGGCATCGAATCGCAGGATCGCGCGGCGAAACTCTTCGTCGAGCGCGTCAACAAGCTGTCGGGTGGCCGCATTGAGATGACGAACTTCAACGCCGAGGTGCTGCTCGGCATCGGCGAGACCTTCCGCGGCGTCGGCTCCGGCGTGGCGGACCTCGCGATCACGTCGTCCGTCTACCACCGTGGCATCGTACCGGTGGGCGAGTATCTTTGGGCGGTACCGTTCTTTCCTTTCACGAACGTCGAGTTCTACGAGTACGTCTATCAGTTCATGGGCATCAAGGAGCTGTGGCGCGAGGCGTACAAGCCGCACGGCGTGATGCACCTCAGCTACGAGTGCTCGGACGAGTGGGGCACCATGGTGTCGACTCGGCCGATCGCGAAATACGCCGACTTCAAGGGCATGAAGGTGCGTGCGTTCGGCATCTGGGCCGATTGGCTCGTGCACAACGGCGCATCCATCGTCACGGTGCCGGGCGGCGAGGTCTATACTGCGATCCAGACCAAGATCCTGGATGCGGCAGCCTTCGGCTCACCCGACGCCTGGGCGGGCATGAAGCTGCACGAGGTCTGCAAGTACTTCATCAATCCCTCGGTAGTGCCGTACGACGTCTGTGAACTGATCATGAACTTGAAGACCTTCAACGAGATGCCTCCGGATCTCCAGGAGGTGATGCTGTCTGCTACTCGCGTACACAACCTCGATCTTTCGGCGTTGACCATCCCGACCGACGCGCGCGGCCGCAAGACTCTCGCCGCCGGTGGCATGCAAACGATGATGATGCCCGATGAAGAGCTGACCAAGGCCGCCGAGTGGTGTTGGAATCGCTTTGTCAGCTTGCGGGGCAAGGTTCCCCACATCGACAAAATGATCGATATTTACACAGAGGCGAGAGAGCTGCACAAAAACTACTACGGGCCAAAGCGACTGCCGGCCTGAGGCTTGCATTCGGTCGCGCTGAGCGCCGGAGAATTCCCAGGTGCGATGTCACGCAATGCGTCGTACTTTTCGTACCGCTGCGCCCGGAGCTGGGCCGGCGGTGCTTGGGCGCTCACCGCTGAACTTGTCGAAACAAGCCAGAAACCTACGCCGGTAGTGGTCAGACGAGCTACGCGCAACAGGCAATGACACGATGATGAGATCTTCCAGGCGCTTGCAAAGCCGGCCTTTCCAGCCAGGATGGGAGGGGGCGGTGAAAGCGATCGAGTACTACCTGGACTTCACGGACTGGCTGAATGCCAAGTTCGCCTGGATCGTGGCGTTTCTGATATGCCCGATGCTCTTCATCATGGTCTGGGAGATCGTGATGAGGTACTTCTTCAATTCACCTTCGCAGTGGGCCTACGAGATTTCGCTGTTCTTGTACGGCAGCTACATCGTGCTCGGCGGGGCGTACACGCATCTGTCCGGCGGCCACGTCAATGTCGACATCATCTGGGGCCAGCTTCCGCTTCGAGGACGCGCGCTGCTAGACGTCATGACCAGCGGCTTTACGTTTCTCTTTCTCGGCGTGCTGTTCTGGGTATCGCTGACGATCACGATCAACTCGTGGCAGATCGGCGAGACCACGATGTCACATTGGAAGCCCATCTACTATCCGCTGCGCACGACGCTGCCGGTGGGATGCTTTCTCTTCTTGATGCAAGCTCTGGCCAAGCTCATCCGCGACGTAATGATCGTCATCAAGGGTGAGGATGTCTTTCCCGTGCGGGTACATGTCCCGTTTACCGCCCCCGTTCACGGCTCATCCGTGTAGCCACAGCGCGTCGATCACTGCGCGACCCCGACAATGCCTTCCCAGGAGTACGTGCATGCTCACCCTTGGCCCAGAATGGCTCACGATCATACTGTTCGGCAGCCTCGTTCTCGTCCTGCTTCTGGGGCTGCCGCTGGTTTTCGCGATCGGCGGTGTGGCGACGCTGTTCATCATCCTGTTGTGGGGGCCGCACGCGCTGCCGATCCTCGCAAATCGAACCTACATGGCCATGGACATGTTCCTGCTCGTGGCCGTGCCAATGTTCATATTCATGGGCGCCATGTTGCAACGATGCGGCATCGCCGAGGATATGTACGACTTGATGTACCACTGGATGGGCGGACTCCGCGGCGGGCTCGCCGCCGGGACGGTGCTCATCTGCACGATGTTTGCGGCGATGGTCGGCATCAGCGGTGCCGCCACCACGTCGATGGGCCTGATCGCACTGCCCTCGATGCTCAAGCGCGGCTACAAGAAGGATATTGCGATCGGTTGCATTTCGGCTGGTGGTTCGCTTGGGATACTGATTCCGCCGAGCGTGCTGATGATCGTCCTCGCTCTGACCTCGAGGGTTTCGGTCGGCCAAATGTTCATTGCCGGCATTCTGCCGGGGCTGCTGCTCAGTTCATTGTTTGTCGCGTATATCCTCATCCGTTGCTACATCCAGAAGGATCTGGGACCGAGCGTGCCGCCGGATGACAGGCTTCCGCCGCGCGAGAGGATCAAACTGTTGGGGGCGTTGTTGCTTCCCATCGGCCTGATTTTTGCAGTGATGGGGTCGATGTTCTTCGGCGTCGCAACGCCGAGCGAGGCTTCGGCAATCGGCGCCCTCGGTGCGATTGTCAGTGCGGTGATCAAGCGCACGTTCACCTGGGAGAGCTTCACCTCGGCGCTGTTCATCACCCTGCGCCTGAGCGCGATGGTGATCTGGATTGTGTTCGCTGCCTCGGTGTTCACCGCGCTCTATGCCGTGACCGGCGCCGTCATCAATTATCGGCGGCGCTGATCAAGGGAGTAGGCGATCCCTGGATGGTGATTATCACCATGCAGCTCATCCTCTTCGTGCTCGGGATGTTCTTCGATCCGACGGGCATCGTGCTGCTGACCGCCCCGATCTTTTTCCCGCTGGTGGTCTCGCTCGGCTTCGATCCGCTGTGGTTCGCAATATTGTTCGTGATCAACATGGAGATTGGCCTTCCTGACTCCGCCGTTCGGCTTCAATCTGTTCTACATGAAAGCGGTCGTGCCGCCGGGCATCACGATGATGGACATCTACAAATCGTCGATGCCGTTCGTTCTGCTGATGATCTTGGGCCTCATCCTCTGCATGATCTTCCCCGGGATCATTACCTGGCTGCCGAGCCTGATGAAGACTTGATGCCCTGGATTCCCACGGGCGGTCTTCGGCTTCATGAGTGCCATCCGGCGCGACCCGAAATCGCATTGAACTCACCGGGGCATGCCGCTTGGTTCACGGAAGTCAATTCGTGCACAGCAGCGACGGGTCGAGCGGCCGCAGCCGGCCCGGGTCGAACGGCGCCAGGTCGGTGCTGCGCGCGACGCCGTCCGCGATCAGTTCGGCCAATGCTTCGCCGGTCGCCGGCGCGTTGAGGATGCCCCAGACGCTATGGCCGAGGCCACATAGGCGCCCTCGCTGCCCGGCACCTTGCCGATCAGCGGCAGGCCGTCCTGCGTGACCGGGCGAAAGCAGGCTTGCCGCGCGATGATCTTCTCCGCGGCGAAATGCGGTGACAGCCGTCGCAGATCGCCTGGAGCGATCGACCTCATCAGGCGCAGCTGTCACGGCGGCAGGGTCGAGCGGCAGCGGCGCCTCGTCGGAGAACGCGGTGACGAGGGTGTTGCCGTTGGCGCGCGGAAACACTTCGACCGTCACGACGCCGCCGCTCTCCTCATGATATTCGAGGAACAGCGCATCGGCCGGGACATCCGTGCCGGTGTCGTAGACGAGGCTCGGACTTCTCCGTCCGAACACCGCGGGCAGCGCCATCCATCCGGCTGCCAGCAGCGACCACGGCCCCATCGCGACGACGACGGCATCCGCCTCGATGACGCCGCCATCGACCTCGACACCCCTGACCGATGATCCATCGCCATGCCGGACGAGCCCGGTGATCCTGCCGCGGCGCAGTTCGGCGCCGTGGATCTGTGCGGCGCTCATCATGGCCGTGGTGAACGCGCGGGGGTGAACGATCGCGGTCGTTTCCGTCGTGCCGAGCCGGGAGGCGATGACGACGCCGTCGGAGAGCCAATCGAGCTCGGCCGGCCGGTGACGGCGCACGTCACGCTCCGGAACGACGAAACCGCTATAGGCGGTCATGCGGCGGTAGCCCCAATCGCCCGCAATCTCGCCGGGCAGCGCGGCGTGAAGCGCAAAGCTTCGCCGCGCCAGCGCATCGAGCGGAGTGCCGGCGCACCAGTCGAGCGCCAGGAAGCCGCCGGCCTTGCCGGATGCCGCAGCCGCCACCTCGGTCGCGTTCCACGACGATGACGTCGATCCCGCGGCGGCCAAGGAAATAAGCCGTGCAGGCGCCGATCACGCCGCCGCCGCAGATCACGACGCGCATGGTTTCTCCGCTGATGATGCGTGGCCCCGATCAGAGGTGATGGTCCACGCGGGATCAGGGAGTATTGCCTCAGATGCGGTCGTTATACAGCGCCTGACGCTGTTGCTCCGTGTAAATTTGGACAGCACGTTCCAATGCAAGACCGCCGAGACTGTTGAAACCGCCAGCAACGGCCTGCAGCTCGGTTTCTCTCAGTTCGCGAACGTCGTTGGTTGACCTGCTTTCGACGGCATCGAAGTTCATGGCGTTGCTCCCGATGTTGAGCCTCGCGGGGTTCGCGGGGCCAAGGGCTTTGAAAACGCCGGTGACGTAGATGGAAGGTGGAAATTGATCTGTGACGCCTGTCACTTCGCGCACTTTCCAGCGCGCATCATTGCCCGACACGCAGTGGCGTCGCGGACAGGTCCCCTCGGCCAGTCCCGGTTTTCGGGCGAGGTTTGGCGGTATTTGAAAAGGGTGTGACGCTGATCAGCGGGTTAAAGCCCGCCGCGCCAGGCAGCCGCTTTCAAGTTATGGATGCTCAAGTGCCTGGATTTGGCATACGCGTCACCGACACTGGCAATCGGACCTTTATCCTGCGAATGCAATCGGACCTTTATCCTGCGAATGAGGTACCCAGGAAGCGGGAGCCCCAGCCGTAGAGATATCGCGCAGTGCGCTGACATTACGCTCGCTGACGCCCGCGAGAAGGCCCGCAAATGGCGTTCCTTAGTCAAGCAGGGCATTGATCCGACGTTGGCGGAAGAGAAACAGTTTCAAATTTGTTTTGCTGTTGATTATCAGCGTGGCCGTGTTGTTCGTAGTCGCCGACTTGACAGGCGGAGGGCCGCAAAAGTCTTCCGCCTCGCGGCCATCGGCTGGATCCCAGCAGGTGACATCGGGCATACCAGCCTGTCGCCGGATGAACGATACGGCGAGGTGATGTTGAATTTCCAGTATCGCTTTGAGGACGCCTATCACGCCGGGCTTTGCGCCTCGGACCAAGGATACTTCGCCGCATTTCGGGTCGCACAAACGAAGCTTTCGCTGCATTTGGCACAGCAGCTCGGTCTATCGCAGGAACAAGTTGGTATGCTTGATGCCGAGGTGAACAGGAAATTTGCACAGATCCGTCAAGGCATGCCCCCGTTCAACATTGTCGAAGGCTGCGCATATCTACGCACCAGTGCTCGCTTGGTCGAACTGGACGGTCTTTATCAGCAGATCAAGAGCGATCAGCAATGACCTTCCCAACTTCCCTTTCTAGCACGAATGCGTTTCGGACGTCGTTGAACAGGAGAAAATCGGAAACAATCGAGGCATCCAGCTTGACCAATAGTGCCACCACATCCGAGCTTTCGAACGAGCCCATTGGGATGCTTCCGGATGGAACATTGAATGTTGTCAAAGTCGACGATCCTCCGTTCGAGCCGTTGATAATTGATGATCTAGGCGAGCCGGTGACCAACTGATCTACGATCGGTTGGTTGCTGTTCGAAAGCCTGTCGGACCAATTGAGTTTGGTTGCAACGTCTCACCTTTTCGCGGCGCGGGGCCACATGGGGGCCACTTGAATTTATACTGATCGCAATACCTTCTGGTCTCGAGGACGGCCATATTTGCGGAATGCACCACGCTCATCTGGCAGTAGTCGGAAGGCCAGAGACTTTCCCTATTGGTATCGATCACCGGCCAAAGAACGTATGCGGCGACTCGGCAAATCCTATCGGCGCAAGATTGCAGGTGTGATACACGACGTAGGTCGGCACTCAAACTTAGGGAGCCTTTTATAGATACTCCTGATGGATGGTCTGGATCGAAGCTCTTTCGTCGAACTTAATTCGCCAACTTGTCGGAGAGCCTTTCCCGACGATTACACCCCTGCGGCCTTGATACTTGGGATGCCGGCTGAGGCCTCTTTGATTTATTCGGACTCTATCGCCCGCCGCCAATCTGGTTTGCCCGTCGCTAGTTCGCAATCTTCCGATTTCATCT
>CAVUNF010000024.1:0-126630 GCA_963742695.1 uncultured Alphaproteobacteria bacterium
CGACCATGTCGGCCTTGCCTGCGCCACGATGTCCTCGGCCTGCCTCGGCTTCGGTGATCAGGCCGACCGCCATGGTGGTGACGCCGGTGGCCTGCTTGACGGCCTGCGCCAGCGGCACCTGGTAGCCGGGGCCGAGCGGAATCTTCTGCAATGGCGACACGCCGCCGGAGGAGGCATCGATCCAGTCGACGCCGCGCTTTTTCAATTCGTGCGCGAACTCGATGGTCTGCGCGATGTCCCAGCCGCCGTCGACCCAGTCGGTCGCCGACACCTTGATGCCGACCGGTTTGTCCTTCGGAAACGCCGCGCGCACCGCGTCGAACACTTCAAGCGGAAAGCGCATCCGGTTCTGCAAGGCTGCCGCCATATTGATCGGTGCGCTTGTTGGAGATCGGCGACAGGAACTGATGCAGCAGATAGCCGTGCGCGCAATGCACCTCGATGCCGTCGATGCCGAGCCGCTCGGCGCGCTTCGCCGCCGGCGACAAACGCGTCGCGCACGCGCGCGAGGCCCGCGGCGTCGAACGCCAGCGGCGGCGCCTCGCTTTCCTTGTGCGGCACCGCGGAAGGCCCCTCCGCCTGCCAGCCGCCTTCGGCGATCGGGATCAACTGCCCGCCGTCCCACGGCGTGTGGCTGGAGGCTTTGCGCCCGGCATGCGCGAGCTGGATCGCACGGCGGTGTTCGAATGCTTGCGCACCGAAGCAAGGATCGGCTTCAGCGCGGCTTCGGTGGCGTCGTTCCACAGCCCGAGGCAGCCCGGCGTGATGCGGCCGGTCGCTTCCACCGCCGTGGCCTCGATGCAGAACATCGCCGCCCCCGACAGCGCCAGCGTGTTGATATGCGTGAAGTGCCAGTCATTGGCCTCGCCGTCGACGGCCGAATACTGGCACATCGGCGCCACCATGATGCGGTTGGCCAGCGCAAGGTCGCGCAATTGGATCGGAGAAAACAGGGCGCTCATGGGGATGTCCGGATGGGAGGGAGGAAGCGAGGAAGATGTGCAATTTCAAGCACGCGCACGCGATTACCAACTGCCGGCACCGCCGAACTCCGTCGTCCGCGCATGGCCGCTCGCGAATCCTCGCCTCTCGCGCCTTGTCTGGGCAGGGACGAACTCACTCCACCAGCGTGAACTGCAGCAGCAGGGTGCGCTGGATCATCGAGAAATTGTCGTCGGAGACCATGCGTCAGCACGGTGTCGCCCTCCGGCGTGACGTGGGCGTCGATGCCTTCCATGTTGTCGACCTCGTTGCCGAGATCGGCCTCGAAGATCGCGGGGCCGTCGACCATGGCGCCGGGCGCGACCGAGTCGAGCGCGAATGCGGCGGATGCGGATGCCGATGCCGGAAAGCCAGGAAAATTTCCGCTCCAGGATCAACAGATCGCCCGACGGCAGCAGCACCGCGTCGCTGATGTCGAAATTGTCGGTGCGGCGGATCGCGAACTGGCCCGGCGTCTTGCCGCCGACCAGGAAGGCGATCAGGTTGCCGTCGGCATCGAGCCCGCGCTCGGACATCGCGATCAGCGTGCCCGCCAGCGGCAGGCCTTTCGGCACCATCACCAGCGCTTCCAGCCCCTTGTTGAACGGCAGCTTGCGCACCGCCGGCGGCAGCGGCACCACTTCGCCCGGCGCGCGCGTAAAGCCCTTGCTGAAATCGAAGCGCAGCACCTGGTTGACGCGCTCGAGGCCGATATAGACCAGCTACCCGTCGAGCGCGATCGACTTCCGAATCGAACCAGCCGCGCGCGGTGATCGGCTTGCCGTCGGGCCCGAGCATCGGCGCGGCCTCGACATCGGCGAGCCCGGTCATCTCGCGGCCGCTGATAGACGATGCGGCCGGTGAACCAGGTGCCCTTGTCGCTGAAGGAGATGAAGCGCTCGCCCTTGGGGTCGAGCCGCAATCCCGACAGCCCGCCGAAGCCGCGAAACCTCGAGGTCAGGACCAGCCCGCTGCGATATTCCAGCGAGCCGAACCGGACACGCGCGCGGTCGCTGGTGTCGAACGAGGCAATCGGCCGCGCGTTGACCTCGATCGAGACCGGCGCGGCGACCGAGAATTCGTCCGGCGGCGCGGCTTCGGCGGCCGTGGTGCGCTGCGCGAGTCTGCGCGCGCGCGCGATCGCCGGCAGCAGCGAGCAACGTCGAAAGCCGCCGCCGTGGATCGTCAGGAGGCGGCGGCGGGTGACGAGGTGCGGCGCATAGCGCTCTCAGGAATGCAGATCTGCGCCGCTGGCCGCGCTGGCCGCGCCGGCGGGCGCCGCACCGTGGGTCTCGCTGAACAGTTCGGCGAGCTTTTCGGTGATGGCGCCGCCGAGTTCTTCGGCGTCCACGATGGTGACCGCGCGGCGATAGTAGCGCGTCACGTCGTGGCCGATGCCGATCGCGATCAGTTCGACCGGCGAGCGGGTCTCGATTTCCTCGATGATGTGGCGCAGATGGCGTTCGAGGTAATTGCCGGGATTGACCGACAGCGTGGAATCGTCGACCGGCGCGCCGTCGGAGATCATCATCAGGATCTTGCGCTGCTCGGAGCGGCCGAGCAGCCGCTTGTGCGCCCAGTCCAGCGCCTCGCCGTCGATGTTTTCCTTGAGCAGGCCCTCGCGCATCATCAGCCCGAGATTCTTGCGCGCGCGCCGCCACGGCGCGTCGGCGGATTTGTAGATGATGTGGCGCAGATCGTTGAGGCGGCCGGGATTGGCCGGCTTGCCGGCGGCAAGCCACGCCTCGCGCGATTGCCCGCCCTTCCAGGCCCGCGTGGTGAAGCCGAGGATTTCGACCTTGACGCCGCAGCGCTCCAGCGTGCGCGCCAGGATGTCGGCGCAGGTCGCCGCCACCGTGATCGGGCGGCCGCGCATCGAGCCGGAATTGTCCAGCAGCAGCGTCACCACGGTGTCGCGGAAGGTCGCTTCCTTTTCGTGCATGAACGACAGCGGATGATAGGGATCGGTCACCACGCGCGACAGCCGCGCCGGATCGAGCATGCCTTCCTCGAGGTCGAACTCCCAGGCGCGGTTCTGCTGCGCCATCAGGCGGCGCTGCAGCCGGTTGGCCAGCCGCGCCACGATGCCCTGCAGATGCGCGAGCTGCTTGTCGAGATAGCTGCGCAGCCGTTCCAGTTCGTCATGGTCGCAGAGGTCTTCGGCCGCGATCACCTCGTCGAATTTCGGCGCGAAGGCGTGATATTCCGGGCCGCGCGGCTCGTTGGCGCCGCGCGAATTCGGCCGCGTCGCTTCGCCCGGCGTCTCGTCGTCGCCGAGTTCGCCGTCGTCGAAGGTATCGGAGGTCGAGGCCTGCGCGCTTTCCATCGCGCTCTCCGACATCTCGTCGGAGGTGGCCTGGGCCTGGTCGGCGCTCATCTCCTGCGCGGCGTCGCTGTCGGGCGAGCCTTCGGCGCCGGACTGGTCGTTCTCGCCGTCGCGGTTCTCGTCCTGGTTGTCGTCGTCGTCGGCATCGGCGTTGCGGTCGTCGCCGAGTTCGAGCGCCGATCAACAGATCATGCACCGCGTCGCCGAATTTGGCCTGATCCTCGGCGAGGCGATCGAGCCGGTCGAGCCGCGCGCCGATCTTGTCTTCCAGCACCGGGCGCCAGAGGTCGACCATCTTGCGGGCGGCGGCCGGCGGCGCGAGGCCGGTCAGGCGTTCGCGCACCAGCATCGCCAGCGCATCCGACAGCGGCGCGTCGGCGCGGTCGGTGATCTCGTCGAACTTGCCGCGATGGAAATGATCGTCGAGCATCGCGGTGAGGTTTTTCGCAACGCCCGCCATCCGCCGCGAGCCGAGCGCCTCGACGCGGGCCTGCTCGACCGCTTCGAACACGCCGCGCGCCTGCGGATTTCCCGGCATCAGCTTGCGATGCACTTTCGGATCGTGGCAGGCGAGCTTCAGCGCGATCGAATCGGCGTGGCCGCGCACGATGGCGGCGTCGCGCTTGGTCATCTTGCGCGCCGGCTCCGGCAGCCGCGCCTTGCCGGGCGCAAGGCCGGGACGCTCGGCGGCGAACGTCACTTCCAGCTCCGGCGCTTTCGCGATCGCGCGCAGGCAGGACGTCACCGCGCGCTTGAACGGCTCGGTCGGCGCTTCCTTGGATCCGGTGCGGAATTTGGTGTTCGACGTCGTCATTGCAGTCTCATCTCGCCGTCGTCCCGGCGAAGGCAGGGACCCATAACCACAGCGGTCGTTATCTCCGATCTCAGCACCATCGCTCACTGAAAGTCGCGGCGTATGGGTCCGGCCTTCGCCGGGACGACATCAGCTCATCGCCACGTTCACCGAGGATTCCGCCAGCTCGGCATTGAAGCAGCGCTGGTAGAATTCGGCGACCAGCGGCCGCTCCAGTTCGTCGCACTTGTTGAGGAAGGTGACGCGGAACGCAAAGCCGATGTCGGAGAAGATCTCGGCGTTCTCCGCCCAGGTGATCACCGTGCGCGGGCTCATCACCGTCGACAGATCGCCATTGGCGAAGGCGTTGCGGGTGAGATCGGCGAGCCGCACCATCTTGTTGACGATGTCGCGGCCTTCCGTGGTGCGATAGTGATGCGCCTTGGCCAGCACGATCTCGACTTCCTCGTCATGCGCCAGATAGTTCAGCGTGGTGACGATCGACCAGCGGTCCATCTGGCCCTGGTTGATCTGCTGGGTGCCGTGATAGAGGCCGGAAGTGTCGCCGAGGCCGACCGTGTTGGCGGTCGAGAACAGCCGGAACGCCGGATGCGGCTTGATCACCTTGTTCTGGTCGAGCAGCGTCAGGCGGCCGGAGACTTCCAGCACGCGCTGGATCACGAACATCACGTCGGGACGGCCGGCGTCGTATTCGTCGAACACCAGCGCGATATTGTGCTGCAGGGCCCAGGGCAGAATGCCGTCGCGGAATTCGGTGACCTGCTTGCCGTCGCGCACCACGATGGAATCCTTGCCGACCAGATCGATACGGCTGATGTGGCTGTCGAGATTGACGCGCACGCAGGGCCAGTTCAGCCGCGCCGCGACCTGCTCGATATGGGTCGACTTGCCGGTGCCGTGATAGCCGGTGACCATGACGCGGCGGTTCTTGGCAAAGCCGGCGAGGATGGCAAGCGTGGTGGCGCGATCGAAGCGGTAATCCGAATCGATATCCGGCACATGCGGATCGACTTCGGAATAGGCCGGCACCTCGAGATCGCTGTCGATGCCGAACACCTGCCGGACCGACACCTTCATGTCGGGCAAACCGGCGGGCTTCTTGCGCTTTGGTCATGGCGGCGGTCGTCATCAATCCTCCGAGGTCCCGGGCGCTCCCGAAACCAGATTTGCTGAATGGCTGCGGATGGGGTACTGGCCGGAACCTAGCAGAGAGCAACGGCCGGCAGAAGCCCGCGGCTCAATCAAAGTTCCGTTGCGTTATCATCAAGATAGGCACTGGCCTCGGTTTTTGGAAGGCTGCCCTGCGAATCACGCCGCACTTTCGGCGGCGCAATCGGGCAGCGGCAATGACCGGCGCATTCGGCACTTTCCACCGCCGTCCGAGTATGTTAGGTCTGGACCACGCCGCCACGGCGCCAGCACAGGAATTTCGTGACTTCATTCATCGATCCATTGATTGCGTTCGTCTCGGCCCATGCGTGGCTGGCCTATCTCACGCTGTTTCTCGCCGCCTTGCTGGAGGCCGTGCCGGTGGTGGGCTCGGTGATTCCGGGCTCGACCATCATCCTGGCGCTGAGCGCGCTGGTGCCCGGCGGCGAATTGCGGCTTGAGCCGGTGCTGGCGGCCGCGGTCGCCGGCGCGGTGCTCGGCGACGGAACGGCGTTCTGGATCGGGCATCGCCCCCAGCGCGAAATCCTCGAGCGCCTGGCCGATGGCGAATTATCCGCGCGTGGTCGCGCAGAGCGAGGCGTTCTTTCATCGCTGGGGCACGCTGGCGGTATTCTTCGCGCGCTTCGTGCCGCCGATCCGCGCCTTCGTGCCGATCACGGCCGGCGCGCTGGGCATGCCGCCGCTGCGATTTTATGCCGTCAACATCCCGGCGATCCTGCTGTGGGCGCCGGCGCATGTGCTGCCGGGCGTGCTGGCGGTGTCGGCGCTGCACAATATGGCGGGCTGCCGCATCAGCCGGCGGCAAGCATTACTGGATGCTGGCGGTGATCGTCGGCGCGGCTGATCGCGCTCGCCACCTGGTGGTGGCGTCACCGCCGCATGGCCAACCGCCGTGTAAGCGCGATCGATCAGGGATTCGGGCCGAGCGGCCTGCGGCCGTTGATGCGAGTATGCTAGCTTTGCATTCGGCCATCCGGGTAATGGGGGCTCCTCGGGATGAAGCGCCGCGAGTTCATTGCGTTGCTTGGCGCGCAGCGGCATTGCCATTCCCGGCGCGCGCGCAGCCGGCAGCGCCGCTTGTTGGCTATCTCGGCGCGGAATCCCCGCACCTTTTCGCCAGCCGATTGAGTGCGTTCCACAGCGGTCTTGCGACATCAGGCTTCGTCGAGGGCCGCAACGTGGCGATCGAGTATCGCTGGGCAGAGGGCAACAATGATCGATTGCCCGCCCTTGCCGCCGATTTGGTCCGCCGCGGGGTCGACGTACATCGCTTCACCGGGGAGCCTGGCGGCAGCGCTTGCCGCCAAGGCGGCCACCGCGACAATTCCGATCGTTTTCGAAACCGGCGCCGATCCGATTGGCGCCGGACTGGTCGCCAGCCTGCAGGCGGCCGGGAGGCAACATCACCGGCGTTACCTCGCTCAATGCGGCGGTTGGGGCGAAGCGACTGGAACTGTTGCGCGAACTCGTGCCGCGCGCCGGGGCATTTGCACTGCTGGTCAATCCGGCCAATCCCGAGGAATGCCGAAGCGACGACAGCCGACTTGAAGGCGGCCGCCAGTACCCTTGGCTGTGACCTTCACGTGTTGCACGCCAGCACGGAGGGGGAACTCGAGAGCGTCTTTGCGGCCCTCGTGAAATCGCACACCGGCGGGCTTGTGATCGCGAATGAAACATTCTTCGCAAACCGCAGCGAACGACTTGCCGCGCTCACGCGCCTTCATGGCGTCCCCGCGGTGCATCAGTCGCGCGAGTTTGCAACGGCCGGCGGATTGATGAGCTATGGCGGCAGCGTGACCGAGTCCCACGGTCAGGCGGGAGCCTATGTCGGGCGGATTCTCAAAGGCGAGAAGCCCGCCGAACTCCCCGTCGTCCAGGTCACGAAAGTCGAAATGGTCATCAACCTGAAAACCGCAAAAGTGCTCGGCATCACAGTGCCGCTCTCACTGCTGGGACGCGCCGATCAGGTGATCGAATGATACCTGTCACTCCCTGGTGAAACCGGGACTGCGTCCCGGCGCCGGACCGACATAGCGTGCGCGGGGGCGGATCAGCCCGCCATGCCGCAACTGTTCGCTGGCATGCGCGATCCAGCCGACGGTGCGCGCCATCGCAAACAGCACCAGTTCGTTGCCGGGCGCCAGACCCAGCGTGTGCACCAGCACCGCCAGCGCATAGTCGATGTTGACGAATTCGCCGGTCGCCTCCGCGATCCGCTCCGGAACTTCCTTGGTCAATCTTTCCGCGGCGCCGGCGCGCGCCAGCGCTTGCAGCAAGAGCGTGCGCGCGGGGATCGCCGAGCTTGTAGACGCCATGACCGAAGCCCGCGAAACGCTCGCCCAGCGCCACGCGCTCCCGGATGATGGGGGCGACGTCGCCATCGACCAGCGTCTTGAGGAGCTGCGCCGCCAGCACGCCCGCGCCGCCGTGTTTGGGGCCTTTCAACGCCACAAGGCCGGCAATGACGGCGTCATAGAGATTCAAGCCGGTCGATGCCGCGCACCGCACGGTAAAGGACGAGGCGTTCAGTTCGTGTTCCGCCAGCAGCACCAGCGCGCGGCGGATCAAATCGGCGGCGTGCTTGTGATCCGGCGCCCAGGCTTTGGCGATTTGCAGATGCAGCGGCTTGGGCGAGGTGCTGCGATTGAGCATGGTCGCGATCACCAGCCGCAGGATGCGGCCGCCAACCATGGCGCGCCCATCGGCGGCGCGGGTAAACGCCCGCGGGTCGCCGCTGGCGGCCAGGGCCAGCACGGCAACGGTGCGATCGATCGGCGCGGCATGGCGCGCGGCCTCGGCGACGCCGCGCATTTCGTCCGATACATGCGGACAATTATCTGAAGCAAACGGATCGACGCCGGTGACGTCCCACAGCAGCGTCGCGGCATGTTCGAGCGTGTCGGCTTCCGCAAGGTCGATGCAGTTCACGCCGCGGTAGATCGGGCCATCCTCGGTGATGGTCGCGATCGCCGAATCCATCACCGGCAAATCGGCGTCGAAATTCCTGCAGGCCGCGCGGCTCCGGCGAGGGCGTCCGGCGCTCCTTGAGGCCGCGGATGTCCTCGGCCCGGTAGCGATGGCTGCGCGAATCCGCCGAAGGCTCCGAGCGGATCAGGCCGCGGCTGACATAGGCGTAGAGCGTGGCCGGCGAGATCGCGAGCTCGGCCGAGGCCTCGCGGGCGGAGAGATAAAGAGCCGACGGATTTTTTCATATTGATTTACATAATCAAGATTGATCAATCTGTCGAGAGGGTCGACTTTGAGGGTCTCAAAGGAGATCGAACATGAACCTGCAGCTTTCCAAGAGCCCGATCGGGCTGGACGGCGTTCCCGCCGCCGAAACCGTGCTCAGCCACGTCGATGGCGAGCGCGGCGAACTGATCATCGCCGGCGAACGCGTCGATGACCTCGCGCGCAAGACCGGCTTCGAGGGGGTGACCGCCCGCTTGTGGAGCGGCGGCACCGGCCAGCCGACCACCGAGGCCAACGTGCGCGCCGCGCTGGGGGCGGCGCGCGAGCGCGCCTTTGCCCGGCTGCCGGATCTTTTGGGAATCACCCGCGGCCTGTCGATCGTCGATGGCGTCCGGGCTGCCATCGCCGGCTTGCGCGCGGAAAACGGATTGCCGCACGAGGCCACGATCGTCGGCGCGTTGCCGGTGATATCAGGCGCGCTGGTGCAACGTAGCAAAGGCAACGACCCGGTCGCGCCCGACCCGAGCCTCAGTCATGCCGCCGATACGCTGTCGATGATGCTGGGCCGCAAACCTGACGCGCGCGAGGTGGCCGCGCTCGACGCCTATTTCGTCACGGTGTGCGATCACGGCATGAATGCATCGACGTTTACAACGCGCGTCGTGGCCTCGACCCAGGCCGACCTGTTCGCGGCGGTGACGGCGGGATATTGCGCACTGACCGGACCGCTGCACGGTGGCGCGCCGGAGCCGGTGCTGGAGATGCTCGACGCCATCGGCTCAAGCGAGCGCATCAAACCGTGGGTCGACAGCGCGCTGGCGCGCGGCGAGCGGCTGATGGGCTTTGGCCACCGCGTCTATCGGGTCCGCGATCCGCGCGCCGATGTGCTGAAAGCCGCGATCGGGCGGCTTTCAGGCGGCGGCCAGGATTTGCCGTTCGCCGGCGAGGTGGAGGCCTATATCCGCGCGGCATTGCGGGCGAAAAACCCGGACCGGCCGCTCGATACCAATGTGGAGTTCTTCACCGCGATCCTGCTCGACGCGCTGAAAATCCCGCGCCAGGCCTTTACGCCGGTTTTCGCGGTGGCCCGATCGGCGGGATGGACCGCGCATGCCCGCGAGCAGCAGCGGACCGGCCGGCTGATCCGGCCGAGTTCGGCCTATATCGGAGCGATGCCGGGGTGAGAGGATTAGCCCTCATGGTGAGGAGCGCGTCTTCGCGCGTCTCGAACCATGAAGCTACATGTGCGGCCATCCTTCGAGACGCCCGCTCGGGCGGGCTCCTCAGGATGAGGGTTAAGTCGCGCCGCGCACCACGGTCTTGAGATAATTATACGCCTTGATGATCTCGATCAGGCGATCCTCGGTGGAGCGGTCGCCGCCATTGGCGTCGGGATGGTGCTGCTTCACCAGCGCCTTGTATTTCGCCTTGACGGTTTCCAGCGTCGCATCGGCGCCGAGCCCCATCACCTGCAGCGCCTTGCGCTCGGCGTTGAAGATTTTCCGGGTTTCGACCTTGGTCTCACCGGCTGCCCCGCCCGGACCCGGCCGCCAGCGGCCGCGGCCGTTGAGCTCGCTGAACATGCTGAACGGATCGGAGGCGGCTTCCAGATCGGCCTCGGGGCTGCCCTTGCCCTTCTTGGCGCTGGTATTGGCGCCCATCTTCCAGGTCGGGCGGTGGCCGGTCAGCGCATCCTTCTGGTAACGCGCGACCGCGTCGGCATTCATGCCGGAGAAGAAATTGTAGGACTGGTTGTATTCGCGGACGTGGTTGAGACAGAAGTGCCAGTATTCCTTGTCGTTGGCCCGGCCCTTGGGCGCGCGATGCGGGCCCTTGTTCTTGCAGTCCGGCCATTCGCACATGGCGGAGGCTTCGCGCGCAGCCGCCTGCTGCTTCGCGCTCAGCTTGTTGGGCTTGATGCGAATGGAGTCGAAGAATTTGGATGAATCAATCGGCATGGCTGACTATGACAACGCAATGCGAAAGGCTTCAAGTCTTGACATTGCGAATATCTCACCTTCGATGCGCCATTGACGAAACGCGGTCACGGACGTATTGCCGCCGCCATGAGCGCCAAGGACACTATCACAAACAAGTTGCGCGAAGCTTTCGCCCCGGAAAGCCTCGACGTCACGGACGAATCACATCTGCATGAGGGCCACGCCGGCCACAGGCCGGGCGGCGAGACGCATTTCAGGGTCTATATTGTGTCGCCGGCCTTCGAAGGGAAGAGCCGGATCGAGCGCCACCGCATGATAAATGCCACGCTGGCAGCGGAACTCGCGGGCTCCGTCCACGCGCTGGCGATCAAGGCGCAGGCGCCCGAGGGAAGCCGCGGCGGCCACGGGATAGACCTCCGCCGAACGGCATATGAGCGGGGCCCCGATGGCATCGCAACAGCTCATTGTATTTGCCGGCCTTCCCGGTTCCGGCAAGAGCACGGTGGCGGAAGGCCTTTCCCGCAGTCTGTCGATACCGCTGTTTTCGGTCGATCCGATCGAGGCGGCGATGTGGCGCGGCGGCCTCGCCAGGGCTGAAACCGGCATCGCGGCCTATGGCGTGGCGATCGCGCTGGCGGACGAACATCTGCGGCTGGGGCATTCCGTCATCGTCGACGCGGTCAACCCGGTCGAGGCGCCGCGCGCCGCCTGGCGAGGCCTCGCCGCGAAATATCGGGCCGATTTGAAGATCATCGAATGCGTCTGCGCGGATGAAGCGGTTCATCGCAGGCGGATCGAAGCCCGGATCCGCAGCATCGACGGCATGCCCGAGGTCAGCTGGGCGCGCGTGTTGCAGCGGCGCGCCGAATACCAGCCGTGGACCGACCAGCGGCTGACTCTGGACACTTCGGTGCAACCGGCCGAGCAGTTGCTCATGGCTGCCGTCAATTATCTGCGTTAGGATATGGCATTTCCGGGTTTCATTCTGGGTCAATCACTGCATTTCATTGGGGGATATTTGATGCGCTTCATGCTGACTTTAATGTTCGTTCTGGCTTGCGGCACCACCGCCCAGGCGACGCCGCTGTCGCCGGCAGAAAAAAACAACTTCTTCACCGGGACCAACAATTCCTGCCTTGAAGCCCAGGTCAAGCTCGCCGCCAACAAGGCGATGACGGTCGGTCAAGTGCAGACCTACTGCGGCTGTTACGCCAAGGCCTTCGCGGACTTCATGCAAGCGGAAGATCTCGAAGCCAACAAGGTCTCCCTGACACCGGCGACCGCCAAGAAGGCCGATGAAGTTTCCGATAAATGCATCGCCAGCACGCTGAAGAAATAGCTCGGCCGTTTCCAAACAGGTCAGGCCCGAGACGCGTCAGAACGACGTCCCCGCCCGCTTCGGCTTTTTCTCCTCGACCTCGGCCTCGCGCGGCACCGCGACGATGCGCAGCGCGGTGATGCGGTTGCGCTCGCGGCGCAGCACGCGGAAACGGAAGCCGTGGAAGGTAAAGCTCTGGCCGCGCTCCGGGATCGAGCGCGCCTCGTGGATCACGAGGCCGGCGACGGTGGTCGCCTCCTCGTCGGGCAGATGCCAGTCCATCGCGCGGTTGAGATCGCGGATCGGCACCGAGCCGTCGACCACCACCGAGCCGTCGGGCTGGGCGCGAACGCCGGCCACCACCACGTCATGCTCGTCGGAGATATCGCCGACGATCTCTTCCAGAATGTCTTCCAGCGTCACCATGCCTTCGACTTCGCCGTATTCGTCGACCACCAGCGCGAAGTGGGTCTTGCGGCGGCGGAACGCCTTGAGCTGTTCGGACACCGGGCGCATCTCCGGCACGAACCAGGGCGGCAGCGCGATGGTCGAGACGTCGATCTTGGCGGTGTCGCCTTCGGCAGCGCGGATCGCGCGCAACAGATCCTTGGCGTGCAGCACGCCGATGATGTTTTCCGGCTTGTCGCGCCACAGCGGAATCCGGGTGTATTCGGTGGCCAGCACCTCGCGCACCAGTTCCTCGGGCGGCAGGTCGGCGTTGATCATCACCATTTCGGTGCGATGAACCATCACGTCGGAGACCTGCAATTCGTGCAGGTCCAACAGCCCGCCGAACATGTCGCGGTCCTGCTTCTCGACCTTGCCTTCGTGATGCAGCAGATCGACCGCGCCGCGCAGGCGTTCGGTCGGCGACAGGATCGGCTGGTTGTGCCCGATCTTGATGCCCAGCACATTCATCAGCACCCGGACGATCGCCTCGATGATGGTGAGCATCGGCCCGAGAACATAGACCATCAGCTTCATCGGGCGCGCCACCAGCAGCGACACCCGGTCCGGCGCATTGATGGCGATGGTTTTCGGCAGCACCTCGGCGAAGATCACGACCATGACCGTCATCACGCCGGTGGCGTAGAGCACGCCGACTTCGCCGAACCAGGCGGTGAAGATGCCGGTCGCCAGCGCCGAGGCGCCGATATTGGCGATGTTGTTGCCGAGCAGCAGCGCGCCGATCATCCGCTCGCGCATCGCGAACAGGCTGGAGACGACGCCGGCTTCGCGATTGCCCTGCTTCGACAGCCGCAGCATGCTGGCGCGCGACGCGCCGGTCAGCGCGGTCTCGCTCGCCGAGAAGAAGGCGGAGACGAAGAGGCAGGCGAGGACGATGGAGAAGTGCAAGCCAGTGTTCCATGATGTCACGATCGGTTCTTGCTTCAGGTCTTGCTGCGCCAGTTTGGCGCTTAGAAAATCGCGAACCAGCGACGGTTCGACGTCGGGCGCGATCACCGCGCGGCCGACCGCTTCCAGCAGGATGAAGGTGAGCCGGCCGCGCTTGACCTTCTTGTCCTGCGCCATCAAGCGCCATCAGCGCGTCGGCATCGGCGAGCCCTTCCTGGGCAAATCCGGCGATGTCCTGCAAATGGGTCGGCAAACCCACCTCGGCAAGGTGACGTTTGACCCGCGCCGCGTCGGATTCGGCCGATCATCCCGAGCTGCGCGGAAAATTCCGCCGCCAGCACCATGCCGACGGCAACGCCTTCGCCGTGGAACAGCCGGTCGGAAAAGCCGGTCGCGGCCTCCAGCGCATGGCCAAACGTGTGGCCGAGATTGAGCAGCGCGCGCTCGCCGGTCTCGCGCTCGTCGCGCGCCACGATCGCGGCCTTGGCGCGGCACGAGGTGGCGATGGCGTGTTCGCGCGCCGCGCCGCCGGCAACGATGTCGGCGTGGTTGGCCTCGAGCCAGGTGAAAAACGCTTCGTCGCCGAGCACGCCGTATTTGGCGACTTCGGCATAGCCGGCGCGGAACTGGCGCGGCGACAGCGTGTCGAGCACGGCGGTGTCGGCCACCACCAGCACCGGCTGGTGAAACGCGCCGAGCAGGTTTTTTCCCTGCGGCGAATTGATGCCGGTCTTGCCGCCGACCGAGGAGTCGACCTGCGCCAGCAGCGAGGTCGGCACCTGCACGAAATCGACGCCACGGCGCAGGATCGCGGCCGCAAAGCCCGCGAGATCGCCGACCACGCCGCCGCCGAGCGCGATCACCAGATCGTTGCGCTCGATCTTGGCTTTGACCAGCGCTTCGGAGACCTGTTCGAGGCCGGCATAGGTTTTCGAACCCTCGCCTTCCCCGACGATGATTCGCGACGAGGCAATGCCGGCCTCCGCCAGCGAGGCCTCGGTCTTCTCGAGCCAATGTTTGGCGACGGTGCGGTCGGTGACGATGGCGGTGCGCGCGCCGGGCCGCAACGCGGCGATCCGGCCGCCCAGCGAGCCCAGCACATCGCGGCCGATGACGATGTCATAGCGCGCGCTCGCCGAGCGCGACCTCGACGGTGACGGCATCGGAACGTTTCAGCGGCAGCGGTCATCGGGGTGTGTCCATTCGGTCCGGTGTTTCCGCCGCGGCTGCCGCACAAGCCTCGCGTGCAAGGCATCGATGCACTCGTCGACGATCTTCTCGTGCGGAACGTCGCGCGACCAGATCGTCAGGTCGGCGTGCTGGTAGACCGGCTCGCGCTCGCTGATCAGACGCGCGACGGTCGCGGCGGGGTCGGCGGTCTGCAGCAGCGGACGGTCGGCGCGGCGCTTGACGCGCTTCATGATGATATCGGCATCGGCCTTGAGCCAGATCGAGACCGCCATGTCGCGGATGCGGTTGCGGGTCTCCTCGCGCATGAACGCGCCGCCGCCGGTGGCGAGCACGCAAGGTCCGGCGCCGAGCAGCCGCGCGATCACCCGGGCCTCGCCATCCCTGAAATACGGCTCGCCATGGGCGGCGAAGATTTCCGGGATCGTCATGCCGGCATGCGCCAGTTCGATCTCGGTGTCCGCATCGAGAAACGGCAGCTGCAGCCGCGCCGACAGCCGCCGCCCGATGGTGGACTTGCCGGCGCCCATCATGCCCACCAGCACGATCGAACGCGTTCCCAGCGCCGCGGCGATCTCGGCCTCCTGGGATGCGCTGGCGCCGGCCGGTATGGCTGTCTCAGGCATCGAATTGCTCAATTGCCGCAGGAATGGCGGCGTTCCGCGCCACCTATACTACCCCCGCCGATCCCCTTGCCAGAGAGTCTTGCAACGGAGGGGCGAACATGTTGGTAGTCGGGCCCCCGATGATTTCAATGGTTAATTCGCCGCCTGAGGCTCCCTGATGCCCAGCCTGTTCCGCTTCCTGACGGTCGTCGCCGTGATCGGCGGCATCGTCTATGGCGTGATTTTCGCGCTGGCGAATTTCGTTAACCCGAAACCGCGGGAAATGACCGTCACCATTCCCGCCGACAGGTTCCTCAAGAAATAGGCGCTAGGGTCGGACGGATGCGTTCCAAAACCTCAGATGCCAAACTGATCAACCTGTTCCTCGACATGCTCGCGGCCGAACAGGGCGCCGGCCCCAACACGCTCGACGCCTATCGCCGCGACCTCACCGATTTCCAGGAATTTCTGGCGCGCGGCGGCCAAGGCTTTGCCGGCGCGGAAACGCAGGCGTTGCGGGACTACCTCGCCGATCTCGATGCGCGCGGCTTCAAGTCTTCCAGCGTGGCGCGCCGGCTGTCGGCGATGCGGCATCTGTTTCGATTCCTGCTGAGCGAGCGGATTCGCAGCGACGATCCGGCGGCGATCCTGTCCGGCCCGAAGCGCGGCCGCGGCCTGCCGAAGGTGCTGTCGATTTCCGACGTCGACCGGATGCTGACCCGCGCCAAGGAACTCACGCAAGCGCCGGAAGCCTCTGCGCCGCAGCGGCTTCGCGCGATGCGCCTGTATTGCCTGCTCGAGGTGCTCTACGCCACCGGCTTGCGGGTATCGGAACTGGTGGCGCTGCCGCTGTCGGCGTCGCGCCGCGACGCCCGCATGATCGTGGTGCGCGGCAAGGGCGACAAGGAACGGCTGGTGCCGCTGAACGAGCCGTCGCGGCAGGCGATGGCCGATTACCTCGCGGCGATGGAGGCGCTGAAGCCGGAGAAGAAGAAAAACGCCGCCAGCTCGAAATGGCTGTTTCCCTCGTTCGGCGAGAGCGGGCATTTGACGCGGCAGCATTTTGCGCGCGACCTCAAGGAACTCGCGGCGTCCGCCGGGCTGGCGCCGCGGCTGGTGTCTCCGCATGTGCTGCGCCACGCGTTCGCGAGCCATCTGCTGCACAACGGCGCCGACTTGCGCATCGTGCAGACGCTGCTCGGCCATACCGATATCTCGACCACGCAGATCTACACCCATGTGGTCGAGGAGCGGCTCAAGAGCCTGGTGCGCGACCTGCATCCGCTGGGCGAGAAGTAGGAGCTGTCGACTCAGCCGTACCCTCCCCTGGACATCTCCACTCGAGGCTTCAGAGGCCACCCGACCCCGTCGCATATGGCCCCCTCCCGGGTAAGATCGAACGACCCCCGCCTTGACTTCGACGGCTTCGCGACCGAAACAGCCCTCTCCCGCCCGCGACCGGCTTGCGCCGCTTAACGCAAACGGTGCCCATGTTGAACAGGAATGCGCGCTAAACAATTGAAGATGCGTGCTTTCTTCACGCGAACGGATACCGCTTCGCGCTCTGGCGCGTTCGTCCTTATATTGTTTTGATGCCGGATCACATGCGCAGCAGCTATCTCGACTTCGAAAAGCCCGTCGCCGAGCTCGACGCCAAGGTCGATGAATTGCGCGCGCTGGCAGCCACCGGCAGCGACATCGGCGAAGAGATTTCGCGGATCGAGGAGAAGGCCGCGCAGGCGCTGGTGGACCTCTACGCCACGCTGACGCCGTGGCAGAAGACGCTGGTGGCGCGGCACCATCAGCGCCCGCATTTCACCGACTTCATCACCGCGCTGATCGCGGAATTCACGCCGCTCGCGGGCGACCGCAAGTTCGGCGAGGACGAGGCGCTGGTGGGCGGCTTCGGCCGCTTCCGCGGCGAGAGCATTTGCGTGATCGGCCAGGAAAAGGGCGCCACCACCGAATCCCGCATCAAGCATAATTTCGGCATGGCGCGCCCCGAAGGCTATCGCAAGGCGGTCAGGCTGATGGAGATGGCCGACCGCTTCGGCATTCCCGTGCTGTCGATCGTGGATTCCGCCGGCGCCTATCCCGGCATCGGCGCCGAAGAACGCGGACAGGCCGAAGCGATCGCGCGCTCCACCGATGCCTGCCTGTCGCTCGGGGTGCCCAACATCGCCATCATCACCGGCGAAGGCATGTCGGGCGGCGCCATCGCCATCACGACCGCGAATCGCGTCCTGATGTTCGAACACGCCATCTACAGCGTGATCTCGCCGGAGGCGGCGTCCTCGATCCTGTGGCGCGACGGCACCAAGGCCCAGGAAGCCGCCACCAGCATGAAGATCACGGCGCAGGACATGCTGCGATTCGGCGTGATCGATTCGATCCTGAAGGAGCCCGCCGGCGGCGCCCATCGCGACCCCCAGGCCATGATCGCGGCCACCGGCGACGCCATCGCGCAGGCCCTGAACGATCTGCGCAATCTCGACGCCGACATGATCCGCCGCCAGCGGCGGCAGAAATTCCTCGATATCGGCAGGAAACTGACCTGATCGGCGCTGTTTGCGGCAAGTTAACCACCCGGCGCTCATTCCCGCCGCTTTTTCAAAAATCAGCGATTTTGGCCGCAATTAGGCCCAGACACCGATATTTAACGTCTATTGACCATGCCTAGGTTGGAACCTGCCGCAACGCCCTGCTCGGCTTGCGACAAAAGGGCCCAAAGGGTAGTATTTTAATCAATGGCTTCAGGGCATGAACGCTATAATTGGGGTGCGAAAATTGCCCGTTAAATTGCCCTTTAAACTGTCCTTGGGGTGTGGAGCTTTGCCTTGATTTATCGCTCGCTGGTTCGCGCGCTCATCACCTCGGCCGCGCTCGCGGCCGGTGTGCTGCTGGCCGGCTGCAACAGCGACGAAATCTCCCTCGCCAACAACGCCAAGGCCAACCAGCCGGTGCCGCCGAAGCTCCTCGCCGACATGACGGCGAAGGACATGGACCTGCAATCGCCGATGCTGGTCCGGCTGTTCAAGCAGGAAGCCGAACTCGAAGTCTGGAAGCAGGATCGCTCCGGCCGCTTCGCGCTGTTGAAAACCTATCCGATCTGCCGCTGGTCGGGAGATCTCGGACCCAAGGTCCGCGAAGGCGACCGCCAGGCCCCCGAAGGCTTCTATTCGATCACCCCGGGGCAGATGAATCCGCAGTCGCAGTTTTATCTCGCATTCAACATCGGCTACCCCAACGCCTTCGACAAAGCGCTGGGGCGCACCGGCTCGCAGCTGATGGTGCATGGCGATTGCTCGTCGCGCGGCTGCTACGCCATGACCGACGAACAGATCGCGGAAATCTATTCGCTGGGTCGGGAATCCTTCTTCGGCGGCCAGCGCGCCTTCCAGGTGCAGGCCTATCCGTTCAAGATGACGCCGGTGAACATGGCGAAGCATCGCAACAATCCGAACATGCCGTTCTGGAAAATGATCAAGCAAGGCTGGGATCATTTCGAGGTGACGCGGCAGGAGCCGAAGGTCGATTTCTGCGAGAAGAAATACGTGTTCGATGCCCAGAAGGCGCCGGATGCCAAGCGCGAGCCGGTGTTCGACGCATCGGCCAAATGCCCGGCCTATGTCATTCCTGAAGAAGTCGCCGACGCCGTGCGCGAGAAGCAGCAGGAAGATGCGGCCGAGACCGCCAAGCTGATCTCCAAGGGAACGCCGGTCGCCCGCGCCAACCCCGGCATCGATGGTGGCATGCACCGGGTGTTCGCCGCCAAGCTGCCCGATGGCAATACCGGCATGTCGGAGGGCGGCGAGGGTCAGAGCCTGTCGCTCGCGGCCCTGACCCGCGCGCCCGGCACCATTCCCTCCCACGTCAATCCGCCACGCGGGCCGGTGACATCCCCCGACCAGCCGTTGATGGCCTCGATGGCACCGGCGCCGGCGGCCCCCGCTCCGGCTACCCGGGTAGCGTCCGCGTCGCAGCCCGCGCAATCCGACGGTTGGTTCTCCAGCCTCGCCCGCAAGGTCGGGCTCGGCGGCTCGCGATACCACCGCGAGCGCGCAGCCCGTTCCGGCCAAGCCGAAGGTGATCGAGGCCAAGCGGCAAGAGCCGCCGCCGCGCCCGGAAGCCTCGGTGCCGAAGACCGCCGCCGCGCCTAAGCACGATACGAAACAGGCCGCGGCCAGCAGCCGCCCGCCGCTGAAGCCATCGGTCACTGACAGCGCGCCGCCGGCACCCGCCGCGAAAGGACGCCCAGGTCGCCGGTTCGCAGCCGATCATGCCGGCGAGTTCGTTCGAGAGCCGTTTCGGCGCGGTGAAGTAAGGGCGCAACGCGCTGTCGTGGGTTAATTCATGAACGAAGATTTTTACAAGGAACAAGCCGCTTGGCTGCGCAACATAGCCAGCTACGCCGATCCGTTCGCCAAACGAAGGCTGTTGGACCTCTCAGAGAAGTACGATGGACAGAAGTTGAGTTGCCGACCAACTCCCCTGCCCTCATTAACGCTGGACCGCCATCAGCAATAGAGCGACCCAGACAGCGGCGGTAACCCGCCTGCTGACCGATAAATCTGCCCTTTGTAGTTTTTCCAGGCTTGTCCCACTTGCCTTAGTGGCTTGTCATTTGTTCACGTTTTGATCTATGATCGGGCGGGATGGATGGATGGACACATGACGGCTCAGAAAGAACGTGAACTCATCCGTTTATGGAACCGATTGCGACTTTTGGAGAGAGAAGGTCGCTCATCGACGGCAATTGTCCGGCAGATCGAAAAGGCGCTAGTGGAGCGAGAGCGAGATGCGGCTTGATTACGTTCGATTGGAAATTGAGCGAAGGCGCATACAAGTCCACCGTCAACGGGGAGAAATTCTGCAACTGCAAAAAGCGGGATACCTACCGCTTCAGCGGAAGCGCTTTTGGACCGTATGCTCAACAAGATCGATGAACTTTGCTCCGAGCGAGAACAGCTCAAGAAGGATCAGCCTGGACCGATGAAAGGCAAGGTCTTAGGTGGGCGCCGATGGTAGCTGAGCTCAAGTGGTACGATCACAACGCTCCTGACAATTCACAATGGGTCAAGGCGCTAGCCGAAGTTCGTCACCGGGCGGACCCGTGAGGGTTGGTGCTACCAGCACGTTCAGGCGATTATCGTCTCGATAGACCAGTATGCCGAAAAGGCCTTGGGAAACCGAGACTACTTCCTAAACAAGCCGCATAGCATCGGCGGCAGCAGGAGCGATAACCTTCCTTGAAGGTTGAACAAGCGGCTTACTTTGCTCAGGGCTGCCTTGTCATTGGGCACCTGCGGTAGCGGCCTCTTTTTTGCAAAACATTGATGACGAAAAGGGCTATCACGTCCATCCAGCTCGGCCGGCGCTACCGTTCCAATTAGACAGAGAGCGTATCAAGACCTTCCGTCGAATTATTCGCAGCCGTCATCGACGATGATGAACTCGTTAATACCTAGGCCGCAATAACGCAATTTCGGCCAGCGTCCTTTGCTAGATAAAGAGCCTTATCGATGCGAGCAAGTATATCGTCCGTGGAGTCGTTTTTGCGGACCTGACACACGCCGGCAGACAATGTCAAAGTCATACCGCTCGATATTGCGGTCCAATCCAGATCAGCGATGATCGCTCGAAGTCTATCGACGGCATGCTGCGCAATACCCTTTGGGGTGCTCGGCAAAATCAACAAGAACTCTTCGCCACCGTAGCGGCCAAGCTTATCAATACTCCTGATGTTGGCAGTGATCGCCACTGCGAAGGTTCGAAGAACTTCGTCCCCGACTGGGTGCCCAAAATTGTCATTGATCGACTTGAAAAAGTCTAGGTCGATGATGGCCACCGAACAGGGGTTTTGACTGCGTTGCGCCCGTGCCATTTCGTCGTTCAACGCTTTCATGATGTAGCGGCGGTTCAATGTGCCCGTCAATTCGTCGATTTGCGCAAGCTCTTCGATGCGAGCATGTGCATCACGCAACTCGTTGCCACGTTTGTAGAGAACCTCACGCAACGCACTTCCGTACAAGCCAGTAAATGCGCAGCGTCCCGTGGCAGTTACGAAGCAAACGAGTGCCAACGCCCGTTCGGTCCAGGTAGCCATCGGCATCGCAATGGGTTTGTCGGCAATTAAGAACAACACCGTCAGGCCAATCGTCGAGTACGTCCATACAAATGCGGTCTGCCAAGCACTCATTCGAAGCGCACCGAAACCCAACACGACAAATGTTATGCAAACGAAATAGAACCCAACTTCCGGCGCTAAGTACACAGCGATCAGTAGTATCGTAATGCTACCGACGCTCTGCGGAACCGTGAGATAGTGGTCTTTAAAGCGGTCGTTGAAATGAAGCTCCGAAAGACACAGCGTAGTTCCCGTCCATATTATTCCAAAAGCCAAATAGACGAACCACGTGGCGGAAGCTGTTGTGCCGGCCAAGTAATAGAGAAACAGGATGGCGGCATCGAGCAGATAGCTAATTCCCTGCGCTAAATATGTTGAGCGCCGCATTCTGGCCCGGCTAGACGTTTTCGCCGGAACGACTTGCGGTTTAGGGAGAAACGTCTGCGGTTCTGTTGCAGGATGTACCATCTGTCAGTGCCTCAGTGATGTCTGACGATAACAACCGCAATCAGTTTAAATTTGCGTAGCTGGGCATGATATGCGGTGCCGTAGTTAACGTTCGGTTGCTTGAGGACGTTTGTATCTTCGCACCGTAGAACTACGGCACGCCCCTTTAATCGCTTCGTCAGTTGGAGGCGTGCTAGGTTGAAATTGATTTTGCAAGCGCAATCGGCGCTGAACTCATCGTGTTTTGGATATCTCGTCGAGGTCGTGAGATGGACACCGCAAGTGGTTTCAAGAGGCACCTACTTACAGAGGATGTGAGAGCGCTGGATACGTCAAGCTGGGACAAGCTCATAGCAAGTGATCTTATCGCTGAGATTGAAGTGCAACTCAGCGATAGGGTTTCGACGCTTCCCGAGATGCGGCGTATCCTAGCTGTCAAAGGCTACCAAGGTTTAAGACGTCGGATTGAAACCGATATTCAAGGCCGAAGCGGTTTGGATGCTCTACGACAAATGGCTCGCTCAATGCGCCTGTTCGCTTTGGAGCGACCGGGACTTTCTGCAGCAACTTTCCGAACGCCGACTACGGATTCGCCCGAGTGGCAGCAGGCGGTCGCTGAGCTCACCAAAACCGTATTTCGGGTTTTCGCAGGCGCAGGGGTGCATGGAGAACAGGCGCAGCAAGCGTTTCGCATAATGAGAAGCTTTGTTCGTGGCTTCGTCTTGAACGAGATTGCGGCAACGTTCTTGGAGCCGCTTGACCATCAAACGTCTTATGAACTGGGTATTGAGATGCTTATTCTCGGACTCCCAGCATTGGATTCCCCCACACCGGTTTAGTATTGGATCCTTCTCCTGGTTCTCACCAGTGTTTGTTGTCATGGTGAAAGATCCACGCTTATGAGTGTGGGTCTGCAAGCGAATGGGCAAAGCTTTTGGGGACGCTTCCCCGTTGAAGATTTCTCTCTCAACCGGAACAATCCAGTGTAGGTCGAGTCTATTCTTTGACTGGCTGTCGAGCTTGGGAGGGCCTTCGTGTTCCTTGTTGCGGCTGTCTTGGCTGTCCTAGCGGGATTGTTCTACGCCGCCGGTCATCATGAACTCGGATCTCTAGGCGTAACCGTTTGCCGATATGGTCGGTCTTTTTGCGACAACCCGATCTATCTTGCTGTCGCTGCGGCTCTCGCTGCGGCTTGGGGTGCTTTTGTGAGCGTTCGATAAATCGCCTTGCCTTCTGCGCCTGTTCGTCTTCTGCCCTGGCAGCCTAGTCTGATTTTCGGAGATCGGGCTTCCCACGCAGGGAACGGCGATGGGTGGTCATACTCTTGCTTATGCCCTTGCTCGCATCTTCGATAGTCCCACCACCCCCCGACACGAGGTCGAGTTCATCGACGCCAAGCTCGCGACCGTTGCGTTCGATGTCGGTCAAGATTGAGTTCTGGTTGTTCATCGTCCCGCTCCGTGTCTGGCGATATGACTTTACTGCTGTGGCACAATGCCGAGATAGAGATCGTGGGAGCGACGTTCGCCGATCCGCTCGCGGGTAAACTGAATTAACGTGAAAAAGGCTGCCAACTGAGGCGGCCTGCTTGTTTAAGTTCTAAAAATGGGAGTTCCGACTTGAAGGGATTTCATTTCGCCAACCGAGGCGGACGGCGCACGATTGGTTGTAAAAATTTTGGGCCCGTTGGATACGTTCGTAATCGTCCCTCCGACGACTTGTTCGAGATCAGCGTCGGTCAAGATTGAAGCCTGGTTGTTCATCGTCCTGCCTCCGTTGTGATGGCACTATGATCCGTTGATGTGAGCGGACTATGCCCGGCGGTGATCTGACCTGCTGTGACGGCCATCACATTCGAAATTAGCCCACTCCGGATCGGAACAGGCCAACGCCGCCTGTACCGAAAGAGGCCGGCAACCGAGGCGGGTTTGTCAGCTGGAGGCAGACATAATCATTTGGGCTCCCCCAAAGCTTGCGCCCTGAGTATTAGGCCTTTTATCCGTCTTAACGCTTGCGCCGGCGCCGCCGACGACGCCATCGAGGTCCTCATCGTTCAAAACGGGGGTCTGGTTGTCCATCGTCTCGCTCCGGTTTGGCGTCGTGTGCCGTTGATCTAAAGCAAGCATACCTAACGGCAATCCGGCTTGCTGTGGCGGGCATCACATTTCAAATTAGGCCACTGCCGTTTTCAAACTAGGCCACTAGGGGGCGAAACAGGCCAGTACCAGAGCATCGATAAGAACAAAGCCTGATATGGAAACATTTCAGGAACACAATGCTAGTCCCAAACGGGTCGCAAACACGCTCGCCGTGGCCTGCTTCCCGTAATATTCCTGAATAATCTGAACCGACGTGCCCATGTTGCGAGCCACCTCGAAAACCCCGACGCCATTGCGCAAGGCTTGCACCGCATAAAAATGGCGGAAGCTGTAGATGGAATATTTCTCGCCGAAACTATTCCGTTGCACACCTGCTTCTTTCAGGGCGACATCTAGCTGATCAATCAACGTCGTAATTCTCGACTCATCAGACATGGCCAGCAGATGACCCGTTGGATTTTCCGCTCGCCGTTTTGCCAACAATTTGTCTAGGCGTTTTGCTGCGGCCAACCGGATTATGACGTCCCGCTCACCAGTCTTTCCTCTCACAACGAGCCGGTAGTTACTGCGGCCCTTTTCATCCTTGAAAGCATGGACATCTCGTACGTTTAGATGTTTGCTTCTCCCGGCCGAAGTCCAGAGTTTGCGACGACAAGGACGTAATGGCGCAGTAACTCCCTGCTCTTCTCAATCCTCTCGTCTCTTGCAGTTTTGATTCGCTTACACAGTACTCGCCACAGTATGCGAAACTCCTGGACTTCGAACGCTGGTCGCACACGTTTCTTCTTCGGAGTGTAGGTGACCGTGGGCAAGGCCTGTTTGCCACGGAGCCCCTGCCCGTGTGCCCATCTGACGATTGCTTTGCCAATCATCATGTCGAATTGAATGGTTCTGTCGGTGGGATGACGCTTGGCGTTCTTTGGCAGCTTCTTGAAATCGGCATAATAATCCCGCCGCCATGGGATGAACTCACGCATGACCTGGTCATCGATCGCCTCGACGGCCAGATGCCCTGCGTATTCCCGCCAGAACTTCGAAACACGGATGATCTGCCTCAGCATCCCCTCTGAGGTCTTACCGTGGCGGTGATCCCGTTCCCGGTAGGCAATGTAATCGTCGATGACAGCTGCGAATAATCTGGATTTCGGGCGGCAGGCCTTGTCGGCTCTTTGTTCTAATTGGAACAGCAGCCTGCGGCCCAGGTCGACAGCGGTCTGCTCGTTAGCGGTCTTCAGCGACCGCCAAATGTACCTGCCGATGCTGCTGCGGATGCGGGCGTAGTAAACGCCAGAGCGCCTAAAAACTGTGAGCTTGCCATCCTCAAGATAGCGAGCGCCTTCCATCCGTGGTGCCCCTGAAGGTCGGCAAGCACCACCAAGGATCGATATGCTTTCAAGAGTTAGACAAAGCCATCCAGGTTTTGGACACGAGAATTAGCTAACTTGTTGAAATTACTGTCTAACCGTACTTCCCGTGGCAGTGCTTGTACTTCTTGCCGGAGCCGCAGGGACAATCCTCGTTGCGGCCGATCTTGCCCCAGGTCGACGGATTCTTCGGATCGCGGTCGGCGCTGGCGGTCGGCACCAGCGAGGCGTTGGCGAACGCCATCTCGTCCTCACCGGTATTCGGATCGAACTTGTGCGCCTCCATCGCCGGCAAGGCCGGCTGCTGGTCTTCCGGCGGCACGATTTCGACCCGCATCAACTGCGCCGTCACCGCCTCGCGCAGATGCGCGGTCATCGCCTCATACAGGGCGAACGCTTCCGACTTGTATTCCTGCAGCGGATCGCGCTGGCCGTAACCGCGCAAGCCGATCACCTGACGCAGATGATCGAGCATCACCAGATGCTCGCGCCACAGATGATCCAGCGTCTGCAGCAGGATGGTCTTCTCGACGTAACGCATCACGTCGGGACCCCACTGCGCCACTTTCGCAGCCATGTGCTCGTCGACGCGCTGCTCGATACGCGTCAGCAATTCCTCGTCGGCGATGCCCTCTTCCTTGGCCCATTCGTCGACCGGCATGTCGATGTCGAGCACGCGCGTCAGTTCTTCCTTGAGGCCGGCGACATCCCACTGCTCGGCATAGGCGTGTTCCGGCACATGCTTGGCGACGATGTCATCGATGAAGTCGTGGCGCATGTCCGCGACCATGTCGGCGACGCTGTCGCTCTTCATCAGATCGACGCGCTGCTCGAAGATCACCTTGCGCTGGTCGTTCTGGACGTTGTCGAACTTCAGCAGGTTCTTGCGGATGTCGAAGTTGCGGGCCTCGACCTTCTGCTGCGCCTTCTCCAGCGCCTTGTTGATCCAGGGATGGATGATGGCCTCGCCTTCCTTGAGGCCGAGCCGCGTCAGCATGCTGTCGAGCCGGTCGGACCCGAAGATCCGCATCAGATCGTCTTCCAGCGACAGGAAGAATTTCGAGCGCCCGGGGTCGCCCTGGCGGCCGGAGCGGCCGCGCAGCTGGTTGTCGATACGCCGCGACTCGTGGCGCTCGGAGCCGATGATGTAGAGCCCGCCGGGCTTGTTGACGGTTTTTGCGGGCTTTGAGCCCTTCGCCGGCTCGATCTCGACGACGTCTTCGGCCTTCAGCACGATCTCGCGGAAGCGTTCGACGTCGGCCTTGATGAGTTCGATCTTCGCGGCTTTCTCGGCCTCGTCGGCAATGTCAGCGGTCTCGTGCAGGATCCGCATTTCCAGCGAACCGCCGAGCTTGATGTCGGTGCCGCGGCCGGCCATGTTGGTCGCGATCGTGATCGCGCCGGGCACGCCGGCTTCGGCCACGATATAGGCTTCCTGCTCGTGGAAGCGCGCATTGAGCACCGCGAACAATTTTGCGGGTTTGCCCGCGCGGGCGGCGTCGTACAGTTTCTGCATCGACTTCGGGCTTTCGAAATCGATCTGCTTGTAGCCGTTGCTTTTCAGATAGTCGGCGAGCACTTCGGATTTCTCGATCGAGGCGGTGCCGACCAGCACCGGCTGCAGCCGCGCATTGGCGCGCTCGACTTCGGCCAGGATAGCCGCGTATTTCTCGTTCTGGGTGCGATAGACCTCGTCGTCCTCGTCGAGCCGCGCCACCAGCACGTTGGTCGGGATTTCCACGACCTCGAGCTTGTAGATGTCGAACAGTTCGTCGGCTTCGGTCAGCGCCGTGCCGGTCATGCCCGCAAGCTTCTCGTACATCCGGAAATAGTTCTGGAACGTGATCGAGGCCAGGGTCTGGTTCTCCGGCTGAACCTGCACGTGCTCCTTGGCTTCCAGCGCCTGGTGCAGGCCTTCGGAATAGCGCCGGCCCTGCATCATGCGGCCGGTGAACTCGTCGATGATGATGACTTCGTTGTCGCGGACGATGTAGTCCTTGTCGCGCTGGAACAGCGAGTGGGCGCGCAAGGCCTGATTGATGTGGTGGACCACCGAGACGTTCTCGACGTCGTACAGCGTGTCGCCCTTGAGCTGGCCGGCGTCGCGCAGCAGGGTTTCGATCTTCTCCATGCCGGCTTCGGTCAGCGTCACCGTGCGCTGCTTCTCGTCGACGTCGTAATCGGTCTTGTCGAGCTGGGGAAAGAAGGTGTCGATGGTGTTGTAGAATTCCGAACGGTCGTCGAGCGGGCCGGAAATGATCAGCGGCGTGCGCGCCTCGTCGATCAGGATCGAGTCGACTTCGTCGACGATGGCGTAGAAGTGGCGTGCGCTGGACCATGTCCTCCAGCCGGTACTTCATGTTGTCGCGCAGGTAATCGAAGCCGTATTCGTTGTTGGTGCCGTAGGTGATGTCGCAGGCATAGGAATTCTTGCGCTCGGAATCGTCGAGGCCGTGCACGATCACGCCGACGGTGAGGCCGAGGAAGTTATAGATCTGCCCCATCCATTCGGAGTCGCGCTTTGCCAGATAGTCGTTGACGGTGACGACGTGGACGCCGTTGCCGGCCAGCGCATTGAGATAGACCGCCAGCGTTGCGACCAGCGTCTTGCCTTCGCCGGTCTTCATCTCGGCGATGTCGCCTTCGTGCAGCACCATGCCGCCGATCAGCTGGACGTCGAAATGCCGCTGGCCGAGGGTGCGCTTGGCCGCCTCGCGCACGGTGGCGAAGGCCGGAACCAGAATGTCGTCCAGCGTCTTGCCGTCGGCGAGCTGCTTGCGGAATTCGGCGGTGCGCGCTTTCAGCGCCTCGTCGGAAAGCGCGGCGATCTCGGGCTCGAGGGCGTTGATGGCGTCGACGCGCGGCTGATACCCCTTGACGCGCCGATCGTTGGCGGAGCCGAAAAACTTGCGGGCGAGCGCGCCGATCATGCCAAAGTCCTGTCTGTGCGGTTCGGCGTTGCCGCCGTGAAATGGTCTACCAAGGTGCCTATCAACTCATCGTGACGCGGGGCGGCGCCGGCCCCGATCCGGGAGCATCCGCCAAATGAGTGGGAATTGAGCAACCCAAGGTTCAATGGCCAAAAACGCCAGCAAAATACGCCCTATCGCCACTGACCCGGTTTCGCAGAGATATGGCTGGGTCCAAGGCTTGTCAACGGCGCGAACTGTCAAGGATTTCATCATTCTGACAGACTTTTCGCGTTGCCAAGGCCACATGATTGGGCGAGTGTCCCGCCGCCCCGAACAGCCCCACCTTTAAGAGATAAGGATTTTCCATGACCTCTTCGTTCCCGGAAACGAAATTCAGCCTCCGCGCCGGCTTTACCGCCGCTGCTGCGACGGGTTGTCTCGCCCTCGTCCTGTTGGGCGGCCTGCCGCTGCGCGCCCAGGACGCCAATCCGGTGCTCGCCAAGGTCAACGGCTCCGAAATCCGCCAAAGCGACCTCAATCTGGCGGAGGAGGAACTGGGACCCAGCCTCGCGCAGATGGACCCCGCCTCCAAGAAGGAGAACGTGCTGGCGTTCCTGATCGACATGAAGATCGTCTCCAAGGCCGCCGAGGACAAGAAGGTCGAAAACAACGAGGATTTCAAGAAGCGGCTCGCCTTCACCCGCAACCGGCTCTTGATGGACAGCCTGCTGGCGACCGAAGGCAAGGCCGCCACCACCGACGACGCCATGAAGAAGGTCTATGAGGACGCCTCCAAGCAGATCACCGGCGAGCAGGAAGTTCACGCCCGGCATATCCTGGTCGAGAGCGAGGACGACGCCAAGGCGGTCGCCGAGGAACTCAAGAAGGGCGCCGATTTCGCCGAACTCGCCAAGAAGAAATCCAAGGATCCCGGCGCTTCCGACGGCGGCGATCTCGGCTTCTTCACCAAGGAACAGATGGTGCCGGAATTTTCCGCCGTCGCCTTCACGCTCGAGCCCGGCAAGGTCTCCGACCCCGTGAAGTCGCAGTTCGGCTGGCACATCATCAAGGTCGAGGAAAAGCGCAGCCGCCAGGCGCCGGCGTTCGAGCAGGTCAAGGCCCAGATCGAGACCTATGTGACGCGCAAGGCGCAGGCGGACTACGTGGCCAAGCTGCGCGAAACCGCCAAGGTCGAGCGCATGGACAAGCTCGACGACAAGGCCGCGGCCAAGCCGGAAGCGGCGAAGCCCGCCGACACCAAGATGGCGCCGCCCGCGAAGAAGTAAATCGACTTCGCAATCGGACTTCAGTAGTTTGACGTCATGCCCGGGCTTTGTCCCGGGCATCCACGTCTTTGGACCTCGACGTCAGGCCCTCAAGACGTGGATGGCCGGAATAAATCCGGCCATGACGGTTGAATTTCTTCGTTGATGCAAGGCGCCCCATGTCCACCGCCGTTTCCCCGCTCGCCCCGACCGACGTCCCCGAACATGCCCGCGATTGCGGGCGTGAAGCTCGCGACCGCCGCCGCCGGGATCCGCTACGCCGGCCGCACCGACGTGCTGCTGGCTGTGATGGACAAGGGCACGGCGGTCGCCGGCGTCTTCACCAAATCGAAATGCCCGTCCGCGCCGGTGGAATGGTGCCGCGCCAAGCTCGGCCGCGGCAGGCGCCCGCGCGCTGGTGGTGAATTCCGGCAACGCCAACGCCTTCACCGGCAAGACCGGCCGGCAGTCGACCGCGCTGACGGCTGCGATCGCCGCCAAGGCGGTCGGGTGCAGCCCGAACGAGGTGTTTCTCGCCTCCACCGGGGTGATCGGCGAACCGCTCGACGCCAGCAAATTCAACGGCGTGCTCGGCACGCTTGCAGAAGCAGGCCGTGCCCGGCGATTGGATGAATGCGGCCAAGGCGATCATGACCACCGACACCTTTCCGAAGGTGGCGACCGCGACCGTGAAACTCGGCAAGGCCAAAGTCACGATCAACGGCATGGCCAAGGGCGCCGGCATGATCATGCCCGACATGGCGACCATGCTGGCGTTCGTATTCACCGACGCGCCGATCGCGGCGGGCGCGCTGCAATCGCTGCTGAAGAGCGGCGTCGAAGACACCTTCAATGCCGTCACCATCGACGGCGACACCTCGACATCGGATACGCTGCTGGCCTTCGCCACCGGGGCTGCCGCCGCCAACGGCGCGCCGAAAATCAGCCGCGCCAGCGATCCGCGCCTGAAGGCTTTCGTCAAAGCATTCAACGCCGTGCTCGCCGATCTCGCCGAACAGGTGGCGCGCGACGGCGAAGGCGCGCGCAAGCTGGTCGAGATCATCGTCGAGGGCGCGACGACGAAGAAATCGGCGCGCAAAATCGCGATGTCGATCGCCAATTCGCCGCTGGTGAAGACCGCGATCGCCGGCGAGGACGCCAATTGGGGCCGCGTGGTGATGGCGGTCGGCAAGGCCGGCGAGCCCGCCAACCGCGACAAGCTTTCGATCTCGTTCAACGGCATCCGCGTCGCCAGCCGCGGCGCGCGCGATCCGTCCTATGACGAGACCGAAGTTTCCAACGCGATGAAGAACCCGAAAATCCAGATCAAGGTCGCGCTCGGCCTCGGCAAGGGCCGCGACCGCGTGCTGACCTGCGACCTCACCAAGGAATATGTCGCCATCAACGGCGACTACCGGTCGTGAAACTCACGCTCGTGGTCGCCTGCGCGCTGGTCGACGCCGACAAGCGCGTGCTGATCGCGCAGCGGCCGGAGGGCAAGACGCTGGCAGGGCTGTGGGAATTTCCCGGCGGCAAGGTCGAGCCCGGCGAGCGGCCGGAAGCAGACGCTGATCCGCGAATTGCACGAGGAAATCGGCATCACCGTGAGCGAGGCGTGCCTGGCGCCGCTCACCTTTGCCAGCCACGCCTATGATGATTTTCATCTCTTGATGCCGCTCTATATCTGCCGGCGCTGGGACGGCGAGGTGATCGCACGCGAGGGCCAGCAACTGGCCTGGGTCCGCGCCAACAAACTGCGCGACTACCCGATGCCGCCGGCGGACATTCCGCTGATCCCGCATCTGATTGATTTGTTGATGTGAGTTCGAATTCTCACACCGTCATGGCCGGGCTTGTCCCGGCCATCCACGTCTTGACCTCGCCGAAAGGAAAGAAAGACGTGGATGCCCGGGACAAGCCCGGGCATGACGAACGAGAGGATTAGCTTTTCACCTGCTTCACCGCCTCCGCCAGACTCGCTTTCGCCGAACCCGGCTTCAGCGGCTGTTGCTGGCTCTCATGCGGCGCCCAGCCCGACAGCCAGATCACATCGAAGGTGGCGCGGATGCGGCCGTCGGGATCGGCGAAGCGTTCGCTATAGATCTGCGCCATCCGCAGCAGCGTGGCGCGGCGGGTCGGCGTCCGCCGCCGCTCGACCAGGATGTTGGTCGCGCCCATGCGCCGCAGGTCCGCCATCAGCGCAAAGGCGTTGTCGTAGCGCACCACGACGCGATCGACATCGGTGACCGGCAGCGCAAAGCCCGCGCGCTGCAGCAGCGCGCCGACGTCGCGCAGATCGGCTAACGGCGCGACGCGCGGCGACACGCCGCCTTCGAGTTCGGCTTCCGCCGCGGCAAAGGATTGCCGCAGCTCGGTCAGGGTATCGCCGCCGACCATCGCCGCCAGCAACAGCCCGTCGGGTTTCAGCGCGCGGCGGATCTGCGCCAGCACGCCGGGCAGATCGTTGACGAACTGAAACGCGAGCGCCGGAGACGACGAGATCGAGCGATTGCGGCGCAAGCGCGCAGCGTCTCGCTCTCGACCTCGTGCAGGCCGACATGCGTCACGCGACCTGAAGCGGTCGCGGGCACGGCGGTCGCAGCAGGTCGCCCGGCGTGCCAGATATCGGCGACATCGGCAAATTCCCGCAACACCGCGTGCAGCCGCTCGTCGAAATCCTCGGCGACGCGGTCGAGCAGGAAGGTCGCAGGCCCCAAGCGCTGCGCGCGGCGCTGCCGCACCTGCAACAAGGCGCGGTCGAACAGTATTGGCGCGGTGTTCGGGTTCGGGGCCATGCCGGTTGGTACGCCGGTCGCCCCGGCTCTGGCAATCCGATCTCAGGGCTGCACAAAATCGCGAAAACGAGCCCATGCAAAGATAGCGGATCCGCGGCGCACCTGGGGCATTGGGCGCGTCACGTTGCCGCTTGAGCGCAACCCAGCCCGGCGCTAGCCTTGGCCCATGGAGGCCGAGGCATCACCGTCACGTTCGTTTTCCGGCCATTGGCGCGGCGCGCTCCGCGCGTGCCGCGGCGCATGGAACTATACCACCCGGCTGGCGCTCGACATCGCGCTGCCGACGCTGTGCGTCGCCTGCCGCGAACCGGTCGATGGCGAAGGCGTCTGCGCTGACGTGCTGGGCCAAGCTGTCGTTCATCGCGCCGCCGTTCTGCCCCCGGCTCGGCATTCCCTTTGTCTACGATCCCGGACCCGGATCTGCTGTCGATGGAGGCCATCGCCAACCCGCCGGCCTATGCGCGCGCCCGCGCCGCGGTGCGCTATGACGACGTCGCGCGCACGCTGGTGCATGCGCTGAAATACCACGACCGCACCGATCTCGCCCCCGCCATGGGCCGCTGGATGGCGCGGGCCGGCCACGAACTGCTCGGCGAGGCCGACGTGCTGGTTCCGGTGCCGCTGCACTGGCGGCGCGGCTGGAGCCGCCGTTACAACCAGTCCGGCGCGCTGGCGCGAGTCGATCGAGCGGCAGACCGGCGTGAAAGTGGCCTCCGAAGCGCTGCGGCGGGTGCGGCCGACCCAGCAGCAGATCGGGCTGTCGCGGTCGCAGCGCGCCAGCAACGTGCAGGGCGCCTTCAAGGTCGCGGCCGACCGCAGCGCCGACATTGCCGGCCGCCGCGTGGTGCTGATCGACGACGTCCTGACCTCCGGCGCCACCACCGACGCCTGCGCGCGGGCGCTGCTGCGCGCCAAGGCGGCTTCGGTCGACGTGCTGGTGTTCGCCCGGGTTGTGGACACCCACAAAGCTCCCATATAATCAGCAACTTCTAATCAGAAACCTGCAAGCACAGGGCGCGACATGACTGCTGCGATCGAGATCTACACCCGTCCGGGCTGCGGCTATTGCACCGCCGCCAAGTCGCTGCTGACTCGCAAAAAAGCCGCGTTCACCGAACACGATGTCGCCACCGATCCGACGCTCCGACAGCAAATGTGGGATCGGGCCGGCGCGGGCTCGACCTTTCCGCAGATTTTCATCGGCGAACTCCATGTCGGCGGTTGCGACGAGCTTTACGCCCTCGACCGCGCGGGCAAGCTCGATTCCCTGCTCGCGGGCGAAAAGGCCAATTCATGAGCGCCGATCAAACCTTCACCGCCGCCATGGTGCAGATGCGCAGCGGGCTGTTGCCTGAGGCCAATCTGGAGCAGGGCACCAAACTGATCCGCGCAGGCCGCGGCCGAAGGCGCCGATTATGTGCAGACCCCCGAGGTCAGCAACATGATCCAGGCCAACCGCAAGGCGCTGTTCGAGCATCTCGCTTCCGAGGAAGACGACATTTCGCTGAAGGCCTATCGCAAGCTCGCGCAGGAACTGAAGATCCATCTCCATATCGGCTCGCTGGCGCTGCGCTTCTCGCCGGAGAAGGCGGTCAACCGCTCGTTCCTGATCGGCCCGGACGGCGATGTGCTCGCGAGCTACGACAAGATCCACATGTTCGACATCGACCTGCCCGGCGGCGAGAGCTATCGCGAATCCGCCAACTATCAGCCGGGCGAAACCGCCGTCATCTCCGACCTGCCGTGGGGCCGCATCGGCCTGACGATCTGCTACGACATGCGCTTTCCGGCGCTGTACCGCGCGCTGGCCGAAAGCGGCGCATCGTTCCTCACCGCGCCCTCCGCCTTCACGGTAAGGACCGGCGAAGCGCATTGGCACACGCTGCTGCGCGCCCGCGCCATCGAGAACGGCTGCTTCGTGTTCGCCGCGGCCCAGGCCGGCACGCACGAGAGCAAGCGCCAGAGCTACGGCCATTCGCTGATCGTCGCGCCCTGGGGCGAGATCCTTGCCGAGGGCGGCGGCACCGAGACCGGCGTGATCATGGCGAAGATCGATCCGGCCAAGGTCGAGACCGCGCGCAAGACGGTGCCGTCGCTGCAGCATGGCCGCCGTTTCGGCGTCGCCGACCCCAAGGCCGGCCCCGATCATCTGCACCTGGTGCGGGGATCGGCATGATCCACTACAATCTGCGCTGCGATAAGGGCCATGCGTTCGAAAGCTGGTTCCAGAGTTCTTCGGCCTACGAGAGCCAGGAGAAGCGCAAGCTGATCAATTGCCCGGCCTGCGGCTCGGCCAAGGTCGAACGCGCCATCATGGCCCCGCAGATCGTCAGCAAGAAGGGCCGCAAGAGCCGCGACGAGCACGCGCCGGCGCCGGTGGCCGCATCCACCGATGTCGCGGCACCCGCATCGACACCGCTGATGATGGCGCAGGAGCGCGAACTGCGCGCCAAGCTCAGGGAATTGCGCGATCACATCGTCAAGAACGCCGACAATGTCGGCGAGCGCTTTCCCAACGAAGCCCGCAAGATGCATTACGGCGATATCGAGCATCGCCCGATCTACGGCGAGGCCTCGCCCGACGAAGCCCGCTCGCTGATCGACGAAGGCGTCGAGGTGTCGCCGCTGCCGGTGCTGCCGGACGACCGGAATTAGACCAGCGATTAGACGGCAGCAGTCATTCCGTGATGGCGCGAACTTGCGCCGGCCTCACGATGCCATATTGCGCATCCGGAGAATACGTCGAGATGCCGGGCTCACGCGAATGACGCTGCCTCAGAATGAGCGGCGCGTCAACTACACCGCCACCAGCATCGCCACACCGACCACGATCAGCGCGATGCCGGAAAGTTCGCGCGCCGACAGCGCCTGCTTGAACGAATAATACGCCACCGCCTGCGCGAACAGCACCTCGACCAGCGCCAGCGTGCGCACGTTGGCCGCCGCGGTGAGCGCAAACGCCAGGAACCAGAACTGCGAGGCGAACGCGCCCATGAAGCCCGCCAGCATCGACGGCTTCCACAACCCGAGAATTTTCCTGAGCACGTCGGGCGCGCGCGCCAGCAGATAGATGGTCAGCACCAGGGTCTGCACGAACAGCCCCCACACCAGCGTGTAGGACGCCGCGGTCACGAACGACACGCCGGGCACCACGATGACAGCGCCGCGAAAACCGACCGCCGACAGCGCGAACGCCGCCGCCGCCACCAGGCCGATGATCGTCGGCTTCAATTCGGCAAAATTCTTCTCGCCGCCCGGCCGCAGCGCGGTGATGACCACGCCGATCGTCGCGATCACGATCGCGATCACCTTCAGCACCGTCAGATGATCGCCGAGAAACACAAAGCCGAAGATCGCGGTCTGGATCGCCTCGGTCTTCAGGTACGCCGTCGTCACCACGAACGAGCGGTCGTTCATCGCCACCAGCATCAGCCCGGTCGCGACGATCTGGCTGAGCGCGCCGAGCAGCAGCCAGGGCCAGAACACGGCCGTCGGCCACGGTATGGCATCGCCGGTCGCCGCGATCACCACGGCAAAGAACACGATCGAGAACGGAAAGCCGAACAGGAAGCGGATATTGGTGGCGCCCCAGGTGCCGAGCGGCCCCGTCAACTGCCGCTGCATCGCATTGCGCGCGACCTGCCCGAGGGCGGCAATGATGGTGAAGGGAATCCAGAGCGTGGCGATGGTCAGCATGTGGGGGGATTCGGTTGGCGGGAGGTGCGGGAATCACCGTGAAGGTCGCAGCGGGCGCGGTCAACCGGAGCGGCGTCATGACAGCGATGCGCCTGCTTCCCTCTCCCCGCTTTTTGCGGGGAGAGGTGGGGTGAGGGGCGAGGCAGTGCGCAAGACGCAGAGGACTTGGGTCGCGTAACCGCCTCATAGCCAGCATCAGACCGGTAGGCGCGTTCCATCGGCGCAGTGCCTCGCCTCACCCACCACGCGCCGACCTCTCCCCGCAAGCGGGGCGAGGTGAGGCTCGCCCGAACCCATTTCCAGCATTGACAACCGCCGCCCAAAATCGACAGTATCATATTGGAACACTGTTCCTATAATCGGAACATTGAAATGAGCGGCAATCAATCTCTCGAACGCGGCCTTGCGATCCTCGATCTGTTAAATCGCGCGGCGGAGCCGATCGGCATTCGCGAGATCGCGCGCGAGCTGGAGCTGAGCCCGGCGATCGTGCAGCGGCTGGCCAACACGCTGTCGCAATCCGGATTCATCGAACAGGTTACCGAGACCCGCCGCTACCGGCTGGGCTATCGGGCGATGCTGCTCGGCGGCGCCATGAAGGAAGAAGACCGGCTGATGGCTTCGGCCAACAAGGAGCTGGCGCTGCTGGCCGAAAAGCATCTTCTCAACGGCTATCTCGGCGTGCTGCGCGGCAACAAGGTGATCTATCTGCATACCGTGCAAAGCAGCGGCCCGGTGGTGGTGCGCATTGCCGTCGGCTCGCAGGTCAATGCGCACTCCACCGCGCTCGGCAAGGTGCTGCTGTCCGAACTTGATCATTCCGACGTGAAGGCCGTGCTCGGCCGGGCGCCCTACGCCCAGTTCACGCCGAATACGCTGACGCAATGGAGCGCGCTGTCGGAGGAGCTCGAAACGGTTCGCGCCAAGGGGTTTGCGCTTTCCCGCGAGGAGAACATCAACGGCGTGGTGTCGTTCGGTGCGGCGATCCGCGACGCCTCCGGCAAGACCGTTGCGGCGCTGAGCGCGGCCTGCCTTTCAACCGAACGGGCCAAGGCGGAATGGCCGCAGCTCACCCAGCTGGTGCTGGACGCCGCCCATCGCTGCTCGAAGGCGCTGGGCTATCGCGGCGCCGCGATCCGCCTTGCCGGAGTGACCGACCATGCCGCTTGAGACGACACCGGGACCGGGCAAAGCAAGCCGCTCGCCGACGCTGCTCAATGCCGCGCGCTTGAGCGCGGTCATGAAGGCCGAAGGCATCGACGCGGTGGTCGCGACATCGGCCGAGAACGTCACCTACAGCAGCGGCTATTGGGCCTTGTCGCAGTGGATTCGGCGCGGACCGCAGATCTATGTCTTGCTGCCCGCGGCGGACCTGGCGGCATCCGAGATCATCGCCAGCACCACGCTGCTCGATCAGATCGCCGACCAGGACGACGTCTGGATCGCGAACGTCAGGCGCTACGGCTATTTTCAGGTCGACCGATCCAATGTGCCGCTGGACGCGCTCGACAGCCGGCAGGCCGAACTCTACGCGCTGCCCGACGAAGGCGACGCCATCGAAGCGCTGGTGACGGCGATTACAGCCGCCGGCCTGTCGCGCTCGCGTATCGCCATCGACGAAATGGGGCTGTTGCCGGGGCATTGGGAAAAGCTCCGCGAGAAACTGCCGGACGCCAAACTGGTTGCCGGATTCCAGCTGTTTCGCCGGGTCCGCGCCGTCAAGACGGTGGAAGAGATCGCGCGGCTTCGACGCGTCGCGCACATCACCGAAGCCTCGATCGATGCGGCGCTGGCGATTGCCCGCGAAGGCACCACCGAAAGCGAGATGGCGCGCGCCTTTCATGGCTGCACCGTCAGCCACGACGGCTTTCCGGTGATCGGCTGCATCGGGTTCGGAACCCGGGCCGCGATGCCGAACGTCCAGCCCTCCGCCACGCCTCTCAAGTCAGGCGAGGTCATTCGTTTCGACGTCGGCGGCCGCTACAAGCATTATCGCGCCGACATCGCCCGCATGGCGATGCTCGGCGAGCCCGACGGCAAGACATCAGCCTATATGCGCGCGCTGCATGTCGGCGTGCTCAAGGCGCTGGAGATGATCAAGCCCGGCGTCAAGGCGTCGGCGGTGTTCGAGACCGCGGTCGAGGCGGTGCGGCGCGAAGCCATTCCGCATTACAGCCGCTCGCATGTCGGCCATGGCATCGGCGTCGACGGCTATGACCTGCCCGAACTGACCGCCGCGAGCCGCGACATCATCGAGGAAGGAATGGTGCTGTGCGTCGAGACGCCCTACTACGAGCTCGGCTGGGCCGGCCTGCAGGTCGAGGACATGATCGTGGTCCGCAGCGACGGCATTGAATCGCTGATGACCAGCGATGGCGGGCTGCGGGTGATGCGATGAGCGTCGCCGAACTCCCGGCCACGCTTGCTGCGCAAGGATCTGGCGCACGCCGACGGCAGAGCGGTCCGCGCCGCGGCCCGGTCGGGACAATGGCGGCGGGCGACGCACGGCCTCGCGCGCGGCTATGTCCAGGCCAATATGGCCATCGTTCCCGAGCGCTATGCGTTCGATTTCCTGCGCTTCTGCCAGCGCAATCCAAAGCCATGTCCGGTCATCGACGTCACCGATCCCGGCGATCCCGAGGCGCGGTTCGCCGCCCCCGGCAGCGACATCAGGGTCGATCTGCCGGGCTACCGGATTTTTCGCGATGGCGAGCTGGTCGCCGAGGTATCCGATATCGCCGACTACTGGCGTCCGGATTTCGTGGCGTTCCTGCTCGGCTGCAGCAATTCCATGGACGAGGTCCTGCTCGATGCCGGCATCCCGCAGCGGCATCTTGAAAGCGAAGACGGCCGCATCTCCGTCTACGCCTCCAACATCATGTGCGCATCGTCGGGGATTTTTCGCGGGCCGGTGGTCGTCACCATGCGGCCGGTTCCGCGCCGGCGCGTGGTCGACGCCATATCGATCACCTCGCGGTATCCGCTGGCCCACGGCGCGCCGGTCCATGTCGGCGACCCCCGCGACATCGGGATCGACGACCTCAGCCGCGTCGAGCTGGGGCAAGTACAACAAGCCCGGCGACGACGACGTCCCGGTGTTCTGGGCCTGCGGCGTCACCCCGCAGGCGGTCGCGATGCAAGCCCGCATCCCCGAGATGATCACGCACGCCGCCGGGCACATGTTCGTCTCCGATCTCAAGCTCAATCAGTTGGCGCAATCCGCGTGATGACGCGGCAACGGGTCTCGCGACCCAGGAGGGAATACGTCATGGATCGCCGCTCATTCGTTCTCGGCAGCGCCGCCGGATTGGCCGGCCTGCCCGGCCTCGTCACAGCTGCCGCCGCGCAATCGGGCTATCCCGGCAAGCCGGTCACGCTGCTCTGTCCGTTTGCGGCCGGAGGCGCCGGCGACATGCTGACGCGCGTGGCCGCCGACCATGTGCGGACCAAGCGCAATGTCGCCGCCGGCGTCGAATACCGGCCCGGCGCCGGCGCCACCATCGCCCCCGCGCAGGTCGCCAAGGCCGCGCCCGATGGCGCGACGCTCGGGCTCTATTCCATCAGTCCGTTCCTGACCGTGCCGCATCTGCAAAAGGTGCCGTACGATACGCTGAAGGACTTCACCTTCATTTCGATCTACGCCTACATCCCGATCGCGCTTTACGTGCTGGCCGACAGCCCGCTCAAGAACTGGAGCGACGTCGTCAAATTCGCCATGGACAATCCCGGAAAATTTCGCTGGGGCACCTCCGGCGTGCGCGGCGCGGCGCACATCGCGACCGAAGCCGCGTTTCGCAAGGAAACCGCGCGGACGACGTTCGTGCCGTTCGGCGGCGGCGCCGACGCCATCACCGCGATGCTGGGAGGCCACATCGAGGCGGTGGTCTCCGCCGACTACGGGCCGCAACTGGCCGCCGGCAAGGTCAAGCTCATTGTCTTGACCGGCTCGGAAAAACTCGCTGAGCCAACCGGACCTGCCGACTTTCAAGGAGCTGGACTATCCGATTCGACCGAAGCCATCTACGGCCTGTTCGGCCCGGCAAACCTGCCGAACGAGGTGGTGTCCTACTGGGATGCCGCAACCAAGGAAATGATGGCGACGGATGAATTCAAGACGGTCCTGAAGACGGCTTCCGCAAACCCCGTCTACATGAACAGCGCCGACTTCACCGCCAACGTGATCCAGAACTATCGCAAGCTCGGCGAGGCGATCCAGTCGCTCGGATTCAACATCAAGTGACGGCCCTGCTCGCCCCGGCGCTGCTGTCGGTCATTGCGATCGTCGCGCTGGTATTCGCGCGGGAATTCGGGCTCTGGAGTTTTGGCACGCCGGGCGCCGGCCTGATGCCCGCGGCTGCCGCGGCGCTGCTGCTGTGCGCCAGCCTCGCGGACCTGCGGATACCTGCGGATCTGCGCCGGTGGCCGGTGCTCGCCTGGCGTCCCGCGAGTTACATGGTCGGGCTGGTATCGCTGATGGCGCTGACGCCGCTGATCGGCATGCTGCCGGCGCTCGCTCTGTTCATCTTCGCCGTGCTTTACTTCGTCGAACGTCTGGCCGCGCTGCACGCCACCGCCATTGCCGGCGTTGCCGGCGGTCGGAAGCTGGCTGCTGTTCGAGCGGCTGCTGTCGGTGCCGCTGCCAAAACCGCTGTTCTGGTAGATCGATGGATGTCCTCGCCAACCTGGTGCTTGGATTCGGCGTCGTCCTGACGCCGACCAATCTTCTGGTGGCGCTGATCGGCTGCGTCGTCGGCACCGCCGTCGGCGTGTTGCCCGGCCTCGGCCCGACCGCCACCATCAGCCTGCTGCTGCCGGTCTCGGTCTATCTCGATCGCACCAGCTCGATCATCCTGATGTCCGGCATCTATTACGGCGCGATGTATGGCGGCTCGATCACGTCGATTCTCATCAAGATCCCCGGCGAAGCCGCCAGCGTCATCACCTGCCTCGACGGCTATCAGATGGCGCGGCGCGGGCGCGCCGGCGCGGCGCTCGGCATCAGCGCGTTCGGCTCGTTCTTCGCCGGCATCGTCGCGACCATCGGCATCGCCTTCCTGGGTCCGAAGATCGCCGAGCGTCGCGCTGATGTTCGGGCCGGTCGAAAAGGCCGCGCTGCTGTTTCTGGGCTTCGTGCTGATCCTCGGCATCGGCGAAGGCTCCAAGATCAAGGGCCTGGCGATGATCGGGCTCGGGCTGCTGCTCGGAACGGTCGGCGTCGATCTGGTCTCGGGCGAAGAGCGCTTCGTGTTCGACGTCTCCCCGCTGCGCGACGGCTTTGGCATCGCCGTGGTCGCGATGGGACTGTTCGGGATCAGCGAAGTGCTGCTGATGGCGGAAGGCAAGGACAAGCCGGGCGAAGTGCTGAACTACCGCCAGAGCTTGCGCGATCTGCTGCCCAATCGCGCCGAGACCGCTGGAATCGGTCGGGCCGGTGCTGCGCGGCAGCGTGCTCGGATTCTTCCTCGGGCTGTTGCCCGGCGGCGGCGCGATGATGGCGAGCTTTGCCAGCTACATGATGGAGCGAAAGCTCTCGCGCCACCCGGAGCGGTTCGGCAAGGGCGCGGTCGCGGGCGTCGCGGGCCCGGAGGCCGCCAACAATGCCGGCGCGCAGGCGAGCTTCATTCCCGCTGCTCTGCCTCGGCATTCCCGCCAATGCGGTGATCGGCGTCATCATGGGCGCGCTGCTGATGGCCGGCGTGACGCCGGGGCCGATGCTGATCGTCGATCATCCGCGAATTGTTCTGGGGCGTGATCGCCAGCATGTTCGTCGGCAATCTGATGCTGGTGGTGCTGAACGTGCCGCTGGTCGGGCTGTTCGTGTCGCTGCTGCGGGTGCCGGCCGCGATCATGTCGGTGCTGATCGTGGTGTTCTGCGTGATCGGCGCCTTCAGCCTGAACAATTCGCTGTTCGATGTCGGCGCCATGATCGGCTTCGGCATCCTCGGCTACGGCCTGCGCAAGGCCGGCTACGATGTCGCGCCGCTGCTGCTGGCCTTCGTGCTCGGCAGCATGTTCGAGCAGAATCTGCGGCAAGGCCTGATCATCGGCTTCGGCAATCCGCTGGTGTTCCTGACCAGCCCGATCAGCGCGGCATTTCTCGGCGCTCGCCTGCGTGGTGACGCTGGCGCCGCTGCTGCTGGGACGTTTTCGGCCGCGGATCTTGTCCGAACCGGCGCTGGAAATATCCGCGGACAAGGCGCTCGATCGCATCCGGCACGGAGATTTCAAAGCCATGAACGCGCTGTCTCCGCTGTCGTCCGCAATCCCCGGCTTGCCGGTTTTCGCTGCATCCGCTGCGACGCCACGCATCCGATCGGCGACTACGCCGAGGGCTGCCCGGCCTGCGGCGGAAGCGGATATCCCGCAAGCGTCGTGCCGGCTTATTCAGAGCTGCCGCGCTGCGCGATTGCCGGCGCGGCCGCGGCACGCAGCGGTTCGGCGAGCGGCTTGCCTATTCGTCGTTCCCCAGCCTGGGCGAGGGCGACACGCCGGTGGCGCGGCTGCATCGGCTGGCCGGAGAACTTGGCCTCGATGCCGTCGACATCAAGCTGGAGGGATCGAACCCGACCGGGTCGCACAAGGACCGCATGAGCGTCGCAGTTCGTGGCGCGCGCGCGTTGCGAAGCAGGCGCCGGTGGTCGCGGCGGCCTCCAGCGGCAATGCCGGCGCATCGCTCGCGGCCTATGCCGCGGCCGCGGGCCTTGCGTGCGCGATCGTCACGACGTCGAAGATGAGTCCGGCCTGGCGCCGCGCCATCGAACTGACCGGCGCCGAACTGCACTATGTCGAAGACCCGCTGGAGCGCTGGCGCTTCATCCGCGAAAAGAGCGCGATCCGACGGCTGGTTTTCCGCCACCAATGTGTGCCTGCCGCCGACCAGCAGCGAGCCGTTCGGCGTCGAGGGCTACAAGACGCTGGCCTATGAACTCGCTGACGATCCGCAGACAGCCGATGCCGACACCATCCTGGTGCCGACCGCGCGCGGCGATCTGCTGTGGGGCATCTATGCCGGCTACAAGGAGCTGGTGGACGAGAAGGTATTGAGCAGGATGCCGCGCCTCGTCGCGGTCGAGCCGTTTGCGCGGCTCGAACTGGCGCTGGCCGGGGCGGATTATCGCGGCCGGTTCGCGGGCGCCTCGCCGCTGGTGTCGATCAACGGCACGACGATCACCTATCAGGCCGTCGCCGCGGTCCAGCGCTCGGGCGGGACGGCGGTTTCCGTGGATCCGCAGGACGTCATCGCCGATCAGAAATATCTGGCAAAGGCCGGACATTATCTGGAGCTGTCGGCCGTCGCGGCGTTGACCGGGTTGCGAATGCTGCAGGCGACGAAACCGTTTGCGGTGCGGCACGCGGTGCTGATCGCGACATCGCACGGCTACAAGGAAGGTGCGGGTTGAGACAAATCCGCTGGCTGTGACAGCGTCAGCGCCGAAAACGGTCCCGATCCGGATTACAAATCCCCCTCCGCCACCACCATGTAGTTCACGTCCATGTCCGACGAGAGGCTCCATTTGTCGGCGAACGGGCTGTAGACCACGCCGGCCTGCTCTGAAATGGCGAGCTTGTTGTTGGCCAGATGTTCGGCGAGTTCGTCGGGGGTGACGAACTTGTCCCATTGATGGGTGCCGCGCGGCAGCCAGCGCAGCACATATTCGGCGCCGACGATGGCGAGCGCAAAGCTCTTCCAGTTGCGGTTCAGCGTCGAGACCACCATCAGCCCGCCGGGCTTGAGCATCGCCGCGCAGCGGTTGAGGAACACGCCGACATCGCTGACATGCTCGACCACTTCCATCGCCAGCACCATGTCGAAGCGCTCGCGCACGTCCATCTCTTCGACGGTGGTGCAGCGATAGTCGATCGACAGATGCGCCTTGTCGGCATGCAGCCGCGCCGCCGCGATGTTGCTGGCGGACGGATCGACGCCGATCACCTGGGCGCCGAGCCGGGTGAACGGTTCGCACAACAGGCCGGCGCCGCAGCCGATATCGAGGATGCGCAGGCCGGACAGGCAATTCAGGCTTTTGACGTTGCGCTCGAACTTGCGGCAGGCGGCGTCGCGAATATAGGTCAGCCGCAGCGGATTGATCTTGTGCAGCGGCGCCATCTTGCCGTTGGGATCCCACCACTCGTCCGACAGTTTTGAAAATTTTGCGATCTCGGCGGGATCGACGGTGGACGCGGTTGCGCCACGGGACGCGGTTGCGCCCGGGGAGGCCGCGGCGCCGGAAAGATTGGCGGAAGAATTTTGCTGCATGGCCATGGATTGCGCGCCGCTCCTATCGCGCGGTGATGGAGTTGCGGAATTCCAGCGGCGACGCAATGGTGTCGATGGTCTTGTTGCCCTCGCCGACGCCGAAGATCGACACGTTGCCGTAATTGAGGATGCGGCCGAGAATGCTCTGGTTGACGTCGACGCTCTCGACCTTGTCGAGGCTCATCTCGAATGTCTGCCGCTTGATGAAACCTTGTCTTGTGGACGACGCGCAGATTGGTGACGTCGGTCTCGGTGGTCCAGCGATGGAACCAGGCTGTCACGCTCCAGTACATCGCGGCGATCGCCACCACGGCGGAGCACGACCAGCAAGGTCAGGACCAGGCCTTCATTGGGCACCATGCCGGACAAAACCAGAAGGCCCGCGGCCACGATCCAGCCCAGAATGCCCTTCCAGTGAACGATCCAGTGCGCGTTGGTCGAATACAGCACCTTTTCCTCGGGCTGCAGGATATCGTCGATATAACGCCCCATGCATTCAGCCTCAATTACTCCGACTGCCACGGCATCCCGCGCCAGTCCCGGGGAGGGCTTGCAGGCAACCGCGCCGCTATGTATACGCGCCTTTTCGGCCCGTGCGCCTGGATTTCCGCGCAGGCCACATTACTCACCCTTGCCAGGGAATGCACCAGTCGTCATGGGCCGCCTCGTGATGAAATTCGGCGGCACGTCCGTCGCCAATATCGACCGTATCCGCAACGTCGCGCGGCATGTGAAGCGCGAGGTGGATGCCGGCCACGATGTCGCCGTGGTGGTGTCGGCGATGGCCGGCAAGACCAACGAACTGGTGGAATGGTGCCGCGACGCCTCGCCGATGCATGACGCGCGCGAATATGACGCCGTGGTGGCATCGGGCGAACAGGTCACCGCCGGGCTGCTGGCGATCGCGTTGCAGGCGATCGGCATCCAGGCGCGCTCCTGGCAAGGCTGGCAGATCCCGATCAAAACCAGCGACGCCCATGCCTCGGCGCGGATTGTCGAGATCGACGGCGCCGAGATGATCAACCGCTTCAAGGACCGCAAGGAAGTCGCCGTGATCGCCGGCTTCCAGGGCATCAATCCGGCCGACCGGCCGCATCACCACGCTCGGGCGCGGCGGTTCCGATACCTCGGCGGTGGCGATCGCGGCCGCGATTCGCGCCGACCGCTGCGATATCTACACCGACGTCGACGGCGTCTACACCACCGATCCGCGCGTGGTTCCCAAGGCGCGCCGGCTCGACCAAATCGCGTTCGAGGACATGCTGGAACTGGCCTCGCAGGGCGCCAAGGTGCTGCAGGTCCGTTCGGTGGAACTCGGCATGGTGCACAACATGCCGGTGTTCGTGCGCTCCAGTTTCGACAAGCCCGAGGATATCGACCCGCACGCTAATCAGCCGCCGGGCACGCTGATCTGCAGCGAGGAGGAAATCATGGAAAACCACGTCGTCACGGGCATCGCCTTTTCCAAGGACGAAGCCCAGATTTCCGTCCGCCAGATCCAGGACAAGCCGGGCGTTGCCGCCTCGATCTTCGGACCGCTGGCGGAGGCCAATATCAACGTCGACATGATCGTGCAGAACGTCTCCGAGGACAGCGCGACCACCGACCTCACCTTCACGGTGCCGGCCTCCGACTATGCCCGCGCGCTGGACACCATCACCGCGGCCAAGGGCAAGATCGGCTATGCCCGGCTCGACAGCGCCACCGATGTCGCGAAGGTCTCGGTGATCGGCAGCGGCATGCGCAGCCATGCCGGCGTCGCCGCGCAGGCGTTTTCGGCGCTGGCCGCGCGCAATATCAATATCCGCGCCATCACCACCTCCGAAATCAAGTTTTCGGTGCTGATCGATGCCGCCTACACCGAACTGGCGGTGCGCACGCTGCACACGCTCTACGGCCTCGATCAGGTTTAGAACAATTTTCTCTTAGCGGGCGCAGCATTGCGACTCGCTCGGAGACGTTATCGTCTCTGGCAGGCGTTTTGCTTGGCAAAACAAGCCTCAATTCGCTATACGGCCTGATGAGGTGGCTGCCGCAGACTGTGCCACAGTTTTAGCCATGCTGATTCGGCCGGTTTCCAGCTCTGTAGCGGCGCCGAATGAATAAAATTGTTGTTTTTCTTGAGTTTAGCGCCAGATGCCGGCGATCCGGCGCGCTGGCTTCGCGGGGGAGGATTTTGGCACATGCGGAGCGCGTCGGGAGGCCCCCGCGTCTTGCTGAGACGGCTCCGCGAAACCATGGCGGAGCAGGTCTCCGCACAGGAACGCCTGGACAAGATCGTGGTGCTGATCGCGGCCAACATGGTGGCCGAGGTCTGCTCGACCTATGTGCTGCGCGTCGATAACACGCTGGAGCTCTACGCCACCGAAGGCCTCAACCGCGACGCGGTTCACCGCACCGTGCTGACCGCCCATGAGGGCCTGGTCGGCCTGGTGTCGAGCGAGGCGACGCCGCTCAACCTCAGCGACGCGCAAAGCCATCCGGCGTTCTCGTTCCGCCCGGAAACCGGCGAAGAAATCTATCACTCGTTCCTCGGCGTGCCGATCCTGCGCGCCGGCAATACGCTCGGCGTGCTGGTGGTGCAGAACCGCGCCAAGCGCACCTATGTCGAGGAAGAGGTCGAGGCGCTGCAGACCACCGCGATGGTGCTGGCGGAGATGATCGCGTCGGGCGAATTGTCGGCGCTGGCGCAGCCCGGCGCCGAGCCCGCCGCGCGGCATTCGCTGCACAAGACCGGCGCGATCCTGTCCGACGGCATCGCGCTCGGCCATGTCGTGCTGCACGAGCCGCGCGTCGTCATCACCAATTACATCGCCGAAGACCTGCCGAAGGAAATCAAGCGGCTGGATACCGCGCTGGCAAAGCTGCGCGCCGACCTCGACCGCATGCTGGAGCGCGGCGACGTCGCCGAAGGCGGCGAGCACCGCGACGTGCTGGAAGCCTACCGGATGTTCGCCAACGATCACGGCTGGTCGCACCGGCTGCACGAAGCGGTCGCCACCGGCCTCACCGCGGAGGCCGCGGTCGAGCGCGTGCAGTCGGACACCCGCGCGCGCATGCTGCGCTCGACCGATCCCTATCTGCGCGACCGCCTGCACGATCTCGAGGATCTCGGCCATCGCCTGATGCGGCAACTGGTGGGGCAGGATCACGCGCCGTCGCGCGAGCAACTGCCCGACAACGCCATCCTGATCGCGCGCGCGATGGGCCCCGCCGCCCTGCTCGATTACGACCGCAAGCGCTTGCGCGGGCTGGTGCTGGAGGAAGGCACCGCCAATTCCCACGTCTCGATCGTGGCGCGCGCGCTCGGCATCCCCGCGGTCGGCGAGATCGCGAACGCGCCGGGCATTGCCGATCCCGGCGACGCCATCATCGTCGACGGCACCTCGGGCTCGATCTACGTCCGGCCCTCGGCGGAAATCGAATCGGCCTATGCCGAGCGGGTGCGGTTCCGCGCGCGGCGGCAGGCGCAATATTCCGCGCTGCGCGACAAGCCCTGCGTCACCAAGGACGGCCAGCAGGTCGAACTGATGATCAATGCCGGCCTGATCATCGACCTGCCGCATATCGACGACACCGGCAGCGCCGGCATCGGCCTGTTCCGCACCGAACTGCAATTCATGGTCGGCCAGAGCCTGCCGCGCACCAGCGACCAGCTGGCGCTGTACCGCGCGGTGCTGGATGCCGCCGGCCCGAAGCCGGTGACGTTCCGCACCCTCGACATCGGCGGCGACAAGGCGCTGCCCTATATGGAAACCGTGGTCGAGGAAAATCCGGCGCTGGGCTGGCGCGCGATCCGGCTCGGCCTCGACCGGCCCGGCCTGCTGCGCGGCCAGATTCGCGCGCTGCTGCGCGCCGGCGGCGGCCGCGCGCTGCGCATCATGTTCCCGATGATTTCCGAAGTCGCCGAATTCGACGTCGCCAAGGGCATCGTCGAGCGCGAACTGACTTATTTGCGCCAGCACGGCCACGCGCTGCCGGAGCGCATCGACGTCGGCACCATGGTGGAAGTGCCGGCGCTGCTCTATCAGCTCGACGAACTCCTGAAGAAGGTCGATTTCGTCTCGGTCGGATCCAACGACCTGTTTCAGTTCCTGTTCGCGGTCGATCGCGGCAATGCCAAGGTCTCCGAACGGTTCGACACCATGTCGGCGCCGATCCTGCGCGCGCTTGCGCGATATCGTTCGAAAGGCCGACGCGGCGAAGAAATCCGCCTCGCTGTGCGGCGAGATGGCCTCGAAGCCGCTCGGCGCGCTGGCGCTGATCGCGTTGGGATATCGCTCGCTGTCGATGTCGGCGACCGCGACACGGTCCGGTCAAGGCGATGATCCTCGACCTCGACGCCAAAAAAGCCGAAGCCGTGATGACGCCGCTGCTCGACGCGCCGTCCGGCAGCGTATCGATCCGGCAGAAGCTGACGGAATTCGCCGAGGCCGAGGGGCTGTCGTTGTAGCGAGGCTCTGCCCGCACGACGCCGCTCCCCCTTTGCAATTCGAGATACGCCATGTCGCATGCTCCCTGAAGCCAAACTCGATATCCTGCTGGCGCACCACGCCTCGCTCGAGGCGCAGTTGCTCGGCCAGGTGAATTCGGAAAGCTATGTGCGGATCACGCGCGAACTCGCCGAGCTCAATCCGCTGATCGACGCCGTGAAGGCCTATCGCGCCGCCAATGCCGAGATCGCCGGCATCGATGCGCTGATCGCGGATCCCGCGACCGATCCCGAGATGCGCGCGATGGCGGAAGCCGAGCGCGAAACGCTGGCCGCCCGCAGCGCTCGAACTGGCGCAGCAGATCCGCGTGGCGCTGCTGCCGAAGGACGCCATGGACGACCGCAACGTGGTGCTGGAAATCCGCGCCGGCACCGGCGGCGACGAGGCATCGTTGTTCGCCGGCGATCTGTTCCGGATGTATGAGCGCTTCGCGGCCCTGCAGGGCTGGAAGGTCGAGGTGATCTCCGCCAGCGAAGGCACCGTGGGCGGCTTCAAGGAAATCATCGCCGAGGTGCAGGGCCGCGGCGCGTTCGCCAAGCTGAAATTCGAATCCGGCGTGCACCGGGTGCAGCGCGTGCCCGACACCGAGACGCAGGGCCGCATCCACACTTCGGCGGCGACGGTCGCGGTATTGCCCGAGGTCGAGGAGGTCGACGTCGAGATCAAGAACGACGATTTGCGGATCGAGACCATGCGCGCGCAGGGCGCCGGCGGCCAGCACGTCAACAAGACCGAATCGGCGATCCGCATCACGCACATCCCGACCGGCATCGTGGTGATGATGCAGGACAGCCGCTCGCAGCACAAGAACCGCGCCTCGGCGATGAACATCCTGCGCTCGCGCATCTACGACGCCGAACAGCAGCGCATCAATGCGACGCGCTCGGCCGACCGCCGCGAGAAGGTCGGCTCCGGCGACCGCTCCGAGCGCATCCGCACCTATAATTTTCCGCAAGGCCGCGTCACCGACCACCGCATCAATCTGACGCTCTACAAATTGCCGCAGGTGATCGCGGGCGAAGCGCTGGGCGAACTGGTCGATGCGCTGACCACCGAGCATCAGGCCGCCCAACTCGCCGCCCAGGGCGCGGCGGCGTGAGCGCAGACCTTCGCCGGACAAACCGTCGAAGCCGCGCGGCGCGCGCTGACCGTGCGACTTCAAATCCGAAGCGATCGATTCCGCCGAACTCGACGCGCGGATTCTGGTCGGCGCGGCGCTGGGTCTCGATCTGACCGGCGTGATCATCGGCGGCGAACCGGCCTCTCACATCGGATGAAGCGATTCGTCTTGAGGAATTCACGCGCACGCCGCCTCGACGGCGAACCGGTGGCGCGCATTCTCGGCATCAAGGAATTCTGGGGATTGCCGCTGCAAGCTCTCGGCCGCGACGCTGGTGCCGCGGCCCGACACCGAAACGGTGGTCGAACTGGCGCTGGAGATGTTGCGCGACGCGCGCAATCCCGATCGCCGGCTGCGCATCGCCGACATCGGCACCGGCTCGGGCGCGATTCTGCTGGCGCTGTTGTCCGAGCTATCAGGCGCACATGGCATCGGCACCGACATCAGCCGTGCATGCGTTGCAAACAGCACGCAACAATGCGGTCGATCTCGGATTGGCCGATCGCGCGGCGTTCGTCGCCTGCGACTATGCGGCGGCATTGTCGGGCCGTTTCGATCTGATCGTGTCGAATCCGCCCTATATCCGGTCGGCCGATATCGCCGGCCTCGCCGCCGAGGTCCGCGATCACGACCCGCATCGCGCGCTCGACGGCGGCGCCGATGGCCTCGACGCCTATCGCGCGCTCATTCCGCAGGCGGCGCGGCTGCTGGTCCCGGGCGGCGCGCTGGTCGTGGAGGTCGGGCCATGGCCAAAGCGGCGATATCGAAGCTTTGATGACGGCGGCAGGGTTAACGCTTGAGGGGCCGCCCAAGGCCGATCTGGCCGGCATCCGGCGGGCCGTCGCGGGCCGGAAAATGCCCTGATAAAGCCTGATTGGAATGCAAAAAAACCACTTGGAATATTCCCCGGGAGCGACTACGTTCCGGCCACAACATCGGTCCAGGGTTGCTGGCCCCGTAGATACCCCGAAGGGATATTGCGGGTGGAGGCCAGAGTTCTCAAAGCGAGAGCCCGCCCCGAGTGAAAGGTTCCAAAACGCAGGTCCAATTGAGCGCGATGGCTGAGAGAGCTGCGCTGCTTCCGACCGCAAAGCGAACGAAAGCCTGATATTGCGCTTGAAAACTCACGCGAGAAACCTGTGCTTGTTTTGGCAGGCGGAATGATTTGATGCAGCCGGCGCGTATCAGCTGGACTGTGGGGGAACGCGTCTTTGTTGACCGCGACGTACGGCAAAATCGGTGTGGAATTGATCTGCACTGCGATTCGGTGCGCGTGACGCGTGCCGGACCGCAGGGTGCGACGACAATGATGCAGGGCTGAACTGCCAGGCAGATGACTTCAAGGCTAACGACTTCAAGGCTGGTAACTTCAGGGCTGGAATAAAGGCAAGACATGAGAAACGGTCAGAACAACAACAAGCGGATGCGTAACCGGAATAACAACAACAACAATAATAATAATCGAAACAATAATAACCGGCGCGGCCAGAACCCGATGACCCGGGTGTTCGAATCCAACGGACCCGACATCAAGATCCGCGGCACTGCATCCCACGTTGCCGAAAAATACGTGCAGCTGGCGCGCGACGCGCGCTCCTCCGGCGATCCGGTTGCCGCCGAGAATTACTATCAGCACGCCGAGCATTATTTCCGCCTGATCGCCGCGGCCCAGGAGCAGTTCCGCCAGAACCAGCCGCAGCCGCGCACCGAGAATGAAATGCCCTCGGAGGACAGCGACGACGAGAGCGAGAGCTTTTCGAATTTCGGGCAGGAGCCCGGCTTCGTTCCGGCGCAGCCGCAGCCGTTCGTGCCGCGCGACAACAATCAGCAGCGCGACAACGACCAGCGCGAGGGCCAGCCCTACCAGCCGCGCGAGCAGCAGCAGCCGCCGCGCGAACACAACGCCCATCGCGAGCATCGTCCGCAGCCGCAGTTTCAGCCGCAGCCCCAGTCCAGCCGCAGCCGGTGATTCCCGACAGCGTCAGCGTCGATCGCCTGCCGTCGTTCATCACCGGGCCGCAGCCGCAGATCAATGGCGGCACCGGCCGCGTTCGAAGGCAAGGCGGCGAACGTTTCCCGCGCCGCCGCCGCCGGCCGCACGGCCCGCGCCCCGAAGGCATGGCCGCGCCGGCAACGCCGGGCGACGATTTCAATCCGGGGAATGAGTAAGTAGCGCGTCGCTGCTTCTCTTCACCCTCCGCCTGGAGGCGGAGGGTCGACGCGACTGCAAGCGAGCGGCGATGGTGGGCGTGGGCGCAAGCGACGTCGTGTTTCGATCTACCACCGCCGCGACATATCATCCCGCTGCACCGACGACGGCACCAGCACCGGCTCCAGCGCCGGAATCAGCCGGGTGCGTTCGCGGTGCGCCGGGATCGCGCGATAGACCTGCTTGGTGGCTTCCACGATATGCACGCCGGCGAACGGCAGCGACAGCGCCGCACCGACCCGCTCCCACGCGATCGCCGAGCCCAGGAACCAGCCGCTCCGGACCGGCGGCATGAACAGCGCCTCGCCCCACGCCGTCGGCGTGAACCAGGTCTGCCGCAGCAATTGCGTGATCTGCGAACGCGAATAGGGCCGGCCGTGACCGAACGGCGTGGCATCGGTGCGCGTCCACACCCCGCGCCGGTTCGGAATCACCGCCATCAGCCGCCCGGACGGCGCCAGCACCCGCCACACCTCGCGCAGCAGCCCTTCCGGATCGTCGGACATTTCCAGCGCATGAACCATCAGGATGCGGTCGACCGCGGCATCCGGCAGCGGCAGCGAAAATTCGTCGACCAGGGTCGCCAGCGCCGGCCGCGCGGTCGGCCATTTCAGCACGCCCTGCGCCGCCGGCATGAAGGCGATGCAGCGCTCGGAGTCCTCGCGGAACAGGCCGAGATAGGGCGTCGGATAGCCGAGGCCGAGCACCCGCTGTCCCTGCGCATCCGGCCAGCGCGCCTGGATGCCGCGATTGATCAGCCGCCGCGCCACGATGCCGAGGCGCTGCGAATAGAAATCACGGAGATCGATGACATCGATGGTCATGGGCGCAATGTAACACGCTGACGGACTTCCATGCGGCGCTCAATATCGCATTGCCTGCTGAAGCGTTAACGCCATATTTCATGCCTATATGAGGCCGTATTGGCGTCACCTCTCGATCCAGATCACGGAGATATCATGGCCGCCGAAATCCGCCTGTTCACCTGCCTCACCGACAATTTCGGTATCCTGATCCACGATCCCGCGACCAAGGCCACCGCCTCGATCGACGCGCCGGAAGCCGCCCCCATCATCAAGGCGCTGGAGCGCGAGGGCTGGACGCTGACCGACATTCTGGTCACCCATCATCATGGCGATCATGTCGGCGGCGTCGCCGAGCTGAAGCAGAAATACGGGTGCCGCGTGGTCGCGCCTCACGACAAGTCGGCGAAGATCGCCAACGTCGACCTGCGCGCCGCCCAGGGCGACGTCATCAAGGTCGGCGGCCTGCTGGCGCGGGTGCTGGAAACCCCGGGCCACACCCTCGACCACATCAGCTATGTGTTCGACAGCGAGAAGACGCTGTTCGCCGCCGACACGCTGTTCTCGATCGGATGCGGGCGGGTGTTCGAGGGCACCTATCCCGATGATGTGGGATTCGCTGCTCAAGCTGCGCGCCCTTCCCGACGATTTCAAACTCTATTGCGGCCACGAATACACCGCCTCCAACGTCAAATTCGCGCTGACCGTCGAACCCGACAACGCCGCGTTGAAAGCGCGCGCGGAGGAAGTGACGCGGCTGCGCGCCGCCAACAAGCCGACGGTTCCGACGCTGCTCGGCGACGAGAAGAAGGCCAACGTGTTCCTGCGCGCCGACGAGCCGTCGGTCGCGGCCAATTTGCGGATGAAGGGCGCGGCCGCCGCCGACGTGTTCGCCGAATTGCGCGAACGCAAGAACAAATCCTGATGCATGCGGGCGCTGACCGCCGCCGAGATTATTGCGCGGCTTGAATTGAAGCCGCATCCGGAAGGCGGGCATTTTCGCGAGACTTTTCGCGACACGCGCGTGGACGACAGGCGGCCGCGCGCTCTCCACCGCGATCTATTTCCTGCTGGCGCGCGGCGAACGCTCGCACTGGCATCGCATCGACGCGGTGGAGACCTGGCATTATTACGCCGGCGATGCGCTGACCTTGCGGATTGCCGATGACGACGGCCAGCGCACCATCAGGCTCGGTCCCGATTTGGCCGCCGGCGAAGTGCCACAAGCCATCGTGCCGGCGCATGCGTGGCAGGCCGCCGAGGGCACCGGCGACTGGACGCTGGTCGGATGCACCGTGGCGCCCGGATTCGATTTTGCGAAGTTTGAACTGGCGCCGAAGGACTGGGAGCCGATGGCTACGCGCCCGCCATCCTGAAGCGCCGTCGCTCCCGATCGTGAGCGCTACTCCGGCAAGCCTGCCTTGCGCAAGCCGTCGTTGAATCGCGCGATATGTTCCGCCCGTCGCACGCCGATACGGCTGTGCAGGTTCGACAGCGACAGCGTCGGGTCGATCATCCTGAGCTGGGTGAGATACTTGCTGGCGAGCTCGGTCCTGTTCAGCAGCGCCGCACTCGCCGCTGCTATGCGTGTCGCCGGCGAAAAGAACGGGTTTTGACGCAAGGCCATTTCGGCGAACGACAGGGCTTCCTCACTCCGTCCGGCCAGGAAATGAGCCAGCGCAGCCGCGCCGTCGATCAAGAAGGTCTGCGGATCGACCGGACTGAGACGGCGCGCCCGTTCAGAGTGAGCAAGTGCAAGTTCTGGCTCGCCCAGCCAGGCGCGGATGTAGGCACTCTGGATCCACACCTGCGCGTAATTCACATTCAGCGCCAACGCGCGATCAAGCAGTTCCGCGCCGGTATCGAGGTCGTTCAGGATGTTGGCCGCCGCGAAGCCCGCTGCCGCCAGCGTAAAAGCATCATCGCGCCCGACTACCGGCGCCCGCGCCACCAGGTCGGCCACTTTTGGAACGAGCGGAGCGAAGTCCGCGACCCAGCCGGTGGTCCTCAGGAAAACGTAGGAGACCGCCGCCATACCGTAAGGCAGGCTAAATTCGGGATCGATCTCGATGGCTTCGTGGAACAGCCGTAGCGCTTCTTCCACGCCGGCCTTGGTCCAATGGTAGAAATGGCCGACGCCGCGCGTGTAGGTCAGATGCGCGTCGGTGCTTTCGGTCGGCCGATGCCTGGCACGCTCGATCTCCGCAAGGCGGATCGTCGGCGCCAGTGCGCTGACCACGCTGGTCGTCACCTTATCCTGCAGGTCGAAAACATCTTCCAGCGTACCTTCGAACCGGTCGACCCAGAGATGGCTGCCGGAAGTCGCGTCCACGAGATGGCCGGAAATGCGCACCCGCTCCCCCGACCTGCGTACGCTGCCCTCGAGCACATAACGAACACCGAGTTCGCGGCCGACCTGCCTGGCATCGACGGCGCGGCCCTTGTAAGTGAAGGATGAGTTGCGCGAGATCACGAACAAGTGGCGGAACCGCGATAGGGCCATAATGATGTCTTCGACCATCCCGTCGGCGAAGTAATCCTGGTCGGCATCCGTACTCATGTTCTGGAAGGGAAGCACCACCACCGACGGCTTGCCCGGCAGCGCGAGCATCGGCGCCGATGCCGCGGGCGCTTCCGTCCGGCCGAACTGGATCCGGTAGATGCGGACCGGGCGCGCGATATTCTTGAGCTGCTGCTCGCCGCCATCGCGGAACGTCACGTCGATCCGGCCATCGACGTCTTCCTGCACCCGGGCCGAAACGCAGATGCCTCCGGCATCGGCGAGGCCTTCCAGGCGCGCAGCGATATTGACGCCGTCGCCAAAAATATCGCCGTCCTCCGAAATGATGTCGCCGACGTGGACCCCGATGCGAAACTCGATGCGCTTCGAGCTGGCAATGCTGAGATTGGCACTCGCGATCGCGAGCTGAATGTCGACCGCGCAGCGCACCGCATCGACGCTGCTGCCGAACTCCGCCAGCATGCCGTCGCCGGTGGTCTTGACCAGCCTGCCGCGATGCTCGGCGATTTTTGGCTCGACCAGACCGGCGCGATGCGCGCGCAGCTGCGCCAACGTCCCCTCTTCGTCGGCGCCCATGAGACGGCTGTAGCCGGCCACATCCGCCGCCAAAATCGCCGACAATCTTCGATCAAGTCGCTCAGCCAACAGCCATCACCCTGCGAGGGGGTGACCATATACAAATACCTGCGGCAGGGAAGGCAGTCGCGCGCCTCGCCTTCGAAGCGACCGACGACCGATGGAACCGTCAAGACCGGTTCCACACCATATCCTTCGCCGCGATCAGTCCACCGCCGGCGATCAAGACCGCGGCAATCGCGATCGTCGCGCTCGCCTGCGCAAAGCCCGCCAGGATCAGGAACGCGGTCGAGAGCAGCGGCGTCGCGTAGGACGCGGCGCCCAGCACGCGGATATCGCCGCGCTTCATTCCGATATCCCAGGCGAAGAATGCGGCGCCCACCGGGCCGATGCCCAGGGCGGCGATCGCGAGCCACTGCGCCGTGGTGTCGGGCCATACCGTGGTCTCGACGGCCCCATGCACGATGGCGGCGAGCAGCGCCGTCGCCAGGCAGAAGCCGACGACCGCATCGGTCGGCACCGCCTTGAGCTTGCGCGACATCACCGAATAGGCCGCCCACACGAACGCCGCGACGAAGGCCGCGATCAACCCGGGCACCTGGCCCGGCGCGAAACCGCCTGCGCTGCTGCCTGCAAACAGCAATACCGTGCCGGCCAGCCCAAGCAGGGCGCCGAGGACGTGATGGCGCAACAGCCGCTCGCCGGGCAACAGCGACGAGAACAGCACGATCAACAGCGGCCAGAGATAATTCAGCAGGCCCGCCTCGGCCGGCGGCGCGAAACGCAGCGCCAGGAAATACAGCGCGTGATAGCCGAACAGCCCGCCGATCCCGACCATCCAGGCCAGCGCCGGCTGCCGCAGCGACTTGAAAGCCGTCGGGCCGCCAGATCCAGCTGGCGAAGCCGACCGCGGCGCCGATCGCGAACGTCATCGCCGCCAGCTGGAACGCCGGGATTTTTCCGGTCGCCACGGTGAGCACCGCCAGCAGCGACCACATCAGGATCGCGGTCAGGCCGATGAGGGTTGCGGTGCGGGGGGTCATTGCGGCCGTCATTGCGACTTTGCGCATGGCCGGGCTCGTCCCGGCCATCCACGTCTTTGTCGATTGTTGGGTTGTAAAGACGTGGATGCCCGGCACAAGGCCGGGCATGACGACTTCTTATAAACTCGCGCGGCAAGGAAGCGCCTGACCATCACACCATGTATTGCCCGCCGTTGATCGTCAGCGTCGAGCCGGTGATGGCGCCGGCTTCGTCGGCGGCGAGGAACACCACGGCGCGGGCGATTTCTTCGGGCTCGCCGAGGCGGTTGATCGGGATTTGCGGGATGATGTTCTTTTCCAGCACTTCCTTCGGCACCGCCTGCACCATCTCGGTGTTGATATAGCCCGGGCAGATCGCGTTCACGGTGATGCCGCCCTTGGCATTCTCCAGCGCCAGCGCCTTGGTGAAGCCGATGTCGCCGGCCTTGGCGGCGGAATAATTGACCTGGCCGAACTGGCCCTTCTGGCCGTTGATCGACGAGATGTTGATGACGCGGCCGAATTTGCGGGCCCGCATGCCCTCGATCACCGGGCGCGTCATGTTGAACAGCGAGCCGAGATTGGTGTTGATGACCGCATTCCACTGCTCCAGCGTCATCTTGTGGAACGCGCCGTCCTTGGTGATGCCGGCATTGTTGATCGAGCACGTCGACCGGGCCGAGATCGGCCTCGACTTTCTTGACGCCTTCGGCGCAGGCATCGAACGAACTGACGTCCCATTTGTAGACGGGAATGCCGGTCTCGGCCTTGAACTTCTCCGCCGCCGCGTCATTGCCGGCATAGCTGGCGGCGACCTTGTAGCCGGCGGCCTTCAGCGCCTTGCTGATCGAAGCGCCAATACCTCGCGTTCCCCCCGTCACCAATGCAACACGTGCCATGTCGAATCCTTCCCTTGGTGGTCTTTTTATGAACCGTTATTTGTAGTTTCGATCTTGTAGATGCGAATTAAGCGGGCCGTTCGCGAACATCAAGAACAAAATGCCCGGCACGAGACCGGGCATTTCGTTATCAGCGTGCGCGTGCGGTTGCGAGACGATCTTTTCATCATTCAACGCATCCGCTGCCGTTTGTTTAGTCGCGTGCAATGCACATGGCGATGCCCATGCCGCCGCCGATGCACAGCGTGGCGAGGCCCTTCTTGGCGTCGCGCTTCTGCATCTCGTGCAGCAGCGTCACCAGCACGCGCGCGCCGGATGCGCCGACCGGATGGCCGATCGCGATCGCGCCGCCATTGACGTTGACCTTGGAGGTATCCCAGCCGAGGTCCTTGTTGACCGCGCAGGCCTGGGCCGCGAAGGCCTCATTGGCCTCGATCAGATCGAGATCGCCGATGTTCCAGCCGGCCTTCTTCAGCGCGGCGCGCGAGGCCGGGATCGGCCCGGTGCCCATGATCTTGGGATCGACGCCGGCCTGGCCCCACGACACGATGCGGCCGAGCACGGTGCGGCCTTCCTTGGCCGCCTGCTTGGCGGTCATCAGCACTACCGCGGCGGCGCCGTCATTGATGCCGGAAGCGCTGCCGGCGGTGACGGTGCCGTCCTTCTCGAACGCCGGCCGCAGCTTGGCCATCGCTTCGAGGGTTGCGCCGTGGCGCGGATATTCGTCGTCGCTGACGATGATGTCGCCCTTGCGCGACTTGACGGTGACCGGAACGATCTCGTCCTTGAACTTGCCGGCCTTCTGCGCGGCCTCGGCCTTGTTCTGCGAGGCGACCGCGAACTCGTCCTGCTGCGCGCGGGTGATCTGGTATTGCTTGGCGACGTTCTCGGCGGTGTTGCCCATGTGGTAGCCGTTGAAGGCATCCCACAAGCCGTCCTTGATCATGGTGTCGACGAATTCGAGCGGTCCCATCTTGGTGCCGCCGCGCAGATATTGCGCGTGCGGGGCCATGCTCATGGATTCCTGGCCGCCGGCGACGACGATCTCGGAGTTGCCATTGAGCAGCGCCTGATAGCCCAGCGCCACCGTGCGCAGGCCGGAGCCGCAGAGTTGATTGACGCCCCAGGCCGGGCTTTCCACCGGAATGCCGGCGGCGATCGAGGCCTGACGGGCGGGGTTCTGGCCCTGCGCCGCGGTCAGGATCTGGCCCATGATCACCTCGGATACCCGCGCCGGCTCGATGCCCGCGCGCTCCAGGGCGGCCTTGATGGCGATGGCGCCGAGATCGTGGGCCGGCATGGTGGCGAACGCGCCGTTGAAGCTTCCGACCGGGGTGCGGGCGGCGCTGACGATGACGACATCGTCTGACATGGACATCTCCTTAGGTTGAAGTTCTTGGTGAAGTTCTTGAGGGGCTTGAGGCCTGGCGGGCGGCCGGATGGCGGGCCTGTCTCTCCGCCCTATCCTGTTAACCTAGGCAGCAATGTCAATCGGCCAGAGGCGAAAATCACGCCGCGGCGCACTCAAAATGACGCCCTTGGCAGTTTTCGGAGCAGTCATGCCTATGCCTTGGAATTAACCGTGCCGCACAAAACGGTAGCCGAACCGCAGTTGAAAATGCTTACTTTGCTGCAATGCGTTGCTCGTCAGCCCTGCGGCGATGCCGTCGGGTTCCTTCTCCTCGGTGTGCATGTGTGAGCCCATGGCGAAAACAGACCAACCCACCACGATCAAGAAATACGCCAACCGGCGGCTCTATAATACCGGCACCAGCACCTATGTGACGCTCGAGGACCTCGCCGCGATGGTGAAGGAGGGCGAGGATTTCCTCGTCTATGACGCCAAAACCGGCGACGACATCACCCGTTCGGTTCTGGCCCAGATCATTTTCGAACAGGAAAACAAGGCCGGCCAGAACTTGCTGCCGACCACCTTCCTGCGGCAGTTGATCCGCTTCTACGGCGACAGCATGCAGATGGTGGTTCCGCGATACCTCGAACAATCCATCGACACGCTGACGCGCGAGCAGGAAAAGTTCCGCAAGCAGCTCACCACCACCTTCAGCATGACGCCGTTCGCGCCGCTGGAAGAACATGTCCGCCGCAACATGGAAATGTTCCAGCAGACCTTCTCGATGTTCAAGCCGTTCGCCGCACCCCGCGCCGGAGCCGCTGCCGCCGAGCCGGAGAAGGTGCCGGAGCCGGCCGCCGAGAGAAGACAACATCGACGACCTTCGCCGCCAGATGAAGGACATGCAGGACCGCCTCGAGCGCATGTCGAAAGAGCCGAAGAAGGACGAGTGAGGGCAATTCGCGCCCTCTGCTCCGTCGTCCCGGCCCAAGTCGCGAACTTGCGTAGACATGCGTAAGCATTCCCGCGGCGCGATGCGCCCGAAGCTTTGCAAATCGTTCCGCCCTCAAGAGATCAGAGGGCGCAGGGAAGACCGGGTGCGCGCTGCACCCGCGGTCTCATGTGCAAATTGCACAAAAAGGCGCACATGAGCATACAGGTTCAGCGGAGAGCATCCGGCCTTCCCTGCGCAATGGCTTTACGGCTTATGCCGTGATCTCCCCGGCGACGAATTCTTTGTTTGTCACCGTCATCGGCGAATAATGGTCTTGCCAAGCCCGGTTGGGCTGGCTTCGCCTCCGCCGACTTGACATCAGCAACGGATGCCGGGACCACACGGTTTTGCCGTACGCAACAGCGCCGTTCGTCTGCGTGCCGTGTTTCGCTCACAGGCAAAGCCCGCCCTGCGATCACCCTGCACGCCGACGCTGCCGCGTCCACCGCAACCCGTCCCACGTTCGTGACGCTGGCCGACGCCCCTCTGAGTGGGACGGGATGGTGAGGATATGAGGTGATTTGGGGGAGGCGTCAGGAGAAATTTCGGAAAATCGGAAAAAATAACCGGCAAGAAATCGGCGTGCGATTGCCGATCTTCTAACCGATCAAGGGTGCTACGTTGCCACGGCCGATCGCCTGACGTTAGCGAACGACCAGCGGATCTTTCTTCGAGCCGCAGTTGCTACATCCGCCGTAGTCTGATCATCCGGTCATCGAACTTCGGCGTCGAAGGCTTGGTCCCGAGCTTGGTAACGGGTGTGTACCTTGGCCCGGACGGCGCGGCGGGACTATTGCCGCTTTGACTGTTGGTGCCATTCCAGCCGCCGGTACCACCGCCTTTTCCGCTCGGGGCGCTTGCCACCGGGCCGCCGGGCAACGGTCTCGGTCTGGTTGGAAGCGTGCCAGCGGGCGGCGGGGCGCAGGGACGAGGCCTGCCATCGGCAATGCCGCCGGAGCCGGCGCCTGCAGCGTTGCTCAGGCCACCACTCGTGTTCAAATTACCAAGCGTATCCATCGCGGAATTGCCGGAACGCGCCGTATAGGCGCCGCCGGTGCCCGGTCCGTTGCTCGGGGGCGTGGCGACAGGCGTCGGGGCGCGCGGTGGCTGCACTGGCCTGGGCTGCAGTTTGCCGCCATCGGCGGTTTGAGTCCGCCGGATCCAGGCGGACGGTGCTGCCACCGCCCTTTGCGCCACCCTTTTTGGGATCGGTCACTGGAGTATTGCCGCTGCGGCCGTCAACGTAATACGCGCCGCCGCTGCCAGGGCCGGGCAACGTCGCAACAACAACCGGCCATCTCGGCAATTGAAGCTGAGGTGGATCAAGTGGACCCGGCACCGGCGAAGACTTTTTGCCGGGCTTGTAGTCGATAACGGATATTTCCACTCCCAAGCCCGGTTGGTTCGGAATCTTCTGAACGGTGGTATTGATTGGCCGAGCAGGATTCTTCGGGCCCGGCCTCGGAAAATGACTTTGCAAACTGTCGCACTCGGTACCCTTAGGCAGATCGATAACCTTGCCTCCCGCATCGACCTTTTCGGATCCCACGAACTTGCAGTTGGCCTTATGGCTGCATCGAAATCGTCCGCCTTCTTCTGCATCTTGCAAAACGCGCTGTCCGGGCCGACCATTTTAGGCAGCTTCGGATCCGCGGCCTCCCTGGCAGCCTGCTCCTTTTTGAAGTCATTTAAGGCACTGAAGCAGGCGCCTTCCGTCGCGCCCGAGTAAGTTGGCATCGGGGATATCTCGGCCTGCTCTGAAACGTTGCCGGCCTTGAAACTGTCCGGATATCGCTTTGTGCCGTCTTGCATTGGCGCATGAATCTGGTTTGCACAGAATTTCGTATAGCCACCGCTCATCTTCGTCCAGAAATCGGGCGAACACAGATCGCCCGCGCCATGATCGCCACCATCGTCGCCCGTGCGATTTTGCGCGTAGACCTGAGCGAGGAAAATTGCCGGAGCGTTACCCTCGTTGGTCAGGGCCTTGGCCGCCTGCACGAGATTGTCGGCGGCGGCTCGCGCCATTGCATTGAGACCGTCCACCATCTTCTTGCACTGCGCCTCCGCAAGCTGGGGGAACAAAACATACGGCGTACAACACTTTATGCAGGCCTTCTGAACCTCGCTTGTGTCAGGATCGCCGCGATCGCCGGGATCGCCGGAATTGCGGCTGCAATGACTTGCGCGGTTGCCTTTCCAAGGGAGGCGCTCGCCATGTTGGTGGCGAAGTACTCCGCAGGGGGAATTACCGGAGGCAGGCTCTGTTTTTTGTCGTCGCCGCCGCCGAAAATTGCGTCGATGCTGTCGCCGATAGCTCCGGTGAGCGCGCCCACCGCATCCTTGATGCCGTTCCAGATACCGCTCGCTACATTATCAACGAATCCCAAACCCCGATCAGCTTGAGAAAGTCCTCTCCGACGCCGAGAATGGCTTTGGCGACATCACCGGCCGCGCCAACGATCGTGTTGATCGCCTTGGCGACCGTGCCGCAGGTGGCGTCCTTGAAACCACCAGGAGGAATCAGGCTGCACGTCGGCACGATGTACGTGGTTGCGTACCACTCCGCGGCAGCCCGGCGAAGGCCGACAGGATGCCTATAACCACAGGTATTCCTTGTTGTACGAAGGTATATTCATGATCCTCCATCGGCTGCCATCGGTCCAAGACACGGGGCCCAACCCGGGCACAAGTAATTGATGATGATCCCGGCCGCGATCTGGTAGAGCGCCGAGCCGCCATTGATAATGATTATATCGATTCTGTTGTCCCTGACGCCCTCTGCAATCCGGAGCATATTGTAAAGCGCGAGGGGCTGTTGCGGGTAATCCCGGGGATTGCTTTTTCCTCCCTCGGCCGGGTTGCTCGCATTTATTTTGGCGAGCTCGGCAAAGGTCTTGTTGACCTCCTCGATTTGTTTCCGCTCGTTGGGCCCGAGAACTTGTTGGCCGACCGCCGACGCGCATGCCTGCGCCTGATCGCCGGACTTGCCCAGGCATTTGATCATTTCCGCCGCTTGAGGGTTTTTGGCCTGCGAAGCGAGCGCGTTTGCGATGCAGCCTTGTGCGCCCGATCTTGAGCCGGGACAGGATTTGATCGAAATCCTTGGCTGCTTCTTGCATTGCTCCAGACTTTTGCCGCCGATCACGCAATTCACGGCGTTCACAACTTCCGTCGGAACGCCTTCCGTCACTTTCGGAAGAACTGCGCCACCGCAGCCTTGGCAGTGCAGTCAGCGACCTTGCCTCCGTCGGCGATGCAATTTACGAGCGGCCGCGCCTGCTCCGGCAGCGCCTCGACCGCGGTTTTCTTCAGGCATTCACCGGCGTTAGTGCCGCCGATCAGACAACTGACGGCTTTGGTCGCCTCAGGACTGTTTAATCCCATCTGCTCGAGAGCTCGAGCGACGACGACATTTTTTAAGCAGTCGGTTCCGGATCCCTTGCTCACCGAGCAGCCAACAACGTCTTTGACGATCTTGACGACGTCTTTATCAAGCGGCACGCCGAGTGCTTGACCAGCCGTGACAAGGATGTCGATCGTTATATCGACGGCTTCTTTGTCTGACATCGCGTTCGCTTCGCGCGGCGACAGCAGCGCGAGCGACAGGCCGAGCAAAAGGCCGAGTTGCATACAAGACCGGAGCACGTAGCGCGAAATCCATCGCTGCCGAGAGAACCCGGGGTGGGCGGCGCGTCGCTTTGTGGTTGATCTCACACGCGGAAAATTGCGCTTAATGCGCCGAACAATCCGGCCATGAACATTCCAATCGTTTGCGGTATCAGCAGTGAGAATCTTGAACAGGAAAACAAGGCAGTCGAAACCCAACGCGCCGATCACGGAAACTATAAATCCTTCGGCAAGCAAGAATTGTCGGGAACCATGGCGTCCCACCACGGGCAAACGCCGCTCAGCCTCGTGTAATTGCCTTCCATGACCTGTAGCGGAGCACGGCGTCCTTCGGGCGGCTGATGCGCTGAAGGCGGCACGTCGCTGCCGACAATTGATTGCCTCAGCCCTTCATGGCCCCAAAAACTGGCCAAAGTGCTCATTTCAACCGGTCGCCATGTGGCAACCTCTACCTCGCGCCCGCCCCACCCATACTCGATAAGAAAGTCGGACGGCGTTTGCGTGTAGAATGATGTCATGTAGTCGTTGTTGTGCCTGCCGAGAGACACCTTTACCTGATCGGTCTGGGTCCCGGCGATGTCGTAGCCACGCCCAACATCGTCCAGCGAATAGAGTTCGAGCAGAAGATGATGCATGCCTTGCCGAGCATGCTCGACCAGAGCGAGACTGTGGTGGCGTGCATTCACGTGCAGGAAACAAATTTTCGGCCTGTGCAGATAGTCGCTCATCCGGAACCCCAGCAAATCCCGGCAAATAAGGCCAGGGCGGCCGCAAAATCCCGGACCATTAGCACAACGTGTCCATTTCCTCCGGACCTGTCCGAAAGCCGGCGATGCTGCGCCCCGGTGTAAAAGGCGTATCGGCCAGCAACGGCCCATAGAACGCTTCAAGTCGGTTTCCGGCAGGATCGCGAAATGAAATCAGTTCGCGGGCACACCGCTGATCGGCGAGGGAGATCGGCTCATGCCGAACCGCAACACCCGCCGCTTCAAGCTTCGCCGCAAGGGCCGCCAGACTTGCAGCATCCGCGACTTCCCAACCGAAGAAGCGCTCGGCGTCCGGACGCTCCCTGTCGACAATCAGTCTCTGCGCCGATCATCCATGCGAAAAGCGCGGCAGGACGCTGCCCGATCAACCAGCTGCAACCCTAAATGGCGCGTCGCGCAGTGGGACCAATGTTCGACATTTTGTGTGCTGATACCGAGATAGCCGAGCGCTTGAACTGCCATGAAAGTTGCTTTCCTGGTTTTGCACCCGCCGCGACGCGCCGCGGCGGTCCCCCAGAGTCGCTGAAAGTGAGATTTGAGTCCGTCCAGGCCCGAGCATTGCGAATAGTTGCAGCCGGCGCTTTGAGAAGGCTTTTAGATAGCTCTGAGATGGTTATGATTTCTCGGCACGGCTGGATGCGCTATGGTGTCCATACCGAACAGGGAAGGAAAATTTGCTATACTTTTTCCGATAGTTGTGAATTGAACCCTGACCGCCGTGAATTGCGTAGGGAAGGTGTGCTTCAATCCGTGGAACCACAGGTATTCGATCTTCTGTGCTATTTGATCAGCAACCGAGAACGCGTGGTGAGCCGCGAGGATTTGTTCGCTGCCATCTGGAAGGGACGCATCGTATCGGAATCCACGCTCAGCAGCCGCGTCAATGCGGCTCGGACCGCCATCGGCGATAATGGTATCGAACAACGCCTGATCAAGACCTTATTGCGAAGAGGATTCCGTTTCGTTGGTGAAGTGCTGGAAGCATTACCTCCGGGTGCTTTGCAAACAGTTTTGCCTGCTCAATCTAACGAAGGTGACGCCGCCGAGCGGCTCGCGCTGCTGAACAAGCCATCGATCGCGGTGCTACCGTTCCTGAATTTGAGTGATGATCCGGGTCAGGAGTATTTTGCCGACGGTATGGTCGAGGATATCATCGCCGAACTGTCGCGCTCGAAATTGCTGTTGGTGATCTCGCGAAATTCGAGCTTCACCTACAAAGGAAAAGCAGGCGATATCAAGCGGGTCAGTCGTGAGCTTGGCGTTCGCTATGTGCTGGAAGGCAGTGTTCGCAAGGCCGGAAAACGTATTCGTGTTAGCGGGCAGTTGATCGATGCATCTACCGATGCGCACATCTGGGCGGACAAGTTCGACAGCGACCTCGAAGATGTCTTCGACCTACAGGATCGCGTGACCAGCAGCGTGATCGGCGCGATCTCTCCGGAACTCGAGCGTGCGGAAATCGCACGTGCACGGCGCAAGCCGACCGAAACCTGCAGGCCTATGACTATTATATGCGCTCATAAGTTCAGCGTGTATCAGTGGACGCCGGAGGGCAGCATTGAGGCCCTCAGGCTGGCGAAACTTGCGATCTCTATCGATCCCACTTTGCTATCGCCTACGCTGCTGCAGCAAATATTTTCAGTCAGATGAAAGCATTCGGGTGGACCGAGGATGCAGCAAATGAACGGCTGGAAAGCCGGCAACTGGCCGACCGAGCGATGCAATCTCGACCAGGATGATTCTTTGGTGCTGGCGCACGTGGCGTCAAGTCTATTCCTACATGCTGGACGATCCGGAGACTGGATCAGCTTTCGCTGCAAGGGCCGTGGCACTCGACCCCAATCTGCTAATGGCTCGCCTTTGGGCAGGCTGGGCACAGCTTTATCTTGGCAATCGTCGACGCAGCGATCGAGCAATTCTCGGCAGCCATTCGCTTGAGTCCGATCGATCCCCACTCGTTCCTGCCGCGAACCGGGATGGCCTACGCTCATTTCTTTGCCGGGCGGTATGAAGAGAGCCTGTCTTGGGCTATCCACGCCAGCCACCGCCAGCCCAATTTTCCAGGGCGCACGCCGAGCGATGATGGCGAGCCTGGCGATGGCCGGACGCCTCGCTGAGGCCCGTGACGCCTACGACGCCGTTCTGCAAGCTGATCCCACTTTACGCATTTCCGACATCTCAAGCAGAATGCCGCTTCGCCGCGTGAAGATATAGAGAAATTGGGGCAAGCCTATCGATTAGCCGGCGTGCCAGAATGACTCTGTCGGCACGAACCATCGTCAAAGCGATGTCCGGGATGCGGGGCGGCGTAGCGCGGCCCGGCCTGCCGAAACAAATGTTCTAACCCGCCGCCGGCAACGTCACTTCAGTCGGCCGTGTCCCATGGCCGCTGCGAGGACGCCAGCCCGATCAGCCGGCCCTGGATGTAGTCGCAGCCCCAGTCGCGCAGCATCGCGGCCGACTCGTCGTCCTGAACCCATTCCGCGACCGTCTTGATTTCGAGCCGCCGCGCCAGATCGATCAGCGTCTGCACAAAGGCGCGGTCGTCGGCCGAGCGCGCGAGGTTCTGCACGAAGGCGCCGTCGATCTTCACGATATCGACGCCGAGCTTGCGCAAATTCCGGAACGACGTGTAGCCGGCGCCGAAATCGTCGATCGCGATCCGGCTGCCGAAATTCTTCAGCCGCGTGACGAAGCCGCGGACGTCGTCGATGTCCTGGATCGCCACGGTTTCGGTGATTTCGACGATCAGCCGCTCGGCGACGCCGGGATGGGCGCGCATCAGCGATTCGATCGACGCCCACCAGTCCGGGTCCATCGTGGTGTCGGGCGAGATGTTGAGGCTGAGCTGCACGTTCGGCGACGCCGCCAGTTCGGCCACCACGAGCTCGAGCACGCGATGATCGACGAGGCGGATCAGGCCGAGCTTCTCCGCCACCGGAACGATATCCGGCGCCAGCAGCACCTGCCCGTCGCCCTGATCCATCCGGACCAGGCATTCGTAGAACGCCGCGTCGCGTGACGCCGCCTCGACCACCGGCTCGAACGCCATCACGATCCGGCGCTCGTTGAGCGCGGTGACGATCTCGTCGGTGACGCGGATGTTGACGCGGCGCTGGGCGTCGCGCTCGGCGTTCGGGCGCCACAGCGAGAACGAGCCGGCGCGGCGGCGCTTCGCCATGTCGAGCGTTTCCTGGGCGCGGTTGATCGCCTCATCGGCGTTGCGCGCGTAGCGCGGCACGCTGACCGCGCCGATCGACGCCGTCACCGAGACCGGGCCGGACTTGGTCGGCACCACGTCATCGCGAATGCCGGCCAGAAACCGCTCGGCGGCGACATTGATGTCGTCGACCGTGCAGTTCTTCAGGATCAGCCCGAACTTGTTGCCGGAGAACCGGCCGAGCACGTCGCCGCCGCGCAACCGGGCGCGAATCCGCCTCGCGATCTCGGAAATCACCGCGTCGGCGACATCGAAGCCGAAGGCGTCGTTGATGCGCGCCAGATGATCGACGCCGATCAGCATGAAGGCGAACGACGCGCGGAAGCGCGCGGCCTCCTCGATGGCTTCGGCCAGCGCGGCGATGAGATGGGTGCGATTGAGTTCGCCGGTCAGGGGATCGTGCCGCGCCAGCCGCTCCAGTTGCTCGTCGCGGGCGTGGCGTTCGTTGTTGACGCGGACGATGCCCTGGACGCGCGCCGGCTTGCCGTCGGGACCGGCGAACCAGCAGCCGGATTCCTCGATCCAGAGCACCGGCGCCGATGTCGAGGTGCGCACGCCATATTCGATCCGGTAGGGCGTGCCGTCACCGCCCCGCGTCGGCGGCGAATGGCCGAGCGCATCGGTCCGGATCGAGCGCACCGGCTCGATCAGCTTGGAAAACTCGGCGCCGCTTGCCAGCGCCGCCGCCGGAATATCCGGAAAAACCGCAGCGGCATGGTCGGTCCAGGCGATGGTGTCGCCGGCGATATCCCAGACGAAGGCCGCCTGGCCGAGGGAAGCAAGGATGGTCGAAGCTTGCGGGACAGCGGCTATCAAGGTCGCCTCGTTTCGGGACACGGCCGGAGTGATTCTCGCCTGTTGAGAATAGTGCAGGTTTGGCCGGCGGCCAGCGCGTATTCCGCAAGTGGGTACCGATTTGCGAGCAAAATGCCTGCAAATTTTGGGCGTGGAGCGCTTTCTCGCGGCAAACCGGCTCCGCTGCTGCCGACAAATACAATTTTCCGGATTTCATCAAGACTCCGGAAGCCACGTCGAAAGCCACCGGGAACCAAACCGACAGCAGCGGCATGGCTCTTGCGACTAAACCACATCGCAAGGCCGCCGGGAACCAGCCGCTGAGAAGCGGCATAGCGGCTTGCGATGATGACATCACGAGGGGGCGTAACGTCCCGAAACGTGACAAATCAGCCGGACTATTTGCGATGTCAGGATAGCGGTCGACCAGACGAGACGGTGGAAGCCGACGTCCTTGCGGACGAAAAGCCGGCCTGCGTTGCGCTGGTGCCGGTGGTCGCGTCGGCGCAATGGTCGCGCCCGAGCCAGCAGCCCCGGTCCGACTCGACGTTTCTCACCCATCTGATCGCGACCGCGGAGCATGCTCCGCAGACCCGAACCCTGCGACGGGCGACCCCCGCCGATGCGCAGGCCGCCTACGGGTCGCACCAACGCGGCGCCGGGGCGCCGGCGTTCGGACACGGCAAACCGCCTGATTTAACGCTGCGGCGTCTGCGGCGATGGCGCCGAGCCGTCGCCAGGCTGCAGCCCCGGTGACGGCGACTTCCGCCGATGGTCCGCCTGTGGCGCCTTGCGCGGCCTCGGGATGCACGATTTTCGGCTCGGCGCGCGTCCAGCGGCACGGCTTCGGCCACTGGTGCCGACGGCGCTGGCGCAGGTGCCGGCACAGGATCCAATTGAGGTTCGGGCGCAGCAGCAGGCCGTCTTGCCGCCCGCCCGGCAACCGCTGCACTCGACGCCACCACCGTTCCACGCCGCGCGCGCAACGCAATGCCCGACAGCACATCCACCAGCGTGAGCAGCGTCAGCAGGAAAAAGGTCGAGGTGCCGAACTTCGACCACAGCAGAAATTCTGCGGCGGCGGCGCCGAACACGATCAGCGACAGCAGGTGATCGGTGAGATATTTCGCGCCGGGGCGCGCGCCCTTGATGACCTCGAGCAGCAACAGCACGATGCCGAGCGTCAGCAGCACGTCGCTGAGCGTCACCGGCCACTCGGCGCCGGACATCAGCGGCAGTTTCACCAGCGGATCCGCGAAGGAAACGCTGGGCATCAGGAAGACGATGATGTTGTAGATCGCCAGCGGAATCAGAAGCAGCGGAAAACCGATCATCGACGTCGAGGCCTTCTAGCAGGGGAACCGAGGCGTTCTCAGGCGAACGCTTTCCTGAGCGAACCCTTCTCAGCCGAACAACCGGGCTCGCCGCGGATAAACGTCGTAGCCCGCTCGTTGGCCGAATTCAGGCCCAAAGCCCCGGCTGCCGTCAGGATTCCTTCTTGGCCTTCAGAACCTGCCGGCCCTTGTACATGCCGGTCTTCAAATCGAGGTGATGCGGGCGGCGCAATTCGCCGGAATCCTTGTCCTCGGCATAGGTCGGCTTCTTCAGCGCGTCCGCCGAGCGGCGCATGCCACGCCGCGAGGGCGATGTTTTTCTACGGGGAACGGCCATGTCGGTATCCTCTAAGGGGTGTCGTCGTGAGGCATCGTCCGCGGCGGACGGCGCAAGCGTTTGGCGCGAGCTGCAATGCCGATAAGGCCGCGCTTATAGAGGATGGACCACCGCAAAGCTAGGGTGGTTTGCCGCCAAAACGGGCCAAATTGGCTCATTTACCGCGATTTTCGCTCCAGCATCGCTGCAGTCCCGTGGCCTGGGCCCGCGCCATGTAGGTTCCGGCCAGACGGCGCACCCCGGGGCCGGGATTGCGGGCGCTGCGCCTGACCGGATTGGGCAGTATCGCCGCCAATAACGCCGCTTCGCGCGGCGCCAGCGCCGACGCCGGGCGGCCGAAGGCGTAAGTCGCCCCCGCATTGGCGCCGAACTGACCGGAGGGCCCGAGTTCGGCGATGTTGAGATAGATTTCCAGAATCCGCTGTTTCGGCAGCACCAGGTCGATCCACAGCGCCAGCGGAAACTCCAATAGTTTGCGGATCGGGCCGGGAAGCGGCCACAGAAACAGGTTCTTCGCCACCTGCTGGGTGATGGTCGAGGCGCCGCGAAGCCGTTCGCCATCCTGCGCATCGTCGATCGCCTCGCGTAGCGCGCCCCAATCGACACCATGATGCCTGCAGAAATTGGTGTCCTCGGAGGCCACCACCGAGCGCGGCAGCGACGGCGAAATCGCGCTGAAATCGATCCATTGCCGCGATAGCGGCGCCCCGGTCACCCAGCGCCAGGCCATCAGCGTCGAGACCGGATGGCCGACGCGATAGAACGGTGCCACGAGATACGGCAGCAGCAGCAGCGCCAGCAACACCAGCAGCAGGTTTCGGGCGATGCGCAAAATCGATGTTTCTGGTTCGAGGCAACGGGCTTGAGCGGCTAAATGGCGGGCATCGACCGGTATCTCTCTGATATATCCGGTTTTTTCCAGCGGTTTTAAGGCGGCCCGGACTTGCCCGCCGGAATTGACGAAGCCGGTGCCATCAACGATTGTCCGGCCAAACCCGACCTGGAGCTATTCTTGATGACGACCGGCACTGCATCCACCGACTTTGCAAAACGCCTCGACCAGACCGCGGAGGATACCGAAGCCGTGCTGGCGAAGCTTCTGTCCGACGCGCTGTTGCCGGACGAGATCGCGCGGCCGAAGCGGCTGATGGACGCCATGCGCTATTCGAGCCTCGGCGGCGGCAAACGGTTGCGGCCGTTTCTGGTGGTCGAAAGCTCGGCGGTGTTCGGCGTGCCGCGGCAGGCCGCGCTGCTCGCCGGTGCCGCGCTCGAATGCATCCACTGCTATTCGCTGATCCATGACGATCTGCCGGCGATGGACAACAGCGATCTGCGCCGCGGCCGGCCGACGCTGCACAAGAAGACCGACGACGCCACCGCGATCCTGGCCGGCGACGGGCTGCTGACGCTGGCGTTCGACATCATCACCCGCGACGAGACTCCACAGCGATCCGACGGTGCGCCTGCTGCTGACCCGTGCGCTGGCGCGCGCCTCCGGAATCGGCGGCATGGTCGGCGGCCAGATGCTCGATCTCGCCGGCGAGGGCCGGTTCGGCGACCGCGAGCCGGTCGACGTCGCGCGGCTGCAGCAGATGAAGACCGGCGCGCTGTTGCGCTATGGCTGCATCGCCGGCGCCATCCTCGGCCAGTCCACGCCGCAGCAATATCAGGCGCTCGACGATTACGGCCGCGCGCTCGGCGAGGCGTTCCAGATCGCCGACGACCTGCTCGACGTCGAAGGCGACGCCGCAGCGCTCGGCAAGCAGACCGGGCAGGACGCGGCCCTGGGCAAGACCACGTTCGTCACCCAGCTCGGGATCGACGGCGCCAAGCAGCGCGTGCGCGATCTGCTGGCAAAGGCCGATTCGGCGCTCTCGATCTTCGGCGCCAAGGGTGACGTGCTGCGCGCCGCCGCACGGTTCGTCGCCGAACGCAAGAATTGACGTTGGCGGGGCCGAAAAACAGCTCGATGAATTTGTTGCCCGGGTCAAGAAGATGCCGCTGCCGGTCCGCGTCGTTTATGCGCGGCCGCGCACCTTCGTTTCGATCGCGGCAGCGGATCAGTCGCCTTCTTCCTGTTGCCGGACTCGCTGCGGCTGGTCACCCGTCTTCTGGTCGGCTGGGATGTTTTCGCCGCGCTGTATCTGATCCCGGCCTACGTCATGATGTCTCGCTGCGATCACTCCCACATCCGCCGCAATGCGATCCTGCAGGATGACGGCCGCTTCCTGATCCTGCTGGTGACGGCGCTCGGCGCCTTCGCCAGCATCGCCGCCATCGTGCTCGAACTCGGCGCTTCGCAGCGCGCCGCATCGCAACTGACGCTGGCGATCGTGACCATCGTGCTGTCATGGGCCGCCGTGCACACCACTTTCGCGCTGCATTACGCCCATGATTATTACCGCGGCGCCAAACCCGGCGGATTGCAGTTTCCGAGCGGCGACAGAACGAAAAACCCGACTACTGGGATTTTGTGTATTTCTCGTTCGTGATCGGCATGACGGCGCAGGTTTCCGACGTCGGCATCACCGACAAGATCATTCGCCGCACCGCCACCGCGCATGGCATGATCTCGTTTGTCTTCAACACCGCGCTGGTGGCGTTGATGGTCAACATCGCCGCCAGCGCGATCTAGCGCGCGGACGCCTGCAAAGGCGATGCCTTCAGGAACTCGATGGTGCACGCGATGCTGGCATGTCGGGCAAATCGGCCTTCCCCGGCATGCGCTTGCGCCGCTGCTCCGGCTTCGCCGAAGGGAGTTCCGGCTGCAGCGACGGTGACGATATGTGAGACCGAAGAAGCAACGTAATGTCTTCGGGTGTCACCGGTTTGCTGAACAGGAAACCCTGCAGCTCGTCGCAGGAGTGCTCCCTCAGGAATGTATCCTGATCGTTGGTCTCGACGCCCTCCGCGACAACAGTCAGGCCGAGCGCCTTGCCGATGCTGATAATCGCCGTCGCAATGGCGCGATCTTCCGGATTGGTGGCGAGATCGCGCACAAACGAGCGATCGATCTTGAGAGTGTCGATCGGAAATTGCTTCATCACCGACATCGACGAATAGCCCGTTCCGAAATCATCAATCGCCAGCCGCACGCCACGGCTTTGGATATCGTCGAGCAGCTTGATGGCTCGATCGACATTCTGCATCACCATGCTCTCGGTTATTTCCAGTTGAAGCAGGTGAGCCGGCATTCCGGTCTTCTTGCAGCACATCGTCGATATCGCGCAGCAGATGCTCATCCTGAAACTGCCGCGGCGACAGGTTGACCGCCATCGAAATCGGCTGGAAGTCCATCGTGCTGCCAGGCCATGTTTTGGGCACATGCCGTCTCGAGAATCCAGCGTCCAATCGGAACGATCAAGCCCGGTTTCTTCCGCCAGGGGGATAAACTTCATCGGCGCCAGATTGCCGAGGTCCGGATGCGTCCAGCGCAGCAACGCTTCGACGCCATTGATCCGGCTTGTCGTAGCGTCGATTTTCGGCTGATACTGCAATGAGAACTGATTGAGTTCGAGCGCGTGCCGCAGGTGGGATTCCAGCATCAGCCGCTCGATCGACTGACGCTCGATCTTCGGCGAGAAGAAGCGAAAGTCGTTCTTGCCTTCTTCCTTGGCAAGATCCATCGCGCTGTCGGCGTTCTTGGTCAGGGTCTCGCGCGTCGTCGCCATTGTCGGGGAATATCGCAATGCCGATGCTGCCTGTGGTACGGCAGTCCTGGCCTGCGAGAGTGAGCGCCGGTATCAGGCCCGTCGAGAATCTTGCGTGCGACGATACTCGACCTGCTCCCGGTCGACGATATCGCCGAGGGCGATGACGAACTCGTCGCCACCGAAGCGGGCCAATACGTCGCTCTCGCGCACGCAGCGGCGAAGCCTGTCGGCCACCTCAATCAGCAACGCATCGCCGGCGGCATGGCCAAGGCGAATCGTTGATGACCTTGAACCTGTCGAGGTCGATAAACAGGACCGCGCATTTACTTTCGCGGCGCCGCGCTGATTTGATGGACTGATCCAGCAACTGATTGAACAGCATGCGATTCGGCAGTCCGGTCAGGCCGTCATGCGTCGCAAGATGCTGAATACGCTCCTCGGCCTGCTTTCTTTCGTCGGCGCGATCGAAATTTTCGAGCGCAAACGAGATGTTGTCGGCAAGCCGCTGCAACAGCTCGATCAGCACGGCGTAAACGTATTCTTTTCGGAGGCCATGAACAGCAGCACGCCCGCTAACCGGCCTGCCTTAAAAAGTGGCAGTGCGGCGCCGGCCTTGGCTCGTTGATTCGTGCGCTGTCATGAAATGCACTGTTGCGCGCATCGGCGAGATAATCGTTGCTGATACAAGCTTGTCCGGTACGGAGCGCGGTTCCGCTGATCCGCGTCCTTCGGGATATTCCTCACTCATTGCTATTTTCGCAGAGCTGTGAGCTTCGCGCAGGGCCCGCCGCGGCAACGATATCGAGAAAATCGCTGCCGGGATGCAACATGCGAATGGACGTCGATGTGAAGTTGACGCCAGTTGCACGGCCTCGCAAACCAATTTGAAACAGTTCGTCGCGCGTTTTTGCGCGCATAATGGCTTCGTTGGTCGCACTCAAGGCGCCAAACATGCGCGAGACGCGTTCCTTTTGCTGCTTGCTTTCGAACATCTCCAGGCCAAAGGACACGTTCTCGACCATTCGCTCCATCAGGCTGACGATCTGATCGGTCAGCGAACGGTTTCCGCAAGATAGAACAGGAACACTCCGACACTACGGCCATCTTTCAGGATCGGGACGCCTGCGGCTGCGCCTGATCCCCCCCTTGCTCTCCTCCCGCCAGGGCAAGAATGGCTCGTCGTTCTGGTAGTCGTTGGATATGCAGGAGCGACCGCTGCGAAAGGCCGTACCGGCGACGCCTCGTCCGAACACCGAGGCTGCGCAACCGAGATTCGGAGATCGGCAGGCGGCGCCTTGCCGTCGATGTCGGCAGCCGCTGCGACACGCAACCATTCGTCGCCTTCGGCGAGCAATGCTCCGGCGGCCTTGAAGCCGCCACCAAAGACCGCCGCGTCACAAACTCGCTGGAAAAGCTCCTCTGGCGCGTCGGCTCATGATCGCCTCGTTCGTGGCGCTCAGGGCGGCGAAGCATGAGAGCTTCGGTCAGGAATACAGTCACGATGGCCTCGATCGGGCGCAGGTAGGGTCGAGCTGATATTGCTCACACCGTTGCACTCCTGAATACGATGCCGGTTAGCGAAACACGGTAAATCGATTCGTAAAAGCCTGCAGTGGTTGTGAATTCGTTGCAACATCGCCGCGAATGCGATTGAGCGGGTCAGCCAGCGCCGCTGCGGCCCAAGACCCCGCGCCCTCAGTTGCAGACTTCGACGTTGCCGCCGCTGCCGTCGCGGGGTGAGCCCGCCCTGATGGTCGATGCGACAGCCGGCCCTGACCGGCCGGCAACCGCCGGCGTTGCAAACGATCTGGCCCGATCGGCGCCTGCGCCACCCGACTACGCGGCGGCCTGGGCGCGGATTGCGGCCGCTCCCGCACCGGGCGATCGCGCTCCCAGCGCTCGTCGCTATCGCGCGAGGCCATCGGCTTTTTGGCGCGGCGCTTTTCACATTCATTGTCGTCATTGAGGAACGAGCCCTCCGCGCAGGAGATCTTGCTGCAGCGATCGCCATCGGCCTTGAAGCCGTGCTCGCAGACCAGCGGGCAGACCCGCGACGATTTCAGCTTGATCGCATCCAGCGCATCGAGGCTTGCGAGCTTGACATCGAATTTGGTTCCGGCATGGCGGTTGAACAGCGCCATCGAGCGTTGCGACGCCGCGTTCCATTCGCCGTCGGCCGAAGCGGTGAGACAGCCGACGCGGCGCAACTCGCCCTGCACCGATTTTGTGAGGTCGGCCGGCGTCGGTCCGGGGTTCAGCGCGGCGAGGTTGGTCCCCTTCGCCGGCTCGGCCTTGTCAGCGGCCGGCGGGACGCTCGCGATCGTTTCGGTGGCGAGGCGCTTGCGTTCGGCCTCGGCGGCCTGGTCCTGCGCGACCTGCTTGGCTTTTTCGGCGGCAATGCGGGCCTGGTCGGCCGCTTTCGCGTCCGCATCGGCTTTCGCCTGCTGTGCCCTCTGCGCGCCATCCGCCGCAAGCCTTGCGCGCTCCTGTTCGGCCAGCCGCGCCTTTTCGGTCGCGGTTACCCGGGCTTCCTCGGCGGCGAACTTCTCGAGCTGCAGCTTGGCGAGGTTGGCATAGAAGCCATCCGGATATTGCGCGAGGAACGCCTTCATGGCGCTCCTGTTGCCGACCTGCAGCGCCAGTTCGTAGTCGCGGCGCGCTTCGGCCTGGGGATTGGGCGCGGGCGCGGCGCAGCTGCGGCAGGCGCAGCCTTGGCCGGCACCAGCGGCACGTCGTCGCCGCCGAGCGAGCCATAGACGAACGGCTCCTGGCGGTTGCTGGTGGTCTTGAGCACGTCGTCGCGGACGAATCCGAAAGCGCGGCGCACGTCGAGCCCCGGCGTCGTCAGATGTTTCACCAGCGCTGCCGTGAACGGGCTGTTCTTGCCGTCGCCATCCGCCGCCGTCGAGCCGGCCTTGGCCGAATAGGCGATCAGCATGTTCGGACTGGTCGGTTCGATCTTGGCGAGGCCCTGCCCGATCGCGCGCGTGGCGCCGGTTCGCTTCATGGTCTTCGACAACGGATTGTCGCGGCAGGCATCCAGGATCACCAGCCGCAGCTTCTTGGCGGGTTCGATCGTCTGCAACACGCGGTTCAGCGAAAGCGCCTCGTCGTAAACGTCGGCGTCGCGTTCCAGCTTCGCATCCACCGGGATCAGATAATTCGTGCCGTCCACCTCGATGCCGTGGCCGGCATAATAGACCACCGCGATATCGGCATCGCTCGCCTGGTCCGCAAAGTCGCGCAACGCGCGGCGGCTCTCGAGGATTCCCAGATCCTGGCGCAAATCGACCACGTCGAAACCCGCGTCCTTGAGTTTCGACGCGATCATGGCGCCGTCATTGACCGGGTTCGGCAGCTTCGCCACGTTTTGATAGGCCGAATTGCCGAGCACCAGCGCCACGCGCTTTTCGGCGAAGGCCGGCTGGCACACCAGCAGCAGTGCCGCGGCGAGCAGCAACCGGCGCAATCGGGGATATCCAGGCGATTTCATCATGACGCGTCTCGATACAGTGGGCAGTTATAGCACTGCGGCCTGCCTATCAGAACCCCGCACCGGGCCTTGTGAGCCAGGTCACTAAGCCGTGTCACGTGCCGGATATCGGCGTGATCGGCGCCCCGGGCCGGGATAAAGATGGAACCCCTTGTCATTAGTGCGGCCCGCGCGCGATTGGTTCGCGCGTCGCCAATCACGATTTCCCGTCCGAGATCGGACGGCGGATCAGGGCTTGTCATCACCAGTTGCAGACTTCCACGTTGCCGCCGCTGCCGTCGCGAGGTGAGCCACCATAATAATGGATGCGGCAGCCGGGCCGAACCGGCCGGCAAACGTGCGCGGTGCAGACGATCTGCCGCGCCGCCCCGACCGGCACGCGAGGCCTGGACCGGCTGGCCGCATCCCTGCCTATTCCTGCGATCACCACGTTGTCACTGACCGGTTTCGGTTTCGCCGCATTTTCATAAGCCGAGCTGCCGAGCACCAGTTCCACGCGCTTTGCGGCGAAGGCCGGCTGGCACACCAGCAGCAGGGTTGCGGCGAGAACGAACCGGCGCAGTCGAGGATATCCAGGTAATTTCATCATGACACGTCTCCGAATAATGGCGTTATGGACTGCAGGCTGCCTGTTAGAACCCCGCGCGGGGCCCTTTGAGCCAGGTCACGCGCCGGATATCGTTGTGATCCGCTGCACCAGGGCCGGGAAATGGAACCTCTTGTCATTTGAGCGGCCGGCTTGCGCTTTGCCAATCACGATTTTCCGTCCAAGATCGGCTCACAAACAATAACAAACGGAGGAAACGATGCAGGGCGTGGTGTTTAACGGCGAGCGCGAACTTGAACTGATGAAGTTCCCCGATCCCACGCCCGATGCTCACGATGTCGTCATCGAGATGAAGGCGTCCGGCATGTGCGGCAGCGACCTGCATCAATACCGCCGGCCGAAGGGCCAGACCCAGGCGAGCGGCATTCCGATGCGCGACGGCCCCGTGATCGCCGGGCACGAACCGTGCGGCGTGGTGGTCGCGGTCGGCTCCGCGGTCGCGCCCAAGGAGGCGCGCGTCGGCCAGCGCGTCATGGTGCATCACTATCAGGGCTGCACCCAGTGCAACCATTGCCGCTCCGGATGGCAGCAGCTCTGCCAGGAGGTGCCGGTCAAGGTCTACGGCAACAACGCCCATGGCGGCCACGCGCAATACCTGAAGGTGCCCGCCAACACGCTGGTGCCGCTGCCGGACGAATTGTCGTTCAGCGCCGGTGCCGCCATCGCCTGCGGTTCCGGCACCGCCTATGGCGCGCTGCGCCGCATGAACCTTTCCGGCAACGACACCATCGCGATCTTCGGCCAGGGCCCGGTGGGACTGGCGGCCACGCAATACGCCAAGGCGATGGGCGCCAGGGTGATCGCGCTCGACATCAGCGCGCCAGCGGCTGGAGCGCGCCAAGGCGTTCGGCGCCGACGAGATCGTCAATCCCGGCTCCAACGATCCGGTGGCCGCGATCAAGGATCTGACCCACGGGCGCTACGCGGATCTGACGCTGGACACTTCGAGCAATTCGGAGGCGCGGCTGAACGCGATCCGCAGCACGAAGGTGTGGGGCACGATGTGCTTCGTCGGCGAAGGCGGCGACGTCCATATCGACGTCAGCCCGCATCTGCTGCGCCGGCAATTGACGCTGATGGCGTCGTGGACGTTCTCCAACGTCATCCAGGCCGACTGCGCGCGGTTCTCGGTCGAGCGCGGCATCGACGTCGACAAACTGTTCACCCATCGCTGGACGCATCGACCAGGCGGACGAGGCCTATAAACTGTTCGACAAGCAGGCCGACGGCAAGGGCGTGTTCTTGATGTAGAGGCAGTACGCATTCTCCGACGGGAATAGGTTCATTCGATTTTTGCGAACGCGTTCGTCGCGAATGATGAAGTCATTCGTAGCGCAATCGATTCATTCGTGGCTTAATGAGACCAGAAAAATCCACTCAGGGAGTACGAACCAATGAGTCATGACCGTTCCAGCGTCGAGGCCGTCGTCCAGGAATATTTCGATGCGCTCTATGAAGGCAATGCCGACAAGCTCGGCGCGGTCTTCCATCCCACCGCCGACCTGCGCTGGCTGGAAAAGGGCGAACTGCAAGTGCTCACCGTGCCCGACTGGCTCGATCGGGTCCGCAAGCGTCCATCCGGCAAGGCCGAGGGCAAGGCGCGCGAGGATTTCATCGTCACCATCGACCGCTCGGATGAGACCACCGCCTTCATCAAGGTGCGCTGCCAATTGCCGCCGCGCTATTTCACCGACTATCTGGTGGCGATGAAGCTCGCCGACGGCTGGCAGATCGTCTCGAAATCGTACCGCTACGACATGCGCGAGTGAGCGGCGACAATTCCGCGGCATTGACGTTGCCGCCAGTCTGGGCAAATTGACCCGGCACAGGAATTGCCGTCGTGGAAGCCAAATTCCAGATCTTTCTGATCCTGCTCGCGGTACTGGCGGGCGCGGCGCTGCTGGCGCGGCGGATCAATGTCGCGCCGGCGATCCTGCTGCTGCTGACCGGCGTCGCGCTGGCGTTCGTGCCGGGGATGCCGTCGCTGGAATTGCCGCCGGAGCTGGTGCTGCTGGTGGTGTTGCCGCCGCTGATCTATTCGGCCAGCGTCGCCATGAGCTGGCGCGAATTCAAGCACAATCTGCGCCCGATCATCCTGCTGTCGGTCGGCTGCGTGATTTTCACGGCCTTCGCGGTCGCCGCCGCGACGCATTATCTGATCGGGCTGCCGTGGAATGTCGGCTTCCTGCTCGGCGCCATCGTCGCACCTCCTGACGTGGTGGCGCCGCTGGCGATCGCCCGCAAGCTCGGGCTGCCGCGCCGCATCCTCGTCGTTCTCGAGGGCGAGGGGCTGGCCAACGACGCCACCGCGCTGATCCTCTATCGCTTCGCGGTGGTGGCGATTTCGACCGGCATGTTTTCGCTGCCGAAGGCGGCGGGCACGTTCGGAATCATCGTGGTGGCGGAACTATTGTTCGGCGCCGCGGTGGGCTGGCTCTCGTTGCGGATGCGGCATCGCGCGCGGGATCCGCAAATCGAAATCACGCTGTCGCTGATCACGCCCTACCTCGCGTTCTGGATCCCGCATCATTTCGGCGGCTCCGGCGTGATCGCGACCGTCGCCTGCGGGCTCTACATCAGCTGGAACGGGCCGCTGTGGATCTCGTCGGCGACGCGGCTGCAGGGCATCTTCTTCTGGGATCTCGTGATCTATCTGATCGAGGGCCTGTTGTTTTTGCTGACCGGATTCCAGATGCGTCTGCTGGTCGAGAAATCGAAGGCGTTTCCGCTCGACGAGATTCTGCTCGCGACCGCGCTGGTGGCCGTCATCATCGTGGTCGCGCGCTTCGCCTGGGTCTATCCCGCCACCTATCTGCCGCGGCTGTTGAAGCGCGTGCGCGATCGCGACCCGGCGCCGCCGTGGCAGTGGGCGTTCGTGATCGCATTCACCGGGGTGCGCGGCGCGGTGTCGCTGGCCGCGGCGCTGGCACTGCCGCTGGCGCTTCCCGGCGGCGAGGGTTTTCCACACCGCGACCTCATACTGTTCGTCTCGTTCGGCGTCATCTTCATCACCCTGGTCGGCTTGGGACTGGGGCTGCCGCTGGTGGTGAGGTGGCTCGGCGTCGCGCAAGCCGGCCGCGACGAGCATGTGGCGGAGCACGAATTGGAACTCGCGGCGCGGCGTGAAGCGCTCGCCGCGGCGCTGACCTCGCTCGACGCCATGACCGACGACCGCGAACTGTCAGACGAAGTCGTGAAACTGCTGCGCGCGCGCCATGATATGCGCGCCAACGAACTGCCGGCTTCGCTCGATCCCGATGCGCCCGACATCTCGGCGACGGGGACCGACCTGACGCGCGAATTGATTTCGGCGGAACGGAAATTCATCCACGTACTGCTGCGCGACGGCAAGATCACCGACGAGATCAGGCGGCGGATCGAACGCGATCTGGATCTGGAGGAAGCGAGCCTGGCGAACCGGGAATATCGCAGGGTGTCGTTGTAGGGGTGAGTACATCGTTCGCAGAATCTCCCTTGTCATCGCCCGGCTGACCGGGCGACGACAGCTTTGATTGTGCAAACCCCTACTCCGCCGCCGCGGTCCGCGGCCGGCCGACATAACCCGCCGCATCGCCAAACCGTTCGACCATCACCGCGGGCAAGTCTTTCGCTTTGCTGGTGACGCAGGCGCCGGAGCGCACGGTGTAGCGATCCTGGTGCTTCAGCTGCGCCGGCGCCTCGCCCTGCTGCAGCGCGCGGGCGCTCTCCATCACCAGTTTGCGGAAATGCATGATGCCGAGATCGGTGGGGCCGAGATGCTCGCGGGTGCGGTCGGCGATCGGGCCCTGGCTGTCCTGCACGGCGGCGTCCTGTTCGGACACGCCCTTGATGCCGGTGTAGCTTTTGGTCTTCTGCAGCTTGCGGTCGATCAGGTAGTCGTTGGCCTTGTTGCGCAGCGGCAGGTAATTCTCGTCGACCTCGGACATCACGCCATTGCCGTTGGCGTAGCCGTCGCGCTCGGCTTGAGTCAGCGGCCGCTCCGGATTCCAGGCATAGGTGTAGATCCAGCAGCTGGTATCGGTGACCGGCACGAAGCTTTGGCCAAAGATGTTTTCGCCCGGCATCGAGCTCGGCGCATAGGCGTGCACCGGCATCAGGAACTGGGCGATGCGCCAGTAGATGTTGTCGGTGCCGGTGAGCCGTCCACCCGCGACCGTCAGGCCGGCCTCGTGCGGCGTGATCTTGATTATCGGGCGCGGGTCTTCGGCGATCCAGCGCATGTGGTCGGTCGCGACCCGTACCAGCGGATTCACGAAGTGCTTCTTGATGTCGAGGATCTCGTTCTCTTCCTTTTCGAACGACAGGTGCGCGAAGGTGAAATGCGCGGTGTCGATCGAGCCTTCCAGCGCCTGCACCCAGTTGCAGTCCTGCCATTTCTTGGTGACGAAGCGGTGCGATGCCGGCACCAGCGCCATTTCCAGCGCCGGCAATTCCGGCACCGCGGCGGCCGGGCCCATATAGGCCCAGATCATGTCGCCCCATTCGCGCACCGGATACGACTTGATCCGGATCAGGTCCTTGGCGTTGAGATCAGGATAGGAGGTCGGCATGTCGACGCAGCGGCCGTCGGTGTCGAATTTCCAGCCGTGATAGACGCAGCGGATGCCGCATTCCTCGATGCGGCCGAGCCAGAGATTGGCGCCGCGATGCGGGCAATATTGGTCGATTACGCCGACCACGCCTCTGGAGTTGCGAAACGCCAGCAGCTCCTCGCCCATCACCACGATCTTTTTCGGCGGACCGTCGGCATCAGGCAATTCCGCCGACAGCAACACCGGCAGCCAGAACCGGCGCAGCAATTCGCCCATGCCGGTGCCGGCACCGCTTTCGGTCAGGAATTTGTTGTCCTCTGCACGGAGCATGGCGGTCCTCCGGGGTGTTGCTTTGGTGCAAGCTTGGCGCAGGTGGGCCGAGGTCGTCAACGCGGGTTTTGACCGGGTGGCGTGGCTCTTCAAGCCACGCAGGCGTTCGGGCTCACTTGCATGCAAAATAGATCGACGTCGTCACTACGCTCGGCGTGTCCTGCTTGCGGCCTTTTTCGTCGCGATAGTCGGTTTGCTTGAGCGCGGTCACGACAACGATTTTATTGCCGTCGATGGTCGTGACATGCCAGATTTCTTTGGCGTTCCAGCGCATGCCTTCGCCGCTGCAGGTCAGATCGGCTTCGGCGTTGACCTGGTTGTTGTCGCTGGGATTGGCGTTTCGCAGCGGCTTGACCGACAGCAATTTGCAGCTGGTCTCATAGAACGTGACGGTTCCCGGACCGACGCTCATGATGCGCGCGATCGGCACGTCGTTCTTCTCTTCCTTGATATCAGCCTTGCGGCACTGATTGTCGGTGGCTTCGGTTGCGACCCAGAAGCCGGTGAACTCCGCCGGCAGGTTGGCCGCGCCCGCGCCGACCGGAACCATGACGGCGAGCGCGGCTGCAAGCGCAGGAAGTAACTTCACAATACACCGCTCATATCGGCCGTTCGCCCTTCACCGTCACCCGCGTCCCCGAACGCGTGTGCGGCCAGTAGTCCCACAGCGCGCGGTGCTGGGCGCAGCGGTTGTCCCAGAACGCAATGGCGTTTTCGGTCCAGCGGAAGCGGCACTGGAACAGCGGATTTTCCATGTGCTTGTAGAGATAGGCCAGGATCGCCTCGCTCTCGTCTCGGGGGATCCCGATGATGTGGCGGGTAAACCCGCTGTTGACGTAGAGCGCCTTCTTGCCCGTCACCGGATGGGTGCGCACCACAGGATGTTCGGCGTGCGGATAGGACGGCTTGTCGGCGACGCCGTAATTGGCATAGAGCCCGCGATAGGCCGGCTCGCCGTCATGCAGCGCGACCAGCCCGGCGAGATAGGTCTTCATCCGCTCCGACAGCGAATCGTAAGCCGCGTACATGTTGGCGAACAGCGTGTCGCCGCCGCTCGGCGGGCACTGCTTGATCTGCAGGATCGAGCCCATCGGCGGCTCGACGTCGCAGGAGACGTCCGAATGCCAGCCCTCGCCGTTGACGCGCGGCGAATCCTTGTCGGCGTAGATCTTCATCAGGGCCGGGCTCGCGCCGGCTCGTGCGGGGCGGCGGGATGGACGTGCAGTTCGCCGAACTTGCGCCCGAAGGCGAGATGCTGCTGCGGCGTGATGTGCTGGTCGCGAAAGAAGATCACGAGATTTTCGGCCAGCGCGCGGTGGATCTCGTCGATGGTCCGGTTCGAGCGCGATTGCCGAGACCAGGGCCGAGATCGACGCCGGAGATTTCCGCGCCGATGATCGGGGTCAGCTTTTCGACGCCGATGGTCTCATAGGGTTCTTCCTCGCCGCCGTGTGGCGATAACGCGGGCCTTGTTTGTTGGCGAGTGAACTCATGGGGCGTCCTCCGGCTTTTTCTGGTTAGCCGCATCGTAGCCCGGATGGCGTCCCGGAGTGCAATGCCGTCCGGCCGATCCACCTGAGGATAGACTCCGCGCAATCCGCGGACGGGCCAATCAGCATGCGGGCTAGACCCCGGATTTCGCTGGCGCTCCATCCGGGCTACGGGCGCACTACTCCGCCGCGGTGACCTCGGTCACCGGCACGTTGCTGCCCGCCGCCATAACGCTGATCGATATAGTCGATCACCATCGCCTTGAATTCGGTGGCGATGTTGGGGCCGCGCAGGGTGCGGAATTTCTTGCCGTCGACGAACACGGGGGCTGCCGGGGTTTCGCCGGTGCCGGGCAAGGAGATGCCGATGTCGGCGTGCTTGGATTCGCCGGGGCCGTTGACGATGCAGCCCATGATCGCGACGTTGAGCGATTCGACGCCGGGATAGCGGCTCTTCCAGGTCGGCATTTCGACCCTGATGAAATCCTGGATCGAGCGCGCCAGTTCCTGGAACGTGGTCGAGGTGGTGCGGCCGCAGCCGGGGCATGCCGCGACCAGCGGCACGAAGGTGCGGAATCCCATGGTCTGCAGCAATTCCTGCGCGACCTGGACTTCGAGCGTGCGATCGCCGCCGGGCTCCGGCGTCAGCGAAATCCGGACGGTATCGCCGATGCCCTGCTGCAGCAGGATGCCGAGCGCGGCCGACGAGGCGACGATGCCCTTCGAGCCCATGCCGGCCTCGGTGAGGCCGAGATGGATGGCGTAGTCGGAACGCTCCGCAAGGGTCTGGTACACCGCGATCAGGTCCTGCACCGCCGAAACCTTGGCGGACAGGATCATGCGGTTCTTCGGCAGGCCGATTTCCTCGGCGCGCGCGGCCGACAACAGCGCCGACTGCACCATGGCCTCGCGGGTCACCGCGCGAACATCCTTCGGCTGCGGCAGCAGCGCGTTTTCGTCCATCAGCTTGGTCAGCAATTCCTGATCGAGCGAGCCCCAATTGGCGCCGATCCGGACCGTCTTGTTGTACTTCAGCGCCATCTCGACGATGTCGGTGAACTGGGTGTCGCGCTTGGCCTTGAAACCGACATTGCCGGGATTGATGCGGTACTTGTCGAGCGCCTCGGCGCAGGCCGGATGATCGGCCAGCAGCTTGTGGCCGATGTAATGGAAATCGCCGATCAAGGGCGTGGTGATGCCGCGCTTGCGCAGGCCGTCGCGGATATGCGGCACGGCGGCGGCAGCCTCGTCACGGTCGACCGTGATCCGCACCATTTCCGAGCCGGCGCGCGACAATGCCGCGACCTGGGCAATGGTGCCCTCGACATCGGCGGTGTCGGTGTTGGTCATCGACTGCACCACGATCGGGGCGCCGCCGCCGACGGCGACGTTGCCGACCATGACTTGCGTGGTTTTATGCCGGGCGCTGGGGCCGGCGATGTCATCGGGCGGTTTTATCGGCTGGTTCATGGGGTCTCGAATATCAGGTTTTGGTGACATTCACCAAGGGGGCCAAGGGCGGCGCAGGCGCCTCATCTAGGTCTAAATTTTTGCCTTGCTGGTTCAATAGCTTATCCCGGCCATTGCGGTCGAATGCAAGGCTTTACGGCTGCATGGCCGGTGAGCGGTATATTGGACCGGAATCGAGGGAATTAAAGTGCGAACGCTCACAGACGGTCGCCTTTTCATCTCCCGCCGCGCGCCCTAGCATCGGCTGAAACTGCCAAGAAACTGTCAAGGAGAGAGCGGATGCCGGAGCGTCACGGGCTTGTCACAACGGCGGAACTCGCGGGGATGCTCGGCCAGCCCGATCTCAGGCTGTTCGATTGCACCACCTATCTCGAATACCTGCCCGCCGGCAGCGAGTTTCCCTATGTCGCGGTGCCCGGCCGGCACACTTTTGAGGCCGGGCATATTCCGGGCGCGGATTTTCTGGATTTGCAGGGCGAATTCTCCGACCAGAACACGGCGCTGCGCTTCACCATGCCCGCGACCGCGCAGCTCGAGGCCGCGTTCGGCCGCCACGGCGTCGGGGCGGACAGCCGGGTGGTGCTGTACAGCATCGGCACCGCGATGTGGGCGACGCGCTTCTGGTGGATGCTGCGGTCGCTCGGTTTTGAGAACGTATCCGTGCTGGATGGCGGCCTCGACAAATGGAAGGCCGAGGGCCGCGCGATTGAGACCGGGCCTGCGAAGGGATATCCGCCGGCGACGTTCACCGCCAAACCGCAGGCCGGATTCTTCGTCGACAAGCATCAGGTGCTGGCCGCCAGCACCGATCGCAAGTCCGTCGTCGTCAACGCGCTCAATGCGCAACTGCACGCCGGTCTGGAGCCCAGCCGCTACGGCCGCGCGGGGCGGATTCCCGGCAGCGTCAACGTCTCGGCGGCGACGCTGTCCGATCCCGCGACCAAGGCGTTCGTTCCGCTGGCGGAAGCCGAGGCGAAATTCGCCGCGCAAGGCATCGGCAAGGACAAGCGCGTGGTCGCCTATTGCGGCGGCGGCATCTCGGCCACCATCGACCTGTTTTTGTTGTACCGGCTCGGCTACGACAATCTCACGCTTTACGATGGCTCGATGGGCGAATGGGCCAAGGATGAGGCGCTGCCGATCGAGACGGGGTAGCGCACCGCCACGACGCGCTTTTGGCAAAGTTCGTCATGCCCGGGCTTGACCCGGGCATCCACGTCTTGGCTTCAACGGCGAAAGAAAGACGTGGATGGCCGGGTCAAGCCCGGCCATGACGAAAGAACTACTGGGGATGACGGCGCTTCACGCCGGCACGTTCGGATCCGGCACGATCTTCGGATCCGGCCGGTTCACGAGATACAGCCCCGCGATCACCAGCAGCGCGGCGGCGCCGAATGCCAGCGTCAGGGTGTCGTTCAGGATGAAGTACGCGCCCACCACGCCGAATAACGGCGTGATGAAGGTGAAGGCCGACAATTTGCTGGCGGAATAGGCCTTCACCATCGCAAACCAGATCACGAAGGTGCAGCCGACCACCCAGATCGCCTGATAGGCCATCAGCGAGAGTCGCCAGCGCGCCGGGGACATGGGTCATGGTTTCGCCCGCCAACCACGAGGCGCCGCCGATGATCGGGATCGACACCGCCACCTGGTAGCCAAGTGCCTTTTCCGGCGCGGCGTTGCGCAGCCGCGTTCCCTTGGCGATCAGCGTGGTCGCCGCCCACAGCGCGCCGCCGCATACCACCAGGAGATCGCCCAGCAATACCTTGGCGTCGACGTTCGGCTGCGGCACGCCGATCGCGAGTGCGACGCCGGCGAAGCTCAAGCCCAATCCGCTCCATTGCGACGCGCTCAGCCGCTCGCCGAGAAACTGATAGGAGCCCAAGCGCCACGAAGAACGGCGCGGTGTAGAGAAACACCGCCGCGCGCGATGCCGAGGTGAGCGCCAGTCCGGTAAAAATCAGCACGAACTCGATGCCGAACAGCAGGCCTGCGACCAGGCCGGGGACCAGCGAGCCGTCGCGCTCAAGAAAATTCACGCCGCGCAGCCAGCCGACGATGAGCATCACCGGCAACGCGCCGGCAGAACGGATCAGCGCCTGCATGATCGGCGGAATATCGGGCAGAGCCAATTTGACCGCGATCGCGTTGAATCCCCAGCTCAGGCACAGCATCAGGATCAAGGCGACACCACCCGGGCCGAGCGGACGCCCGGCCGATGCGGTGGTCATGGGTTCGGAAGACATGAAACCTCGTACCGGCTTATCGCCGTGTTGTTGTTCTTAAGCGGCCTTTTGGCAGTGCGCGCAGGTGCCGGTGATTTCGACCACCGACAGTTTCGGCGCAAAGCCCGACGCGCGCGCGGCGGCGTTGAGGCTCTGCGCTACCGGTGCCGCCGGGATCTCGCCGACCGAGCCGCAGGCGTCGCAGATCAGGAACGCCACCATCGCCGCGGCGTCGTGGTCGTGCGCGCAGGCGAGATAGGCGTTGCGGCTCTCGATGCGGTGGACGAGGCCGTTCTCGATCAAGAAATCGAGAGCGCGATACACCGTGATCGGCGCCGGCCGCGGCATCGATTTCGCCAGTTGATCGATCACCTCATAGGCGCCGAGCGGGCGATGGCTCGACAGCAGCGCCTGCAGCACCTGGCGGCGGATCGGGGTGAATTTCTGAGCCCGCTTTGCGCAGACGCGCTCGGCATGCGAGAGCCCGTCCGCGGTGCAGCGGTCGTGATCATGGTCGGGCGCGGGAAATGTCGGTTTGGTCAGGGCCATGTGCTGCGATGTGTAGCATTTTGGCGGGTAATCCCAAATCCCCGGCCGAGCGGTTTTCGAACCTCCCGGGGCCAAGCCATGTGCTGCCAGCGGGGCAGCCTGCCATTAACCCGCCATGTTAAATTCATAAGCTAGCTTATTATATCCAAAGCTTATGGAGACCTGACCCATGCCGCACGGTTCCGTGGACATGAACTTGCTGTTTACGCTCGGCGAATTGTCCCGGCTGGTGCGCGCCTATGCCGACAAGCAGGCCTCGCGCTACGGCATCACCCGCGCGCAATGGGCGGTTTTGGCCAAGGTGGAACGCACCGAGGGCCTGAAGCAGACGGAACTCGCGGAACTGATGGAAATGCAGCCGATTACGCTGACGCGGCTGATCGACAAGCTCTGCGACAATGGCTGGATCGAACGCCGCAGCGACGATACCGACCGCCGCGTCAACCGGCTCTATCTGCGCAAGGCGGCGCGTCCCCTGCTCGGCAAACTGAGCGGGCTGCGCTCCGAACTGACCGCCACCGCGCTCGAAGGCATCAACCCGGCCGATGCCCACCGGCTGCTCGCGCAACTGGAAGCGATCAAGGAAAACGTGCGCAACGCGATCCAGAATCCGGCCGGTGAACCGCCACGGAAGGAGCCGCGTTATGGCTGATCCGGTCCTCAAATTCCCGCCGGAGCAGAAGACCGCTCCACCGACCAAACCCCGGACCAAGATTGCCGCGGAGCCGCGCCGCCGCCTGATGGCCGGGATGCGGCGGTACCGTCGCGTGCTGCTGCTGGTGGTGTTGCCGCTGGTGGCGCTGGCCGGCGGGCTGATCTTCTATCTCAACGGCGGCCGCTACGTGACCACCGATGACGCCTATGTCGGCGCGCAGAAGGTGCTGATCACGCCCGACGTGGCCGGCAAGATCATCAACGTCGCCATCAGGGAAGGCCAGCAGGTTTCGACCGGCGACACCCTGTTCCAGATCGACCCGGTGCCGTTCCGGCTGGCGCTGGCGCAGGCGCGCGCCAAGCTCGACGACGCCAAGACCAGCCACGACACCCTGGTCGCCAACGTCAAGCTCTATGGCCAGACCCTCGAAATCGTCAATGCCGGCATCGCGCTGAAGCAGAAAGACGTCGAGCGCAAATCCTCGCTGGTCAAGAGCAATGCCGGATCGCAGCTCGATCTCGACAACAGCGGCACCGCTCTGGTCACCGCGCAGGGCCAGCTGCAACTGGTCAGGATGCAGCGATCGAACGCGCTCAATCAACTGCTCGGCGACCCCGATCTGCCGCTCGAGCAGTTTCCGGCCTGGATGCAGGCCAAGGCCGTGCTCGACGACGCCCAGCGCAACCTCGATCTGTCTACCGTGCGCGCGCCGATGAACGGCACGGCGACCCAGGTCGACCAGATCCAGCTCGGCCGCTTCGTCGTCGCCGGCGCCCCGGTGTTCAGCGTGATCGACACCTCGAAGCCGTGGGTCGATGCCAATCCGAAGGAATCGGATTTCACCTATGTCGCGGTCGGCCAGTCCGTCACCATCGACGTCGACGCCTTCCCCAATCATGTCTTCAAGGGCACCGTCGGCTCGCTCAGCCCCGGCACCGGCGCGCAATTCGCGATCCTGCCGCCGCAGAACGCGATGGGCAATTTCGTCAAGGTGGTGCAGCGCGTGCCGGTGCGGATCTATTTCGACAGCAACGACAAATACGTCGCGAAGCTGAAGGCCGGCATGAGCGTCTACACCTCGATCGACACCGGCCACCGCCGCTCGCTCGCCGCATTGTTCGGCTTGCGGCCGGCGGCCGCGGCGAAAGAGGACTGAGGCGGATGCCGAATTCGGCGGCAGCCCCCATTGCCGTTCCCGGCCTGCGCCGGACCATGGTGACGATCTGCGCCATGACCGCGACCATCATGCAGGCGCTCGACACCACCATCGCCAACGTCGCGCTGCCCTACATGCAGGGATCGCTGTCGGCTTCGCAGGACCAGATCAACTGGGTGCTGACGTCCTACATCGTGGCGGCGGCGATCATGACCGCGCCGGTGGGCTGGGTCGCCAACCGTTTCGGGCGCAAGCGGATTTTCATCATCTGCTCCGGCGGCTTCACGATTGCCTCTGTGATGTGCGGCCTCGCCCAGGACATCAGCCAGATGGTGCTGTTCCGCCTGCTGCAGGGCGTGTTCGGCGCCGCCCTGGTGCCGCTGTCGCAGGCGGTGATGCTGGACTCCTATGCGCTGCACGAACGCGCCAAGGCGATGGCGATCTGGGGCATGGGCGTGATGATGGGCCCGATCATGGGACCCTCGCTCGGCGCCTGGCTGACCGAAACCTATTCCTGGCACTGGGTGTTCCTGGTCAACCTGCCGTTCGGGATCTTCACCGTGCTCGGGCTTTTGGTTTTCATGGACGAGACCAACAAGAACCGCGAACTGCGCTTCGACTGGCTCGGATTCACCGCGCTCGCGATCGGCATCGGCAGCCTGCAAATCGCGCTCGACCGCGGCGAACAGCTGAACTGGCTGAACTCGAACGAGATCATCGCCGAGTTCATCATCTCCATCATCGGCTTCTATTATTTCTTCGCCCATTCGCTGACGACCTCAAAACCGTTCATCCAGTTCGCGCTGTTCAAGGACAAGAACTTCGTCGGCGGCTGCGTGTTCATGGCGGTCATGGGCCTGGTGCTGTTCTCGACCATGGCGCTGTCGTCGCCGTTTTTGCAGAACGTGATCGGCTATCCGATCATCACCGCGGGCCTGCTGCTGGCAAGCCGCGGCTGCGGCACCTTTGTCGCCATGATGATGGTGGGGCGGCTGATGCGCTACATCGAGGCCCGCACCCTGATCATCGCCGGGCTGAGCATCACCTGTTTCTCGCTGTTCTACATGACCGGCTGGACCGATCAGACCGGCGTCAACGAGATCCTGGTGATCAGCGTGGTCCAGGGGTTCGGCTTCGGCCTGGTGTTCGTGCCGCTCTCCACGGTGGCGTTCCTGACGCTGCCCAACCATCTGCGCACCGACGGCACCTCGATGCTGACGCTGATGCGCAACGTCGCTTCCTCGATCGGCATTTCCCTTGTTATCTCGCAACTGTCCGAGGGAACGCGGCGCAGCTATGCGGTGCTGTCGGAACACGTCAGCCCGTTCAATCACGCGCTGCAGATGCCCGACGTGCGCAGCCTGATCGACCTCGGCACCGACAAGGGCCGCGCCATGGTGGACACCATCCTCAACATGCAGGCGCAGATCATCTCGTTCTCGCAGGACTACCAGATGGTGATGATCTTCACGCTGTGCGCGATCCCGCTGACCATCATGATCGGCTCCAGCAAGGCCGCATTGCGCAAGCAGGCGCTGCCGCCGGAACATGCTGTGATCGAGTAGAAGTCACGACGCCGCTGCGATGACGCGCCTGGCCGCATCGAGCGCGCGTCGCGCCCGGGCGGTCGCATCCATCGTCTTCGCCAGCTCCAGCGTTGGGACTTCAAGGCTGATCGGGATGTCCGGCGGCAGGGCGCGCGCCAAAGCTGCGAGATCGATGCCTCCTTCGCCGGGAAACAGCCGCTCGGTTCGGGCGGCGCGCATCATGTCTTCCGTGGTCGCCGGCCGCTCGGCGGGGCCATCGCACAATTGCCAATAGTGCAGTCGGTCGACAGGAATTGCGGCGAGGTCACGGATCGAACTTCCCGACCGGTCAAAATGCAGGGCATCGACGAGAACGCCTGCATTGGCCTTGCCGACCTTTTCGACGATGCGGATGGCGGCCGTGAGGTCCGGCACATGCGTCCATGGCATGAACTCGAGATCGGCGGTCAACCCGTAGGGAGCCGCGGCCTCGCAAAATTCCGCGAAGCGATCGGCAAACCGGTCCAGGTCGGGATCGTAGGCCGCGACCAGCATATGCCTGGCGCCGAGCCGGGCGCCTGTCTCGAAGAATGCGGAGAAGCCGGCAATCTCGGTTTCCGGCCTGAACGCGACCACTTCCAGGTCCGCAACCGTCACGCCGGTGGCATCCAGCCGCGCGATCGTCTCCCTTAAGCCCGCCGCATCTTCCATCAAGGGATAGGCCAGGCCGCCGGGCGTGGCGGGCAGCAGCCGCAGACCGACGTGGTCGTAGCCGCAGGCCGCGGCGACCTCGACCAGTGCGGGCGGCGCAAGTTCAAGCGCGGTGAGCGCGGCGAGCGAAAACGACGGCACTATCCGGATCCTGCGATACGCGCATCGAGCGCGAAGATACCCTGATAGATCTCGATATCGCCGACATTGCCGAGCACGTCCGGCGCGATTTCCGCGGCCTTGCGCACGGCGCTGCGAAGCGACTGCTCATCGAGCGCCTCGATCAGCAGCAGCCCGGCAAAAACCCCTTCGTTCTGCCGCATCCCCTTTTCGACGGTCGGCACCGAAGTCCTGGCAACATCGGTCGCGCCGATCTGAACCGCCGCTATCCCGTCGAACGCGACAATGTCGTCGGCGAGGCGTTGCGGCGCTTCCGGCAGGCGTTCGATCCGCAGCGCGACGATGGTGGAGCCCTCCCCTTGCCCGGCGCGGGCCGTCACGACGCCGCCGCCGCGAACGAAATTGCCGAGTTGCGGCATGATACGCTGCGACCAGGGCGTCGGTGCGTTCAGCCGCGCGAGGTAGGCGGGACCGTCGAGGACTTCCGGCGCTTCCAATTCGTAGAGAATGAAGAAACGATTGATGTCGGAACGCACAGCGCGGAACACACGGTTGGCGAGGAAGCCTTTGGTCGTCACGCGTTCGGTGGTGTGCTCGCGCGTCAACCAGTGCCGATAGTCGGTCAGGTTGCCGGGCTCGACGTCGCTCCAGATCGCCAGAAAGCCTGCACCACGCATGTCGATCTCCTCTTCCGCGTCAATCCGGACAATGCCCCAGCCTGACGAAACATCAAGCCAGCTGCAACGGTGCAATGGTTCCCGGGGGTGCCGGCTGCGCCGCATTCTCGAACAGATGCACGATGGCGTTGGCGTAATATTTCAGCAGGATCAGCTCCTTCGGATTGGCGCGGTAGCTGCCGTCCTCCTCCAGAATGAGGTGGCGCAGCGTCAGCATGCGCAAGCCCCACCGAAATCGCGTAGTCGCGGTCGGCGCGCGGAATATGGACGTAGCCGCCGCGGCTTTCCAACTCGCCGATCAGGCTGGATACCCGCTGCTTGATGTCGAGCAGCGAGAGCGGGTTGTCGCCGGCCTCCAGCATCGCGGTCGAGACCAGCGACACCGGGAGCGCCGGGACCACGCGCCCCACCGCCTCCATCAATTTGGTGCCGAGCTTTTCGATCTCGGCATGGCGCTGCTCGGGGGCCAGGGTGCGAAAATCGATTCCGGCCTCGGCGACATGCTTTCGCAGCGACACCGGTTCGCCGAAACTGACGCAGGTATAGCCGAAGCGATACCATTCGCCGCGCAACGCCATCCAGATGTGGTGGAAGACGTGGCTGGCGAAAACCTTGGCATTGAATCCAAACACCGGTTTCTTCCCCGGCTCGGCACTGGCGACCGAGGTCAGCATGCGGTCCTCCAGCACGCGGTCGTAATTGACCGCGACCGGGATGAACACCACGTCGCGCGGGCCGAGCGGATCGAAGCTTGCGACCATGTAGCTCAGCAGCCCGAATTTCGGCGGGCGCAGCCGGCCGTCGCGGCTGAGGCCGCCCTCGGGGAAAATCGCTTGCGTCACGCCCGCCGCCGTCGCCATGTGCACATAGCGCGCCAGAACCTTGCGATAGAGCCCCTCGCGGGAATCCCTGGAGATGAAATAGGCTCCCATCGACTTGATCAGGCCGCGCAGCCCCCAGACCTGCGCCCATTCGCCGACGGCATAACTCAACGCCGACGACGTCGCCGCGACATAGGTCACCAGCACGTAATCCATGTTGGAGCGGTGATTGATGACGAAGATCACCGAAGACGCCGGATCCACCGAGGCCAGCGCATCGTCGTTGCGGTAGCCGATGCGGACCCGATAGAGCATCTGGGAGATGCTTCTGGCGATCCGCGTGCCGATACGGAAGTAGGCATAGGCGCTGAACGAGGGCACGATCTCGTTGGCGTAGCGCTTTACTTTTTCCATCGCGACTTCGCGCGGCACGCCGGTCTTCCCTGGCGTATTCGTCGGCGGCATGCAGCACTTCCGGATCGAACACCAGCCGGTCGGTCAGCACCTGGCGTTGCTGTCAGTTTGAACGGCTGGATGCGAAGCTTGAGGTGGGTATTGAGTTCTTCGATGGCGCGGTTGGCGCGCCGCCGCATCGCCCAGCGCACGCTCGGCATCAGGATCCGGTCGACCGCCGCCAGCAGCGCCAGAAATGCGACGATGATGACGGCCCACAGCGGCAAGGTAACTTGCGACCCCAACCCCATCTCGACCCTCCCATCTCGCCGCGTGCAACGGACTATCGTCCGGGCCGGGCGACCTCTTTTGACCGATCAGGATTACCATCCAGCCGCAGCTTGGCCGCAAGGGGCTTTGTGGCCGAGCGCACCCTTAAATTGACTTGGGCGCACCCGGTACGAAGGCATCGAAGGCCGCCCAGAACTGCGCGCGATAGCCATCCTGTTCCTGCAGGATTTCATGCTTCGCTCCCTCGATCACGCGATGCGATCCCGAGGGAAGCCGCGCGGCAAATCGCTTGATCGCCGCGACCGATACGATGGTATCGGCGCCCGCCGCCAATATCAGAACCGGCTGATCGATCTGCGCCGGATAATCCGCGCCGTGAAATTCGACCATCGTTTCAAACGCGGCATCCAGCCAGGCCACCGTTGGCGAGCCAATTCCGACCGTCGGATCCGCCTCGATAATCGCGGCGTTACGCGCATAACGCTGGGGGTCGGAGGTGAGCGGATTGCCGGCAAAGCCCGATGGCTGCGCCCGATCGATGTTGCTGCCGGGAACGTAGTTGTTGCCGAGACCGGCGCGGCGCAGCGTCCGTATCAGAACACGCAGCGGCAGCGAGGCGCGGGCGCGGGGAAAACCGATCATCGGCGCGACCAGAACGGTGCGCTCGAACCACCGCTTGCCGGAATGCGCGACCCGCAGCAGACGCGCACCGCCCATCGAGTGCGCCAGCGCAAAATAGGGCGGCGGACAATTCGGAAGCACCACCTGCTGCATGAAGGTCTCAACGTCGGTCTCGAACTCCGAAAAGCTTTCGACATGGCCCTTGCGCGGATCGGGCAGTTGCCGCGACGAGTGGCCCTGCCCGCGCCAGTCCATGTCGCGACCGCAAAGCCGCGCTGGCGCAGCTCGCGCACGGTCTCGAAGTATTTTTCGATGAACTCGCCGCGGCCGGTGAAGACGCAGACCGTGCCTTTGCCATTGGCTGGCGAATTCCAGCGCGCGAAGCGCAACTCCACGCCGTCGGATGTCTTGACCTTGCCGGTTATTGCATCTGCGGGAACGGGATTGCCGGGAATCTCTTTCATTTAATCGGCGGGCGCGGCAGCACGGCTTCGCCGGCTTCCATCCGGTAGACGTAGTCGAGCGAGTACCAGGGCGTGCCGACATCGCGCGCGGTCGGATGCGGCTCGTCGTGACGCACGAAATTGCCGATCAGCGCCTTGGTCACGCCAAACTGCACGTCGCTGTCGATATGCGGATCGGCGGGATCGTAGACCTGGGAAATCAGCACCTTGAATCCCGGCTTGAAAATCAGCGCATGGAGATGCGCCGGCCGGTAAGGATGCCTGCTCTGCTGCTTCAGCAGGCGGCCGACCACGCCATCGGTCGGAATCGGATAACCGATCATCATGACCGAACGAAACCAGAAGCGTCCGTCGGCATCGCTGGTGAACTTGCCGCGCAGGTTCATGTCGGCCTGTTCGGGATCCTGATTCTCGTAAAGCCCGACCGGCGAGGCGTGCCAGACATCGACTTCCGCTGCGCGATCGGGTTGCCGGCATGGTCGACCACGCGCGCGGTGACGAACAGCGGCGCGCCCGGCGTATCGGAGCGGACGATAGAGCCGCCGTTCTCGACCCGCGGCGAGTTCAGCCGCCAGAACGGCCCCAGCAGCGATTGCGCGGTTTCGGTATTGCCCTGGTCGCCATTGTTCAGAAGACAGACCAGCGACGAGACGCCGAGCGAGCCGGCCATCAGGATGGCTTCGTTGTGGGTGTCGGTGGTGCGTTTGCCGATCTCGACCAGAATGGCGGCGGCTTCGCGGAACTCCGCTTCGGTCAGCTTGACGTCGCGGACAAAGCCATGGAGGTGCTTGACCAGCGACACCATGATCTCGCGCAGCCGCGGATCGGACGTCTGCTCCATCACGGCGGTGGCCGCGATCGTGACATCCTGCTGACGGCCGATGATCATTCCGCGCTCCCTGGACGGCGGCCGCGCCAATGACGCAGGCCTATACGTCGAAAAATACCGTCTCGTTGTCGCCCTGCAGGTAGATGTCGAAACGATAGACCGCGCCGGCATTACAGTTCGAACGCCCGGCGATCAAAGTGGCGCGGCGATCGATCGGGACCAGCGCCAGCACCGGATCGGAGGCATTGGCGGCCTCGCCGCTCAGATAGATCCGGGTGTAGTTATGCAACAGCATGCCGCGCGCGAAAATCGCCAGCAGGATATGCGGCGCCTGCGGCTTGCCGTCGGGATCGGGCACCGCGCCGGGCTTGATGGTGTCGAACGCATAGTCGCCGTTCGCGTCGGTGCCGCAGCGGCCAAATCCCTTGAACGACGAGTTCGGCAAAGCGCGCTGGTCCTGCGGATCGGAGAAGCGCCCCTGCGCGTCGGCCTGCCAGATCTCCAGCATGCAATCCGGCACCGGCGCGCCGTCGCCGTCGAACACCCGGCCCTCGATGCGAATGCGTTCGCCCGAGACGTCAGGCGTGACGAGATTGGCGGTGAAAGCGTCGTTCCAGTCGTATTTGCCGTCCGGCGTCAGTCCATACTTGAAAAACGGACCGACGGTTTGCGATGGCGTGAGCCCCTTTTGCACTATTTGGTCTCCATCGGAGTGGCGGCGCTGCCGCGCAGCACGATGTCGAAGCGGTAGCACAGCGCCCATCCCGGCTGGGTGCTTTCCAGATCGAAGGCGGACACCATCCGCATCCGCGCCTTCTCATCCGTCACCGAATTGAAGATCGGATCGAATTCGAACAAGGGATCGCCGGGAAAATACATCTGCGTCACCAGCCGCGAGATGAAGGCGTGGCCGAATACCGAGAAGTGGATGTGGGCGGGCCGCCAGGCGTTGTGGTGATTGCCCCACGGATAGGCGCCGGGTTTGACGGTGACGAATTTGTAATAGCCTTCCGCATCCGACTGCGCGCGGCCGGCGCCGGTAAAATTCGGATCGAGCGGCGCCGGATGCTGATCGACGACGTGGATGTATCGGCCGCAGGCATTGGCTTGCCACAACTCGATCAGCGTATTCGGCACGCCGCGGCCGTCTTCGTCCCTGATATGGCCATGCACAATGATGCGCTCGCCGAGCGGTTCGCCGGCGTGCTGGATGGTGAGGTCGTGATCGTTCTCGCGCACGGTCTCGTGGCCGTAGACCGGCCCGGTCAGTTCCGACAGCGTGTGGCGCATCCGGATCAAGCGGCTTTTGCGGCGACCGTTTGACGGTGCTCTTGTAGCCCGGCGACAGCCGCGCCGGGTGCGCGGCGTTGCTGGCGGTGGGATAGAGAAGGGTCATGGGCACTCCTCAACTCCGGCCGTCATGGTGAGGAGGCGCCCTTGCGCCGTCTCGAACCATGAGTGTTCTGCGCCATCCTTCGAGACGCGGCCAAGTGGCCGCTCCTCAGGATGAGGTCTGCAAATCAATTCAGCTTCTCGATCGCCATCGCGACGCCTTGGCCAACGCCGACGCACATTGTCGCCAGCGCGCGTTTGCCGCCGCGCTTCTCCATGCCGTGCACGGCGGTCATGGCGAGCCGCGCGCCGCTCATCCCGAGGGGATGACCGAGCGCGATGGCGCCGCCATGCGGGTTGACGAAATCGGCATCGTCCTTGACGCCGAGCTGGCGCAGGCAGGCGATGCCCTGGCTGGCAAAGGCTTCATTGAGCTCGATCAAATCGAAATCGCTGATCTTGAGGCCGAGCCGCTCCATCAGCTTGCGCGTCGCCGGCACCGGGCCGATGCCCATGATGCGCGGCGGCACCGCGGCCGAGGCGAGGCCGAGGATGCGCGCCCGCGGCGTCAGGCCGTGCTTCTTCACCGCCGCTTCGGAGGCCAGGATCATCGCCGCCGCACCGTCATTGACGCCGGACGCATTGCCTGCGGTCACGGTGCCGGGATTGCGCACGATCGGCTTTAATTTGGTCAGGCCTTCGAGCGTGGTTTCGGGGCGCGGATGCTCGTCCTTGTCGACGCTGATGGGGCCGGCCTTGCCGCCGGGCACCGACACCGCCGCGATCTCCTCGGCGAAATAGCCCGAGGCGATGGCGGCACCGGCGCGCTGCTGCGAGCGGATCGCGAACGCATCCTGATCGGCGCGCGAAACCTGGAATTCCTCGGCGACGTTCTCGCCGGTCTCGGGCATGGCGTCGACGCCGTATTGCGACTTCATCAGCGGATTGATGAAACGCCAGCCGATGGTGGTGTCGTAGATATCGGCGGAGCGCGAAAACGCTTCCGGCGCCTTGCCCATCACGAACGGCGCCCGCGTCATCGATTCGACGCCGCCGGCGATGGCAAAGTCGATCTCGCCTGATCGGATCGCGCGGCCGGCGGCGCCAACGGCATCCAAGCCCGAGGCGCAGAGACGGTTGAGGGTGAGGCCGGGAATCGATTCCGGCAGGCCCGCCAGCAGCAGCGCCATCCGCGCCACGTTGCGGTTGTCCTCGCCGGCCTGGTTGGCGCAGCCGAAATACACCTCATCGACCTGCGACCAGTCGAGATTGGGATGCCGCGCCATCAGGGCCTTGATCGGAACCGCCGCCAGATCGTCGGCGCGCACCTTGGCCAGCGAACCGCCGAAGCGGCCGATCGGGGTTCTCACGGCATCGCAAACAAATACATCACCCATTGAATTTCTCCCTGAATGCCGCGTTTCCGCAGGCTACCCGGCCCGGATTGATGGCGAGTTTTAGGAGGGGGTGCGCGGCAGGTCAATTGATGGCGGCCATGCAGTTCCCTCCCCCCTTGCGGGGGAGGGTTAGGGAGGGGGAGCCACACGCGCGACTCGCGGCTCGCGGCTACCCCCGCCCCAGCCCTCCCGAGGGCGTGGAAAACATGGATTGCGGCGGCAAACCGATAGGACCGGGCGACAAAATTTTGTAGTTTGCGGCCCGCAATGACGATCCAGCAATCCATCCCCGTTCCGGCCGAATCCGCTCCATCAGCGGAGGACACGTCGCGCGTGTCGCCGATGATGGAACAGTACCTTGAGATCAAGGCCGTCCATCCCGGACTGCTGCTGTTCTACCGGATGGGCGATTTCTACGAATTGTTCTTCGAAGACGCCGAGATCGCGTCCCGCGCTCTCGGCATCGTGCTGACCAAGCGCGGCAGGCACCAAGGCGCTGATATCGCGATGTGCGGCGTGCCGGTGGAGCGGTCCGAGGATTATCTGCACCGCCTGATCGCGCTCGGCCATCGCGTCGCGGTCTGCGAGCAACTGGAGAACCCGGCCGAGGCGCGGAAACGCGGCAACAAGAGCGTGGTCCGCCGCGGCGTGGTGCGGCTGGTGACGCCGGGCACGCTCACCGAAGACACGCTGCTCGACGCCCGGACCAATAATTATCTGCTGGCGATCGCGCGCGCCCGGGGATCGTCCGGCGGCGACCGCATCGGGCTCGCCTGGATCGATATTTCCACCGCCGAATTCATCGTCACCGAATGCTCCACCGGCGAACTCGCCGCGACATTGGCGCGGATCAATCCCAATGAAGTGATTGTCACCGACGCGCTCTATGGCGACCCGGATCTGGGGCCGCTGTTGCGCGAATTGCCGGCGGTGACGCCGCTGACCCGCGACGTGTTCGACGGCGCCACCGCCGAGCGGCGGCTGTGCGATTATTTCGCGGTCGCCACCATGGACGGCCTCAGCGCGATGTCGCGGCTGGAGGCGACCGCGGCGGCCGCCGCCGTCACCTATATCGACCGCACCCAGGTCGGAAAGCGTCCGCCGCTGTCGCCGCCGTCGCGCGAGGCCGCCGGCACCACCATGGCGATCGATCCCGCGACCCGCGCCAATCTCGAGCTGACGCGAACGCTTGGCGGCGAGCGCCGGGGATCGCTGCTCGATGCCATCGACTGCACCGTGACATCGGCCGGATCGCGGCTGCTCGCGCAGCGGCTGGCCGCCCCCCTCACCGATAGCGCCGTCATCGCGCGGCGGCTCGATGCCATCGCCACCTTCGTGGCCGACAGCGCCGCACGCGACGATCTCCGCAGCACGCTGCGCGCCGCGCCCGACATGTCGCGCGCGCTGGCGCGATTGTCGGTGGGACGCGGCGGCCCGCGCGATCTCGCCGGCTTGCGCGACGGCATTCTGGCGGCCGATGCCGCACTGGCACGGCTGGCACAGCTTGAAGCGCCGCCGGCGGAAATCGTCGCCGTCATGGAGGCGTTGCGCCGCCCTTCGCGCGATCTCGCCCGCGAGTTCGAGCGCGCGCTGGCCGAACAATTGCCCCTGATCAAGCGCGACGGCGGGTTCGTACGCGAAGGCTATGAGGCCGCGCTCGACGAGACCCGCAATCTGCGCGACGCTTCGCGGCTTGTCGTCGCCGCAATGCAGGCGCGCTATGCCGAAGATACCGGCGTCAAGGGCCTGAAGATCCGGCACAACAATGTGCTCGGCTATTTCGTGGAAGTCACGGCGCAGCACGGCGACCGACTGATGGCGCCGCCGCTGAACGCGACTTTCATTCATCGCCAAACGCTGGCCGGGCAAACCCGTTTCACCACATCGGAGCTCGGCGAAATCGAAGCCAAGATCGCCAACGCCGGCGACCGCGCGCTCGGGCTGGAGCTGGAAATTTTCGAGCGGCTGTCCGCGATGGTGCTGGCCGCCAGCGACGATCTGCGCGCCGCCGCGCACGCGTTTGCCATTCTCGATGTCGCCACTTCGCTGGCGAAGCTTGCGATCGACGACAATTATGTGCGGCCCGAGGTCGATGGCTCGCTCGGCTTTGCGATCGAGGGCGGCCGGCATCCGGTGGTCGAGCAGGCGCTGCGGCGCGACGGTCATCCCTTCATCGCCAATGCCTGCGACCTGTCGCCGGGGCCGGCGCAGAAATCAGGGCAGATCTGGCTGATCACCGGCCCCAACATGGCGGGCAAATCGACCTTCCTGCGCCAGAATGCATTGATCGCGCTGCTGGCGCAGATCGGCAGCTTCGTGCCGGCGACCCGCGCCCGCATCGGCATCGTCGACCGGCTGTTTTCGCGCGTGGGTGCGGCCGACGATCTGGCGCGCGGACGCTCCACCTTCATGGTGGAGATGGTGGAAACCGCCGTGATCCTCAATCAGGCCAGCGAACGCTCGCTGGTGATTCTCGACGAGATCGGACGCGGCACCGCGACCTTCGACGGCCTGTCGATCGCCTGGGCGGCGATCGAGCATCTGCATGAAGCCAATCGCTGCCGCGCCTTGTTCGCCACGCACTATCATGAACTCACCGCGCTCTCCGCCAAGCTGCCGCGGATGTTCAACGCCACGGTGCGGGTCAAGGAATGGCAGGGCGACGTGGTGTTCCTGCACGAAGTGCTGCCGGGCTCGGCCGACCGCTCCTACGGCATCCAGGTCGCAAAACTTGCTGGGCTCCCCGCGCCCGTCATCGCGCGGGCCAAATCGGTGCTGGCCAAACTCGAAGCGCAGGACCGCGGCCAGACCGCGCGCGCGCTGGCCGACGACCTGCCGCTGTTCGCAGTGCCCTCCCGCGCCGCCGCCGAACCGGCGCCGCCGAGCGAAGCGGAACAGTTGATCGAAGCGCTGAAGGCGCTGCATCCCGACGAGATGTCGCCGCGCGACGCGCTGGAGGCGCTGTATGCGCTGAAGGCGAAATTGCCGAAGACATAACGTCATTCCGGGGCGATGCGCAGCATCGAACTATGATGTGCAATTGCACATCTGAGAATCTCGAGATTCCGGGTCTGGTCCTTCGGACCATCCCGGAATGACGACGTTAATGCACCTGCTTCCTGCGGCTCCACCACCACAGGCCGAGATTCCAGCTCACGCAGATCGCCAGCGCGATGCCGAGGCCGATCGCCGAGCCGAAACGCAGCGATGCGACATTGATCATCGCAATGGCGATGCCCAGTCCCATCAATCCGCCGGCGCTGTTGGCGATCACCGCCGCGGTCGGCGGCCCACCGATGCGCGGATGCAGGATCAGCATCATGCTGGTGAACACGATCGGGAACAGCGCGATGATGCCGCTGATCTTGGGGCCGACCCATCCCGACGCCGTGACCACCGTCGCCACCAGCGTCGCGACCAGCGCGGCGCGCAACGGGATGTCGTACCAGCGGCGCGTGATCAGCGGCATCTTGACGTGACGGTAGCGCCGCAGCAGCGGCACGCAGATGGCGAACGCGATCGCGTTCACGATCAGCCCGCTGGCCAAGCGTCCATGACACCGCACGAATGATCGAGGCCAGCACGATCCACACCACGACCGCGCCGAGGCAACTGACCAGCGCATTCTGGCGCTGCGCCAGCACGACATAGGTCAGCCCCAGGAAAATCGTCGCGGCGTTGATCGGCAGGCTCGCCAGCGCGCCTTCGGCGATGAACGCCGCATCGTGATCGAGCGCGAGAAACACGTAAGAAGGTCCCGCCGAAATCGGCAACGTCGCCACCAGCGCGCCGATCACCGGGCCGGAACGCTCGGTGATGACGGACGCCGTGACCACGAACGCCGCGGTGATCGCCATGCGCAGCGCCAGCGTCAGGATGAAGGTGAGTTCGGGGGACATTTTATCGTCGTCCTGGAGGCGTCCATGCCACCGTGTGCCTCGGGAGGGGCAAAGCCGTCGTTGAGGCCGCTCGCCGACCTGCAGGGTGACGGCTGGAGCCGGGCGCCACCTCACACCCTTTGCATCGACACCGAAACCTTCGGGCCGTTCTTGATGGTCTGATAGACCACGCAATAGCGCTCGGTCAGTTTCAGCAGCAGATCGAGCTTGTCCTGCGGCGCATCGGTGCCGACGTCGAAGCGCAGGCGAATTTCGGCAAAGCCGACCGGGGCCTCCTTGTCGACGCCGAGCGTGCCGCGAAAATCGAGGTCGCCCTCGGCAATCACGTTGCCGGACTTCAGCGGAATTTCGATCGCGGTCGCGACCGATTTCAGCGTCACGCCGGCGCAGGCGACCAGCGCTTCCAGCAGCATGTCGCCGGAGCACAGTTCAAGCCCGGAACCGCCGGTGGCCGGATGCAGGCCGGCTACCGCCAGCGCGCGGCCGGTCTCGACCTTGCAGGCGATGCCTTCGTTCTCGATCGAGCCCTTGGCTTTCAGGGTGATCATCGCGGCCTTCGGATCGGTCTTGTAGCGATCCTTGATCGGGGCCTGGGTGGCGCGGAGTTGGGCGGCGTCCATTTTTTTTTCTCCCGGATATCAGTGCGTTTCGGATGTAATGGGTCGGCGCGCGGATGTCACCACCACATCGCTTCGCCGGTGGTCGATTTCGGCTCGGCGTCGGGCACGCTGCGGTCGAGCGAGCGATCCAGCGCGGTCAGCACGCGGCGCTTGAAATTGTCGAAATGCGGCGATTGGCGGTCGCGCGGCCGCGCCAGATTGATCCTGATCTCCTCGAACAGCCGGCCCGGCCGCGGCCGCATCACCAGCACGCGATCGGCCAGCACCACGGCTTCGTCGACATCGTGCGTCACCAGCACCAGCGTCGGCCGCGTATCGGCCCAGAGGTCGAGCAGATGATCCTGCAAGTCCCTGCGCGTGAAGGCGTCGAGCGCGGAGAACGGCTCGTCCAGCAGCAGCACTTCCGGCTGCGGCACCAGCGCCCGCGCAATCGCGACGCGCTGCGCCTGCCCGCCGGAGAGTTCGCGCGGCCAGGCATCGGCCTTGTCGGCGAGGCCGACCCGCGCCAGTGCGCGCGCGACCTTCTCGCGGCGGATATTGGCCGGCAGATCGGAAAGGCCGAAGCCGATATTGTCGGCGACGCTGAGCCAGGGCAGCAGCCGCGGCTCCTGAAAGATGATGCCGATCTTGGCATGCGGCGCCGAGATCGCTGATGTCGTCGAGCGTCACCGTGCCCGAGGTGGCGGGGTCGAGGCCGGCGATGGCGCGCAGCAGCGTCGACTTTCCGCAGCCGGAGCCGCCGATGATGGCGACGATCTCGCCGAGCTGAACGTCGGCGGAAAAACGCTCCAGCGCGTTGACGCCGTTGGGATAGATCTTGCCCAAGCGTTCGAGCGCCAGCATCACGCTGCTCCGCTCTGGCGGCCGAAGGCGTCCTGCCAGCGCAGCAGCGGCGCGGAGGCGATTTCGATCAGCCAGTCGGTGGTCTTGCCGAGGATGGCAAAGATCACGATCGCGGCCAGGATCTGCGCGGGCTTGCCGAGTTGCTGGCCGTCGATCAGGAGATAGCCGAGCCCTTCGGAAGCGCCCATGAATTCGGCGGCGACCACGAACATCCAGCCCAGCCCAAGACCGACCCGCAACGAGACGACATAGGCCGGCAGCACCGCCGGCAACAGGATGCGCCGGATCATCGCCGGCCCGGAAAGCCGAAAAGTGCGGCCGACTTCGACGATCTTGCGATCGACCGACAGGATCGCGCCCATCACGCCGAGATAGACCGGGAAGAACACCCCGACCGCGATCAGCGCGACTTTCGAGGTTTCGAAAATCCCGAGCCACAGGATGAACAGCGGCACCCAGGCGATCGAGGGGATCGCGCGCAGCGCCTGCACGGTGGGATCGAGCAGCGCCCGCGCCAGCCCCCAATAGCCCGAGACGGCGCCGAGCAGCGTGCCCGAGACCACGCCAAGGCCGAAGCCGGCGGCGACGCGCGTCAGGGTCGCCACGATATGCCGCGTGAGTTCGCCGCTGTTGGCCAGCTCGACGATGGTGGCGAACAGTTTTGACGGCGGCGGCACCAGCCGTCCGTTGGACCAGCCGAGCCAGACCACGATTTCCCACGCCAGCGCCAGCCCGACCGGCAGCAGCAGCCCCAGCGCCGGCCGCAAGCAGCGGCGCAGGCGGCCGCTCGGCGCGGGCGCTGCGGTCGCGTCGGGCTTCGCAGTTGCGATGGTTCCAGCGTCATGGCCATAGCAGAACCGCGTCTCGGTCAGGATTGCAAGTTGGCGGATGGACACCTCCCTCTTGCATGCTCGGCGTCAGTCCTTGCGAGCGAGACCACGGCGCGATGAGCGAGCACGTCGCCGGGACGGCGAGAACGCCCTCAATTCGTCGGCAGCGGAACCTGGTCGTCGATCAGCGCATCCACCGTGGCCTTGACGTCGACCTTGGCGTCGACCACGCCGGCCTGCTGCAGCGCGAGGCCGGCGGCGAGGATCGACTCGCGCTGCGGCGCGCCGATCCGGCTGTGGGTCAGTTCGGTGCGCTCCTTGAGCTGCTTGTCGACCACCGCGTCCGGCAGTTTGGTCACCGCGATGAAGGTCTTCTTCAGATCGTCGTAATTCGCCAGCGAATATTTGCGCGCCTCTTCGTAGATCGCGAGCACGCGGCGAACCACGTCCGGATAATCCTTCAGGAACTGCTCGCGCACATTGAGGATGCCCCAGGTGTTGGCGGCGGGTTTGCGGAAGAACAGTTTGGCGCCGTCCTCGATTTCGGCCTGCGCCATCATCGGATCGAGCCCCGCCCACGCATCGACATCGCCGCGGATCAGCGCGGTCTTGCCGTCGGCGTGCTGCAGCAGCACCGGCGTGATGTCCTTTTCGGTCAGGCCGGCGTCGAGCAGCGCGCGCACCAGGAAGATGTGCGGATCGGTGCCGCGCGTCACCGCGACGCGCTTGCCCTTGAGGTCGGCGACGGTGGCGATCTTGGAATCCTTTGACGGTGACCAGCGCGGTCCATTCGGGACGCGAATAGACGTAGATCGACTTGATCGGGTTGCCGTTGATCTTGGCGACCAGTGCGGCGGAGCCCGCGGTCGAACCGAAATCGATCGAGCCGGCGTTGAGGAACTCGAGCGCCTTGTTGGAACCGGCCGACTGCACCCAGACGATGCTGATGCCGTCCTTGGCGAATTCCTTTTCCAGCAGTCCCTTTTGCTTGAGGATCATCGACACCGGATTGTAGGTCGCCCAGTCGATGCGAATTTCCTTGAGCGCGTCGGCGGCATGGCGCCGGCGGGCAGCAGCGCCGCGACGGCGATCAGCGCCGCCAAAGCGCGCCGTGAAATCCTGGACATGGTCGGGTCTCCGTGGAGTGAGAGTGATCGAAAGCAGATTGCGGGAAGGCATCGCGCGAGCGCGCGCCGCGCTCCTGCCGCGCGAAAAACACCTTTTTATTTCAATGAGTTAAGCCTGACAGGTCAATGAGAAAATACGTACCCCGATGGCCGAGCGATGAGAACAGCCTTGCCCAAAATGACCCGAAATCCAGCATGGACTTGCTGTTAGCATCGCAGAATGGCTCGTGACAGCGACGGCGCCGTCCGATATCGGGTTAGGTCATGGACAGCGTTGTGACCCAAGCCCGCCCCGAAGCCGACGAACGTTTCGATACCGCGAGGATCACCGCCGCGGTCGACGCGCTGGCCGAAAAACATGCCGGACGCGAGGATGTTTTCCGCGCCGCCGTGGCGCAGCTGCTCAAGGCCGAAATGATCGCGGCCCGCGCGGTGGCGCAGGCGGTGCTGCTGAAGGACCGTCACGGGCGGCGCTGCGCCGAGCGGCTGTGTTTCGTGCAGGACGAAATCATCCGCATTCTCTATTCGGCGGCGACGCGCCATCTCTATCGCTCGCCGATCCCCTCGGGCGCCGAGCGCATGGCCGTGGTCGCCACCGGCGGCTACGGCCGCGGACTGATGGCGCCGGAATCCGACATCGATCTGTTGTTCATCCTGCCCTACAAGCAGACCGCCTGGGGCGAGCAGGTCGCCGAAGCCATCCTGTATTGCCTGTGGGACATGGGCCTGAAGGTCGGCCACGCCACGCGCTCGGTCGATGAATTGATCCGGCAGGCGCGCGGCGACATGACGATCCGCACCGCGATCCTGGAGACCCGGTTCCTGACCGGCGACCAGCCGCTCTACGACGAACTGGTGGCGCGCTTCGACAAGGAAGTGGTGCAGGGCACCGCGGCCGAATTCGTCACCGCCAAGCTCGCCGAGCGCGAGGAGCGCCACCGCCGCGCCGGGCAATCGCGCTATCTGGTCGAGCCCAACGTCAAGGACGGCAAGGGCGGCCTGCGCGACCTGCATACGCTGTTCTGGATCGCGAAATATGTCTACCGCGTGCGCGAGACCGACGAGCTGCTGGAGCGCGGCGTGTTCGACGCGCAGGAATACCGCACCTTCCGCCGCTGCGCCGATTTCCTGTGGTCGGTCCGCTGCAACATCCATTTCTTCTCCGGCCGCGCCGAAGAGCGGCTGTCGTTCGACATGCAGCGCGAGATCGCGATCCGGCTCGGCTACACCTCGCATCCCGGCATGCAGGATGTCGAACGCTTCATGAAGCACTACTTCCTGGTCGCCAAGGATGTCGGCGATCTCACCGCGATCCTGTGCGCCAAGCTGGAAGACCAGCAGGCCAAGCCGGCGCCGGTGCTGAGCCGCATGATGGCGCGGCTGCGGCCGAGCACGCAGCGGCGGCGGGTGCCCGACAGCGACGATTTCATCGTCGACAACAACCGCATCAATCTCGCCGCGCCCGACATCTTCAAGCACGACCCGGTCAACCTGATCCGGATTTTCCGGCTGGCGCAGAAGAACAATCTCGCCTTTCACCCCGACGCGATGCGCACGGTGACGCGCTCGCTGAAGCTGATCAACACCCAGCTTGCGCGAAAATCCGGAAGCCAACCGGCTGTTCATGGAAATCCTGACCTCGAACGACGCGGAAATCGTGCTGCGGCGCATGAACGAGACCGGCGTGCTCGGCCATTTCATCCGCGCCTTCGGCAAGATCGTGTCGATGATGCAGTTCAACATGTACCACCACTACACGGTGGACGAGCATCTGTTGCGCTGCGTCGGCTACCTGCAGGACATCGAGCGCGGCGGCAACGACGAATTCATCGTCGCCAGCGACCTGATGCGCAAGATCCGCCCCGAGCACCGCGCGGTGATCTACATCACCACGCTGCTGCACGACATCGCCAAGGGCCGCCCCGAGGATCACTCGATCGCCGGCGCCAAGGTGGCGCGGCGGCTGTGCCCGCGGCTCGGCTTCAACGCCGCCGATACCGAACTGATCGCCTGGCTGATCGAGCAGCATCTGACCATGTCGACGGTGGCGCAATCGCGCGACCTGTCGGACCGCAAGACCATCGAGAATTTCGCCGCCGTGGTGCAATCGGTCGAGCAGATGAAGCTGCTGACGATCCTGACCACCGCCGATATCAGGGGCGTCGGCCCCGGCGTCTGGAACGGCTGGAAGGCGCAGCTGTTGCGCACGCTGTATTACGAAACCGAGCCGGTGCTGACCGGCGGCTTCTCGGAGGTCAACCGCGCCCAGCGCATCGCGGTGGCGCAGTCGGAATTCCGCGCCGCCTTCACCGAATGGCCGGAAGCACGAACTCAACGCCTACATCTCGCGGCACTATCCCGGCCTACTGGCTCAAGGTCGAACTGCCGCGCAAGATCCGCCATGCCCGCTTCCTGCAGCGCCAGCGAACAGGCCGGCCACAAGCTCGCGATCAATGTCGGCTTCGACGAAGCGCGCGGCGTCACCGAACTGACGATCCTGGCCATCGACCATCCCTGGCTGCTGTCGATCATCGCCGGCGCCTGCGCCTCGGCCGGCGCCAACATCGTCGACGCGCAGATCTACACCACCACCGACGGCCGCGCGCTCGACACCATCGCGATCTCCCGGGAATACGACCGCGACGAGGACGAGGGACGGCGCGCGACGCGGATCGGCGAGATGATCGAGGACGTGCTGGAAGGCAAGTTGCGGCTGCCCGAAGTGGTGGCGCGGCGCGCCGCCGGACGCGGCAAGGCGCGGCCGTTCGTGGTCGAGCCGGAAGTGATCATCAACAACCAGTGGTCGGACCGCTACACCGTGATCGAGGTGTCCGGCCTCGACCGGCCCGGCCTGCTGTATCAACTGACCACCGCGATCTCGAAGCTCAACCTCAACATCGCCTCCGCCCATGTCGCGACCTTCGGCGAGCGCGCCCGCGACGTGTTCTACGTCACCGACCTGCTCGGCGCCCAGATCAACGCGCCGACGCGGCAGGCCGCGATCAAGAGCGCGCTGATCCATCTGCTCGCCAATGACGAGACGCTGGCGCAGCCGGCGGCGTGAGTATCGCAGCCGCAATCGAGCGATGGGCGCAGATCCGCCACGCGCTGCATGCGCCCGGATTGCATTCGACCGGCTGAGTTACTCCAGCGTCGATCTACTCAACACCACGCCTTCATGCTCCAGCAGCCAGCGCTTGCGCTCCAGCCCGCCGCCATATTTGACCAGCGAGCCGTTGGCGCCGATCAGGCGATGGCAGGGCACGCACGACGCTGATCGGATTGGAGCCGTTGGCGTGGCCGACCGCGCGCATCGCTTTGGGCACTGTCGAGCTGCGCCGCCAACGCGCCATAGCTCATGGTCGTGCCGGCTGGAATCTTCGGCAGCGCGGTCCAGACCTTGTGCTGGAACGGCGTGCCGGCGACGCGCCATCGGATCGTGCTCAGGCGATCGAGATCGCCCTTGAAATATCCCGTCAGCGCCGCCTTGAGATCTCCGGGCGACGCGCGCGTCTTTCAAAACCACCGCGCCATATTGCAGCCGCAGCAGATCTCTCATGCGCGGCTCATAATCCTCCCAATCCAGCGCGCGCAGCACGCCATCGGCATCGGTGACCAGCAACGCCGTGCCGATCGGCGTTCGCAGCCGGTCGAGGCCGAATGTTTCGGGCGGCTTCGCGCTCATGGATTTGCCGGAGTGTTGGACATCATCATTTTTCCGCAGGTGTGCGCGAGCCGTCGCACTTTTCACGTGAACGCGTGCTAGCGTCCACCCGAAATCCGGCTGTCGTTTGGGGGACGCAACATGATCTGGATCGCCAATTGTCTGGTGGCGCTGGTCGCGGCGCTGCATGTCTATTTTCTGGTGCTGGAGATGTTTCTCTGGACCAAGCCGCTGGGCCTGAAGACCTTTCGCAACTCGCCGGAGAAAGCCGCCGATTCCGCGGTGCTGGCCGCCAATCAGGGGCTCTATAACGGCTTTCTCGCCGCCGGCCTGATCTGGGGACTGGTTCAGGCCGTCCCGGCTTCGCGTTCCAGATCAAGGTGTTCTTTCTGCTCTGCGTGATCGTGGCCGGTGTCTACGGCGCTGCGACCGTCAGCCGCAGGATTCTTTACGTGCAGGCCGCGCCCGCCGCGCTCGCGCTGATTCTGCTCTGGCTGGCGTAACTTCGTTCACCTTGCCGGCGGGCATTGTCTTGCATTGCGACATCCGTTCCTCCAGTATCTTGCGCGAGCGATGGCGTCCGCGCCGGGTCTGCATAGACCCCTCGGACAAGACCATCGGCCAATCACACACATGAGGAACGCAGCGACATGAGGAACGGCATTTTCTCATCTGCTCACCGGAACGGCGGTTGCGATCGCGCTGTCGGCGTCGTCGGCCTACGCGCAGAAGAAATACGACACCGGCGCGACCGACACCGAGATCAAGATCGGCCAGACCGAGCCGTTCAGCGGACCGGCCTCCGCCTATGCCACCATCGGCAAGACCCAGGCGGCCTATATCAAGATGATCAACGATCAGGGCGGCATGAACGGCCGCAAGATCAACCTGATCCAGTATGACGACGCCTACAGCCCGCCGAAGGCGGTCGAGCAGGTGCGCAAGCTGGTCGAGAGCGACGAAGTGCTGCTGACGTTCCAGCTGATCGGCACGCCGTCGAACGCGGCGGTGCAGAAATATCTCAACACCAAGAAGGTGCCGCAGCTGTTCGCCGCCACCGGCGCGTCGAAGTTCACCGATCCGAAGAACTTTCCCTGGACGATGGGCTTCAACCCCAACTACTTCGTCGAAGGCCGCATCTACGGCCAGTACATCATCAAGAACTATCCGAACGCCAAGATCGGCGTGCTCTACCAGAACGACGACCTCGGCAAGGACTATCTGAACGGCATCAAGGCCGGCCTCGGCGACAAGGCGGCGAAGATGATCGTGGCGGAAGCGTCCTACGAAGTCTCCGATCCGACCGTCGATTCGCAGATCCTCAAGATCAAGGACGCCGGCGCGGACCTGTTCTTCAGCGCCTCGACGCCGAAGCAGGCGGCGCAGGCGATCAAGAAGATCGCCGAGCTCGGCTGGAAGCCGGTGCACATCCTCGACATCAACGCCACCTCGGTCGGCGCGGTCATGAAGCCGGCGGGGCTCGAAGCTTCCAAGGGCGTGATCAGCGTCAACTACGGCAAGGATCCGCTCGATCCGACCTGGAAGGACGATGCCGGCATGAAGAAGTATTTCGACTTCATGGCGAAGTACTATCCCGACGGCGACAAGGACTCGAGCTTCAACTCCTATGGCTACTCGACCGCGCAGCTGATGGTCCACGTGCTCAAGCAGTGCGGCGACGACCTCACCCGCGAGAACGTCATGAAGCAGGCCACCAGCCTGAAGAACGTCGTGCTCGATCTGGCGCTGCCCGGCATCGTCGCCAACACCACGCCGACCGATTACCGCGTCAACAAGCAGCTGCAGATGATGAAGTTCAACGGCGAGCGCTGGGAAATGTTCGGCCCGATCCTCGAGGACACCGGCCCGGCGGGCTAGGTCTCACGACTTCAACGATCGGCGGTCCTCGGGCAGCCGATTCGTTGCGGCACTCGTCTTGGCGCGGCCGCCGGATGGTTCGTGCTTGCCGGACGCTCTTACTTCGGAATTTCACCAAAGGTCTTTCCGACCGGCAGCACGGCGTGCCGGATCAGGCGCGAATCTTCCACGGCGGCCTGGCGGTGTTTCACCGCCTCCCGATAGACGGGATCGCGGATCATCTCGGCGAACGCGGCGACGCTCGGATATTCGGCGATGAAGCAATGATCCCAGCGCTCCTCGGCCGGTCCGATCAGCATCAATTCGAAGCGGCCTTGCCAGACGATCCGGCCGCCCAGCCGTTCGAACACCGGCCCGCTTTCCCGGCCATAGGCCGCATAGGCTTCGGCGCCGGTCGCCTTGCGGCCGTCGGGATAGGCCGCCTGTTCCCGCAGCCGGACCAGGTTGAGCATGTGGATCGGGCCTGGCCGGTCATTGGCCCGGAATTGCGCGAAGACTTCCTTGGTCGGATCGATGTGGCCCATAAGACTCCCCTTTGACTTTCCTGAGCTTTTAGCACGGCCCGCCGCACCTCCTAATTGGCCGTTAATCTGTCGCTAACCGGCCCTTAAACCCCACCCGCTAGCTTGCGCCGGGACGGGTGCGTGAGCGTTGGCGTATGGCGTGGGGACGGAAAAAGAGCGGCGGACGCAAGGAGCCGCAATTCGGGCTCGCCGCATCGCTGAGCGAGTTGCGTCTCGGCCCGCAGGACCGCGTCGCCGACAGCGACGAAGCGCCGAAGAAGCCATCGCCAAACGCAAGGCCGTGAGCCCGACGACGACGCCCCGCGCGAGCGCAAGCCGCGCGCGAGCCGGGCGAGCGGCAAGCGCAAATCCAAAGCGCGCGGCCGCAGCGGCCTCGGCCGGCTGTTCTACTGGGGCGCGGTGCTCGGCCTGTGGGCCGTGATCGCGGTGGTCGGCGTCGTCATCTGGGTCGGCGCGCATCTGCCGGCGATCCAGTCGCTCGAAATTCCGAAACGGCCGCCGACCATCCAGATCATCGGCTTCGACGGCAGCGTGCTGGCGACGCGCGGCGAAATGGCCGGCGCCAATGTCTCGCTGAAGGATCTGCCGCCCTATCTGCCGAAGGCCTTCATCGCCATCGAGGACCGCCGGTTCTATTCGCATTACGGCGTCGATCCCTTGGGCATCGCGCGCGCCGCGGTGGCCAACATCCTGCATCGCGGCGTTTCGCAGGGCGGCTCGACGCTGACCCAGCAGCTCGCCAAGAACCTGTTCCTGACCCAGGAGCGCACGCTTGCAGCGCAAGCTGCAGGAAGTCGAACTCGCGCTGTGGCTGGAGCGCAAGCATTCCAAGAGCCGAGATTCTCGAACTCTATCTCAACCGGGTCTATTTCGGCTCCGGCGCCTATGGCGTCGAGGCGGCGGCGCAACGCTATTTCGGCAAGTCGGCCAAGAACGTCACGCTGGCCGAAGCCGCGATGCTGGCCGGCCTGGTCAAGTCGCCGTCGCGGCTGGCGCCGAACCGCAATCCGGAAGGCGCCGAAAAGCGCGCCCAGATCGTGCTGGCCGCGATGGCGGACGCCAAATTCATCACCGACGCGCAGGCGCAGGCCTCGATCGGACATCCCTCCTATAATGTGAAGGCGGTCGGCGCCGGCACCGTCAATTACGTCGCGGACTGGATCGGCGAAGTGCTCGACGATCTGGTCGGCCAGATCGACCAGAACATCGTGGTCGAAACCTCGATCGATCCGAAACTGCAGAGCGTCGCGGAAGCCGCCATCATCGACGAACTCGCGGCCAAAAGCGTCAAGTTCAATGTCAGCCAGGGCGCGCTGGTGGCGATGACGCCCGACGGCGCGGTGCGCGCCATGGTCGGCGGCCGCAATTATGCCGAAAGCCAGTACAACCGCGCGGTGACCGCCAAGCGCCAGCCGGGCTCGGCGTTCAAGCCGTTCGTCTATCTCACCGCGATCGAAGCCGGCCTCACGCCGGAGACGATCCGGCAGGACGCGCCGCTCGACGTCAAGGGCTGGAAGCCGGAGAACTACACCCACGAATATTTCGGCGCGGTGACGCTGACGCAGGCGCTGGCGATGTCGCTCAACACCGTCGCGGTGCGGCTCGGGCTCGAAGTCGGCGCCAAGAACGTGGTGCGCACCGCGCACCGGCTCGGCATTTCATCGAAGCTCGAGGCCAATGCCTCGATCGCGCTCGGCACCTCGGAAGTCTCGCTGACCGAACTGGTCGGCGCCTATGCGCCGTTCGCCAATGGCGGCCTGGGCGTCGCCCCGCATGTCGTGACCAAGATCCGCACCGCCGAAGGCAAGGTGCTGTACGCGCGGCCCGCCGACCAGCTCGGCCAGGTGATCGAGCCGCGCAGCGTCGCGATGATGAACACCATGATGCAGGAAACCCTGCTCTCCGGCACCGCGCGCAAGGCGGAGATTCCGGGCTGGACGGCCGCCGGCAAGACCGGCACCAGCCAGGATTTCCGCGACGCCTGGTTCATCGGCTACACCGCCAATCTCGTGACCGGCGTCTGGCTCGGCAATGACGACAATTCGCCGACCAAGAAGGCCACCGGCGGCGGCCTGCCGGTCGAGGTCTGGACCCGCTTCATGCGGGCGGCCCATCAGGGCGTCGCGGTCGCGGCCTGCCGAGCTCGCAACCCGCCGGCGGCGGCCTGTTCTCGAATCTGTTGCAGTCCGCTTCGCAGGTCAGCGCGCCTCAGCCGTCGTATCCGCCATCCGGGCAAGCCCCCGTTCCGATCCCGTCCGGTGGCGCGTATCGCCCGGCACCGGCGCGAACCGCGGCGCCGCCGAACCCCTCGGCGCGGCCGGAAGCGGCGGCGGGACTGGATGGCTGGCTGGTGGACCGGTTGTTCGGACGGTAGGTGATTGCTGTGGAGCGCACCGCGCTTCGCCATCACTCGCCGTCATACTCCGCGAAGGCGGAGTATCCAGTACGCCGCGCGGTTTCGGATTCTATCGCTGGCGCTCTGGAATACTGGATCGCCCGCTTTCGGCGGGCGACGACGGCCTTGGATGGAGAGACTATCCCCTCAGTCCTGAATGCCGTAGCGATGCAGGTCGTTGCCGTGGGTGTCGAGCCAGGTCTTGGCGCGCTCGACATGACCGCAGACCTTGCCGACCACCCGCCAGAATCGCGCCGAATGGTTCATCTCGACCAGATGCGCCACTTCATGGGCGGCGAGATAATCGAGCACGTAAGGCGGCGCCAGGATCAGCCGCCACGAGAACGACAATGAGCCCGCCGAGGTGCAGGAACCCCAGCGGCTCGACTGATCGCGGATCGACAGCCGCTTGACCTTGACGCCGAGCGCTTGCGCATAGGCCAGCGCCGCCTTCTGCAGATCCTTGCGCGCCTCGCGCTTGAGATAATCGTGGACCCGGCGCTCGATATGTTCCGGCGCGCCGGCGACGCAGAGAATCCGCTCGCCGCTGTCGCGGGTTTCGGTCCACACCGTGCCGCGCTCGCCGGCGCGATGCACGATCCGGTGCGGCAACGCCGCGCAGCGGCACCACGGTGCCCGGCAGAAACGGCGCCGCCTTCGGCAACCGGCCGAGGCGCGCGGCGATCCAGCCGCCGTGACGCTGCGCGAAATCCTTGGCGTCGGCGATCGTGCCGCGCGGCGGCATGGTCAGGATCGCTTCGCGGTCGCTGGGATGGATGCGCAAGGTGTAGCGCCGCGCGCGGCGATGCCGGCGCAGCCGGATCGAATAGATTTGCGAGCCGTGCTTGACCAGAAGTCGAGAAGGTTCGGCGGGCCGCCGATAAAGGAGGGCGCGAGTGGCCATGTCTGCAAGTCCGGGGGTCAGGAGTTCGCCCGGATTCTGCCATAACCGCCGCCACTGAAATCGCTCGGCGCAAAAACAAATCATTTGCCCAATATACAGGGGCTGGCCGTTTAGGCGGCCCTACAGGATGGGCCTGGAACAAAAAAATTTAGGCCAAAAACCGGTTCCGACCGGCCCCTCAAAGATTGAGGTAATACTCATTCTTTCGGGAGGCCGCGAATCCCGGTTTCCTTGGGTCAATTCAGAGGGTTACCGGCCCCCTGAATTGCCACCAAACACGCAGCGATCAGGAAACAGCGCGTTGCGCTTGCGCTGAATCGATCGCAGCGGCGCGCTTATTCCGCCGCCGCGACCAGTGTGGGCTTCGCCATCGCCGCCGACACCATGAAATCGGAAATGCGCGGCACGATTTCCGATTTGAAGCGCGAGCCGTTGAACACGCCGTAGTGTCCGACGCCCTTTTGCACGTAGTGCACGCGGCGATGATCCGGGATCGACGTGCACAGCGCGTGCGTCGCTTCGGTCTGCCCGAGACCGGAGATGTCGTCGTTCTCGCCTTCCACCGTCATCAGCGCCACGCGGGTGATCTTCGAGGGATCGACCGGCTTGCCGCGATGGGTCATCTCGCCCTTCGGCAGCGCGTGCTTGACGAACACGACGTCGACGGTCTGCAGATAATACTCCGCGGTCAGGTCCATCACCGCGAGATATTCGTCATAGAAGTCGCGGTGCTTGTCGACCAGGTCGCCGTCGCCCTTCACCAGGTTGCTTGAACAGCGTCCTTGTGCGCGTCCATGTGGCGGTCGAGATTCATGCTGATGAAGCCGTTGAGCTGCAGGAAGCCCGGATAGACGTCGCGCATCACGCCGGGATGCGGAAACGGCACCTTGGTGATGACGTGGCTGCGAAACCAGTCGATGCCGCGCTCGGCGGCGAGATTGTTGACCGCGGTCGGATTGCGGCGGGTATCGATCGGGCCGCCCATCAGCGTCATCGAGACCGGAACAAAGGGATCGCGCTCGGCTTCCATGACGGAAACCGCCGCCACCACCGGCACCGAAGGCTGGCACACCGCGATGATGTGCATGTTGCCGCCGAGCACATGCAGCATCTCGATGATGTAATCGACATAGTCCTCGAGATCGAAGCGGCCCTCGGCCAGCGGCACCATGCGGGCATCGGACCAGTCGGTGATGTAGACCTCATGGGTCGGCAGGAAGGCTTCGACCGTGCCGCGCAGCAGCGTCGCGTAGTGGCCGGACATCGGCGCCACGATCAGCACCCGCGGCTGCGGGCTGCGCAACGGCCGCGTCAGCTTGCGATCGAAATACAACAGGCGGCAGAACGGCTTTTCCCAGACGATGCGGATTTCGACCGGGGTGCGCACGCCGTTGACTTCGGTGTCGTGGAGGCCCCATTCGGGCTTGCCGTAACGGCGCGTGGTGCGCTCGAACAATTCGCAGCCGGCGGCGATCGATTTGCCGAATTCGGTGTGCGACCACGGATTGAGCGGATTCTGAAACAGGATTTTGGTCGCGTCGGTGACGGCGCGCGCCGGATTGAGCGACGCCTGCGCCATTTCGTACATCCAGTACATCGGCGTCGTCAGCGCCGGACTGCCTTCGGCCACCAGCGGCGGTGCGCCGCCAAATTCACCAATCGGCATTTATACCTCGAATCCCACTCTTTTGCGCCGCAGCATAGTGCCGAATGCGTAATAATGCGTCAATGCACAGATAGGTATGTGCTACCGGCGTACACAGCCGCAGAAACCCGCGAATACGCACTTGGGATAAGTCGGCGTTATTCGCCGCTCTGGATCAGCGAGCCATGGCGGCGGGCGCTGCTTCAAAAGCGCAAGAAATATCGCAAATGACGCAATAAACAGCACGACGTTGATCGCCAGCGCCGTCGATCATCAGGTCGGCCCGAAACACATGGTCGATCAGCAGCGCCCGCATGCCCTCGAACACATAGGTCGGCGGCAGCGCCCAGGCGACATATTGCAGCCAATGCGGCAGCACCGTCACCGGATAGTAGACGCAGGCCAGCGGCATCACGCCGAACATCAGCGTCCAGACGATGCTTTCCGCGCCGAGGCCGTTGCGCAGCACCAGCCCCGACACGAAGATCCCGAGCGACCAGCTGGTGAAGATCAGATTGCAGAAGAAGGCGATCAGCGGCAGCCCGAAGCTGTAGAGATTGAAGTCGAAGAAGAACATCGCCAGCAGCGTCATCGGAATGACGCCGATCGCGAGCCGGATCAGGCTCATGACCATCAGCGAGATCAGGAACTCGATCGGCTTCAGCGGGCTCATCATCAGGTTGCCGAGGTTGCGCGCCCACATCTCCTCGAGAAACGAGATCGAAAAGCCGAGCTGGCCGCGAAACAGGATGTCCCACAGGATCACCGCGCCGATCAGGGTGCCGCCGGCCCGCGCGAAGAACCCGGCGTTCTGCGAGATGTAGTTCTGCAGGAACCCCCAGGTGATGATCTGCAGCGCCGGCCAGTAGATCAGTTCCAGCAGCCGCGGCCACGACGACATCAGCAGATACCAGTAGCGCAGGATCATCGCGCCGATGCGATGCGGCGCGATTCCGCCGGTGCGTGACCGAGCTCGGCTCATCGCTGCGCCTTCCTGAACGCGGCCGCGGGCGACGTCGAGAAACACTTCCTCCAGCGTCGCCCGGTTGTAGCGGGCCATGATGTTGTCCGGGCTGTCGTCGTCCTCGATGCGGCCGCGCTTCATGATGATGACGCGGTCGCACAGCCGCTCCACCTCCAGCATGTTGTGCGAGGCCAGCAGGATGGTCGCGCCATGGGTCTTGCGATAGGTCACGAGATGCTGCCGGATCCAGTCGGCGGTATCGGGATCGAGCGAGGCGGTCGGCTCGTCCAGCAGCAACAATTCGGGCTGGTTGATCAGCGCCTTCGCCAGCGCCACGCGGGTCTTCTGTCCGGCGGAAAGCTTGCCGTTGGCGCGGTCGAGGAACTCGCCGAGATCGAGATCGGCGGCGAGTTGCTCGATGCGCTCGCGCAGATTCTCCACCGCATAGAGCCGGCCGAAGATCGTGAGATTCTGCCGCACCGTGAGCCGCATCGGCATGTCGACATAGGGGCTTTCGAAATTCATCCGGCCCAGCACCTCGGCGCTTTGGTCGGGCATCGAACAGCCCAGCACCTGGATGCGCCCCGAGGTCGGCAGCACCAGCCCCATGATCATGGCGATGGTCGTGGTCTTGCCGGCGCCGTTGCCGCCGAGCAGCCCGGTGATGCTGCCGCGCGCGATGCGAAACGAGACGTCGTCGACGGCGCGGGTGGTCTTGTAGAGCTTGACCAGATGCGCGACCTCGATCGCCGCCGACGCCGTCGGATCGGTCGCAGGCAGAGCGAGGCGTGATTGGCGCCGTCGTTCGTCATGCGGGCCGTTCATTGGGCCATTGCGGCGGCGAGCGCAAGACTTGCAGCATGCACCCGCCGTTCTCGACCGGTCCGGACGCAAGGCTGATCGCGAGGCTGACGCGGTGCCCGCGAACCAAAATATCGAAAACGACCCCATGCAAAGTAGCGGTCAAGCCGGTTTGTGGTCGCAGCCCGGCGCGGCTAAACTGCCGGCATGACCGACGTCGCTGCCTCCGATTTTCGCCATCCGCGCCGCTATGTCCGTCTGGATACGATCCTGCGGCTGCGCTGGCTCGCGGTGCTCGGCCAGCTCGCCGCGATCTTCATCGTGGTGCAGGGGCTCGAATTCGACGTCCCGATCGATCCCCTGCGTCGCCATCGTCGCCTGTCCGCGCTGCTCAATCTGGTGCTGCAGATCGCCTTCAACCCGATGCAGCGGCTGGAGCCGGTCTATGCCGCGGCGCTGCTGGCCCTGAACATCGTCGAACTGGCCGGGCTGCTGTTCTTCACCGGCGGCCTGCAGAATCCGTTTTCGTTCCTGTTTCTCGCGCCGGTGCTGATTTCGGCGACCGCGCTGCCGATCCGGCTGACGATCGCGCTCGGCGTGCTGGCGGTCGCCTGCGCCTCGGTGCTGGTGTTCTTCCATCTGCCGCTGCCATGGGAGGGCGACGATCCGCTGGTGCTGCCGCCGATCTATCTGTTCGGGGTCTGGCTCTCGATCGCTGGTCGCGATCGGCGTCACCAGCCTTTATGCGTTCCAGGTCACCGAGGAAGCCCGCAAACTCTCCGATGCGCTGGCCGCCACCGAACTGGTGCTGACCCGCGAGCAGCATCTGACGCAGCTCGACGGCCTTGCCGCCGCCGCCGCGCACGAACTCGGCACGCCGCTTTCGACGATCTTCCTGATTTCGCGCGAGCTGGAACAGGCCGTGCCGGACGACAGCCCGCTCGCCGGCGACCTCAAGACCCTGCGCGAGCAGGCGCAGCGCTGCCGCGATATTCTGGCCAAGATCACCCAGCTCTCCGCGACCGGCGCGCCGTTCGACCGCATGCCGCTGTCGACGCTGATCGAGGAGGTGGTGGCGCCGCATCGCGATTTCGGCGTCGCGATCAAGGTCAGGATCGCGGTGGCGGGCACCCGCGAGCCGGTCGGCACGCGCAATCCGGCGATCCTCTATGGCGTCGGCAACATCCTGGAAAACGCCGTCGATTTCGCGCGCGACGGCGGTGGAGGTGAACGCCTGGTGGAACACCGAAACCGTCGAGATCGTGATTTCCGACGACGGACCCGGGATCGCGCCCGACATGCTGAAGCGGATCGGGGAGCCCTATCTGTCGCGGCGGCGCGGCACCGACGACGCCCAAAGCGAGCATCACGGCCTCGGCCTCGGGGTGTTTATCGCCCGCACGCTGCTGGAGCGCACCGGCGCCAAGGTGTCGTTTACCAACCGGACTTTCCCGGATCACGGCGCCGTGGTTCAGATCGCCTGGCCGCGCAGCCGCTTCGAAGCCAGCGAAATCGCGGCTGAACCGGCGTCCTAGGACGCTTAACCATCCAGGCAAGGCGCGCCGGAGCGACTTTATGCGGCCTTGGCAGTGCCGCATTGCCACGCCATATGGTATGAGGGTCGAACATGAGGATGACAGAATCTTGAACGCCATCGCCGAACTGAGTGAACACGCCGACCGCTCGCTCCTGATCGTGGAGGACGACAAGCCGTTTCTGGAGCGGCTGTCGCGCGCCATGGAAACCCGCGGCTTCACCGTGACCTCCTGCGACAGCGTCTCCGACGGCCTGGCGCAGATCGGCAAGGCCGCACCGGCCTTCGCGGTGGTGGATCTGCGGCTCGGCGACGGCAACGGCCTCGACGTGGTGTCGGCGCTGAAGCGCAAGCGCCCCGACGCGCGCGCGATCGTGCTGACCGGCTATGGCAACATCGCCACCGCCGTCACCGCGGTGAAGATGGGCGCGGTGGATTATCTGTCAAAGCCCGCCGACGCCGACGACGTGGTCGCGGCGCTGCTCGCCAGCGGCACCGAAAAATCCGAACTGCCGCACAATCCGATGTCGGCGGATCGCGTGCGCTGGGAACACATCCAGCGCATCTACGAGATGTGCAACCGCAACGTCTCCGAAACCGCGCGGCGGCTCAACATGCACCGCCGCACCCTGCAGCGCATTCTGGCCAAGCGCGCGCCGCGTTGAAGGTCCACCATTGCCGGGATTAACCCGGCAATTCATCTCGAAAAAATATTCACCCTCCGCTGGAGGGGTGATTTGCTAGGCAAACCTAGTTGGCGAAGTAACTGGCGATTGTCGAGGCGGCTGAGAGGACGAAGGCCACAAGCAGGGTATAAACTCCCACCTTATTCCACCTAGCGGCCCCGTCTCGAATTGCCTGCTCCGCTGGAGTTGCTCCATCCCAAGTTTGCGTCGACCAAGGGACAGTGTCCGTTCCTTTCAAGAAGGCGAGCGCCGACCCGACACCGAAAGTGCCAGACATCAGTCCTAGTATGAGTGCGATCTCTTTGATTTTCTGCTGCGCTTCGCCTTGGCGATCTTCTTAAAGTTCATTTCAAACCACTCTTTGCCTTACACCCGGATGGAATTAATGTGTGCGGTGGCAGCATCGACGGCGGTCTGAAGAGCAACGATCTGGATATTTCATGACGAGGAATTCGCCGGTGAGTTCGACCATTCCCATTTTCGTCAGTAGATTAAATCCGTCGGTCGTCTGGTGTCTACTGCCCAATCTTCGAGGCACTGGACCACGCCCTTGTTCTTCAGCTTTCGACGGGTGTAGGCCGCGTGCGTGGTCCGCCCGTTCTTCTCTGTGAGCAGCTCTTCATACGCCGCAAGCGTCGCGTAAAAATCGCGGTGAAGGGGGTCGGCTTGATCCAGGCCGCTGAGGATGCAGAGACGCTCGAAGGCTTCGCGCCACACATCGTCGCGCTTTAGCCGCTTAGCATTCGCCATCAGATTGCGCAGTTCTTTCGGATCGGTATATTCCCCAATAGGCTTGACCATGGTGCGGTCCCTTTCCCTTCTTTGTCCGGGCTAGCCCTTTTGAAGCGGCCGAGGGTGTCGTGTACCTAGCGCCCAGTGAAGGACCCCGTACGCCGCAGCTCTCGATCTGGCGGAGCCCGCCGTACTCGGTCCCGACATACGTGACCGGCGTGACAGACCGGGCCTGACCGAAGCAGTTATACGAAACCGCCTACTGATTTCGTTGAGTTTTTCGTCACCAGAGTAACAGTGGATGTTGCCAAGCGGCAAACCGGCTTTACACTAGATGCAATGTGCATAGGGTGTACGAATTTTCAGTGAGACTCGAAATTCTGGTCTTCCTGAAGCACAAGACCCTCGCCGGGGTGGACCGGGAGGGCCTTGCTTGGTGCCCTCGCTTTTCGAACGCGAGGGGTAGAAGCCCTTATGGAAGGGGCGTGGTCCCCGGTCTTACGGGATCGCCAGTAGGCAATGCGAGGGCCGGTTCTTCGGCAAAAGGGTGCCGGTCCCGCACTTTCTACAATCGAATTGAGTTTGGAGGCCGACTTCGACCTCTAATCGTTATGCGTATGGCCCCCAAGCGCAAGAGAAACAGGCGGGCGTTCCCCACGTTTTGCGCTGTAACAGATTTTGTCTATTGAGGTTTTCTGCTTGGCTAAGCACGAAAGAAGCGTAAGCGCCCCGACGCGCGCGCGGTCGTGCTGACCGGCTACGGCGCCATCGCCACCGCCGTCGCCGCGGTAAAGCTGGGCGCGGTGGATTACCTCTCAAAGCCCGCCGACGCCGAGGAGTGGTCGCGGCCCTGCTCGCCCAGCGCGACGAGAAAATCTGAACCGCCGGAAAATCCGATGTCGGCCGACCGCGTCCGCTGGGAACACATCCAGCGCGTCTACGAGCTGTGCGGCCACAACGTCTCCGAAACCGCGCGCCGCCTCAACATGCACCGCCGCACTCTGCAGCGGATCCTGGCGAAACGTGCTGCGGCAGGTCCAAGCCTGAATTGCGAGCAAGTTCCTTCGCGACGAAGCAATCCATCTCCACTACGAAGAGTGGTTGCTTCGCTCGCAATGCCGATGTTGTAGCCGCGTCGGCGAAACCGACGAAGCGTAGCGCACGACGCCCTTGCCGGCATAGCTGCGGCGTGACGTTGGAGAATTCGCCCTCGAAGGTGCCGGCGGCCGACCAGCCGTTCAGCCATTTCATTTCGGCGGAGCGGTGGCGAGCGCGGCGTCGCTGGCCTGCGCCGCGCCGTTGACGACGAAGGACGCGCCCGGCAGCGTCTGGAAGGTGGCGCCGACTAGCCGTCGGGATTGAAGTCGTGCGCCCAGGCGGCGCGGCCGCGCAGCGTGAACACGCCGTCCTGCATCGCGAATGATTTGTCGGCGCGAAGGCCGAGTTCGCTGCGCGTGGCGGTGACGTTCTTGGCGCCATAGGCCAGCGCAAAGGTGTTGGCGCCGACGATCGCTTGCTCGGCATAGGCCGGCAGATCGAAGGTGGTGAACTGCCCCGCGGCATAGGGCGTGAGCCACTCCCATCCCCGGCGCGACCAAGCGGTAGCCGCCTTCGACGCGGCCCGAACAGGCATTGGCGTTGAACTTCGCGCTGCAACTGGTCGATGCCGGCGACCGTCACGATGCGGTCGGTGGTGATGTCCTGCCAGCCATAGGCCAGCGCGGCGGAAAGATAGGCCGGCCCAACGGTGTGGCGAACGAATGCGCCGGCCTGGAACAGATCGGAACGGCCCGAGCCGCCGTTGGCGACGCTGAAGCTGGTGCCGCCGCCGGCCAGCGCAAAACCCGCGACGCGTATCCGGCGAAAGGCGATAGTCCGCGCCGACCGCGATGCCGTAGACGTTGCTGCTGGTCGTGGTGTTCGTGCCAACCGCCGCATTGCCGTCGGTGGTCTGCGAGCCGCCGAAGCCCGCCGCCCATACGCTCCAGCGCTGCTCGAATGCCTGCGCCAGCGGCGGCGCCTTGATGTAGATCGCGGCATAGCGCGTCGCGTTGCGCCGAGCGCGATTTGGCGCGCGCGGCATCGTCGGCTTCGCCCGCAGGCACGACGCGCCGCCGCCGAGACCGATCACCTCGCCCGGCGATGAACGGATCGGTCATCACGCCCATGAACTGGCTCATCGCGTTGAACGTCGCTGCTGCGAGCCGGTCGCCGGTCTCGCCGGACAGCTGCGTGAGCCCGGCCGGCGTCAAGCGAGCCGAACACCAGCGGAATGCTGCCGGTCGTGTTGAAGAAGTTCGATCGGCGATTGCCGACAGCCTGCTGATTGCCGTTAAGGCCGCCGATCCGGGCGGTGCGGGTGAAGCTCAGCGCCAGATCGAGGATAGGCGTTGTTCGCGTCGTAGCTGAGGCTCGACTTGACCCGCGGGCAGATTGGTTGTTGGCCACTGACGCACGAATGGTGCCGCCGAGGCCGCCGGCGGCGGTGAGGATGGTGTACTGCTTCGCGACATAGCTGCCGGTGGCGAAGATCGCGCTCACCGTGCCGCCGCCGAGCGTGGCCGTGCCGGTGACGTTGGCGAACGACGCCGTCGTCGGATTGAGCTGACCAGATAATGCGCGCCCGACTGGAACGCGAGGTTGCCGCTGACCGTCATCGAAGATGCCGGCGGTGCCGTTGCCCGGCGCGAAAGTGCCGCCGCTTTGACGGTGGTATTGCCGACGGTGCCAGTGCCGCCGAGCGTGCCGCCGCTATATACGGTGACGGGCGAGGAGACGATGGAGCCGTTCACCGGCAACTTGCCGCCGTTGACGTTGGTCGGACCGGTATAGGTATTGGTGCCCGACAAGGTCAGCGTGCCGGTGCCGGTCTTGACCAGTGAACCGCCTTAACATCGCGTTAGGATACCACCCCTATGACACCGTCGTCGACAAATTGTTGCCGCCCACCGTCAGTTCGTTGGCGCCGAGGTTGAAGGTGCCGCCCCCGGCGATCGAGCCGGCGCTGAGCTTGCTATCGCCGTTGGGGCCGTTCGACGTACTGAAATTCGTGGTGGCGCCGGCGCCGTTGGTGATGGTCCGGTGTCGCCCGGCCGTGCCGTTGTTGAAGGAATTCAGCCTGCTGTTGTTGGTGATGGTGGCGTTGCCGGCCGTGCTGGAGTTGAGGAATACCAGCTGGTTGTTGTTGGTGATGGCGGCGCTGCCGGCCGTGCTGGACTGGTGGAAGTTTGTGAAGCTGCCGCTGTTGCTGGTGATGGTGGCGCTGCCGGCCGTGCTGGTGCCATGGAACCATTGCATGATGTCGTTGTTGGTGATGGTGGCGTTGCCGGCCGTGCTGGTGTTGGTGGAACGACGTGCTGCTGTTGCTAATGATGGTGGCGCTGCCGGCCGTGCTGGCGTTGACGAATTGAATGCACCTCCAGCGGGTGTTGGTGATCGTGGCGCTGCCGGCGTTGATGACAATGCCGGCGCCGGTGAAGCGACAACATTGCCACCATTGATTCGCAAAGGTGTAAGAGGGATGTGCGGATAAACGCCGAAGGTCCAGCCGCCGACCATCACCGAAGGCAGTCACCGTCACCGCATCTGGGCCGACGCTTCCAGGTCGCGGTGCCGTCCGGCACCGTGTTTGGTGTTCAGTTGGACGCGGTGTTGTAATTGCCGGTGCCGGCGGCGTCCCAGGTCGCGTCCACGGCCATATGGCCGGGCTTTGGCCGTCACCAGCATCGACGACGCCAGCAATGTATCTCCTCTGTACCCGCGGCCACCCTGGATGAGCCCGCCCAACTCAACGAAATTCGCACGCAACGCACCTGATATCCGGTGTGGATTCCAGGTTATGTCCTACTCGCGAAGGTCGCGCAGGGCGACAACTTCCAAAAGGCGGGAACTCGATTAATGAGTTTTGAGCGCGGCAGGATTATTCCCCGCTAACGCCCGCATATCACCAAGCGTAGCGCACGACGCCCTTGCCGGCGTAGCTCTCGGTGACCTTAAGAAAACTCGCCCTCAAAGGTGCCGGCGACCGAGAAGCCGTTGAGCCATTTCATCTCGGCTGAACCCGTGACCAGCGCGGCATCGCGCGCCTGGCGCGGTACCGTTGACGACGAACGATGCGCCGGGCAGCGCCTGGAACGTCGGCAGCGCGCTGCGGTCGGTGTTAAAATTGTGTGCCCAGGCGGCGCGGCCGCGCAGGGTGAAGATACGTCTCTGGAATACTGGATCACCCGCCTTCGCGGGTGATGACGCTGAGGGAACGGCGCATGCGCGCCTCCTCACCATGAGGCGTGACTTCGGAAGCGGCAGCCGCACCGAGCTCC
>CAVUNF010000025.1:0-160987 GCA_963742695.1 uncultured Alphaproteobacteria bacterium
GATCCCCTTACGGTCTTGCATAGTTCGGCAGTTCGGTTCGGGTTCGGTTCGGGGGTAGGTTTCATGGGTTCGGAGTTCGGGTTTCGGTTCGGCTCTCTATAAGAGCCGTAACCAACGAACTACCCGAACCGCTCAGGAGTGAACCACGTTCCATCTGTCGTCATAGTTTCTGACAAGGCCCTTAGAGAGCAGTGCGTTGCGGATGTCGGTCAGGTCGGCTTTGCGCTTCATGCCGATGCCGGCTTCCTTGGCTTGGCTGTTCCAATCCTCGAGCGTGAGACCTGCCGTGCCGGCAGTGTGCAGCATGGCAAAGTGGTCCGCTGATTGGCGGTTAACTTCGTTCGGTCCGCGGCAGATTGACCGGACGAAGGCTCTCGCTGCTGACGATGTTGACGGTAACCGGGTCTCCGTCCTCATCGGGGCCAAAGTCGTGAACTCAGACTTGAACGAAAACAGCGGACCTTCAGGCGCGTCGTTCGCTTTGGTCACGGTCGCGGTTTTGATTCGTCGCCGCTGATAGTCACCATCACGTCAACGTCGCCCAGGATGGCGTTAGATCCTCTGGCGCCCTTGGTTCGTCCTTGCCAGTGTGGCCTACGAGGGCGACGTGGGCGCTTGAGTTGTTCTTAATCCGCTGGATGTGGCGAACACCAAGCCCTGATCCTTGGCGGTGTTCTCGTCGCCGCCGCCGGCTGCTATCAGCTTCGCGAACGTGTCGAAGATCAGAAGCGCTGCGCCACACCCAAGCGTGTTTTCAACCTCGCGAATGGTATCGCAGCACCTTTTTGAAGGCGTCGGCGGGCCTCAGATCTAGCGTGGCGTCAACTACCGCAATCAAAAGCTTTTTCGGCAGTCCAAGTTTTTGTAGCGTGGGCAACCAGCCGGCGCCGACTAGGTCCGCGCGCTCGATAGCGAAATAGATCACCGCCCCGCTTTCCTTGGCGGCCTTACCCGTTCCAGTCGAACCCTCGGCCACACAGATAGCGGCCTGCGCCATCAGCGCCGATTTCATTCCGCCGGGGGCGCAATCCACGCGGAGTTTCACCGCGGGCCATGATGCCCTTAATCAGCCAATGCTTGCGCGTCGATTTCGTCAACATCTCGCAAAGGTCCGGAACCTGTAGCCCTTGCCGCGTCCGTTCGATTTGCAGCGCTACATCGTGAGGTCGAGTATCTGATTTTCTTATGGCTCATCATGCGGCCCTGCTTTCCAGCGCGTCCGCCATGATCTTTTGAACCCGGTCGGTGCCGTATTCGAAATAGAGCTGATTGTAGATCGCGGTGACATGCAGATAGTCGGCTGCTCGCGCGTCACGAAAACCAAGCCGCACCCACTCCGCTACCCGCATCGCCTCCGCCTCGAATGCGTACAGCTTGGCGTTCGCCACGCTCATGCAGAGTTTCGATTTGCAGATGCGTCCATTTCTTTTCGTCCAGTATGGCGCTTGTTCGAAATGTCGCTCTCCAGATTTAGCGTCATGCGCCCTCCGCGAATTTGGCGAGAGCAAAGGCGATCGGACCGGTCACCGAATGCCGGATAATCTCGGGGTTAACCCCATGCTGCAGGGCAAGGCTTGTCAGGATTGCCGCGTTGTCGGCGTTCGATTGTGCGGCAATCCCGGGAAAGCCCGGAACGTCTAGGAAGATTTCAGCCAATCGGCCATCAGGGAAACCCGGGCCGTCACGCGGTATCCATGGCCCTCAAAGTCAAACCCGATCGAACGTTTCCGCGGCGGTTCGGCAATCGCTCCCGGACCATCATACAATCGGCCTCACCGTGACGACGACCAGCGGCTGCGGCCCATAACGCTTGTCCAGCGTCATCCGGCAGATCAGGGAGTAGTCGCGATAGACCACGCCGTTGAGCGCATCGTTCCAGGCCTTGACGATGTTATCGAGGTCGGGCTTTTTGCCAGGCTTGAGGCGCCCGTGATCGCCTGTTGCGCGCTTCCTTTCCGACCACGATGCCGGCACCGGGAAGATCGCGCGCAGGGTGAACTCGACAGGCTCGTCAAAGGGCAACTGTCACCGGACAGTTCTGCCATTGCCGCGGTACGGATCATGCCCTCATAGGTGGCGGTCTTTTCCGGCGTGTAGTGGCCGACATGATCGCCACGGATGAACGATCGCGCCCTGCCCTTGCCCTGGGGCGCACCAAGCATGGTGATGGTGATCGGGGCGCTCATGCCGCACCGCCGTCCGGCTCGGAGCCACCCCAGTTCGGCCAATACGCGGTTCGAGGTGCGAGAGCCCATTGCGTAGCCGAATTACAGCTCCGGCGACGGCGCCGCGCGCCGTCTATATCCGCCGCCACGTTACGAAGGTGTGGAACATAATCGGCACGGATGATGTCATCCGCGATCGCTCGATTCCGGCCTGGATCTTTTCGGGGTTCATCGGGAGCCCTCCCCGAACAGGAGCTGCGCAACGATCGCGGCCATCGCAGCGCTGATTGCGGAGCGGCGCGAAAATGCAGATATTGCAGAAGGATCGGGGCTGTTTGAGATCCGCGCAGTCGTGGAGACAACAGATTCGGAATCGGCCCGTTCCCGGCCGGCCTTCTCTTTTCGGGCCATGGTTATGCGGCCTCCGAAGCGTCGGCCCGTTTCTGGAAAGCCTCTATTTCATCCTCAAACCAGACACGGCCCGCCCGTCCGGATCTAGCTTCGTCCCTTTGGGAAACTTCCCGTCCGCGATCTTGGTGTACAGCGTCGGCTTAGCCCATCCGGTCGCGGCAAGCACCGCCGGCAGCCGCATTACTTTCCGAACCATTAGAACCTCCATGACCTAAGCGCAATGAATGGGAATATCGAGTACGGTTGACTTACGTAAATAAGGCCTTAAGGATAATCCGAGCTAAGGCCTACTCCGGTTACGGACCGCAAACAGTCGGTGCGCAAGCTTCGTCCTCACTTTCGTGTGGCTTTAAAGATCTAAGTGCTGTCTAGTTTGGTTTTCATTTCGGGCATGGTAGATCTCAGAGGCGCTCGACGCGTTTGATGCAAAATTTAATCCATCTTTGCAAATTTAGGCTGGGACGGGCCCAGCGTTTCAGACTTCCGATCTCTGCGATTGCTTGCGCCACAAGTCTGGTCACGGATTGCCGAGGATCCGAAAGTTCGGCATTCGCGAGTGAAAACCCAACGACGCCACGTTTCGCGGTGCCCCGGCCTCTACCTTCGTTTTTTCCACCGGCAGAAGCGGAAGATCTAGCGATCGACACTTCATTGCAGAGATTCCGCAAGCACTAGTGAAATTATCTCCGGCCCCCTGCGGTCGGACGGTTCCGCGGCCGCACCGCCAGCCCAGATTGGCCAAGACGATACTCGATTGTTCGTGGCCTCTGGGACGAGCCTTTTGCGGGATACTGCGTGAAAGGTCTGAATCTATTTAAAGGGTCGAAGAATTTTCCCACGCTATCAGAAAAACATCTGGGTCATCGATTGTACTTGCGATCAACCCGCTCATGACTGCGCGACCGCGGATCTTGACAACGTTATACCGCCGATGGCCTTGCCGTCGCAGTATGCAGCCCAATCAGCCATCATCCGGCGCCGCTTCTCCCGCATGTCGCTGCGCCGGTAAGCGGCCTCCACCTTGTCATCGACGGTGTGGGCCATCGCCATCTCAGACATCTCGTTCGGATAGGCCGTCAGGTCGCCAGCCCAATCCTTGAACGTCGATCGGAAGCCGTGAACGGTCGCGTAGTCCGGCGAGTAGCCCATGCCCTTGAGCAGTTCGGACATGGCGGCGTTTGACAGGCCGGCGCCTTCCTTGCCGCCGGGGAAGAGTAGTCGCCATCCACCGGCACGGCTCGTCAGCGCCGCCAGCGCCTGCTTGGTCAGCGGCACAACGTGATCCCGCTTGCGGGCGCCCTTCTTGCCCTTCACCCGCGCGGCCGGAACCGTCCATAGCTTTTCGGTCTGGTCGATTTCCTTACGCGTGGCGCCGATCGTGTCGCCAGTCCGGGCAACGGTCAGAATAGTGAACTCCAGTGCCCGGGCGCTCACGCCTTCCTTCGCGCGAAGCTTCGCCATGAACTCGGGCAGTTCGCCGTAGGGCAGCGCAGGATGGTTTTCGACGGGGGAAACCTGCGACTTGGCCGGCAAGAGTTGGTCGAGATGACCCCGCCATGCGGCCGGGTTTTCGCCGGTGCGCAGCTTGAGGGCCTTAGCCCGATCCAGGACCTTCTCGATGCGACCGCGGACGCGGCTGGCGGTTTCGGTCTTGTCCTTCCAGATCGGTTCGATGATCTTCATGACGTGCGCCGTCTCGATTAGTCTGCACGGGCAGCTTGCCGATGACGGGATAGGCATAGGTCTCAAGCGTGGCCGTCCATTGGTCCGGCGTGCTTGGTGCTCTTCCAGCCGGCCCGTGCGCGGCGATGTAGCCCTCGGCACATTCCTTGAACGTGAGGGCCTTGGCGGTCTCGGCAACCTGGGCAGCCTTTCGGGTCTGCCGCTCGTCAATGGGGTCTATGCCGTCAACAACGAGGCCGTAGGCGGCGTCACGTTTCTTGCGGGCATCCTTCAGGGGAAACCAGATCGAAGTCACCCAGGCCCATCTTACGGGCGCGGCCGGCCATCATGAACCGAAAAACCCAAGCCTTCGTCAGGCGATCGCTAACCTGCAGGTAAAGCCCGCCACCGTCGTCATAAAGGCCAGGTTTTAGATCGTCCTTCTCGGTGAACTTGACGGATAGCCGATTGGTTGCCCTGCTCATGGAGTTCTGTCCCCGTATGCACAATCCTACGCACAAATATGCGCTAGAACTTGCGGGACTGCAATAGACTATGTTGAGACCTATGAACAGCTTGAAATGCCCTGAAAAATGGGGAGATAATAGACTCTGCTAGACCATCCCGGATCTAGAGAGGACGGACACCCCTTCCGCCATAAGAAATTGTGTCCAGCCCGGACACATAGGTAACAGATCGTACCTAAGACATGGGTGACAACCTCGTGCCGAACGGGTTGTCGAGGGGTTGCAGGGTTTTCTGCTCCAGGTCGAAGTATCCGAGATCATAGTGCATGAAGCTGACGAGCCAAATGCCGTCGTCGACTTCCTTGATGCCGAGTTTTTGGCCGGCCAGCACGGTGAGAGTTGATCCTCTTGCGATGCAGGCAGAGCCGGCCGCAAGTGGTGACGAGAACGTCCGATCGTGGAACGGATAGGTCAGTTCCGGCAGGCCGTCATAGTGGCGCGGTGAGAGCGGTGTAGAGTTCGGCAGGGCACTTCATGTCGAGCGCTTCGTGCGGACGTTCGGCATTGAACTCGCGAAGGAAGGCATCGAAGCGGTCCTGCTGCTGCAGGCTGTTGGCGCCCGGCGGCCGGGTGGCTTCCTTCTTCAGGGTGAGGTGCATGCGCTCATGCCGGCCGTTCTGCTGCGGATGGCCGGGCTTGATGCGCTCGATGCGATGCCCAGACGGAGCCACCAGACCGAGAGCTTTGAGAGATTGAACAAGCCATTGGGACTGGCGAAGGGCACGCCATTGTCGGAGCGGATGGCGAGCGGCAAGCCGCGCTCGCGGAACAGCCGCTCGAAGGCGGTAATTGCAGGTTCTTCGCGGGTTGAATCCAGCGCTTCGCACAACAGCAGGAAGCGCGAGGCATGGTCGGTGACGGTCAGCGGATAGCAGTAGCGCTCATTGCCAAGCTTGAACTCGCCCTTGAAGTCGGCGCACCACAGATCATTGGGCGACGGCGCCTTCCGACAGCGGCGTGCCGCGCGCGCGATGGCGCGGCCCGCCGCCGCGCTTGACCAGGCCATGGCGGTCGAGAACCGCATGGATGGTGCTTTTGGCCGGTACCCTGATATCGCCGTCGAGCCGCCGGACCAGGAGCTCGCGGATCTTGCGGGCGCCCCAGTGCGGCTTCTCGGCCTTGAGCCGGACGATCAGGCTCTCGATCTGGCTCCGGCAGCTGATTGGCGTAGCGTACAGGCCGTCGCGATCGATCGGTCAGGGCCTCCAGACCCTGCTCCTTGTAGCGATCGAAAATCTTGTAGCCGGTCTTGCGGGAGATCCCGAAATCCCGGCAGACGTCCGTCATGGCCTCCCCATCCAGCAGGCGGGCGACAAAGCGAAGGCGTTCTTCCATAACCGAACTCGCTTTCCACGGCATCCACACCTCCCGCCTGCAAAAAAGCGAAAAGTGTAACCCATGTGTCCGGTACGAAATGTCACCTATGTCTCGGGCCGCTCATTGAATTACTATCATTTTTGAACTTTATCCGACCGTGCGTACAATCGAACGTACAAACACCGTTGACCCCTCCTGATCGGCAAAATCGAGAAAACAGCCCGCCGGAGAAAACTGGTAAGGCGAAAATTCGGGGCGATTATCACGACGGCGAGCGCGACTAGGCGTTCCCCGTCCGCACTCCTGCACACTGAACAGACTCCACTTTTGAGACGGGCTGCCTATATCCCGATCAATGGTTTTGTTGAGTTGAGGTGTACCCATGAGTAACCCCCGAGCCGTCAAATATCGCCGTTTAGCTCTAGCCGAGACCGATCCGGACAAGGTGCGGCTGCTCCACCAAATCGCGGAAGAGGCCGATCAAGGCATCCTGGTAACTCCAGACTGGCGCGGGCCGCTCGCATCACCACCTCTGACAGATCCCTCGCCCTTGATCGGCTTGGGGTGACAACCTGCGATGCCTAAGCGGCGTGCCGAAGGCCACAGAATAACAAAAAGCCCGCCGGGGCTGAGTCCGCGGGCTCGCTTTGGTCTCGCGGTGTGAGTATGGGGGCGCCGCGAGTGCCGAGAAGTGACGGAGAGCTGATTAATAAGATATTCGAATTTTGGTTCGCTTTGTCGCGAATGTGCTCTGCCGGGCCCTCACCTCTCCGGACAAGAAATTCACGCGTATCGACAGCATAAACTCTTAATATTTCATATATTTAATGAAGAAAGTTGAAAAAACTAAAGGTTGTATTTTTAATAAAAACCATCCGTAGGTTTTTGTCCGACGAGTTGGGAGCGACCGCTATCGAATATGGCTTAATCGCCGCAGGTATTTCTCTCGCGATCATCGCCATCGTGAATGGGCTCGGCACCAATCTCAAAAACAAGTTCACGTCGATTAACACGTCTCTGAAATGAGCTTGCCTCTTTTTGAATCGCCATAGACCCGCGTTGGTGTCGGCGAAACTGAAGCGAGAATTGTGATGGACGATGCCAAGGACGCCTTCGATCAATGGTGGGAATGGGCGAACAAAGACCCACTCGAACGCCGGGATATCCCGATAGAGATCCATGAGGCAGTGATGGCGCTGCCGCCTGACGAGTGGCACGATCGCGAGAAGGTCAACGCGGCGGTACGTGATGGCCTCAGGCTCGGCCCCGTGTTCCCTGCCGGCAGCGCCGATCTGCACGGCGTAACTAAAGATCGCAGAAGTGGTTGGTCAGTGCGACTGAGAAACTAGCAGGTCGTCAACCTTTTCCCCTTCCTCAGGTGCTCGCGCATCCAGAGCGGTTGCCTGCCACGACCGGACCAAGTGACGCTCGGGCGATCTGGGTTCTGATATTTTTGAAGCACCTTAGGGTATGGCCGCCGCTGCACATCTAGCTCCATGTGGTTGTCCGTCGTGTCGAGAAACTGGATCAGCCGGTCAATCTCGTCCCGGGCCTCCTTGCGAAGTTGCCCTATCGCTTGAAACGCTTCCTCGGAGGTAACGGGCGTCGGAAAATATAATAAATCCTGGGGGCTCCTAAGCCCATCAGGCGCGGGTGTGCTATTATCGATCTCAGCTTGGGCCATGGGGTCACTCCAGGTGGCTTGGGTTAGAGCCGGGGCGGAAGTCGCAACCTTCCCCTCGGCTTGCTCTCATGGTATCATGACTTCATGATCAAATCAACTCGTGATACCACGGAAGCACGGAAGACGCGCCCGACCGTCACCGGCGATCCGGTAATGGTCCGCGTCCAGCCCGAAATGGCAAAGCAGTTAGACGATTGGCGCCGGAAGCAGGATGACCTACCGGGACGACCCGAAGCCATCCGCCGGCTTGTCGAGCTGGGGCTGAAGGCGAAGAAGTAAGAATGGAAAATAATTGCAGATCCTCTCGCTCAGTTTGGCATCGATGCCGTCGACCTGCGCTGGACGTTGAGGGACATTGCCGCCAAACGAGCCTGGATGATCAACCAGGAGCATTTGGCAAAACTAAGGGATGTGGGCCTAGTCGATATGCGCGAAGGGGTCCCTTACCTTACGGTCGCTGGACAGAATGCGGCTTGGGGTGTCTCTTTCCCCCACCAGCGACGGGCAGTAGTCCGTAGCTGTTCCGATCCCACCGTGGGGTTGTTTGCGCTCAGCCTTTTGAGTCGCTTTGATGCGTCATGCCTTGGCGCAAGAAACCCGTGAGCTGGCTTGAATACTGGCAAGGACCCGTTAGGCGGGATGCTGGCTTCAAGACAATTCTGGTCTATTGCGTCGGCCCCCCACGCAACAAAGCTATCACTGCACTTGCCATCACAACGGCCGGCTAAGGCTGGACAACCTGCCGGATTGCGATTGGCGCGATATCTCGGCGCATTTAAAATGCACGAAATGCGGAACGGTTGGCTATGTGGACACCCGCGTGGACTGGAGCGAAGTGATCAACTTCAACAAAGGGATCGGATGAATTCAAGGCACCGGGACAGTTCGCCAACATCGACGCCGCCGTGAAGAAGCTGCTGGAGCTCGCCAACGCCATCGAGCCGGACGCGGCCGGCCTGATCCACGTCGCGCCGATCAATACGCAATTCCGCGCCGGTGGCGAGTACTCCGAATACGGTGCGGCCGTGAAAGCCGCCGTTGAGCGCGCCTGCTCGAACTGCACCCGTCTGGCTGCTATGTGACGTTCACGCAAGCCGGCGCCGATCTGTTCGCCTGACAGCTAATTTGTAACTGGACTTCGATTTTGGAACGCTTCTAAATTGAGCGATGGCAGAATACCGGGCGTACCAGGTCGATGCTAACGGGCATTTCGTGGGGTTCGAACCCCTGATCTGTGCTGACGATGCTGAGGCCATCGAGAGGGCGCAGCGCCTTATCGCCGATCACGATGTTGAACTTTGGTGCGAGGAGCGAATGGTCCGGCGGTTGAAGGCTCCGGAAACCCCAAGTAGTGAGATCGACACGGTGAACGATCGCGGGATTATTTCAGGAACTTGACGCCTGCCATTGTTCCATTTCGCCAAACAAGTTCACAGGGCCTAGCTGAGTCAGACGCGAACGCAATGCTGAAACGGTGGGGCAGTTGAGTGGGGCTGCTGACAGCAAGCCGAGCACCGCTCCCTGAGATGTCCACAATCTTGCAGTCACGTTTGGCGAAGCCATCCAGCAATATTTGAGCGTTGAAATCGCGCTTCATGCGCCGCTCGGTTCGCTTCTGTCTTCGAAGAAACATGCCCGCAGTCTTGCTTTGAAGGGCCTAAAAAGGGGTTTCAGGGCTACTTAGAGTTGTCCATGTTTGGCTAAGCATTGATACCTGAAGAAAGGGTGGTCCCGAAGAGGTAATCCTTCCTACGCTCGTTGAATCGGCACCTTGCCGATTTCCTGACGCTCGCCGTTCAAAATGGCGACATGGCGAGCAACCGAGTTAGGTGAATCATAGGCGATTTCCGAGGCAATTAAGATGGCGTGGTCCAATGCCTGACGATCGTCCCGGCATTCAAGCCCGGTCTGGTCCACCAGCCGGTGGCCGTCGACAATGTCAAAAAATACCGCGGCATTGGCGCCGGCGTCCTGTGCCTAAAGGCGGTTAATGCCGAACGGCGACAGTCTGTTCCGCTCTCGGAACGAATCCGGGATGATCGGCTTTTGAATCCCGGTTCTGTTTGCGGTGTTGTGTCCTGGTCCCGCGAGTTCGACGATCCGATACCGCTCCCCCGCGGCCGATCCATTGAAACCCTTGAACAGGCCGCGCTACATCAGCCGAGCGGCAAGCCGCAACAGAGGCGCTGATAATGGCCGCCGAAGATCGTGGCCCGATCATGCATGCGCGCATAGAAATCTGTGAGCCCTGAACCATACCGCGACCAAGTGTTCACTGATCGGAAAGACACCCATTGGGGCAATTCGCACTATGACTGTTTCATCATCAACGATGCCGGGACAATCAGGATCGTTACCGGGCCGCCGTGGTCTACGGTTACGGCGGGGGCAAGAGGCACGGGCGCCGGCACACAACGGAAATCAGCCGCCTGAATGGCCTTTTGGTCAATACAAATGCGATGGCGGCGACGGCTCGCAATGGCGCTTCGACTTACCAACGTCGAGGCCAACCGCGGGACCTACGTTGGCTCGCTCTACATCGACGGCGTCGCGGGCAGATCACCTGCAACGTGGATTACGGCCAGTCGCGCAAGTGGGGTGCTTGGAACGCCTATAACCGTGCGGATATTACCATGCTCTCGGGGGATGCCTCAACAACATGGTCATCGGGGGCAACCTACCCGACGTTCCAGGCGCTTAACTCAACGTCGGCAAATAAGGTCACCACGTTCGCGGGGTTCCGGAAGAGGCGGTGATTGCCGGTTTAACGAATATATGGTGTCCGCCTCAATAACCGTTAGGGCTATAACGGGATCGGCCTTAATTCGGTAACTGCGCCGAGTGGCACGTTGGGCACGATAACCGCCATCACGGGCGGCGATGTTCGTGTCACGGTCTCTGCTAATTTGCCGCACCCTCCAGCTCTAGGCATTAACAACCTTCAGATGCTGGAATTCCAACTGACCGGAATTTTTTAGGCGCCGGATTTCAATCCTATATTGAGGTAATCACCTGCGTCGACTGGAATTGCGATGACAGGGCGATCCGACACCCTGTGACCCGTGCCAATGTGCCTCTCATTGCCAGGGCGGTGGGCCGGTGTTTGTATCCGGAAGCCGCAAAAACGGCACTCAGCCGGCCCAATTAGGTACGGTTCTTCGCAGTGCAGCATCCAAACGAATGGGCGTAAATGGCAGGAACCTATTTACATCCCACTGTGGCCCAAATGTCATAGTTGAACCCCGACAATTTCACTAGTCTCCCGTCGGGAATTGGATCTGATTTCAAGATCCGGTCGAGTCGCTGAACGGCTCGGTGGGGGCGTAATATGAAGTTGTATATTTTTCCATTGATTGCCTTTGCTGTAGGCATTAGCCCTGCAATCGCGGCTGAACCTTTTTCAATCAATGATGCGTTGAAACAGGCCGTCCAGACCAACCCCGGCGTGGGCGAAGCATCTGCAAATCGGCGCGCGACCGAATCGGAACTGCGGCAGACCCAGAGCACGTTGCTGCCGCAGGTGCGGGTTGAGGCCAGATACGGCCCGGAAAAATTCGACCAGGGTGCCGCAGTGACCACCGGAACAGCCTTGCCTGTGCCGATCGCGGGAAATGGCGCGTGGCGGAACGGCTCTCAAGAATCAGTGGTTGTGCGACAAATCCTTTTCGACGGATTCGCCTCGATCCACGACATCTGGCGTCAATCCGCCCGGGTTAATGCTGCGGCTTTTCGTGTTCGCGAGCGAACGGAATTGATCGCGCTGGACGCGGCCGAAGCGTATGTCGACGTGGTGCGGTATTTGCGGCTGGTTGGGCTCGGCGAGCAGAATGTTGCCAACCATGAGAAGATTTTCTCGAACGTAAACTCGCGGTTTTCGGGTGGGCGGGCGGGCGAAGGCGATCTGGAGCAATCTCGCGAGCGCGTTGAAAGCGCTCGTGCGGCGCTCGCCGAATTTCGCAAGAGTTCTGGAAGACGCTCGGGCAAAATACCGCAAGGTCGTCGGCCTTGAGGCCTTCAATCTGCGCTTCCCGGGAGCCCTTGGCGGAATGCCGAGCAGCAGGGATGAAGCCTTGGCGGTGGCCATTCGGTTCAATCCCACGATTCTGGCGGCGGGGGCTGACCGCGACGCAGCCAAGCATGCATTCCGCGTAACGGATGGCGCATTCGTCCCGACGTTCTCGCTCGAAGGCCGCGCTACACATAGCGACAATACTTATCCCTACCTCGGCACCACCCACGACGACTATAGCGGCAAGGTGGTGATGTCCTGGGACATCTTCCGCGGCGGGCAGGATGTCTGGCGCCGATCGGAGATGGCCGAGCGCCATACCGAAGCGACCATGCGTCACGCGCGATTGCAGCGCGACGCCCTCGAATCCATCGACAAGGCATGGTCTGCCCGCACGATCACCGCAACACGGGTGGCCGCTTTGACCCGTCAGCTTGCGGCGGACAGGAAAACCATCGCTGCCTTCGACAAGGAATATGAACTCGGTCAGCGCTCCCTGATCGACCTGCTGAATGCGCAGAACCAGTATTTCAATGCCGCGGTATCGCTCACGTCCGCGCGTGGCGTGATCGTTTTCGCCGACTATCAATTGCTGGCGGCGATGGGAACGCTGCTTGAATATCTCAAGGCGCCCCCTCCGGTGGATGCTGCGCCGCTCGATACGCTTCCCTACAACTTCGTTCCCTACAAGCTTCCCACCGTTCGCGTGACGTTGCCCGATACCGGATCTGAGCCGCTGGTTGTCGCCAACGCGGCTCCGGAAGCTGTCGTGCGTGCCTATGCTTCGGCCGACCCTCAGACCTCGGCCCAAAGCGTGGAAACGGTGGAAGCTTTCGGCGAGCGCTGGCCGCGCTGGTCCTTTGCAGCCAGCCTGCTGGGCGCCGCGGAATGGTTTGCTGCCAAGCAGCCTGGCCAGCCGGTAGTCTACGTCCCCGCGGAGGAGCGATCGCAGGCGTATGCGTCAACGCAGTCCGGCAAAAAGCCGCACTGGCTGCTCTACGGCGTTCCCGCAGGACCAGAAGTAGGTCTTCAAGTTACCGCCGCAGAGCGCATGCGAATGAATTTTGCGTAATGTGCAGCTGCGGCAGGCTTGGCAATTAACTGTCAAAGATGAAGGTTGGATTCAGCCAATGATTTGTTGGCGGATTGCTGTATTCTGAGCGTGCCTGGCCCCGACGGATTTTGGGGCAGGTTTCGTTGTTAACGATCAGAGGCATTTGACCTTGTTATTTCGGACCCCAAAGCCGGCTCCCGGCCCTGCCCGAACGGCTAAGCACAGCCGATTCAAGGGAAGCCGATCCCATTTCAAAGGCGCCCGAACCGAGCCGAAAGACACTTCGAGACGACCCCCTCTCCGCCTCATTAACGCACCTTGCCGCCTACCATGGTCGCGCCGTTAGCCGGGAGGCCCTGCTCGGAGGTCTTCCCATACTGGACGGCAGGCTGTCGGTTGCCCTGTACGACCGCGCCGCGCGACGCGCCGGCCTGGAGACCGAGGCGATCAAGCGGGACATTCTGGACATTCCCGCGCTGGTCCTGCCGGCCGTGCTGATCATGAAGAACGGGGTTGCCCTGATCCTTCTTGGGATCGACCAGAAGAACAAAAGCGCGAAGATACTCGATCCCACGAACGAGCCGGCGACGCCGCAGATCGTCCTGCTGAAGACGCTCAAGGCGGACTATACCGGCTACGCCTTTCTCGTCAGGGCCGCCGCCGAAGCCGATGCGCGCGCCGTCGCCGCGGGTGACCTTCCTCGAAAACATTGGTTTTGGTCCACCGTTAAAGTGCACTGGCGCAGTTACGGCCACATTGCCATGGCCGCGCTCCTGATCAACGTGCTTGCGCTTGCAATGCCGTTGTTCACGATGAGCGTGTACGACCGGGTCATTCCGAACGGCGCCATCCCTTCGCTCATTGCATTGTCCGTGGGCATGGGAATTGCGGTGGTATTCGACTTCGTGCTGCGAGCCGTACGCAGCCGCATGATCGACGTGACCGGCAAGACCATGGACGTCGTGCTTGCGGCGAATATTTTCGAGCACGTCATGGCGGTAAAGATGGCGCAGCGGCCGGCTTCGGTCGGCATCCTGGCCAATCAGCTGCGCGACTTCAATTCGGTTCGCGAGTTCTTCACCTCCGGCAGCGTGGTGTCGGCAACCGACCTGCTGTTTGCCGTGCTGTTTATCGCCGTGCTGTTTACGATAGCCGGTCCGCTTGCCTGGATTCCCCTGGTCATGCTGCCGATCATGATCGTGATCGGCTTCATCATGCAGCGTCCGCTCGATCGGGCGATGAAACGTCTGCAGGCTGAATCCGCCGCGCGTCACGGCGTGCTGGTCGAATCTCTGTCCGGTCTCGAGACGGTTCGTGCCACCGGCGCAGAAGCCCGCATGCAGACCGCCTGGGAGCGCTCGGTCGCTGCAACTGCGCGATCGGGCGAGGATGTTCACTTCTGGTCTTCGCTGACATTGACCGCCGCCAGCTCGGCTCAACAGATAACCAGCCTCTTGCTGCTCGTCATCGGGGTCTTTCTCATTCTCGACGGAAAACTCTCGGTCGGCGCCCTCGTCGCCGCCAACATGCTCGCCGGCCGCGTTCTGGGGCCCATCGCCGGCATCGCCTCGATCATCACGCGCGGGACCCAGACCTTGACCTCGCTGAAGGCGATCAACCGCATCATGTCGCTGGAGCGGGAACGGTCGCCCGAGCGCGCCTACGTTACCCGAAAAATCCAGGATGGGCGCATCAGCTTCGAAAACGTCAGCTTCGCCTATCCCAACGCGCCCGGCAAAGCGCTGGAAAAGATTTCGTTCAAGATCGAAGGCGGCGAAAAAATCGGCATCATCGGCCGCGTCGGATCGGGCAAGACCACGGTCGGCCGCCTGTTGCTCGGATTCTATGAAGCGCAGGAAGGGCGCATTCTGATCGACGGCGTCGACTCGCGCCAGTACGACCCCTCCGACCTGCGCACCGGCATCGGATTTGCGATGCAGGATACCGACCTGTTCTTCGGCAAGCTGCGCGACAATATTGCGCTCGGAAAGCCGGACGCCACCGATGAAGAAGTACTTGCGGCCGCCCGCCTCTCCGGCGTCGAGAGCTTCATCGCCGGCCATCCGATGGGCTACGACATGCCGATTTCCGAAGGAGGCCGCAGCCTCTCCGGCGGTCAAAAGCAGGCGATTGGACTGGCCCGCGTCCTGATCAGGAAGCCCCGGGTGCTGTTTCTCGACGAGCCGACCGCGCATTTCGATATCCGCAGCGAAGGCGAATTCCTCGAGCGGCTGAAGGCGCTCCGCGACGAGCGGATGACGATCATCATCTCGACGCACCGCCTCTCGCTTCTCAACATGGTCGACCGCCTGCTGCTGTTCGACAACGGCCGTCTGGTTGCCGACGGACCGCGCGACAAGGTCATGGCCATCCTGCAGGGCAAACCGGTCGCGCCGTCGACCGAAACCTTTGCCGCAGCCGCAACACTGGTGCAAAAGCCCAATGCCAGCAACTGATTTCGCGTTTGCAAACGACATCCGCGCTGCCGCGGCGCTGCGGACGCCGCGCACCTCTCGTATGCTGCTGGTGACTTTCCTCGCCATGCTGGTGGCGTTCCTGGTCTGGGCGCATTTCGCGATTCTGGATGAGGTCAAGCGCGGCAATGGAAAGGTCGTGCCTTCGCGGCAGACCCAGGTGGTGCAGACGCTCGAAGGCGGCATCGTCACGGAGATCCTGATCCAGGAAGGCGCGATCGTCCAACAGGGCCAGTCGCTGATGCGCATCGACGACACCAAATTTGCTTCCGAATTCGGCGAGATCAGGGAACGGCGCGCGGCGATGGCTGCCCGCGTCGCCCGGCTCGAGGCCGAGGCGCGTGGGCACAAGGAGGTCACGTTTCCGGATCAGCTCGACAAGGTCGTGCCGGCTTCGGTCGCCACCGAGACCAGCGTGTTCAAGATGCGTCAGCAAAAAGTGGCGCAGGACGTCGACGTGCTGAACCAGCAGGTCATGCGGCTGACCGGGACGCTGAAATTGCTCGATCGCGAGCTCGCCCTCACCCGCAAACTTTATGAACAAAAAGTGGTGCCCGAGATCGAAATGCTGCGGCTGGATCGGCAGGCGACTGAAATGCGCGGCCAGCTCGCCGAGGCGCAATCGAAGATCGCCAATACGCTGGCTTCGTTCCGTTCGCAGGCCGACGAAGATCTTGCCAAATCCAAGGGCGATCTGGCGGTGCTGGATGAGAACATCAAGTCGGCGCAGGACCGGGTCAAGCGCACCGACCTCAGGGCTCCGGTCCACGGCATCGTCAACAAATTGAACGTCACCACCATCGGCGCCGTGGTGCAGCCCGGCGCCAACCTGATGGATATCATTCCGCTGGACGATTTACTGCTGGTGGAAGGCCGCATCCGGCCCCAGGACATCGCCTTCATTCGGCCCGGACCAGGACGCGGTGGTCAAGATTTCGGCCTACGACTCCTCGGTCTATGGCTCCCTGAAGGGCAAGGTCGAACGTATCAGCGCCGATACGATCATCGACGAGAAGGCCGACAAGTCCGAACGCCAGGAAACGTTCTATCGCGTCATGGTGCGGACCGAAAAAAACCATCTGGGAACGGCGAAGAATTCGCTTCCCATCATTCCGGGCATGGTGACCACGGTCGAGATCCTCACCGGCGAGAAATCCGTGCTGGATTACCTGCTCAAGCCGGCCCGCAGCTTGCGCGACGAGGCGCTGCGCGAGCGCTGAGCTGTTCTGGTTAACAGCCAGTCAAATTCAATTGCTCAACTTTGATCGATCCGGCCAACCCGCGGTTGACCGCCTTTTCTGCTATTCCCCGTTCACTAGGCCAATTTAACTCGGCCTAAGTCGCGATACCGCAGTCTGCGTCCCGATAACAGCGGGGAACGCGGATCGACGCACAAGACGTCGGCGGACGTTCCCGAAAATGGGGACGTCTAATGACACCGCGTCAGAGGTTGCGGAAGCTTGGCTTGTCCGGGCTCATCACTGCGCTCGTTTTCTCGGTCAGCGCCTACGCAGGATCATGCCCTGTGATGGCTGCCGATGAATCGAACAGCGATGTCGCGCTCGAGTTCTCGCCTGGCTCCGATCGGAACCGGGGACCGGCACGGCCGCCCGCGACCTTCTTCAGCATCAACGCGGTCCTGGCAAAGCTCGACCGTCAGCGCGGCCGCGGCCCCGATGCGGTCCGCCTCGCTTCGCTGACGCCATCGAATAACGTAGCAACGGATGCCGCGCCCGCGCTGAAGGAAGCCCGCCGATCGGCAAGGAGCCGTTCGGCCTGTTCACCTTTCGCGCGCCGGACGGAATGCTCTGGCGCAAATGGCGTGGCATCGAGGCCGACATGGCCAGGGAGCAGGTCGTTCTGGATCGCTGCCGCGCCGATGCGGAGAGCTGCCCGTCTCACGCCGCCCAGTTCCTGCGCCTGATCAACGCCGTCAGCGCCAAGGCAGGCCGCGCCAGGCTCGAAGAAGCCAACCGCGCCGTCAACACGGCGATCCGCTACGTCAGCGACCAGGCCCAGCACGGCGAAGCCGACCGCTGGAGCGCGCCGCTGGCGAGCCTTGCGACCGCGAAGGGCGACTGCGAGGACTACGCGATCGCCAAATACGTCGCGCTGCGCGCGGCCGGCGTGGCCCGCGAGAACCTGCAGCTGGTGCTGGTTCGCGACCGCGCCGTCCGGCAGGACCACGCGGTGCTGGCCGCCCGCCTCGACGATCGCTGGCTGATCCTGGACAACCGGCAATCCCTGCTGATCGAGGACGCCGACGCCTCCAGCTTCATGCCCTTGTTCGCCATCAACCATGACGGCGTGCACCTGTTCGCGGCACCCTACGCCAGGCGCGCGCTGCCGGACGATCAAACCGCGGCGGCGCCTGCAGCCGCCGGCGCGGCCGCCCCGTTCGACTGGACGGGCTCGGAGACGGCCGAGCAGGGCTGCCTCGGGTCTCGGCGGCTTGCCGCTCTGGATGTGAAGCCCGGCCTGCCCGGCCCTGCTCTGCCGGTAGCGGTGGCGATAGATCTGTCGGCGGCATCGCGCCTCTTGGGGTGCCCGGCAGGGCCTGGAAGCAAAATCGCGAAAACGACCCCATGCAAAGATAGAAATGGGCCCCTGGCCGGGCCCTCGCCCCTACTAAAATACCTCTAAAACAAATCCGCCGGCGCGAGGCCGGCGGATTTCTCGTTTCAGGAGGCCGCGGTCAGCAGGCCGCCAGCTGCATGGCAAGCTGCGCCTGCTCGTGCATGATCGCGATCGCAGCGGGCGTCGGGCCGGCATCCGCCACCGGAGCTTCGCCACCCTGCGGCTGCTGCGGCGGAGCGGCACCTGCCGCAACCGTGTCCAGCGCGCTGAGGTCGATATCGCCACCGCCGTGATCGAATTCCACGGGCGGCAAGCGTGCCAAGCGAGGCATCGAGATCGACCTCGACGAAGGTGCCGGTGGTGCCGTCGGCGTAGGTGAACGAGCCGACTCCGGCAACGTGCTGCCCGTCGATGGGAGCGCCCGGTGTGGTCGCAAGGCCGATGCTCTCGATACCGAGATCGCCGAGCTTGGCCAGTTCGCCGTTGTCGCTGATGCCGTCGTGGTTGGCATCCTGCCAGACCACGAGGTCACCGAACGCCGCATCCTGGCTGTCGATCACGCCGTCATGGTTGCCGTCGAGGCTCGCCAGCGCGGCGATGCCATCGGCGAAGTTGCCGCCATCGAACGTCGGCGTGAACAGCTCGTTGCCGCCTTCGATATTGCCGGAGCCGTCGACGTCGAGCGCGAGGATGCCGTCTCCGCCATTGGCGGTCCAGGCGATCTGGTCCTGGGCGCCGTCGTCGTTGATGTCGAAGGAGACACCGTTTTCGAGCGAGCTGAACGAGATGCCGTTGTGATCGAGGTCGAGGATGATGGGGTCGGCAACACCGCTTCCAATTACACCTAACTGCCCAGCAACCGGCAGACCAATGCTTGTTGTCGTGACCCCTACCAGATCAATTAGGACGTCCGAGCTATCAGCGCCGCCATTCTCGCCCTATATGTACATGAATGTGTGAGCGCAACCGACGATGTTGGCATTGAAAGCCAAAGAAGCACCACCGTTACCGAAGTCGATTTGCTGCAGGTACTGCACGGCCGCGGCAACGTCGGCCAGCGAAGTTAGCGCGACCGCGCCGCCAAAGGCGCTCTGATCATCGAACGTGATGACACCGTTGGTGATGGCGTGCGAGGCCACAGCACTTCCGGTATTGAGCTGTAAGCTTGAGCTTATACCATCGACTGGGTTGGCGGTGCCGTTCGCGACAACGGCGGCCCCGCTGAACGTAATTCTCTCGCTGGCACTAGTGGTCAAGCCAGGCGCAAAGTCGGAAATCACGTCATATCCAGAAATAGCACCCGCCATGCCCGATCCGGTAATGCTGAGAACGCTGGCGCCAGTTGCAAAGCCGAACGTGTCGGCGCCGCCGCCGCCTCTCAGCCTGTCGGCACCAACGCCGCCATTAAGAATGTCGGCTCCGATGTTCCCAAACAGCACGTCGTTTCCGCCGTTGCCGTTGAGCGTCGTGCCGCTGGTTAAGGCGTTGTAGAGCACTTCGGCGTTGCTACCAATGCCGTCAATACTTCCTCCGCTTGTATCGATCGAGATCGATGCCGTTGCAGTTGCAGAGTTGGCTCCATCCGAAACTGTATACGTGAAGGAACCCCAATCCTGATCATTACCGGATCCAGATTGTATGTTGTTCGTAACAGTAATCGAGCCTGGATTCGTAATCAGGCTCGCGGATGCAAGATCACTGAACGTGCTGGTCGCTGTAACATCGAGTGCCGCATTCTCCGGATCAGTGTCGTTAAGTTCCAGCAACAACTCTGGCAAAACGAGCACACTCGAATCGCTTGCTGCTACGTTGACAATGACGCTGTCCGCAACCGCGACCGGCGCCTCGTTCACGTTGGTCACGTTGATGGTGACTACCACATCGTCGCTGAGACCGCCGCCGTCGGTCACGCGCACGGTCGCCTGGTGGCTCGTCGCCGTTTCGAAATCAGACTCTGGCCGGCGATCAGGCTTATCTCGCCGGTCGTCGCATTGACCTCGAACTTGCCGGACGGATTGCCGCCAGGCGCGATCGCGTAGGTCAGGTTCTCGAAGGTGTTGGCACCATCGTTGCCGCCGCCGAGATCCAGGTCCTACCGGTAACGGTAGCGAGAACGGTGGTGGCGTTGACGTTCTCGGCCACGCTGACCGCGAAATCCGCGCCCGCGCTCGGCTGCTCGTTGATGTCGGTGACGTTGATGGTGACCACCACGTCGTCGGACACGCCCTGACCGTCGGTCACGCGCACAGTCACTTGGTGGTTGTTCGCTGTTTCGAAGTTGAGGCTCTGACCCGCAATCAGGCTGATTTCGCCGGTCGTCCCATTGATCTCGAACTTGCCGGACGGATTACCGCTCGGCGCAAACACGTAGGTTAGGTTCTCGAAGTTGTTAGCAGCATACGTTCCGCCACCCGTGTCCGGATCGGTGCCGGCCACGGTGGTGAGCACCGTGGCGTCGACGGCGCTCTCGGCCGCATTAACCGCGAAGTCTGCGCCCGCGTTCGGCCCCTCGTTCACGTCGGTCAGATTGATCGTGAGGGTTTCGCTGAAGTTGGTCGTCGGGATACCGTTGTCGGTGGACTGGACAGTGAGTGTGTAGCTCTGAGCTCCCTCGAAGTTGAGGGCGCCGTTCACCCGCACTTCATTACCCACGATGCTGAATAGACCCATGCCGGTGCCGCCGGTAATGGCGTAGGAGTGGGACTGCCAGGCTTCCGGATCGACCGTCGAGAGCACGCCCACGACGGTGCCGTTGGCGCTATTCTCGGCAACGCTGTCAGAATTGCCGCCGTCAATCGCGATATCGGTGGGCTGGCTGTTGATCAGGTCGGCGTAGCTGAGTGTCAGGCCGCCCTCGAACGTGAAGAACTCGTAGTTGGTGAACTCGTCGACGATGCCGTTATGGGCGATCGCCACGTGGTTTGCGCCCGACGTCGTGATCGAGGTGATGTCGGAGAGGCTGTACGGGAAGCTCAGCAGGACCGTGTCAGCCTCGTTGCCGCCGTCCGACACCACCCGACGGTTGTCCACGCGGCCTGGTCAGGTCGAGCGTATCGGCTCCATCGTTGCCATTAAACGTGATGGTCGTGTTCAGGATCGAGGTGCCGGACGAAATCGCCGGAGACGGTGAGCGTATCGGCTCCGCCGCCGCCGTTGATGGTGACGGATTCGATCTCCGTCATCTCCACCATGATGGTGCCGGAGCCGTCGAGACCAGCGCCTCGGCCGTCCCGGTATAGATGCCGGACCGATACGCGCATTGTAGGACGCGACCGTCTCGAGGAAGAAGTTCTGCGACCGCGGCAGTCGCCATTGACGATCAGCGTATCGCCGCCGCCAGCCTCGGTGCCGCCATGCACGAAGTCGCGACCATCGCCCACATCGTAGGTGATGGTGTCGTTGCCTTCCTGGGCATAGATGATGTCGTTGCCGGCGCCGCCGTTGATCTCGTCATGTCCGCCAGTGCGCGGTGCCTCTTCCGAAAGCGCGAGGTGATTGTTCCTGATGTAGTCGATGGTGTCGTCGCGGTCCCAGCTCGGAGCAGCCTCAAGTTGCGCAAAAACCTGCCAACCAGAATCCGGAGGCGTGCCCAGACCCTGCGCAGTCGCAAGGGCATCAGTGTGCATTACATCGCCAAAGATGATGTCGTTGCCCGCACCGCCGTGAATATCGTCACTGCCGGCAACATCGGCGATCACCGTTCCGCCGCTCAGTTCTCCAACCAGGGCTTGGAGCTGTTCTCCGGTCGTAATGTTGCTCGCGGCATGATTGCCGGGGCTCCCGATGCTGCGCCTTCCACCAGATCGAGTTGGTCGAGGGCGGTCTCGCTGACATTGATGCCGACGGCTTCGATCGGCCCGAACGTGCTTTCGATCGTCGTTACCAACGAAGCAAAGTTGGTCCCGGCCGTCGGCTCGCCGTCAGAGATGAACAACACCTTGTTGACCGTCGGGTTTGCAAGCGGTCCCTGGTGGTCCAGCGTGATACTTGTCAATCCGACGTTTGGACTACTGCCGCTGGCTGCGGAACCGGTAAACTCCACATAGGCGATTATCTTGCCGTCAGTCCCGAGCGTAGCGCTCCCACTGCTGTTGACCGCTACAGCCAGATCGCTCGAGTTGTCAGTGTAATGGACAACATAGGTTATTTGGTCACCCGATCCGCCGAAGCCCGCGAAGGAGAAAGTGGCAAACTCAACGGCCGGACCAGTGAAAGTAGCGAACTGGGTTCCGAGGTTAGGCGAAGGATCGAACGTCCCGACGCCAAAAGTATTCTCGGCGCCGAAGTCAAAGCGCAGGGTCTCCCCAACATCGAGCTCGCCGTCATTGACGCCAAAGCTACCGACACTCCCGGATACATTTTGCTGCGTGGCTCCGTTCCAGGCGGACACCACCGCGATTTTCGTGTCGAAGGCATTTACAAGCACGGCAGTTCCGTTCGCCGTCGCTCCGTTGCTGTCAAAGGTCTCAGTGCCAACGAATTGAAAGTTACGTTGGATCCCTGGACCCAATTGACAACCTGTTGAAGTGCCGACTGATAGTTCGTGGCCGGTCCGTCAAAGGTATCATCGAAGCCATCAACCACAGCCTTGGCGGCCGCTACCTGCGCCGCGTTCACCGCGCCGTTGGTAATGAGGTCGAAGGTAATACCCGGGCCGCCCTGTTCGTTGAACTGCACCAGGTGGATGCGGACATTATCGGCCGCGGAGTTTGAGAGGGCGTCAATTGCTTCTATCGCTGCAATCTGAAGCGCTTGCAGCCGACTGACCGTGTTGCCATCAAATGAGATGCCGGCGCTCATGCTGCCCGAGGTATCGAGCACCAGAACAATATTCGCCGTGTCGCCCGCGGTCACGGTTCCTTGTGCGCCCGGGTCGCCGACGATGATATCGTCGCCAGTGGTGCCGATGATGTCACCGTGGGTGCCGGCCGGTCCATTCGGAACGACATGGTCGTAGGCGGTGTTGCTCGGCGGCGCCGTCTCGTCGTCATTCTGGTTCGAGCCGACGATAAGCGCACCGGCACTGTCGAGTGCAATGGTCAGGGTTGCCGTATCGGGATCGCCGTCACCGTCCGTCACGGTGTAGGTGAACTGATCGGTGCCGGCGGAGTTCGAGGTACGGGTATAGGTGTAGTCGCCGTTGGACTGCATGACGAGATTGCCATAGGCGCCAACGATCGTTGCGCCGGCCGCACCCGCGCCGGGCAGATCTCCGCCGGTTCCGCCGGTGTGAGCGATAAAGGTCACACTGCCCCCGTCGGCGCCGAGTGTATCGTCACCCGTTCCGCTCAGCTGTTCGTTGGTGTTGGTGCCGTCGATCACGTTGCCGCTGATCGAGGAGGCAACTGGCTGATTGCCGAAGCTGTCGGTGTCGTCGTTGGCAACCGGGGTATCGTCGGCGACGAGGATCACCAAATTGTCGCTCGCCGTGGTCCCGCCGATGCCGTTCACCGTCAAGGCGACGCTGTCGTTGAAGCCCGTGCCGTTGACGCTGTCGTTGCCGGTCGGAATCTTGCTGTCGTTGTCGATCGTCGCCGACAGCGTGTAGCTGTAGTTCACCGTGCCGCTGGTGCTGGTGCCGGTGTAGCCGGTCAGCCTCAGCACGCCTTCGCCGGTGTTCACCACACCGTTAGTGGTTCCAAACGCCTGGACCTGGGCCAACGTGAACGTCGTGCCCCCGATCACGATGTTCTGGATGCCGTCGGTCGCGGAGACCGTGAAGGTGCCGCCCGTGGTCTCCGTGGTGTTCGGAACTGTCAGGCCGGCCTCGAACACCGTCGCGTCCGGACCGGTCGCCTGCGCCGTCGCCACCGAGGCGCTGTCGGCCGCACCGGTGATCGTGATCGTCAGCGTCGCCGGCGAAGTGTCGCCATCGGCATCCTGCATCGTGTAGTTCAGCGTGTAGCTGAGGTTGCTCGACGCCGTCAGCGCCTGCGTCACTGCACGGCCGTTGTCCAGCGTGTAGCTCCACGTTCCGTTGCCGTTCTGCGTCAGCGTGCCGTAGGTGTTCAGCGCCGCAATCGCCGTCGTGTCCGCACTGGACCACGACACGAAGCTCGCGGGCGTATCGGCGCCCGAGGCGTCGTTCAACAGCACGTTGCCGGACAACGAGCTCGCGCCGTCCTCGACCACGCCGAACGGGCCGTCATTGGCCGCCGTCGGGGTGGCGTCGACGATACGGACCACGAGGTTGTCGCCTCCGGTCGTTCCGCCAATGCCGTGCACCGTCAGCGCGACGCTGTCGTCAAAGCCCGTGCCGTCGACCGTGTCGTTTCCGGCTGCAGTGATGCTGTCGTTGTCGATCGTTGCCGACAGCGTGTAGCTGTAGTTCACCGTGCCGGTGGCCGGTGCCGCTGTAGCCCGTCATCGTCAGCTGGCCCTCGGTGTCACCACCGTGTTGATCGCAACGCCTGGATCTGGGCCAGCGTGAACGTGGTGCCCCCGATCACGACGCCTGGAAACCGTCCGTCGCCGAGATCGTGAAGCTGCCGCCCGGTCTCCGTGGTGTTCGGAACACATGTCAGATCGGCTTCGTCCACCGTGGCGTCGGCCGTCCTCCGCCGTCACCACCGAGGCGCTGTCGGTCGCACCCGTGATCGTGATCGTCAGCGTCGCCGTGCAGGTGTCGCCGTCGGCATCCTTCATCGTGTAGTTGAACGTCTCCGTCAGCGTCCCGCCAACGTCCAGACCCTGAACCAGCGCATTGCCATTGTTCAGCGTGTAGCTGTAGCTGCCGTCGGCATTCGAAACGAACGTACCGTAATCGCCGGTCACATCGCCGTCCCAGCTGACGAAGCTCGTCGGGGTGTCAGCGCCAGGCAGGCCGTTCGGATGCAGGTCGTTGGTCAGCACATTGCCCGTGATCGCCGCAACCGCATCCTCGGCCACCGTGTTGGTGTCATTGACCGCGAGCGGCACGTCGTCGATTACCCTAATCGCGAGCGCACTCGTCGACGAATCCCCGTCCGTGTCGGTGAGAGTGACGCCGATGCTGTCGAACACGCTGTTGGTACCGCTATCGCCAGAACCATGTGTCAATGTGTTGTCTGTCAACGCGTAGCTGTAGGTGATCTTGCCTGTTGCCAGATTCACATCCGCAACGGTGAGCTGTCCATAGGCAGTCGCGATCGGGGTCGGCGGTACGGTAACCGCGCCATTCGTCACAACGTTGACGCCGCCGACAATCAGATTATCAACGCCATCCGGCGCCGAGAAACTAAATGTTCCGCTTTGTGTGAGAGCGCTGGGGACCGGCGAGGAGCCATCGACGAGATTGCTCTCATTGACCACAGCATCGCCACCGTTGATAGCTGGCGTAAGATCGAACAGGCCAACACCGTCATCCGCGCCAGTAACATTGATGGTCAGCGTCGTCGTCGATGCGTCGCCATCGCCATCAACGATTGTGTAATTAAACGTCTCGACCAGCGGCGCATCGCCGGTGGACCAACCGATAACGATTGGATTGCGTTCATCGAGCTTGTAGGAATAATTCCCTAGCGCGTCGACTGTCATCGTACCGTATAGACCCACGACCGTCGTTATCCCAAGGCCGCTGGTGACCGCACCGCTCCACACGATCGAACCAAAGCCATCGGCGCCAACCGTGTCCGGAGTGCCATCGAGCGGCGACGCGTTGGCATCGCTACCGAGTCCACCATCAACGCCCGTGAGCACATTGCCGGTCGCAGCCGCAGCGTCGCTGCGATAACTGAAATCGTCGAACCCGAAATAACCACCGAAGCTGTTGAAGCTGTTTGGAGTATCGATACGCAGCTCGTCGATGCTGGTGAAGCCGTTGAAGGCAGTGAAATCGATATAGGTCGGGCCACCCTGGTTGACAAAAACCGTATAGGTGCCGCGCAAGGTGCCATCATCGTAGGCTTGGAAAGTGATCGGCAGACTGTCCGTGAAGCCAGCCGAGAACCAGCCACCCACCGGGGTGAAATCCGTGACCCGAGTGATATTCAACGGTGAGCCAGCGACGCCCGGATAATCTGTCCCAGGCACTTCGACGCCGTTAGCCTCAGCGATAAAGGCCAAATTCGCACCAGAATGCGGCGCATAGCCCGGGACAATGACCGGGATTCCCGGGTTATAAACAGCCGCTTGCCCCCAGTTAAATCCGCCATACCCGGCCGGCATGGCTTGTTCGGCTCCATCGATAAGTGGGATGTCGTCGAAGGTGGGACTTGAATTGGTACCGCTGAGACATAATCCATGTCCGCAGCTGCCGTCGGAACGTCGTCGACGATGGTGACGTTGAAGGTGCCCTGGGTGGTGTCGGTATCCTTGTCCGTCACCTCGAAGGTGACGCCGGTCAACACCGCGGTGTTCTCGCTGTTGTCGTCCGCCCCGCCGTCCAGCGCGGCATGCTTCACAGGCTGCGACAGCGTCGTCGAGTAGGTGTAGGTCACCTCGCCGGTCGCGACATTGGTCACACTCGCCCCGGTGATGTGGATGCGGATCACTTCCGTGGCGCCGTCCTTGCCAACCAGGTCGCCGGTGCCAACTTCCACCGCGAACACAACCGGATTGCCGGCAAGCGTCGTCAGCTGCGTATCCAGCGCCGCACCGGTGTCGACCAGCTGGATCGACGTCAGCAGGTTGGCCGGCAACGGCACGTCGTTGCCGAACGTCACCTTGGCAATGCCCGTGGTATCCGTCAGGCTCTCGGTCGAGTCCGTCTCGTTACTAGCAGCCGGCACCTCGTCCAGATTGCGCGTCGCTACAAACCCGTCCTCGTCAACCGTCAGGCCCGTCGCCGAAACCACAGTCGGCGTCGAATCCGCCGCAAGCGCGATCGACACCGTCGCTGTCGAGCTGTCGCCGTCCTTGTCGGTGATCGTGTAGGTAAAACTGTCGGGCCGGTCTGACCAGCCGTCGGCGTGTAGGTGAAGGTGCCGTCGCCGTTGTAGGACACCGTGCCCTTCAGCGGATCCGTCGTCTTGGCAATCCCCGTCACAAGGTCAACGCCGTCAGCGCCGAACTGATCATTGCCGGTCACGCTGAAGGTGATCGCCGTGTCTTCCGCCGGCGTGATCAAACCGTCCGCAACTGCCGTCGGAACGTCGTCGACGATGGTGACGTTGAAGGTGCCCTGGGTGGTGTCGGTATCCTTGTCCGTCACCTCGAAGGTGACGCCGGTCAACACCGCGGTGTTCTGGCTGTTGTCGTCGCCCGCCGTCCAGCGCGGCATGCTTCACAGGCTGCGACAGCGTCGTCGAGTAGGTGTAGGTCACCTCGCCGGTCGCGACATTGGTCACACTCGCCCCGGTGATGTGGATGCGGATCGCTTCCGTGGCGCCGTCCTTGCCAACCAGGTCGCCGGTGCCAACTTCCACCGCGAACACAACCGGATTGCCGGCAAGCGTCGTCAGCTGCGTATCCAGCGCCGCACCGGTGTCGACCAGCTGGATCGACGTCAGCAGGTTGGCCGGCAACGGCACGTCGTTGCCGAACGTCACCTTGGCAATGCCCGTGGTATCCGTCAGGCTCTGGGTCGAGTCCGTCTCGTTACTAGCAGCCGGCACCTCGTCCAGATTGCGCGTCGCTACAACCCGTCCTCGTCAACCGTCAGGCCCGTCGCCGAAACCACAGTCGGCGTCGAATCCGCCGCAAGCGCGATCGACACCGTCGCTGTCGAGCTGTCGCCGTCCTTGTCGGTGATCGTGTAGGTAAAACTGTCAGGGCCGGTCTAACCAGCCGTCGGCGTGTAGGTGAAGGTGCCGTCGCCGTTGTACGGCACCGTCCCCTTCAGCGGATCCGTCGTCTTGGCAATCCCCGTCACAAGGTCAACGCCGTCAGCGCCGAACTGATCATTGCCGGTCACGCTGAAGGTGATCGCCGTGTCTTCCGCCGGCGTGATCAAACCGTCCGCAACTGCCGTCGGAACGTCGTCGACGATGGTGACGTTGAAGGTGCCCTGGGTGGTGTCGGTATCCTTGTCCGTCACCTCGAAGGTGACGCCGGTCGACGCGGTGTTCTCGCTGTTGTCGTCCGCCCCGCCGTCCAGCGCGGCATGCTTCACAGGCTGCGACAGCGTCGTCGAGTAGGTGTAGGTCACCTCGCCGGTCGCGACATTGGTCACACTCGCCCCGGTGATGTGGATGCGGATCACTTCCGTGGCGCCGTCCTTGCCAACCAGGTCGCCGGTGCCAACTTCCACCGCGAACACAACCGGATTGCCGGCAAGCGTCGTCAGCTGCGTATCCAGCGCCGCACCGGTGTCGACCAGCTGGATCGACGTCAGCAGGTTGGCCGGCAACGGCACGTCGTTGCCGAACGTCACCTTGGCAATGCCCGTGGTATCCGTCAGGCTCTCGGTAAAGTCCGGTCTCGTTACTAGCAGCCGGCACCTCGTCCAGATTGCGCGTCGCTACAAACCCATCCTCGTCAACCGTCAGACCCGTCGCCGAAACCACAGTCGGTCCGAAATCAGTAATTTCTATCGTTAGCTCCGCCGTCGAGAAATCGCCGTCGCCGTCGGTCAGCGTATAGGTGAAGACGTCGTTGCCGATGAAGGGGGTGCCGTTGAACGTATAGGTGTAGGTGCCGTTCTCGTTGATCACGAGCGTGCCGTGCTGGCCGCTCACCGTGAAAGTTGCAGGCCGTCCAAGATAGTGGACGTGCCAACGCCAGAAATTTCCGTGATCTTAGCTCCGTCGGTTCCCGTTACGTCGTTTTCTGTGATGACGTTGCCCGTGGCGACAGTCACAGAACCAGTTACGGAATTAACGTCGTTGACCGCAAGTGGGCCATCATCGTCGAACGAAATGAAAGTACGTTCGCCGTCAATGAGACGGATTTGCGCCGGTGCGCTGACATGATCGCCGTCACCATCGGTAACAGTGGTCGTCATCTGCAGATTGAGCGAACCGCCGCTCGAAGATGCGCAGAAAGACCTGCTCGTCAAAGAACCGACGGATTATTCCGAACCGTCGTGGTCGATTGCAAAAAACTGATAGACCGTGATGTGCGGCGGACGGCGTATTGGCGTCCACTAACATGATGCGGAAGGCGACGTATTGGTCGTCCGTGGCGGGGTTGCCATCGCCGACAATGCGTCCTTCGATGATTGTGTCGCTCACCTGAAAGAGTTCGATTTTCCGGGCAGCATCGGTAAGGTTTTCGAGGTCGGAGTACCGACCCGGCGTTGCGGTCAGATTCGTAGCTACCGTTCCGGCTTGGCCTGAAATAATAAACACGAAATCGTGGCTGACACCGCCGCCGGGCGCCGGGCCATCGGTTCCGAAATTGGTGATGGGCTGTGGAAACAGCCGCAGCCAACGCGCCGTCAGCATCCGAGGTGGATTGTTTGCCAATTGCCTCGGTCAGCGCTGTCGGGGTTCGTCTTTACCGTAACGGTCTGCGCACCGGTATCGTCGGCAGTGCCGTTGGGAACGATCGGAAATCCGGCGTTCGAACTCGCCTTCGCCACTCGCGACGTTATAGGTATCGGTCGGCCGGATTGGGTTGATTCTGACTGTCGCCAATCGTTTCATCGAGTTCAAGGAACTGTAATGAAACACGTACCTCCGCCCTCGCCCTCGCCCTGGGAAATCGACGGACCATCGTCGAGAAACGCCACGCCAAGCGAAGTCGAGGACACGCCGGTTGACAACATTTCCAACGCCGTCGGTCACGATCTGCTGAACGAAAACCACGTTTGCGAGCGCGGTGATATCGTTCAAGTCCGAATCGTTGGCGTGCTGGACAGCCTCGATACTGGGCGACAGCCAATTGAGAGTCACGGGATCGAGGTAGAGTGCAAACGCGATCGCTCCACCCGCGTTGAGTTCGCGGCCAACAATCAGGTTGCCTTCCGTAAACAGGAAAATCTCGATTGCCCGTTGCTGTCGCCCGCAGCCCGGAATTCACGCCATTGAACGCCGTGCCCGTCGAGGTGGTCAGCGCATAGGCAACGGTTCCCTGCACCGCCTGATCCGAAATCAACGGTCATCATTGCCGATCGAGGGATATCGCGCTTTGCGCCCAGCCGATCAGCCCGCCGGGCGAGAATACGGCAGGCAGAGCAGCGTTGGCCTGATCGTTGGCGCCGAACAGCGATTTGAACGTCAGGCGATTCGTCATGGATCAGCAAAGCGTTTGCAAGCGTAAAACTGGCCGAAGACTGGGCCACGAAACGGTGTGCCCGCGAACTGTCTCTGCATCAAGTGCAAAATTCCCCAGCGCCTCCTGGCCAAGCAGGTCGAGCGGATTGCCGGAGTTGAGCGGGTCGACCGAGCTATTGCTGAAATTGGCGCCGCTGCCCTGCGCATTGCCGTTGCCCCGCCGGCCGCCGGCAGCACGGACTGGTCGGTGGTGATGGGAAACAGGCCGGCGAATTCGCTGACCGAAACGTCGCGACCGGGCGCGACTTCGACGGTGAGATTTTTCAGGGCATCGTGTCGGGAGTTGAAGAACGGCTCAACCGTCACTGTCGCCTTGTTGTCGAACAGAATGATCAGTCTGTCGCCGACGCGAACCAGCGTGATCTTCTCGTTCGCAATTGCGGTAAAGTCGAGCTGGACCTTTTGGTCGTAGCCGAGATTGACCACGACTGCCTGGTCGCCCTGAGGCTTCGCAAGCTTGAAAATTCGTGGAGGAGCGCCGCTGTTGGAGTTTCCGGTTCCAGAAAGCTGAGCAACCTGAAAAGGTCCGTTCATCTAAAATTCTCCGAACACGAAACAAACTTGAAAAAAGTTTGAACCTAAATGGAACGCTTTAAGTTATTGTTAACCCTCGATGCCGGTCAACAAAAGTGTTTGGTTAATCAATGCTTTCGCTGGGGATGTGGTAAAGAGGAAACGGTCAAATTAGACTAGCGAAACCGATTATCCATGGATTTCAGATAGGTAAGCCCAAAAAGGTCCCCTTCTTGGACAGGAGCGCAATCATGAAGGGGATACTGCTGGCAGCCGGGTTGGCGGCGGCCGTCGGGGGGCTGGGGGATGCGGCCATGGCCCAAACCCAGGCGGTGGAGCGGTCCGTCAGGGCCTTGCCGAACAAGGATACCCGGATCGGGGTCTACCTGAACGTGCTGCCGGACTGCACGTCCGGCGCCCTGCCCACCATCCGGCTGGCTAACCCGCCCGCCTCGGGAAAAGTGGTCGTTCGGACGGCCAAGGTGAAAGCGACCAACTACAAGGCCTGTCTGGCGCTCGAAGTCCCCGCCTATGTCGCGTTCTACAAATCGCCACCGGAGTTTTTGGGCGACGACGTTTTGACCATCGAGGTGAAGTATTCAGGCGGGCGCACAGAGCTTCAGAAAATCAAGGTCAATGTTGTCGGGGCAGGACCGCAGCAAAAGATTTAGCTGGTTTCGGCAAATCCTGTGATTTCGCGACGCTCCGCCGATTGCGGCGATACCGACGTCGCCTCGGGGCTTTCCGGACCTTCCTGGCAATCACCGATCCTGCGCGCGACAACCAGTTCGCTTTTCGCAAGTCCAACGGTCGCTTCGTTGAGCTCGGTGTAAGCCTCGTCGCTGTGAACCGTTATCACGGTGCTGACCGGCCCCATGAAGTCGCACCGATTCGAGAATAAGTAGTTGTTGTCGAACTTTTGCGCCTTCGCCGAAACGCAATTTCCAACCGAGGGAGATGCGAAAGTAGCGATCATGGCGTGGGTCGGATCGACGCATTGCGTCAGTTCCCGCTGTGCCAGCCGCTGCTTTGTTTTCTTGTGAAGAATGAGGTCGACCGTCCTCACAAAATGCCACATCCCTCTTCGAAAGCTCGGGCCTTCAAACGGATCCGCCCTGGATGGGGTGATGGGGCTCGCAACGATCAGCGCGGTCACGAAGGAAAAACAAGGGATCAACACCCTCAAATGGGTCAGGCAATCCCCGGTGGACATCGGAACGCTCCCTCTCGTGCCGCACAACCCTCTCGCGAAATCAGGGGTGCAGTGCACTCAACGTGAGTCGCGTTCAAAAAAGGTAAAACTGAGTCGCCAAGATGCGCCGATGGCGACAAGTACAGCGCAAAATAAAGGCGCGGCGTTCTACACGCCAAAGTTCATCGAATGGATTTTCGGGACCGCCATCTCCGCCCGAACGCGTCGGCACGGGTCCCCTGAACGCTGACGTTGCAGCCTCAAACCGGGTGAAACGCCCAAGATACAATTGACGTTATGGAGGATTTTCTGCTCTGGTGCGATGATTGATCAGCTTGGGGGCGGGCAATGCGCGCTGGATTTGCAAAATTTATTACGATGGCGGCTTTCTTTGGCATCGCCGCGGCGATAAATCCTGGTCCGGTTGCCGCGGCAGATCTGGGGCTGATGACGTCCGGCCGGGGTGGCTGCTCCGAGATCGTCTTTGTCTGTGAGAACGGCCGTCAATACCCACTCTGCCCCATCGCCGTCAGCATCGCGGGTGAGGTGATCACCGCCTCGCTCTACACTTCGCCGCGCGGCGCAACACACGTTCGGCTGGTCCCGATGGGTGTCGGTTACCGCTATGCCGGCCGGGGTGTCTGGCTCGATGGAAAGCGCGACAACGCGCTATTGAATTTTGGCAAGCATAACCAAGATTGCCTGCACAATTCAGCATTCCTGACCGGCAAGTCGTTTCAGGGCGCGCGCGAGATCCGCAATTCGGATCTCGCCGGAGCGATCAGCCCTTTGATCGCAACACCGTGCGTGAGCCACGCGGATACATATACGCCTTCGGACGGACATAGACGGCGCAATAGTCGTTCCAATGATATTGCTGCCAATTCCACTTCCAGCAACCGGTCGCTATTTCAGGATCGTGCCACAAATTGAGGCGATACGGCTCATCCCCGAAAGGATATGGGCCGCTATGGGCGGCGCCGGTCAATAGGGCCATCATTGAGAAAGCGGCAGCAACAACCGCAAAACCTGACTTTCGCATGGCAAATCTCGTTTCCAAAAAAGGTTCTCGGACAAAGACTGCCAAATGGTGTGATCCTTATCAAGACCTTTCAGGGCGTGACGGTCGCAGGCAGCAAAAGCCGACACCGCCCGATCAGTAGCAATTCTGCGTATTGCCTCCCAGCGACGTGCAGCCGTCGGGGTTCGACAATCGCCACTGCATTGCTTCAGGCGAGCGTGTGCGCCGGTATCGCTGGATTTGCAAGAAGCCGGCTCTGCTCCTCCGCCAGTATCCTGGCATGGAGTTGGGCGAATTGCCTGTTGCGTTCGATCAGCGAGATGGTCCTGGCTTGAACCTGCTCTGCAAGAGATATCCGCATTGATTTTTCCTGGTCGAGCAAATCCGGAAACGGGAGCACCGGGCGCAGGAGATCGATGGCCTTGTTGAAGCATACCGCGCGCGCAACCGCCTGCGTGATTTGATCGGGATGCGCATTCCGGCATTCCGCCAGGGATTTATTCCAGCCTTCCAGCGTCGCATCCGCCACTTCAGAAGCTTGCCGGGAAACGCCGCAGCCTGCGAGGACAACGCAGAACAACACGGATTTCAATCGCTGCGTTGTTCGACCATATCCGCTGTAAGGCACTCGAATTCCTGCTTCACGCTCGGGAGGGCAAAATCCGATTTCCGCGTTTCGATCCGCGTTACCCTTCTCTCGCCAACCGACGCTCCGGTTCACGTTCGTTGTTGCCTTGCGGCCGAATTTCCGAACTCTCGTCGAGCAGGCGTGCCAAATTCCGCCGTGATACCATCGGCCTCGCTCATTGGTTCGACCTGATCTATCGCGTTGCGTTCGTCACTTGGGGCCTCGCCCGACGGGTCTAGATCAACAACCATTGCTTCTACCTTCAATTCAAGCGGGTTGCTGAAATCAAACAGCGTAGGACCGTCATATGCTGCCTCTCCCCGTTCGCGGGGAAGGCTCTCCTGCGCGATCCAGCGATCGACGGCCTCAACGAGCAGTGCCGAGCGCGTCAAGCCATGACGACGAGCAAACGCATCGACTCTTGCAAGCGACAGCACAGGGACGGCAAGCCCGACCTGCACTATCCGGACATCATCGGGCACTTCTACCGCAGCGAGAAGCAAAGCATCCCCAATCCCGATGCTGTCGGCGGCCGTTGGCACAGGGATTTCCTGGCCCAACTCGAGGAAACGCTCCATCTAAGCCAGCAGCGCCTCCCTGGCCCCGGGCGATCACAAGATCGACGGTCGATGCTGCAACGGTACAGCCGGCAAAGTTCGGGAATGTTGCGACGTAAACCCGTATTGCCTTGTCCGCGCACGATAGCGATGAAAATTGTTATCTACATCTCAGGTTGTCAAGCCGCTCTGCCGTCACGCCACCGCTTCTACATTGATTGGCTGCCACGCCTCAAGGTTGGTCTTGCTCAAATCACCCCCGGTCGCGCTCACGATCGTTCGTGCTCTCTGGAATCCAAACCCTTGCCAGCAAAGCTCGCCGCATCATACCGTGGCCGTCTGGAGGCGATCACATGAGGGCGAAAGCAGTAATCTTATCGATCTTCCTTGAATTCACTGCGTTCGACGTACATGCCCAAGTCGAGATGACTGTTCCAGACGCTGGTCGCATCAAGACCATCGCGAAGGTCGAGAATGGCATACTTGGCGTGTCCAACTCGTTTACCCGAAACCGCGGCGTTGCGCGCGAGTGTGTGGGGGCGTGCTATTACGCCAACGCAACCAAAACCAGGGTTTGGACATGCCGTGATTCTGAGTGCAATCTCGATTGCTCAGGACGAGATCCCGTCGGGGGGTGTTGATCTGCGGAAATGCCAGCCATTCTCGGCGACCGTCGTTGCCACGCCAATAGTGAGGTCCGTCAATCGGAACGTCATCATCCTATCCTCCAGATAGATGAAGACGCTCGGATGACTAGCAGCTTATCGTCTCGCGGAATCAGCGACGTGGCTATGAACAGAATTGACATTACCGCTGCACCGGCTCGCGACGCACCTCGTTCAACACTATTCGCTTTCTACCGATACTTTCTCGCGGAACATAAGCGGATCTTCGTTTGGCTGTTTGTCTGCGGCTTCGGGGTGGCGTGCGCCGACGCGCTGGTCTCGGTCTTCGTCGGGAAGGTCGTGGCTTTCGTCGGTCAACCTGACCGCGGTAAGGCCTGGCTCGAGAGCTGGCCGACGCTGGCCGTGTTTTTGGTGGCGATAGGTGTCGTTCGCCCCGCGTTGATCTTTGCTGATTTGCACCTGCGAAACAGCTTTCTCGTTCCAGACGTCACGTCGCGTATGCGCTGGATCAGCCACTGGCTGGTCGTGGGTCAGAGCTGGCAGTTTTTCCAGAATGATTTTCCCGGCCGCCTTGCGCACAGGGTGATGCATACCGCCGGCTCCCTGCGCGAAACCGCCGAGGCCGCCATCCGTGCGGTCTGGTATCTCGCGATGTACGGCGGGGCCTGCGTCTTCCTGCTGGGAGGCGCCGACTGGCGGCTGGCGCTCCCTATCCTGGGCTGGTTTTGCGGCTACATCCTGTTGCTGCGCTACTATGTGCCTCGTCTCAGGACGCGGGCTGAAGCAAATTCGCAGGCCTATTCCGATTTGATGGCTGGGATCGTCGACTGCTACAGCAATATTCTGACGATAAAACTCTTCTCCTACGCCGCGACGGACAATGATCACGTTCGCCGCGCGCTGCTGTCGCACAACGATACCCAGCTGCGCCACGCGCAGATGATCACCAGCTTCATGACGAGCCTCACGCTCCTCAATACCTCGCTGTTGGTCGGAACAGGCGCTATCGGCGTCAGCCTGTGGCTCAACGAATCCATTCAAGCGGAGGCCGTGGCGATGGCGCTCCCGCTGGTATGGCAGGCGGCGAGCACCGGTGGCTGGGTCGCCTGGGAAGTATCCGGCATTTTTCAGAATCTGGCCGACGTTCAACAGGGAATGGCATCGATCGCGGCGCCCAATACGATGGTCGATGACCCCGATGCAAAAACACTGGAGGTCAAAGCCGGCGCGATCGAGTTCAGGCAAATCGGTTTCGGGTATTCCAGCGAGCGGCCGCTATTTGAGAACTTTACGCTGACCGTGGCGCCGGGTGAGCGCGTCGGCCTTGTCGGGCGATCGGGCGCGGGCAAGTCGACGCTCGTCAGCCTCCTGTTGCGGCTGTACGACATCCAGGACGGCACCATCCGTATCGATGGCCAGGACATTCGTGAAGTCTCGATGGACAGCCTTCGGTCCTGCATCGGGGTCGTCACCCAGGACACCGGCCTCCTGCATCGCTCCATTCGCGACAACATCATGTGCGGCAAGCCGGATGCCACGCCGGCCGAACTCGAATGTGCGCTAAACCAGTCCCGGGTGGCGCAATTTGTGTCTGAAATGCAAGACCTCGACGGCGGAACGGGGCTCGATTCAAGCGCCGGCGAGCGCGGTGCGAGATTGTCCGGGGGGCAACGCCAGCGCATCATTCTGGCGCGCACATTGCTCAAGAATGCTCCGATCCTGATCCTGGACGAAGCAACCGCAGCGCTCGACTCGGAGGCGGAGCATGCGATCCAGGAACATCTGGACGCGCTGATGGTGGGGAAAACGGTAATTACAATTGCGCATCGCCTTTCGACGCTGACGCGAATGGACAGAATTGTCGTGTTGGATTCGGGGCGCGTTCTGGAAGAAGGCAGCCACGAACATCTGATCGCCCGAGGAGGACTTTACGCGTCGCTCTGGCAGCACCAGACCGGCTGGGCGCCTCCCCGGCGGCGAACATTCTTCTTTCGCTCCGCCCAAATCTCTTGACGCCAAATCTCTTGAATGCAAAGTCCACCTCATTAACTTGATGCTGAAACGGTTTGAAAATGCATATTCGATTGGCTGCCGGCACGACGCTCACCAATGTTGAAGGAAAGGACGTCCTGTTCTCGGTGAAGACAGGCGATTCCTACGGCCTCAATGAAACTGCTGCCCGGATGCTGAGGGTCGGATTGGAGGCAGATCTGGACCAAGTCGTGAATCGGCTTGCGGAAGAGTACGGCGCGGAACGTCAGGAAATTCGGGACGATTTTGACGAACTCGTTCGCGAACTAGTTCAGCTCAAATTCGTGCAACTCGTTTTCCGCCCAGGGCGGATAAGACGCCACGACTGTGAAATCTTCCATGCCGGGGGTCCTTACGAAGGTTTGCTCATTGCACAAGACCCAGGCGTGGCCCGACAGCGGCGACAGCCGCATTCCGATCCTCAGAGACGCCGGATGCCCATGACGGTTCAACACAAACCAGGTCGCAACTGCCTGATCGAGACACTCGATCCGGAGCGGCAATAGCTGCATGCCACGTATCGCGCTCTCGGCAAGATGCTCCGCGGTTGCGTTCGACGCGCGGCCGGACCTGAAGGTTCGTCCGAGCCATCGGAAAAAGGTGACAGTCCGATCAATCCCGAACAGTTTCGTGGAAAAATGCGACAAACACAAAATAGAAGCGCTCATGAATGCGGTGATCTCTGCAAGAATGCTTTCTCCTCAGAGAATAGCCGATAGGCGGCGGACAGCGCAATGAACGCATCCACGCAGGACACAGTTTTGACGAATGATCTCAGATGGAGCGCCGGTGAAGGCTGCAGCACGATTGATTGCGGCTTCGGAAAGATACTGATCGAGGGGACTGTCCTCCGGGTCGAAAATCAGGTCGGGCGTCAAGCGCTGGATGGCTTGGCCGCCCTCGTCGATCGCGAAGGCTCCTCGGCTATCGCCAAGGCGGACGGTGACTTCGTCGCCATCATCGTGACGGACCAGGACCATTACGCATTCAAGAGCTTCACCTCCCAATATCAGATCTACTATCGGGAGGCGGATGGCGCGGCCGCCAACCGCTTGGGCTTTTTCTTCGATCCCTCCAATGCCAGATGGGACGAGCATTACTTTGCCCGGCACGTTTTGCTGGTGCCCGGCTATCAGTTCCTGAGCACGGAAACGCCGCTTCGAGAGCATCAGAAGGGTACTTCCCGGTGAACTGGTCTGCCTGGGGCAGACCGTTACGCGCCAGCAACTCGTTCGCAGGAATTACCGCTATCAACTGGACACCTCGCAGCGCCGCGAAGACGTTGCACCCGGCATATTGGCGATCCTGCGAAGCTCGATCAAAAGCCGGCTTGCGGCACATCCGGATGCAAAGATCTGTGTCGAGATTTCCGGCGGGCTCGAACTCGTCGTTTATTGCCTGCCTGCTCGGCGAAGAGGCTTCGTCTGGTATTCGCGGCGTGATGTTTTCGCAGCCCAATCTGCCCTCTCACGCGATCAGCGAAGGCTATGCGCGCGAGGTCGCGGACCGATACGGGATCGATCTCGTCGTGATGCGGCCTGAAGACCTTCCGGACGCTGTCGACGACGATCCCGATTACTCCGATGAGCCGAGCGATTTCTTCTGGTTCGGCGACTGGTTTTCGCAGAGCGGTGGCCGACGTGGCTGATCGCGGCTCGCAAATCTTTACCGGCTTCGGCGCAGATCAACTGTTTCTGCGCTCGCCGTCATTTCTGCCCTACCTGCTGCAGCATCGTGAATACAGACTGTTCGCAAAGGCCCTTCCCCCGGCCAGCGCACTGCTTTCGCGCGGCCGCGCCAATCTCGGCTGGCAGAGCAGCCTGTCGCTCATTCCGAAGGCATCCACCAGCGGCTGAACAGGATGTTTGCCGACAGGGGCTGGAATCCGTGGGACGTCAGCGACGTCAACATGCGCCGGATGCTGACCGATACCGTTCCCTGGCTGCGGTGCGGCAGGAGCCTCCATGCCTATTCGAAGGAGCGGGAAACCTGGGAAAAGCAATTGGTCGGCGACGGGATCATCTGTGACGATTGGGGTTATTTTTCCGCGCCGCGGACCGTGACGCAAAGTCATTTCGCCGCGAAGGGGCACACCGACGCCTCGCCCTTCTGCGATCTTCCGTTGCTGGATTTCGTCTATGATGAAGTCAGCGCCCTCCTCGTCCATGACTTTGAGGGCCGCTACAAGGAGCTGTTGCGGGAATCCCAGAAGGGGATCGTGCCGGAAACGCTGCGCGGCCGTCAGAACGATACGTTTGTCTTCAATTCGTTTCAGCTGACATATGTGAACAAGGCACGGGAGTATTTCGCATCGCTGCTTGATGCGGCCCCCGACGACTGGATCGACCGTCGGGCCGCGAACTACGCCCTGGAGCAGCTCTCGTTCGGCATATCGACCAGCTCAACCCGCTCGGCGATGGCCCTGATGGGCTATTTGAGCTGGCGGCAGGCCTTCATCGGGCATCGGGCTGCCGCTGCGGGACAAAAGATCGCCGGACTGATATCCGCCCGATCCGTGCATGCATGAAAAAAGCGGCTCGCTCGCAAGAGCTTGCCGCTTAAACTTCACCGATGCTTCGTCCTATTTGAAATAGCCGGAATACTTCTTGCCGTCGGTGCTCGGTCCCGTGTGATTGGACTTGATCAGCGCCAGACTGCCCAGCTTAACAAGCGTCGGTTTGGTATATGATTTCACGAAATATCTCCATTCCATGCGATGCGGCGCGAATCGCGCCACCCCAATAATGAAGCCGGTCAATCCGAGCCGTCATCCTCAAAATGGATGAAAACGTCCGAAATAGTCAAGGACGGCGCCGCGCCGCAGGTTAGTTTTTCGCTGCGCTGCGATCGAGCGTGACGTTGGCCAGCAGCGACACGACTTCGGCCTGGCGGGTGCATCCGGTTTTTTCCAGGACCTGACGTAACTGCGAGCGAACGGTTGAGATGGCCACCCCGCCGTTTGCGGCGATCTCTTCCAGTGTCTCGCCGGCGGCAAGCCCGCGTGCCACCCGGGCTTCCGACAGGGTCAGGTCGAACAGCGACCGCATCAGTTCGATCGGCGGTGCTGCCGGGGCCGACACGGGCGTCACCACCAGGAGCGCGTAACTGCCGGCGAATATGTCGTGGGCGGAGCGCCGGATCGGAATGATATGGGCGACCAGGACCGCCTTGTCGTCGCCGTCACGAAGCGGAAACGAGCGTACCGACAATTCGGAATTGCTATCGAGCGCCGCAAGGGCCGCCCACAACAGGTCGTTGGCGCGGCCATCCGTCAGCGCGATGCGGCTTTGCGCACGCCACTGCAAATGGCCGGACAAATCCTCGATCAGGGGATTGGCTTCGATTACCGTGCCATCCAGGCCAAGCAGCAGTGCAGGCAATCCCATCGACGCGAGCGCCTCGTTGGCCCCCTTGGCGCGCTGCAGCCCCAGCCTCGCCGCGACAAACGCGCTGCGTGCCAGATGGGAGCGGAGTTCGTTCAGCAGTTCGACCCGTTCCTTTTCGATCGGGCCGCGGCTGTGATCGCGCTCGATACTGAAGACGATATGATCGCCGGTCGGCAATTGCAGGCCGGTGCCGGCCGACCAGCCGAGCCCGTGCGGGCGAAAGAAATCCCGGTAGATCGGATTGCTGTCGATCTGGTCCGGCGTCCAGAAATCCTGCTCGACAAAAAATGCCGGCAGCGTTTTTCCAAACAGGCAGATCCGGCGCGGACAACGCGAAAACCAGCCGTCCTCGACATAGGAACGAAAAATAGCGTTCAAATTCTCGGATGCGGTCCATTTCAGGACCCGGTCGCGGGCCGAAAACAGCAGGCCACCACGTGAACCCGTCAGTTCGGCCAGTTCATCCAGGACGCCAGGCCAGAGTTCCGGAACAAAGGAACATTCGTAGATGCGATCAATCAACTCGGTCTTCACGGAATCCACTCAAGACAATTGCAATCGATCAATAGCAACAAACTGCCCAGCGCGTCTGCGCCGCATTTGGCCATCATGCAACTAATCCATCACCCCGCCAAGCCGTTGTTTCAGCCGGCGCCGCCGCGGGTTGGAACCTACAGCGCACGATTCCGATCGATGAACTCGGCGCCGAATTCGCAACCGATCCGCCACGCCAGCCGGCACTGGCGGCGCGCGTCCGGCAGCAGAACGGTGAACTCGTTCGGAATCTCGAGATTTTCCGCAATCATCCGCATTCCGCCTTCGGACACGTCGACGATCGTGCAGTCGCGCGGCAAGGACCCAATCCCGAATTGGATCTTGGCCATGCCCCGATAGGCTCGACGTTCGCTTTTGCGCCGATTTGCCGACATAATTGCTGTCCCGGGTCCGGATGCTGTTTCAACTGATGGGCTCTGGGTTTACCAAGGAGATATTGGAACGAGCCTATCGAGGGCGTCTGCAATGTAGTCGTTTGTTTCAAGCTTTGTTTACCGGTTGCCGTCGCCAGCAAGCGGCAAGACAACGATCTCGGAGCTGTCCTTTGGTTGCTTTCCGCCCCATCCTTGCCGCCACCCTGTCGCTGGCCGGGTTCGCCGCCCTCGCCTGCGCCGTGTCCCTGCATCCGATCGGCCATGCCCTGGCGCAGGACACAATCGCGGCACAGGTGGCAAAGGCGACGTCGTTGCCAGATATGGCGCTCGGCTCGGCCGATGCGCCTGTGACCATCACCGAATATGCATCGATGAGCTGCTCGCATTGCGCGGCATTCGCGGAGAATGTTTTTCCGATGCTGAGGTCGAAATATATCGATACCGGCAAGGTGCGCTTCGTGTTCCGGGAATTTCCGCTCGATCTCAAGGCCGCCGCGGCTTCGATGCTGGCGCGCTGCATCGGCGGCGACGATGCCGAGAAATATCATAGCGTGGTCCGGCTGCTATTCCAGCAGCAGGACCGGTTGCTGGAGCAGACCAAGGACACGCTGAAACTGGTCGGCAAGCAGGCCGGCATGGGCGAACAAGCGGTCGAGACCTGCGTGAAGGATCAGGCGATGCTCGACAAGCTGTCGGCCGATCAACGGTTTGCCTTTGACGTCCTCAAGGTGGACTCGACGCCGACGTTCTTCGTCAATGGCGAGAGGTTGAAAGGCGCGATGTCGTTCGAGGAGCTGGACCGCAAGGTCAAGTCGCTGTTGAAGAAGTAACGGCGGCCGGCCCGCTTTGCTCTTGTTCCGGATCGCGCCCTCGCCGATGATGGCGCCAACAAGAACAGATCCGGGGAGAGCGCCATGGCGCCTGTATTGCGCGTATTTCTCGCGACGGCGTTGTTGCTGTCCGGCGTGACGGCGTCGTGGGCGCAGGGCTATCCGAGCCGGCCGGTGCGCGTGGTGGTCGGATTTGCGGCGGGCGGTCCGACCGACATCATCGCGCGCATCGTGGCGCAGCGGCTCTCCGACAGTCTTGGGCAGCAGTTCTTCGTCGAGAACGTCGGCGGCGCCGGCGGCAATACCGCCGCCGGTCAGGTCGCGCGCGTCACGCCTGATGGCTATACCATCATGGCGATCAGTACCGGTTTCGTGGTGAACCCCAGTCTCTACGCCAAGGTGCCGTACGATCCGATCAAGGATTTCGCCGCCGTGACATTGGTCGCGGCTTCGCCGAATGTCGTGGTGGTCAACCCGTCAGTGCCAGCCAAGACCCTGACTGAGCTGGTGCAGCTGATCCGGGATAATCCCGGCAAATACAGCTTCGCCGGTCCCGGCGTCGGATCGACGCCTCATCTCGGCGGCGAGCTGTTTCGGCTGGCGTTCAAGCTCGACCTCGTCCACGTGCCGTTCACGGGAGCAGCACCGGCGGTGCAGGCTACTGTCGGCGGCCATACCCCGATCGCCTTCACGGCGTTGCCGTCCTCGATGGCGGCGATACAGGCCGGACAAGTGCGCGCGGTGGGCATTGCGGCCACCGAACGGGCGGGCCAAATGCCTGACGTGAAGACCTTCGCCGAACAGGGCATCAGGGATCAGGAGGCCGATACGCTGACCGGCATCGTAGCGCCGGCAGGGACGCCGAAAGAGATCGTTGATCTGCTGTATCGCGAGATCGCCAAGGCCGTCGCCCGCCCCGACGTCAAGGAACGCCTTACGACGCTCGGCTTCAACGCGGTCGCCAATACACCCGAGCAGTACAGCGCGCGGATCAAGCTGGAGATTGAAAAATGGGGCAAGGTGGTGCGCGACGCCAATTTGAGGATCGAATGACGGCGTCCTTCGTTTGCGCGCGAACAGCCTACCCCTGATCGACGAAACTCAGGCCGATGCGGTTCTTCTGGATCCAGGCAATTTTGCACTCGCGAACCGAGGAGTCGTTCGCCATCACGAGCCGAAAGCGCGGCGGTACGAAAGCCGCGTTCTCGACATCGATCGCGGCACCCTCGAGCGAAATATTCCGGACCGTGCAGCTCATGACGGAGCCGCCCGCCGAGACGTAGGCCGGCTCGTCGATGTCGGTTCGCGGATGCCTTCGCTTTTCTTCCATCGATGTCGGCCTTGGCTGCGGTGCAGCGCAGACTATCGCCAAACCTTAAATAATTAGGGCTCAATCGCGTTTCGCATCGGCGAACCGGCGCAAGGTGCGGTCCCTTCTGGCTCGCGGAAGATGAGCTAGTCACACCTCACAATTTGCAGTGGGTTGGCCGCCGGCCCGGCGGACCGCGCCATTTTTTGCGTGGGTGACCCGCGTTCCCATCGCTTCTAACACCCGCATCGTCGCGGTAGTTTTTACCGCATCGGCGGTGCGCAGGCGCGACGCCCGCCCAAAAAAACGAATAGGCGCCAAGGGGAAACGCCATGTTCGAAATCCTCGATCGACGCACCAGCCTGACCCGCAACCAGATCAAGATCCTCAGCGCCGCCATCATCGGCGACGCGCTGGAATTCTTCGACTACTTTCTGATCGGCTTCGTGCTGGCCTTCCTGATCGGGCCCTGGAAGCTGACCTTCGGCCAGTCGGCCATCGTGCTGATGAGTTCGGGCGTCGGCGCCATCATCGGCGCCTATGTCTGGGGCTGGCTCGCCGACCGCATCGGCCGCCGCAAGGTCTTTATCGGCACGGTGCTGAATTTCTCCATCGCAACCGGCCTGCTCTATTTCACGCCGGATAATGGCTGGATCTATCTCACTTTGATGCGCTTCTTCGTCGGCGTCGGGGTCGGCGGGCTGTATTGCGTGGATCTGCCGCTGGTGCAGGAGTTCATGCCCTCGTCCAAGCGCGGCTGGGTCGGCGGCCTCGTTACCTGCGTGATTCCGCTCGGGGTCGGGCTCGGCGCGGTGATGGGCGCCTTCATGGGTAGCGACCAGTGGCGGCTGTTGTTCGCGATCGGCGTGCTGCCCGCGTTGCTGGTGCTGCTGGTTCGCCTGTGGGTACCGGAATCGCCGCGCTGGCTATGCCGGCAAGGCCGTTACGAGGAAGCGCGCCAGTCGCTGGCCTGGGCACTGCAAATGGAGCCGTCGGCGCTGCCGCTACCGACCGCCGCCGACGCCGGTCCCATCATCAAGAGCAACTGGTTCGACCTCTTCAAATATCCGCGCAGCCTGATCGTCTCCTGGCTCGGCAATGCCGGCGCCCAGACCGGCGTCTACGGCATCACGCTATGGGCGCCATCGCTGTTCGTGCTGCTGCTGAAGGTGACACCGCAGGAAGCCGCCAAGATGATGATCCTGCTCACCGTGTGCGGCTTCATCGGCCGCCTCTCCTTCTCGTTCTTCTCGGAGTGGATGGGGCGCCGCAACGCCGGCGGCCTGCTCGGCTTCGGCGCCGGCGTCCTGACCATCGTGGCGGGCCAGTATTACGACGCAACGCTATTTGGCGTCTCGGCGTTCTGGCTGATCCTGGCCGTCACCTTCTTCTTCGCCGATGGCGGGTTTGCCATTGTCGGCCCCTACGCAGCAGAGGTCTGGCCCTCGCATCTGCGAACAACGGGCATGGGTTCGGCCTACGGCTTCGGCGGTATCGGCAAGATTATTGGCCCGCTGGGCCTCGCATTGATCGTCGGCTCGAACAATTATCTCAAGCCTGACGTGCCGTTACCGCAAATTCCTACAGCATTCGTTTATCTCGGCTGCTGGTTCTTGATGGCCGGGGCGGTGTATTATTTCCTTGGAATCGAGACCCGGGGCAAGTCGATCGAACAGATCGACAAGGAACTTGCCGCGGGGGTTGAACAATCGGCGGCCGCAGCTACGGTTCGACGAGCATAGATAGGACACGATGATTGCGACTTCTGCCGATCTAGCGGGAGACCAGACGGTGATCTCCCGCGCCGAGGCGGTTCGATCAGCCGTCGGTGCCGCTTCCAGCGAGATCGAGGGCACGCGCCGGCTGCCGCCGGCCCTGCTCGACAAGCTGCACGAGGCGCAGCTGTTTCGCCTGCTGCTGCCGCGCTCGTCGAACGGGATCGAAACCGATCCCGTCACCTTCTTCCATGTGATCGAGACCATCGCCCGGGCCGATGCGTCGACGGCGTGGTGCCTGAGCCAGGCCGGCGGCTGCGCCATGTCGGCGGCCTATCTCGACCTGCCGGTGGCGCGCGCGATCTTCGGCGAACCGCGCGCGGTGCTGGCCTGGGGTCCGGGCCCCAAGGTCAAAGCGGTCGAATGCGAGGGCGGCTACAAGGTCACGGGCGTATGGGCTTTCGCGTCGGGCGGGCGCCACGCGACCTGGCTCGGCGCCCATTGCCCGATCTTCAACGCCGACGGCTCGCCGAAACTCGAGGCCAACGGTCTGCAGCAGGAGCGCACCATGCTGGTGCGCACCGAGGACGTGGCGTGGACCGACATCTGGAACACGGTCGGCCTGCGCGGCACCGCCAGCGACCAGTTTGCCCTGGACGATTTCTTCGTTCGATCCGACCATTCGATCACCCGCGAATTCGACCAGGAATGCCGCGAGAACGGTCCGCTCTACCGCATGGGCAACGGCACCTGCTACCAGGTGGGTTTTGCCGGCGTCGCCTGCGGCATTGCCCGCAGCGCGCTCGACAGCTTTCTCGAGATCACCCGCAAGGTGCCGCGCGGTGCCAGGAACGCGCTGCGTGAAAATGCCGTGGTGCAGTCCAACCTGGCCCAGGCCGAGGTCAATCTCCGCGCCGCACGCGGCTACGTGCTGCAGTCGATGGCCGACATCTGGAAGGATCTCGATGGTGGCGCCACCATCACGGTCGCGCAGCGCATCACCATGCGCCTGGCCGCGACCCATGCCATCCACAAGGCGCGCGAGGCGGTCGACTTCGCCTACAACGCCGCCGGCGCCACCGCGATCTTCGAAAACCACCCGCTGGAGCGCCGCTTCCGCGACATGCACACCGTGACCCAGCAACTGCAGGGCCAGCTCAGGCATTTTGAAACCGTCGGCGCCTGGATGATGGGCGTCGATGCCGACCTCACCTTCGTCTAAAGGAGAAATCCCATGCCGCTCGGCGGACTACAACATTACACCATCGAACCCCAGGACCTCGAACGCACCAAGGATTTCTATTGCGACGTGCTGGGGCTGGAGAATGGCGACCGGCCGCCGCTCGATTTCCCCGGCTATTGGCTCTATTCGGGCGGCATCGCCACCGTGCACCTGATGGGCACCCGCAAACCGCGCGAGGGCATCGTGGTGCGCGGCACCGAGAAGAAGTACGAGGACACCGGCCGGCTCGATCACATCGCCTTTGCGGCCACCGATCCCGATGGCGTGCGCAATCGCCTGCAGTCCAAAGGCGTGAAATTCCGCGAGAGCATCGTGCCGCGCACCGGCGATACGCAATTCTTCATGTACGACCCTGATGGCGTCGGCGTGGAGCTGAATTTTCCGAAGTCGTAGTCTTCGCCGCCCTCGCTGTTGCTCCCTCGACACATCGGCCAGCAAATTGCTGGCCGATCGCGTTTCAGCGGCCGGTTCCCCGGATGGTCACGAGTACGCCACGTCTCGGGCTTGAATCGGTCCGCGTTTCCACAAGATTGCATGACGATTTGGGCGGCCGCCCAGCCGCGGCAGGATAGCCGGGTGCCACGCCTTTCCCCCTACCCCAGGGCATGTGCGCCCGGCTATTTGCCGGCCGCCAACGACATCGAGCGGGGCTCGGCGAAGTTAATCCAGTCCGCGTTCACGGCTGAGGCGCACCATTTCCTCGATGAACTGCTTCTTCTGCTTCTCGTCCAGGCTTGCAAATAACGGCTCGGCGGCGTCTGCGACGTTGCGCTGATCCACGGCGCGATCGTTCAGGAACTGGGCCTCGTTGCGCATCTGCTCAATGATATCATCCGGCGGGTCACGCTTGGCGCGCGCAATTCGCAAGTTCAGACGATCGGCGCCGTTGTTACCGAGATAATGCATGGCGCTGTTGAAGCCGTTCCAATGCTTCTCCTGCTCGGGCGTGAGTTTCAACTCGGTCTTGATGCGCTCGATATTGGCGTCGCTGTTGGCGACGATTTGCTCGGCGGTCAGTTGCGGCTCACCCGGCTGGGTCATAACCTGCTTGGTGCCCTTGCCGGCCTTGCCGGCTTTCCCCTTCTCTGCCTGCTTGCCCCCGGCCGCGGGCTGTTGCTGCTGCTGCCCGCCCTTCTGCTGCTGGCCGACGCCAAGCACGCCGGTGAATACGCCCACCACGCCGCCGATCGCACCGCCCAATACACCGCCGACCGGTCCGGCCGCCTTGTTGCCTTCGCGGGCGCCCTGCTGAACGCCCTGAACCAGCCCTTGCGCGTGGATCGTCGAGGGCGCGTTGAAGAAACTGACGACAGCGGCTGCAAGCACCAGGTACCATCTCAACCGCGCGCGCACCGTCGTTGTCGGGTTGATCATCATTGGGTCTCCTTAGTGGATCTCAAGCTGTGGCTTGGGGATTTGGGCGGGCGCACGCGTCGTGCTGAGTCCGGACCATATCGTTTTCGCGCCGCGCAAGTCTACCGTCGCGCCGGGTTGTCCGTGATCGGGAAAGGCTTGTCTCGGGAACCGGTTACATTGGCCCGAGTGTGAACTGCGGCGCATTCGCGCAGCCGGTGCCAACTCATGTGTGCAGCGCAATATCCTGCTGCCGACACTGTTTGCATTTCAAAATACAAAAACTCGCTGCCGAAAATTTGCACACAACGTTAGTTCTAGAACCCGGCCAACCGGATTTCTCGACAGACGCCGGCAATTCTGCTCTGATCGCGCTACCATAACTCCGCGCCTCCACGCCATCTCCATTCAGCGTGACGTCAGACGGAGACGAAAAAGCAATAATTTGGCTCAGCAGAGAGGGAACCTCATGTCAAAGAAGAAACTTTCTCGACGACAATTCGTCGCTGCGACCGCACTGACATCCGCGGCGCTCGTAACCGCTCCCTATATTCGTGGCGCAAACGCTGCCGGCAAACTCAATATTGGCTTCTGGGATCATTGGGTGCCAGGTGCGAACAAAACGTCAACCGAACTCGTCAATGAATGGGCCGCCAAGGAGAAGGTCGAGGTCTCGATCGACTACATCCCGAGCCAGGGCAACAAGAACCTCTTGACCATCGCCGCCGAAGCCCAGGCCAAGTCCGGCCACGACATTCTGGCGATGCCGACTTGGTGGCCGCATGCGCAGGCCGAATTGCTTGAGCCCATGAACGATGTCGTCGAAGCGCTCATCAAGCAGAACGGCGAAGTCAACGGTACCGTCAAGTATCTGGGCAAATCCGGCGACAAGTGGCTGGCTGTCCCGGCCTGCATCGGCAGCCAGATCAAAGGGCCCTGCTCCCGCATCGATCTGATGAAGCAGCACGCCAACATCGACGTCCAGGCGATGTACCCTGCCGGCCAGGAACCGAAGGCGGATGGCTGGACCACGGATACCTTCCTGAAAGCTGCCGAGGCCTGTCACAAGGGCGGCGTTCCCTTCGGCATCGGTCTCGGCGAGACCAGCGACTCCGTCGATACCGTCGGCGCGTTCTTCCTTGCCTTTGGTGCGGAGGTCGTCGATGCCAAGGGCAACGTCGTCGTGAAGAATGACAACGTTCGGCAGGTTCTCGAGTACTACAAGAAGCTGATGGCATTCCTGCCATCGGACGCACCGGCGTGGGACGATGGTTCCAACAACAGGTGGCTGGTCTCGGGCAAGGGCGCACTGATCATGAATCCGCCGAGCGCATGGGCGGTGGCCAAGCGCGATGCGCCGAAGATCGCCGAGCAGTGCTGGACCCACGGCTTCCCGCTCGGACCGAAGGGCCGCTTTGCTCCATACCTTCCGTATTTCTGGACCGCCTGGAATTTCGGCAAGAACAAGCCGGCGGCCAAGAGCCTGTTGACGCATCTGTCGCAACCGGCCGCGGTGGAGAAGCTGGTGGCGGCGAGCGGCGGCTACGACTTGCCGGCGTTCGAGAAACTCACCACCCTGAAGACCTGGGCGGAGGAAAGTCCCCCGAAGGGGACGCTCTACCATTATCCAAATCCACACAACCACCAGAAGCTTTCGATCTCGGCTGCAGGAGCGCCGCCGAAGATTGCCCAGCAGATCTACACGCAGGCAACCCTGACCAAGATGTGCGTGCGTTTCTACCGCGGCGAAGCGATGGAGGCGACACTGGCCTGGGCGCAAGGCGAACTCGAAGGCTTCATGCGGAGCTGAGGGGACTGGCCGCCAGCGGCCCGACGCGGGCCGCGGCGGCGCATGGCCGCCTGCCGACGCGATTGGGAGCCGGCGTTCGCCGGTTTCCCGACGCGAAAAATCTCACTTATTTGAAATCAATCTCGCGAGGAAGTTGCATCATGGTTGATGTCGCGGTCGAAGGAAACAGCACCGCCCCTGCGCGAAAGGCACGCAAACGCGCCGGTTTGCGAACCATGCTAAAGCGAAAATCCACCGCAGCCTTTCTGATGACGCTGCCGCTGATCCTGCTGATCTCGCTTCTGGTCATTTACCCCGCGTTCTATTCGCTGCACCTGGCGACGCTGAACAAGTCGATGCAACGCTTCGTCGGATTTGGAAATTTCCAGTTCCTCTTCACGCGCGAAACGTTCTGGCTGGTGGTCCAGCAATCCTGCATTTTCGCGATCACGGCCGTGGTCTTCAAGGCGCTGATCGGATTTATCGTCGCCCACTTCGTCCACAACATTCCGGCCAAGGGCCAGCGCAAGTGGCGCGGAATGCTGCTGGTGCCGTGGGTCATTCCGCCGGCCATGAGCACGCTGGCATGGTTGTGGCTGTTCGATCCGTCGTACAGTGCTTTCAATTATCTGCTGGCGGGCGTCGGCGTCGACCGGATTCCGTGGACGGGCGAGACCGGCTGGGCCCGGTTCTCGGTCATCCTGGTGAACATCTGGGTCGGCGCTCCGTTCTTCATGATCATGTATCTGGCTTCGCTGAAGTCGGTGCCCGATCAGCTCTATGAAGCCGCCGCCATCGATGGCGCCAACTGGTGGCAGCGCATCTGGTACGTGACGCTGCCGATGATGCGCAACATCATCGCGATCACGACGCTGTTTTCCCTGATCGTCACCTTCGCCAATTTCGATATCGTGCGTATCCTGACGGCGGGCGGTCCGCTCGACCGCACCCATATTTTCGCGACCTGGGCATTCCGCATCGGTATCGAGGGCGGCGACATTCCATTGGGCGCCAGCGTCTCGCTGTTCATGATACCGATCCTCGCGATCGCGGCGGTCTTTATCCTGCGCGACATCAACAAACGTGGGAATGAAGCCTGATGACCAGCACCGTCGTGATCGACAAGGCGGCGCCGACCCGCGCCGTCAAACTGCGCAGCATGAGCCGCGACCGCGCCTGGGCGCTGAGATGGTCGTATTTTTTCCTGACCCTGTTCGCGATATTTTCGCTGGTGCCGCCGCTCTACATGCTGATTACTTCGCTGAAGACCAGCGCCGAAATCTCCGCGGCGACCAATCCGTGGTGGGTTTTCAATCCGACGATGGCGAATTACATCGAGTTGCTGACGTCGAACCAGTTCCTTACCTTCTTCCGGAACTCGGCGCTGGTCTCGATCTTCGTCGTCACCATCACCATGCTGATCAGCGTACCGGCCGCATTCGCCCTGGCGCGGATGCGGTTCTGGGGCTCGGCAACGCTCGCGACCGGCGTGTTTCTGACCTACCTGATTCCCGAGACGCTGCTGTTTCTCCCCTTGTTCAAGATGTTCGTGGTGTTCGGCGAACTGACCGGGATCCAGCTGATCAACAAATGGTATGTGCTGCTGATCGTCTATCCGACTCTGACCGTGCCGTTCTGCACCTGGATCATGATCGGCTATTTCGCCTCCATCCCCAAGGAACTGGACGAGGCCGCCATCATCGACGGCGCTTCCTGGTTCCAGACGCTGACGCGCATTTTCATTCCGGTCGCCCTGCCCGGCCTGATCGCCGCGACCATCTTTGCCTTCACGGTGTCATGGGCGCAATTCCTCTATCCGCTGGTGTTCACGACATCGACCGATCAGCTGGTGCTGCCGGTCGGCATCATCACCACCCTGATCAAGGGTGACGTGTTCGCCTGGGGTCAGATCATGACCGGCGCCCTGCTCGGCGCCGCGCCACCACTCATCATCTACGCATTCCTGATGGACTACTACATCGCCGGCCTGACCGCCGGCGCGACAAAGGGTTGAATCTCATGGCTGACGTTACGTTGCGTAAGGTTGTCAAACGTTACGACGAGGTCGAGGCGGTGCGCGGCATCGATCTCGACATCGCCGACCATGAGTTTGTCGTGCTGGTGGGGCCGTCGGGTTGCGGGAAATCGACCACGCTGCGGATGATCGCAGGCCTGGAGGATATCACCGACGGTGACATCATGATCGGGGGCGACGTCGTCAACGACGTGCCGCCGAAGGACCGCGACATCGCGATGGTGTTCCAGAACTACGCGCTTTACCCGCATATGACGGTGGCGGAGAACATGTCGTTCGGGCTGCGCCTGAAGCGCTATCCGAAAGCCGAGATCAAGACCCGGATCGACGAGGCCGCCCGCATGCTCGACATCGTCGAGCTGGTCGACCGCAAGCCGAAGCAGCTCTCGGGCGGTCAGCGCCAGCGCGTCGCGATGGGCCGCGCCATCGTCCGCAATCCCAAGGTGTTCCTGTTCGACGAACCCTTGTCCAACCTCGACGCCAAGCTTCGGGTCCAGATGCGGATCGAAATCAAGAAGGTGCACCAGAAGGTCCGCACCACGACTGTCTACGTGACCCACGATCAGGTCGAGGCCATGACCCTTGCCGATCGCGTGGTGGTGATGAACCACGGCCGCATCGAGCAGATTGGGACGCCTAACGAACTCTACCACAACCCGGCCACCCGCTTCGTTGCCGGATTCATCGGCTCGCCGGCGATGAATTTCATGACCTGCCGGCTGGAGGACGTCGGCGGCAAGATGCATATCCGCCTGACCGACCGCATCGCCTTCCCGCTGCCGCCGGCCCGCGCCGAGCGCTACAAGAGCATCTCGCGAACCGACAAATTGCTGCTGGGTATCCGGCCTGAACATATCACCGAATCCAAGCCGCATCCGGAGCCGGGCATCGAACCCTTCGATGCCGTGCTCGACGTCATCGAGCCAATGGGCATGGAGACGATGATCTATTTCATCATGGAGGGCGCGCGAGATCTGCGGACGGGTCAATCCCAATGCCGACGCGCGCGCGGGCGCCCCGATGCGATTGGCGATGGACCTCAACAATATGCACCTGCTAAATGAGGCCACGGGCGTCGTTATTTGACGCGCGCGTAACAAGAAAAGCCTGGGTTGGGCAAGGGGCTGGCAAGGGACTTGAATGACGACCAACAAGAAGAAGATTTTTATCACTGAAACGTTCTCGCAATCCGCAAGAGCTCTGCTGCAGCAACGCGACGACCTCGAAGTCGTCGAATTCCCGAACATGATTTCCGCCGCGGACTTCGAGGCCAAGCTCAGGGAGCATGCGCCGGTCCACGGCGTGGCGCTCGGCGCCACCCGTTTCGGCGAACCGGAGCTGGAAGCCTCCGTCGACATGAAGGTCGTGACCCGGATCGGCGTCGGCTTCGACGCCGTCGATGTTCCGGCGCTGAGCCGCCGCAAGATCCCGTTGATGGTGGCGGGCACCGCCAATTCGCCGTCGGTGGCCGAACAGGCGATGTTCATGATGCTGACGCTGGCCAAGCGCGCTGTCGAAATGCATTCCCTCGTCAGGGACGACAAATGGGCGGCCCGCCTCGGCATGCTGCCCTTCGACCTGTTCGGCAAGACGGTCCTGATCGTCGGTTTCGGCCGCATCGGCACCCGTACCGCCAAGCGCTGCCTGGCGATGGAAATGAATGTTTTGATCTATGATCCCTACAAGCCCGCCGCCGAGATCAAGGCAGCCGGCTGCGAGCCGGTCAGCGATCTCGATGCGGCCCTGCCGCGTGCCGATTTTGTCAGCATCCATTGCCCGAAAAATCCAGAGACGGTCGGAATGTTCAACGCGGCGCGGCTGAAGCGCATGAAGCCGACGGCTTATCTGATCAACACCGCGCGCGGCGGAATTATCGTCGAAGCGGCATTGTATGACGCGCTGGTGTCCGGCAAGCTCGCAGGCGCGGGTCTTGATGTTTTCGAGCAGGAGCCGCCGCCGAAAGGCCACTCGCTGTTCGCGCTCCCGAACGTCATCATGGCCCCCCATATGGCGGGCGTGACGCGGGAAGCGGTCGACCGGATGAGCGAGCAGACCGCGCGCAACCTTCTGAGCGCGCTCGATGGCGAACCGATCCGGCAGAACGTGATCAATCAGGACGTGCTCGGCTGATCCTGCGCACGATTGCCTTGGCTTGTCGGCGACCGCTTGCGGCGGCCTCGACACATCACCCGCGGGTATCAAGATGGCCTTCAAGGAATACGGCAATTATGACGGAATCGGCCTGGCCGATCTCGTCCGCAACAAACAGGTCAGCGCCGGAGAATTGCTGGACGAGGCAATCGCCCGCACCGCCAAGGTCGACCCGCAGATCAACGCGGTCGTCGTCAAGCATTATGACCATGCCGAGCGGCAGATCGAAACGGGACTTCCGGATGGCCCCTTCACCGGCGTGCCGTTCCTGCTCAAGGACCTCGATATTCTAAAGGGCACGCGGACGACTTTCGGTGCGAGCCTCTACAAGGACCATGTCGCCGATCATACCGGCACCCTCGCCCAGCGTTTCCTCGCGGCCGGCCTGACGATCTTCGGAAAGAGCTGCCAGTCCGGAGTTCGGATTGATGCCGACCACCGAGTCCCGGCTGTTCGGTCCGACCCGCAATCCCTGGAATCTGGCGCACTCATCCGGTGGGTCGTCCGGCGGCGCCGGTGCCGCCGTGGCCGCGCGCATTCTTCCCGTTGCCCATGCCAGCGACGGCGGCGGTTCGATTCGAATTCCGGCTTCCGCATCCGGCGTGTTCGGACTGAAACCGACCCGCGCGCGCAATCCGCTCGGTCCCGATCGCGGCGAAGGCTGGGGCGGATTTTCCTGCGGCCATGTGGTGAGCATCAGCGTGCGCGACAGCGCGGCCATGCTGGATGCGATCCACGGCCCCGAGCCGTCGAGCCCCTACGTCGCGCCACAGCCTGAGCGGCCTTTCCTCGAGGAGGTCGGGCGCGATCCCGGGCGCTTACGCATCGCCTTTACCGACAAGTCGCCCTATGGCGATGCCATCGATCCCGAAATCGCGGCGGCGACCCGCGAGATTGCGACGCTGCTTGCAGGTCTTGGCCATCACGTCGAGGAACGCGCGCCTGGCCTCGCCGCCGATCCGGCCGCCGTGATGTCGACCATTGTAGGCTCCAACACCGCGTTGACGGTGCGGCTGGCCGAACAGCTCTTCCGCCGCGCGATGACCGAGAACGATTTCGAGGTTTTGACGCTTGCGATGGCCCACAACGCCCAAAAGGCAACGGCGACCGACTACGTCGCCGCCCAACTCGGCGCATTCCAGATTTCGCGTGCGCTGGCGACATTCTTTGAAAGTTGCGACGTGTTCCTGTGCCCGACGCTTTGCTCGCCGCCGGTGCGAATCGGCGAGCTCAACACGATGTCGGAGGACCTGTCGCATATCCCCCCGATCCTGCGGCGCTATATGCCGGCGACCGCCATGTTCAACATGTCCGGCCAGCCGGCGATGTCGGTGCCGCTGGCCTGGAATGCGGCCGGATTGCCGCTCGGCATGATGTTCGCCGCCCGCTTCGGCGATGAGGCGACGTTATTTCGTCTGGCGGGCCAACTTGAGCAGCAGCGCCCCTGGAAGAACAAATTGCCGCCAGTTTGCGCATAAAGCGACAAAACTCAGCCTCAATCGAGAGCGAGGAAGGGAACTCGGCAGGGACAGCCGAGTTCACCGTCGCGCTCGTGAAATGAATATCCGGAGGCCGAAATCTTGAGTCAAAGCGACCCGACCGATCATGCGCTCGCGGCAATCGCCAGCATCCTCGATCAACCGGACCACCCTCGCGAGGCGGAAAAGCCCGCGGTCGAGGAAAAACCCATCGCCCCTGAACTGATCGAGGCCGACGGCTATTGCAAGGTCGGCCCCGGCCCAATGGCGGCCATTCGCTTCAAATGGCAGGTCCGCTGCGACGAGCATGGCGACTATTATGTCGACGAGACCATCGGCGAGAATTCCATCCCGATCGTCAGCGGCCCCCTGACAAGGGACGCCGCGGTCAGGCTCGTCGATGATCGCGAGAGCGAGGCCCGGCGCCGGTTCGATCAGATAAAAAGCGAAATGACCGGACGAAGCGCCGCTGCGAATTTGGTCAGGAATGACGGCGGCGAAATGTGATTCGCGAGGGGCATCCCGCGCGGGTACCCTTGTATTTGCAGGCATCCGGCAACGGATGCTCTTGTATTTGAAGGAATTGTGCAGAAATTGACCGCTTGTGCGGTGCTAAATTAGACTGGCTGGCGCGACACATTGAACCAAAGCCGCTAGCCCACGACTCATATCGTGAAAGTGATGTAGGTCACGTTACTGGATTTGCCGGTGCGTAGGCTCGGGACCGGGGCATACCTGTGCAGGAGGTCATGATGAGAAAGCTTTTGGCTGTCGCCGCGCTGCTGCTGGCGAGTTCTGCCGCGCAGGCTCAATACACCTTCGAATATGGCGGTCGCACCATTCGCGTCGATCCTGACCGTGGAACGGTTTCGATTCCCGGCGTCTACGACAACACCAAGCAGAAGACAAAACGCGCGCGCGACCAGGACAGCGAACGTCCGCAGAAGCAGGCGCCTCAGGAGGCGAAGACCGAGCCGCGGGCCCCCGCGGCGAGCCCTGCACCATCCGAACAGGCTGTTGCGCCGCCCGCGACCGGCCCCATCGCGCGAGCCTCCAGCCTCTACGGCGCAGCAGCACGCCATCGGATACCATCAGTTCAACCCCGCCGCCGAGCAGCGCGCCCGCGCCGCAGGTTCAGCAGGAGGCCGCGCCTGCCGTAAGGCCCGCACCGGCCCCGCCGGTGGTTGCGACGGCTCCCGCAGCACCGGAGCCGAGGCAACAGAACCCGGCGGCGTCAGCCAACTCACCGATCGGCATCTGGCTGACGGAAGAGAAGGAAGGCAAAGTCCGGATCGAGCAGTGCGGCACCAATCTCTGCGGCTATTCGGTGAACGCCCAATCCAACCAGAACGGCGAACAGGTTCTGATCAATATGAAGCCCGGCAAGGACAAATGGAGCGGGCGGATTTTCGACCCGAACAGCGGCAGCACCTACGATTCGACCATCGCCCTGAAGAGTTCGGATAGCCTGCGCGTTCAGGGCTGCGCCTTTGGCGGCATGTTCTGCGGCGGCCAGACCTGGACCCGGGTGAACTAAGGCGTTTCGGTTCTACCGAAACGAGGCTGCAGCGGATCGGGCGATCAGGACGGGATTTCCACCGGACCGGCCGCCGCTGGAGTGGCGGGTCGCTTGTGATCGCCAAACGTCGTCTCATGAATCTTGCCGTCGACGATATGGATGCGCCGATCCGCGCGCGCCGCCAGCGCCGCATCGTGGGTGACCACCACCACGGTCTGGCCGTTGTCGGCGATATCGCGCAGGATGCCGAACACCTGCTCGGTCGATGCGGTGTCGAGATTGCCGGTCGGCTCGTCGGCCACGATGATTTCGGGCCGGTTGGACAGCGCCCGCGCCAGCGCTACCCGCTGCCGTTGCCCGCCTGAAAGCTGGTTCGGCCGCTTGCCGGTCTGCGTGCCCAAACCGAGCGAGGTCAGCAGCGCCATCGCCCTGTCGTGCATGTCGCTGGCAGACATCAGGCCGGCGGCGCGCATCGGCAGCAGCACGTTGTCGAGCGCGGTGAATTCAGGCAGCAAGAAGTGGAATTGAAACACGAAACCGCACTTGGTCAGGCGGACATCGGCGCGCTCGATTTCCGACAATTTAGATGTCGCCTGGCCGCAGATGATGATCTCGCCTTCGGTCGGCGCGTCGAGCAGGCCGAGCAGATACAGCAGCGATGATTTTCCCGATCCCGACGGCCCGGTGATGGCGAGGAATTCGCCCTTGGCAACCGACAGATCGATGCCGTTGACCAGCGTATGCGTGATCACACCTTCGACACGCCGGACCAGCCCGACGGTCTGTAGCGCGATCTCGCTCACGATGCCCCCCGGATGATTTCGACCGGATGCACCCTGGTGGCCTTGCGCGCCGGAAAGTAAGCCGAGACCCCGCAGCAGAGCAGCGCAATGGTGCCGGACGCCAGATAATGCGTCAGCGAGTAGTGGATCTGGAGCGGCACGACCGCTCCGGTTAGCGGATTGAATATCGTGATGTGAGACCACCCGTAACACAAGAAGTATCCGAGCAGCCATCCAAGCAGGATACCGACCGATCCCATCATCATCAACTCGATGATGAAAATTCGCCGCACCGAGTATTCGCGCATGCCCAGCGATTTCATGATCGCGATGTCGTGGCGTTTTTCGTGGGTGATGGTGGAAATGATATTGTAGGTGGCAAAGGACGAGGTCAGCAGCATCGCGCCCATGACCGTGAACACGATCAAATCGCGCGTGGCGAAGTTGGACAACAGGTCGGAATTGGCTTCCTGCCACGACACCGATTTGTAGCCGATCTGCGCCTCGACCTGGGTGGCCACCTTCTGTGCGACCAGCGGATCGTTCAGCCGCACGCGCAGCTGGTTGATCATGCCGGTTTGGCCCATCAGCGTCTGCGCGACGCCGATCAGCGAATAGATCTGTCCTTCATCGACCTGCTTCAATCCCGAGCGAAAAATCCCGACTACGGTGGCCGAAACCTGGGCGCCCTCGCCTGCTCCGAGCAGGACCGAGGTTCCGTTCTTGATGGCAAGCTTTTGCGCCAGCCCCTGGCCGATGATGATCCCGTTCGCGGCCTTGGACAGATCGGTCAGCTTGCCTTCCAGCATCTGCGTCGCGAGCTTGGAAACGCGAGCTTCGACCCGCGGATCGATGCCGGTCAAGGTCACGCCAACCCGTCCGCCGTGATCCACGACCGTCGTGGTCTTGACCGACGGCGCCACGTCGCCCGGGCAGCCAGGTCCGCAGCGATGCCATCAGCGATTCCGGGTATTTGATGCCCGGGTTGCGGTTGACGTTGGCGACGTTGGACATCGCCACCGCGGCGTATTCCTTGTCCGCCGGCTGGCTCTGAACCGATCGGCGCTCATCGTCCACCGTGATGTGGGGCATGGTATCGACGAGTTGCCGAAGAAAATCGATCTGCGATCCCTGCATCAGGCCCGCCATCATGATGGTGAAGCCGACGCCCATGGCGACGCCGAACATGCCGATCAGGGTTTGTCGGACGCGCGTGGTCACATGCGTCCATGCAATACTCAGCAAGAGGTTGGTTGCCATTGGTCTCACTGGGTTTGACTAGGGGCTCGCATGATTGCAGACAGGCGACGCAAGTACACGACAAAGAATTCCGAACCGCATCGGCTTACCGGGGCAGTTTGCCGACATTCCGGCGTGCGTCGTTAACAACGGAATCGACGCGAGCGGAGATGGCGGCGGATATCACGACATTATCGGCGTCGGCGGAACTGACCACAACGGCGGCGGGCTCGCGCTGCGGAAGCCGGATTGGAGGCAGGGGCGGCGTCCGCCGGAACATCCCTTGCTTGCCGGTTGGATGCAGCACGTGTCGACGCTCACCCTTGTGCCGTCGGCCAGATCCACCCGCGCCGGCGACAGCACGGTCGTGTCTCTCGACACGCCGCCGGCGATCTCGACGTTGCGGGTGCCGCGAATTCCGACGGTGATCGGGACACGCTGAATTTTTCCGGAGTTCACGACCTGAACCGCATTGTTGGCCACGGCTTCGGCGGGCACCACGACCGCTGCGGGCTTCTCGCGATAGACGATGTTGACTTCGACCGTCATTCCGATCCGCAACGGCGTATCGGCCGGCAACAGCAGATAGACGCGAAAGGTCTTGCGGGTTGGATCGCCCTTCGGCGTGATTTGCGAAACATTGGCGCGCAAGGCCTGCGCGGTAAACGCCTCGCTTCGCAGGAAAGCCTTCTGTCCCACCGCAATCTTGGTGATTTCGTCTTCGTTGATTTCAGCCACCACCCGCATCGGCGTCGGCGGCCCTACCCAGAACAGCACATCGGTTGGTCCGACGATCTCGCCAATCTCGCCGTCGCGACGCAGCACCATGCCGTCCATCGGCGCCCGCAATACCAGGGAGTCGAGACGGACTTTTTGCGCGCTGATACGCGATTTGGATTCCTCGAACTGGGTCGACCGCTGTTCGTATTCGGTCCTTGTCGCATCGCTCTTGTCGCGGTCCTTGAGGGCGCGAGCCACGTCGCGCTCGAGTTGCTCACTGTTGATTTCGAGTTGTTTGAGCGCATTGCGCTCCTCGGCATCATCCTGGCGGCCAAGCACTTGGCCGGCCTTGACGCCCTGCCCTTCGCAGCGGCACAGCTCAACGACCCGGCGCCTCTGCAGCGGGACGACCTTGGCCCAGCGCTCCGGCTCTACCGTTCCCGTGCCGTAGACCGCCGCTGAAACGGGCGCGAGGCTCGCCACGGCCGTGGTGACCGTCGGAGGCTGAAAGATATCGGGATACTTCCAGTAGGTGCCGCCAAGACCCACAACGGCAATTGCGGCGAGTGCCAACCCGGACCGGACAACAAGGCGCGAGACCATCAGATTCTCCTTAATGGCTTAAAAGCCGAACCGCTTGCGAAGTCCGCTCGGTACCTGATCCAGGATCTGGTTCATGTCGTCTTTCTTCCCGGAGCGTGGCCCCGGAGTGCTGCTGGTCTCGGCGGTTTCGTTGGCCGGACGCGCGGGCGGTTGTTTCTCGGCCGAGGGCGCCGTAAACGGCGGTAGCGGCGGCAATTCGCGCTTGCCTACTGCCTCCGGAGCAGCTGCGGGCCTTGCTTGCGGTACCGCACGCCAGCGGCCGGCGTCAGTCTTGGCCTGACCGATTTCGGCCGACGACATCCTGGATTCCAGAACGCCTATCAACTGCCGGCTTCCGCTCCGATACTCGTCGACCTTCGTGCCGACCGAAACAATATAGGCCCACTTGTAGGCATTGACGTTGTCCTTCGGACCGCCCCGCCCGATGGCATAAAGTCCGGCGAGAATCAGCATGGCATGTGCATGGCCCTGGTCAGCGGCGCGCGAAAACCACCTGAAGGCCTCTTCATCGGATCGCGGGCGCCCGACCCCCGCCGAATAAAGCGCGCCGAGATTGAACTGGGCTTCGCTATCCCCGGCCTGCGCGGCTTGCGTATAACGATCGGCCATTTCCTTGTCGGAAGCCGTCATCCGCATAGGCAATGGAGCTTGCCATCAGCGCAATACCGCAGACGGTCGCCAGAATTGCTTGCTTCATGAATGCTCCAGGAACCCGGGAAATAGCCCGCCCCGCGGCTTTTGCTGATTTTAAGGGTCGCTCGTGACGGCACATAACTTTGAATATCCGGGGATGGTACACTTCGATCGGGGCAGCTTCAAGAATATGGCAGGTTCCAGACTGGCTTGCTCGACCTTCCCGGCCGCTCGGTGCCGGCGGGTTGGCCTTGCCGTGGGCTACATCTGCTGTGCCGTCCAGGTCCCGGAGCACAGGACGCCTCGCCACGTCCCGGATCCCGACGTACCGGTGAGACGGCCTGAGCCGACGGCCCGCTTCACGCCACTGGCCAGTACGACGTGGATGCTGCCGGAATCGGCGACGCGACCGGTTGCCGACATTGCCCCGTCACTGGATGCGACCTGACCGTTGACGATCCCGATCGAGACCGTTCTTCCGTCGCCGCACGCCTTGTTCTGCGAAGCAATCTGCACATTCCACGACCCGTCAAACGTCGCGGCCGCGGCGGGCGTGGCTGCCAACATTGCAACGAGAAGGACGATGCGCGTGGCGAAAACTGTTCTGCGAAACTGATTCATGACCTTGCTCTTGTTCTGACGTGAGCAAGGTCTCATGTTGGCACATCGAAACGCTGTGACGGTTGTCACATAAGCGGTGGAGAGCAAGATTGGAGCGCGAATAGCGATTGCTGCGCCAGCAGGCGCTAAAATCGCTTGTGCGGGGGGCGGGTATCCGACGTGATCCGGAATATTCCCCGGTCCTTCGTCATCGGCTCAATGATGGTCCTGATCCCGTCGGGGTTGAAGCGCGAGATGATCCCTTTCACGCTCTTGAAGTCGTTCGGATACAGGATGGCCACCCCTGCGATCGCGACCAGCAGCAAGCCGCCGAGCGCCGGCGTCAGGCCGAAGGCGTTGAGTTCGGAATCGGCGTTGACGCGGCTGGTCAGATTGCGCGGCGGTATGATCGCCTCCGCGGTGGCCATGCGGCGGCCGAACACGGCCGGTTGAGCGCTCGGTCGCTGGCCGAATGTCCTCGTATCCCTGCGCATATCCCGCACATAAGCCATGGCGCCGGAGAGTCGCGTCAGGATGTCGATCCGCTCCGAGATGGTCGGATGCGTCGCCAGCGCGCCCTCCGTTGCGCCATCGATCATCATCGCATCGGCTTCGGGACCGATACCCGGGACCGTGCTGTGGCCCTCGATCCGGCGCAAGGCGGAGATCAGCGCGGACGGGTTGTGCGTCATCCGCACCGCCTCGGCATCCGCGATCAGTTCGCGCGACGACGAGATCATCAGCCGTGACACGCGTGCGATCAGCAACGCCAGACCGCTGAGAAAGGCGCCGATCAGAAACAACAGCACGAACGGCGGCAGAATCACGACCAGCACAATCTGGCGCCAATCGACGATGCGAAGCATGCAGTATTGCTGCAGGTACATCAGATTGCCCAGCATGACATTGGCCGCCGCCATCAGCTGGATGTCGCCGTTGCGGATATGGGCGATCTCATGCGCCATGACGGCGGACAGCTCATCATCGTCGAGGGTTTCGACCAGCCCGCGTGTGACCACCACCACCGCCGAGGATTGGCGATACCGCAGGCAAAGGCGTTGCGCGCGTCGGTGTCGATCAGTCCCACTTTCGGGCACGGCAGGCCGGCGCCGATCGCAAGCGTTTCCACGATATTGCACAGCCGTGGATCGGTGATCCGGTTGACATAGACGAACTCGGCGCGGACGCGAACCAATCGGACGTGCAGGAAGAACTGGACCAGAAACAGGCCGGCGCCGACGGTGCAGATCAGCGGAGCGTAGCGCTTGGCGTAGCCGGCGAAATTGTAAATCGGCGAGTGATCGAAATCGTAGATGAGCAGCGGCAGGAACAGGGCGACGGCCGCCATCAATTGCAGCGCCAGCAGAAAGCCGGCGAACATCGCCACCGACAGCAAGTCGTTGCGCTGGACGTGCCCGTAAAAGCCATGGACTGGCAGCATCTGACCGATCCTGATCGACCGCGCCGGCGTTTGCCCGGCTACCGGCGAGGGTTGCTCAGAATTTCATGGTGATCGGCGCGTCGAGCGCTTCACGCTGGGCGCCGATATCGAACGCCTTGCGGCGCGCGAGCCGGGTCACGGCGGCAACGAGGTTGGCCGGAAACTGCCGCAGCGTGGAATTGAACTCGTTGACGGCCAGATTGTAAAACCGGCGTGCCGCGGTGATCCGGTTGTGGGTGTCGGTCAGCTCTACGCGCAGTTCGCGAAAATGACCGCCGGCCTGCAATTCCGGATAATTTTCAACGACACTGAGCAAGGAGTTGATGCTTTGGCCGAGCTGCGTTTCGGCCTCGAGCCGCATATCGGTTCGGGTCGCCTGCAGCGCGCTGGCCCTCGCCCGCGTCACCTCGGTCAGCACGGTGGTTTCGTGACCGGCGAAGGCGCGCACCGTTTCAACCAGCCCGGGGATCAGATCATGGCGATGCTTCAACAGCGCGTCGATATCCGCCAACGCGGTTTCACAACGTTCGTCCAGCGCCGCCAGGCGATTGTAGAACAGCCAGATGATGAGAGCCGCAAGGATCAGCACGGCTACGATCGCGACTGAATAGCTGTTGTTCGCAATGAATAATTGGATGCCCGACATCGCCCACTCCGTGCCTGCAAATAAAGCTCATCCTTAGATTTCCGATATTGCTAAAGGCTGAAGCTGAAGCATGCAGTTTGATGGGCTCGTCGGCTTTGTCAGGGATTTGATTAAATAAAGATTGCCACGACGCATCGCGTGGCCCTGTTCCGGGCCCTCTCAACCCAGCGCGCCGTGGATCGAATGAGCCCATAACCGATTGTATTTACATTTGAATTTCGCCCCTCGATCCTGTGTGACAATCATCACAGCGCTCCGCTAACCGCTGTGAGATTGTCGGGCATCAGAACAAAGGGGAACGTCATGGCTCACTTTCGCAAATCGGTTATCGCCACAAGCATCCTGCTGCTCGCCGGCATTTGGGCCGCCACGCCTGCCGCGGCAGCGACCTTCGATGGCGCCTGGAATGTTCAGATCGCATCGACCAACGCGGCCTGCCCCAGCGGCACCAGCGTTTCGATCGGCATCAACAACGGCCAGGTCGAATCGACCAATGTCGATGGTCGCCGCATCAGGCCGTGTCGCCGATGCCGGCAATATCAGCGTGACGCTGAGCAGCGGCATGAAGCGCGCGGTCGGCTCCGGCCGCCTCAGCGCCACCTCGGGATCCGGCACCTGGCGCGGCGGACTGTGCTCCGGCACCTGGACCGCGCAGCGGATCTAGGATGCAGGCGCCTCGTGCCACCACCGGACGCGGATGCAGCGTCACGCGGCGCTTGCCACAGCGCAGACCTGGATCCTAGCCGACCTTGGCGGAATATTCCGCGTCGGTGACCGGCTCCATCCAGGTCACGGCACTTCCATCCAGCGCTTCCTGCATCGCGATGTGGGTCATGGCATTGGCCGGTGAGGCGCCATGCCAATGCTTCTCGCCCGCCGGAATCCACACCACATCGCCCGGGCGGATCTCATGGATCGGACCGCCCTTGGTCTGGACCCGGCCGACACCTGAAATGACATACAGCGTCTGGCCCAGCGGATGGGTATGCCAGTTGGTCCGCGCGCCCGGCTCGAAGGAGACGCGGTTCGAGGCAAGGCGCGCCGGCGCTTCGCTGGCAATGATCGGATCCTGCCAGACCGTGCCGACGAACGAGTCCGATGGTGCGCGGCGTGTCGGGCGCGAACCGGCGAGATGAATATCCATGGAGTGCTCCTTGGTTGTTTTTACTTCTTGGTCGCCGCGTAGCGCGCCTTGGTCTCGGCATTCATCGGATAGAGACCCGGCAGCGCCGCGCCGCCGTTCACCTGGTCGACGATCCAGGCTTCCATCCGCTCCTGCTCGGCGCCTTCGGCCAGAATGAGGTCCAAAAACGCCGCCGGGATCACCACGGCGCCGTCCTGGTCGGCGACGATGACGTCGTTTGGAAAGATCGCAACGCCGCCGCAACCGATCGGTTCGCCCCAGCCGACGAATGTCAGCCCTGCAACCGAGGGCGGTGCTGCAAAGCCGTCGCACCACACCGGCAAACCGGTGCCGAGCACGCCTTCGAGATCGCGCACCACGCCGTCGGTGACCAGTGCCGCGACACCGCGCTTCACCATCCGCGCGCACAGAATGTCGCCGAAAATGCCGGCGTCGGTGACGCCCATCGCATCGACCACGGCGATGCAGCCTTCCGGCATGGCTTCGATCGCGGTCCGGGTCGAAATCGGCGACGACCAGGATTCCGGCGTCGCCAGATCCTCGCGCGCCGGCACGAAACGCAAGGTGAAGGCCGGCCCGACCAGCCGGGGCTGTCCCGGCCGCAGCGGACGCGAGCCGCGCAACCAGACGTTTCGCAGGCCCTTCTTGAGCAGAACCGTGGTGATGGTGGCGGTCGACACGCGGGAAAGGGTCGCGATCGCTTCAGGGGTCAGGGACATCGAACAGGCAACTCCGGTATGATTGTCGGCGGCGCATCTTGCGGGGCGCGGCGCATCGCGTCAAGGGCCGCTAGCTCACGGCTGAAGGTGCGGCATCGCATGGGACGCGCGATCACCACACCTTATCACCAGCATACGCATTAATTTATTGAAGTCGCAGGGTTATTCGCGCAAAGCGAATTCCACTTCCGCGCAAAACGCGATAGGATGGCGCGATGGCCGCGACACTCCCCCCGCCCCGCCTTCTGCCGAGCGGCGACAGCGCCATCACGGTGGAATTCAGCCGCAACATCGACGATGCGCGCGAACCAGCGGGTGCTGGCGCTGGATCGCAGCCTTGCGCGCGAGCCGGTCGCCGGCGTGACCGAGACGGTGCCGACCTATCGATCCCTGCTGGTGCACTACGATCCGCTGCAGATCGAGTTCGATGCGCTGGGCGAGAAACTCGTGGCGCTGGCGCAGCTGCCGGCGCCGCCGACCGCGAAGAGCCGGCGCTGGCGCATTCCCGTGGTCTATGGCGGCGAGCACGGCATCGATCTCGAGGACGTCGCACAAAGCGCTGAAGTCGACGCCTGACGAGATCGTGGCCCGGCATGTCGCCGGCGACTACCGCGTCGCCATGATCGGCTTTACGCCGGGCTGGTCCTATCTCAGCGGCCTTGATCCTTCGCTGCAGATGCCGCGGCGGCAAAATCCGCGGCTGCTGACGCCGGCCGGTACGGTCTCGATCGGCGGCGTGCAGACCGGCGTGCAATGCCTGGCCGGCCCGAGCGGCTGGCATCTCCTCGGACGGACGGCGGTGCGAACCTATCAGCTCCACCGCGATCCAACCTTCCTGCTGGAGCCCGGCGATCACGTGAAGTTTTCCGCTGTCGATGCCAAGACTTTTGCGGAGCAGGATCGCGCCGCGGAAGCCGGCGAGATCGTCGCCGAGCTGATGCCCGCATGAGCAAGCTCGTGATTTCAGCCATCGGTCCGGTCAGTTCGGTGCAGGACGGCGGCCGCCACGGCGCCCAGCGCTACGGCCTGCCGCCGAGCGGCGCGCTGGATCGGCTGGCGCTTGCGGCGGCGAATTGTCTGCTCGGAAATCCGCCGTTTGCGGCAGCCGATCGAAGTCGGTCCGTTCGGTGCGGCGTTCACGGCGCGCGAAGGTGCGGTGCGGGTCGCGCTGTCGGGCGCCTCGCGCAATGCCGACATCGCAGGCCGCGCGGTTGCATCCGATACATCGATGACGCTCGCGGACGGCGAGACCCTGACGCTGGGTTTTGCGCGCGGCGCTTCGTTCAGCTACCTCGCGATCGAGGGCGGCATCGCCGGCGAGCCGACGTTCGGCAGCCTCGCCGTCAATGCACGCGCCGGGCTTGGCAGCCCCTATCCGCGCCCGCTGCAACCGGGCGATGAATTGCCAGGCGCCGGCGGCAAATGGCGCCAGCCGAGCGCCGCATCGACCTTCCTGCCAGCTGGCGACGCGCCGATCCGGGTGGTGATGGGACCGCAGGACGACGAATTCGCCGACGAGGCCACAAAACTGTTTCTGGATAGCGAGTGGAAGGTATCGGCGACCAGCGACCGCATGGGCTATCGGCTCGAGGGCCCCGCGATAAAACATCTGCACGGCCACAACATCGTTTCCGACGGCACCGTCAACGGCAGCATCCAGGTGCCCGGCAACGGCGCGCCGATCGTGCTGATGCCGGACCGCGGCACCACCGGCGGCTATCCCAAGATCGCAACCGTGATCTCAGCCGATTTCGGGCGGTTCGCGCAGATTCCGGCCGGACGCGGGTTTCGGTTCAAGGCCGTCAGCATGGCGGAAGCGCAGGCGGAAGCGCGAAAGTTTGCGGAAATGCTGCGCACCCTGCCCGATCGCGTCAGCCCGATCGAAAATTTCGACCTCAACATCGAGGCGCTCAGAGATGCTAATGTCGCCGGCAGCGCCGTCAGTGCCGTCGACGCCATGACATGGCAAATTCCATCACCGGCCGATGCGGTGGCGCAAGAATGATCCTGGATCCACTCTCACCAAGCGGACACAACCATGACGACAATCGATCTCAATTGCGATCTCGGCGAAGGCTTTGGGGCATGGGAAATGGGCAATGATGCCGCCATGATCGAGCTCGCCACCTCGGTCAACATCGCCTGCGGCTTTCACGCCGGCGATGCCGACATCATGCGCAGGACGGTGGATCTGGCGAAGGCGCGCGGCGTCAGCATCGGCGCGCATCCCGGTTACCGCGACCTGCACGGCTTTGGCCGCCGGCCGTTTCCGGGCATGAAATCATCGGAGATCGAAAACCTGGTCGCCTACCAGATCGGCGCGTTGCAGGCGATCGCGACCGCGGCCGGCCACAAGGTGACCCACGTCAAGGCGCATGGCGCGCTATCGAACGTCGCCTGCGAGGACGCGGCGACCGCAAAGGCCATCGCGTCGGCGATCAAGGCGGTCGATCCCAACTTGATTTTTGTGGTGCTCGCCAATTCGACGCTGGTGCAGGCGGGCGAAGCCGCCAATCTGCCGATGGTGCACGAGGTGTTCGCCGACCGCGCCTATGAAGATAATGGTTCGCTGGTGTCGCGCCGCAAGCCCGGCGCGGTGCTGCACGATGCCGGCGAAATCGCTGACCGCGTGGTGCGCATGGTGCAGGATGGCGGCGTGGTGTCGGTCACGGGCAAGATGATCAAAATGCGCACCGATACCGTGTGCATTCACGGCGACACGCCGGGTGCGGCCGATATCGCGCGCGGGATCCGCAAAGCGTTGAAGGATGCCGGGATCGAAGTGGCGCCGTTCAAGACGGCGCGTTAGCCGTCACACCTAAAACGGGTGAACCGACAGCGTGCCGAACACGACGGCGGCAATCACCGCAAGCGAGCCGTAGAGCGCTGCCATATGAAAGCCGTTGCCCGTTTGCCGGGACAGCGAGCGCGCATAAAGGTGCAGGCGGGCTTCCGCCGATAATTCGCGCATGGTCGATCTCCAACGCCCCATTGTGCGGCATAATGGAATACCGATCGCGGCGCGATGCAAGACGACCCGAAAAATAGCGATACGAATGCCCGTGCCGGACTCGATTGCAGTGAAAAATTCTCTGCAATGGATTCCCGCGAGAATTTTATTCGTTAACATTTGACGGGATTGGAACCGGAATCAGTAGACGTCCTGCTGGAACCGGCCCTTCTTCTTGAGTTCCCCGACGAAGGCGACCGCCTCATCGGTCGAGCGCGCGCCGAATTGCGCGACGATATCGACCAGCGCGCGTTCGACGTCTTTCGCCATCCGCTTGGCGTCGCCGCAGACATAGATGTTCGCGCCTTCCGCCAGCCACGTCCACAATTCGCGGCCGACTTCGCGCATGCGGTCCTGCACATAGAACTTCTTGTCGCCGTCGCGCGACCACGCCAGCGACATCCGCGTCAACAGACCCGAGGTTTTCATCGCGTTCAGTTCGTCGGAATAGAAGAAATCGCAACTGCTGCGCTGATGACCGAAGAACAGCCAGTTCTTGCCGGGCGCGCCGGTGGCCTTGCGGTCGAGCAGGAAGGCGCGGAACGGCGCCACGCCGGTGCCCGGCCCGATCATGATGATCGGCACCTTCGGATCCTGCGGCAGCGCGAAGCCGTGCGCCTTCTGCACATAGACCTTGAGCTCGTCGCCGGGCTGGATGCGCTCGGCAAGGAATGTCGACGCCAGTCCCAGACGCTTGCGCTTGCCGATGACGTAGCGCACGCAGTCCACCGTCAGCGACAGTTTTCCGGGCGTCGCATTGTGCGACGAGGAGATCGAATAAAGCCGCGGCTGCAGCGGTTCCAGCGCTTCGACGAAGGCTTCGGGATGCGGCCGCACGCCGGAGAATTTTTGCAGCGCCGCCATCACATCCAGCGTCGCGGCGTCGCCATCGGGGTCTTCGCCCTGCGCCAGCGAGCGAGCTTTCTCGCGTTGCGCGCCGCCGGTAATGAACGACAGCAGTTCGAACAGCGTGTCCGGCGCCGGCGCCAACGAAACCTCGTCGATCAGCACTTCGCGCAGCGTCTTGCCTCTCACCTTCGTGGTATGCGACGCGCCCAGCAAGGCGATGATCTGGTCGACCTGGCCAAGATCGTTGCGGGCGAAGATGCCGAAGGAATCGCCGACGACATAGTCGAGGCCGGCGCCGCTGAGATCGAAATCGATGTGCCAGGTTTCCTTTTCCGAACCGGCCTTGTTCAGGAGGCGGCGCGACACGAAGGTCGCCGCCACCGGATTGTCGCGCGAACGCCCCGGCTCCGCGGTGACGGCCGGCGCCGCTGCGGCGGGCGCGGCTGCCGTTGCCGAGCCGCCGGCGCCTTTTCCAGCTCCTCGTTCAGCGCCTTCAGCATCCGGGCGGTTTCCTTGCCGCCGGGCACGCACAGATTGAGGCGCGCTTCGGCCTTGTTGGCGATCGCGTCGGAATAGTCGTTGCAATTGTAGCCGCACTGGCCGCAATCCTGCTGCGCCATCGCCGCCATCATCCGCCTTCGCAACGGACGGCCTTCGGCGAGCTTCATGCGGTCCGCGATCGGCATGGTCTGGTCATGCCAGGGCGCTTCGCCGTCATCGGCATCGCCTGCCGGTCCCTGCAATACCGCGGCGCCCTGCTCTCCCGACAACGCGGTTGAGCCGTCCGACGACAAAAGTCCGGCAAAGAAGCCGTTCAGCCAGGAGCGCTGCGCCTCGGAAAACGGCGCACTCGCAGGGATCACTTCGACCTTCGGAGGCGGTGTCATCTGGTTCATGAGGAAACCTCCGCGTCCGCCAATTTTCGCAGCGTTTCGCCATCGTGGCGGCGCGCGAAGGTCAGGAACGTTTCATCCGGCGATGTGCGGTTGGAGACATAGGCCTTCAGCAGCCGCTCCACATAAACAGGTGCATCCTCTGCGGTGACGTCGTGAAACACCTCCTGCCCGACATCGGCGTCGGGACCGAAGCCGCCGCCGGTGAAGACATGAAAGCCATCGACGGTGTCATCGCTGTCGCCGACCGCGATACGCGCGCCGACCATGCCGATATCGCTGATGTAATGTTGCGCGCAGGAATGGTGGCAGCCGGTGAGATGGATGTTGATCGGCGTCTCGATCGGCACCCGCGGGTCGCACCAGTCGGCGATCCTGGCTGCGGTGTGCTTGGTGTCGGCGTTGCCGAACTTGCAGCCGGCGCGGCCGGTGCAGGCAATCAGCCCGGCGCGGAGTTCGGAGGTTTTGATCGCAAGGCCAATCGCCTCGATCGCGGCCGTGGCCAGCGCCACCTTGTCGTCGGGCACGCCCGATATCAGCAGGTTCTGCCAAACCGTGAGGCGGATTTCGCCGTCGCCGAGATCAGCTGCGATTTTGGCGAGGCCCCTCATCTGCTCGCAGGTCACCATGCCCAATGGCAATGCGACACCGATCCAGTTCAGCCCGGCCTGCTTCTGCTGGTGGACGCCGATATGCGCCGTGCGGTCGAAGGCGGGCCGCGGCGCAAGCGCCTCCGGCGGCACGCGGGTAAAGGCGTGACCGAGTTTTTGCTCGACCAGCAGGAGGAATTTCTCCATGCCCATGCCGTCGATGACGTATTTCAGGCGCGCCTTGAGGCGGTTGGTGCGGTCGCCGAGATCGATGAAGACGCGGACGATGGCGTCGGCCACCTTGGTCGCGTCCGCCGGCCTGACAATGATGCCGGTCTCCTTGGCGAAATCCCTGTGGCCGGTGATGCCGCCGATCCCCAGTCGAAACCAGATGCCGGGCTCGACGTCGAAGCCGTCTTTGACCTCGACGGCTGCGAACGCGATGTCGTTGGTGTCTTCGAGCACCGCGATCTTGCCGGCGCCGTCGAAGGCGACATTGAATTTGCGCGGCAGGCCGGTCAGCGAACGGTCGTTGAGAATGTGATAGTGCCACTCCCGCGCATATTCGCGCGTATCCAGGATCTCCTGCGGGTCGATGCCTGCGGTCGGTGTGCCCGTGACGTTGCGGATGTTGTCGGCGCCGGAACCGCGCGAGCACAGGCCGAGATCCTGAATACCCTCGATCAAGGCGACCGCATTCCTCGGCGGAATTTCGCGCACCTGAAGGTTGGCGCGGGTGGTGACGTTGGCGAACGGCCCGCACAGAGGTTCGATCAGATCGGCAAACCCCGCCAGCTGCCAGTGCTTCATGATGCCGTTGGGAATCCGCAACCGGCACATGTAGGAATCCTGCGTCGGCCCGACATAGAACAGGCCGTAATAGCGCCAGCGAAAATTGTCCGCCGGCGACGGCCGCGCATCGACCAGCGCCTGTTGCTTCAGCCGCGGATAGGCGTCGAACGGATGCTCCTCGCGCTTCCACTTTTCCTGGTCGACCAGCTTCTTGCCCGACGCGGTGGTGCGGTCCTGCGCCTTGAGGTGCGATGCTTCAGGTCCGGACGGCTCCGCGCTTGATTTGCCGGCGGCAGGCCCGCCGAAACCACGCCCGACCCGGCTGATCTGCAGGCCCGTGGTAAATCCTTCGAGGTAGCGTTTCTGCTCGTCGGTAAAGTCGACTGAGAGCGTTTCGATTTTCATAGCGCGCGACGAAGCTCCTGCGGCCACAATTGGTGGCGTCAACGGGAAACGGACTGTGACCGCGCCGGAACCGGACCGGCGTACCGGGTCAATTCCAAAGAAGCGGTCCGATCAGCCTCGTTGCTGCGGAAATCCATCTTGGACATAGGCCAACGGCATCTGTGACGGCTGGCCGCACTGCAACATTCAAGTTGCGTGCCATCCCGAGTTGCATAAAATCACGCGTTAAATCATATGGTTAGGAGACGGTGCGGAAATCGTGACGGCAGCCGCCGCCGCACATTTCGGGCAGCCAGCCTAAAAATTAGCCTGCCGCCTCAACTGCCCTAGGATTGATCCAGACGCTTCGGATCAGGATTTCAGGCGTGCGATCTCGAACGCCGCCAGATGTCCGGCAATGTCGTTGGCGTCGAACGCTGGACCTGCGAAGGCGCCGATGGCGCCCGATACGTCTGACGGGCTCGGTTGGCGCCCGAGCGCTGCGTCAAAGAGGTCCGGCCTGAACACCGCCATGGCGGTCTTGAGGGCCTCAGGGCTGACCGGAGCCTGACCCCAGCGAACCATCTGCGCGTAAAGCCAGGCGGCCTGCACGGGATCGGGCCGCGCCGCGCCCTCGCGCCCCACCAGCAGATAGCGGCTGCTTTCCCGCTTGCTGCCGTCGGGCGAAATCTTGAGACGGCCATCGAGCGTCCGCAGCACCACTTCGGCATCGACACCGATGCGCTCCGGCGCGCCGAGAATGCGCGCCGCTTCGGCCCGATTTTCCGGCTGTTCGATGAACTCGGCGGCGCGGGATGCGGCCCGCACCAGCGCGGCCACGGTGTCGGGATTTTTGTCCGACCAGTCCTGCCGCACCGCCAGCACCTTCTCGACCGCACGGACCAGGATATCGGAGACGAAATGCAGGATGTGGCCGACGCCGAGATCGACCGCGACCGAGTTCCAGGGCGCGCCGACGCAAAACGCGTCGACATGACCGTTGGCGAGGCTGTCCACCATGTAGGGCGGCGGCAGCACCACCAGACGCACGTCCTCGTCGGGATCGACGCCGCCGGCCGCCATCCAGAACCGCAGTTGGTAATTGTGGGTGGAAAACGGAAAGGTCATGCCGAAGGTCAGCGGCTCGGCGCCGCTCTTGCGGCGTTTGGCGACGACGCGCGCCAGCGCCAGCGCGGTCGCCATGGGATCGAAACGGTCGCCGTCGAGTTCCGCGATGATTGCGCCATGCAGCGCCGGCGACACCGTGATGGCATTGCCGTTGAGGCCGAGATTGAAGGGGGCTGCGATCGGCAGCTTGACGTGTCCTAGCCCGAGGCTCGAGGCGATCGCGACCGGCGCCAGCAAATGCGCGGCGTCGAACAGGCCGATATTGAGCTTGTCGCGGACGTTCGACCACGACACTTCCCGCACCAGGGTGACATCGAGCCCTTCGGCAGCGGCAAATCCCTTGTCGACCGCGACGATCAAGGCGGCGGCATCGACCAGCGGAATGAATCCTATGCGAAGCGGTACGGTCATTTCAGCAACTCCGAGGCGGTCAGGATCGACTGTGCGATCTCGCCGATCTTCTTTTTCTCGCGCATCGCGGTGGAGCGCAGCAATACATAGGCCTCCTCTTCGGTCAGGCCTTTCAGTTTCATCAGGATGCCCTTGGCGCGATCGATCACCTTGCGGTCTTCGAGCGCGGATTTGGCGCGGTCGAGCTCGTTCTGCAGCTTCGAAAATGCGTTGAACCTGGAAATGCAGAGGTCGAGGATCGGCTTGATGCGCTCTTTCTTCAGCCCGTCGACGATATAGGCCGAGACGCCGGCGTCGACGGAGGCCTGGATCGAGGCCGAGTCGCTCTGGTCGACGAACATCGCGATCGGTCGGCGCACCGCGCGGCTGACCTGGAACATCTGCTCCAGCACGTCGCGGCTGGGGTTTTCCAGATCGATCAGGATCACATCTGGGTCGAGCGAGTAGATCCGCGCCAGCAGATTCTGCATCTCGCTGATGTGGGTCACGCCGGTAAAGCCCGCTTCCCGCAGCCCCTCCTCGAGGATGGCGGCACGGATCGGGCTTTCATCGACAATGACGATTTTGGGAGGCTGCTCGCCCATCGATCACTCGCATTCCGGCAAAACATCTCTTACCACGCTAGAGGCTGGCTCAAAGCCTTGTAATTATGAGCAATTGGGACTAGCTCCAGCCCATCAATCAGGCAGATCAGACCGACATGCAGCAGGCCGCCGCGCCCAAAGTCAGCTTTGTTTCCTTGGGTTGCCCCAAGGCGCTGGTGGATTCCGAGCGGATCATCACCCGGCTGCGCGCCGAGGGCTATGAGCTGGCGCGCAAGCATGACGGCGCCGACATCGTCATCGTCAACACCTGCGGCTTCCTCGACAGCGCCAAGCAGGAATCGCTCGGCGCCATCGGCGAAGCCATGGCCCAGAACGGCAAGGTCATCGTCACCGGCTGCATGGGCGCCGAGCCCGAGCAGATCGAGGCGGCCTATCCCGGCGTGCTGTCGATCACGGGACCGCAACAATACGAAAGCGTGCTCGATGCGGTGCATCGCGCGCTGCCGCCGGTGCATAATCCGCACCTCGATCTGGTGCCGCCGCAGGGTATCAAGCTGACGCCGCGGCACTACGCGTACCTGAAGATTTCCGAAGGCTGCAACAATCGCTGCAGCTTCTGCATCATCCCGAAACTGCGCGGCGATCTGGTGTCGCGGCCGGCCGGCGAGGTGCTGCGCGAGGCGGAAAAACTGGTCACCGCCGGCGTCAAGGAACTGCTTGTCATTTCGCAGGACACCTCCGCTTACGGCGTCGATGTGAAATATGCTGAAAGCCCCTGGAGGGATCGCCAGGTCCGCGCCAAGTTCTTCGACCTCGCAAAGGAACTCGGCGAACTCGGTGCCTGGGTTCGTCTGCAATATGTTTATCCCTACCCGCATGTCGATGAGGTCATCGGTCTGATGACGGAGGGCAAGGTTTTGCCGTATCTCGACATTCCCTTTCAGCATGCCAGTCCGGAAATCCTCAAGGCCATGAAGCGTCCGGCGGCGCAGGAGAAGACGCTGGCGCGGATCAAGCAATGGCGCGAGCAATGCCCCGAACTGACGCTGCGCTCCACTTTCATCGTCGGTTTTCCCGGCGAAACCAATTCCGACTTTGCCTATCTGCTCGATTGGCTGGAAGAAGCTGAGATCGATCGCGTCGGTTGCTTCAAATATGAGCCGGTCGCCGGCGCCACCTCGAACGCACTCGGCGCTCACGTGCCGCCAGAGCTCAAGCAGGAGCGCTGGAATGCGCTGATGGCGCGGCAGCAGAAGATTTCCGCGCGCCGCCTCAAGCGCAAGGTCGGCAGCAGGCAGCAGGTAATCATCGACGAAGTCGGTCCGACCGTTTCAAAGGGCCGCTCCAAAGCCGACGCGCCCGAAATCGACGGCGCCGTCTATCTCTCGAGCCGGCGTCCGCTCAAGGTCGGCGAGATCGTCACCGCCAAGATCGAGCGCGCCGATCAGTACGACCTGCACGGCAGCGTCGCGGGATTCTGACCCAACTCGCTTGACAGCATCGACCGTTCGGCTGTATGGCCGTGCGCCATGAACCTGAACCGGACCATCCGCCGCACCACTTTCCGTCGCCGCTCCTGCGACGATGATGGGTTGCGCCGTGTCCGACGACAGAGCTGAACAGATAAATCAGCAACGTTTCGAGAAGGCCGCACCCGCAAAGTGCGGCCTTCTTGCGTTTCAGCCCGCTTTGCACCCCAACGCACCAAAGGGAGTTTTGACATGACCATTGCCACACATCCGTTCGACGCATTGATGGAAATTACTTCCCGGCCGCCGACCGTGTTCGTGCGCGGCGAAGGCTCGTTTCTGTGGGACGACAACGGCAAGCGCTATCTCGACTTCATCCAGGGCTGGGCGGTCAATTGCCTCGGCCATTCGCCGCCCGCCGTGGTGGAAGCGCTGGCCGCGCAGGCCAAACTGCTGCTGACGCCGAGCCCGGCGTTCTACAACGGCCCGAGCCTCAAGCTGGCCAAGACATTGGTCGAACACAGTTGCTTCGACGAGGTGTTCTTCACCAATTCGGGGGCGGAAGCCAACGAAGGCGCGATCAAGCTCGCCCGCAAATACGGTGCCCTGCACAAGAACGGCGCCTACGAGATCATCGCGTTCGAAGGTGCGTTTCACGGCCGCACGCTGGCGACGATGTCGCTGTCCGGCAAGAAGGCCTTTGAGCCGTTGTTCGAACCCAAGGTGCCTGGCTTTCCCAAGGCGAAGCTGAACGACCTCGAATCGGTCAAGCGGCTGATATCAGACAAAACCATCGGCGTGATCATCGAACCGATCCAGGGCGAAGCCGGCGTCTGGCCGGCGACGGATCAGTTCCTCAGGGATCTGCGGGCGCTGACCAAAGCGCACGGCCTGCTGCTGATCTTCGACGAGATCCAGACCGGCATCGGCCGCACCGGAAAACTGTTCCACTACGAGCACGCCGGCATCGAGCCCGACATCATGACGCTCGGCAAGGGCATCGGCGGCGGCGTGCCGCTGGGCGCGTTGCTGGCCACCAAAACAGCTTCCTGTTTCGTGCATGGCGACCAGGGCGGCACGTTCAACGGCAACCCCGTGATGTGCGCGGCCGGCCTCGCCGTCATGGCGCAGGTGACCAATCCCGAGTTCCTGAAGTCGGCGGGCGATACCGGCCTGTTTCTGGAAAGCGAGCTGCAGCGGATTTCGGCCCGGCACGGCCTTGGCGAAGTCCGCGGCCGGGGGTTGCTGCTGGCGCTCGATCTCAAGCATCCGATCGGCGCCTCGATCGTGGCGGAGGCGCTGGCAGACGGCGTGCTGCTCAACTCGCCGCAACCGGACGCGCTGCGTTTCATGCCGGCGCTCAACGTCACGCGGGGCGAGGTGTCGGCGATGATCGATTGCCTGGATGCGATCCTGGCAAGGATGGGCGCGGCACGAAGGGTGGCGTAATTCAACCTCTGCATCTCGTCATGGCCGGGCTTGTCCCGGCCATCCACGACTTCCTTTGCTGCAACAGAAAGAAAAGACGTGGATGCCCGGCACAAGGCCGGGCATGACGACGTCGAATATCAGTCTGGATAACGAAGGTAGGATAAACCTACGGCCGCATGATCGTGGCACCCGTCGTCGCCCTGCCCTCGAGATCGATGTGCGCCCGGGCGGCATCCTTCAGCGCGTAGGCATGGTTGATGGGAACGTGCAGTTTGCCGTTGATGACGGCGGCAAACAGCGTGTCGGCGCCTTCCAGCAATTCCGAGCGCTTGCCGATGTAGTCGTTGAGTTTGGGCCGGGTCGCAAACAGCGAGCCATGATTGTTGAGTTCGGCGATCGAGAATGGCGGCACCGGACCCGAGGCGTTGCCGAAACTCACGAACAGGCCGCGCGGCTTGATGCAGGACAGCGAACCCGGAAACGTGGTCTTGCCGACGCCGTCATAGACCACGTCGCACAATTCGTTGCGGCTGATCTGCTTGACGCGCGCGACGAAATCCTCGTCGTTATAGAGAATGACGTGGTCGCAGCCATTGGCGAGCGCGAGGTCGGCCTTCGCCCTGGTACCGGCGGTGCCGATGACATGCGCGCCCAGCGCCTTGGCCCACTGGCACGCGAGCAAACCGATGCCGCCTGCCGCCGCGTGGATCAGCACCCGATGTCCGGGCTCGACCTTGAAGGTCTTGTGCAGCAGATACCAGACCGTCAGCCCCTTCAGCATCAGCACGGCGCCCTGCTCATAGGTGATGTGGTCGGGCAGCTTGACGAGTTTCTCCCAGGGGATGGTCCGCTCCGAGGCGTAGGCGCCGAGATTGTGATAGTACGCGACGCGGTCGCCGGGGTGAAAGTTGGTGACACCCGGCCCAACGGCGAGAACTTCGCCGGCCGCTTCATTGCCGGCGATGAACGGCAGCCCCGGCGCCTTGTACAGGCCGGTGCGGTAATAGACGTCGATGAAGTTCAGGCCGACGGCATGCTGGCGGATGCGAACCTCGCCGGGACCGGGTGCCGGCACGTCGACGGCTTCGTAAACCAGGGCTTCCGGACCACCCACCTTGTGTACGCGCACGGCCTTGGGCATTGCGGTTCCTCCTGAAATCCTTCCTTGAATCAGCGAAAGCCATCGACGCCGCGTTGTCAACGGCGACGAGGCGGCCGGGCGTTGGCGACCATTCCCAGCTTCTTGCGTCGACGCTTCGCCAGCACATTGAAGAATTCGACCGCCGCCGAAAATGCGATGGCGAAATAGATGTAGCCGCGCGGAATGTGGAACTTCATTCCGTCAGCCACCAGCGCAATCCCGATCAGCACCAGGAATGCGAGCGCCAGCATCTTGGTGGTGGGGTGCTCCGCCACGAATTTCGCGACCGGACCGGAGGAGACGTACATGATCACGATGGCGATGATGACGGCCGCGACCATGATTTCGATTTCCTTCACCATCCCGATCGCGGTGATGATCGAATCCAGCGAGAACACCAAATCGACGACAATGATCTGGATGATTACCCAGAAGAACGCACGGGCCGCCGGCTTGTCGTCGGGGTGCTCCTCGCGCGCTTCCACTTCGGCGTGGATTTCATGGGTCGCCTTGCCGATCAGGAATAGTCCGCCGCCGATCAGGATGATGTCGCGCCACGAAAATGCGAGGCCCTTGGCGTTGAAAACCGGCTCTGTCAGGCCGATCAGCCAAAACAGCACGCTCAGCAACAGCAGCCGAAACAGCAGCGCCAGCGCCAGTCCGATTTGCCGCGCCCGCTTCGCCTGTTCCTCGGGGATGCGCGACACGATCACCGACAAGAAGATCACGTTGTCGATGCCGAGGACGACTTCCAGCGCAGTCAGGGTCAACAGCGCCGCCCATGCTTCGGGGCTGGTCAGCAATTCCATCATGTCTTGAACGATCTCACGAAGCGGAAAGCGGCGTCACTTGCGACGACATAGGCAGCAATTGCACAAAGCCCTATCGTCACCGGCGCACCGACGTTGAAATCGCCAGCCAATGCAATGGCGGCGAGCACCGCCCACACCGCGCATAACGATAATGTGAGCCAACGCCAGCGCTCGACGCGGACCGGGTGGATCACATTGAACGGCACGAACGTCAGTACAATCAAAATGGCGACCATGAGGCTCGACAGCGCCGGCGGCGGATGCAGCAGAAACAGATAGAACGCCACCGCGTTCCACAGCGCCGGAAATCCGCGAAAATGATTGTCGTCGGTTTTCATGCGGCGATCCGCGAAATACAGCGCGCTGGTGACCACGATGCCTACGCCCAGAATCGGCGCCGCCAGCGGCAGCAGCAGGCCGCTCGCGGTGATTGCGTAGGCCGGCACGAAGACGTAGGTGACAAAATCGACCACGAGATCGAGCACGTCGCCCGACCAGTCCGGCTGCACGCGCGCGACGTCCAGCCGCCGCGCCAGTGGGCCGTCGAGCGCGTCGATCAGCAGCGCAACCCCGAGCCAGCAAAACATCGCCGCCCAGTGCTCGCGCACCGCCTCCAGCAGCGCGATCAACCCGACGCCCGCGCCCAACGCGGTAAAAACATGCACGGAAAATGCCGCGGCGCGCGCTCTCGGCGAAGCTGACGAAGAAACCTGCTGGCTGGACTGGTCCATTTGCCCGACAGTGCTATCAGGAATCGCTTCGATTTGTACATCCGCGCTTGCGGCGTTCAGCCGCGCAAAAATCGGGGAACATCTACATCGTTGTTCAGACTTGAAATTGCCGCGGGGAAAGTCGAGTGTTCCGCCATGAATGATGGTTCGGTCATATATGACGTCGTCGTGATCGGCGGCGGCCCCGCGGGACTTGTCGCGGCGATCGCACTGACGCAGGCCGGCGCCAATACCGCCCTGATCGCGCGCCGCGCGCCCTATTCGGATAATCGCACCACCGCGCTGCTCGGCGGCTCCGTCGAGCTGCTGCAGCAGCTGGAGGTCTGGCAGCACTGTGCGGACAAGGCGGCGCCATTGCAGGCGATGCGCCTGGTGGACGATACCGGCCGCCTGATCCGCGCCCCCGAAGTGCGGTTCTCGTCCGACGAAATCGGCCTCGACGCGTTCGGCTACAATATCGACAACCGCACGCTGACATCGGCACTGGAACAGCGCGCTGCCGAATTGTCCGGCCTGACGCGGTTCGACGATGAGGCTGCTACGATCAGCCCTGACGATGCCGAGGTCGCGATCCGCACCGGAAACGGAAAATCGCTGTCCGCCCGCCTTGTGGTCGGCGCGGACGGCCGGCAATCGCTCTGTCGCGATGCCGCCGGCATTGCGGTCAAGCGCCGCGACCTCCATCAGGCCGCGCTGACTTGCAACATCAGCCACACGCGGCCGCACCAGAATATCTCGACGGAGTTTCATACCCCGCAAGGTCCATGCGTGTTCGTGCCGCTGCCCGGCAATCGTTGCAGCGTGGTGTGGGTTTCGGCGCCGAAGGAAGCTGCGCGGCTGATGGCGCTCAGCGACGACGAACTGTCCGAGGCTATCGAAAAGCAATCGCATTCCATTCTCGGCCGCATCAATATCGAACCGGGACGCCATCTGTTTCCGCTGGCGATCGAACAGCCCCGGCAATTGGCGCGCCATCGCATCGCGCTGATCGGCGAGGCAGCCCATGTGGTGCCGCCGATCGGCGCGCAGGGCCTCAACATGGGCCTGCGCGATGCCGCCGATATCGCCGACATCGTGCGCGACGCCATGCTGTCGGGCCAGGACCCCGGCACAGCACATGTGCTGGACCGTTATGCGTCCGCGCGGCGCGCCGATGTCGCCAGCCGGACCTTCGCCATCGACATCGCCAACCGCTCCCTGCTCAGCGATTTGCTGCCGATGCAGTCGCTGCGCGCCGCCGGCCTGGGGCTGATCGGTTCGTTCGGACCGCTGCGCCGACTGGCCATGCGCGAGGGCCTTGCGCCGTCCTGGCGGCGGACGCACCGCGCCACATGATTCACGGAAACACCAGCCGGCCGCTCTGAATGAGCCACATCACGCTGGTGAGCGTGATCACGGAAGCGAATGTTCCAATCAGCACGGCAACCGACGCGGGCTCGACCCAGGTGTCGTGCTGCCGGGCGATCACGAACACGCTGAGCGCCGGCGGCAGCGCTGCCATCAGCACTGCGGTAGCTGCCCAAGGCTGCGCGAACGGCCCGAACAGCAGCATCAATCCGAACACGATCACCGGATGGATCAGCAGCTTTACCGCGATGACACCGGCACCTCCCAGGGCATGCGGCCGAACGGGCGCAGTGCGACCGTGACGCCGAGCACGAACAGCGCCACCGGCGCCGCGGCGTTCTGCAGAAACAACAGCGTATTGTCGATCGCAACCGGCGGGCGCCAGTGCAGCCCCGCGGCCAGCGCGCCGGCGGCCGCCGACATGATCAGCGGATTCAGGACGATCTGCCGGGCCACCAGGCCGAGCGTGCGCAACAGCGATTGGTGCTCCCGATCGGTGAGCGCGATCAACAGCGGCACGATCGAAAACAGAAAGATGCTGTCGCAGCAGAAGATCAACGCGGTGGGCGCCGCGGCCTTGGTGCCGAGCACGGCCAGTGCGAGGCCCGGCCCCATATAGCCGATATTGCCATAGCCGCCGGAAAGCCCCGCCAGCGTCATCTCGCGAAATGACAGCCGCCCGAACAGCCGGCCCGTCAGCATGGCGATGACGAAGGCGCAGACGGTGCCGAGCGTGCTCGCAATCAGGAATGGCGGGTTGTTGAGTTCCGCAAACGGCGTCTTCGCCATGATCCCGAACAACAGGGCCGGCAACGAAACATAGAGCAGGAAGAAATTCATCCAGGCCAGGCCCTGCTCCGGCAGGCCCTTGGTCTTGCCGCAGGCGAAACCGATGAAGATCAGGCCGAAATACGGGAGCGCCAAATTGAGAATGTCGACCATGGGGGAATGCGTCTTTTCTTCATCGTGGGCCCCCGCTGGGGAGGTGGATGGACCGGTATCGCAAAGGTCTAAATCAGCGGTTTGCCTCTAGCATCGGCCACAATCATGGTCTATTCGACGACATATGATAAAAGCGCGTACCGCCAAATTCCAAATCGGACAGATCGTCCGTCACCGGATCTTTTCGTTCCGGGGCGTGATTTTCGATATCGATCCGATCTTCAACAATACCGAGGAATGGTGGTTGTCGATCCCCGAGGAGGTCCGGCCCCACAAGGATCAGCCGTTCTATCATCTGCTCGCGGAAAACTCGGAATCCGAATACGTCGCCTACGTCTCCGAGCAAAATCTGTTGCCCGACAAGTCGGGCGAGCCGATCCGCCATTCGCAGGTCGCCGAGATTTTCGTGAAGGACAAATCGGGCGGCTATCGCCCGCGCAATCCGTCGCTGAATTAACATTTCTTAACGGCGTCATCCCTGCGTAACGGCTTCGCCGTTACCGCTGGAGGTGCGCGCGCTTGCGCGCCTCGAAGGATGGCCACTTGCTCAGTGATCCTTCGAGGCTCGCCAAGGGGCTCGCACCTCAGGATGACGGCTTTCTTAATAAAAAAGGCGCCCCATCCGGGCGCCTTTTTCGCAGCATTCAAAGCGATCTTACTTCGCGGCCGGATTCGCCGCCGGCGTGCCGGCGGGCGGGTTGGCCTCGAGCTTCTTGCGGGCTTCCTCGGCGCGCTTCTGCAATTCTTCCTGCAGCTTCTTCTGGGTCTGCTCGAATTCCTTCGGGTCGGTCGGCGGGCCGTCATAGGCCTTGGCGAATTCGGCGAGCGGCAGCGGCAGCGTCAGCGGCGCGCCGTTGGAGTTGATCGCCTGGACCACCAGATTCTGGCCCTTCTTCATGCTGGCGAGCAGTTCCGGGGTCACGTCATAGTCCGACATGCAGCCGTTCTGGAAGCAGATCACGTACGGGCTCTGCGCCGGGGCGTTGCTGTCGACGATCACGCGGGTGCCGTGCACGAGCTGCATGCCGAGCGGCAGGGTGACGCGCAGGATCTTCTTCGGCTCGCCTTCCGGCTCGATGATGACGGCGGCGATGACCGGCTGGCCGGATTCGATACGTCCGTCCTTGCCGGTGAAGCAGACCTGCTTGGCGCCGGCTTCCTGGCCCTTCAGACAGAATTTGGTCCACGGCGCGTAGATCAGCTGAACCTGATCCGCGGCCGGCTGGGCGCCCGCTGCGGGGGCTCCTGCCGGGGGGGCCTGAGCGGCCGGCGCGGGTGACGGCGTGGCTTTCGGCGCAGCCTTCGGAGCCGCCTTCGGCGGCCTTCGGCGCCGCTGCCGGTGCGCCGGGGGCTGGAGCCGGAGCCTGGGCCCACGCTTCGGGTGCCAGCAACGAGGCGGTCAGTGCCGTTGCCGCCAACAAGGCGAAAATTCGCCCACGCGGCCAGACCGACGCGGCCAAGATACGGAAATTCATTGCGGAAAACCCTTTCTGAACGGGAGCGCCCGAAAAACACTGCAGGCACCGACACCTAGCCGTTGGGCGGCTGTCTCCTTGCCAATTGAGGCGGATACGTGACAGGCCTTGCCGTCTTGGTCAATTGCACGCCTTCAATACAGCGGCCGACGAAAAGATCAATGCCGACCAGCATCTTGGCCACGCATCGGGACCGGATCGGGCCGCTATGGTAAAACCCCCGATGTGAGCCATCTCGAATCAAACCCGTGCGCTGCGTTGTGCGCTTCCGGCTGTCCGTCGAACCTCCGCTCCGTGCGATCCTTGCTTTGATTGCCGGTATCTGGCTCGGATTTGACGCCTGCCAGGCGGCGGACGCCGGCAAGCATGCCATCGCCATGCACGGCGCCCCGGCGCTGCCGGCCGATTTCACCCACATGCCCTATGCCAATCCCGATGCGCCGAAAGGCGGACGGCTGGTGCAGGGCATTCTCGGAACCTTCGACAGCCTCAATCCCCTGATCGTCAGGGGTCTCGCCGTCCAGCAGGTCAGGGGATTTGTGATCGAGAGCCTGCTGGCGCGCGGCCATGACGAGGCCTTCACGCTCTACGGCCTGTTGGCCAAGAGCGTCGAGACCGACGACACCAGGAGCTATGTCACCTTCCACCTCGATCCGCAGGCGCGGTTTTCGGACGGCCAACCCGTGCTCGCCGAGGACGTGCTGTTTTCGTGGGCCCTGCTGCGCGACAAGGGCCGTCCCAACCATCGCCAGTATTATTCCAAAGTAGCAAAGGCCGAAGCGCTGGATACCCGAATTGTGCGGTTCGACCTCGGCGGCGCCAATGACCGCGAGCTGCCGCTGATCCTCGGCCTGATGCCGGTCTTGCCAAAACATGCCGTCGATGCCGCGACGTTCGAGGAAACCTCGATGTCGCCGCCGATAGGCTCCGGCCCCTACCGCGTCAGCGCGGTCAGGCCGGGTGCCAGCGTGACGCTGACGCGCAATCCGGATTATTGGGGCCGCGATCTGCCGGTTAATCGCGGCCTGTGGAATTTCGACGAGATCAGGCTCGATTACTATCGCGAAGCCAACGGCCAGTTCGAGGCCTTCAAGCGCGGGCTCTACGATTTTCGCGTCGAGAACGAACCGCTGCGCTGGCACGACGGATACAATTTTCCAGCGGTCCGCAATGGCGAGGTGATCCTCGACGCGATCAAGACCGGAATGCCGCAGCCCGCGGAATTCCTGGTGTTCAACACAAGGCGTCCGGTGTTTTCCGATATCCGCGTGCGCCAGGCGCTGACGCTGCTGTTCGACTTCGAATGGATCAACCGCAGTTACTTCTTCGGGCTCTATGCGCGCACCGCAAGTTTCTTCGCCGGATCTGAACTATCGGCCTACGGCCGCGCACCCGACGACCGGGAGCGCGCGCTGCTCAAGCCCTTCGCATCACATATCGTTCCCGATATTCTCGAAGGCAGCTATCGGCTTCCCGTCAGCGACGGCTCGGGCCGGGATCGCGCCACGCTGCGGGCAGCGCTCAATCTGTTGTCGCAGGCCGGCTACGACCTCGACGGCACGGTGTTGCGGCAGCGCTACGACCAGGGCTCCCCTCACCTTCGAAATCATGGCGACGACGCGCGACCAGGAGCGCATCGCGCTGGCCTTCCAGCGCGACGTGAAGCGCGCCGGGATCGAAATAACGGTGCGCGCCGTCGACCCCGTTCAATTCGATCAACGCCGGATCGGCTATGATTTCGACATGATCCAGAACCGCTGGGACCAGTCGTTGTCGCCGGGCAATGAGCAATCGTTCTATTGGGGCAGCGAGGCCGCCGACTTTCAGGGCACGCGTAACTATATGGGCGCCAAGGAACCCGCGATCGACGTCCTGATCGCGGCGATGCTGGAGGCACGCGAGCATCCGGTTTTCGTTTCCGCGGTGCGCGCGCTGGACCGGGCGCTGATGTCGGGTTTCTACGGTATTCCTCTGTTTAACGTCGGGGAACAATGGATCGCGCGCTGGAATCGGATAGAACGGCCTAAGGCCACTGCATTGACGGGGTATCTCCCGGAAACGTGGTGGCAAAAGCCGGCCGCTCCACCCACGACCTCGCAACCCAATACTTCACAACCGAAGTGATCCCGTGAGCCAGACCAACGCCATCGCCGACGCTCGACGGATTGTTTCGACGAAACCTGGCGCGGCAGCCGGATGCGCCGGCGCTGATCGATCCCGCCAACAAGCTGCGCATCACCGGCCAGCCGCCGCAGCGCCTGACCTTTGCGCAAGCCGAGCGGGCGATCTCCGCCTTGGCGGCGCATTTCATCGAATCCGGCCTGCCCGCCAATTCCGTGATCGCGGTGCAACTGCCGAACACCGTCGAATTCATGCTGACCGTGCTTGCCGCGCATCGCGCCGGGCTGGTTGTCGCCCTGCTTCCGCTGCTGTGGCGGCAGGCGGAACTGACGGTCGCGCTCAATCGCACCGGCGCGCGCGCCATTGTCACCATGAGCAAGGTCGACGGCGTCAGCCATGCCGACCTCGCCATGAACGCCGCGGTCGAGGCATTTTCGATCCGCCATGTCTGCGGCTTCGGCAGCGACCTGCCCGAAGGCATGGCCTCGCTCGACCTTGCGCTGGAGGGCCAATCGACCACCGCGCGCGCCGTCACCCAGGATGGCCGCAGGGCGGCGATCATCTCCTTCGACGTGACAACGGATGGTTTTCGCGCGGTGCCGCGCACGCATCTGAACATGATCGCCGGCGGTCTCGCGCTTTTCCTCGAAAGCGACGTGCCGCAGGGCGCTCGCATGATGTCGGCGTTCGCGCCGTCATCGTTCGCAGGCTTGAGCTCTTCGTTGCTGATCTGGCTGTTGTCGGGCGGAACGCTGGCGCTGCATCATCCGTTCGACGGCGATGTGCTCGAACAACAAATCAACGATGAAAAATGCGACACGCTGGTGGCGCCGGCGCCGTTGGCGTTGCGACTGGGCGAGTTCGACATGCCGCAGCAGTTGCCGACGCTGCGCAATATGATCGCGCTTTGGCGCGCCCCGGAGCAGGTCGCATCGAGCCCGCTCTGGACCACCCCGCACACCACGCTGACGGACGTCTATCTGTTTGGTGAAGCCGGATTGTTCGGCGCCTGCCGGACCGCTGACGGCGCGCCGGTACCGATCCTGCCCGGACCGCACGGCGCACCGCGCGCCGTCCCGGGTTCGTCGATCGCGGGTGAAATCCTGCTGACGCCGCGGGGCACGCTGGCCTTGCGGGGGCCGATGGTGGCTGCGGCGGCCTATGCGCCGCCTTCGCCGCCGAGCGACTCGCTGGTGGCGCAGCCGCCGCGCGACCATGTCGATACCGATTATGCCGCACGGCTCGACCGTTCGACCGGCGCGATCTGTATCACGGCGCCACCGTCCGGCATCATGGCGGTCGGCGGCTACCGCTTCCTGTCGCAGGATCTGCAGGAATGGGCGACGCGGCTTGGCCAGGGCGCGCTGCTGACGGCGTTGCCCGACCGGCTCAGCGGTTACCGCCTTGCCGGACGCGCCCAGGACAATACCCGCGCCCGCGAGGCGCTGGCCGAACTCGGGCTTAACCCGCTGATGGTGGAAGCCTTTCGCGATCGGGCAAATCCGAACTGATCGAAATCCGACGGTTGCGTTGACGCGACATTAAGGCCGGCAAACTAGGGTTCGCGGGTTCAGTTCGTGCGCGTATCCGAGTTTCAGATGTCCCAGCAAGGCCCGATCATCGTCGTCTCGACTGCCGAACGGCCGTCGTTCGCGCCCGCGCTTGACGATGCCAAGATGTTTCCGATCATCGACACCGCCTGGGCCGACGCATCGCGCGCGGTCGAGCAGTTGCAGCCCGCCGCAGTGCTGGTCGCGATGTCCGAGATCGACGAGCCGGGCTTCGCGGCGCTGGCAAAACAGATCGCCGCCCGCTTGCCTTATCTGCCGCTGATCGCGGTCGATCCCACCACAGCGTTGCCCGACAACGCCATTCCATTGGCGCGAAGCAACGGCAATTTCGATCGCCTGACGGCGCGGCTGCGGGCGGCGCTGCGGGTCAGGACCTTGCATTCAACCGTGTTGCGCCGGCTCGGCGACGACCCGGCGGCGCGAAAATCATTGTCGGAAACCGATCCGGCGCGCGATGCGACCGTGCTGCTGATCGGCCGAGGTGCCGCCTACCCCGCGCTTTCGGTGGCGTTCGGCGAGCGGATGGGCGTCGTCGGCGCGCTCAGCATCGAGGCCGCCGCCAAGCACCTCAATACCCGCGACATCGACGGCATCGTGCTCGGCGAAGGCTTTAGCGACCGCGTGGTGGATGCGTTCCTGACCGTGCTGGCCGAAGATGCGCGGTTTCGCAATTTGCCCGTCGTGGTGACGTCGGATGGATTTGCGCCGGCCTACGATCTGCCGAACCTCGAAATCATCTCCGGCGATCCCGAACGCATCGCCGCCAATGCGCTGCCGCTGATCCGCCAGCACGCCTTCGAGGCGCATCTCAGCCGGACGCTGCGCTCGATCGATGCCGACGGCCTGCTCGATGCCCGCACCGGTCTGCTGACGCTGGCGGCGTTCAACCGCGACTTCGCCACTGCGGTCTATCAAACCCTGTCGCGCGGCGGCGGATTGTCGGTGGCCCGCTTTGTGTTCGATCCGGACGCACACCCGCGCCCAGCGCGACGGCGCGCGGATTATCAGCCGCCTGATGCGGCAAATGGATTTCGGCGCGGTTCAGGAACGACGGCTCCGTCGTCGTGGTGTTCGCCGAGACCGATCTGCGCAACGCCCACATGATCGCGCGGCGGCTTTGCAGCGTGATGCGCCAGACCAGCCACGGCAAACGCGACACGCGATCGGAGCCGGCCGTTACCGTCGCCAACATGCTGCCGTCGGATTCGGCGAAATCGCTGCTGGCGCGGCTCTACGAGGAAGCCCAGCGCGCGGCGTCGTAATCGTTTTCAGACCTCATCCTGAGGAGCCGCGCGCTTGCGCGCGTCTCGAAGGATGGCGGCAACACACGGACTCGCGGCCATCCTTCGAGACGCGCCGACGGCCGCTCCTCAGGATGAGGTCCGTATTCAACTCACGCCGCCTTGCGGTCCTCCGCGAGATTGGCGAGCTGGCGCAGGATTTCGGTGGTGCCGTATCAGCCGCTCCTCCGGCGTCTCCCAATCCTGCAGGAACACCACCTTCATGTCCGGCCGCACCTTGGCCGCCTGGCCGTGCTGGCGGATGAAGTAGACCAGCCGATCCGGCTGCGCGAACTTGTTGTCGCGGAAGGTGATCACCACGCCCTTCGGCCCGGCATCGACCTTCTCGACATTGGCGCGGCGGCAATAGCCCTTGATGGCGGCGATCTTGAACAGATAGCGCACCTCGTCCGGCAGCACGCCGAAACGGTCGCGCAGCTCGGCGGCGAAATTGTCGATCTCGTCGTCGGTGTCGAGATCGGCCAGCCGCCGGTACAGCGACAGCCGCACCGAGAGGTCGGCGACGTAATCCTCCGGGATCAGCACGGGCATGCCGACGGTGATCTGCGGCGACCAGCGGTCCGCCGCCGGCTCCACCACGCCGGCCTTGAGGTTGAGGATCGCCTCCTCCAGCATCGACTGGTAAAGCTCGAAACCGATTTCCTTGATGTGGCCGGATTGCTCTTCGCCGAGCAGATTGCCGGCGCCGCGGATATCCAGATCGTGCGACGCCAGCTGGAATCCGGCGCCCAGCGTTTCCAGCGATTGCAGCACCTTCAGCCGGCGCTCGGCCTGCGCGGTGATCTTCTGCTGCGCCGGCAGCGTGAACAGCGAATAGGCGCGCAGCTTCGAGCGCCCCACCCGTCCGCGCAACTGATAGAGCTGCGCCAGGCCGAACATGTCGGCGCGGTGCACGATCAGCGTATTGGCGGTCGGAATATCCAGCCCGGATTCGATGATGGTGGTCGACAGCAGGATATCGTATTTGCCGTCATAGAACGCCGACATGATGTCCTCGATCACGGTCGGCGGCATCTGGCCATGGGCGACCGCGACCTTCATCTCCGGCACGTTCTTGTCGAGGAAATCCTTGACCCCGGCGAGATCCTCGATCCGCGGCACCACATAGAATGCCTGGCCGCCGCGATAGCGTTCGCGCAGCAGCGCCTCGCGGATCATCAGGGGATCGTGCGGCGCCACGAAGGTGCGGACCGCGAGGCGGTCGACCGGCGGCGAGGCAATGATCGAGAGATCGCGCACGCCCGTCAGCGCCAGCTGCAGCGTGCGCGGTATCGGCGTCGCGCTCAGCGTCAGCACATGCACCTCGGCGCGCAATTGCTTCAGCCGTTCCTTGTGGCTGACGCCGAAATGCTGCTCCTCGTCGACGATCAGAAGTCCGAGATCCCTGAACTTGATCGATTTGCCGAGCAGCGCGTGGGTGCCGACGACGATATCGACGGAGCCGTCGGCGAGGTTCTTCTTGACCTGATTCAGTTCCTTGGTCGCGATCAGGCGCGAGGCCTGCGCGACATTGACCGGAAAGCCGCGAAACCGCTCCGCGAAGGTCCTGGTGTGCTGCCGCGCCAACAGCGTGGTCGGCACCACCACGGCGACCTGCTTGCCCTCGAGCGCGACCGCAAATGTCGCGCGCAGCGCCACCTCGGTCTTGCCGAATCCGACGTCGCCGCAGATCAGCCGGTCCATCGGCCGGCCGCTTTCGAGGTCCTTCAGGGTGGCGTTGATGGCGCCTGCTGATCTTCGGTTTCCTCATAGGGAAAGCGCGCGCAGAACTCGTCATAGACATGCGGCTGCACCGGCATTTTCGGCGCTTCATGCAGATGCCGCTCGGCGGCGATCTTGATCAGTTCGCCGGCGATCTCGCGGATGCGGTTCTTCAGCTTCGCCTTGCGCGCCTGCCAGCCGCTGCCGCCCAGCCGATCCAGTTCGACATTGGCGTGGTCGGAGCCGTAGCGCGACAGCAGCTCGATATTCTCGACCGGCAGAAACAGCTTTGTCTCGGCGGCATAATGCAGCTCGAGGCAGTCATGCGGCGCGCCGGATACTTCGAGCGTCTGCAGGCCGACGAAACGGCCGATGCCGTGCTCGACATGAACCACGAGATCGCCGGCCGCGAGACTCGTGACCTCGGAGATGAAATTGTCGAGCTTGCGGCTGGCCTTGCGCGGCCGCACCAGCCGGTCGCCGAGAATGTCCTGCTCGCTGATGACGGCGACATGGTCGGTCTCGAAACCGGATTCCATGCCGACCACCGCCAGCATCGCCTCGTTGCGCGGCGTCGCCTGCACCGTGCGCCAGGAGTTGACGCTGGTGAGCTTGTAGAGCTTGTGATCCCGCAGCATGCTGCCCATGCGGTCGCGCGAGCCTTCGCTCCACAGCGCGATCACCACTTTCTTGCGCTGCGCGTGCAACGCCCGCGACATGCGCGACCACGGCTTCGAACACGTTGACCGTGCTGTCGGCGCGTTCCGGCGCAAAGTTGCGCCCCTGCCGCGCGCCGGCATCGACCACGCCGGCGCTGCCCTCGGGCACCGCGAACGGCGTCAGCCGCGCCAATGCGGCCTCGTCGAGCCGTTTGGTCCATTCGTCTTCGGTGAGGTACAGCCGGTCCGGCGGCAACGGCTTGTAGACCGCGCCGCCGCCGGGATGCTCCAGCGCCTCGCGCCGCGCCTCGTAGTAGTCGGTGATCTGCTTGAAGCGCTCGCGCGCGGCGTCCTCGCTCTGCGGCTCGATCGCGACCGGCGCGTCGCCGAGATAGTCGAACAGCGTGTCCATCCGCTCCTGGAACAGCGGCAGCCAATGCTCCATGCCGGGATGGCGGCGGCCTTCGCTGACCGCCTCATACAGGGGATCGTCGCGCTCCGGCGCGCCGAACGCCGCGACATAGCCCATCCGGAAACGGCGGATGGTTTCGGTGACCAGCTGAAATTCCGAGATCGGCACCAGATCGAGCGAGCGCATGTCGCAGCAGCGTGCGCTGGGTTTCCGCATCGAAACTGCGGATCGATTCCAGGCTGTCGCCGAAGAAATCGAATCGCACGGGCTGGTCGAGCCCGGCCGGAAACAGGTCGAGGATGCCGCCGCGAACGGCGTATTCGCCGGGCTCGCGCACCGTGGAGGAGCGGTTGTAGCCGTTGTGCTCCAGCCACGAGACGATGGAGTCCATCGGCACGACATGGCCCGGCGCGACCGACAACGCCTGCGCCGCGATGATTTCGCGCGCCGGCACCCGCTGCACGATGGCGTTGACCGTGGTCAGCACGATCAGCGGCTTGTCGCTGCCCTCCAGGCGCGACAGCCGCGCCAGCGTGGTCAGCCGTTGCGCCAGGATGCCGCCATGCGGCGACACCCGGTCGTAGGGCTGGCAGTCCCAGGCCGGGAACTGCATGACCGGCAAATCGGGCGCGAAGAATTCCAGCGCGCGGGCCAGTTGCTGCATGCGCGGGCCGTCGCGGCAGACCACGGCGAGACTGACCGCCGGCGGTTTCGGCCGCGCCGCCACCGCCCGCGCCAGGTCGGAGACAACAAGGCCTTCCGCGCCTTCGGCGACATTGGCAAAGGTCAGCGCGCGGCCGGGCGCCAGCAATTGCGCCGGCGATTGTGTCGGAGACTTCATGCGTCGTAATCCACGGCCCGGAACGCCTTGATGCGGTCGAACACGCCGCTGGCATATTCCGGCGCCAGCGGCCTGTCGCCGGTCAGCGCGGCATAGAGATCGGGATCGGGCACCTCGATCAGATGCTCGAGCTCGGCCAGTTCGGCATCGCTAAGGCCGGCGATCTCGGCGTCGGCAAAGCGGCCGAGGATGAGGTCCATTTCGCGGGTGCCGCGATGCCAGCAGCGAAACAACAGCCGCTTGCGCCTGTCATCGAGCCCGTCGCTCGATCGTGTCGATCCCGTCATTACCGATTTCCCATCCGAACGCCAAAAGCCCGGACGTGCCGGGCGGGGTTGATATAGCGATAGGATCGGCCAATGTCAGCCTTTTCCGCGTGAAATAAAAATCGTTCGTCATGGCCGGGCTTACCGTCCGAAGGACGGCGTCGCTTCCGCTCGCCTATGTCCCGGCCATCCACGTCTTACTCGGTCGAAAAAAGACGTGGATGCCCGGCATAAAGCCGGGCATGACGAACAGGAACGGTCTTAGGTTTCTCAATGCGCCCTGCTCTGCTCAATCCCTTGTTTGCGCCGGTCACGAGCCTCGCCGGCGTCGGGCCGAAGCAGGACAAGTTGTTCCGCTATCTGCTTGGCCGCGATGAGACCCCGCGCCTGGTCGATCTTCTGCTGCATCTGCCGGCCAGCGTGATCGACCGCCGCGCGCGGCCGAAAATCCGCGACGCGGTGCCAGGGAACCGTGGTGACGCTGGAGGTCACCGTCGACCGCCACCGGCCGCCTCCGCCGCGCAATTCCCGCGCGCCGCTACCTCGTCTACGCCAGCGACGACACCGGCGACGTGGTGCTGACATTTTTCCGCGCCAAGCCCGGTTACGTCGAAAAACTGCTGCCGGTCGGAGAGAAGCGCTACGTCTCCGGCACCTTGCAAATGTACGACGGGATTCCCCAGATCGTGCATCCCGACCACGTCGTGGATGAAGCGGCTTTCGCGAAACTCTCGGGCATTGATCCGGTCTATCCGCTGACCGAAGGCCTGGCGCTGGGCTCGCTGCGCCGCGCCGATCGCCCAGGCGCTGCAAAAGCTCCCGGAGCTGCCCGAATGGATCAGCCCGGAAGTGATCCGCCGCTGCAAATTTCCTGACGTCGCCGAAGCGCTGAACCGCGTGCATATGCCGGTCGAGCTGACCGACATCCTGCCCGACGGCCCGTTCTGGTCGCGGCTGGCGTTTGACGAATTGCTCGCCGGTCAATTGGCGCTGGCGCTGGTGCGCGCGCAGTTGCGCCGTCCCGCCGGCGACCGCCATGCCGGCGACGGCCATCTGCGCAAGAAGATCATCGATGCGCTGCCCTATTCGCTGACGACGTCGCAGCAACAGGCGGCCGCCGCCATCACCAGCGATCTGCGCCAGCCGATCCGCATGCTGCGGCTGCTGCAGGGCGATGTCGGATCGGGCAAGACCGTGGTGGCGCTGCTCGCCGCCGCCGCCGTCACCGAGGCCGGCAAGCAGGCCGCGCTGATGGCGCCGACCGAAATCCTGGCGCGCCAGCACATCAAGACCATCACGCCGCTGGCGGAGCGCGCCGGCTTGCGCGTCGCCATCCTCACCGGCCGCGAAAAGGGCAAGGAGCGGCGCGACATCCTGGCGCGGCTGGAAGCCGGCGAGATCGATTTCCTGGTCGGCACCCACGCGCTGATCCAGGACGACGTGATCTTCAAGGCGCTGGCGCTGGCCGTGGTCGACGAGCAGCATCGCTTTGGGGTGCGCGAGCGGCTGGCGCTGACCGCCAAGGGCGAAGCCGTCGATGTGCTGGTGCTGAGCGCGACGCCGATCCCGCGCACGCTGGTGCTGACTTATTTCGGCGACATGGACGTCTCGGAATTGCGCGAGAAGCCGGCGGGACGGCAGCCGATCGATACCCGCGCGGTCGCCGCGCAGCCGCATCAACGAGGTCATCGACGCCGTCGGCCGCGCCCTCGACAAGGGCAAGCTGGTGTACTGGATCGTGCCCTTGGTGGAGGAATCCGAAACCGTCAATCTCACCGACGCCGAAGCGCGCTTCGAAAGCCTGCGCGAGCGCTTTGGCGACAAGGTCGGCCTCGTCCACGGCAAGATGCGAGGGCCCGACAAGGACCGCGCCATGGCGCAGTTCGCATCAGGCGAAACCGGCTTGCTGGTCGCGACCACCGTGGTCGAGGTCGGCGTCGATGTCCCCGCCGCCACCATCATGGTGATCGAGAACGCCGAACGCTTTGGGCTCGCGCAACTGCATCAGCTGCGCGGCCGGATCGGCCGCGGCTCCGAAGCCTCGACCTGCCTGCTGCTCTACAAGGAGCCGCTCAACGAGATGTCCACGGCGCGGCTGAAAGTGATCCGCGAAACCACCGACGGCTTTCGCATCGCCGAGGAAGATCTAAAACTGCGCGGCGAAGGCGACGTGCTCGGCGTCCGGCAAAGCGGCCTGCCCGGCTACCGCATCGCGCGCTCCGAGGTGCACGCCCAACTGATCACGCAAGCGCGCGACGAAGCGCTGCGCATCATGAAGGACAATCCGAAGCTGAAGGGCGAGCGCGGCGACGCGCTGCGCGCCTTGCTCTATCTGTTCGAGCGCGACGAGGCGGTGCCGCTGATTGGCGCGGGGTGAACTTGATGCCCCTCATCCTGAGGAGCCGCGCGCTCTTCGCGCGGCGTCTCGAAGGATGGCCGCGAGTCCATGCGCTACTTCCATCCTTCGAGACGCGGCGAAGACGCCGCTCCTCAGGATGAGGTCCTGGAAAAACTACTCCACCTTCGCCGGCTCCGGCTTGGGCAAGGCGGCATTCGCCAGCTTCGCGGCGTTGGCCATCTCGGCCAGGGCGGCGATCTTCTTCTGCGGGTCGGAACCGGGCTGCACCACGCCGCAGGACATGATCAGGGTGGCGGCGTCCTCGGCGCTCATCTCGACTTCGAGGATCTTGCTCTTGGGCACATAGAAGAAAAAGCCGGTGGTCGGGTTCGGCGCGCACGGCAGGAACACCGAGATGTGCTCTTCCTTGCCGGGCAGCGTGTTGGCGACCTCGACGCTCGGCGGTTGCGAGATCAGCACGATCGACCACATCCCCGGCGAGGGAAACTCGACCAGCCCGACCCGGCGAAAGCTCGATCCCTTGCCCGGAGAACAACGTCTCGAACACCTGCTTCAGGCTGCGATAGATCGCGCGCACCACCGGCATGCGGCCGAGCAATTTTTCGCCGAGGTCGACCAGGGTCCGCCCGATCAGGTTGGCGGTGAGGAAGCCGAGCATCGTCAGCGCGAACACCGCGACGATGAGGCCGGATCCCGGCAGCCCGAACGGCAAATAGGTTTCCGGCCGATAGGCCATGGGAACGAACGGTCGAACGATACCGTCGACCCAGGTGACGAACCACCAGGTCAGGTAGAATGTGATCGCGATCGGACCGGCGACGATCAGGCCGGTCAGGAAATAGTTCCGAAAGCGGGCCATGAAGCCGGTGTGGACTTCGGCGGGACTTCGTCCGGGGTCACGGGCGGAGGCAGATCGTCGCGATTCATTGGGGTTCCAGGTCAGCCGGAGCGGCCATCGTACGGTATCAGCTAGGGTCTTCTAGCAGATTTTCCAAGACGGGTCGAAGTCGGGTGACAAGTCGGGTGACATGGCCGGGACTGCGACTTATTCCACCGTCACCGATTTAGCCAGGTTTCTCGGCTGGTCAACATCGGTGCCCATTATGACGGCAGTATGATAGGCCAGAAGCTGCACCGGGACGGCATAGACCATCGGCGTAAAGGTGGCGGCCATGTCGGGCATCACAATCGTGACCAGCGAGTCGATGGTGGCTTCCGCGGCACCCTTGGCGTCGGTCATCAGGATGATGTTGCCGCCGCGCGCGGCGACCTCCTGCATGTTGGAAACGGTTTTTTCGAACACCCGGTCGAACGGCGCGATCACCACCACCGGCATGTGTCTCGTCGATCAGCGCGATCGGCCCGTGCTTGAGTTCGCCGGCGGCGTAGCCTTCGGCATGGATGTAGGAAATCTCTTTCAGCTTCAGCGCGCCTTCCAGCGCCAGCGGATAGCTGGTGCCGCGGCCGAGATAGAGCACGTCCTTGCACTTGGCGATCTCGCGCGCCAGTTTTTCGATCTGCGGTTCGGTGGCAAGGGCTGCCGCCATCAGCCGCGGAATTTCGACGAGGCCGTGCACGAGCTTGGCTTCATCGGCGTCGGACAATTCGCCGCGGGCCTTGCCGGCAGCCACCGCAATCGCCGCCAGCACCATCAACTGGCAGGTAAAGGCCTTGGTCGAGGCGACGCCGATTTCCGGGCCCGCCAGCGTCGGCAGCACGGTCTCGCTTTCGCGCGCGATGGTCGACGTCGGCACGTTGACGACCGACAGCGTGTGCACGCCCTGCTCTTTGGCGTAGCGCAGCGCCGCCAGCGTATCGGCGGTCTCGCCGGACTGCGAGATGAAGATCGCGAGATCGCCCTTGCGCAACGGCGCTTCGCGGTAGCGAAACTCGGAAGCCACATCGAGCTCGACCGGCACGCGGCCGAGCCGCTCGAACCAGTATTTGGCGATATAGCCGGCATAGCTCGCGGTGCCGCAGGCGACGATCGAGATGCGCTGGATATCCTTGAAGTCGAACGGCAGCGTCTTGGGCAGCGCGACGCGCTCGGTCGCCATGTCGACGTAACGCGCCAAAGTGTGGCCGACCACTTCGGGCTGCTCGTGAATTTCCTTGGCCATGAAGTGGCGATAGTTCGCCTTGTCGACCAGGAACGACGATGCGCCTGACTTCAGCACCTCGCGATTCACGACAGCGCCCTGCTCGTTGTAGATCACGCCGACCTCGCGGCTCAGAACCACCCAGTCGCCGTCTTCGAGATAGCTGATGGTGTCGGTAAACGGCGCCAGCGCGATCGCATCCGAACCCAGATACATCTCGCCATCGCCATGGCCGATCGCCAGCGGCGAGCCCTTGCGGGCGCCGATCATCAGATCGTTGTGGCCGGCAAACACGAACGCCAGCGCGAAGGCGCCGCGCAGTTGCGGCAGCGAGGCCTTTACCGCGTCCTGCGGCGAGGCGCCCTTGAGCAGATAGGAATTGACCAGATGCGCCACCACCTCGGTGTCGGTCTCGCTGGCGAATTTGGCGCCCTGCTTCTCCAGCATCAGCCGCAGCTCGCGGAAATTCTCGATGATGCCGTTGTGAACCACGGCGACGCCGTCGGCGGCGTGCGGATGCGCGTTTTGTTCATTCGGCTTGCCGTGGGTGGCCCAGCGGGTATGGCCGATGCCGGTATGACCGGCGAGCGGTTCGGCCTTCAACCGGTTTTCGAGGTTTTTCAGTTTGCCTTCGGCGCGGCGGCGATCGAGGTGATCGCCTTCCAGCGTGGCGACGCCTGCGGAATCGTAACCGCGATATTCAAGGCGTTTGAGCGAATCCACAATCTGGTCCGCAACCGGACCGCGTCCCAAAATTCCGACAATGCCGCACATGCGGTTCAATATCCCCAATTGGTCGAAAATTTGCCGAAGCAACGCCACGGTTCCTTAACGGGAAACGCCGCCGCTCACCTACTCAATAATTATTGCGGATTGAGACAGTCTTAAACGGAAAGCTTAACGGAGGCGGAAAGCTTAACGGAGTGTTCCGGATCCGCTGTGGCCGCTCCCGCTCGCGCGACCTAGCCCTCCGGCTGCAAGGCCGCTTCGATGCGCTGGATCAGCCGCTCCCGCCAGGCTGGGTGCGGGTCCCCGTGGACGTAGTAGGCGTAGGCGATCGGCAGATAGCGCTCGATCTCCGCCCTCAGCGCCGCGGGGGCGATGCCGGCGAGCCCAGCGTATTCGGACTGCACGGCCGCATTGACCGCGCGCGGCCGCTCCGGATTGTCGACCAGTGTCGGGGCGATCTCGGCAAGGCCCACGTGAGAGAACGCGAGGTCGAACGCGGGCGGCGCGCGCTTCGCTTCGGTCCAGTCGATGAGTCTCGGACCCTGCGCCGTCATGATCACGTTGCCGGGGTTGAGGTCGCCATGGCACAGCCCGTCCGCCGGCGACAGCCGATCGATCAGGCCGAGGATGCCGGCGGCGAAGTGTTTTGGAAGCATGCCGCGGTTGAGCCGCAACGAGACATCCATGTGTTCGCGCAGCAGGAGCACGTCCGGCGGCGGTGGTCGTCCTGTGAACTGATATCGCGAGGCTCGCGATGATCGCGCCCGCCTGCTCGAACGTCACGGCGCCGGTTCGGGTGGCCTGCAGCAGGGTCGGTCCGTCCAGGCGCGACATCACGATGCCGAAGCGCCCCTCCAGCTCTATTTCGTCGAACACCTCCGGCGCCGGCACGCCGGCAGCGACGACGGCGCGGGTCATTCGCGCCTCGTGCCGGGGGAGCAGCCGCGGGAAGCCGGCCTTGAACAGCTTCACGACCTGACCGGGCGCCCAGGCGTGGACGTCCGCAAAGGCGCCCTCGCCGAGCTTCTCCCCCAGGGATATCAGCATTACTTGGCGTATTTGCCCGAAAGCTGCGGGGTGATGTCCGGGTAAAGGCCCGGGGTTTTCTCCTTGGCCTCTTCGTGCATCTGGAGGCGGGTCTTGCGCGCCCAGCTGCGCTTGAGATCGTCCTTGATGCCGAACTTCAACCGGCCGAGCCCTTCGGTTTCCAGCTCGATCGTATCGCCGTCCATGAATGGATTGAGACCCCGGTGATTGGTGCCGGTGGCGACGATGTCGCCGGGCAGCAGCGTATGGATGGTCGACAGCCAGGCGATGCACTTGCCGATCTTGTGGCCCATGTCGTCGGTGTTGAAGTTCTGCATCAGCACGCCGTTGTTCCACAGCCTGATTTGCAGCTTCAGCGGATCCTTGATCTCGTCTGATGTGACGAGCCAGGGGCCGATCGGCGCGAAGGTGTCGCGGCTTTTCATCTGGAAAAACACGTTTGCCGGCGGCCCCAGGCCGCGCGCCGAACCGTCGATGAAGTTCATGTAGCCGAAGACGTAATCCATGGCCTCGGCTTCGCTGACATTGCTGCACTTCTTGCCGATGACGACCGCGACCTCAGCCTCGCCCTCGAAGCAGGTGGCCGGCACGTCCGGCAGCACCATGGTGTCGCCATGTCCGATGATCGCGCTCGGCGACTTGTGGAAGGCGTTGAGCGGCGCCGGCGCGCTGCGCGTGCCGTCTTCCATGTAGTTGACCGCCATGCAGTCGATCGTGCGCGGACCCGGCACCGGCGGACGGAGGCGCACGCCCGACAGCGGCACCCCGGCGCCGCGCGCGACCGCCGCCTCGAGCCGCGGCTTGTAGCTGCCCCAATGCTCGATCAGGCCGTTCATCAAATCGCCCGGGCCGGTATGCGGGATATCCCTGACCTCGGCACTGACGTCGACCACGGCGTCGCCCTTCAGCACGCCAAGCCTGAAATCATCGAAATAGACCAGCTTCATCGTGCTCCTCACCTGTTGTGTCGAGCTTGCGCCCGTATCGTTGATCGCCACGGTCGATTGCCGCGGCCGGTCGCCGCGCCAACCTCCACACCCGCAGGTCAGCCATGACTTTGATGGCCGCCGCGAGGACCAGCGCGCAAAGCGCCGCCTTCGACACCGTCTCCATCGTCCCCTCGATCAGCATGCCATGGACCACACTTCCTGCGACGATGACAATCGCGAGCAGCATATGGGCGATGCGCCACGTTCGCGGTCCCAATCGCCGGCGGAATGCAGCCAAAAGCGCGACGGCGAAGATGGCCCACATCGCGACCACGCCAAAGGGCGAGAACGGCGTCGGCGATGCGAACATAAGCGCGTCGATCATGTCAGGCGGACTGGTGATCCAGAGGCCCCCGACGTGGATCACCACCGCCACCACCAGCGCGCCTCCGATCCAGTGATGGGCACGCCGCCCGAGACGGGCCGACAGTCCCGGCAAGTATCCGCCGATCAGCAAAGGCTGAAACAGCATGAGGCCGAGTGCGACAATCCCGGCGAACCCGGCCAGGATGTAGACCGGACCGCGCCATTCGAGCAGCGGGCTCGCCGCTGCCGCGGCGATCGGCACGCCAACGGCTGCGGCAATGGCGGCCCAGATCAGGATCGTCCGCGCCGATCGCCATCCCTTCGTTGGCAACTCGGTCAGGCCGGCTGCAGGACGAAGTGCGCCTCCAGGCTGTTCTCCTTTGCGCTCCGCATCACCGGCCGCAGAAAGACGGTTTTGAACTCACCGCTGTCATAGGCGAGGTGACCATGCGGTTGGCCGAAGATCGGAATGATCTGCGGCATCTCGAGACGGAACGCGCCGTTCTTGTCGGTGAGCGTGGCCCCATGGCTTTGCGGTTCGTGCTCCTGCCCTTCGGTCGTGTGCGCCCAGATCTGGACGCGCTGCCCGGCAAGCGGAGCCCCGTCGCCGGCGCGGCGCACGGTGCCGGTCATCCAGAAGCCGCCCTTGCCGATCCGCTCCACGATCTGCGCGCCCTTGCGGTAGTTGTTGGCGCCGCCCGGCATCGAAGGCGGTCGGTGCGAGGCCTTCCGCGCGGGCGGGCAACAGCAGCCCGGAAACCCCGGCTGCCAGGACGGAGCCGCCGGCGGCGAGGAGGTTGCGGCGGTTGAGTAAGACGGTGGTCATGTAGTTCCTCCAGTCGACGTCCGTTGTCGACGAGTACAACAACAAGCGCGAGAGGCCCAGTTGAGGGAGGCGAAGAGCGCGACAGGCTGCAATAACAGTGTTGTGAACGGTGCGCGGGCTGCGCAACCAGCGCCGTGGACGAAGCAAGCTCAGTTGAGGTGAATGCAGTCGAACAGCGAGCGCGACCGCCAAGCAATTCCCTGGCTAGGGGCAAAGGATGTCCGCTCGCGGTGGTAAGCTATGGGATAGTTAGGGCCGCCCTTGACCCAAGCGGACTTGTAGGCCCAAAAATTGCTGTGATGCACAAAGCAATTCTGAACGGTAAGATGCAATCCTCGATCTGAAAGGAGGGCTTGTGAGAAGACGCGAGTTCATCACGCTTATCGGTGGCGCGGCAGCGGTCTGGCCACTTGCAGCGCGCGCCCAGCAGCCTGCGAAGCTAACGCGAGTCGGTGTCCTCGCTAATCAGCTATTGCCTCCGATCCGGAGATTCGCGAAGGGACTGCATCAACTCGGCTACATCGAAGGTCAGAACCTCCGAATCGAATACCGCTTCGCGGAAGGCCATGACGACCGCTATCCGGCCATGGCCGCCGAACTGGCTGCGCTTCCGGTCGACCTGATCGTGACGTCGGGAACGCCCGCCGCGCTCGCTGCGAAGCGCGCAACCAGCACAACTCCCGTCGTCATGGGAACGATTGGCGAAGCGGTCAGCACCGGTGTCGTCTCGAACCTTGCGCGTCCGGGAGGAAATATCACGGGGTTTGCCGCACTGAACCTGGAGTTGGAGGGAAAGCGACTGGAGTTGCTCAAAGAGCTTCTGCCGCATCTCTCGCACGTCGGCATGCTGGTGAATACAATGAATCCATTGCACGACGTTTCGCTGCTAAGCCTGCGACCTGCAGCAAAAGCTTTGGGCTTGACCCTCAGTCTTTTCGAGATACGCAACAAGGATGAGATTGAGGGCGCCTTGCAGCGACTCGACCAGGCGCATCCCGAGGGCGTCGTCGTCGCCGCCGACACTGTGCTGCTGAGTAATCGGCGGCAGATCGCCGCGGCTATGGCGAAGGCTCGTCTTCCAACGATTTATGCGTTTCGAGAGTTTGCGGAAGTTGGTGGCCTGCTCGTCTACGGCGCGGACCTCGGGCTCTTGTTTGAGCGTGCGGCTGGTTACGTCGATAAGATCGTCAAGGGCGCGAAGCCCGGCGATCTGCCGGTGCAGCAAGCGACGGAATTCGAGTTGATCGTCAATTTAAAGACGGCTGCAAGCCTCGGCGTGAAGGTCCCTCCATCCTTGCTCGGCCGCGCCGACGAGGTGATCGAATAGCGAGTGCATGAGTTCGCATGTGACCCATAGCGGGCATGCAGGAATACGGATGCTTTTAATTCTTGCAGGAGCGAGAAATGACGAAAGAGATTCGTGCACTCAGCGACGATGAGATCCACGCCGTATCTGGCGGCTTGGACGGCTGTTCACCCGGAAGATATGCGGAGGCCCCGGACTTCGGACCATCCTGGGCGGACATATACAATGGATGGGCCGCACGCGGCCGCACGCTGGCCGCCGTGTCCAAAGCAATCGGGTAGAGAGCTGGCCGCCAAGTCCAAGGTAGCCCTGTCAAAGCACTCGTTTATCGTTACGGTGCCGTCTCCTGATGGGGACGGGATATGAGGCGACGCGAGTTCGTCACGATGCTGGGCTGCGCGGCGGTTATTCACCCGCTGATAGCCCGCGCGCAGCAGCCCGAGCGGATGCGCCTTGTCGGCATCCTCCTGCCCGCAACCGCAGACGATGCGGGAATGCAGGCCCGCATCGCGGCATTTCATCAGGGCCTGCAACAATCGGGCTGGACCGTCGACCGCAACGTGCGCATCGACATCCGCTGGGCCACGACCGACGCCGCCGAGATTCGCCGGCACGCGGCGGAATTGATCGCGCTCGCGCCCGACGTCATCCTGGCCCATGCCGCCACGGCCGTGGGGCCGTTGCTGCAGGCGACCCGCACCGTACCTGTCGTATTCCCGGCCGTCGTCGATCCGGTCGGCGCCGGCTTCGTCGACAGCCTGGCGCGGCCGGGCGGCAACGCCACCGGTTTCATGAACTACGAATACAGCCTGAGCGGCAAATGGCTGGAACTGCTCAAACAGATCGCGCCGGGCCTGACACGGGTAGCGGTGCTTCGGAATGCCGCCTCAGCCTCCGGCCCGGGCCAGTTCGGCGCCATCCAGGCCGTGGCGCCATCGCTTGGCGTGGAGGCGAACCCGGTCAACGTGCGCGACGCCGGCGAGATCGAGCGCGCCGTCGCCGCCTTCGCGCGCGCTCCGAACGGCGGGCTGATCGTGACGGCGAGCCCGGCCGCAGCGCTTCATCGCGAACTGATCGTCGCGCTGGCGGCCCGGCACAAGCTGCCCGCGGTGTACTTCGAACGCCACTTCGTCGCGGCCGGCGGCTTGATCTCCTATGGGCCGGATCAGATTGACATGTATCGCCGCGCGGCCGGCTATGTCGATCGCATCCTCAAAGGCGAGAAGCCCGCCGGTCTCCCGGTGCAGGCGCCGACCAAATACGATCTGGTGATCAACCTCAAGACCGCCAAGACGCTCGGCCTCGCCGTGCCAGAGACACTGCTCGCCAGCGCCGGCGAGGTGATTGAGTAGCCTCGATGTCTGCTGCTGGCACTTTGCGTTGCTCACCGTGCGGCGCGAGTGGATATTCCGGCCGGTTCCACAATAGGATTCTCCTGCGGCGCCCTGGATCACGGCTCTGAGCGATTCAGTATTCGATGTCGATTAGGCGAGCAGCTTTTGGTTCGCGGGCGTCACCTCTCTTCACGCGCAAGAATTGCCGAATATTCCCCAAGGTCGGAACCAATCACGCATGTCGGCGGTTTCAATAGCCCGCTTCAATTCACTGGAGGACAACATGAAGAATATCGTAGCCGCCGCACTGCTCAGCGTCACCGCACTGAGCGGTTCGGCATATGCGCAAACGGCCCAGCCGGCCGACCGTACGACACCCGCCGTTACCACGTCGAAGAGTGCCGACAAGCTGATGCTCAAGGGACAGTGGCGCGCGTCCAAGCTGATGGGGCTCGATGTCTACAACGATGCCAACGAGAAGCTCGGCGATATCAATGAGCTTATCCTGGACAAGGATGGCAAGATCAGCGCCGTGGTCATCGGCGTCGGTGGGTTCCTCGGCATGGGCGAACACGACATCGCCGTTTCGATGGACAAGCTCAAGTTCAAGGAAGAGGCCGTTCGGACCAGTGCGACGACCACGACCACGACGACCCGGGAATCCACGACCGGCGCCGCCACCACGACGGCACCGGCTGCAACCACGGCCGCGCCGGCCCGGACCACCACTGCCAACGCCAACGACTGGGTCCCCGATCACGCGGTGATGAGCGCGACGAAGGATCAGCTCAAGGCACTGCCGCAGTTCAAGTACTCCGACTACAACTGAACTAGCCGGTAAGGCATCTGGAAAGGGCTCCACCTGGTGGGGCCCTTTCTTTTCAAAATGTCGGACGACCCACTTATGAGTGGGTTGGTCACGGTACTAACAGTACAGAAACCGATGCGTAGAGCCTCGCTCCTTTCTTAAAAAAGACCGAGGGACGGACGCAAACCGCGCCTCAGGACGAAAGAAGTCCCAGGGCCTTATCGTTTGCTCCTACACCGTTCAGGGCCGAACAATGCCTGTGCGGCAACGTTAGCCAGACTGCGGTTTCTGGTGGTCGTGGGATTTCAGGATGCGGACAAAGTCGGCCATGCTCGACTGGTCGCGCTGCTCTGCCGACCGTGCTGTCGAGGAGTCGCTAGGATTTTGGCCGCGTTTCCAAACGCGCTCGAGAATAGCTGTCAGCCGCACGATGCCCCTCATAGAGGTTGGACCTATCAGACTCGGGCCACCTCCAAAAGGTTCCGTTAAACAAAGAAAATAGACTTTCCCCAGTCACGTGCTGTTCGCGGTAGCCTTCACGCGCAGGGCACGAGGAACCGCATGAAAGATCTGCACGCTGAGCTGGAAAAGCTTCTGACCAATGCCGAAGACTGCGAGTTGATAGCCCGCCTTGCGACCGATCAGGCCAAGCGAGAAACGTTTGGGCAAATCGCTAAGCAACTTCGAGAGATGGCGGCCGAACTGAAGACAGATATCAATGCTCGGCCGGTCAGCGCCTAGCCGGAACTAATTTTCGTCGTTGGGTTTATGCCGCAATGGCAGACGAACCCGGCGACCGAATAGGAAACGAACCCTCTCCGCTGTTGCTCATAGCGGTCGGCGTCATCCCTGTGGTGGCCGTTCTGGCTTGGTTCATTTTCGGCTGAACGCCTCAAATCTCGCAACCACGCGTTGCCAAAGTTCAATGTCGTGGCCATCCACGCCCGCATGCTGCTTGGCCGTTTCATCATCGGCACAAACGAAATCAACCGAACGCTTGAAGTGGCCATCGGTACCGATGACGTACGCCCGGTATTCTTTTTATCGGGTCGCTCACCGTTCCGGCATGGAACACCCGCAAGGCAGTGGATTGTTCACTGGTGAACACAACAAATTATTTAATGTATTTGCAAATCTGTTCTCATTTTGTTCTTATGCGCAACCGCAGTTTCTACGCCCAGGTTGCAGATGCCGGACCTCCCCTACCTCCGAAATGAAATCGCGCGCATGCGCAATCAAATCCTCCGGCAACGGAAGGAAATAAAGGACCTTCAGCGCGCCGGCATTCCGACCAAATCGGCGGAAGAGCTGTTGGAGCGGATGCAGACAAGGACGGACAGCCTGTGCGCAGACCGGGACCGCCAGCTCAAAGAGGCCAAGCTCAAATATCCCGGTACCAACAAGGTCATCAGCGGGCCGTCGGAGCGGCGATTCCGATGAAATGGTACGACGACAACGCGGACAACCCGCCCTGGATAAAGGCGCTGGCGGAGGTCAGGCGCTTAGCGCCGCGCGAAGGCTGGTGCTACCAGCACGTCCAAGCCGTCATTGTCTCGATCGACCAGTACGCCGAGGCCGCTACCGGCAACCGCGATTATTTCCTGAATCAGCCTCACAGCATCGGCGGAAGCCGGAACAGTGACGTGCCTTAGGCGTTAACGGCTCATACCCTGCCAAGGGTTATTCTAGGCCCTGTCGTCCCGCTTCCCCCGGCGGCAACGGCAGGGTCTTTTTGTGAGTTGCGTATTGTGGCTGAGCGTAAACCGACTATGCCGGGGTTCATTAAACCCCAGCTCGCGACCTTAAAGTCCAAGGCTCCCAAGGGCGAGCAGTGGCTTCACGAGATCAAGTACGACGGCTACCGCGTGCAGGTCCACGTCAACGCCGGACGCAAGAAGGTCTACACCCGCAACGGACTCGACTGGACCAAGCGGTTCTCGGTCATTGCCGGCGCCTTCGACCTCCCCGGCCAAGCCATCATCGATGGCGAAGTGATCGTCGTCCATGAAGGACGCACGAACTTCTCCGAACTCCAGGCGGAGCTAGCCGGCGGCAAGCAAGACAGGCTGGTCTACTACGCCTTCGACCTTCTTTGGCGTGACGGCGATATGCGCAAACTTCCCCAGCTTGAGCGCAAGCAAGCGCTCTCTGACTTGCTGGGCGAGAACGATATCGACGTTCCCGTCATCTACTCGGAGCACCTGATTGGCGACGGCCAGGAAATGTTCGAGCACGCCGCCAAGCTCAACTGGGAAGGCATCATCTCGAAGAACGCCAGCGCGCCGTACCGCTCCGACCGCAACGAAGGCTGGCTCAAGATCAAGACCGTTCAGAAGGGCAAGTTTCCCGTCATCGGGTTCGTCAAGGACCCCACCGGCGTGGCCGCGCTCTACCTCGGCAAGCATGAAGGCAAAGACCTGGTCTATATGGGCAAAGTCGGCACCGGCTGGTCACGCACGATCTCCAGCCAAATCCGAAAGCAGCTCGACGCGGTCGTTAGCCCCAAGTCGAAGCTGACCAAACAGGTGAAGAAGCCGAAGGCCACGTGGGTTGAGCCGTCCTTTGTCGCCGAGGTGGAGTATCGCGACATCACATCGGAGGGGCTTCTGCGCCAAAGCTCCTTCAAAGGCCTCACCAAGAGCTAGCTAATTTCCGTCCGTTCGGCTGGCTGTGACATCAATCAAATTCCCTACTCCGCACCTTCCGCATCCAAAGCGGCAATTTTGGCTTTTACTTCTTCAGTGAGATAATTTGCGTTGATCGATTTGAGATACTTGAGGGCCCCGTTCGAGAAGCTGTTTCTACGCTGGCTGAAGTAGGCCCGCGACGAAATCCCGAAAACGGGCACAAATGAACGTCACGATTCGTGAGCACCTTGCCTGCCGCCTTGGAAATAGTCCGCACCGTTGCATGTATTGACCCGCCTTGGAGAACGGCTCAGTTCCGTGGGTCACTTACTCAACGAACCATTCGTCCACCTGGGCGTTCATGGTCAGGCCGGATCATTGTAACTGATGGTCGTCATGCGCGCTGCACCGCAAGCGCTTTTGGCCCGACGGCATCCCCACCGCGCGGCGGGAAAATCAGACGAGATGGCTGAACCGTATATATTCCTACTGATCGGTTTCGGCGCTCTGGTTCTCTTGACCGCTTGGCTACCGATGGTCCTTAAGGAAGCGCCTCTCTCGCTTCCTATCATCTGTGTAATAATTGGAGCGGTGCTCTTTGCGTTGCCCTTCGATATTTCTCCCCTCAATGTTGCTGCGAACCTGAAGATTGCAGAACGCTTCACAGAGCTGGTTGTCATCATTTCTTTGATGGGAGCGGCGCTGAAGATCGATCGCAAAATTGGATGGCGTTCGTGGTTGATGACATGGCGCCTGTTAGGTCTGGCCATGCCGATCACCATCTTTGCGCTCGCGGTACTCGGTCAAGCCATGTTGGGCCTTGGGGTCGCAACGGCTCTGCTTCTGGCTGCTTCGCTGGCTCCTACCGATCCGGTTCTAGCGAGCGATATCCAGGTCGGGCCGCCAAAATCCGGAGAGGAGGACGACACTCGCTTCGCGCTGACATCCGAAGCGGGACTAAACGATGGCTTGGCCTTCCCCTTCATCATGTGCGCAATCGCGCTGGCTCAAGCGGGCGATACGGGTGAGCCTTGGCTTCTTCGCTGGTTTGGCGTGGAGGTGATTTGGCGTCTATCGGTGGGAGTGGCGATCGGCATTTTTCTGGGATACCTCTTGGGTTGGCTCGTGTTTCGCCTGCCCAATAGAACAAAACTCTCCCGGACCGGAGACGGGTTTGTTGCTCTTGGAATTGCGGTTTCGGTCTACGGCGTCGCCGAAGCGGTCCACGGTTACGGCTTCGTGTCGGTATTCGTCGCCGGATTGGCCCTGAGGGCTTCAGAACGCAATCACGATTACCATCAAACGCTTCATGACTTTTCCGAACAGCTTGAACGTCTACTAATGATGGTCGCCCTTGTCGTTTTTGGCGGGCTGATTTGGAGCGGCTTTTTCTTTGATGCACTGACGTGGAGTACGGCGGGCTACGCCCTCCTCGCGATTTTCGTCGTTCGACCCGTGGTGGGTTGGATCTCGCTATGGGGAACGGCCTGTCCATCAACCGAGCGGGCTGTAATCAGCTTTTTCGGCATTCGTGGATTGGGAACAATATATTACTTGGCCTACGCGCTTCAAAAGGGCCCCTTTGAGAAAACCGATGTCATATGGAGCGTGGCGTGCCTGACGATCCTTATTTCGATCGTTTTGCATGGTGCCACTGTGACACCAGTCATGCGTTTGATCGATCGACGCTACAAAGCCGGCATCGCGTCAGAAGAAGCGAATAAACTGGCCACCCGTCAATAAGCTCGGTGAGTAAACGGTCCATTTGCAGCTGGAGTAGTCCAGAGGCCGGCGCTTGCCGTAAATGAAATAGATCGATTGCGCCGAAAGGCGAGGCACCGAGCGTTGCAGCCAACAACGGGTGGTCGGCCGTGGTGAGTTGTCCAGGGGATCAAGAAGCCTCTCGAAGCAACGGGGACAGGCAGATGAGTGACGAGGCAACGTCTCTATATGTCCATGCGCATTGAGATGGAAGATGGTTCACGACACCATAATCGGGCAGTTTTCGGACGCGTGTGGTTGGGAGCTTGAGACATGTCGCTGACCGCTCTTGGCACTTAGCGGATATGGCGCCATGTCCGACACAAGTCCATATCCGCCCAAAAGCGGACATCGGCACCGCCAGACTTAGGGCTGAGCAGCGCCTCTGGAAACATTGCGACTAGCCGCCTTTCGGCGGCTTGCCCTTGGTCTTCAACTCGCGGTACCGCGTAGCACCGCCCTCGCGAATGGTCTGCTGGGCGCGCTCCACCGACATCGCATCGTCGGGCACGTCCTTGGTGATGACCGAGCCCGATCCGATATAGGCGCCGTTGCCGATTTTGACCGGCGCCACCAGCGACGCATTGGTGCCGACGAACGCGCCGGCGCCGATCTCGGTGCGGTGCTTGGCAAAGCCGTCATAGTTGCAGGTGATGGCGCCGGCGCCGATGTTGGCCTTGGCGCCGACATGGGCATCGCCGACATAGCTGAGGTGATTGATCTTGGCGCCGGCCTCCAGCGTCGCCGCCTTGGTCTCCACAAAATTGCCGATCTTGACGCCCTCGCCGAGCGAGGTCCCCGGCCGCAACCGCGCATAGGGACCGACCAGCGCATTCCTGCCGATCGAGGTCTGCACGATGTGGCAAAACGAATGGATCACCGCGCCGTCGGCGATGGAGACGCCGGGACCGATCACCACGAACGGCTCGATCGTCACGTCCTTGCCGAAACTGGTATCGGCGGCGAGGTAGACCGTATCCGGCGCGATCATGGTCACGCCGGCCTCGAGTGCGGCCTTGCGCAGCCGCGCCTGCATGACCTGCTCGGCCTCGGCGAGCTGCGCCTTGGTGTTGATGCCGCGCACTTCATCCTCGCTGGTTTCGATCACGACCGCCTCCAATCCCAGGTCCCTGACAATGGTGACCGCATCGGTGAGATAATATTCGGCCTTGCTGTTGGCATTGCCGATCTTGTCGATGATCTCCAGCGCCTTGCGGCCATCGAACGCCATCACGCCGGCGTTGCAGAGATTGATCTCGCGCTCTTTGGGCGTCGCGTCGGCGTGCTCGCGGATGTCGACCAGCCGGTCGCCCTCGACCAGCAGCCGGCCATAGCCGGTGGGATCGGCGGCGCGAAAGCCGAGCACGGCAAGGGCCGCACCGTTCTTTAGCGGCGCGCGCAAGCGCTCGAACGTCGCGGCCGAAATCAACGGGGTGTCGCCGAACACCACCAGCAGGTCGTCGGGCTTGCGGGCCAGCGCCTCGCGCGCCGCCAGCACCGCATGCGCGGTGCCGAGCCGCTCGCGCTGAACGAACGTCGCCGCGTCAGGGCGGATCGCCCTCGCCTCCTTGGCGACCGCCTCGTGATCGGGCCCGATGACGACAGCGAGCGCGGCGCCGGTTCCCTTGGGCGCGGCCCCCAGCACATGCGCCAGCAGCGACTGGCCGGCCACCGGATGCAGCACCTTCGGCTTCGACGATTGCATGCGCGTGCCCTCACCGGCTGCGAGCACGATGGTGAGGCTGGATCGGGAGGTCATCCGAATCCTTGCAAGGCGCGGCCGATGTGGCGCCGCCGCCGTCATAAAGCCTTTGACCGCCCAGTGGAAACCCGATTCGCCGCACCGTAAACGCCCGGGATTCAAGATCACGGCGGTTTTCCTGTTAATGTTTGTGGCGTGATTCGGAATGGGCCTCAGGAGGGCCGGAAACGTCGTATGGCCAGGGACCCCGAGAATCGGGCTGACAGCTTCGAGACCGAAAACACCGGCGGCTTGCTGAGCGGTTTTTTGGCCGACGAGGAAGAATTCGACCGGCGCTCGCTGTGGCGGCTCGGATCGTGGGGCGTTGCGTCGGTCGGGGCGGTCATCGTGGCGGTGCTGGCCAGCCAATCGCAGATGGGATGGCGGCGCGAACAGGCCACGGCATCCGATCTGGTGCGGCAGTCGCAGCAAATCCAGTCGGCCACCAGGGAAACCATCAATGAAACGCGACGGCTGGCCTCCGCCGTCGATACGCTGAACGGCGACCGCGACCGGCTGTATTCCCGCCTCACCGTCATCGAACAGGGGCTCGATTCGGTGACCGGCTCGATCGCGCGGCAGAATTCCGCCGCGGCTTCGCCGCAAGCCGCGCGTCACGGCGGCAGCGCCGGCGGAGCCGTCGTCGGCGCCGCAAAATCCGCCCGCTCCGGCGGTGGCTGCCGTAGCAACAACCGCGGCAGCGGCCGCCCCCGAAAAGCCGGCTGCGGGCACGCCGGCCGCCGAGCCGGCTCCGGCCACGGTCGCCTCCGTGGCACAGGGATCCCCGAACGCCGCGCCGGCAGCTGACGCCGTCCGCACCGCTGATGGCGCCGAAATCGATGATGGCCCCGCCCGATTCCGCGGCGGCAAAACTGATCGAACCCGAGACCGTGGCCAAGGACATCACCAAGGCGCCGATGCCGGACGTGGTCGCGTCGATGCGCCGGCGGATGACGCCGAGCCGAATGCGTCGTCGCCCAGGCTCGCCGTGCAGCGAACCGAATTTGGCGTCGATGTCGGCGGCGCCAATTCGGTCGCCGGCTTGCGGGCGCTGTGGCGCGGGCTTCTGAAGTCGAGATCGAATGCGGCGCTGGCGGCGTTGCGCCCGATCATCGTGGTCAAGGAAGCCAACACCGGCCTCGGCATGCAGTTGCGGCTGGTCGCCGGACCGCTCAGCGACGCCGCGGCGGCAGCGAAAATCTGCGCCGCGATGGTTGAAAACCAGCGCACTTGCGAAACCACCGTGTTCGACGGTCAGCGCCTCGCCATGCAAGCCGACGAAGCGCCGCCGCCGCTGCCGCCAAGCCGGCCCCGCCGCGCCGGCGCAACACCGCCAAGCGCACCGCGGTCGAAGCACCGGCCAAGAAACCCGAGCCCTCGATGCTGTCGTCGGTATTCGGTCGCTAACAGTCAATAAGTCGAATAATTACAATATCTTATGACCTAGTTCTCATGTGTTTTGGTGACGACCGCGCTTCGTCGCCGCTATCTTTGCATGGGCTCGTTTTCGATATTTTTGGTCAGCGACGTTGGTTGCCCGCATCATGTTCGCCGATTATCTGGTAGACGCAGACGCTTGCCGCCGAACCGATCCCATCCAGCCGGAAGAATGCCCCCGTGAAAAAAGTTCCCTTTCGGCTGACGCCCTACCAGGTGCAATGGGTGTTGATCGTCGGTTTCCTCACCGTCGGTTATGCGCTGTATCTGCGCTATTTCGCGATCGAGTTCTCGACGGTGGCGCTGGCCTGCGATGCCGGCCTGCAGACCATGCTGTGCAAGACCCGGATTCTGGCGACCTATCTGTTCAAGAATTCACGTGTTCGGCGTCGTGGCGCTGATCATCGCGACGCTTCACATCATCCGGCCGTCGATCGTGCTGCTGACCGGCGGGCTGATCGCCGCCGGATTCGGCATCGTGCTCTACAATATCGGCCTGTCGGGTATCGCGATCGGGCTGCTTATTTTGGGATTTGCACGGCCCGCGCCTGCCACAGCGTAACCGCGAGCAGGAAGTAAATCGCGCAGGTCCACAGCGACTGCCAGTTGGCCGCGCCCTCGTTGAACACGATGTAGAGCACCGAACACGCCAGCACGCCGGCGAACACCGCCTCGGCGATCGGGCGCACGCCTTCCTGCGGCCGGTTGAGCAGCATCAGGGTCGCGAACGGCACCACCGCCATGGTCAGCGCGGCAAAGGGAAAATCGCGGTAGCGCGGGTCGAACACGAAGCCGAGCGCGGTCTCGGCGCCGATCAGCGTGGTCACCACGCAGCACGGCGCCCAGCATCATCGTCAGCACCGATCCGGTCCTGATGATCGCGGGGGCCCAGCAATTCCAGAAATGTCGGCAGCGCGCGCCCCGACATCACGGCGTTGGCGCAAAGCAGCGGCGAAGCGATGCCCGGCCGCCAGCAGAGCGCCCCACCGCATCCAGCCGCCGACGCCGTAGCTTTCATAGAGCATCTTGTCGACGGCGATGCCGAGCAGGATTCCGGCCGCCGTCGCCGAGGTTCCGACCGCGAGCCAGGATGCCAGGCGCGGCGTCCAGGGACGGCGGCGCAGCGTCAGCCAGGCCGCGCCGAACACCAGCACGCTCAATGCCATGCCGCAGCCCATTTGCAGCTTCCACACCGGGAAGTTGCTGATCGGCCTCGATTGGGCGGATATTTCACCGCGCGTTGCACGGCATCGATCAGGCCCCAATAGCCGCCGACCGTGCCCTCGAGCTGACGCTTCCAGGGCTGGTCGTAGGCTTCGATCAGGTTGACGCGAAAGTTTTCCCGCTTTGCCAGCAGTGAGGATTTCGGAGACGACCTCGGCCTGGTTGGTGCGCGACGGCAGCGCGCCTTCGCGCATCCGCCCGGCACTCGGCCAGCCGGTCTCGCCGACCAGGATTTCCTTGGCCGGAAACGCCACCGCCATCCGCTTGCGGATGGATTCGACATGGGCCGCGGCATGCCGGGCGCGGATCGGAAAATCTTCCCAATAGGGCAGGATATGAATGGTGACGAAATCGACGGCCTCATAGACTTCCCGATTGCGCAGCCAGTATTCCCAGACGTCGGCATAGGTGACGGGAACTGGCGACCTGCGATTTGACCGAACGGATGTTGGCGGCGAGGTCGGCCGCGGTCATCTCGCCGCGCAACAGCACCTCGTTGCCGACCACCACGGCGGTGATGACGCCGGGATATTCCTTGGTCAGGCCGACCACGGTCGAAATCTGCGCCAGGTTCTTCAGCCGGTTGCTGCCGAGCCATATCCCCTGAATGACTTTCAGGCCCGACCTTGGCGGCCAGCGCCGGAACCTGGTCGAGCCCGTTTTCGATCGAATAGGTGCGCACGCAATCGGTGATTTTGGCCAGTTGCGCCAGATCCTCGGCGATCTGTTCGGTCGGGATCTGCGTGGTCGGCATCAGCGGCGTCTGGGCGTCCCGGAACGGCGCATAGGATACGCACAGCAGTTTCGCCGCCGGATCGATCGGCGCCCGCGCCAGATTGATCGGCGTGGCGATCCACCACCACGCGGCGGCAATCGCACCCAGGGAAAGAAGCAGGAGCGCCAATGGCGTACGAAGAGAAATAGGTTCCATCCTCTCAGGCGGGGTCCGTCGATTAGCCCGTCGCCAGCCATCTGCCAAGAGCAGCGCTATGGCCTGATCTGCGGCGAGATCGCGCAGCCGCTTTACCACAACGCGATAAAGTTGTGACGTTGCTGGACAAAATCCGAAATGTCCGTCATGGGAATCCGGTGGTGTCTCCGCCGCATTGGAGACCTATTTGAGCGGCATCAAACCAGCGCTGTTCAGGCTGGCCGCGGGCAAGCAACAAATCGGGGAATTTATGCGTCGACGGGTGCTTGAGCTTCAAAACGCGGTTTTGCGCCACCTCGCCGTCTCCGGGCTCGCCCTCCTGATCGGCATCGGAAGTGCCGTTGGCCAAAGCGGCGATACCCGCGCCCAGGATCAACAGGGCAAACCGGCGGCGACCGCCCCTGCCGACGCCGCCAAGGAAAATCAGCGCAAGACCGACGAATTCGTCGAGGCAACGCAGGCCATCAATGGTCCGGCCGGAAACCCGGAATGCGTCTGGCTCGGCCGTCGCGTGGTCCGCCTGATGTGGCTCGACGATCTCGACACCGCTTTCCGGCATCTCGATCTCTACGACCGGTTCGGCTGTCCCGGCGGTCACGTCCAGGCGACGTTTCGCTGCCTGACCCGGTTTGGCGGCCAGATCGATCCCAAGGTGGCGGAGACGCTGAGCAGCCGAATTCACGCCTGCTGGATCAATCCGGGCGCGCAAGCCCAGGCGGCTGCGGCGCCCTCCTCGCCGGCGCCCGCGCCTGCGGCCGGCGCAGCCGCGCCGGCTCCCGCTGCCGCGGCTCCGGCCGCGACGCCCACCCCGGCGCCCGCCAAATAATCGGCCAAATAGACCTGACCGGTCACTGGAACGATCCGAAATTTCCGCGGTTTGGATAATTCGGCGCCCTCAAAACGCCACGCCGTCATAAGAGTTGTTAAATCGCGTGGCAGAGATATGTTCGATTTGCCGCTGACTTGGTCGGATCTCGGGGACGGATCCGCTTCCCTGCCACTGGGCCCCGTATGGTTTAACCCGCGATGCGCGCCGTCGTCGCTGTTCTAGTGCTTGTGACCTCCGTTCACGCTGCCATGTGGGGGGCGTTCCGGGAGAAACAGGCAGCCCCCGACTTCAAGGGTGTGCTGCCGAGCGTGTCCTATGCACCGTTCGAAGGATCGGGGCATCCCGACGTCGACAACATTCCCTCGATCGAAAAAATCCGCGCCGACCTGAAGAAACTGGCGCCGCTGACGCGCGCGATCCGGCTCTATTCCTCGACCGGCGGCGTCGAACTGGTTCCGCCGATCGCCGCGGAATTCGGCCTCAAGGTCACGGTCGGAGCCTGGATCGACAAGAACGTCGACCGCAACGAGCGCGAGATCGACGCCGCCATCACGCTTGCCAAGCGCAACAGCAACGTCAACGGCATCGTGGTCGGCAACGAAACGATCTATCGCGGCGAGCAGAAGGTCGACGACCTTATCGAGCTCATCAAGCGCGTAAAGAAGTCGGTCAATGTCCCCGTAACAACAGGCGAAATCTGGAACATCTGGCGCGACAATCCGAAGCTCGGCTATTCCGTCGACTTCATCGCCGCCCACGTGCTGCCCTACTGGGAAAACTTCACCGACAAGCAGGCGGTGGACCAGGCGGTGGCGATGTACCAGCTGCTGCGCGACCAGTTTCCGGGCAAGCGGATCGTGATCGCCGAGTTCGGCTGGCCGAGCGCCGGTTACAATCTGAAGAACGCCGATCCCGGCCCGTTCGAGCAGGCCCGGTGCTGCGCAATTTCGTCACCCGCGCCGAAGCCATCGGCATGGAATACAACATCGTCGAGGCGATCGATCAGCCCTGGAAGTTCTTCGAAGGCGGCGTCGGCCCCTATTGGGGCATTCTCAACGCGGCCCGCGAGCCGAAATTCGCCTGGACCGGCCCGATCGTCAACGAGGACTACTGGAAACTCGCGATCATCGCCCTGCTGGTCGGCGTCCTGATGTCGCTGCCGATCCTGCGGCTCACCGAGCCCACCGTGATGCAGTCATTGATGCTGTCGGCCGCGGCCAACGGCGTCGGTGCGTGGGTCGCCACCGTGTTCGCCTACTGGACCGGCCATTACTTCGTGTTCGGCTCGGCCTTTGCCTTGACGCTGGGATTGATCCTGCTGGTTCCGCTGGTGCTGATCGCGATGGCGCGGATCGAGGAGATCGCCGCCATCGCCTTTGGCAAGGCCCCGCGCCGGCTGATCGTCAAGGGGGCGACGGTCGCGCCGGCGACCATCGGCGACAGCATCACCTTCCCCAAGGTTTCGATCCACGTGCCGGCCTATTTCGAACCGCCCGACATGCTCAAGCAGACGCTCGATGCGGTGTCCCGGCTGGATTATCCGAACTTCGAATGCGTCGTCATCATCAACAACACCCCCGACCCGGAATTCTGGCAACCGATCCAGGACCATTGCCGGGCGCTCGGCGAGCGTTTCAAGTTCATCAACGCCGAGAAGGTCGAGGGTTTCAAGGCCGGCGCCTTGCGCATCGCCATGGACCGCACCGCGGCCGACGCCGAGATCATCGGCATCATCGACGCCGACTACGTGGTGCAGCCGGACTGGCTGAAGGATCTGGTGCCGGTGTTCGCCGACCCCCGCGTCGGCCTCGTGCAGGCGCCGCAGGACCATCGCGACGGCAACCGCTCGCTGATGCACTACATCATGAACGGCGAATATGCCGGGTTCTTCGATATCGGCATGGTCCAGCGCAACGAGGCCAACGCCATCATCGTTCACGGCACCATGTGCCTGATCCGGCGCGCGGCGATGGACATGGCCGGCGGCTGGGCCGGCGATACCATCTGCGAGGACACCGATCTCGGTCTCGCGATCATCGAGCACGGCTGGGTGACGCATTACACCAACACCCGCTACGGCCATGGCCTGTTGCCGGACACCTATGAGGCCTTCAAGAAGCAGCGCCACCGCTGGGCCTATGGCGGATTCCAGATCGTCAAGAAGCACTGGCGGCGTTTTCTGCCCGGCGCGAGCCGGCTGTCGCCGGATCAGCGGCGCGAATTCGCGCTGGGCTGGCTGAACTGGCTCGGCGCCGAAAGTATCGGCGTGCTGGTGGCGATCCTCAATCTGATCTGGGTGCCGATCGTGGCCTTTGCCGACATCGCCGTTCCCGACAAGATCCTGACGTTTCCGATCATCGCCGCGTTCGTGGTCTCGCTGATGCATTTCGTGGTGCTGTACCGCCTGCGCGTACCGGTGAAGATCGGGCAGATGCTGGGCGCGATGGTCACCGCGATGTCGGTGCAATGGACGGTATCGCGCGCGGTGGCGAACGGACTGATTACCGACCATCTGGCCTTCGCGCGTACCTCCAAGGGCGGATTCTCGCTGGTCTCGGTCGAATTCCAGGCGTTCTGGGAAGCGGTGATCGGAGTTCTGCTGCTGATCGGCGCGGCCGTGCTGGTGGTCACCAACAGCCAGAAGGAAGTCCGCGAGATCTACGTGTTTGCGGGGGTGCTGGTGCTGCAAAGCCTGCCGTTCCTGTCCGCGGTTGCGATCGCCATTCTTGAAAACTCGCGGGTCAACGCGTTTTCGTTCTGGCGCAACAGCGCGGTGCGGACCGCCGAATTGATCGGGCTGCGCCCGGTGGCGATGCCGACCGTGGTCCACACCTCGCAGCCGGTGGCATCCGAGGTTCGTCGCGAAGCCAGTTGATATCGGGCGGATTTTCCGCAGACCGCGCCCGCTTGAAGAACCGCCGGTAACGCCCCGCACCATCATCGAAATTCGTCTCCGGCGGCCAGCCGATTTGCGATCGCCGCGCTATTGACCCGCACCAAGCCGCCCCCTACACAGCGCGGCAAGTGAGCGCGTAGCTCAGGTGGTAGAGCACGTGACTTTTAATCATGGGGTCGAGGGTTCGAGTCCCTCCGCGCTCACCATGAAATCAAGGCATTACCCGTTGCCGTGCCGGCCTCACCCAAGGCCGGCGCTGGCACGGCTTGGAGGGACGTGGACCACCCACCACCCGACCAATTCCAGGCGGAAATTGAAACACGACGGTACGTCCCCCGCTAGCCATGCGAGGAGGCGCTTAGTCCGTTGCGCTGGGCTTGAAAATGCGAAATGATTTTACGCTGGTTGATTGGATCAGGGGGATGGCTGGGGTTGGCGATGCAAAAATTCGCACTGGCAATTCTGTTATCGGCCGTTTGCGTCGTGACCTCGCCAACAGCAAAGTCTCGCGCAAGTCCAAGCGCGATTTTCATATGATGCTGTGGTTGATTGCGTAAAGCCGCACGTGCGCAACTTTCCACTACACGGCGAAGGAACAGGCAAGCTTTCAACCGACAAGAGTGCGTCTCTGGACTTTCACAGCAATGTTGCTGGCCGCGAGACCTATAATATCAAATTGGGCGGTCCCCCAATTGAGGCCCGGGCCGGATCGGCGTCGTTGCGGGTCACGGGTCGCAAAAGTCTGCGGGCTGTTCGAGACTATCCCAACAATACTTTGGTGGTTGACATCAAAGTGGTGGGCTCCTCATGCACCATCAAGATCGAAAATCATCTGAAGCGTGGAAAAACGCAGTACACCTTCCCCACGCTTTTGGGATTGGCTTACTGCGCAAAACCGCAAATCACGAAGACATCTTGCGTTGGCATTTAGCCGCAAACCCCGTCGCCGGTCTGAATCGACAGGCTCCGGATCATCAGGCAGCAAATCCAAGGGGGCGTCGTTTCGCGCGCCCGCCGGGCCTCACACGAATGCGAGGTCATCCTGTGTCAGGTCGGCTTCGCGCTCGGCAACAAGCCTGAACACGCTCTTGCAGCCCGAGCATTCGAACACCCGCATCTCATGCCGGTTGACGATCGGGATGACGGTGATGAGCTGCCTTTTTTTGTCGCATGCGAGGCAAACAGGCTCGGCGTTCATGACTGATCCTTACTGGTGTCCAACTCCAGCAGGCAATCTAAAGGCGAGTCCTGACGCCAAACTTAATTTCCGGGCCCGTAAGAATCCGGGGAAAAAGAGCACTTAGATACCGTCCCGTCCAGCGGCGAAGATACGCAGCATCCGCCGAGGTGATCGACTACCGTTTATCGAACGGAATAAGGTGGTGGTACTCTTTCGGCACCGAGCTGCGATAGCGCGCGGGCACCGTGCCGGTGTCGACCGATTTGTCGATCTCCTGTTGCTGCGTCATCTTCTTCGCGGCCCGCTTCTTCTTCGGTTTCGCAGCGTCAGCCGGCGGCGTGTCCGCTAGTCGCCGCCGGCGCGCCTGCGCCCGTCCCGGTATTTGACGTGGACTGGGCCATCGCGATGCCCGCCGGCAAGGACAGCAACGCAATCGTCGCCGCGATCAGGGAAACTCGTGGCGTGAAAAACCTCAGCGTGAAAAATTCTGGCATGAAAAACTCCAATGCTGCCCTGCCCGCAATGCCGTCAGCGTAATCCTCGGATGCTGCCGCACGCAAGGCGTCGGCAACCTCGCGCATCGGACGGCATCAGGCAATTTTCCGACGCGATGGTGTCGGCGTCCTCGCCTTTGCCATGTTTTGTCCGCTAGCTGTCCGCTTTCAGGATGGATTTCAGTGACCGGCCCCGAACTCAGACAACTTCGCAAGGATCTCGGTGAGGCCATCGGCAGAGACCTCTCCGCTGCCGATATGGCGAAGCTGTGCAACCTGCCGCCGGGCAATGGCGCCGACATGATGCGCCGATGGGAAGTCAGCGGCCCGAGCGTGCCGGCGGCCAAGGTCCTGAGCGTGCTGGCGGCGGCCAGCGACCGCCACCCGATCCCGGAAAATTTCGACATCTTCGACCGCTTCGACATTCCCGAAAATCAACGGGGTGCGCGCCGGGAGGAGTTCCGGGAAAAGATGCGCAACGAAATTCGCGAGCGCCTCGATTTGGCTGCCGGCAGTTAGGTCCGGGTCGCAAAGCTGTCGGCCCGCGTCCTGTTGATAACCCGCCGCCCAACGGGCTGGTGGCGCCTCCCCGTGGTATCGACGGGGCAAGTTCGCCCTTGCTCATGACGGATTGACCACCATGCGGATCACCCTCGTCGGCTCCCGCCATTTTGGCGTGACCACCTTCAACATGCTGCGGCAGCACGACGTCGAGATCGCGCGCGTCGTGGTGGCCGACGCCGACGACCGGCTGGCCGCGGCAGCAAAGGCCGCCGGGATCGATGTCACCGTGCAGGCCGATCCCAAGCTCGTGGTCGCCAGTGAAATTGCTGGGGGTAGCGATCTGATCGTGACGGCGCACAGCCATGCCCGCATCGCCAGGGAGGCACTGGCCGCCGCCAGGCTCGGCGGTATCGGCTATCACCCATCGCTGCTGCCGCGGCACCGTGGCATCGCCGCCATCGAATGGACGATTCGGGAAGGCGATCCGATCGCCGGCGGCACCGTGTACCATCTGGCCGACCGCATGGACGCCGGTGCGATCGCCATCCAGGAATGGTGCTTCGTCAAGAAAGGCGAGACCGCCCGCGAGCTGTGGGAGCGCGCGCTGGCGCCGCTCGGCCAGAAATTGCTGGGGGAAGTCATCGATTACGCCAAGGCCCACGGGACCTTGCCGGCGAAGCCGCAGGACGAGCAATTCGCCACCCAGGCGCCGGCGCTTTCGACCTAACGCCTTGCTCCGCTTCGGGTATGTCCCGATTCGGGAATCGGTGCCGATTCCGGACGGGCTCCTGCACCAGCCCGGGAACAAATATTTGTTCCTCGCCGGGAACTAAGATTAACATCAAATGTTTGATTCGTTAGGAACTTTTCGTCTTGACGCAACGCAGCAAACTTTGAACACAATACCCGTCAATAAGCCGTCACATCACACCAATTCGGGGATTTTGATTCATGCGCCACAATCGCATTAGTGCCTTACTTTCTGCTTTCGTTCTGGTCGCCGCAGCCACGGCTCCCGCCGCCGCCAACAATTCCTATGACGGCCTGTGGACCGTTACGATTGTCACCAAGGCAGGTTCTTGCGAGCCCACGACGCGCTCGACGCTGACCGTCACCGACGGTAAAGTCTCTGCCGCGGGCGCCGAGGTGAGTGGTCGCATCGGACGAGAGGGCCTGGTGCGGGTCTCGATCGGCGGTGCGCATGCCAACGGCCAGCTCAGTGGCAATGCGGGATCGGGGAAGTGGAATGGGGCATCTGCGGGCGCAGCGTGTAGCGGTCGATGGGAAGCTTCGCGCCAGTAACGCCGACCGACCGACCAAACCCCTCGCCGTCGTCACTCGACGGTCGATCATTGCAGCCGCCACGTTGTTCGTGGCCGCGCTATCCGGCACCGCAGGCCACGCCGACACAGGACCTTTCGCCGGCATGGCCGGCAACTGGTCGGGCGGCGGCACCGTCACCCTCGACGATGGATCCAGCGAGCGGCTTCGCTGCCGCGCCTCCTACGCCGTAGGCGCTGGCGGCAATGGCCTCAATCTCAACCTGATCTGCGCCAGCGACAGCTACAAATTCGACCTTAAAGGCAATGTCATTGCCGAGCGCGGCGTGCTTTCCGGGACCTGGAGCGAAAGCGGCCGCGGCGTCAGTGGCACCCTCGAGGGGCGCGGCGCCAATGGCGATTTCAAGGTGGTAGCCAGCACCGCCGGGTTCACCTCGAACATCACCCTGACCACACGCGAGAATAAGCAGTCGGTCGTGATCAAGGCGGACAACATATTCAGGTCCGTCAATATGGCGCTGACGCGCCGCTGACCATGAGGTCAGCTGCCCGCTTTCGGCTTGGCGAGCCGGGCGGCGGTTTCCTTCATGGTCTTGGCGATCAGCAGTGCCTGCTCCTTGTTGAGCGCAAAATCCTGAACCCCTTTGTGAGTAGTCAGCGATAGCACCATGATTTCAGGCTGGTTCTCGGGCCAGCCGGTGGCGAAGGCCGTGACGAAATCTGCTGCCGTGGATCGGTTTGTCATCTGAGGTTTCCTATGCCGCCGGGACGAAGGCGGTGATCTCGAGTTCGACCTTGGCCCGGACATCGACCAGGCCGTCGATATAGAGCAGCGTCGAGGGCGGGAAGTTCTTCCCCAGCGTCTCACGCCAGGCGGCGCCGATGCCGGCGCCTGCGGCTTCGTATTCACTGCGGCTGGTCAAGTACCAGGTCAGCCGAACGATGTGTTCAGGGCCCGCCCCGGCCTCAGCCAGCAGCTTGATGACCCTGCGCAGCGCGGTTGCGACCTGCGCGGCCATGTCGGGCTGATAGTCGCCCTTCTCGTCGCCTCCGGTCTGCCCCGCCAGCACGATCCATCGGCCCGGACCATCGACGGCGACGCCGTGCGAGAAGCCACGCGGTTTCGACCATTCGGCCGGTTGCAAGGTTTTCATGCGCAGTTCTCCAGGTTTGCTCGTCATTCCGGGATGGTCCGAAGGACCAGACCCGGAATGATCGAGATTCCGGGTTCGCTTCGCGCCCCGGAATGACGGGAATGAACTTCAAGACCGGCGTTTCCTTAGCACCGATCGGCGCCCGGCTCCCACCCCGAAAATTGAGAGCGGCGCAGCGCTGCATCGGCATATTTGCGCGTTGCAAATCGACCCGAGGTCGCCGATACCGCGTTTGCCCTCCCCGACTTCCGCGCTGCGCTTCCCGCGGCATGCATGGCACCCGCCGCTGATGGACAAGATCGCTTCCAAACCAAAGGCCGCGCTGTGGATGGCGGGCTGGCTCGCTCTGATGCTGATCGTGACCGTGGCCGGCCGCGAGGCGACGCGTGAACTGAACGTCTTTCAGATCATGGAGGTGCGCGCGCTCCTCGGCTTCTTCATGCTGTATCCGCTGATCCACCTGAACGGCGGCTTCGCGGCCATGAAGACCTCGCGGCCGCTGCAGCACATCTCGCGCAATCTCATTCACTACGGCGCCCAGCTCGGCTGGTTCTTCGCGCTGACCCTGATTCCGATCGGTCAGGTGGTATCGATCGAATTCACCATGCCGATCTGGATCGCGATCCTGGCGGTCCTCTTTCTCGGCGAGCGCATGACGGTGTGGAAGATCGCCGCGATCGTGCTCGGGATCGTCGGCGTCATCGTCATCGTTCGTCCCTCGACCGGCGAGATCAATCCGGGCCAGTTGATCGCGCTGGCCGCCGCGGTCGGGTTCGGCATCTCCATCGCCATGGTGAAGTCGCTGACCCGCACCGAAAACACCCTGGCGATCATCTTCTGGATGCTGGTGGTGCAGTCGGTGGCGGGATTTTTCCCGGCGATCCATGTCTGGGTCTGGCCATCGGCCTGGGCCTGGGGTTGGATGGCCGTGATCGCGTTCTGCGGCACGTTTTCCCATTTCTGCATGGCGCGCGCGATGCTGTATGCCGATGCGACCGTGGTGATCCCGATGGATTTCCTGCGGGTTCCGCTCTCCGCCGCCGCCGGCTGGCTGATCTATTCGGAGCGGCTGGACGCCTTCACGGTGCTCGGCGCGGTGCTGATCCTGACCGGCAATCTGTTGAATCTGAAAGCCGCCAGCCCGGTTCCCGCGCGCGCCGGAACCTGATCTTTCCGGCCACGGCGCCGCCAGCCGTTCGAGCGGCCGGAACCCTCCGCGCTATCCCCCATTTGCCAGGGCCCATCCCCCGTCAAGATTGGGGCAAGTGCGCATTTTTCTGGCGCGAAGTGTGGAGTTTTCGTGTAATGCTGGCCGCTACTTTGCAGCCAATGCCGCCCAATTCCACTTGGGGTTTTCAAATGCGCTATTTTACCGTCCTTTTTTCGCTGCTCTGCATGGTGTTCACCGCCAACGCCGCCAACGCCAAGGCCGAACGTCGCGTCGCCTTCGTCGTCGGCAACGGCGCCTACAAGAACGTTCAGCCGCTCCCCAATCCTTCGGTCGACGCCAAGTCGATGGCGGGCGTGCTTCGCAATGTCGGCTTCGAGGTCGTCGAAGGCACCAACCTTACGCGCGACAAGATGACCGAAAAGCTGCTCGAATTCGGCAAGAAGGCGGCAGGCGCCGATGTCGCGCTGTTCTTCTATGCCGGCCACGGCATCGCGATCGCCGGCACCAATTACCTGCTGCCGATCGATGCCGACATCAAATCCGAAATGGACGTCAAGCTCGGCGCCGCCATCAACATCGACCTCACGCTCGAGCAGACCATGGGCGACGCCAAGGTCAAGCTGGTGTTCCTCGACGCCTGCCGTGACAATCCCTTCGCCGCCAAGATCAAATCCAACGCCGGCGCCACCCGCAGCGTCAATGTGCAGACCGGCCTCGCCGAGATGAAGTCCGGTGAAGGCACCCTGATCGCGTTCGCGACCGGTCCCGGGCAGACCGCGCTGGACGGCAAGGAAGGCCAGAACAGCCCGTTTACCCGCGCCCTGATCGCCAACCTCACCGCTCCGGGCATGGAGATCCAGCAGGCGATGACCAAGGTTCGCGCCCAGGTCAACGAAGAGACCAACAAGGGTCAGCTGCCCTGGGGCCACACCAACCTGATCGGCACGGTCTATCTCAATCAGGCTCCGGCGCCCGCAACCGCTGCGGCACCGGCAGGTTCCACCCAGGTGGCGGTCGCGTCGACCTCCCGGCGGCTCAGACGTCGAAGTCGAGTTCTGGCGCTCGGTGAAGGAATCCAACAAGCCGGAAGAACTCAACGCCTATCTGTCGAGCTATCCCAACGGCCAATTCAGGTCGATCGCGATGGCCCGCATCGCCTCCCTGCAGGACGGTGCGGCGAGCACCCAGACCCGCAACCTGTCGACCGGCATCGATCCGCAAACATTTAACGCCGAGTCGAGCCAGGTCACCGAAGACCAGATCGGCCTCGACAAGGGCCAGCGCCGCGACGTGCAGCGCCGGTTGAACGGGCTTGGCTTCGATACCAAGGTGACCGGCACTTCAACGAACCGACCCGCAGCGTGATCACGCGCTGGCAGGCGGCGCGGGGCTATCCCAAGACCGGCTACCTCAACAAGCTGCAGCACAAGGCGCTGCTGAGCGAAATCGTCGCCACCACGCAAACCGCCAGTGACGACGAGAAGCCGGCACGCCGCCGCAGTGGCGGCGGTGGTGGTGGCGGCGGTCATCGGAACAATGGCGGCGGCGACCCCGGCCGGTTCATCGGCGGCGTGGTCGGCGGCATGTTCGGACGCTGACGGCCCTCAACTTCAGATTTCAGCAACAAAAAAGCCCGGTTCATCCCGGGCTTTTTCAATTCGCCTTCCTGCAACTTCCGGCAAGTGCTTGCGGACTATTTGCCCGCCGCCTTTCGCAACGCCGCGTTGATCCGATCCTGCCAGCCGGGGCCGCCCTCCTGGAAGTGTTCGAGAACGTCCTGGTCGATCCGCAATGAGACCAGTTCCTTCACGTTCGGAAGTGCGGCCGGCTTCGGCGGCAGTTCCGGAACCTTGGTTGTGGTCTGCTTGAACGCGGCTTCGGCCTCGGTGCGCGCATCGTTGAGCGTTCGTGGCCGTCGGGGTGGCTGGGACATCGGTGAATTACCTCGTGAGGAACGGTGCGGATGAATCAAATGCCCTCGAACAGCGCCGTCGACAGATAGCGCTCCGAGAACGACGGCACGATCGCCAGAATGGTCTTGCCGGCGGCCTCCGGGCGCTTGCCGATCGCCAGGGCCGCCGCGATCGCGGCGCCCGAGGAGATACCGCCGGGGATGCCTTCGGAGCGCGCCAGCGCGCGCGAGGTTTCGATCGCAGTCGCGCTGTTGATCTTGACGATCTCGTCGATGACCGCGCGGTCCAGGATCTCGGGAACGAAGCCGGCGCCGATGCCCTGGATCTTGTGCGGGGAATGCTGGCCGCCGGACAGCACCGGACTTTCCTCCGGTTCCACCGCGACGATCCGCAAACTGGGCCTGCGCGGCTTGAGCACCTGTCCGACGCCGGTGATGGTGCCGCCGGTGCCGACGCCGGCGACGAAGTAGTCGATGTTGCCGCCGGTATCGTTCCAGATTTCCTCCGCCGTGGTGCGGCGGTGGACTTCCGGATTGGCGAGGTTCTTGAACTGCTGCGGCATCACCGCGTTGGGCGTGGTGCGCACCAGCTCTTCGGCGGTCGCGATCGAGCCCTTCATGCCCTGGGCCGCCGGCGTCAGGATGATTTCGGCGCCGAGGAAGGCCAGCATCTTGCGCCGTTCGATCGACATCGATTCCGGCATCACCAGCTTCAGCCGGTAGCCGCGGGAGGCGGCGACGAACGCCAGCGCGATGCCGGTATTGCCCGAGGTCGGTTCGATTAGCACGGTGTCGGCGTTGATGATCCCGGCCTTTTCCATGGCGATGACCATCGCCGCGCCGATGCGGTCCTTCACGCTCCCTGCGGGATTGAAATATTCCAGCTTGGCCAGGATGGTGGCGTGCACGCCCTGGGCTTGCGGCAGTTTTCGCAACCGGACGATCGGGGTATCGCCGACGGCGTCGACGATGCTGTCGAAAACCCGGCCCCGGCCGGGACGGTGCACTGCACCCGTGGCTGACGGCGCGTCCATGGCAAGCTCCCGGGAAGGCGATGTGTGAGAGGCTAGAGGCTCTTCCCCATTAGGGACAGCTTGTGCCGGCAAGCAAGCCGGAATGCGGCCGATCACAACTTCGCTGCATTGCGAAAAGTTGAATGCCGCCTGATCAATTTAGAACAGCCTAAATAACCTAAAACCAACGCATTTGTGTTGCGACAACGTCAAACAAATCAGTGTATGCTAAAGTCTAAGTTGAGATCGCAAGGAGGTCACGATGGCAGCATCCGCTGAAGTCCTGTCGACCGTCACGCGTCACCCCGATCCGCGTGGATGCGATCTCCCGACCTGCCCTGTTTGCGCAGATTCGATGGTGGCCGCGGAAGGCTGCGCTTTTCTTCCCGACAACGTCATCAGCTATCTCTGGACCTGCGATACCTGCGGCTATGGTTTCGTGACCAAGCATTCGCTCAAGCGATTTGCCTGCAACTGATCCTTCCAAAGGCCTTTCCGGAAATCAGCGCGGCGCGATGTCGCCGCGCGCCCAGTCGGCGCGGGTGCGTTCGCGAAAGCTTTCGAAGCTGCCGTTACCGACCGCGTCCCGGATGTCCTGCATCAGGCGCTGGTAGTAGGCGACATTGATTTCCGACAGCAGCATCGCGCCCAGCGTCTCGCCTGACTTCACGAGGTGGTGCAGATAGGCCCGCGCGCAATTAGCTGTCGAAGGCCACGCGCTCGCCTCGTCGAGCGGCCGCGGATCGTCGGCATGGCGGGCGTTCTTCAGATTGATCTGGCCGAACCGCGTGAACGCCATGCCGTGACGACCGTTGCGGGTCGGCATCACGCAGTCGAACATGTCGATGCCGCGCGCCACCGCCTCCAGCATGTCTTCGGGCGTACCGACGCCCATCAGATAGCGCGGCCGGTCCGCCGGCAGCATCGGGGCCACCTCCTCGATCATGTCAAGCATCACCGATTGCGGTTCGCCGACCGCGAGGCCGCCGATGGCGTAACCGTGAAAACCGGTATCGACGATGCCTCGGGCGCTGGCGTGCCGCAGTTCCGGCACGTCGCCGCCCTGCGCGATGCCGAACAGCATATAGCCGTCAGGCGCGCTCTCGAAGGCGCGCTTGCTGCGCTCGCCCCAGCGCAGCGACAGCTGCATCGCGCGCTCGATATCGCCGCGTTCCGCCGGCAGCCGGATGCATTCGTCCATCTGCATCGCGATGTCGGACCCGAGCAGCCGCTGCACCTCGATCGAGCGTTCCGGCGACAGCTCGATCTTGGCGCCGTCGATATGGGAGCGGAAGGTCACGGCCTGCTCGCTGACCTTGCGCAGCTCCGACAGCGACATCACCTGGAAGCCGCCGGAGTCGGTCAGCATCGGGCCCTCGCCAGCCGGTGAAGGTCTGCAGGCCGCCGAGTGCTGCGATCCGTTCTGCCCCCGGCCGCAGCATCAGATGGTAGGTGTTGCCGAGCACGATATCGGCGCCGGCATCGCGCACCTCGCGCCAATGCATTCCCTTCATCGCGCCCGCGGTGCCGACCGGCATGAAGGCCGGCGTTCGCACCACGCCATGCGGCGTGGTCAGTCTGCCCGTGCGCGCCGCGCCGTCGGTGGCGACAAGTTCAAAATGGTTGGGAAGGCTCATGCGTCAGCTTATGGCGTGCCACGAGCGAAAATCAACGCACTCACTCGATCACCTCGTCAGCGGTCGACAGCAAGTTCGACGGCACTTCCAGGCCAAGCGCCTTGGCTGTCTTGAGGTTGATGACCAACTCGAACTTTGTCGGTTGCGCGACCGGTAGTTCGGCCGGTTTGTCGCCTTTGAGAATGCGGGCCACGTAGTTGCCGGCCTGACCCCACGCGGTCACAAGATCCGTCCCGTAGCTCATCAGGCCGCCGCTGACCGCGAATTCACGGTCATAATAGATCGCAGGCACCGCGTGCCGCGCTGCCAGTGCCGTCAGTTTTACGCGGCGTGTGAAAAGAAAGGGATCAGCATTCACTACCAACGCGCCGCCGGATTTTGACGCGAGGATCGCGAAAGCCTTATCGATCTGGTCATCGGTGCCGGCGTGCAGAAACTGAAGTTCGGCCCCGAAATTGCTGACCGTCGATTGCAGCTCTCTCATCCCCTCCTCCGCAATGGGATCGGTCGGGTTGAGAAGCACGGAGATGGGAGCGGCTTTAGGGACCAGTTCCCGCAATAGCCCGAGCCGCTTCGCTGCAAGCTCCTTGTTCAGAGTACTGATTCCGGTGGCGTTACCGCCCGGCCGTTTGAGGCTGGCGACCAGTCCTATGTCAACGGGATCGCCGGGCCAGGTGAAGACGAGCGGAATTGTCGCGGTCGCGGCTTTGGCCGCGAGCGTTGCCGGTTGGCTCGACAACGTGACGATCACCGCCACCTGCCGTCGGACCAGGTCGGCCGCAAATTCCGGCAACCGGTCGTTTCGGCCATCCGCCCAGCGATATTCAATGGTCAGGTTCTCGTTTTCGACAAAGCCTGCGTCGCTCAGGCCCTTGCGAAATCCCGCCAGACGATTGGCGTTCTGCTCCGATGTACCGGAGTGCAGAAATCCGATCACGGGCCTCATTTGCTGGGCACGGGCGCAAAACGGCCAGGCAGCCGCTGCCGCCCCGCCGACCAGTCCGATAAATTCCCGCCGCCGCATGGCGCCCCCAACAATCATGGCAATGGATCACGATAGCATCCATGAGCGCCCATGCGTCAGCTTATGGCGTGACTACGACGCCCGGTTCAACCCGGTTGAAGCGGATTTTCGGTCCGAAACCCGTTGACCCCAGCCAAAATCTCCCGCATAAGCGCGCGCCATGATGTCGAACAGCAAACGCACCGCGAAAACCACCAAGCCCCCTGGGGCTTCGGGAGACGTGCGCGCGTAGCTGAACAGCCGCATTATCTGAACCGAAGCCCCGCCTGCAAAGGTCCGGGGCTTTTTTTATTTTTATTGGTCGATCCTGATGGAGAGAAAAGTGAAGAACGATCCTGTTGTCGCGATTGTCGGCGTGACCGGCGCTGTCGGTGCGGAATTCATTGCCACCATGGACAAGCGCGGGTTTCGCGTCGGCAAGCTCAAGGCGTTGGCCAGCGCCCGCTCGGCGGGCAACAGCATCGACTTCCGCGGCCGCAAGGTCGTGATCGAGGAGCTCGGCGAAAACTCCTTTGCCGGCGTCGACATCGCGCTGTTCTCGGCCGGCGGCGGCATTTCCAGGAAGTTTGCGCCCATCGCCGTGAAGGCCGGCGCCGTCGTCGTCGACAACTCCTCGGCCTTCCGCATGGATCCGAACGTGCCGCTGGTGATCCCCGAGATCAATGCGGGCCGCATCCGCGAGCACAAGGGCATCATCGCCAATCCGAATTGCGCCGCGATTACCGCGCTGATGCCGTTGTGGCCGATCCACAGGATCAACCGGGTCAAGCGCGTGATCGTGTCGACCTACCAGGCCGCCAGCGGCGCCGGTGCTGCGGCGATGGAAGAACTCGTGGAGTTGACCCGCGCCAGCCTCAACGGACAGGCGTTCCAGCCCAAGGTGATACCGCATCCCTACGCATTCAACCTGTTCAGCCACAACACCGCGATCGATCCTGCGACCGGCTACAACGACGAAGAAACCAAGGTCATTCAGGAGACCCGGAAAATCTTCGAAGACGAGCGCATCGCCGTCGGCGTCACCTGCGTGCGCGTGCCGGTGCTGCGCGCGCATTGCGCAGCAATCACCTTCGAATGCGAGAACCCGATCACCGAAGACGAGGTGCGCGCGATCCTGTCGCAAGCGCCCGGCGTGAAGGTGGTCGACGACCGGGCCAGGAACTATTTTCCGATGCCGATCGATGCTTCAGGCCAGGATGACGTGCTGGTCGGCCGCATCCGGCAAGGACCTCAGCGATCCCACCGGGCATTCGATCGCGATATTCGCCGCCGCCGACCAGTTGCTGAAGGGGGCCGCGCTAAACGCGGTGCAGATCGCCGAATTGCTGCCGCAGCGCGTGATGGCGTGAGCTGAACGGATCGGGTGGGCAAAGCCGCACCCTTCGCGCCGTGCCCACCATTGCCTATCGCGATGGGGATGGTGGGCACGGCGCAAATGCGCCCTTGCCCACCCGATTTCGGCCACCGCCAGCACGCGCGATGGCCTCATGCGTCGTTGACGACATCGACGTCTTCATCCGTTCCGGTATAGTCCCCTCGCACTATAAAACATGGGGAGGAATAAAAATGAGAATGATTTTGATCGGCGCCGCACTGGTCGCCTTGACCGTGGGCGCATCCGCGCAAGACAAGCGCCCTGAATACGGCACGGCGGTCAATGTCGTGGGCGCAAAGAAGATCGCAGCCGGCGTCGTCGCCGAATGCCAGAAGAACGGATGGAATGTGGCTGTCGCCGTGGTCGATAATCACGGCTTCCTGGTGTACTTCGAACGCATGGACAACACGCAAACCGCCAGCATGGACATCGCCATCGGCAAGGCAAAGGCCGCCGCGACCTATCGGCGGCCGACGCGCGTTTTTACCGATGTGATCAACAAGGGCGGGGTCGCCACGGCCACGCTGCCCGGGGTCTTCGCCTCGCCCGGCGGATTGCCGATCATGGTCGATGGCAAAGTCACCGGCGGCGTCGGCGTCAGCGGCGTCACCGGCGACCAGGACGAGCAATGCTCCAAGGCCGGCCTCGGGACCTAAAAATTGCGTCCAGCTTAACCAGCGCCGGCACGGCTCAGTTGCAGCCGTGCCGCGCCTTGGGGCCGCGCTGAACGCAATTCAGATCGCGGAATTGCTGCCGCAGCGCGTGATGGCCTGGGCTGCCGCGCGCGTGAATTCAGAACCGATCTTGGTTAAACGCGCCAGGACCCAGTCTTAAACCGGCAATTTCCGCTTCTGGTGTGCCCGGCCCTTGATGGCGGATGCCTCGCTATGCCCCGCGATCACCCGCACGCCCTCGTCGATCCGGGCGACGACATTGTCCGCCGTGCAGCCCTGCAGGAAAGCGACGCCGTTCTTGCGGCAAGCCGCCAGGATGCGGTCGCGCGCCGCCTGCATTTCCGTTGGGTAAGGTTCGCGCGGGATCGTGGGGTAGCCGAGCGAAAGACTTAAGTCGCCCGGACCGATCTCGGCAAATCCCAGCCCTGGCACGCTAAGGATCGCCTCACAATTGGCGACGCCTTCGGGGCTTTCCAGCTTTACCCCCAGCAACAGTTCGCCTCTGGGATTGAGCGGCCAGGGATCGCAGCGCTCCAGATATTCCTCGGTCGACAGGCCCCAGATCGGCGCCGCCGTGGTTTCCGATCCGCGCCCCCGCGTGCCAATGCCCAATAGCTTGCGTCCGGCGGAATCGATGCCGCCGTCCTTTGCGCGTGTCGCTCCCTCCATCCGTGCCATCGGCGACGGGATCGCGGGATCGACGCCAAGTGTGTTGTGCGGATAGCGGCAGGATTCCACGAACGCGCGCACCGCGTCGGCGGATTCGGCCTGGCACAGCAGGATGCCGTGTGCGCCGCGGCCGAGGATCTGGCGGAACTGCCAGGCGTTGTAACGCACATGCGCGGCGTCGATTCCATTTACCGGTGCTTCGACGATTACCGTCGGCGTGCGATGCCCTGACCGTGTCGGCGCAGCATCGGCCATGCCGCGCATGTATTCGGCGAGGCCGGCCATGTCGAAGCAGCCGTGCTCCATGCCGACATTCATGTAGTCGGCCCAGGTCTCGGCATCGAGCCGACCCTGCGCATGGGTCAGCACGTGGCCGCTATGCGGACCATCGTAGTAGATAGCCTGATCCTGCTCCAACAGTTCGACGCAGCGATTGATGCGCTTACCCATGAACGGCCACTCCGTCAGTTTCAGGGGAAACGTGCGCATGCCGAGTTGTCGCACACCAATCCGACGCGCATTGCAGCGGCAAGACTGCGGATTCAACGTCGAACAAGGTCAGGACGACGGAGATTACTTCGGCTCTGCCACAAACACCGGGATCAGGCGGCTGGTGCGTTGCTGATAATCCGCGTAAGGCGGAAACGCCGCTACCGCGAGCTTCCACAGCCGGGAACGTTCACCCTCGTCCTGGACTTCGCGCACCCGCATCGTGCTCACGACCGTCTCATCGCGGATTTCCACTTCCGGTTTGGCGCGCAGATTGTGCACCCAGACCGGATCGTTCGGCGCGCCGCCCACCGATCCGACCAGGACATAGCCATTGCCATCCTTCACGCGCATCAGCGGCGTCTTCCGGATGGCGCCGGTCTTGTTGCCGGTGTGGGTCACGATGATCACGGGTAGCCCGGTTTCGCGCAAGGTGGTGCCCTTCGTCCCGCCACTGCTTTCGTAAAGCTCGACCTGCTCACGCACCCAATCTCTGGGGCTGGGAATATAGTTTGCCATGGCCAACTCCTCCATTGAGGCGAGCTTATCGGGATTGGACGCGCGGAACTGGCGCGTATTAGCGGCGACCGCCGAAGCTAGGCGGCGAAGCACCGGGCAGCGCGAGAGAATTGATGTCGCCGGACTGTTGGGTATAGCCGATCCCAAGCGACAGGCTGAGGTTCGATGTCGGCTGGAATTCGACCCCCGCATGCGCCGTGTAGCCAACCACATTGCTGGACGTGGAGGCGAAGGAGGAGAACGGGTTGCCGACGAGGGCGTCATATTTCAAGGTGTTGAAACCGCCAAAGACTGTGAGGGGCACGTTGCGGGCGTTCTGGAAGTTGTAGCCGAACTGCACGCCTTCGTAGGAAAGTCCGCGGGTGCCGAACGCGCCATCCTGGCTGATGCCGTTCATGCCTAAGCCGCTTCTGCCGCCTTCGCTGCCGACGAACCAGCCGTCCGAAAAATTGTAGCGCATATTCGAAAAGCCGCTTCGCGCGCCGCTGCCGTCGAAGCTCGGAAAGTTGCGATAGGTGTCCGAACTTGGGCCGCCACCGAATCCCATGGGCCAACTTGGCAGCCAATACCTCACTGGGTCAGCCTGGGCGTGCGCAGCCTGTGTGCCAAGACACAGCGCCGCCAATGCAAGCCCAACAGCTAATCTGCCTGAGAAAATCGACATTCGCGCTACCGCCCAAGTGCGCGGAAACTATACAAGCCGGAACTCGAAAACGCCAGTGCGGCCCCGATCACAGCTGCGCTCCAACGAGTTCCCCTGGCTAGTCCGGCGCACGAAACAGCAGGCAGGCATCGCCGTACGAATAAAACCGGTAGCCGTCACGAATCGCGTGAGCATAGGCCCGCTTCATGGCATCGAGACCAGAGAACGCCGACACCAGCATGAACAGCGTCGAGCGCGGCAGATGAAAATTGGTCAGCAAGATATCGACGGCGCGAAACCGGTATCCCGGCGTGATGAAGATCGCGGTGTCGCCTTCGAACGGCTCGATCGTGCCGTCTTTCGCCGTAGCGCTCTCCAACAGCCGCAGCGAGGTGGTGCCGACGGCGACAACGCGGCCGCCGTTCGCCCGCGCCGCATTCAGCGCCTCCGACGTCTCGCGGGAGACGCAGCCCCATTCGGAATGCATCCGGTGGCCTGAGGTGTCGTCGACCTTCACCGGCAGAAACGTCCCTGCCCCGACATGCAGCGTGACCTTGTGAATCCCGATGCCGCGTTCGCGCAACGCGGCTTCCAGTGCCGGTGTAAAATGCAATCCCGCCGTCGGCGCCGCCACCGCCCCTTCGCTGGCCGCGAACATGGTCTGGTAATCGGCGGCGTCGCGATCGTCGGGCGCGCGCTTGGAGGCGATGTAGGGCGGCAGCGGCGGGCTGCCGAGATCGCCGATGGCCTGGTCCAGCGCGGGGCCGTGGAGTGAAAACGACAGCGTGATCTCGCCGTCCTCGCCCTTGTGCTCGACTTCCGCATCGAGATGGCCGAGCAGGCACACCCTGCCCTCATTGCCGAAACGGACCACGTCGCCCTGCGACAGTTTCTTGGCAGGTTTAACCAAGGCCTGCCAGCGCGAGCCGTCGAGGCGTTTTATCAAGGTTGCCTCGATCTTCGGTTCGGTGTCGCGGCCGATGCGGCGGCCTTTGAGCTGGGCCGAGATCACCTTGGTATCGTTGACCACCAGCTGGTCGCCGGGCTCGAGCCATTGCGGCAGCTCGGCGACGATGCGGTCGCGCAGCACGGCGTCAGGCTGCACCACCAGCATTTTCGCGGAGTCGCGCGGCTGCGCCGGACGCAGCGCGATGTTTTCGGCGGGAAGTTCGAAATCGAAAAGATCGGTGCGCATGGCGCGATGCGCTCCCGGCGCTACTCCGTCGGCGTCATTCCGGAGGCACGCGCGAAGCGTGAGGCCATCCGGAATTGCGTGCAAGATTCCGGATTCGCTCGCTTCGCACGACCTCCCGGAATGACGGCGCATGTGAGATCTACGCCGCGTCGGCGGCGATGCGGGCCTTGACGATCTTGTCCGGGTTCTGCACCGGCTCGCCGCGCTTGATCTTGTCGACGTTCTCCATGCCCTCGGTCACCTTGCCCCAGACGGTGTACTGGTTGTTGAGGAACGAGGCGTCGTCGAAGCAGATGAAGAACTGGCTGTCGCCGGAATCCGGGCTCGCGGCGCGCGCCATCGAGGTGGTGCCGCGCACATGCGGCTCCTTGTTGAATTCGGCCTTGAGCTTCTTGCCGGATCCGCCGGTGCCTTTGCCGTCAGGGCATCCGGTCTGCGCCATGAACCCTTCGATGACGCGATGGAACACGATGCCGTCGTAGAAGCCTTCACGGACCAGCTCCTTGATCCGCGCGACGTGGCCCGGCGCGAGGTCGGGCCGCATTTCGATCGTGACCGGCCCCTGCGTGGTTTCGAGGATCAAAGTGTTTTCGGTGTCAGCCATGCTCTCTTCTCTGTGGGTTGGGGTGAAGGTTTCCGACGGTGGAACTGAAAGGTGAACGGGCGGCCGGCAATGGCGCCGGCCATACCCTCGGTAAATGGCATCGGCGTACAGCGTTGCAATGTCTCCATGACCGCGATCCGGTACATCAGCCGGTCGTTGTCGGTGGCCTCATCCGATTCATAAGTCACCTTCGGACGGCCGAGGATCTCGCCGGCGCGGGTGAAACTGACGATCACCGTAATGTCGATGGCGTTGGCCCGCGAGGCCGGCGGCGGCTTCCAGCAGCGCCCAATCCTCGCATAGGCTTCCCTGAGATTATCGACCCGCGCCGGGTCGGCCTGCGCGCGGACCGATGACAGCAGGAGCAGCCCCGCCGCAAACCCGATTCCGAGTTTTGCGCATGGCGCCGGCATGGCTCACTTGATGTCGGATGCGACTTGCACCTTCACCATCTTGTCGGGATCGGTCACCGTCCCGCCCGACGATCCCGGCGGCGCCTTCTTGAGCTTGTCGACCACGTCCATTCCCGACACCACTTCACCGATCACGGTGTACTGGCCGTTGAGGCTGGAGCCGTCGGCGAACATGAAGAAGAACTGCGAGTTCGCGGTATCGACACTGTCGCCGCGGCGCGCCATGCCGACGATGCCGCGCTTGAACGGCACGCTGGAAAACTCGGCCTTGAGGTTGGGATATGTCGAACCGCCGGTGCCGTTGAAATTCTTGCCGTCGCCGGTCTGCGCCATGAAGCCGTCCATCACGCGGTGGAACGGCACGTTGTTGTAGAAGCCTTCGCGCGCCAACAGCTTGATCCGCTCGGCATGGCCAGGCGCAAGATCGGTCCGCAGCTTGAACACGATGCGGCCCTTGGTGGTGTCGATGACGATGGCATTGGCCTTGTCGAGACCCGCCGGAAGCGGCTGCGCGACCGCGGGAACAGCGCAAACCAGCGCGGCGAGAAGGGCAAGAACTCGGATCATGAAAACTCCGGATCAGGTGAAGGGCTGCGCACGACGCGCTAGGAGGCGAATTTGGTCTTGAGGCTGGCCGCGACCGCCGGCGGCACGAACGCCGACACGTCGCCGCCCATGGCTGCGATCTGACGCACCAGTGTGGCGGTGATCGGGCGGACCGCCACCGAGGCCGGAACGAACACGGTGTGCACGTCAGGCGCCATGGTCTCGTTCATGCCCGCGATCTGCATCTCGTAATCGAGGTCGGTGCCATCGCGCAGGCCCCGAATCATGATGGTCGCGCCGGCCTTCTGGGCCGCCGTCACGGTCAGGTTGTCATAGGTCGTGCAATCGAAGGCGCAATGGGCGGCGGCGGCGATCGGGGCGAAGACCGTCTCGACCATTTCCAGCCTCTCCTCGGTCGAAAACAGCGGTTTTTTGCCCGGATGGACGCCGATGGCGACAATCAGCCGGTCGCAGAGCCCGACGGCATGCCGGACCACATCGAGGTGGCCGTTGGTGACGGGGTCAAAAGAGCCGGGATATAGCGCAATTCGGGGCATAAACCCGTCTACCCCGCCCCGGGCGGCCGGGCAAGCCGGGTTTGGTTCCGGCCATCGGCCCGAAAAGCCCGGTTTATATCTTTGCGCGTCATCTGAACCACTTCCGGGCTCGGCGCGTCTTCTATGCAAGCCGGCTGTGTTTCATCGCTCCGATGGCGACGAAACAAAACTCCGGCGGGACGAAACCATTTCCGGGCCTTGGCGAAGACATCCGGAAACGGGCGCTGGCTAGAAATGCACAACGAAACGACGGGCCGCGAAGGCCCAATGACAGGGGACCGTCATGATCAAGACTCTTTCAGCCATCGCCGTCGCAGCGTTGATTGCCGCCGCCCTCACCGTTCTCCCGGGCTTTGCCCCGGCGGTGGAAGCGAGCGTCCCGGTAGCCCTCGCCAAGGGCGACCGGCTCGATATCCGCCCCGTCGGCCGCGATTGCTCGCAGCAGGCCTGGCCGAATTTTGAAGCTTCCTGCCTGCGCGTCGCCGGTTCCAAGAGCATGATCCGCGAAGCGCGTCTGGTGACCGCCGACCGCACGCCATAAGCGATTTAGCCTTCAGTACTGCCAGGTTGCTCTGGTTTTGAGGCCCTCGGGATGCCCCCCGAGGGCCTCACTGATTCCGAAAACGCGAATAGTGAGTAGCGAATAGCCGGGCAAACGTTCCATTCGCCATTCGCCTACTCAGCTTCGCTATTCGCGGCCCCGTTGCCATTGCCGTTTTCGGCGTCCTCGCCGATGTGCTCGACCGACACCACATGCTCGTCCTCGGCGGTGTCGAACACGATGACGCCCTGGGTCGAGCGGCCGGCGATCCGGATGCCCTCGACCGGACAGCGGATCAGTTGGCCCTTGTCGGTCACCAGCATGATCTGGTCGCTATCCTCGACCGGGAACGACGCCACCAGCTTGCCGTTGCGGTCGTTCACCGACATCGCGACGATGCCCTTGCCGCCGCGCCCGGTGGTCCGGTACTCGAACGACGACGAGCGCTTGCCGTAGCCGTTTTCGCTGATGGTCAGCACGAACTGCTCGCTCGCCGACATGTCGACATAGCGCTGCTCGCCGAGTTCGATGGCGCCGGAGGCGTCCTCGCCGTCGGTGCCCGCTTCGTCCTCGACGCCGCCGCGCCGCACCGCATTGGCGCGACGCAAATAGGCGGCGCGCTCCTCGGCATCGGCATCCATGTGACGCAGGATGGTGAGCGAGATCAGCTTGTCGGCGTCGGGCAACGCGATGCCGCGCACGCCCATCGAGGTGCGCCCGGTGAACACCCGCACGTCGGTGACGGGGAAACGGATGCACTGACCGCCGGCGGCGGTCAGCAGCACGTCGTCGCGCTCGGTGCAGATCTGGACGTCGACGATCGCCTCGTTCTCGTCGAGCTTCATGGCGATGATGCCGGAACGCCTGACGTCGACGAAGTCGGACAGCTTGTTGCGGCGGACATTGCCGCCGGTGGTCGCGAACATCACGTCGAGATCCGCCCAGGAGGATTCATCCTCGGGCAGCGGCATGATGGTGGTGATGCGTTCGCCCTGCTCCAGCGGCAGGATATTGATCAGCGCCTTGCCGCGCCCGTTGGGTGCCGCCACCGGCAGCCGCCAGACCTTTTCCTTGTAGACCTGGCCGCGCGACGAGAAGAACAGCACCGGCGTATGGGTCGAGGCCACGAACAGCCGGCTGACGAAGTCCTCGTCGCGGGTCTGCATCCCGGAGCGGCCCTTGCCGCCGCGCCGTTGCGCCCGGTAGGTCGACAGCGGCACGCGCTTGACGTAGCCGGCATGCGAAACCATGACCACCATGTCCTCGCGCTGGATCAGGTCTTCGTCCTCGACCTCGTCTTCCTGCTCGATGATGACGGTCCTGCGCGGGGTCGCGAATTCCGACTTCACGGCATTCAGCTCATCCTTGATGATGGTCTGAACGCGGGCGCGCGAGCGCAGGATGTCGAGGTAATCGGCGATTTCCGCCGCCAGTTTGTCGAGTTCTTCGGAAATTTCGTCACGGCCAAGCGCCGTCAACCGCGCCAGCCGCAGGTCGAGAATGGCCTTGGCCTGCTCGAACGACAGCCGGGCGGTACCGTCCTCGGCAAGGCGATGGCGCGGATCGTCGATCAGATTGATCATCGCCGCGACATCCTTGGCCGGCCAGTTGCGCGACATCAGGATGTCGCGGGCGGTGGTGGGATCGGGCGAGGTCCGGATCACCCGGATGATCTCGTCGATATTGGCCACCGCAATCGCAAGGCCGACCAGGACGTGGGCGCGGTCGCGGGCCTTGTTGAGCAGGAACTTGGTGCGGCGCGTGATCACCTGCTCGCGGAACGCGATGAACAGCGTCAGAAAATCCTTCAGGTTCATCACCTGCGGGCGGCCCGAATCCAGCGCCAGCATGTTGGCGGCGAAATTGGTTTGCAGCGGCGTGAACCGATAGAGCTGATTGAGCACCACTTCCGCCATGGTATCGCGCTTTACCTCGACAACGACGCGATAGCCTTCACGGTCGGATTCGTCGCGCAGCGCCGAAATGCCCTCGATCTTCTTGTCGCGATTGAGTTCGGCGATGCGCTCGACCATGGTGGCCTTGTTCACCTGGTACGGAATTTCGGTGATGATGATGGCTTCGCGGTCCTTGCCGAAGCTCTCAATCCTCGCTTTGCCGCGCATCACGATCGAGCCGCGGCCGAGATGATAGGCCGAGCGGATGCCCTGGCGTCCGAGGATGGTGGCGCCGGTCGGAAAATCCGGTCCCGGAACGATGTCGATGAGTTCGTCGATCGTCAGCGCGGGATTGTCGATCAGCGCGACGCAGGCGTCGATCACTTCACCGAGATTGTGCGGCGGGATGTTGGTGGCCATGCCGACGGCGATGCCGCCGGCCCCATTCACCAGCAGATTGGGGAATTTGGCCGGGAGAACCCGAGGTTCGCTCTCGGAGCCATCATAGTTCGGCTGGAAATCGACGGTATCCTTGTCGATATCCCCGAGCACCGCGAGCGCCGACTTGGTCAGGCGTGCTTCCGTGTACCGATAGGCCGCCGGCGGATCGCCATCGACCGAGCCGAAATTGCCCTGGCCGTCGACCAGCGGCAGGCGCATGGAGAAATCCTGCGCCATCCGGACCATCGCGTCGTAAATCGACTGGTCGCCGTGCGGATGATATTTACCGATCACGTCGCCGACGACGCGCGCGGACTTGACGTACTTCTTGTCGGGCGTGTGCCCTTGCTCGTACATCGAATACAGAATGCGCCGATGAACCGGCTTCAAGCCGTCACGCGCATCGGGCAGCGCACGCGCCACGATCACGCTCATGGCGTAATCGAGGTAGCTGCGCTTCATCTCGTCGAGGATCGATACGGGACGAATATCGGAAGGAACCGGCGGCTCGCCGGGCTTCTCATCTTCAGTGTCAGACAATGGGGGAATCCGGTCAGTTTTAGCTCAGAATCATATAGCGTATCGGGGCCGTCCAAACCACCCCTAACGGGTTTGCCCCACCGGTTTTTCCCTTCGTTTTTCCATAGACTTAAGCGGCCGGCGATGGTGTCCGCCGCGGCCGCCAAACCCGCCATTGGAACCGGCCTTCGCAGACCCCGATCGCAAGGCCCGGAACCGGCATTTTGGGGGCACGCTCAGGGGCCAAACAGCACCGTGTGCATGACCCGGCCCGGGACCAGGGTGAACAGCCCCGCCAGCATCAAGGCGCCTGCAAAAATCGAGATCATGGTGATCTTGTGGGCGCGTACCCGGTGCCTGCGGGCCGCCAGCACCGCGAGCACCAGCATGATCGGCGTCGTCACCGACAGGATATGGATCGGGCTCCATGGTCCCCACATCCGAATGCCGTTAATCATAAACGACGACGCGCTGATCACCAGCAGCAACACCACCCAGATCCAGCCCAGCGTCCGGTGCGGCAGCGTGCCCTTCGGCGCAGCGAGCTGCACGAAGCCGAGAACGAACGCCGCGATCGCCGCGAAAGCGTGGACTTGGATCTCAGGGGCGGCGTTCAGCAGCGGCGCCAGCGACATTGAAAACACCCCTTAAAATGCAGCAGAAAAGCTCATGTAAAGAATATTTACATATATCTTTCCACCGTCAAGTTCAAACGGTGCGCCGGTTGTCGCGAACCTGCTGTTTGCCGTCGAATTGTTCGGAAAATCTCGTCGTCCCGGATCCCGGCGTCTCAAATCGCGCACGCGGGTTTGCCGGCGCCCCCCGCCCCGGGAAAGCGCCGCGCCAAAACGCCGTCGGTCAGAACGGGATATCGTCGTCCATGTCGCTGTTGCGGGCGCCGGCCGCTACCGCACGGCGCGGCGCGGCGGCGGACGGGCCGCTGGAGCCGAAATCGCCACCGGCATCATCGGAGCCGAAATTGCCCCCTCCCCCGCCGCCGCTGCGGCCATCCAGCATGGTCAGGGTCGAATTGAAGTTCTGCAGCACCACTTCGGTGGAGTATTTCTCGACGCCGCTCTGGTCGGTCCATTTGCGGGTCTGCAGCTGGCCTTCGATGTAAACCTTGGCGCCCTTCTTCAGGTATTGCTCGGCGATCTTGCACAGGCCTTCGCTGAAAATCACCACGCGATGCCACTCGGTCTTTTCCTTGCGCTCGCCGGTCGCCTTGTCGCGCCAGGTGTCGGAGGTGGCGATCCGCAGATTGGCGATCGGCCGCCCGTCCTGAGTCCGCTTGATTTCCGGATCGGCTCCGAGATTGCCAATCAGAATGACCTTGTTCACGCTTCCCGCCATCGCCGCTCTCCACTCGCAAAAATTACTGGCAAACTCGCCGCACCGCTCGGCCCATCGGCTCGAGCTCATCGATCGTGTTGGGGCCCGCTTCGGACCGTCCCGGGATCGACCCTATACGCTCGCCAAGCTCGCCGATCCCGCGAACTCTGCGATCCCCCGGTTATCCACATATAGCATCCCCGGCGGCAATGTTCCAGTTTTGTTCCCAAAAATACCCTGAGCGCGGGCGTGGCGAGCGCTAGCGGGGAGTCGGCCACCGTACAGACAGGCATCTCGAGCCCGCAGAATCACGCCGCATTCCCGTAAATCCTAAACAAATCACCAACATCCGTGGCGTTAACTTGGTCGGCGACTGTTGCATTTGGGAGACGGTATTTCAGACTGAATTGGATATGTTCTGATTACAAATTGGATGGATGGCGTTCGCGCCGCGAATTTTTCAACGCTTCGGGACAAAGCGAAGCGGACAAGAACTGGAGAACGAAGATGAAAAAGTTTTTGATGGGTATGGCCGGTCTGGTTGCAGTGGGTATCGCAGCCCCCGCATCCGCCGCTGATATGGCAGCGCGCCCCTACACCAAGGCGCCCCCGATGATCGCCGCGATGTATGACTGGAGCGGCTTCTACATCGGTATCAACGGCGGCTGGGGTTCGGCTCGCAAGTGCTGGGATACTGTCTCGACGATCGTCACAGGCCCGATCCCGGCCTTCCGCGAAGGCTGCCATGATGCAACGGGCGGCACGATCGGCGGTCAGATCGGCTATCGCTGGCAGGCTGCTGCGTGGGTGTTCGGTCTGGAAGCTCAGGGCAACTGGGCTGACTTCCGCGGCTCGAATGCCAGTCGTAGCTTCGGTCCTCTGGCAGGTGCGACAAACACGCACCCGGGTTGATGCTTTCGGCCTGTTCACCGGTCAGGTCGGCTACTCCTGGAACAACGCCCTGCTCTACGTAAAGGGCGGCGCTGCTGTCACCGGCGATCGTTATGATGGACGCGTCACCGGTACGAACATCGTGTTCGATACCGCACGGGAAACCCGCTGGGGCGGCGTTGTCGGCGTCGGCGGTGAATACGGCTTTCACCCCGAATTGGTCGTTCGCTCTCGAATACGACCATCTGTTCATGGGCAGCCGCGACGTCACGTTCACCCGGTACGCCCGGTCGCTGTGATTTCGCGTACCGATCGCATCCGTCAGGACGTCGACATGGTCACCGCCCGCATCAACTATCGTTGGGGTGGCCCGGTCGTCGCGAAGTACTGATCTTCTTGATCTAGATATAGACAACTCAAAAGCCCCGGCATCGTCCGGGGCTTTTTTGCGCCCGCGGCCGCGTGGCGTGGTGCGAGCTGCTCAATAAACAAAGAGGACGGCGCAAAGCGCCGTCCTTAAAGCTCAGGGGGAAGGTTAAGGGCAAGGATGCCGCTGACCGTCGTAGCCGAGATAGGTACCGCTTCTTACGTCGTAGGACCTATACTTCTGCCGGCAATAGGCGACATCGTCACCGCCAGGCGCCACCGCAACGACTCCCTCGTCGTAGTACTGATCATCATAGTAGCTCGGCCCATAGGACGCCGTAGTAGCCCGGCCCGTAATAGCTGGAAGCATAGGCCCCGCCGATGATTCCGCCGCGATAGAAGTCAGCCGCCGTGAATGATGATGGCGATGGACCGCTCCAACCGCCACCGCCGCGCCAGCCACCGCCGCCCAATCCACGATAGCTGCGCCAGCGGCAGCCACCGCCGCCGCCAAATGCCCGGACGGCCTCCGCCACCGCCACCGCCTCGGCCGGCGCCTCCACCGCCTACTGGGCGCATTCCCTGTCGCGCGGCGAATACCGCCAAGGGCGCTTTGGGCGAAGTTCGGTCGGCGCTACCATCGGCAAGACCAAGGCCATCACGGCGGCAGTGCTCAAAATTCGAAGATTTCATCGTCGTCTCCATCTGCAAGATATCGTTCAAACCCTTCACCTCGGAGGACGTTCCCCGCGGGTCCGCGCCAAATGCACGCAACGAGCCTGTCAGCCCCGAACTGTACGCGGAATGAACGGATCGCAGCGATTTTGCGATGGTTCACCGAAAGTTGTAATGGTCGCGGCGCCGACCGCTTTGCTGGCCGCGGCACTGCCATCTGCTGCCACCGAAACCCCGCGCAAAACAAACCGTTGATGATTCGCAAGCGGCACTGGAAATCGCAGCGCGTTCTTCCTATGTTCCGAACTCAACTCACCCAGCGGCGTCCCATCGGCTTGCCGAAAGATGCGCGCCTGAACGCAGCGCGGCCAACGCGCGTGGAATGCCGATATGGATGAAGTCCTCAGGGCGAAGCGCCAACACAACGCAGCGGGCACGCGCGCGATTACGATTCGCGGCGCGCGCGAGCACAATCTGAAAAACGTCGACCTGGAAATCCCGCGCGACAAGCTCGTGGTGTTCACCGGCCTGTCCGGCTCCGGCAAGTCCTCGCTCGCCTTCGACACCATCTATGCCGAGGGCCAGCGGCGCTACGTCGAATCGCTGTCGGCCTATGCGCGCCAGTTCCTGGAGATGATGCAGAAGCCCGACGTCGACCAGATCGACGGCCTGTCGCCGGCGATCTCGATCGAGCAGAAGACAACTTCGAAAAACCCGCGCTCGACCGTCGGCACCGTGACCGAGATCTACGACTACATGCGGCTGTTGTGGGCGCGGGTCGGCGTGCCCTACTCGCCCGCCACGGGGCTGCCGATCGAGAGCCAGATCGTCTCGCAGATGGTCGACCGCGTGCTGGCGCTGCCCGAGGGCACCAGGCTCTATCTGCTGGCGCCGGTGGTGCGCGGCCGCAAGGGCGAATACCGCAAGGAGCTCGCCGAATACCTCAAGAAGGGTTTTCAGCGCGTCAAGATCGACGGCACCTTCTACGAACTGGCCGAAGCGCCGGTGCTCGACAAGAAGTTTCCCCACGACATCGACGTCGTGGTCGACCGCATCGTGGTGCGGCCGGACATGGGCCAGCGCCTCGCGGAGAGCTTCGAGACCGCGCTAAAGCTCGCCGAGGGGCTGGCGGTGATCGAATATGCCGACGCGCCTGCGGCCGACCCTGCCGAGAAGAAATCCGACAAGAAGACCGCCAAAATCCACGACAAGAGCGGACCGGAGCGGATCCTGTTCTCGGAGAAATTCGCCTGCCCGGTTTCCGGCTTCACCATTCCGGAAATCGAGCCCAGGCTGTTCTCCTTCAACAACCCCTACGGCGCCTGCCCGGCCTGCGGCGGCCTCGGCGTCGAGCAGCATATCGACGAGAACCTCGTCATTCCCGACAACGAGCTGAGCCTGCGCAAGGGCGCGATCGCGCCGTGGGCGAAATCGTCCTCGCCCTATTACATCCAGACCCTGACGGCGCTCGGCAAGTTCTACAAGTTCACGCTCGACACCAAGTGGAAGGACCTGCCGAAGAAGACCCAGAACGCCATCCTGCACGGCTCCGGCGAGGACGAGATCAAATTCTCCTACGAAGACGGCGTGCGCTCCTACGACACCAAGAAGCCGTTCGAAGGCGTCATCACCAATATCAACCGCCGCTACCGCGAGACCGAGAGCGAATGGGCGCGCGAGGAACTGGCAAAGTATTTCTCCGACGTGCCCTGCGAAGGCTGCAGCGGCTACCGGCTGAAGCCGGAGGCGCTGTGCGTCAAGATCGGCGGCAAGCATATCGGCGAAATCTCCGAGCTTTCGGTGCGCCGTGCCGGCGAATGGTTCGAGACCGTGCCGAAGGCGCTCAATGCGCAGCAGAACGAGATCGCCGCGCGCGTGCTGAAGGAAATCCGCGAGCGGCTGTCGTTCCTGCTCGACGTCGGCCTCAATTACCTGACCCTGGCGCGCGCCTCCGGCACGCTTTCCGGCGGCGAGAGCCAGCGCATTCGCCTCGCCTCGCAGATCGGCTCCGGGCTGACCGGCGTGCTCTATGTGCTCGACGAGCCCTCGATCGGCCTGCACCAGCGCGACAATGCGCGGCTGCTGGAAACCCTGAAGCGGCTGCGCGACCTCGGCAATACCGTGATCGTGGTCGAGCATGACGAGGACGCTATTCGGCTCGCCGACTACGTCGTCGACGTCGGCCCCGGCGCCGGCGTCCACGGCGGCAACATCGTGGCCCAGGGTTCGCCCGCCGATGTCATGAACAACCCGGCCTCGCTGACCGGAAAATATCTCACCGGCGAATTGTCGGTGGAAATTCCCGAGCGCAAGCCGCCGAACCATCGCCGCACCATCAAGGTGATCAACGCCCGCGGCAACAATCTGAAAAACGTCTCGGCGGAAATTCCGCTGGGCCTGTTCACCTGCGTCACCGGCGTGTCCGGCGGCGGCAAGTCGACGCTGCTGATCGACACCCTCTACAAGGCCGTCGCGCGAAAACTCAACAACGCCAGCGAGGGCGCCGCCCCGCACGACCGCATCGAGGGCCTCGAGCATATCGACAAGATCATCGACATCGACCAGTCGCCGATCGGCCGCACCCCGCGCTCCAATCCCGCGACCTATACCGGCGCCTTCACGCCGATCCGCGAATGGTTCGCCGGCCTGCCCGAAGCCAAGGCGCGCGGCTACGAGCCCGGCCGCTTCTCGTTCAACGTCAAGGGCGGCCGCTGCGAGGCCTGCCAGGGCGACGGCGTCATCAAGATCGAGATGCACTTCTTGCCCGACGTCTACGTCACCTGCGACGTCTGCAAGGGCAAACGCTACAACCGCGAGACGCTCGAAGTGCTGTTCAAGGGCAAGAGCATCGCCGACGTGCTCGACATGACCGTGGAAGAAGCCGCCGACTTCTTCAAGGCAGTCCCCCGCGTCCGCGAAACCTTCAAGACGCTGCACCGCGTCGGGCTCGACTACATCCATGTCGGCCAGCAGGCCACCACGCTGTCCGGCGGCGAAGCCCAGCGCGTCAAGCTGGCCAAGGAATTGTCAAAGCGCGCCACGGGCCGCACGCTCTACATCCTGGACGAGCCGACCACCGGATTGCATTTTCACGACGTCAAGAAACTGCTGGAAGTGCTGCACGAACTGGTGTCGCAGGGAAACACGGTCGTCGTCATCGAGCACAATCTCGAAGTCATCAAGACCGCCGACTGGGTGATCGACCTCGGCCCCGAAGGCGGCGACGGCGGCGGCGAAATCGTCGCCTGGGGCCCGCCGGAAGATATCGTCAAGGCGCCGCGGAGCTATACGGGCAAGTTTCTGGGGCCGGTGCTGGCGAAGGCGGATGGCGGCGGGCAGACGCAAGCGCGGGGTTGAGGCGGCGGAGTGAAGGCCGCTGCAAATTACATGTCGAGGTTCGTCATGCCCGGACTTGTTCCGGCAGGTGTGACGATAGTTAAGCGCCGTGCCTCGATCACCGCCCGCCCACGACCCCGGCACCGGAAAGGACCGTGCCGGCACCGCTTACAACCTTGTCCGACAACTTGTCGCTGAAGGTCTCGCGAGAGCCCCCATTTACTGCATTCAGGTCGTCCTTGCTGAGGCGGTCCGGCTTAGGTTGCGTTTCCAGGTCCGGTACCTTGCTTGGCTTGGTCATGGTCAATCCTCCTGAACCGCTGAGATTATGCCGCGAATTGGATGGGATTCCAAGCTGTGGCGCGGTGACTTCCTAGCCTCACTCCGCCAACACGCCCTCTACGAACCCCGCCGGATCCTCGCAGAACTCCCGCGTAACCTTGTAGTGATCCGTCTCCTTCACTGTCACGGGCTCCAGCCCGTATTTCGACAGCCGCAGCAACCGCGCATCCGGGTAGGCCATCAGCATTGGCGAATGCGTGGCCATGATGATCTGGCAATGGCCCGAAACATCCATCCGCCGCATCAGCTTCAGGAATTCCATCTGGCGCGCGGGCGACAGCGCGGATTCCGGTTCGTCGAAGATGTAGATGCCCTGGCGCTGGCAGCGCTCCTCGAAGAACCGCAGGAACCCCTCGCCGTGCGAATGGGAGAGGAAGTCCGGCGGAGGTGGGCCCGGCATCCCGATGGCTGCTTCATCCAGATATCGCGCGACGCTGAAAAAACTTTCGGCCCGAAAGAACCAGCCGTTGGTGACCTTCGGCAGCCAACTGGCGCGAAACGCGCTGGAAAGCTGACCGCCCATCGCCTCCAGGGCGCTGGAATGATCGACCGGCCGGTAGCCCTTGCCGCCGCCGGCTTCGTCATAGCCGGCAAGCACAGCGATCCCTTCTAGCAAGGTCGATTTGCCGGTGCCGTTTTCGCCGACGATGATGGTGATGGCCTTGTCGAAACTCAGCTCGAAATCGTCGCGCAGGAAAGGCAGGCAGAACGGATAGGCCTCGCGGTCGGCGATGCGCGATGGCTCGAGCCAGACGCGCCTGAGATAAGGCGCGGGTAGATTGATCGGTCGATTTCGCCTTGAGCCCATGCTCTCATCCCCAATGCTGGCGCTCTTGCGAACTCGCCTGCAGCGGGAATATTACAGAAGTATGCCGTGGGAAGATGAGGATTTTTTACCAAGTCCTCCCCACATCCTGCACGCCGCCGGTGGCGTTTGCCGTCGTGTTGCCCCGCGAACACCCTGTCAAATCTTATTTTCTGATTTTCCGAAAATATTTATCTAGGCTATTTCGCCAAATCAGAAGTATATCTTTCCCATCCCGTCCCACTCAGAGGGGCGTTTCGCGAGCGTCACAAACGCGGGGCGGGGTGCGGTGGACGCGACAGCGTCGGGCGTGAAACGTAATCGCAGGGCGGGCTTCCCGTGAGCGGTTGGCGGCATGCAGACGAACGGCGTTGAAGCGTACGGCAAAACCGTGTGGTTCCGGCATCCGTTGCTGATGCCAAGTTGGCGGAGGTTCGACGACCCAACCGGGCGCTGGACGACCTAATCCGCCAACGACGGTGACAAGAAAGAATTCGTCGCCGAGGAGATCACGGCATAAGCCGTAAAGCCATTGCGCAGGGAAGGCCGGAGTGTTTCCGCTGAACCTGTATGCTCATGTGCGCCACTACGCACACTATTGCACATGAGACCGCGGGTGCAGCGCGCACCCGGTCTTCCCTGCGCCCTCTGATTTCCTGAGGGCGGAACGATTTGCAAAACTTCGGGCGCATCGCGCCGCGAGAATGCGAACGTGTGTTTGATTTCCAGGGCTCGTGGCCATCCTTCGAGACGCGCGCAAGTGCGCGCTCCTCAGGATGAGGTCCTCATGGTGAGGAGCGCGGCAACGCCGCGCGTCTCGAACCATGTTGCACCGGAATTTACTGGCTGTTTGAAATTCGAATATGAGAAGCCGGTTTTCAAACGTGCCGTGCGTCACAGAACAAAGCGACCGCATCACATACCCGTTGACATTGCGGCGGGAATGGTCTCGCCCGAGCAATGGAGGGAATGCCATGACCAATCCGAGCAACGCAATTCGCGGTCTTGCCACTGACGAATTGAATGGCGTGAGCGGTGGACTATCCGACCTTGGTCAAAAGTTTCAGTTCCAGCTTACGGAAGCGAACAACATTTTTACGCGAGCCTCAAAGGCTCAGTCGGACGTGAGCGCAAAATTCTCGCAGGTAAGAGACGCCATCGCCGCTAACTTTAAATAACCTGATGGCTGAGGGCAGCTTCGGTTGGCGGCCTTTTCAGCATGCCTCCAGCACCAGCTCCATCGTCATCAGCACGGGATTGTCGCCGCGCACCAGCACGCCCTCGGCGAGGCCGCCGGTGTAATCGACAAGCGCGACGTCGAGGACGGCCTGCAGCGCGCCGCCCTCGCCTGCCCCGATCGTGCCGGAGCGGATCGCGAGTTCGGTCGCAAACGGCTCGACGGTTCGCGCCGTCGACAAACCGAGCGCCGATGGTGCTGCCGACGCCGCCATGGATTTTTGCACGCGTGATGCCCCGCTCGCGGCAGAAGGTCTCCAGCGCGCCGGCAAAATCCTGGTTCGGCCGCAGCCGCATCGCGTAGGCACGGCCAGTGGTTTTCGCAGCGGTCGCCGCTGACGGTACCGGCCCGAACAATTTGAAATTGGTCTCGGGGTCGGGCTCGCCGGTAAACACCGCGCCGTCGATTCCGAAGGCGTCCACCGCAAAGGACTCGGCGACGATGGTTTCCTCGGGCAGAATATGGCCTCCATTGGACGCGTCCGTCGGCCTCACGCCACAACGCGTGGCAATGGAAAAACGGCGCGCCATCGCGCGCCCCAAAGGTCATCGCGCCCATGGTCAGCTGCGTGATCCCGGCGGGCCGAAAGGTGTCGCTGTAGAACGCCGCGTTGTCGCCGGTCTTCGACAGCGCCGGCATCACATAGGCGAACGGCCCGAGCGCCCCGCCCTTGATGTTCAGCGTGCCGCTGGTAAATCCTTCCGCGGCAAAACCGCGGCGCGCGGCTTCCAGCAACGGCAGGCCGGCCTCCAGCGTGAACGAGAACGCACGGCCGCGCGCTTCCACCCACTGGATGCGTTCGGCTGCGGGCGGGCCAGGCTGCTTGATCGCTCGCATCAGCTGGTCTGCTTCGCAGCAACTTCCAGCAGGCCGCGCGCCTCGAGCTCGTCGCGGACCAGCCGTTTTGGAATCTTGCCGTAGCCGGATTTCGGCAACGCGTCCCAGAAGAAGAACCGTTTTGGCATCTTGTAGCGCGGCACCTTCGCGATCAGGAATTCAGCCAGCTCAAGCTCGCTCACGGCGGCCACGCCTTCGCGCGCGACGCAGACGGCGATGCCGACTTCGCCCCACACCGGATCAGGCACGCCGACGATCGCCACCTCGCCGATCGAAGGATGCGTCAGAATCTTCTCCTCGACCTCGCGCGGATAGATGTTGGATCCGCCTGAGATGTACATGTCGGACGCGCGGCCGGTGATGTAGACAAAACCCTCTTCATCCATGTGGCCGAGATCGCCGGTGCGGAACCAGCCGTCGCGAAACGCTTTCGCATTGGCCTCGGGGTTGTCGTAATAGCCGGCGAACACCGCGGGGCCGATCACGCAGATCTCGCCGGTCTCCCGTGGCTTGAGTTCGCGGCCGTCGTCGCCCTGGATCGAGACCTGCATGCCGGTGCGCGCATATCCGCAAGAGCCGATCCGCGCTTGCGGCCCGTCCTCGACGTCGTGCAGATCGGTCGGCATCACCGTGATGTTGCCGGTGACTTCGCCGAGCCCGAAATACTGCACCAGCACTTTGCCGAGCTTTTTGAGCGCGGCCTTCTGGTCCTCGCGGTACATCGGCGCGCCGGCATAGATGACGTAGCGCAGCGACGAATGGTCGTAGCGGTCGGCCGCGGGATGCTCGACCATCATCTTCAGGATGGTCGGCACGGTGAAAATGTTGCTGACGCGGTGGCGCTCGATCAGCCGGAACGCCTCGTCGATATCGAAACGCTCGGTCGACAACAGGATCGTCGGCACGCCGCGCGCGACCTGCACCAGCTGGTGCACGCCGGCGCCGTGCGACAGGGGTGCTACCACCAGCGAGGCGTCGTTCTCCCTTGTGCCGGGCATGAGATCAGCGAGATGGTTGGTGACGACAAAGGCCATCTGGCCATGGGTCAGCACCGCCGCCTTCGAGCGCCCGGTGGTGCCGGACGTGAAGAAGAACCAGCAGGGATCGTCGTACTCGACGCGTGTTTCCCCGATCTCGGCGCCGGCATGCGCCGCGATCGCCTCGCCCACGGATTTGTCGCCAAAAGCGCCCTCGCCGATCCGCCAGGTGAATTGGATCGCCGGGCTCGCCGCAGCGACGGCGGCGGCATGCTTGGGGAAATCGCCGTGGCACAGGAACCCCTTGGCGCCGGAGGCGGTGGCGAGATAGGTGACCTCGTCCGGCATCAGGCGGAAATTGGTCGGCACCCAGACCGCGCCGAGCCGGAACGCGGCAAACATCGACCAGAACATCTCGTCGCAGTTCTTGGAATGAACCAGCAGACGGTCGCCCTTGGCGATGCCGTGCGCGGCCAGCGCCGCCGCCAGCGCCGTCACCCGGGCCTCGATCTCGCGCCAGGTCCAGGACCGTTCGGCCCAGATCAGACCGACGCGGTCGCCGTGCCGGCCGGCATTCTGGCTGACGAGATGCGCGAGGTTCATCACCCGGCGGGACATCGGCGTCACGCCGCCTGATGGCGCGGCGGTCATGAAGGGTGCAGTCACTTCTGGCACTCCGAAATTGATAATTCAGGGGTCATGGCTTTCGCGGACGGTGTTTTAGCTATCCGCGATTGCAATAATAAGGGTAAACCGCCGAAGATGTCGCCAACAGCCTTGAAAACATGCCCCCTGGAAACATGACCCTCGCTTCCCTGAAAAAGAGTATCCGCGGGCTTTACGAGGGCGCCACGCCAACCGGCATCCGGTTCCGCTATGCGCTGCTGGCGTTCGACATCGTCACGGTGCTGTTCATCATCGCTACCTCGTTCCTGCCCGCCAGCGAGACCATCGAAGCGCTGGACGTGCTGTTCGGTAGCGTGATTCTGGTGGATTTTGCAGCGCGATTGTTCGCCAGCCGGCATCGCCTGCGCGATCTCGCCCACCTCTCGACCTGGACCGACGTGGTTGCCATCGTCTCCTTCCTGGCGCCGCTGGCCGGAGAGGCCGGCGGTTTCTTGCGGATTCTGCGCACTCTGCGGCTGCTGCGCGACTACCAGATGCTGGTACGGCTGCGGCTCGACAGCCCGTTCTTCAAGCGCAACGAAGAGGTCATTTTTGCCGTCACCAACCTGGCCGTGTTCATCTTCGTGATGACCGCGATCGTCTACGAAACCCAGAAGGGCCGCAACGACCAGATCACGAACTATGCCGATGCGCTGTATTTCACGGTCACGGCGCTGACCACGACCGGCTTTGGCGACATCACCCTGCCCGGCACGGTCGGCCGCCTGATCTCGGTCGTCATCATGATTTTCGGCGTGACCCTGTTCTTCAACCTCGCCCGCGCGCTATTGACCCCGAACAAGGTGCGGTTTCCCGTGCCCGACCTGCGGCCTGCAGCGCCACGACAGCGATGCCGTGCATTGCAAGGCGTGCGGCACGGTGTTGAATATCCCCGACGAGGGGCTGACGTAGCGGCCCTGCGCAAGCGCGATCAGCGCACCCCGGTGCCGCCGCAACGCTGGCATTTGACGACCTTGTCGCCCTTCTTCAGCAGGCCCTTGCCCTCGCAGTTCTTGCATTTCTGCTTCTTCTTGATGTTGGGGCCTTTTTCATTGGCCATGATAACCTCCCAAGCGGCCCGCCCGATGACGGAACCTGATCCGCGTTCTTAGCATTAACCGGCGCCGGCGTTCGGCTTATAACGAGGCCGCGGTATTCCTAAAGGACATCCATGATCACCCGACGAGCCCTGCTTTTGACCACCGCCACCGGCCTGCTTGCGACAACGGCATGCCGCACCGCCTTGGCCCAAACAGCTGGGACGGATGATCCGCGTTCCATCATCAACGCGATCTACACCCGCGTCACCAGGGGCAAGGGCGATAGCGGTGGCGGCTTCGTCACGCTGACCAAATCGGCGCGCGCCCGATACCTGTCGCGATCGCTGGCAGCGCTATGGCTCAAGGCCGATGCCCGCGTCCAGAAGGGCGATGGCGACCCGGTTGGATTCGATCCCGTCACCAATTCGCAGGACCCGGACGTCAAATCCTTCACGATGGCCACGGAAAACTTCAACAGCCAGCGCGCCACCATCGCGGTGACGATCACCGGCCATAACTCGTCGCGCGGACAAGCCGGCCGACGCGGTCATCCACTACGATTTCGTCAGGGATCCCACGGTTCGCGATCCCTGGAAGATCGACGACATCCGTGGCGCCGTCGACGGCAAGCCGTGGTCGGTGCGGAAAATACTGACCAACTCATTCAAGTACTAACCGGTAACTGAATCGACCAACGGACGGGACGCATGAACAACACGATTTCCGACAATCCTGCGCTCAATCGCTATGAACTCACAGTCGACGGCCATATTGCCGCCGCCTATTACGAGATCGCCGACGGCGTCATCACCTTCGATCACACCGAGGTGCCGCCGGAACTCGGCGGCAAGGGCATCGGATCGAAGCTGGTCCAGGGCGCGCTCGACCAGGTGCGGGCCCGCGGCCTGAAAGTGATCCCGCGGTGTCCCTTCGTGAAGGGCTGGATCGACAAGCATCCGGACTATGCCGACCTGCTCAAGAGCTAGCGCGCATCGCTACCGGGTGACGCCGAGCTGCTGCAGGCTCGCACGTGCGGTCTCAAGATCGGGGCGAAGCTCCAGCGCCTTCCTGAAATCCGCAATCGCGCCCGCTTTGTCGCCGAGCCGCATCTTGGCCTGGCCGCGGTTATTCCAGGAATACACGTCGGCCGGATCGTATTGCAGCGCCTTGTCGTAATCCGCCAGGCCGCCCTTGCTGTCGTTCTTGTACAGCCGGATCATGCCGCGATTGCGCCAGCCGCGGGCATCGGTCGGCGCCATCTTGGTCACTTCGCCATAGTCAGCGGCGGCGCGATCGAGCTGTTCGGAATCGCGATAGGCATTGCCGCGGTTGATGTAGGCCAGCACATCAGGGGAAAGCTTGATCTGCACGCTGAAGTCCGCAATGGCCCGCTCCATGTCGCGCTTGCGATAATGGATGTAGCCACGATTGCCGTAGGCGATGGCGAGATTCGGATCCAGTTTGATCGCGGTATTGAAATCGGCCAAGGCGCGATCGGGATCTCCGCGGCCCTGCCAGGCGTTGCCGCGATTGTTGTAGGCCAGCGCAAATCCCGGATCGATGCGGATCGCCTCTTCATAATCGGCCATGGCGCGATCGAGATCGCGCTTTAAGGCATAGACGCGGCCGCGGTTGGTGTAGGCGCAGGCAAAGGCCGGGTCGAGACGAACCGCCTCGTTGAGATCGGTGAGCGCGCCATCGAGTTCGCGTTTTTCAGTGCGGCCGTGGCCGCGGTTGCAATAGGCCGCCGCCAGCCGCCGACCGGTCTCCGCCTTGGCGTCGATGACGGCCGAACAGGCCGAGACCCTGTCGTCCGGAGATGATGTCGCACCAATGCAGGCATGCCAAATCTTGTCGTTCGGGGTCTGGTCGCCTTGCGCAGCCGCCGCGAGTGGATTGGCCAACGAAAGCGCGGCGCCAAGCGAAAGAGCACCCAGGCTCGCCAAAATGCGCATTCCGACCCCCTGCAAGCGACATTGCCTGTTGGTCGCCCGTTTGCATCGCCGGGTTCATCGACCTAAATGAATGACTGAAATTTCTCAAGAAGGCAGTAGTTAATGGCTACAGGCAGTGTTCGCGACAACAAGACGCAAAGCCGGTTCGAGCTCGATGTCGAGGGCGCGCTGGCGTTCGCAAACTACCGCCGCACGCCGGATACGGTCATCATCACCCACACCGAAACGCCGCGGAGCCTGCGCGGCCGAGGCATCGCGTCGGAGTTGGTGCGGGGCGCGCTGGAATTGATCCGCGCCGACGGACTGAAAGTCGTCGCCGGCTGCGGCTTCGTCGTGGACTACCTACAAAAGCATCCGGAGTTTGCGGATCTGGAAGGATAACGTAACGCCTGCCGTTCTTGCGGAGCGCGTCAGTTATTTTACCGGCTCCATGCCCGTACCCTTGATGGCAGCGGCACCGGCACTGCTTCGCACCAGATCGATCAGCGCCTGCGCCGATACCTTTCCCCGGGTGCCGACGGTGATCCCCGCGGAATAGGTCGTATAGTTCTGTATCTCGGAGGGCAGCGGGCCAACCAGCACCGCGCCTTTGACGGGAAGAATCTCGCTGATCTGCTGCAGCGCAATCTCGGCTTCGCCGCTGACGATGCGATCCGCCGCAGCCCCGCCGCGAACCAGAACGGCTTTTTGTCGGACCTCGGCGCCAATGCCGAGCCGATCGATCAAACCAGATACATAAATTCCACTGCTGCCGCCCGCGGCCGGATCGACATAGGCCACACTCTTCGCCGCCAGCAGGGCCTGCTTGAAGGCGTCCACGCTGCCGATGTCGGGCTTGGCGGCGCCTTCCCGGACCGCCATGCCGACGCCCACCTTGGCCAGATCGATGCCGGCCTCGACCTTGCCCGCCTTGCCGAGGGTGGCAAGTGCTGCCGGCGACGCGATCACCAGATCGAAACTTTCGCCGGCCTCGATGCGCTTGACGATGATTCCGACCGTGTTGGTCTCCCATTTGAGCGCGTGGCCGGATGCCTCAAACTGCGGAATGACCGCCAGCAAAACCTGCTTGAAGGCCCCTGCGGTAAGAACCCTGAGCGGCTCCGCCCAGGCTGGGCCGGACAGAACGATCGCAAAAGCAAAGGCCAACGGCGCGATAAATCTGGCTCGCATCATGTCCACTCCTCCCGCGCGTGTTGAGGTCTCGGCAAATGACAACTTTGCTCGCTTCTCATCACAGGATCAAACCCGCCTCCCCGCTGGATATTCCGACAGAGCATGGCAGGTGCTCGTTGCTGCAGCGCAATGAACCATCGACGGCGTCGACACGACGAACAGCCATCAGCACCAACAGGTGCCATCCTCAACCAGTTTGGAAATCCGCCATGTTCATCGCATCCCTCATTGACACAATCCGGCGATATGCCCGATATCGATCGCAGCTCGCCAGCATCAATCAACTCGACGAGCGCATCTTGCGCGACATCGGCGTCAGCCGCGGCGAACTCGCCACCTCGGCATGGAGCATGACTGCCCGCACACAATATCCCTAAAGTCAGACTGGTTTTTCAAACCAAAAGGCCCGCGCGAGCGCGGGCCTTGGTATTTCGTCAGCGGTTCGACGTTTGCAAGAAAACTAGTCCTTGAGCTCCGGCGGCAGCTTGCCGCCGTTGGCAGCGAGCTTCGTCATCACCTGCTTGTGCAGCCAGATGTTCATGCTGGCGGAATCATTGCTGTCGCCGGTGTAGCCGAGCTCCTTGGCAAGATCCTTGCGCGCGGTGAAGCTGGAGTCGATATCGAGCGCCTTCATCAGATCGACGATCGAGGTGCGCCACGCCAACTTTTCTCCCTTTGCCTTCACTGCCGCGTCCAGGATCGGCGCGACATCGACGGTCGCAGCAGGTGCTGCGCCGGACGATCCAGCCGGTGCCGTACCGCCGCCCGCAGGCGCGGCGTCGGCCTTAGTTCCGAAAATCGCGCTCATGATTTTGCCAAAAATGCTCATCGTTAGCTCCCAGTAAACATGAAGATCGTGTGACGGGCTTGAACGGTACTTGTGGTTGCCGGCAGTACCAGACCGGATCATCGGGGAGCTTAGCCGTCCCGGACAGACTTGCCAATGCAACATTCACTGAAGCGTGAGCGACAACGCGGCTGATTGGGCGTACGATAGCGGTTCAGTTCGCGACATGGCCAGTTTCGGTTTCCCTGTTCTCGCGTCTGGCCTGATCGCGATCGCTTCCAAAGACGGCCCGCTTGCGCCTTGCCGGCGCGAATTCGGCCGCTACGTCAAGGGAGACAACGACCATGGCCACACCCTATCCCGGCAATGCCGCGCCGCTTGCCCAGACCGGGCAAGATGCAGCGGCCGCACCCGTGATCCAAACCATCCAGCTTTCCGATCTGTATCAGGCGTTGCGGCTCGGTTGGGAGGATTTCAAGGCGGTGCCAAGCCACGCCGTCATCCTCTGCGTGATCTATCCGGTGCTCGGGCTGGTGCTGGCGCGCACCGTGCTCGGCTATTCGGTGCTGCCGCTGCTGTTTCCGCTGGCGGCGGGGTTTGCCCTGGTGGGTCCCTTCGCAGCGCTCGGTCTCTATGAGCTCAGCCGCCGCCGTGAGCGCGGCGAACAGGCTTCAGCATGGAACGCCGTCGACGTGCTCCGCTCGCCGTCGTTCGGCGCCATGCTCGGGCTCGGCACGCTGCTGCTGGCGCTATTCGTGACCTGGGTGGCCACGGCGCAGGCGATCTACGTTGCGACATTCGGTTACGAGGCGGCTGCCGGAATACCGGATTTTGCCGAGCGCGTGCTGACGACGTCGCAGGGGTGGTGGTTGATCTTCGCGGGTTGCGGCGTCGGTTTCCTGTTTGCCGTGGTCGCGCTGTGCGTCAGCGTGGTGTCATTCCCGCTGATGCTGGACCGCCACGCCGGCGCCGGCGATGCCATGGTGACATCGCTCCGCGCCGTCGCGCGCAACCCGGTGCCGATGGCGGCGTGGGGATTGATTGTCGCAGCTCTGCTGGTCGTGGGATCGCTGCCGTTCTTCCTCGGCCTCGCCGTCGTCATCCCGCTGCTAGGGCATGCTACCTGGCATCTCTATCGCAAGGTGATTGCGCCGGATCCCAATCTGCAACCGATCCCTCCCCGTCCGCATCGCGAACGACGCTCCGCGGTGGATTTCCCGGCCAATCTGTTTCCGTGGCGGCGCAAGGACGACGCATAGATCGAGGGCATAGGGTTACTGCAATCAACCGCCGGTCGCGTGTCGACCGGCGGTTTCGTATCCAGCCATGCCATGACGCCGGCATGACAACCGCAGCCTTGTTTTGGCCGCGGTTGCCGTCGACATTTTGCCGATGAATTCTGGATCTGCTGTCAAGGCAATCGCGATCTGCGCTGTCCTGATGATGCCGGCAACGTCGACGTTCGCGGCGTCCTGCGGCACCGGCAACTTTGACGCATGGCTCGAGGACTTCAAGGCGGAGGCGGCCTCCAAGGGTATCTCGCAATCCGCCATTGCGATCCGGCTTGAGCGGCGTCACGCCGGACAAGAGCGTGCTCGCGCGCGACCAGTCGCAGCAAGTCTTCAGCCAGAGTTTCGAGGAGTTTTCGGGTCGCATGATCCCGCCTCGTCTCGCGCGCGGCGCCAGCATGCTGAAGCAATATGGTTCGGTGCTCGGGCGCATCGAGCAAACCTACGGCGTGCCCGGTGACGTGCTGGTGGCGATCTGGGGGCTCGAGACCGACTACGGCGTCAACATCGGGAAATTTTCAACCATGCGTTCGCTGGCGACGCTGGCCTATGATTGCCGCCGCTCGGAGCTGTTCCGCGCCGAACTGCTGGACGCGTTGCGCATCATCGAGCGCGGCGACCTTGCGCCCTCGGAAATGCGCGGCGCCTGGGCCGGCGAGCTCGGCCAGACCCAGTTCATGCCGTCGTCCTACCTGAAATTCGCTGTTGATTTCGACCAGAACGGCCGCCGCGACCTGTTGCGCAGCGCACCCGACGTGTTGGCATCGACAGCGAATTATCTCGCCGGCCATGGCTGGCAGCGCGGCAAGGATTGGGAACCCGGCAGCGCCAATTTCGCCGTGATTCAGCAATGGAACAAGAGCGAGGTCTATTCGAAGACCATTGCGCATTTCGCCAGCCAGCTTGCCCGTGCGCCCTGACTTCTCGGGCTGATCAGGGTCAAACCGGCGTCCAAACAAAAATATCGAAATCGAGCCCATGCAAAGATAGGGACAGCGCTGGGCGGGAGTTCGGTTCCCCGCTGTCATCGCACGGTCGCGCTGTTCATAAGAAAGAACTACGGTTCATTTCTACAGTTTACGCATGCGAATCACGCATGCGAGGACGTGATCTCCGGGTCGGTTATGCCGTAGAATATCCACAACCCCGCCCCGCCAATCCCGTAAGTCGGCGGCTCTTATCACCCATATCTTACAAAATTGCGACAACGACCTGTCCGCTGAAGGTTAATCATTCCTTAGCGTTGCCATGCATTTTGAGATTAGCTGCACCGCAGCAATTGAACTTCTGCGGTGCAACAGATCGATCTATATTCATTTCAACGATGAAAGCAGCTCCAAAGGCTGAATCGTAACTTCAAGGAGACTACCCATGTTGCTCTCGCTCATCCGCATGATCCAGGCGTTCCGGGACTATCAGCGCAATGTCAGCGAATTGTCCCAGCTTAGCGATCGCGAACTGGCCGATATCGGCCTTGATCGCTCGGACATTCATCGCGTGGCAGCCGGCACCTATACCAGCTGATCCGTCTTCAGCCCGACTGTCGAACGGATAACGCCCGCCTCGTTGCGGGCGTTGTCGTATGGCGAACTGCCGGTAAACGCGCTACCTCTGTGGCCATGACAGGCAGCAAAACGACTTCTGAACCCGTGCATATCGTCGGCGCGGGCCTCGCCGGCTCGGAAGCCGCCTGGCAGGTCGCCAGGTCGGGCATCCCGGTCGATCCTGCATGAGATGCGCCCGCTGCGGATGACGGAGGCCCATCGTACCGACGGCCTCGCCGAACTGGTGTGCTCGAACTCATTTCGCTCCGACGACGCCGCCAACAACGCAGTCGGCTTGCTGCACGCCGAAATGCGCCGGCTGGGCTCGCTGATCATGCGCGCCGCCGACGCCAACCAGGTGCCCGCCGGCGGGGCGCTGGCGGTCGATCGCGACGGCTTTTCCGCGGCCGTCACCAAGGCCCTCAACGATCATCCCCTGATCGAAATCGATCGAGCCGAGGTCGCCGGGTTGCCGCCGGCCGACTGGCGCAACGTCATCGTCGCGACCGGCCCCCTCACCTCAGCGCCGCTCGCCGAAGCGATCCGCGAACTCTCGGGCGAGGACGCGCTGGCGTTCTTCGATGCGATCGCCCCGATCGTGCACAAGGATTCCATCGACATGTCGGCGGCGTGGTTTCAGTCGCGCTACGACAAGGTGGACCCGGCGGCACCGGCGCCGACTACATCAACTGCCCGATGACCAGGGAGCAATACGACGCTTTCGTCGACGCGCTGATTGCCGGCGAGAAGACCGACTTCAAGGAGTGGGAAACCAACACGCCCTATTTCGACGGCTGCCTGCCGATCGAAGTGATGGCCGAGCGCGGCCGCGAAACCCTGCGTCACGGGCCGATGAAGCCGGTCGGGCTCACCAACCCGCACGATCCGACGGTGAAGGCCTACGCCATCGTGCAGCTGCGCCAGGACAACAAGCTCGGCACGCTCTACAACATGGTCGGCTTCCAGACCAAGCTGAAGCACGGCGCCCAGCAACGCGTATTCCGCACCATTCCCGGGCTCGAGAATGCCGAATTCGCCCGTCTCGGCGGCCTGCATCGCAACACCTTCCTGAATTCGCCAAAACTTCTGGATGGGCAATTGCGGCTCCGCGCGCAGCCGCGGCTGCGCTTCGCCGGACAGATGACCGGCTGCGAGGGCTATGTGGAATCCGCCAGCATCGGCCTGATCGCCGGCCTGTACGCCGCGGCCGATGCCCGCTCGCAGGCTTTGGCGCCGCCGCCGGCGACCACGGCGCTGGGCGCGCTGCTCGGCCACATCACCGGCGGCCATATCGAAACCATCGAACCGGTCCGCGCTCTTTCCAGCCGATGAACATCAATTTCGGACTGTTTCCGCCACTCGCCAGTCTGCCCACCAAAAAGGCGGACGGCACCCGGTTGCGCGGCAACGAAAAGACCGTCGCCAAGAAACAGGCGATGAGCGCCCGCGCACTGTCGGATCTCGATCGCTGGATTGCCGATCATCTGCGCGTAGCGGCGGCGGCGTGAGCGTTTCATGAGCCTGCCGAAAGACGACGCCGCCGTGCTGTCGGCGCGATGGATCGAAGGCGTATTGCTGAAGCGCGACGTGTTCTCCACGGTCGAGCGCGGTCGTTTTCGCGGGGCCGACGGCGAAGTCGACGGCGTGTTGCGCCGGCTCGACCAGGTGCCCTGGTGGTCCTATATCGTTGCCCGCCATCTGTTCGGCCGCGAGCGCCGCGCGCTGGCGCTGGCGCGCGACCTGCACGTCGGGCCTGAGCTTCTTTGGGCCGGCCGGCAAGCGCTGGTGCGCGGCTTCATCGATGGCGTCGCGCTGCACCTGGCGAAACCGCATGGCGATGTCGCCTATTTCCATTCCGCCAAGCTGGCGCTGCGCAAGCTGCATCGCGTCGGCATCTGCCACAATGACCTCGCCAAGGAACAGAACTGGCTGCGTGGCAATGACGGCCGCGCCTATGTCACGGATTTCCAGCTCGCGGTCTGCTTCAAGTCGCGCAGCAAGCTATTTCGGATCGCGGCCTATGAGGATCTGCGGCATCTGTTGAAGCACAAGCGCAGCTACACGCCGGAGGCGCTGACGCCAACGGAACGCAAGATCCTGGCGCGCAAATCGGCCGTCGCCAGCGTCTGGCTGATGACCGGCAAGAAGGTCTACCGCGCCATCACCCGTGGCCTGTTCAATTTCACGGACCGCGAAGGCGGTGGACGGCGGCTGGTCAACGACGCGCCCGTCCTGATCGATCTGATCCGGAAAAACCCTGAAGTCCGCGACACCGCCATTGTCGCGTTTGCCGACCGCCGCACCGGCGTCGGGCTCTATGCCTTCGTCGAAGCCGACCAGACCGCGCTCGAAGCGCAGCTGCGCAGCGT
>CAVUNF010000026.1:0-80432 GCA_963742695.1 uncultured Alphaproteobacteria bacterium
TGCGTTTCAGCCGGTCCACCGTCGTGCCTGCGGCGCGACGAATGGCGGTGGAGGCCCCGTCGGGGCGTCCCTGCACGAGGCGCAACAGCGCCAGGCCGGGTTGGGGGTCGAGGCCGAGCTGGCTCGCGCCCCGATACGCCTCTTCGGCCGCAGCGAACTCCCCTTTCAGGCGATGTACCTCTGCCTGTTGGTAGAGCGCCGCGGCGGCAGCCGGCTGGTTGATGCCCTGTGAACGCGCGCAGGCGCGTCGTGCTGCATCGATCGCGTCCGGCCATGCGCCCTGGAGCTGCATGATCTCTGCGCGATGCACCTGGCAGACGCCGGCGAAGGGAACCATGTCGGGCTGCCCCTCACACCATTGCGCCAACGCGGCGGTCCACTCGCGGGCGCGGTTGAAGGCATACACCTGCTGACAGGCCGCGATCACGCTGCAGTACATCAAGCCCGTCACCATGCGGCGACAGCTCGCCCGCCGTGACCGCGAGCATGGTCTCGTCCAGGAGCGCGAGGCCGGTTTCGACTTGCCCTTGCTGCAGTCGAATTCGGCCCTGCTGGTGGCGAGCGCAGGCGACCAGATCCAGGTCGCCGCAGCGCTCACCGATTGCGGCGGCGTCGGCGGCGGTGGCATACGCGGTCTCGAAGTCACCCGATCCGAGGTGCTGCTCGACCACCGGCAGCAGCAGATAACCCTGCTCGGCGCACTCGCGCGCGTCGCGCTCCAGCAACCGCTGGGCACGGCCAAGCCAGCCGGTCGCGCGGCCCTTCTCGCTGCGCATGTGCAGGCGAAAGCCGAGCCAGAACGCGCAGCGGACGGCGCGAGCGCATTGGTCGGCGTTCACATGAGCGTTGTGGGCCCGTTCAAGGGTCCTGAGGTATTCATCATCCCGACCGATCAGGTATGCCGCCAACGCAAACCGTTCGAGGTCCTCGGCTCCCAGCGGCGCTTCCTGATCGGCGAGCGAAAGCGCGTTGTAGGCGTCAGCCCAGGCGCGAAGCTCGGTAGTGCCTGCGGCCGCATTCGAGGTGATCGTAGCCATCCGTGACACGGTTTTCTGATCGCGCTGTGGGGCTTTTCATGTCCCTGCTCCGGATATCGGTCCGCAGCCTATCACATCGGCTGCCAAAGCGCTCGGATGGGGACGGCGAATCGCGATCGAGGATTTGCGGAACCCGCTACTTCCTGGTCGCGCGCTCGAGGAACTGCACCAGCGCGGCGCGGTCCGCTTCCGAACCGATGCGCTGCTCGGGCATCTTGGTGCCGGGCGTGTAGGCCGCAGGTCCGATCTCGAACAATTTTGAAACCGTCTCCGGCGTCCAGACGATGTCGAGGCGCTTGAGGCCTTCCGAAAAATTATAGCCCGGCGCGGTTGCGATGCGGCGGCCGAAGATGCCTGATAGCGTCGGGCCCGCCCGGTTGGCCTGATCGGCGCCGAGCGTGTGGCAAGCGACACAGGCGCGAAAGATTTCGGCGCCGCGGTCGCCGGCATAGGCCGCCAGGGGATCGCTTGCCGTCTCCACCAGCACCGCATCGACCGGCTCTCCCGTCACCGCATTCCAGCGGCGGATCATGCTGTCGGCACCGCCGGTCAGCAGCGAGCGGCTATCCGGCAGAAATGCCACCGACCAGACCGGCAGCCCGGGACCGACCAGCGTGCGCGCCAGCGCGCGCGTCTTGCGATCGATCACGCCGACCGAACCGCCAATACCGGCGGCAGCCACCAGCGCACCGTCAGGCGAGATGGCAAGCGAGATCACCGGTCTCGGCCCGGCGGCAACCTGCCCCGCGGCCACGCCCGCCGCGCTCAGAAAATAGACCTTGCCGTCGGCGCCTCCGGCCGCGATTTCGCCGTCGCCGCCGACCGCCACCGCGTTGAGCGGGCTCGGCAGCGTAACGACGGTCGGCGCCGGCGGGCCTGTGAGCGGCCAGATGCGAAGGCTCAGATCGTAGCTGACGCTGACCAGCGTGCGTCCGTCAGGCGCGAACGCGACGCCGTTGACGTTCTGGGTGTGGCCTTCGAGCACGCGGGCGCGCCGCCGCCGCGCGGCAAGCGGCCACAGCCGCACCGTCTGATCCCACGACGCCGACGCCAGTGTTGCGCCGTCAGGCGACAGCGCCAGCGCGACGATCGGCGCGGTGTGGCCCTCCAGCACGGCATCGGGCTCGGTCTTGCCGGACGTCCAGATCGCGATGCGTCCGTCGGCGCCCGCGGTCACCGCGCGTCCGTCGCGGAGCAGCACCACCGCATTGACGGCGTCGGCGTGGAAACGGAGCACCTGTTCGGCCGCATTGCGCGTCAGCGACCAGCGGATCGCGGTTGAATCGAAGCCTCCGGAGATGGCGGTCTGCCCGTCCTGCGAAATCGCCAGCGCCCGCACCGGCCCGCCATGGCCACGCAGCTGCGCTGACGCCGTCGTCATCCCGAACGGCAGAATGACCAGCAGCGCCAGCCAAACGCCGCGCGGTAACGCATCTGCATAGTCGGCTTCATCCCGGCGCATCCACCTCGACGGATCGATCTGGCCACGAAGATTAAGGATATCGCGCAGGCGTGCAATGCAGGCGGACCCTCGACGCGCTTCTAGCGCATACCGGGCTTGTCGCGGTCGAGGCCCTTGGCGCCGAGGTCGTCGAGATAATCCTGAAAGCGCCGCTCGGCGTTGAGACCGAGATCGCGCAGAAACGCCCAGGAGTAGATGCCGGTGGCGTGCATATCGTCGAATCCGATCCTGACCGCATAATTGCCGACCGGATCGACCGACAGGATGGTCACGTTGCGCTTGCCGCCCACGGTCTTGCGCTGCGCTTCGGAATGACCCTGCACTTCGGCGGAAGGGCTGGTGACGCGGAGCAATTCAGCCGAGAGGTCAAATGTCCCGCCGTCGTCAAAGCTGACATGCAGCGATCGGCGATCCCTGGTGAGCCGGATTTCGATCGGCCAGGCGGAGGAAAGGGTTGGTGAACTCAACGCCACCGAGGCGATCAGCCCGGTCCGACCAGATTGTTGCCGGGGTCACCGACCCGGGCGCCGCTGGTCGAGAAAGCGGAAGAACTCGCTTGCTGGATCCCGCTGAGAAATATCGCCGTGCCGACGGCAACCACCGTCGCGAACACCAAGGCCGCAAGAAAGACTTTCATGACACTCCCCCAGGATTACTTTGTCCGGACCGAACTATTCGGCCGGCTGGGCGCGCGGAGCGCTTCCCGACGGTGCATTGCCCTTGGCCTGCTCTTCCTCGACCCAGAGCGAGTGATGTTCCTTGGCCCAGTTCAGATCGACCTCGCCGGTGCCCATGGCATCGAAGGCGCCCTCCATGCCGACCGAGCCGATGTAGATGTGAGCCAGCATGGCCGCGATAAAGAGCATCGCGATCACGGCATGGATCACGGTCCAGAACTGCAGCGTCGTCACATCGCCGGGAATGTAGGGGAACAGCAGATACCAGCCGGACACCGACATCAGCGCGCCGCCGATGATCACGATCCAGAAAATGCCCTTCTGGCCGGCGTTGAAGCGCTTGGCCGGCGGGTGCTGGCCGTTCGCCAGCATGCCGCCGCCTTGCTTGAGCCATTGCCAATCGAGCTTGCCGGGAATGTTGTCCTTGATCCAGATCAGGAACATGATGACCAGGCCGACCATGAACGGAAACGCCAGATAGTCATGGGCGTATTTGGCGTAAAGCGACATGGTCGCAAAGGCTTCGGCGCCGAACAGCGGCATGATCAGCATGCGGCCGAACGAGATGTTGAGCCCTGACAGCGCCAGAACGACGAAGCAGCTTGCCGTCAGCCAGTGGGTAAAGCGTTCGAAGCTGGCGAAACGCAGGATCGTCTTGCCGGCGAAACCGTGCTCGACGCGAATTCGTCCGCGCACCATCAGGAAGATCGCCAGCAATGCGAGCATTCCGATAATGGCGATGCCGCCGATGATCGGCAGCTTGTTGCGCTGAAAATCGCGCCAGTCACGCCCGGCGGGCTGGATCAGGTTGGCGGAGCTTGCATCCGGGATGCTGACGCGGCCCCTGATCTTGTCGCCCTCTTTCAGCGCATTAAGCAGCTTGTCTTCCTGGACCGCTTCGGCGGTGGGCTTGAAGGAAAGCTGCGCGGCGGCCGGATGGGCGACCACGAACAGCAGCGCGAACGCGGCGCATAGGGCCTTGAGAGTTGAAAGTGAGCTCGGCATCTGCACAACGCCCTTTCGGTTTAAGTTTACGCGAGCGTCGCCGCGAGCTGCGGCGACGCAGATTTGCATCAGCCGGTCGGTGAATTGCTGTAGGCGGTTTTCCAGCCCCACATCCCCGAACCGTAACCGCGCTTCATCACGCGCTCCTTGTAGATTTCAGCAATGATCGCGCCGTCGCCGGCGAGCAGCGACTTGGTCGAGCACATCTCGGCGCAGATCGGCAGCTTGCCCTCGGCAAGACGGTTGGCGCCGTATTTGGCGTATTCCGCCGGGGTGGAATCCGCTTCCGGGCCGCCGGCGCAATAGGTGCACTTGTCCATCTTGCCGCGCGATCCGAAGTTTCCGACTTTCGGATATTGCGGCGCGCCGAACGGACAGGCGTAGAAGCAGTAGCCGCAACCGATGCAGAGGTCCTTGGAGTGCAGCACGACGCCGTCGGCGGTGGTGTAGAAGCACGACACCGGGCAGACGGCGGCGCACGGCGCATCCGTGCAATGCATGCAGGCCATCGACACCGAGCGTTCGCCGGGCTTGCCGTCATTGATGGTGACGACGCGGCGGCGATTGATGCCCCACGGCACTTCATGTTCGTTCTTGCAGGCGGTCACGCAGGCGTTGCACTCGATGCAACGGTCGGCATCACAAAGAAATTTGACGCGAGCCATGATTTATTCTCCCCTCACGCCGTTTGGATCTGGCACAGGGTCACCTTACCCTCGTGCATGCCGGTGACCGGATCGTAGCCGTAGCTCGTGATCGTATTGACGCTTTCGCCGAGCACGATCGGGTCGGCCCCCTTCGGATAGTTGCCGCGCTGATCGACGCCCTGGAACCAGCCGGAGAAGTGGAAGGGCATGAACGCCACGCCCTTGCCGACGCGATCGGTGACGAGCGCCTTGACGCGCGCCTTCGATCCGTTTTCCGGACCCAGCACCCAGACCCAGCCGCCGTCCTTGATGCCGCGCTCGGCGGCGTCAGACGTATTGACCTCGACGAACATGTCCTGCTGCAACTCGGCCAGCCATTTGTTCGACCGGGTTTCCTCGCCGCCGCCTTCGTATTCCACGAGGCGTCCCGGAGGTGAGGATGATCGGGAATTGCTTGGCCAGCCCCTTGTCCACCGCCGCCTTCTGAATCGAGAAGCCGAGATTGGCCATGCGGAACTGGCGGCCATCCGGCCGGGTCGGATATTTCGCGACCAGATCGGGACGCGAGGTGTAGATCGGCTCACGATGCACCGGCACGGGATCGGGCAGATTCCACGCCACCGCGCGGGCCTTGCCGTTGCCATAGGCCATCACGCCGTGTTCGAGCGTGACGCGAATGATGCCGCCCGACAGATCGACGGCCCAGCCGACGCCGTCGGGATTGTTGCCGCCGATCTTGTTGATGGTTGCGAGTTCGGCTTCGGTGAGGTCCTTGTCCCAGCCGAGCTTCTTGAGCACGCCATAGGTGAATTCGGGATAGCCGTCGGTCAGTTCCGAACCCTTGCTGTAGGAACCTTCGGCCAGCAGGTTGACGTTCTTCACCGAACCGTCCGCCTGCTTCTCTTCATAGACGACGCCGAAGCGCGCGCGGAACGTGCCGCCACCGTCCTTGGCATGAAGGTTGGTGTTGTAGAGCGTGTGGGTGCCCGGATGCTTGATCTGCGGCGTGCCCCAGCACGGCCACGGCAGGCCGTAATAGTCGCCGCCGACTTCGGGAACGTCGGCCTTGGCGCGCAAGCGTGACCAGGTCGAACTTGTCCTGGTTCTTCATGTGCGTTTTCAGCCGCTCCGGCGACTGGCCGGAATAGCCGGTCGAGAATCCGCCGCGGTTGATCTCGCGCAGCATGTCTTCCGGTGACGGACGGTTGTTCTCGACCTTGAGGTTCTTGAACATCGGCTCGGCGAAACCGAGCTTCTTCGAAAGCAGGTAGATGATCTCGTAATCGTCCTTCAACTCGAAGATCGGCTTGACGATCTGCTCGCCCCACTGCAGCGACCGGTTGGACGCCGTGCGCGAGCCCGAGGTCTCGAACTGGGTGCAGGCCGGCAGCAAATAGGTGCCGTTCTTGCGGTTCGAGATCGCGGCAAATGTCGTCGGATGCGGATCGGCGACGACCAGCAATTCGAGCGCCTCGATGCCTTTCACCATTTCGGTCATGCGCGGCACGGTGTTGCCGCCGTGGCCCATGATGACCATGGCCTTCAGGCTGTCGCGCTGATCGACATCGTCGGGTTTGGCCAGGGTCGCGTCGAACCAGCGGGTCGACGGGATGCCCGGCGCTTCCATGTTCTGCTTGCGGGTTCGGGCCGGACGGCCCGATTTCGCCGGCACTTCGTCGAAGCGCGCCTGCAGGTAGTCGTATTCGACTTCCCAGACCCGGGCCCAGTGCTTCCAGGCGCCTTCGACCAGACCGTAGTAAAGCGGCAGCGTCACGATATCCAAACCGATATCGGTCGCGCCCTGCACGTTGCAGTGGCCGCGGAAGATGTTGGCGCCGCCGCCGAAGGTGCCGACATTGCCGGTCGCCAGCAGCAGGTTGCAATAGGCGCGGACATTGGCGGTGCCGACGGTGTGCTGGGTGCCGCCCATGCACCAGACGAAGGCCGACGGCTTCTGCTTGGCGAAGGTCTCGGCCACCTTCTTCAGCTGCTCGCCGGGAATCCCGGTGACGCGCTCGACCTCTTCGGGCGTCCATTTTGCCACCTCGGCGCGGATCTGGTCCATGCCGTAGACGCGCTGCTTAATGTATTCCTTGTCTTCCCAGCCATTGTTGAAGATGTGGTGCAGCATGCCCCAGATCACCGCGATGTCGGTGCCGCTGCGGAAGCGGACATATTCGGTGGCGTGGGCCGCGGTGCGGGTGAAGCGCGGGTCGAGCACGAACACGTTGGCGCGGTTGGTTTCCTTGCCGATCAGGATGTGCTGCAGCGACACCGGATGCGCTTCGGCGGCATTCGAACCCATGAAGACGATGGTCTTCGAGTTGCGCATGTCGTTGTAGGAGTTGGTCATCGCGCCGTAGCCCCAGGTATTGGCGACGCCGGCGACGGTGGTCGAATGGCAGATGCGGGCCTGGTGGTCGATCGAGTTGGTGCCCCAGAACGCCGCGAATTTGCGGAACAGATAGCCGCCTTCATTGGAGAATTTCGCGGAGCCGAGCAGATAGACCGAATCGGCGCCCGACTTGGCGCGGATCTCCAGCATCTTGTCGCCGATCTCGTTGATGGCCTGGTCCCACGAGACCTTCTGCCATTCGCCGTTGACCAGCTTCATCGGGTATTTCAGCCGGCGGTCGCCATGCACGAGTTCGCGCACCGAGGCGCCCTTGGCGCAATGCGAACCGCGGTTGATTGGTGAGTCCCAGGCCGGCTCCTGACCGACCCAGACGCCGTTCTGGACTTCGGCGATCACGGTGCAGCCGACCGAGCAATGCGTGCAGATGTTCTTCCTGATCTCAGTCGGCTTGCCGAGAATTTTCGGTCCCGCCTCCGCCTTGCGCACCGATCCCAGCGGCATCAGGCCAAGGGCAGCGCCGGCGCCTGCGGCGAGGCCCGAGCGGCGCAGGAACGTGCGGCGGTCGAGCACACCGGATGCGAGGCCGGCGGCGACGCCTTGCAAACGCGCCCTGCCGGCAGATCCATCTCTTCGCTTCATCAACATGTGCGTGGTCCCATCAGTAGCGGTTGACGCGATAGAAATTCTTGACGTGTTCGGATTCCTTGTAGCGGGCCTTGACGCGCTCAGCCTGCGCCTCGTCCGCCACGGCCTCGCTGCCCGTCAGCGGCACCGCCGCAGCGGCGGCGACCGCCGATCCGCCCATCAGGAAGAAGCGGCGCCGGTCCATGCCTGCGGCGGCCTGCGACTTGGCTTTGCCGTCGGGCGCCTTGCTGTCGGATGGCTTGCTCATTGCGATCTCCTCCACTTCTCAAAACCTCAAAACTTGCCTCACGCGTCTCAGGACAACGTGAAGGCCTCTGAATTCCAGTTCCATAAACACGCGGCCGACGCGGCCGACCGCGCGATAAAACTTCGCCGTCTCCGAGACCTCGAGGTCGGCAAACATCCGCGCCGCCCACGGCTTGAGATGACGTTCGAAGAAACGCTGCTGCTCGGAAAAGTCGGCCTCGAAGTCGCCGCGCGCCAGACCCGCCATGACCTCGAGCAGGATCGCGATGTGATCTTCCGGCTCGCGCGATGGTCCGGCGCGTTCGATGCCGAGCAGATCCAGGTCTTCGCGGACCCGCGCCAGCGGACGCTCGTGCAGAAAGCCGGTCAAATAATAGGAAGCGTAGGGCAGCAGCTCGCCGCGCCCGAGCCCGATGAACAGGGCGAAGAATTCCTTGCTGACGGCGGCGTCGTCGAGGGCTGCGGCAACGCCGGCGAGTTCGACATGCGCGATGCCGAGCTCGGATGCGTCGCCTTTCAACAAAGCCACCCGCGACAGCGTGTCGGCGTCGGGCGCCTTGCCCAGCAGCAGCGACAGCAAGCCGTACTCCGCCGCGCGCAGCTGATCGATCTCGTCGACTTCGGATTTCGATGACACCTGAGCCTCTGACGGCCCGTAGAGATCGGGGCGAAGGATGAAACGATTGACGCGTGTCAGCGATTCGACGGCAAGCACGCGCTCAGCCGGAATCCGCGACCACGCCGACACCGACGGCTGCGCCACGCCAATGGCTCGCGCCAGCGACGCGACCCCACCTGCTGCCTTAATTGCCTGTTCCAGACCGGCGTCACGCATGGTGCAACCGATTTCTCCCCCGCCACCTGCCTCTTAATCGGGCATCCAATTTGGAATTGGAATTATTCCAGTGGAAATCTAGTAACATAGGCTCAGCCTATGTCTGCAAATACTTTTGTCTAATCAATCGGTTTTGCAGAGCCATGACGCCGCACCGCCTGCTGCGGTGCAGCAGAATCCGGTTCGGATTCCGCGGGGCGTTCGGGTTCGAGGCCGGCGCCTGCTTCGGAATCGGAAGGCGCCTCCGCCACAATCGTCTCGTTGCCAAGCCTCAAAGCCTGGGTCGGCAACTCCGGCTTCGATTCCCTGATTGCCGGAGGTTCGGGCAATTGCGCCGGATCGCCCTCCGGCTGCGATCCAGCCTCGGCGGCCGGGGGCGCGGGTTCATCCACCGGCTTGCCGTCGCCCATGATCTGCAAAACCATGCGCGCGACATCCAGACCGGTCCCGATCTCGCCATAGCCGGGCACGCCGCCCGGCGTGTTCCAGTCATAGGCATATTCCAGCGCGGGATTGACGTAGTTGCGGATCGCCGGATCCAGCGCCCAGGACTTTCGCAGCGCCGCATTGCGCAGGCTTTCGGGAACGCCCTTGCGAAGAAACACGCGTCATATCCGTGTTGGCGGTCAGCTCCTCCAGTTTCGGCAGGCTGGAGAGGTCGAATTCCGGCTCGGCTGCTCGACCTCGGCGGCCGGCGCCGGCGGCGCCTCAGCCTTGTCGACCGGCGGCTCGGGCTCCGGCTGCTTGGCCTCCTGCTTGCGCTGCGACCACCGCGACAGAAAATTCTTGTCGTCGCCGCTCATGGTCGGCCCTTCCGCCCGCCGGCCGGCCCCTCGCCGCCTTCGCGCTTGCGATCCTCGCTGGTGCGGTCGCGCTGGCGCTTCTGGAACACCCGCTCGACGTGGAACTGGTCGACAAAGGCCGCGATCCAGGCGGCGATATCGGGCGGCATCGGAACCGTGCCGATCACGTCGCAGCCGCTTTCGAACATCGCCTCCCCTTCGGTCGGATCGGCCGTGACCTTGGTCAATTCGAGCTCCGAGCCGCCGTCGGGGCGCCGCAGCGCGACCCAGATCAGCGGCGCGCCGTCGGCGAGATTGTCGCGGTAGTTGGCGGTGTCGGTGCTGAACAGATCGATGCTCGCAGCACCCGCATAATAGATCGAGGCATCGGCCTCGGTGGACAGCACGGACCACGGCGCCGTGGCCGGCACCTCGTCGAGGATCATCACCGGCGACCACATGTGATCGATCCAGGGATTGTCGATGGCGCGGCGGCGCAGCACCACGCCGACCTCGCGGGACGCCTCGGTCATTGCCATGGTCGGCCCTCCGCGCTCCCCTTGATCATGCCACGTTCGCCGTTGCCGCCAGCGGCAGCAAGGCGACCAGGTTTTGCGGTTTCAGCCGCACCACCTTGTCGGCTCCCATCGCCAGGATCAGATAGACCGGCCTGGTGCCGACGCGCTCGTCGACCAGCCTGACATCCTCGATCTGCAGGCGCATCAGCGCAACGATGCGCTCGGCGGCCCTGCCATCCAGCGTCTCGCCGTTCCACAGCGCGTTGCCGATCCTGGTGCCTTCGCTGTCGAGACCGACGAACCAGCGCCAGTCGCGGTCTTCGATCGAAGCCACGGTTTCGACCTGGACGGCGACGCCGAGCAGATGGGCGATCCAGCGCTCGATCACCCGGCACAGCCCGGCGCGCGCCTTCGGATTGCCGCCGATATTCATCACCATCGCGTGCGCGTCCGAACGCGACCAGTAGGTCCAGGCATTGTCGTCGTCCATCACGTCCATCTCGCCGAACGCCTTCGGCGCCAGCAGTGCGGTGAGCGGCGCCGAATGAATGTCGTGTTGCGCGTGTTGCTGCGCCTCGATCACTTCGGCATCGGCCAACAGCAACGCGCCGTCATGCACCGTCGCCAGCTGGCCGCGATAGAACAGCTCGGCCGCGCGCAGCATGTAGGGATCGTCGCAGCCCTCGAGCGCGTTGCGCAGGATCAGATGGCAGAGCTGCGACACGAAGATCGGCGGCAGATCGCCGGCGCCCTGGCGCGCCAGGCTCACATAGACGGCTTCAAGCGAGGGTGCGGCGACCAGCCGGTCGCGGAACGCCACCATGAAGGTCCAGTTTTCGCGCGCATCGGCGTCGGCGAGTGCGGCAATGTCCGCAGCCGAGACGGCGCGCAAGGGATCGGCCAGCAGATTGGCATGCAGCCGGAGTTCGGCATTGCAGGCATCCGCCGGCGGCATCAATTCCGGCCGCGCCAGATAGGCCATGATCAGTTCGGGCGTCGCGACCAGCCCGCCATGATCGGCCCGGCGCGTCAGATGATGGCCCGAGGCGACCCAGAATTCTCTCATGTGCGATCCGTCTTCATGCGATCCGTCCTGATCAACCCGAGCAGATCGACCTGTTCCTCAGGCGTCTCGTCGCCTTCGATCTCGTGAAAGGTAAAGGCGCTGGCATGCGCGTGCAACCGATCGGCATTGTCAGCGGTTTCGCGCGGCTTGAGGGTGCGAAAGCGCTCGCGGATCTCACCGTCCTCGACGCTGCGCTGCACCGCAAGCAGCGTCTGCGCCGGGTGATCGCACAACGAGGCCGCGAAGGCGATCTCTTCCTCGGCGGCACCGCGCGCGGCCTCGGCATCGGGCGCGCCGAACCTTTCCAATAACTGCGTCGCGAGGCGCTCGACCATGGTGTCGCGCTCCGCTTCCGTCGCTTCGGTCACGATCGCCAGCGTCGACCAGCCCAAACTGTCGATGCCGAGAAAGCCCGACCGCAACGCCACGCGCTGCTTCGGGCCGAGCGTCGCCGGGTCGTGGTTCCCGTACACGAACGCCCCGGATACCGCCCATTCGCCCGGCTCCGCTGCCCGCTCGAACACGAAGGTGTCGGACGGGTCGAGCCTGATGGTTCGCGGCAATTTCAGCATGTCCGCCTCATCCGAATTTCGGACCGCGTGCCTGCGGATCATACCAGGCGGCCTTGGCCAGCGCATCCACCAGGCTGTTCCGCTCCGGCGCCGCCTTGCCGGCGGCCGGCTTGACCAGCAGGTCGCCGTTGGTATCGATGGCCCGGCGCTCGCCCGCTTTGCCGACGGCAAGCCGCGCCAGATAGTCGCGCGCGATCGCGTCGAAACCGCGCTCGTTCCACTGGTCGAATGCGGTCATCAAATGGCGGGTAAAACTTTCGATGATCGCGTCGGTGTCGATCATCTCGAAACCTTCGCTCATCAAGGCCACGCCGGATGCGGCCTGCACCTCCTCGATATGGGCCATGTCGGCGGCGCGCAGGATGACGCCGAATACCAGCCACGCCGGCACATCGGTCTCGGCGCAATCGGTCGGGCACGCCGAGCCGGGCGCCGCCGAAAAGTCCGCCATCGAACCTGACCGCGTCGGGCCAGTCGAAATTGACCTCGCGCTCCGGCGGGCAATGCGACGATATCGCATCGCCGAGGGCGTTCATCCCGGCGAACAGCGCGCGGCGCGCCGACGACAGCGGCTCGTCGGGTTCCAGAACCACCGCGAATTCGACCAGGTCGTAGCGCCGCACCCAGACCAGCGTACCCGCGCCGGAGGTGGCCGCGATGTCGCAGGCATGGGCGAACGCGTCGCCGAGCTCGCGCAACGCGACCAAAGTATAGCCGGGCGGCAGATCGAGTGTCTGTTCCACGCCTGCGGGCCGCGATGTCATCGAAAGGCTCATCCTTAATCGCTTTGCAATCCACCGGTGTATGCTATCCCCCTCAAGCTCCCAACGCGAGCGGGTCCCGGCCCTTGCCAGTTTCTCCTGCAGCAGGTACCGCGGAACCGGAGAACGAAGCAACCGTGCGGGCCTGTCCGCCGGTTCAGGAAGTTAATCATGAGTACGGCGTCGTCCCATCTCCTGATCTGCAGCTGCGAGATGACCATGCCGCTCGACGCGGAGGCGATCGGCCGCGGCTGCCAGGGCAAGATCACGCAGGCCAACCAGCTCTGCGGTCTCGAGCTTGCGCGCTTCAAGGCAGCACTTGCCGACGGCGCACCCATCACCGTCGCCTGCACCCAGGAAGCGCCGCTGTTTCGCGAGGTCGCCGAAAGTTTCCCGCAAGCCGAACTCAGCTTCGTCAACATTCGCGAAACCGGCGGCTGGTCCGATCAGGCGGCCGCGGCCGGTCCGAAAGCCGCGAGCCTGATTGCGGCTGCCGCCGAAGAGATGCCGCCGATTTCGCTGGTGACGCTGGAGAGCAACGGCGTCGCGCTGATCTATGGCCGCGACGAGGTCGCGATCGAGGCCGCCCAGCGGCTCGCCGACCGCCTCGACATCACGGTGCTTCTCACCAAACCCGGCGACGTGATCCCGCGCCGGAGCAACGAGTTTCCGGTGCTCAAGGGCACCATCCGCAATGCACGCGGACATCTCGGCGCCTTCGAGCTTGGGATCGACGACTACGCCCTGCCCGCGCCGTCCTCGCGCGCCAAACTCGTGTTCGGCGCTTCGCGCAATGGCGCCACCTCGACCTGCGACCTGATCCTCGATCTCTCCGGCGGCGCGCCATTATTCCCCGCGCATGAATTGCGCGCCGGTTATCTGCGCGCCGATCCGCGCGACCGCGCCGCGGTCGAACGCGCGATATGCAGATGCCGGCGGTCTGGTCGGCACCTTCGACAAGCCGCGCTTCATTCATTTCGACGCCTCGCTCTGCGCCCATTCGCGCTCCGGCATCACCGGATGCGTGCGCTGCCTCGACCAGTGCCCGACCGGCGCGATCACGCCGAACGGCAATTCAGTCGCCATCGACGAGAATGTCTGCGCCGGCTGCGGCTCCTGCGCGTCGGTCTGCCCGACCGGTGCGGCATCCTATTCGCTGCCGAGCGCGGACGCGCTGATGCGCCGATTGCGCACGCTGCTGCAAACCTACCGCAAGGCCGGCGGCAGCAACGCCGTGGTGCTGTTTCACGACGGCGATCACGGCGACGCCATCATCGACGCCCTGGCGCGGTTCGGCGCGGGGTTGCCGGCCAACGTGCTGCCGCTGCGCCTCAACGAGGTGACGCAGCTCGGGCCGGAAATGATCGCGGCGGCCTTCGCCTATGGCGGCAGCGGCGTCGCCATGCTGACGCGCGCCAAGCCGAAGCACGACATCTCGTCGCTTCGCCGCGCGGCCGAAATGTCGGAGACCATTGTTGCGGCGCTCGGTTTCGGCGCCGGCCTCGTCCGGATCCTCGAGACCGACGATCCCGATCAGTTGCGGGTGATGCTCGATGCCCAGCCCGCCGGCATCGCAACGCAAAAGCCGGCCGGCTTCGTCGCGCGCGGCGCCAAGCGCGGCGTGCTCGAGACCACGTTTCGCGAACTCCACCTCGCCGCACCCGCGCCGGTCGATGTCGTGCCGCTGGCGCCGGGCGCGCCGTTCGGCGGCGTCAACCTCGACGTCGACGGCTGCACGCTCTGCCATGCCTGCGTCACCGCCTGCCCGACCGGCGCGCTGTCGGACAATCCCGATCGCGCCATGCTGCGCTTTACCGAAAGCCTGTGCGTGCAATGCGGGCTGTGCCAGTCGACCTGCCCGGAAAAGGTCATCACGCTGGAGCCGCGGCTCGATTTCCAGGCCTGGAATGCGCCGCTGCGGGTGCTGAAGGAAGAAGAGCCATTCCTTTGCATCGCCTGCAGCAAGCCGTTCGGCACCAAGAGTTCGATCGACCGCGTGCTGGCAAAGCTCGGCGAGAAGCACTGGATGTTCCAGGGCGCCAATGCGAAACGTCTCGACGTCATCAAGATGTGCGCGGATTGCCGCGTCGAGGCCGTGGTCAATGAGAGTTTCGATCCGCATGCGGCGCCGCAGCGGCCGCCGGTGATGACCACAGAGGATTATTTGCGCGCGCGCGAGACCAAGAAGGGCGATCCGCTCGGATCGTAGGAAACAGCCCGTGTCCGCCACCCAGCCAACCCTACCGCCACGCGCGACCTCGAAAGCCGCCAGTCTTCCCGGCGTCAAGCACGTCATCGCGGTCGGCTCCGGCAAGGGCGGCGTCGGCAAGTCCACCACCGCCTGCAACCTCGCGCTCGGCTTCGCCGCCATCGGACTGAAGGTCGGCATCCTCGACGCCGACATTTACGGTCCGTCGCAGCCAAAACTGTTCGGCCTGCGCGGCAAGCCGCGCCAGATCGGCCCGCGCATGCTGGAGCCGATGGAGCGTTTTGGCGTCAAGGTGATGTCGATCGGCTTTCTGGTCGAGGAAGACCTCGCCATGATCTGGCGCGGACCGATGGTGATCTCGGCCATCACGCAGATGCTGCGCGAGGTGGCGTGGGGCGATCTCGATATTCTGGTGATCGACCTGCCGCCCGGCACCGGTGACGCCCAGCTCACCATGGCGCAGCAAGCCCCGCTCGCCGGCGCGGTCATCGTCTCGACGCCGCAGGACATCGCGCTGATCGACGCGCGGCGCGGCATCGCGATGTTCCAGAAGGTCAACATCCCGCTGCTCGGCCTGATCGAAAACATGTCGAGCTTCTGTTGCCCGACTTGCAATCACGTCACGCCGATCTTCGGCCATGGTGGCGCAAGGCTGGAAGCCGAAAGCCGCGGCATTCCCTATCTCGGCGAGATACCCCTGGACATCCAGATCCGCGAAACTTCCGATGACGGCCGGCCGATCGTCGCGACCGAGCCGGACAGCGTTCATGCGCGGCACTATATCGGCATCGCGCGTGAGGTCTGGACGGCGGTGTCGACGGGAGCGGCGAGCCGGCCGGCACCGCGCATTGTGATTGAGTAGCTGCAGCTGCAAGTCCGCTTGCAGTCGCAACTCGCTAACGCAGACCTGAGGCGGACGGCATCTCGATTAAAACGACGGTTCCCCTTCCCCAACGTAACCGGCGGGTCGTGCGATGCTGGCTGACAATCCAAACGCGACCATCGAGCGTCCCGTAACGGCATAGCTGTGCCCGAACGGAAAGGAATCGAGTTGCCCTTCGGGCTGATTGGTGTCGATCAGCGCCAGCCAGTCCTTGCCCTCAGGCACATTCGGCAGCGTGAAATTCACGACATCGAAATGAGCATTGTAGACGATCAATAGAGTTGCATCCGATCCCCTGCGCTTGATACCGCTCTCTTGAGCCCGGCCGTCGAGGAGCATACCGAAACAGCGCGCGTTGCCATCCTGCCACTGTTCGGTCGTCATCTCCTCGCCCGATGGCGAAAGCCAGGAGACGTCTTTGACATCCAGTTCTTCGTTGAGCGCACCCACGACGAACCGGCTGCGGTACAGAATCGGAAAGTCTTTTCGAGTTGCGATCACTTTGCGGGTGAATTCACGCAACGATCGGCCCTGCGATGTCATGCCTAGCCAATTCAGCCAGGTCGTCTCGTTGTCTTGGGCATAGGCATTGTTATTGCCGTTCTGGGTATGACCGAATTCATCTCCAGCAAGCAGCATCGGCGTGCCGTGCGACAGCATCATGGTGGCGATAAAATTACGCTTTTGACGCTCACGGAGCTCCGTTATTTCCGGATTATCACTGGGTCCCTCGACACCGTGATTCCATGAGTGGTTGTTTGAGTGGCCGTCCCGATTGTCTTCGCCATTGGCCTCATTATGCTTGTCATTGTACGAAACAAGATCATTCAGGTTGAAGCCGTCATGGGCGGTCACGAAGTTGACGCTCGACCACGGCCTGCGCCCGCGCTTGTTGAAGAGATCGCCTGAACCGGAAATGCGCTTGGCAAGGTCAGGCAACATGCCGGCGTCACCCTTCCAGAAGGCGCGCACAGTGTCGCGGAATTTGTCATTCCACTCGGCCCAACCCGGCGGGAATTGTCCGACTTGATAGCCTCCCGGTCCGATATCCCAGGGCTCCGCAATCAGCTTCACACTTGAAAGAACCGGATCCTGCCGGCACGCATCCAGGAAGCTACCGCCTTCGTCGAAGCCATAGGGCTCCCGCGCTAGGATGGTTGCAAGGTCGAAGCGAAAGCCGTCGACGCGCATTTCCGTCGCCCAGTACCGCAGTGAGTCCGCTACCATCTGCAGAACGCGCTGGTGCGAGAGGTTGACGGTGTTGCCGGTACCGGTGTCGTTGATGTAATAGCGCTTCTGCTCCGGCAGCAGTCGATAGTAGCTGGCGTTGTCGATACCCTTGAATGACAGAGTTGGCCCGAGTTCATTGCCCTCCGCAGTGTGGTTGTAGACCACATCGAGAACCACTTCGATGCCATGCGCGTGAAACTGGTTGACCATGGCTTTGAATTCGTTTGCGAAGGGCGAATGCAGATAGCGAGGCTCCGGAGCAAAGAATGCCAGCGAATTATAACCCCAATAGTTTCGCAGCCGCTTCTCGACAAGGTAACTGTCATCGACAAACCCGTGAACCGGAAGCAGCTCGACGCTCGTAATGCCAAGCGACCTCAGATACGCCGGGATATTCGGATTCGCGAGGCCGGCAAACGTCCCACGCTCCGCTTCCGGGACCAGCGGATGAAGCATCGTAAAGCCTTTGACATGCATCTCATAAACGATCGTGCGTTCCCATGACGTCTGAGGCTTTCGGGACGTTCCCCATGTAAAAGCGGGATCGATGACGCGGCACTTCTGCATCAGGGATGCGCTGTCGCGCTCGTCAAAGGACATATCCTTGTCGGCGTGATCGAGTTGATAGCCGAACAGCTCCGGTCCCCAGCGCAACTGCCCTACCAATTGCTTGGCATAGGGGTCGATCAACAGCTTGTTCGGGTTGAACCGATGCCCGGCGTCCGGTTCATACGGACCGTAAACTCGATAGCCGTACACCGTGCCGGGCCGGGCTGTAGGCAGATAGCCGTGCCAAACCTCGTCGGTGTATTCGGGAAGCTCGATGCGCTCCAGTTCCTTTTCGCCAGTCTCGTCGAACAGACAAAGTTCAACCTTGGTGGCGTTCGCCGAAAACAGCGCAAAGTTGACGCCGAGCCCGTCCCATGTTGCTCCCAACGGGAATGGCTTTCCTTCCTTGAGGTCTGAGCGTCGCAGCACGGCCGCGGCCTGAGCCAGCGCAACGTCGGCCGGAGAAAATCTGGTCATGGCACCCCTACCCGTTAGAGCAGGGAAACGGCGAACGATTTAAACAGTTCCGGACCTCGCGGCTGGCGCCGTTGCTTTTTAAGGCGGCGGTTTCTTGAGGTGCAGATAGCTCGGATTAAATTGACCGATCTCAGCCAGCCGCTGCCAATTTCTGACGTCCAGCTCGCCCTTCTGAAGGTCGACGGCCCGCGAGGCACGAAGCTCCTGCAAGGTGCGGTTCACGGTGGCGATGGACATTCCCAGCGTCTCACCCAGCTGAACGAGGCTGATGGGGGCGGCAAATGTCTTACCCTCCGTCAGGCCTGAGGCCCGAGCCCGATGGAACAGTTCACAGAACAGATGAGCCATGCGTGCCGGCATGCTTCGGGCGCTGTTGTTCGTTATGGCCTCACGAAAAATCGCTGCATCGATCAGAGTCTCGCGCCAGATGGCGAATCCGACCGGCGGCCGACGCTCGAATGCCGCCAGCAGATCCTTGTGAGGAATGCTGGCGATGAGCGCAGGCCCGATCGCACAGACGGCATGATCCATCTTGTCGATGAACAGAGCCTGCGAGTCCGGCATATCGCCGGCCATGTGAAAGGAAAGGTACTGCCGTCGGCCGTCATCAAGCAAATGATAGCGCGCGACCATTCCCGCCAGGACAAGAGCAGAGACGTTCGGGTCGTCCCCCTGCCGGATCAGGTCTTCGTTAGCTCCAAGTCTCTTCACGACATGACCCAGCGAGTTTATTTCAGCCAAATCATCACTTGAGAGACGCGAATGCTCCTTGAGTTTTCTGATCAGTATCCGATGCGCTTCCGCCAAGATGCCTCCCGATATAATCCCGTTGAACATATCAAATGATACGTTGCGTTACCGTGGGCGAGGTAATTTGCTTGACTAACACATCATGCGGAACAGCGCATCAAAGGAGCGCTACGAAGCTGGTGTTGCCAAGATTAAGCGGCAGCCCGGCGATCCCACGAAACGGAGACACTCAATGGACCAAAGCCGCTGTCCCGATTGTAAGAGAAGGCTTGTGGCGATGACCGACCGGACCGGTCGGACAAAGCTCGTTTGCCTGAAATGCGACCAAATAGACCCGCTGAAAACAACGGCGGCGAATTGGGCCAACAGTAGTCTTGCCGCGCCAACCAGGTCTGAACCCGACGGTGGATCCCGCGATAGCGGCGAATTGAGACCAGCTGCAAGGGCGTAACTGCCGCAACAGGAGTCCAAAACAGTGGCGTCACCACGCGACAAAAGTCCGTTAATCGAATCCTTTGCTTTGCGGACTGTCAGAAGCCGATGAAGCTGGAGAGAAGTCTTTTCACGGAAGAAACCGACCGCGACCTCATTCAGTACCGTTGCAATATCTGCTCCAGAATAGAGCGCGTTCTGGTCTTGCGGCGCAGTTTGTCTGCTGTGGGATAGAGCCACAATCGCTCTATGTGATTTACGCTTCCGAGCGTGAGCTTATCCTCCGCGGCTTTCATGTCTGACCCGTCGCACCGTGAGGAACATTAACACCAGATCGCAATTGGTGTGTCCTCCCGCGGAAAGGACATCATGAGATGGCTTCGATTTTATCTTGCAAGCGGCTTGTTTTCAGCCCCTCAAAACCCGCAGCGATTATTCCGGTCCTGCTCGGCCCGGCGATATTTCCCCACAACCTCGCTGCGCAGGGACTGCCCGTTGAAACCGCAACGCCTGTTCCACTGGCACTATGGGTTGTCGGGACGGTCCTACTCGGCCTGGCGCTGGGCTACGGCATCATTCGTAGCAAGGCGCGGACCCGCAGCGAGAAACAGATAACTGAGCAAGGAACCAAGAAACTTTACGCTGAGGAAGAGCGCGACAGCGCTTAACTCACACCGAACTTCGCACCCGCTGTGGCTAACCGCTCCATAGCACCAGGAGAGTAATCGCTATCAGAAGCGTCATCGCGAGGAACAACCGGCTTTGATGCGGATTGCTCTTTTTTCTTTCCAGATCGAGGATCTTCCCATGTACCACCACGTCAAGAAGTTGATGTTCACGGTTCGCGTAGACGAGCCCGACGTTCGATTTGGCAATATGCTGCTCGAACAATTCGGGGGCGCAAATGGAGAACTTGCTGCCGCAATGCAATACTCCATTCAAGGCTTGAACTGCGAAGATCCCGAGCGAAAGGATCTCTTGATGGACATCGGAACAGAGGAACTCAGTCATTTGGAGGTGGTTGGCTGCCTCGCTCGAATGCACCTCAAACCTTCCAAGTTCGATCGACAGGCAGCGGAGGCTGATCCTCTGATTGCCATCGCAGGGGGTGGCGGCGTGAACCTGTTCAACTCGCAAGGCAACCCGTGGACAGCTGACTATCTAAAAATCACGGGCGAACTCGACGTGGATCTGCGAAGCAATATCGCAGCCGAAGCACGGGCAAAGATAGTCTATGAGCGGTTGATTAATTTTTGCGACGATGCCGGGTCCAAAGATGCCCTTCAATTCTTGATGACGCGGGAAATAACCCACATGAAGGCGTTCGCGGCAGCCTTGGAAAGCATGAAAAAGCCGGCCTTCTCGATTGGCAGGCTCGCGCCTACACCGGGCTTGGTAAACCAGTTCTTCAATGATTCCACTGGAGTTGGTGACGAAGGCGAGATCGACACGCGGGGCCCATGGAATGAGGGCGCCGAATGGGAGTTTGTGGAATCGCCCGCGCTGCAGCGGACACAGTCCGCGACGGAACCAGCTCAGATCAAAACAGAAAGTTCCCCTCCCATTGCTCCCGAAGGCATCTCCGAACTGCTGGTCGAGGAATTGCGCGATATTCTTCATGCGGAAAAGCAATTGACTAAAGCGTTACCCAAAATGGCGAAGGCTGCTCGCTTTGATCGCCTGCGCGAACTGTTCGATCTGCACTTGCTTGAAACTGAGCAACAGATCGAGCGGCTCAACGAATGCTTCGCGCTTTTGGGCGAAACGGCCCGGGCCAAGCCCTGCAAGGGGATGATGGGCCTCGTTGAAGAAGGCCAAGAGGTCATGAAGAAAGGCGAGCAAAAGGAAGACGCAGTTGCGGACTTGGCACTGATCGGTGCTGCACAGCGAGTCGAACACTACGAGATTTCAGGCTACACGACTGCCAAGAACCTGGCCCAGCAGCTCCGCCAAAGTGCGGTTGTGGCGTTGCTTTCGAAATCTCTGGCTGAAGAGGAAAATTCAGACCAATTGCTGAATCAGGTGGCGCGAACGCTGATGTCGGTTGCTCAGATGCCCGCTGCGATCGAGAGGACCGAAGATGAGGATGCGTAAATACCCGGGCTAGTCCGACAACACGGCGTTCAAGGAAGACCTGCCAGGCCGAACCGTGAATCTGGCAGGTTTTCTTTGGAAAGGAGAGAAAAGTGACACCGATCGAGGTTCAAAATTTGTTGGGTCAGGCCGCATTCAAAGTTTGGTCGCAGTTGCCCAGAGGAGCACAAGAGCTGCTCTTTGAAACCGCAGTACCGGCGGAAGGACCGAAGAGGATCGAGATGGCTACCGTTCTTCACGACCATCACCCTAAGACAGCGCATCCGCTTGGACCGACTTAGTTCTGAACCGACAGCCGCCGGCGGCCACTATTCCGGTTGCTCCATCTCCAGGGCCTCTCGAACCGACGGTGTTTCAAGGCCCTGGCATGACGAATCAAAAAGAGGCCGCCGAAGGCGACCCCTTTCTGGTTTCGGGTAGCGCCAGTCGACGCCATCCTCCAAAGCGACCTGCCTTTAATCGCGCTCGCGGATGATCACCTTGTCGCTCGGCTCCCGGCGTTCTTTCCGGATGATGACCGTTTCGTCGCGGGGCTCACGCTCCCTGATGACGGTGGTGCGCTCGCGGCTCGGGCTTTGGCCGACCGTCACGCCGGCGCCGACCGGGCCGACGCCTACACCGATACGCGTATCCTGAGCGCTCGCAACACCAGCGGTCAGGGCAATGCCCGCCGCGGCCAGCAAAACAAAAGTGCTTTTCATGGTTCAATTCCTCATTGGCTGCCCGACGAACAACGGCGGCGGGTGCGATCTGTTCCGACTTTCCAGCCAGGCACGAGAAACAAAACATTTACGGATAGCGACTTCCCCGATGGAACCAAGCATTTGCTTCAGGATTAAAATATCCTCGTTTACCTATGGAGGAGAAATTGAAGCAGTCGGACCATTTTCTGGAAAACGCCGAGAACTGCGCGCTTCTGGCGGAGCAGGCAACCAAGGAGCCGCTCTTCCTGCGCTACAAGCGGATGGAAGCGGCATGGCGCGCCTTGGCCGAAGAGCAGGATTGGCTTGACGGCGAAGTGGCGCCCGCGCTGATCGCGATCACCAACAGCGAGGCCCGAAGAGCGCCGCGCCCGTAAGGCGGCGCCGGCAATCTCGCATTCATCACTTCTCGACATCGATCCGCTTGGCGAGTTCTTCCACCTCGCGCAATTCGCGTTCGGCCTGGAGCCAAAACTCCTCGTCTCTTCCGGATGGCCTTCCGTTCTGTTCCCAGATTTGCCGCGCCCGCCGCCGAATGCGATTCTGGCTCGGCCTGGACAAGGCCAGTGCGCGCTGTTTCAGTTTGGCCGTCAACGCCAGGATGCGATGCACGGTTTCCGTGTCGCCGATCGCGCGGGCGAAGTCCCGGTATTTTCTCGCCTTGGCCAGACTGCGCGCGACGAGTTGCTTCCGAATTCAACTCCATTCCCCATTACAAATTGTCGGGCGTGCGAACCGGTGACGACCCGTCCGCGTTGCGCAATTCCTGTTCGGCCAGTTGCCAGAACTCGTGCTCGCGACCTTCGGGCTTGCCGGCTTGCTCCCAGAGTTGATGGGCGCGGATTCGAATTTCTTCGTCTGATGGCTCGGCCATGCTGCTCTCCCGTAGCTGGCACGGCTTGCCCGTGCAGGCCACGGATGTCCGTTGCTGGCCCGCTGAACCAATCCGGATTTCCGGGCAACGTTCCCCGGCTGCATTATTTTCTGCTGGACGTCCGACTTTGTGCGTTTGGCAGGCGTGGACACGCTGTATTGATTGGCTCCGTCGGGCAAATCAGCAAAACCTGTCAAGTGCCCTTTGTTAAAATATTTCTGTTTATCCGAAACACAAATCAGTCTATAGAATTGGCCATCCCGTCCCACTCAGAGGGGCGTCGGCCACGTCACGAACGTTGGGACGGGATGCGGTGGACGCGGCAGCGTCGGGCGTGAAACGTGATCGCAGGGCGGCTTGCTCGTGAGCGATCGGCGGCATGCAGACGAACGGCGTTGAAGCGTACGGCAAAACCGTGTGGTTCTGGCACCCGTTGCTGGTGTCAAGTTGGCGGAGGCTTTACGGGCCCGACCGGGTTCGGCAAGAGCCGCTAATTCGTCAACGACGGTGACAAAAGGAATTCGTCGCCGAGGAGAGCGCGCCATAAGCCGTAAAGCCATTGCGCGGGGAATGCCGGAGTGTTTCCGCTGAACCTGTATGCTCATGTGCGCCATCTTCGCACAATATTGCACATGAGACCGCGGGTGCAGCGCGCACCCGGCATTCCCTGCGCCCTCTGATTTCCTGGGCGCAAAACGATTTGCAAAACTTCGGGCGCATCGCGCCGCGGGAACGAGAAACTGTGTTTGAGGAATGCGCGTCACCACATCTTCAGCCGTCATCGTCCGGCTTGACCGGATGACCCAGTATTCCAGAGACGTCAGGTGATGGAGCCGAGAAGCCGCGGCGTACTGGATACCGCTGACCTGTCCGGCTGTCGAAGGCGAGATATGACGGATCTTTGTGCTGCTTTTGCTGTTTGAAACCGCCTTGAAATGCCCCCGGCTAAATGCGACTAGTCTCACTGCCAAACGCGCTCGTAGCTCAGCTGGATAGAGCATCGGATTTCGATTCCGAGGGCCGGAGGTTCGAATCCTTCCGAGCGCGCCAGCAACCCGAGCGCAACAGCGCTCCCGAGCGCAACAGCGCTCTGGATTACCAGGTGCCGAAAAGGCCAAATCGCGGCTGTTGCTCAACCATCATCATCGGCGGAGCGGCGCGGGGTTTTGCGACCTTGCGCTTCGGCGGCGCTTTCACTTCCGGCTTTTTTTCATCTTCCGGCCGGAACTGCGCAAAGGTCTCGCGGACGCGCGTCTTGGCCGAGATTTCGGCGAGCGCGGGCTGGACCGCGACGTCGGGCTTGGCCGCCACAGTCGGCGCCGCCTGCGCCGGAACGATGGTCGGCATGCTGGTGTCGAACACCACGCGCTCCGGCCATCTTCGATCGGAGTGAATTCGCTGGGCCGGCACATCACTCGCCGGAGTACTTATCGCAGCCGTACTGTCGGCAACCGGCAATTTCGATGAGCCTGTGTCGATCGCGAACAGCAGCGCGAGCAGGACTGCGCCGACACAGAAGAAATATCGCGCCAAGGGCATTTGGGTACAGCTCCATCCCGCGCCCCCACGCGGTTCGACAGCTTAACTGGGGATGGCGCGAATGGTTCCTAGGGGCAATTTTTGCAACGTCACGGCGAAGTTACCGGCGCGTTAACGCGGCCGGCCGGTCACCGCTAGATGCGGCTGGCCGTCACCAGCGAGCATTTCGCCTTGTCGGCGTTGACGTTGACGAAGCCGACATGCATGCGCGCGAAGGTCTTGCGGCTCTTCATGTTGACGACGTCAGGAATGGTTCGCCTGCGCTCGGTCAGGGGGCTGCCGTCGCGTCGGGAAAAGGCGCACAGGATCTCGATGTCCTTGACCGCGAATTCATTGGCATTGCGGAGGGAGAACGTCACCAGGGCCTTGGAGCCCAGCCCGCCCCTTCGCCAGGACTGCGATGTGATCTTCAACCCGTCGAGCGGTTCCATCTGCTCCGGCACGGCGCCGTCCTGTGCCGTCGGCGGCAGCAGATTGAGCGGGGCACCGGCGGATCCCTGGGGTTCATTGATGACGGCTGTCGCCAGGCGCACCGGTCCGTTGGCAGATTCGCTGACGGCGGTGTTGCTGGCATCGCCAGATAGAATCAGCCAGGCGCCGACGCAGGCAATCAGCGCGGTCGGCAGCCAGACCAATCCGTGCCGGAGGTAGTGAACTGGTGTTGTTTGACCTGAAAAAGTGCCGCCGCGCCCAAACTTTGGGAGCCTTGCCAATTCGATGCGATACAGCCCGGTGTTCATCGTCATGCCATCGATAGGCGGCGGCGATTGCACGGTCCGCCACCAATTCATCAATTCCGAGACCGGGAAATGGTTTCACCGAAATGTGTCAATATTGGAATGGAGCACCGCACCCTGGCCGCCGAAACTTCGGCTTGCCGGCTGTAACGGGCGGTATCCTCGCCGGCGCAGGAGCGCCGGGGTTATTACCAGGTGCTGCTGCCGAAGAATCCGGCAGGGGATTGCTGGGCCAGGCGCATGGGCTGGCTCACCTTGTTCTTCACGATCTTGCGCTTGCGCTGCGCCTGAACATCGGCCTTCGCCTCCGCCCTCTTGGGCTCGACCGGCGTGAATTGCGCAAAGGTTTCCCGAACCCGGGCCTTGGCGGAGATTTCGGCGGGCGGCGCCGGAGCCGCCACCGCGACCTGCACCGGCTCCGCTTTCGGAACGATGGTCGGCTGGCTGGTGTCGAACACGATGGCCTCCGGCCATTTCTGCTCGGAACGGATTCGCACCACGGATTTGTCGACGCCTGCGCCTGCCCCGGCATGGGTGGTCAAATCCGCCGCGGCATTGGGGACGAAGGCATCGAATGCGAACAGCAGGGCCAACAGGGCTCCGCCGACAAACAGGAAATATCGCGCCACGGGCATCATTTCGGTACCGCTCCGCCCACGTCGATCGCGCGGGTTCCACCTGACTTTCTCTATGTCAGTTGCGGCGGCGGCCATTCGGTTCAACGGCGAAGCCAATTTTTCCGGAATCGGCCGGAATATGGTTCGCGGGCCCTAAATCCGGCTTGCCGTCACCGGCGAGCATTTCGCCTTGTCCGTAAGCATGCGACAGCTAAATTGGTTCTGGCGACGTATGCAGCGCCGCAGCCACAGGCGGCGTAGACCGCCAAAGGGAGATCAACGATGCCGATAGTCACCTGGGACCATGTCCATTTGCGCAGTCCCGACCCGGAGGCCACCGCCGTCTGGCTTGAAAACATTCTTGGCGGGGTGGTTATCCGCGGCCCCGGCCGGATCGACGTCAAGCTCGGCGGCGCCAATGTGTTCATCGCGCCGGTGACCGCAGGCGACGGCGTCAATACGCCGCCGGTGACGCCCTACCAGGGTCTCGATCATTTCGGGCTGACGGTGAAGGACATCGATGCGGTGGCCGCCGAGATCAAGGCCAAGGGCGTCGAGTTCACCAAGGAGCCGACCACGATCAGGCCGGGCGTCCGCATCTGTTTCATCCGGGGGCCGCAGGGCATCTCGATCGAACTGCTGGAGCGCGACAAGAAATATGCGTGAGGCAAGAACATTGCCGGCGGGCGACCTGACGGAGTCCAGGCGATGAGCGGCTGGCCTGCGGTCACCATTATTATCATCGCGCAGATCGCGGTCGCGGTATGGCTGGTACGCGCCGCGGCTTGGCGATGGTGGGATTATCTTGTGATCGCGGCTTTGACCGCGGCCCTGGTCCGCCCCACGGCCCGACACGTCACCCCAGATGTCTCGAGATATTTGCCCTATGCGATCTGGTCGGAAAACGCCGAGGGCAAGGATCAGGTCATCATGGCAACGATCGCGAGCACGGTCCTGCTGCCGCTGATGGCATCGGCGCTCGCGGTCTATGTCGTCAACAGGATCTGGCGCGCCCGGCAAACCGCGCGCAAGGACGCCGCCGGCTAGGGTGGCACGCCGAGCTCTGGCCGGTCATCCCTGCGTCATAAAACGGGTGTCGGATTCCGGACAGCGGGCTGCGGCAAACCAACTGCCGCGTTGACGCTGCGGGCCCTGCTTTGGCATAACGAGAGTACCGACTTCGGGGGCGCAGTCGGAATCGGGGCATCATGAAGAACGGTCTGTATTCGATCCATGTCAGCCTGCTCGATGGCCGTTCGGGCAAGGGCAGCGGCGTGATCATGTTCCGGGATGGCAAGATCCTGGGCGGCGATGCCTATCTGTTTTACACCGGCAGCTACACCGTGAAGGACGACACCTTCAAGGGCGAGGTGCTGGTTCAGCGCCATACCTCCAGCCCCGACGCCAGCCCGCTGTTCGGCGGCCCCAACCCGGTCGGCATCGGCGTTTCCGGCACCTTCACCGATACCCGCGGGACCATGAACGGCACCGCGCTGGTCGGAAAGGCCAGCCAGATTTTTGGCGCGACGCTGCACAAGCTGGCCGACAGCGATTAGATCGCCTATTCCGCGGCCTGCTCCAGGGGCGCGACCCGGGGCAGGATGATCTGGATTCGGGTGCCGCCGCCGGGCTCCGAATCGAGGTCGAGCCGGCCGCCGAGGCGATTGGTCACGATGCTGTAGACGATATGCAGGCCGAGCCCGGTGCCGCCCTGATCGCGACGGGTCGTGAAGAACGGATCGAACGCGCGGCGCCGGACGTCGAGGGACATGCCGCAACCATTGTCGGAAAACAGGATCTCGACATTGTCCTTGCCGGACTCCCGCACCTGGATATCGACGGCGCCGGCCTTGCCGTCGGGGAACGCGTGCGCCACCGAATTGAGGAACAGATTGGTGAGTACCTGGCCGTACGGCCCGGGATAGGAGTTCATGGTGAGATTGGGCTGGCAATCGACCGAGAGCGTCAGGTTATGCTTTCTCAAGCCGGGCCGCAGGCTCATCACCACCTGTTCGGTCAGGTCGCCGAGGTCGAACGTGCGCTGATCGGAATAATTGCGGTCGGCGGCCACCTGCTTGAAGGACTGGATCAGTTCGGCGGCGCGATTGAGATTGGCCACCAGCTGCGACGCCGCATCGCGGCTGGTCTCCAGAAATTCGCTCAGGCTGGAGCGCCTGAGGTCGCCGCGACCGACTTCGGCGGTGAACAATGCGGTCTTGCGCTCCAGCGAGGAGGCAACCGTCAGGCTGATACCGACCGGGTTGTTGACCTCGTGGGCGACGCCCGCCACCAGCCGGCCGAGTGCGGCGAGCTTTTCCGCCTCGATCAGCGAATTCTGGGTCTCCCGCAAATTACGCAACGCCGCTTCGGCGGCATCCTTGGCCTTGCGCATCTCCAGTTCGCCGCGCTTGCGCTCGCCGATGTCGAGCGCGACGGTGACGATGTTCTCGATTTCGCCGACAGCGTCGATCAGCGGAAGCTTGTTCACCAGCCATTGCCGCATATTGCCGGAGGAATCCTTGTATTCCTCCTCGTAGAATCCGAGCTCCCTGCCCGCCTCCAGCACCCGCTTGTCGTGCTCGTCGGTCTTTTCCGCGCCGTAGCGCGACATCAGGTCGGTGGTGGTGCGGCCGATCGCATCCGCCGGTTCAACCCCGAAAATGCCGGCCATGTAGCGGTTCATCAGGACATAGCGCAGCTGCTTGTCCTTGACGTTGATGACGGCGGGCACGGTGTCGATGACCTGCTGCAGCAGCCGCCGGCCTTCGGCGATCGCGTCCTCGGCGCGCTTCTGATCGGTGATGTCGCGCACCGTGCCTTCGTAGCGGATGATCTCGCCGGCCTCGTCGCGCACCGCCGTGGCGCTGTCGGAGAGCCAGAGCACCGTGCCGTCGCGCGAGCGCACCTGATATTCGAATTCGCGCACCATGCCGTCGCGCTGCATCAGCGCCTGATATTCCCCGCGCGCCGCCGGATCAACGTAGATCGTATCGGCGATCGTGCCGATGCCGTTGATCAGTTCCTGCGGCGTGGCGTATCCCATGATCCGCGCCAATGCCGGGTTGGCGTTGAGCAGCGCGCCGCCGGGGGTCGTCACATAGATGCCGTCGACCGAGCCCTCGAACAGCTTGCGATAGCTTTCCTCGGCAAGGCGCTGCTCGGCCAAGGCACGCACCGCCGCCTCGCGCGCCGCGTCGGCATCGACCAGGGTGCGGCGGAATACCTCGGCGGCACGCGCGATGTCGCCGATCTCGTTGTTGACGTCGGTGGCGGGGATCGAGGTGTCTTTCTGGCCTCCGGCCAGCGCGCGGATCGAGGCCGCGATGGATGCGAGCGGGCGGACGGTCCGCCGCACCACCAGCAGTGCCGCGAAAAGTCCGATCAGGACGCCGGCAGTGCCGAGCACGATGCTTTGCCATTTGTCCCGGCCAGCGTCTTCGCAAGATCACCCGACAAGCACATGGCTGCGGCGCGCGCTGACCTCGCGCAGGAGATCGGTGACGCGTCCGATCAGGCGTCCCTCGGCGCCGAGCACCTCCTTGTCGATATCCGCGATCTGCCGTTCGCGGACCGACATGCCCGATGATCGCCTCGGCATAATTGTCGACCGCGGCGCGAAGCTTTGGATCCGGTATCGTCAGCGCCCGCATGCTCTGGCGCGGCCTGTTCGGCGGCCGACGGATTGCGCGCCAGCAGTGCCGAGGCGATGCGGCTTTGGGCCTGAAACAACGTGGAGGAGACAACCGGGTCCGGCGTCTCCGCAATGGCCGCTTCGAATTGTTCGCGCAGCGGCGGCAAGCCGATGATCAGCTCGGCGCGGCGGTTGATCAGCGCCGAAATGCGCTCGATCCCGCTGCGATAGGTCGCCAACCGCGCCGTGACGCCGTCGATCATTTCCTGTTGCTCGGGCGCGAGTTCCAGCCGGGTCTTCTTCAGAAGCTCGTCCAGCGCGGCGGCGGCGTCCCCGACCTGATTGGATTGCGTGCCTGGATCGGTCACGAAGTCGCGCGCCGCCAGCCGCAGTTCGTTCATGCGCCGGTCGATGTCCTCAGCGAGGTCGCCGACGCTCTGCAGCCGCTGCAATTCGGCAAACGTCGAATCGATGTGGCGTATCGCCGACGACGCTGGCGACGCTGGTGATAGCGATCACGGCCAACACCAGCAGGAAGCTGCCAAAGGTCAATTGGCCGATCGAGAGCGAGAACGACCGTATCCTTTGGGAAATCGGCGGTGATGCGGAAGGCATGGTTAATAAGACCGGGCTCCAATCGGACCGCAATATACGACGTATTTCATGTCAGGGGGAACATGCCTGCGCACGCGGCTGTGGCCGGCCCCGCCCGGCCGGATGCCCATAATCGCAGCAATCGGCAAACTGGCCCATATCCGCCGGTTCATTGCCCGGCCGGCTCCAGGCCTTTCAGCAACTCCGACGGCATCATGCCGAACATGTCGCGGAATGCTGTGCTGAAATGCGCCGAGCTTGCGAACCCCGCGGCGTAGGCGGCTTCCGTCAGCGACATGCCGTCCCGGAACGCCGCGACAGCTGCACCCATGCGATTCCACAGCCGGTAACGCCGCAGCGGCACCCCGGTCTCGGCCTTGAACAGATGCAGGAAGCGTGACGCCGAGAGCCCGGCGCATTCGCCCAATTCGGTCATCGAGTGGGATCGATGCGGCTCGTCGCGCATGCGGCGGAGCGCGGCGAGAATGCGAATATCCGGATCGGCGCGGGTGCCGATCCCGAGCAATTCCGTCAGCGCTTTCCGTCCGTCGCCATCGGCCATGCGGCCTTCGGCAAGCCCGGTCAGGACATCGATGACGGCTGCCTCCCCGATCAGGTCGAAGGCGGCGCGCGGCGTGACCTCGCTGCATCCGCGCCGTCAACGCCGCAAGATCGCGGCTGAGCGGATCGACATAGAGAAATGCCATCGATCCGCCTGCGATGCGCAGATGATGCAGCGTGTTCGGCGGGATCAGGACGCTGCGCGCAGAACGATAGGCCCCGCCGGGATCGGCCGCATCCTCGGCGACCTCCAGTTTTCCGTCGAGCGTGAGCGCCAGCACCGCGGTGGCATTGCGGTGCGGCGTCAATCCGAAGCGCCGGCCCGAGATAGAGCACCCGCGGCCCCCAGCCGATCAATTTTGCCATTGCGACCATGCCGATAGCCAGTTTCTGAAAGCGCCGGATATTTCGGCAGTCTATCTCGATGCCCTGACATAGAGGACAGCAATCGATGCAGAGTTCAACTTCAGCGGCCAGCGATACCGGATCCGTGAGGCGGTGTCGCGCTACGCGGCGGCATGGCTGGCCGGCGACCGCGCCGGCGTCGTGGCAAGCTACCATGACGATTTCACGCTGCACTATTTCGGCGGCAATCCGCTGGCCGGGGTGCACCGGGGCAAGCTGGCGGCGCTGGCCATTCTCGCCGAGGTCACCCGCCGCACCAATCGAAAGCTGCTCGGGATCGTCGATGTCATGGCCGGACCCGAGCGCGGCGCGGTGCTGGTTCGCGAACGGTTCAGCCGCGACGGCAGGACCGCGGAGGTCGAGCGCTGCTGGTCTATTCGGTTCGCGACGGATTGCTCTGGCAATGCTGGGTCTACGATCAGGACCAGGCACTGGTCGATTCGTTTCTCGCCTAGGAGCGATCAGCCGGCTTCCGCAGCGGCCGCTGCCTTCCGTGGCGGAATCGTCATCGCGGCGACGCCGATCACGACGCAGCCGAGGCCGATCCAGGCCGTCGCCGACAGGTTCTCGCCGAGGAACACCACGCCGACCGCGACGCCGATCGGCACCCGCAGATAGGCCTGCGCCGTGGTGCCGACCGAACCCAGCGTCTGGATCAGCCGGAAATAGATCACGAAGGCCAGCGCGGTCGAGAATATCGCCAAGCGCGAGCAACGCCCACATCGAACTGGCCGACGGCGCCAGCGTCCAGGGCTGGTCCACCGCGAGGCTGAGCGGGATCAGGATCGCCGCGCCACACAGCAGCGAGCCCGCCGCCGGCGCCATCGGGTCGAGGCCCTTGAAGGCGCGGCCGAAGATCGCGGCGCCCGCGTAGCAGACGGCGGCCAGCACGGCGACCACTTGCGCGACCAGCTGCTGGCCCAATCCGCCGAGCGCCTCCACCCCGACGATCAGGCAGATGCCGGCCATCCCGGCGCAGACGCCCACCAGCTTTCGCGGCGTCAGCGCCTCATGGCGGGTGATCGCGAGGGTGAGGAAGAAGGTGAAGATCGGTGCCGTGGAATTCAGGATGGTCGCGAGCCCGGCGTCGAGCGAGCGCACGCTCCAGGCCAGCATGGTCCAGGGAATCACGCTGTTGAGGCAGGCCTGGAACAGGAAGCGCCGCCAGCTCGCGGCGTCCATCGGCAGCGTCACTCCCCGCCATCGCATGATGACCAGGAGCAACAGCCCGGCGATCAGGGTGCGCGCTGCGATCAGGGTCACAGGCGGAATCGTCGTCACGCCGACCTTGATGAAGCTATAGGACGCACCCCACAGCGTCGCCAGCGTCAGCAGCAGCGCCAGTTCGACGGCGATGTTGGGTTGCCGCGGATGCGATTCTTGGATGTCGGTCATTCCGCTCTCAGATTCCTGTCGAGACGGAACACTACAGGTATGACCGTCAGAATACTTCGTTATCCTGTCGAAGTGTGTCAGCCCGCCGCGCCGACCTCGAACACCTCGCCGTCGTAGCCGGCTTCCAGCGGAATCCGCAACTGGCGGCCGCCGTTGAGTTTTGTCATCACCGGCATCACGGTCACCACCGCCTTGCCTCTGGAGTCCTCGAGCGCGACCTGCACGCTGGCCTGCTTGCCGAGCCTGATCAAATTGCGCGTGGTCGGGAACGGCAGCTTGAACCGCCCGCTCTCGCCGCCCGCCAGCGCCTCGCGCGGCGATACCCAGATCGAGTCGGTGGATTCCTTGCCGTCATGGGCGCCGGCCTGCTCCGGAGGTGCTGCGGCCAGGAAGAACCAGGTGTCGAACCGCTTCGGCATGCCTTCCGGCGTGATCCAGTGCGCGTAGGGCACGAGCTCATCGAGTGCCAGCACCATGCCGCTGTCGGTGAGCACCTTGAGGAAGCTGATCTTGCTCTCGCATAAATCCGCGCGATGAGCGGCTTCGATCTCGGCTCGCCCGTTTGGCATCGACCAGCGCCATCGATCCCTTGGGACGCGCCAGCAAGATGCCGCTTTCCTCAAAGGTTTCGCGGATCGCGGCAATCCGGAAGCTCATGGTCGCCGCATCGAGCCCCTCGCCGCCGGAATAAAGCGCGGGATTGGCGATGATCTCCTGATCGCCCTTGTCGACGCTGCCGCCGGGAAACACCAACGCGCCGGAATTAAAGTCGATCTCATAATGGCGCACCATCATGAAGACTTCGATTTCGCCGGCAGTGCTGTCCCGCAGCAACAGGATGGTCGACGCGGCGCGCGGCGGCTTGGCGGGTTCGGTGGTCATCCGTTACTCCGCCGCGCTGGCTTGCGGCTGCAGATTGGCGCGCCTGTCGACGCGGGCGACGCGCGACAGCAGATAATCCACCTCGGCTTTCGCAGCAGGCGTAATGGTCGCGCCCGGCTTGCGCTGCGCCGACGAGGCAATGATGCCGCGCTTCTGCAGCACATATTTCCGCACCGCGAGATCCGGCGCCGGGCTGCTGCTCGTAGCGGATCAGCGGCAGATGGGCGTCGAACAGATCATGCGCGGCGTCGCGGCGCGCCTCCTTCGTCATTCTCACGACGTCGATCAGCAGTTCCGGGAAAGCGTAGCCGGTCATCGCGCCATCGGCGCCGCGCTCCATCTCGAAATCGAGAAACAAACCGCCATTGCCGACCAGGATCGACAGCGGCCGCAGCGAGCCGTCTTTCTGGAACGCGCGCAGGGCCGAGATCTTTTCCAACCCCGGCCAGTCCTCGTGCTTGAGCATCACGCAGGACGGTGAGTCCATCACGATCTTGCGGATCACCGCAGGCGTGAACACGACCGTGAGTGTCAGCGGATAGTCCTGCAGCACCCAGGGAATATCGTTACCGATCGCTTCCTGGGCCTGCTTGAAATAGCCGGTGATCTGATCGTCGGTGCGCAGATGCGGCGGCGGCGCGATCATCACCCCGGCGGCGCCCGCGTCCATCGATTTCTGCGCCAGCGAGCGCATGGTGGCAAAACCCGGCGCGGAAACGCCGACGATGATCTGCATGTTCTTGGCGCGTTTGACGAAGCGGATCGCGACCTGCTCGGCTTCCGCGGCGTCGAGCTTCGGCGCCTCGCCCAGAATGCCGAGCACGGTGACGCCGTCGCAGCCGACCTCGGCGTAGAAGTCGGTCAGCCGGTCGATCGACTTTTCGTCGATGCGGCCGTCATCGTGGAACGGCGTCGGCGCGATCGCGAAGGTGCCTTCGGCCTTGTGGGTGAGTTTTGTCATTGGTGCCTCCTGTTTCCCTGTCGTCATTCCGGGGCACGCGAAGCGTGAACCCGGAATCTCGAGATTCCGGGTTCGATGCTGCGCATCGCCCCGGAATGACGGTGAATTGTTAAAACCTTCTCGCGCCCATCTTGATCTCTTCTTCGGTGAAGAAGATATCCTTGGCGTGCTCGATAATATCCTGCGCCTTCCATCCCTCGCCCGACGGCTTCCAGCCCTCTTTTTCCATCATCCGCATCTCGCGCACGCCGCGCGGGCCGGAGACGCCGAGCACCTTGCCGGTCTGGTCGCCCGACAAATCGCTGACCATGTATAGCACGGCCGGCGCGATGCCGTCCGGCCCCAGGGCCGCCTTCGGGTTCTCGATATAGCGCGGCAGGTCTGCGGTCATGCGGGTCAGCGCCCCCGGCGCCAGCGTCCAGATCCGGATGTTGTATTTGCGGCCCTCGATCGCCAGCACGTTCGACAGTCCCCAGATACCACCCTTGGCGGCGCCGTAATTGGTCTGGCCGAAATTGCCGATCAGGCCCGACGTCGACGATGTATTGACGATGACGCCGCCGCCGTTCTCGCGCATCCAGCGGAACACCGGCTGGGTGCAGCAGAAGGTGCCCTTCAGATGCACCTTCAGGACCTTGTCCCAGGCGGCCTCGGTCGCCTTGGCAAAGGTCTGGTCGAGCAGGATGCCGGCATTGTTGACCAGGATGTCGGCGCGGCCGAAATTCTTGATGGCGTCGTCGAACACCGACTGGCCGCCGGCCATGGTCGAGATGTCGGCGCCGTTGGCGACCGCGCGGCCGCCTTCCGCCTTGATCGCCTCGACCACCTTCTGCGCCATGGTCTGGTCGCCGCCGCTGCCGTCGCGGGGCCCGCCGAGATCGTTGACCACGACCGCCGCACCCTCGCGCGCGAACAGTTTGGCGTAGGCCTCACCGAGCCCGCCGCCCGCCCCGGTGATCATCGCCACCTTGCCGTCGAGTAATCCCATGATGGTTTCTCCCGCATAGCCGTTTATTACCCGCCGTCATGGCCGGGCTTGACCCGGCCATCCACGTCTTTCTTCGTCGAAAGGAAGACGTGGATGCCCGGAACAAGTCCGGGCATGACGACATGATCTAGCGTGCGCACCGTGCATGAAATTATCCCAGCACCGTCTTGCCGCTCTTGATGACGGCGACGTTGCGCGCCTTCACCTTGGCCTCGAACGAAATCACGTTGCCGTCCTTCCACAGATCCATCGTCACGGTCTCGCCGGGATAGACCGGCGAGGAGAACCGCGCGACGTGCTGGCGGAAGGCGCTGGAATCATAGTCGGCGTAGGTCTGAAGAATGCCGCGGCAGGTAATGCCGTAGGTGCACATGCCGTGCAGGATCGGCGCCGGGAAGCCGGCGCGCTTGGCGAATTCGGGATCCGAATGCAGCGGATTGCGGTCGCCGCACAGCCGATAGACCAGCGCCTGATCCGGCCGCGTCGAAATATCGATCGTCTTGTCGGGTGCGCGGGTCGGCACCTTGTGCGGCTCGGGCTGGCCTTCGGAAGGTCCGCCGAAACCGCCGTCGCCGCGGGCAAAGCGTGACGCCACCAGCGTCGCCAATGGCTCGCCCTTTTCGTTCTTCAGCACCGTCTTGTGCCGGATCACCGCGCCCTTGTCCTTGCCCTTGTCGAACACGTCGAGCACGCTTGAAGTCGGCGGTGATATGGGCCGCGGTCGCCAAGCGGCTTGTGGAAGGTGATGTCGCGCTCGCCATCGACCACCATCACGCGGTTGAGGTTCATCTCGCCGGGCCCGGCGCCCCATGCCGCGACCGAGGCAAAGGTCGGGACCACTTTCAGGGCGCGCGGCGTGGCGACGGCTTCGTTGACGAAGGCGAGTTCCTTCTCGTCCAGGGGATCAGCGCCCATCCCGATGCCATAGGCGTACAGCATCACCTCGCGATCGGTGTAGGCATATTTCTGGCCGAGATTTTTCAGCGCCATCAGCTCGTCGTACTTGATCGGCATTTTTTTGCGTGCTCCCGAATTTCTTCTGTCTATCGCGGCGCCCTAGCTGCGCCATCTCCCCTGCGGGAGCGGGCATCTCAGTCAATCACTGACGTCGGCGTTTACCGGATCCCCGCCTTCGCGGGGATGACGCACCTTTCGTTGCCACAAGCGGCGCGCGCAAGATCTACCCACCGGCGTAAAGAACGGCAGCGGCGCGCCGTCGGTTGGCTTGAACACCACTTTGACCTTCTGGCCGATCTTCAATTTGTCCATGTCGCAGTCGACGAAATTGGTCAGCAGCGACGGGCCCTCCTTCAGCGTGACGCAACCGATCGCGTAGGGGCCGGTCGCGGATTTGCGCATCAGGCTGAAGGTGTAGATCTCGCCCTCGCCCGAGCTTTCTTCCCACACCGTCTTGTCGGAGAAGCAGAACGGGCACAGCGTGCGCGGAAAATAATGCGGCTCGCCGCAGGCGGTGCAGCGCTTGATCAGGAATTTGCCGTGTCGCCGCGGCATCCCAGAACGGTTTTGATTTCGGGATTGACCTGGGGTGTCGGGTATTTTGCTTTATCGGCCATCACACGCGCTCCAGAATGCAGGTCGATGCGGCGTGGCGAACGCCGAGCAGGCCGCCGGTGCCATGGGCGATGGCGAGATCGCAGTTCGGCACCTGCACCTTCGGATGCGCCTGCCCGCGCAGCTGGCGCACCGCTTCGATGATTTTGGTCATGCCGCCGCGGTTGACCGGATGATTGTTGCAGAGCCCGCCGCCGTCGGTGTTGAACGGCAGCTTGCCGACGCCGGAAATCAGATTGCCGTCGGCGACGAACTTGCCGCCCTCGCCCTTCTTGCAGAAGCCGAGATCCTCGAGCTGCATCAGCACCGTGATGGTGAAGCTGTCGTAGATCGAGGCGTATTTGATATCCTTCGGCGTGATGCCGGCTTCTTCGAACGCGCGCGGGCCCGACCACACGCCGGCGGAATAGGTCAGATTGAGATCCTTGCCGCCGCGCGGGCCCTTGATCGCCTCGCCGTGCCCGATCATCCGCACCAGCGGCTTCTTCAGGCTGCGCGCGATGGCTTCGGTGGTGACGATCAGCGCGCCGCCGCCGTCGGTGACGACGCAGCAATCCATCCGGTGCAGCGGATCCGAAATCATCGGCGAGTTGATGACGTCCTCGACGGTGACGACGTCGCGCAGCATCGCATGCTCGTTGTATTGCGCGTGATGGGAGGCTGCGACCTTGATCCAGGCCAGTTGCTCGCTGGTGGTGCCGAACTCATGCATGTGGCGCATGGCGCACATGCCGTAAATGTTGTGCGTGGTGGCGTTGTAGGCGGCTTCGAAATCGAGCTCGGCGCCGGTGGCGCGCGGCGGCATCGCGCCGGTGCGCGGCTTGCCCGCCAGCGTGATCAGCGCGATCGAGCATTTGCCGGCGGCGATCGCCTCCGCGGCATGGCCGAGATGGACCAGATAGGAGCAGCCGCCGGTGTCGGTGGAGTCGAAATGGCGGACTTTCAGGCCGAGATAATCGGTCATCGCCATCACCCCGCCCGGGGCGTCGCCGGCGCAGAAATAGCCGTCGATATCAGCCTTGGTCAGCCCGGCGTCTTCCAGGGCGCCCTTGGCGACTTCGGCGTGCAGCTGTGCGGTCGATTTATCGGGTGCATGCCGGGTCGGATGCTCGTAAATCCCGGCGAGATAGGCCTTGCCCTTGATAGTCAATACAGCTCTCCGCTGGTGTTTCTTCCCAGCCATTTTTCTGGCCTTTCGCGGCAGCCTTGGCAAGCGCGGAGATATTCCGTCAGGCGAGACGGCCATGCGGCGGCGTTCTCGCGGCGTGTTTCGCCCGAGGTTTGCTGTTCGATTTCCTTGCCCTCCGATGAGAGGGCGCAGGGAAGACCGGGTGCGCGCTGCACCCGCGGTCTCATGTGCAATGTAGTGCGAAATGGCGCACATGAGCATACAGGTTCAGCGGAAACACTCCGGCCTTCCCTGCGCAATGGCTTTACGGCTTATGCCGCGATCTCCCCGGCGACGAATTCTTTGTTGTCACCGTCGCTGGCGGATTAATGGCTTTGTCTAAACCCGGTTGGGCTCGACGCGCCTCCGCCAGCTTGACATCAGCAACGGATGCCAGGACCACACGGTTTTGCCGTACGCAGCCACCCGTCTTCGCCAAAAGGCTTCGCCGGGCTAAGGCGCCGTTCGTCTGCGTGCCGCCGATCGCTCACGAGCCGAAGCCCGCCCTGCCATCACGTGTCACGCCCGACGCTGCCGCGTCCACCGCATCCCGCCCCACGTTCGTGACGTGGCCAACGCCCCTCTCTCGGGACGGGATGGCTGAGATATAGAGGTGATTTGGGTTTGAAGGGAAGGAAAATATTTCTGAAAATCAGAAAAATAACGCTTGGTGGCTGATTTGCCTCGTCGGCTAGATTGGTGAAGCCGTAGTTAGCGCCACATCCTCAGCCGTCATCGCCCGACTTGATCGGGCGACCCAGTATTCCAGAGAGGTAGTGATTAAGCCGAGACACCGCGGCGTACTGGGTCCCCCGCTTTCGCGGGGGATGACAATTGCGGATGGAGCACGGCAGTGCGCTACTAGCCGCCCTACTCCGCCGCGATCTGCCGCGGCGCCGGCGGCGGGTTGGCGAGATCGGCGGCCAGCTGCGCGTAGCGCGCCTTGGCATCCCTGACCGACTTCTCCTTCACCGGTCCGTAGCCGCGGATGCGGTCGGGCAGCGAGAGGATTTCGACCGCGGTATCCAGCGTCAGCGGCGACAGCGCGGCGAGCACGGTGGCGACGTCCTTTTCGTAATCCGCGATCAGCTCGCGTTCGAGCTTGCGGTCGGCGCTGTAGCCGAAGATGTCGAAGGCGGTGCCGCGCAGGGTCCGCAGCTTCGCCAGCATTCGAAATACCGGCATCATCCAGGCGCCGAAGGCGCGCTTCTTCGGCCGTCCCAGCGCATCCTTGGCCCCGCCGAGCAGCGGCGGCGCCAGGTTGAACTTGAACTTGAAATCGCCGTCGAACTGGTCACGCAGCTGCTTTTCGAACCGGCCATCGGTGAACAGCCGCGCCACTTCATACTCGTCCTTGTAGGCGAGCAGCTTGGCGTAGCTGATCGCGACCGCGCGCGGCAGGGCGTCGCCGTAGCCGCCATCGACAGCGGCGTTGCGCACCTTCGCCACCATGGCGCGGTAACGGTCGGCGAGCTTGCCGTCCTGGTAGTCGGTAAGCAGCGCGGTGCGGTGGGCGATGATCTCGTCCAGCGACATCTCGTCCAGCGTCTTCGGCGCCACCGTCTCGTCCTGGCCCTTCATCATCGCCACCAGCCGCGCCGGATCGGCGGCGGCCAGAGCGTCCGAGCTGGAACGCTTGCGTGTTCATCTTGATGGCGACGCCGTTGACCTCGATCGCCTGCTCGATCGACTTCGCCTGCAGCGGCAGCATGCCCTTCTGATAGGCGTAGCCCATCATCATCATGTTGGTGGCGATGGAATCGCCGAGCAGCACTTCGGCGGGTTTTGTAAAATCGAAGAACGACGAGTCCTTGCGCAGCGCGGTTTCCAGAACGTGGTTGACCTTGCGGCTCTGGAAATTGAAGTCGCGGTTGAGGATGAAATCCGCGATCGGAATGAGATGGGTGTTGATGACGCCATAGGTGCGGCTGGATTCGCACAGCGTCATGGTTTCCTTGGCGGCCGCGACGACTTCATCGGCGGCAAGCACCAGATCGGCGGTGCCGGTGACGATGCGCGAACAGGTGACGTCGGCGGTATGCTCCGACAGCCGGACGTGGCTGAGCACCGCGCCGCCCTTTTGCGCGAGGCCGGACATGTCGAGGATCATGCTGGCCTTGCCCTCGATATGCGCGGCCATGCCGAGCAGCGCGCCGATCGTCAGCACGCCGGTGCCGCCGACGCCGCCGACGGCGACATTGTAGGGCCGGTCCAGCGAAGGCCGTGAAGCCGGCTCCGGCAGATCGCCGATATTGCCGAGGTCACCCGGCGCGCGCTTGCGCAGCTTGCCGCCGTCGATGGTGACGAAGGACGGGCAAAAGCCCTTTACGCAGGAATAGTCCTTGTTGCAGGTCGACTGGTTGATGGTGCGCTTGCGCCCCAACTCGGTCTCCAGCGGCTCCACCGAAATGCAGTTCGACTGCACCGAGCAATCGCCGCAGCCTTCGCAGACCGCAGGATTGATCATGACGCGGCGCGCCGGATCCTCCATGGTGCCGCGCTTGCGGCGGCGGCGCTTTTCGGCGGCGCAGGTCTGCACGAAGACGATGGCCGAGGCGCCCTTGACCTCGCGCAGCGTCTTCTGAACCGCGTCGAGGTCGTCGCGGTGCGCGGTCTTGGTGCCCGGCGCGATGTCGGCGGCCGGATAGGCATCGGGATTTTCCGACACCAGATAGATGTCGCGGATGCCTTCGGAGTGGAGCTGGAAGGTGATCTGCTGCGGCGACAGATCGCCGTCGACATGCTGGCCGCCGGTCATCGCGGTCGCGTCGTTGTACAGAATTTTGTAGGTGATGTTGGCGCCGGAGGCGACCGCCTGGCGGATCGCGAGGCTGCCGGAATGGAAGTAAGTGCCGTCGCCGAGATTGGCGAACACGTGCTTTTCATCGGTAAAGGGGGCGACACCGACCCACGGCACGCCCTCGCCGCCCATATGGGTGAAGGTTTCGGTGCTGCGGTCCATCCACAGCGCCATGAAGTGACAGCCGATGCCGGCAAAGGCGCGGCTGCCCTCGGGCACCTTGGTCGAGGAGTTGTGCGGGCAGCCCGAACAGAAATACGGCGTGCGGGAGATCGGCGACACCGGCTGCATCTGGCTCGCCAGGCGCCCGTTGAACCAGTCGGCCTTGGCGCGCAGCATCGCGGCGACTTCGGGATTGAGGTTGAGGCGCAGCAGCCGCTCGGTCAGCGAACTCGCAAGGGAAGCAACGCTGAGTTCTTCGGCAAAGGGCAGAAAGCGCTTGTCGTGCTCGTCCATCTTGCCGACGATGCGGGGACGGACGTCGTCGCGCCAGTTGAACAGTTCCTGCTTGACTTGATTCTCGACGATCTCGCGGCGCTCTTCGATGATCATGATCTCTTCGAGACCGACCGCGAATTCGCGCACGCCCTGCGGCTCCAGCGGCCACGGCATGCCGATCTTGTAAAGCCGAAGGCCGATCTTGGCGGCGACCTCGGGCGTGACGCCGAGTTCGCGCAGCGCCTGGCGGATGTCCTCGTAGCTCTTGCCCGAGGCCATGATGCCGAACCGCGCGTTCGGCGAATCCATGGTGATGCGGTTGACCTTGTTGGCGCGGGCGAACGCGATCGCGGCAAACCCCTTGTAGTCCTGCAGCCGGCGGTCCTGGTCGTAGCGGTCGTCGGGCCAGCGCAGATTGAGCCCGCCGGGCGGCATCTCGAAATCGGTCGGGATGATGAAGGACTTCATCTCGTCGGCAAGGTCGAGCTCCGCCGTGGTCTCCACGGTCTCGGTGATCACCTTCATGCCGACCCAGCACCCGGTGTAGCGCGACATCGCGATACCCAGCAGGCCCATCTCGATCATTTCGTGGATACTGGAGGGATAGAGATACGGCATCAGCGCGGAAATGAAGGCGTGGTCGGATTGATGCGGCAGCGTGGAGGATTTGGCGCCGTGGTCGTCGCCGGCGAGGCAGAGCACACCGCCGTTTTTCGCCGAGCCCGCGGCATTGCCGTGGCGGAATACGTCGCCGCAGCGGTCGACGCCGGGGCCCTTGCCGTACCAGATGCCGACCGCGCCATCGTGCCGGGCGCCCTTCGACAGATTGAGCTGCTGCGAACCCCAGATCGCGGTGGCCGCCAGATCCTCGTTCACGCCGGGCTGGAATTTGATGTTGTACTGCTCGAGGTGTTTTCGGGCGGCGAACAGTTGCTGGTCGTAGCCGCCGAGCGGCGAACCCCGGTATCCCGTCACGAAGCCCGCGGTATTGAGGCCGGCGGCGCGGTCGCGGCGGATCTGGGCCATCGGCAGCCGGACCAGCGCCTGAATGCCGGTCATGAAGACGTGGCCGGAGCTCTGGGTGTATTTCTGATCGAGACTGATCGGACCTTGATTAATTCCCATTCCACCCTCTTTGAGCCGCTGCACCAGACCTTTGGCGGGGCTTTTTAGCTAGTCATTGCCTCAGCTTAGAATCAGTCTATGTCGCTTTCCGCTGACAGCGCACCACAAATCTGGGCATTGGAGCCCCGCGTCGAAAGATCGCAATTTCGTGGCCCTGCGCTACCCCTGCGTTTTCGGGTTGTGTCGTCAGAAGCCTCTCCCGCGAAACGACGTGACGCGCCTGCGGCGACGCTCACGCTATATAATCGTCTGGGAGGCCAATCGGTGCCGGCACGGCTTCGCACAAAACGCGCGATTCTCGCATGCATGCTTTTGTGCACTGCATCAGGGGCGGCCTAGCGGCGGCTCTCGTCGTTGAAGACGAATTTCGGCGCCTCCCATTTGTAGCGGATCGCCAGCAGGCGAAGCGACAGGCCGAGCACGAAGGTCAGCGCCGTCCACAGATCGGCATTCATCTTCAACGCAAATCCCATCATGTAGAACAGCCCGGCCACAATGGAGACGCTGGCGTAGAGTTCGGCGCGAAACAACAGCGGCACGTCGTTGCAGAGGATGTCGCGCAGCACGCCGCCGGCGCAGCCGGTGATCATTCCCGCCACCACCACGACCACCAGCGGCAGGGCAGGATCGATCTGCCGCGCCACGTCGCAACCGGCCATGGTGAAGACCACGAGACCGATCGCATCGAGCACCAGAAACGCCGTGTTGAGCCGATGCACCATCCGCGCCACCAGGATGGTGACGAGTGCTGCACCCGCGGTCAGCAGCAGAAAAGACGGGTTTTGCACCCAGACCAGCGGATAATGCCCGAGCAACACATCGCGGATGGTGCCGCCGCCAAGGGCGGTGATGCAGCCCAGCATGCAGACGCCGGCCCAGTCCATGCTGCGCTTTCCCGCGGCAAGGGCCGCCGTCATCGCCTGCGCCGCGAGCGCCAGCAGCGACAACGCGTAAAGCACGACATCGCTCGGCGGCAGGGCCCACATCGCAACCTCAGGGAAAAGGATTTTTCAGAACTTACGTTTTTTCAGAACCTACTTGGCGGGTTCCATTCTGAACAGGCCGAAACGCGGGCGACAGGCCGCCCGAGCCGCTGCCCCGCTGACCCCCGATTTCCGCTTGGCAGATCCCCGCCACACGCAAAGCGCGAGCGGAACGCCAGTGCCGCATACCCGGTTGATAACGTGATGCGTCACCCCAAGACGCGACCCGGAGGAAGCCATGACTTTTGACGGACACAAGCCGGATTCGCTTTCCAATTCGTACGGAGAGTATGGCGAGGGACTTGAGCCCACCCCCACCAAGGCCGTGATCGGCCTCGTTATTATGATCGTGATCGGCGTTGTGCTGTACCAGACCGGCGGCACATCGACGGATACCAATACCTCGTCGTCGACGCCGGCGATTTCGCGGGACGTTGCCAACAACGCCCGCTGACAAACTGCTCACCTGACGGAAAAGTGGCGGCGATTCCTTGCCGAATCGCCGCCACTTTTTTGTCCAAGTTCCCTCCCGGTTCTAACAAAGATCGTTCGAATCCGGGAACACACGCCGCGCCCGGCGATTGTTATGGGACAACGGAGGAACCCATCAATGGCCTACAATCCGGACGATCCCTATCGCTCCAATCTCAGTGACGAAGAGATGCGCCGCCAGGCCCGTCTCGACAACGAGTTGCAGGCGGATCCCCAGCTCGCCGAAGGTCCAGCCAGCAGCGCCAGGGTAGCGATGTTCGCCATCGCCATCGCCGTGGTGCTGGGCGCGGTGTTCTACGGACTGAATAATTCGTCGGTCAACCAGGCCGGCACGACGCCGACCATCGACGACGGCCCAGAATACTTCGCCGTCCTCGCCTGCCGGAGCAGCCTCCTGGCATGCGTGACGTGACGCCGAAGGCCAACAACAGCGAACCGGGAACGACAACCGGTGCTGCTCCGGCGCGGCCGCAGACACCGCCTGCAGCGGCTCCGTCGACCACCGATACGCCGCCGGCTAGCAAGTAACGCTGACGCTGGTCTCTGAAAAATCAAGCGCGGCGGGCATTGATTTGCCCGCCGCGCTGTCGATTTGCGCGAAGCCTCAGCTGAACATCTTGTTCAATTCGCCGCCGGGATATCCGTTGCCGAGTTCGGTGAACGTGCCCTTCTCCGCGATCTCTTTTGAGGCCTTCATGAATCCGGCCCATGCCGTCCGCGCCAGCGATCCGCCGACGCTGATGCGGCGGACGCCGAGTTCGGCGGCTTCCGCCACGCTGAGGCCGGAGGCGCCGATCAGAAGGTTGACGGGTTTTGGATGCACCGCCTTCACCACCGCCATGATCTGCTCCCTGGTCTTGATCCCGGGCGCGTAGAGGCAATCGGCGCCGGCGTCGGAATAGGCCTTGAGGCGGTCGATCACCATGTCGAGATCGGCCTGCCCGACCAGAAAGCCCTCGCAACGGCCGGTCAGGAACACGCCGCTGTTGTCGGCATCGATGGCGGCGCGCGCCGCCTTGATGCGCGCGATCGCAACTGCCCGCTCGTACAGCGGCTTGGCGGAATCGCCGGTGGAATCCTCGATCGACAGCCCGGCCACGCCGGTCTTGACGCCCCGCGCCACATTGGCGCCGACCTTGTCCGGCTCGTGCGCAAAGCCGCCCTCGAAATCGGCATTGACCGGCAGATCGACGGCCGCGCACAGGTCAGTCAGATGCTCGCAGACTTCATCCAGCGTGACGCGGTTGTCGGCCTTGGCGATGGTCCAGGCAAATCCCGCGCTGGTCGAGGCCAGCGCCTTGAAGCCCAGATGCTGCAGCGCGCGGGCGCTGCCGACGTCGAAGGGATTTGGAATCGGGAAACATCCGGATCATGCATCTTCCGGAATGTCGCGCGCTTCTCTGCTGTTGATACCGGCATGTTCTCTCCCTTTTGATTGGTTTGCTTGAAGCCAGAATATCCGCGCGCCACGGCAACGGCTAGTGCGCGTCGTGCGCGGCGCGGCTGTCGCGTCAGGCCTATTTCGTCACCTGCCGCAGGAATGTTCGCTCCTCCGCCAGGATGAACTTGTTTTCCTCGGCAAAGCCGAAATTGGCCATGCCTTCCTTGTCGGCGCGCAACCGCGCGCGATAGCTTTCGTAAGCGCCGAGACTTCGAAGGAAATCAGCGCGAACGCAATGTTGTTGGTGCCCTCGTGCGGCATCCAGTAGCCGACGAGATCGCCGCCGCATTTGGGAATGATGGTGAGCCAGCGCTTGGAATATTCCTCGAACATCGCGCGCTTGAACGGATCGAGCTGGTAACGGATGAAGACGGTGATAGCCAGGCGAAGGAAGCAATCCTCCGGATGCTGTTCTTCGCATGATGACGCTGCAACATTAGCAGCTTGACGACGTGAATGCTTCGGCTATCATCGAAGTATGAAAGCAGGTCCCGATATCGCCATGGTCGCCGCATTGGTCGGCGATCCCGCCCGCGCCAACATGCTGACCGGGCTGATGACCGGCCGCGCGCTGACCGCAACCGAGCTGGCGCACGAGGCCGGCATTACGCCGCAGACCGCGAGTTCGCATCTGGCGAAGCTCGAGGCCGGCGGCCTGATCGAGCAGGAAAAACAGGGCCGCCACCGCTATTATCGCCTGACCGATCCCGATGTCGCCGGCGTGCTGGAAGGTCTTGCGGGCCTTGCCGCGCGCGCCGGTCACATGCGCGTGCGCACCGGGCCAAAGGATCCGGCGCTGCGCCGCGCCCGGATTTGCTACGACCATCTGGCCGGCGATCTCGGCGTGCAGATGCTCGACAGCATGCGCAAGCAGCGGTTGATCCGGCAGAGCAAGCAGGCGATCGAACTCACCGGCGAAGGCAAGCGGTTCATGGCCGAGGCGCTGCAGATCTCGGCCGAGAGCCTCGCGCATCCGCGCCGCCCGGTGTGCAAGGCGTGCCTCGACTGGAGCGAGCGGCGCCATCATCTCGCCGGCACGCTGGGCGCTGCCGTGATGACGCGTTTCACCGAGCTGAAATGGGCCGCGCGCGATGCCGCGCCCGGCAGCCGCGTCGTCAATTTTTCGCGCAACGGCGAAAAGCGGTTCGCCGCGCTGTTCGGCAACGGCGAAAGCTGATTTCTAAGTTCACGCCGGCCTTACCAGTAGCGGCGGCGCCAACGGCGACGCCAGCGGCGGCGACGGAAGCCCCAAGCACGGCGGCGGCGGAAACCCCAGCGACGGCGGCGGCGCCAACGGAAGCGGCGTCGCCAGCGCACCTGTTCGGGCGTGAGCCGTTCGACCTCGTTCTCGGTGGTCACCGCAGGCTGGGCACCGCCGCTCGACGGCGGCAGCGGCGCGTTTTCAAGCGGCTGCGGCAGCAGCGGTGCGGCCTGCGCGCTCGCCGCCAGTGCTGCGGCGCCGGCGGCAAATCCAAAGGCGAATTTCAGAAAGTCGCGGCGTTCCATGACATCTCCCTCTGGCCGCAATGATGCGAGGGAGATTTTGATGGCGCCGAGATGAATGGTGGCTGAACTGGATGAATCTGACGAAACTCACGTCATCCCGGCGAGCGCCGGGATCCACGCCGTATCGTCGCAGATAAGAGGTGGATGGCCGGGTCATCTAGCCGAAGATGCGTTCGGCTTTGCCGGCGACGACGAGTTTGAATTAGCGGCTTCACTCCGGCTTGATGCCGGCCTTCTGCACCACGTCGGCCCAGCGCTTGATTTCCGAGTGGACGAACTTGCCGAACTCCGCGCCCATCAGGGTCGGCGTGGCGGAGCCGTTCTTGGCCCAGATCTCCTTGAGCTGATCGGTGTCCAGCGCCTTGCGCACCTCGGCCTGCATCTTCTCGATGATCTCGGGCGGCGTGCCCTTGGGCGCGAACAGCGCGTACCAGGTCGAGACCTCAAAACCCTTCAGCCCGGCTTCGGCGGCGGTCGGCACATCGGGGATCGCGGTCGAGCGCGCCGGCGCCGCCAGCGCCAGGCCGCGCAGCACGCCGCCCTGGATCTGGTTGGCCGAGGAGCCGAGCCCGTCGAACATGATCGGGACGTGGCCGGCGATCAGGTCCTGCATCGCCGGGCCCGCGCCGCGATACGGCACATGATTCATCTTGGTGCCGGCGAGAATGTTGAACAACTCTCCCGCGAGCTGATGCGTGGTGCCGCGGCCCGCGGACGCATAATCGATTTTGCCGGGATTGGCCTTCAGCCAGGTAATCAGTTCGGCCAGCGTCTTGGCCTCGACCTTGGCTGGATTGACGACCACCACCTGCGGCGGAGCCGCGATCACCGCGACCGGGATGAAATCCTTTTCGAGATCGTAATCGAGCTTGAGATAGATCGACGGCGCAATGGCGTGGTGGGCCGCACCAACGAAGAAATTGTAGCCGTTGGCTTCGGCCTTGGCCGCCATCGCCGCACCGACGGTGCCGCCGGCGCCGCCGCGGTTGTCGATCAGGAAGCGTCCGTTGAGCTGCTTGTCGAGTTGCGCCGCCAGCGGCCGCGCGAACGCATCGGTGCCGCCGCCCGCGGCAAACGGCACGATGAACGTCACCGGCCGTGACGGCCAGCCCTGCGCCAACGCAGGCACGCCCGCGAGCGTGAGGGCGGCAAGCACTGAGGCGGCCAGCGTCAGGTGACGCGCGGCCGCGCGCCGCGATTGAAAGGTCATAGTGCATTTCCTCGCTATTGTTGCTTGGAAATTCCGGCCGATTAGGTCATCCCGGTGCCGGCTTGGCAAGCCAGCGCGCGACGGCCAAATCGCCGACCACTCCGTTCATTTAGGTCCAACAGCAACACCCATCAAATGATCGGGCAACCACGTGGCTATTTCGGGGAAGACAGACATGATGATGATCGCGACAATCATCATCATGACATAGGGCACGGAGCCCCACAGGACGGTCTTGGTAGGCACATCAGGTGCGATGGCGTTGACCACGAACAGGTTGAGCCCGACGGGCGGGGTGATGAGCCCGATCTCCATGTTGATGGTGACGATAACGCCGAACCAGACCGGGTCGAAACCGGCCGCCGTGATGATCGGCAACAGGATCGGCGCGGTCATCAAGATGATACCCGCAGGCGGAATGAAGCAGCCGCAGACCAGCAGGAAGACGTTGATGAATCCCATCAGCACCCAGCGATTGAGGTTCGCATCGGCAATGGCCTGCGCGAGCGTCTGGGTGATGTAGAGCGAGGTCAGCATGTAGCCGAACAGTACGGCTGCACCGATGATCATCAGGATCATCACGGACTCGCGCGTGGTCGAGCGCAGGATCTCCCACCACGCCGTCGGGCTCCACATCCGGTAGATCGTGACCGCCATCACCACGCACAGCGCGGCGCCGACGCCCGCCGCTTCCGACGGCGTCGCGATGCCGCCGTACAGCACGTACATCACACCGATCACGATCACCAGGAAGGGCGCGATTTTCGGGATCGATTCGAACTTCTCACGCCATGTGAAGCGGAACCCCGGTTCATAGGCGCGAAAACCTTTGCGCCAGATGTAGAACAGCGTCCACAGCATGAAGAGGCTGGTCAGCAACAGGCCCGGCATGACGCCGGCAAGGAACAGGCGGCCGATCGAGGTTTCGGTCGCGATACCGTAGAGGATGAAGGTGATCGACGGCGGAATCAGGATGCCAAGCGTGCCGCCGGCGCAGATCGATCCGGTGGCCACCTCGTCCGGGTAGCCGCGCTTGCGCATCTCGGGAATGCCCATCTTGCCGATAGCAGCGCAGGTCGCCGGTGACGAACCGGTCAATGCGGCGAACAGCGCGCAGGCGCCGATATTGGAGATCACCAGTCCGCCGGGCACACGGTAGAGCCAACGGTCGAGTGCGATGTAGAGATCCCTGCCGGCCGGTGACGAGCCGATCGCGGCTCCCATCATGATGAACATCGGGATGGAGACGAGCGTGAAATCATTCAGGCCCGAATAGAGCGTCTCCGCCGCAACTCGCAGCGAGTCAGCGCCTTGGAACAACACGAGGAAGCCGAGGCCAACGGCGCCGAGCGCGAAGGCGACCGGCGCGCCGGTCATCAGCACCCCCACCGTGGTGACGAGCACGAGGGCTCCCTGCACCGACGGACTCATATGCCGGCCTCCTTGATGCTGACGGCGGCGCCCTCTCCCGGCTTGATGCCGAACGGCGGCTCGCGGCCGGTCAGCAGATTGAGGAAGTCAGCGACATATTGCAGCGTGAGAATTCCGAGACCCACCGGCATGGCGCTGTAGGGGATCCACAGCCGCGCCCGCCACATCGTGTCCGACACCCAACGGTTCTCCCAGGCCTCATGCCAGAACTGAAAGGTCAGCACGGTCATCACCAGGCAAAAGGCGAGCGAGATGCTGATCGCGCAAACGGCGAGCCAATAGCGCGCGCGTTCGCCGACAAAGATCGGCAACACGTCCACGTTCACATGGCCCTTCGTCAGCAGCACATAGGGCGCGCCGATGAAGGTGGCCCCGATCAGGCTGTAAGTAACGAAATCGGTCTGCCAGATCGTATTCTGGTTAAGAACGTAGCGGAGGAACACCATCTCGCAGACGATGACCACCGCGGCTGCGGTCAACGCTGCCGCGAAAATTCCGCAGGCTTGCGAGACCAGCGTGACAAGCCGATTGAAAAGGTTCATGCGTCCCGCCCCCGTGAACACAAAGCAGCCGGCCGGCGAACCGCCGGCCGGTCGTCATCATCGAAGGCGCACTACTTGACGGCCAGCGCTGCGTCGATCAGCTTCTTGCCGTCGGGCACCTCCTTGGCAAACTCTGCGTAGGAGCTCTTTTGCGCCACATCGAGCCACGCCTGGTATTCGGCCGGCGTCAGTGTGACAACTTCGATCTTGTTGTCCTGGAAGGTCTTGACCATCTTGTCGTCGAGACCCTTGCTCTCCTTGGCAAAATATTCTTCCGACATCTTGCCGGCCTTGAGCAGCACGTCCTGTTGCTGCTTGTTGAGCTTGTCGAACGCCCTCTTCGACATCAATACCGGCTCATACATGAACCACAGCGCGTTATCGCCCGGTGCGGTGATGCACTTGACCTGCTCGTAGATGCGGAACGAGACGAAGCTGCCGGTCGAGGTATCGGTGGCCTCCGCGACGCCGGTCTGCAGCGCGTTATAGACTTCGTTCGACGGGATCGAGACGATGGAGGCGCCCGCAGCCTGCCACATCGCCGCGAAAGTGGGACCGGCGGAGCGAATCTTGACGCCCTTGATGTCTTCCGGCTTGCGGATGCAGCCTTTTTTGGACGCCACGGCGCCCGCGAGCCAGGCATCGGCGAGCACGATGACGCCGGCCTTCTCGATCTTGGCCTTGATGTCCTTCATGAACGGCGAGTTGGCCATGCGGGCGGCGCGCTCGTGGCTGCGCACGAGGCCGGGCATCAATGTGGCGCCGAACTCGCGCACCTTGCCGCTGGCGTAGTCGAGCGGGAATGACGAGATGTCGAGCTGGCCGTTGACGAGGGCATTCCATTGGTCGTTCGGCTTGAACAGCGAGGCGCCCGGATAGACCTGGATTTCGAGGCCGACATTGGCCGCCTTGGCTTCCTTGGCAATGATCTGCACCATCTCATCGCGCGGATCGCCCTTGCCGCCGGGAAATTGGTGCGAGGCCTTCAGCGTCACTTGCGCCAGAGCCGGCGCCGACAGCAGGATGGCCGCCGCCGTCGCGAGCAATATCGTCGAGACTTTCTTCATCGTAGTTCCTCTCCCATAGGGTCTTTTTTGGCAGCAGATATACCGCTGCGTTTGTCAGTTACTTAGGAATTACATGCCGATTAGGCCATCCCGGCGCCGCGTTGGCAAGCCGATTGGTCCGGTCTTAAGTCTAGGCCGGTGCGAGGTTCCGTCGCATTTACGCCGCGCTGAAATCCTCGGCGAGCACGAGAATCTCCCGCGTGCGCGTGACATCCGGCCAGCAGCGGTCGAAATCGGCAACCAGCGGTTTCAGCGCGTCGCCGCCGGTGGCGCGCTCAAGCGCCGCCTGGTCGGGAAATTCGTACATCGCCAGATGCAGCGAGGGATCGCTGGCGCTCCAGAACCGCCGCGCCTTCTTGACGCCGAACGCCTTCACCGCATCCGGGATGTGCTCCTTCTGATACCACGCGTCGAACGCCTGCGCGTTTGGCGGCATCGGCGACGGTGGCGCGGACGACGAAATAGGTTGTTGGCATGGGTGATGCTCCCGGATTTTTGTTCTGCCGTCATTCTGGGGCGGCGCGAAGCGGATGAACCCGGAATCCAGAGGTGATACAGCATCGGAGATTCCGGGTTCGCGCTAACGCGCGCCCCGAATGACAGCGACATGCTCACAACGGCAAATTGTCGTGCTTCTTCGCCGGCATTTCCACCTTCTTGTCCCTCAGCATCGCCAGCGCCCGCGCGATGCGCTTGCCGCGTCGAATGCGGCATGATGACGTCGTCGATATAGCCGCGCTCGGCGGCGATGAAGGGCGACAGGAAGCGGTCTTCGTATTCCTTGGTGCGGGCGGCGATCTTGTCGGCGTCGCCGATGTCGCTGCGGAAGATGATTTCGACCGCGCCCTTGGCGCCCATCACCGCGATCTGCGCGGTCGGCCAGGCGTAGTTCATGTCGGCGCCGATTTCCTTGGACGCCATCACGTCGAACGCGCCGCCATAGGCCTTGCGGGTGATGATGGTGACCAGCGGCACCGTGGCTTGCGAATACGCGAACAGCAGTTTCGCGCCGTGCTTGATCAGGCCGCCATATTCCTGCGCGGTGCCCGGCAGGAAGCCCGGCACGTCGACGAAGGTGACGATCGGAATGTTGAAGGCGTCGCAGAACCGCACAAAGCGCGCGGCCTTGCGCGAGGCGTCGCTGTCGAGCACGCCCGCCAGCACCATCGGCTGGTTGGCGACGAAGCCGACCGTGCGGCCGGCGATGCGGCCAAAACCGGTGACGATGTTCTTGGCAAAGGTCTCGGAGATCTCGAAGAAGTCGCCCTCGTCCACGACTTTCAGGATCAGTTCCTTCATGTCGTAGGGCTTGTTCGGATTGTCGGGGATCAGCGTGTCCAGCGACATGTCGACCCGCTCGATATCGTCGAAGCTCGGCCATTCCGGCACGCCGTCGGTGTTGTTCGAAGGCAGGAAGTCGATCAGCCGGCGCATCTGCAACAGCGTCTCGACGTCGTTCTCGAACGCGCCGTCGGCGATCGAGGAGCGCGTGGCATGCACGGAGGCGCCGCCGAGTTCTTCCGCGGTCACGACCTCGTTGGTGACGGTCTTCACCACGTCGGGGCCGGTGACGAACATGTAGCTGGTGTTCTTCACCATGAAGATGAAGTCGGTCATGGCGGGCGAATAGACGTCGCCGCCGGCGCAGGGGCCCATGATGACGGAGATCTGCGGGATCACGCCCGAGGCAATGACGTTGCGGCGGAACACATAGGAATAGCCGGCCAGTGCCGCGACGCCTTCCTGGATGCGCGCGCCGCCGGCGTCGTAGAGCCCGATGATCGGCGCCCTCGCCTTCATCGCCATGTCCTGGATCTTGACGATTTTCTGCGCGTGGGTCTCGGACAGCGAGCCGCCGAACACGGTAAAATCCTTGGCGAACACAAAGGTCTTGCGGCCGTTGACGGTGCCCCAGCCGGTGACGACGCCGTCGCCCGGCACCTTGGTCTTCTCCATGCCGAATTCGACCGAGCGGTGCTCGACGAACATGTCGAACTCCTCGAACCTGCCCTTGTCGAGCAGAAGCTCGATGCGCTCCCGCGCGGTCAGCTTGCCGCGGGCGTGCTGCGCCTCGATGCGCTTGTCGCCGCCGCCGAGCTTGGCGCCGGCGCGCCGGTCCTCGAGGGTATCCAGGATGTCTTTCATCTGCTTCCGCCCAATTTTGCCGCAAGATTTCAAGGCGTTCTAACACGGCATTTTGCCGGCGGGAAACGGCCTCCCGGCGCATCTGGCACCCCTGCCCGGCGGTCGATATATGCGGGCGCTAAACGGAGACGACGCCGATGGCCGAATACTGCGACTACGGAAACGACCGGCGCCGTCATCCGGCGGGGTGCGAACGCTGCTGCGGCTGGAGGGCGCTGGCGCTGTTTGCCGGCATGACGCTGCTCTACGTGGTCTGGGAGCGGATCGTGGTGGGTCTACGCCATCCTGTTCCTGGCGCCCGATCTGAGCTTCCTCGGCTATCTCGCCGGGCCCCGGGTCGGCGCCATCGTCTATAACGCCGCGCACAGCTACATCGGCGCCGATGGTGCTGACGACGGCGGGATTTGCGCTGGCCTCGCCGCTCACGCTTTCGATCGCGATGATCTGGCTGGCGCATATCGGCATCGACCGCGCGCTCGGCTACGGCCTGAAATACTGAGGCGGGTTTTGGCTTCACCCATCTCGGGCGGATCGGCAAAGGCACGGCGTTTAAGGGCCGTCGATTGCGAGCGCTAGCGAAGCAATCCAGCTTTACTGCGGCAAGCTGGATTGCTTCGTCGCTTCGCTCCTCGCAATGACGTACGTAGGCGCGATCGCAAATCAGGGCTTGAGCACCGGCTGCGTATTCGGCGCCGGTGCCTGCTCCATGTCGGACTCTTCCGGCAGCTTGTCGCCGTGCACGGCAAGCGGCCGGTCCGATCCAGAGCGGATCGGCAAGATGGTCCCGGCGCGGATTGGTCGTGTTCGGATGCACCAGAATGCTCAGACGGCCGTGGTTGAGCATCAGCCACGGCACCAGCGCTGAAAATACCTCGATGGCAAAGGCGACCTGAAACATCGCCTGATCGTGCGGGCCGACTTTCACGTCGTGCCAGCGGCCGAGGGTGACGGAAAAACGTTCGCCGATCCAGCTTCGCAGCGCGCTCGGCCTCCGGCCGCGTGGTCGCGGGATCGTAGTAGACGTGGGCGTGGAAGCTTGCGATCTCGCTGGTCGATCGCGGGGCGGGACTAGTCCGTCATCTCCACTTCCTCTTAGCTCAGCAGCAACATCGGTCAGATCGCGCCGATATCGGCGAGGCATTGCTGCGTCAGCGTCATCCGGTCGGCGATATGGCGCGGCTCGGTGACAATCGATATTGAGCGCAAACACCGTCTGCGCGCCAGCCCTTCTCGGCCCAGCCCACCATCCAGCCCAGCGACGGCTTGCCGATCTCGGCGCCCAACAGCCCGCTCTTGGCGCGGATGACGGCGTCGCCGACTTTCGTCACGGGCAGGATGTCGCGCACCAGATCCTGGCTGCGTTTCGAGACCGGCAGCACGCCGCGCCGCAGACGGTCGACGAAATCGACCTGCTGCATCGGATCGATGCGCAGATTGCCGGTCAGCCAGAACTGGTCGATGCCGCCGCCGATGTCGCGGTTGCCGTACTCGAACAGATCGAGATATTTCTGCATCCGCTCCGCGCCGATGCGCCGCGCGATCTCCTGATAGACCGGCACCGCGGAGGCCGCGATCGCCGAACGCAAGGTGTGGTCGCGATTCCAGGCCTCGATGCTTCTGGTCACGCCGTCCCACTTGAAGACGTCCTTGTCGAGGATCGCCGACCACGCCGGTCTCCAGCGCGATCAGCGAATTCGGAATCTTGAAGGTCGAGGCCGGCAGCATCGCCTCGCCGGAGCGGTTCTTGTCGCTGGCGATGATGAGATAGTCGTCGATCTTGTAGCCGACGAAGGTGCCGACCGTGCCCTCGTCGGTAAAGCGCTTGGCCAGATCCGCACGGAACTCGCTGCGCTGGGGGGAGACATTGGCAAAACCGCGCTGACGGCAAGATGCACGCTGCGGCGAGAAGGCCGAGGGCATGGCGACGATTGATCAAGACAGCACCTCGGTGAAGAACAGACGGCAGCCAACGATGCGCGCGCATCGTGGTGAAAGAATGACGCGGGGTTGCCCGCCATCAGGATCGCACGATAGACTTGATGGATTGAGGGGAAGATCGATGGACCAGGGCAAAGCCGCAGAAATCGTCACGCAGTATGTGGCGGCCTGGAACGAGGCTGAGCCAGCGGCGCGCGATGCCCTGCTCGACCAGTGTTGGGCCGATGGCGGCGTCTATGTCGATCCGAATGTCGAACTGGCCGGGCGCGAAGCCTTGTCGCAGCACATCGCCAAGGTGCAGGCGGCACGGCCGGGCGCGCGGCTCGAATTCATGAGCGGCATCGAGCTGCATCACAACGTGGTGCGGTTCCTGTGGCGGCTGGTGCGGGCCGACGGCACAGCAGGCGATACGTCGATCGATTTCGGCGAAATCGGCCCCGACGAAAGGCTGGTCAAGATCATCGGATTTTTCGGGCCGGCGCCGCGAACAGAATTGAGCGGCTGCGCTAGACGTTTCTCGTTGACCCGACGATCAGACGCGGCCTGGCGGCCTCCGTCAGGATTGAGGACAGGTCTAGCGAACCCGTCCCGACAGCCGCAGCACGAAGATCAGCACTTCGGCCACCGCCTTGTAGAGCTCGGCCGGAATTTCGTCGCCGAGTTCGACATTGGAGAGCGCGCCGGCCAGCACTTCGTTCTCCTCGATCGGGATGTCGTGGGCTTTGGCGACCTCGATGATCTTGGCGCCGATCGAGCCCTTGCCCTTGGCGACGACGCGCGGCGCGCCGGTCTTGTCGTAATGCAGCGCGACCGCAAGCTGGCTCTTTGTATCCACGCTCATAGCGCGCGATCCAGGAAATGCCCGGCCGGCGCCGGCGCCGGTTGCGGCGGCGCGCCATCGCGGATCACGATATCGCCGGGCACAAGCTCGGCCTTGCTCAGCGCCTGGCTGAGTTGCGCGGCACCGGCGCGCAATTGCGCCGCCGTCGCCGGCCGCTCCGCCCACATCCGCACCGAGGTCTCGTCGCCGCTCAGCGACACCAGCGCATGGACCGGCCCGGCCGGCTCGACGTCGAGCGAGAACCGCGCCCGCCACACCCGTTTGGCGGCCTCGACCTCGTTGCCGCCGCCATCGCGCGAAATCTCGAACTGCGCCATCGCGGTTCCCTGCGGCGTCACAAACGGAATTTCGAAATTCCAGCGCGGCGACGTCGGGTCGAGCCGCGGCGCCGTGATGTCGACGCGGTCCGGCAACGAGGCCACCTGCAACAGGGTCTGCCGCGCAATGGCGGCATCGGTATCGTCGAGCAGATGATGCGCGTTGGTCGCGAGCGGCGCATCGGCTGCGATCGACGGCAAGGCGACGGGCTGCGCCGACGGCAACGCGCCGCGAAATGGCGGCGGCGGCTTGTTGGTCAGGAAGGTGACGTCGTCATGATGCCCGGCGATTGGCGATGCCGTCGCCGATGGCGCGCCATTGCCGGGTTGCGCGATTTCCTGCAGCGCCTGCTGCAGCGAATTCAGCGCCGCACCGGTTGCCGCCGGCGCGCGGGCCGTCCGGCCGGATTGCAACAGCGGTGCTGCGGCCAGCACGCGCGCGATCGGCAGCAGAATTTCCTGCAGATCGGCATCGGGCACCAGCGATGGCGCTGAGTGTCGATGCCGCCGACGCGGCAGCCGGGGCTTGCACGGCGCCTGAGGTACCGAGCGATGACAGCAGCGTCTGGCGAAGCACGATCAGCGCGGCCTTGAGATCGGGCGTGCCGGCCGCGGTTGAGACCGATCCGGACGCCAGCGAGGCTTCGAGAAACAGTCCGGATTTCTGAAACGCGGTCTTGATCTCGTCGCCGGTCAGATTTTGGTCGAGGCTGGTGTGCTGCGCCAGCAGCGCCATCACCGCCTGCTGCAACTTCGGCGGCAGGCTCGCCGACCTGCGGCAACGCCGAGATTGGCAAACAGCGGCGCCAGGCTTTCCTGCTGCGTGGCCGCGGTTTGCGCCGCCGCCGAGACCGCGAGTTTTTCCAGCGGCGTCAGATGTTTTTGGGCGGCGTGGCGGCGACGGGCAGGATTGGCCGCGGCATCGGCAAGCGCGTCCGGCGCCAGGGTGACGGTATCCGAAACCGCGGCACCGGCGCCCTGCCCGCCGACCACGGCGAGCCGGATGCCGTCTGAGTCTGCGATACCGCCAGCTGCAGGTTCTGGCCGGCCTGAAGCGGAACTTCCGACAGCACATCGATCGAAAGGCTCGCAATCGCGATCCGCACCAGATTTTCGGAGAGAACTTTCAGCACCCGGGCGTCGACCACGGTTCCCGGCTGCAGCACGAGTTCCGGCGCCGCGCCCTGGGCGGCGATGACGGGAAGGATCGGATTGATGGAGATCGGCATTTGGCAGTCTCGCTGGGCAGGCAACGCTAGCCCAGCGGCGTAAACCTCTCGTTAACCGATGCGCGGATTTAGGCCCTTCAGAATGCGCGCGGCCGCCTCGAAATCGACCAGCCGCGCCGCGCGGCGCGCGGCGACCTCCTCGTCCACGCCCCATTGCTCGATGTTCCAGTCCTCATCGACATGGGCGGCAGGTCCAGACCTGCTCGGAATCGAGCACGCCATGCAGCAGCGCCAAAGCGAGCAGCGCCGAGCCGGTCAGCGTCGTCACCACATGCAGGGCCGCGATCGACCAGGGGTCATCCGGCAAGCGCCGCCCGTGCCGCGGCGATCGCCGTATCGGGCTGGCGGACATGGACGATGCCCTCGGCCAGAATGAAATGCGCGCCCAGGCTATCCGCTGCCCAGAACAGCACGGGATCCCAGGATGCCGCTTCCCGCGCCACCAGCGCCTCCGGATGGCCGGCGCGATAGAACAGCAGATCGGAGCCGAGATATTTCGCGATGTCGTCGGCGACGGCTTCGACCCGGTCGACCACGGCATCGACCACGCTGTTGGCAAAGCGCGTGAACGGCATGGTCAGGGGATCGATGATCTCCTGCTGTGCCTCCCATTCCGCCGCCATGGCGTCGGCGATCTCGCCGCGTCGGCGCCACCAGCGCGCGTCCTGACGGGGTGCGGACCGGCTTGTCGTCAAGCGTAATGGCAAAACCATCGGGCGATTCGGCGACGCCGGCATGGCTGTAAAAACGCTTGCGGCGCGGCCCGCGCGTGGTGCGCCGCACCGCCTCCTCCGGATCGAGCGGAGATTTTCCGGTCACTTCATCGAACAATTCGCGCATGCGGTTTTCGGCTTCCGTCTGTCGGCGGTATATGCGCGGCAAGGGTACGATACGGTGAGGCACAAATAAAGCTGAAGCGGCGATGACGAAGATTGCGCCAACATCATTGATTGGCGCAGGCGCGTGAATAGCTCGCGCGCGCATTCGGGCCGAGCCCTGCCGCGGCGCCTTCATCGAGACACTGGTGATCCGGTCGCTGAACGAGCCGCGCGGCGAGACCTTTGCGCGCGGCAGCGGCGGCGGCGCATCCATTTGCGGAACCACCGGCACCTCGATTCTGGGCGGCGGCGGCGGTGGAGGTGGCGGCGGATTGAACTGCGATCCGCCCGGCGGCAGCAACTGCGGCCGACGCGCCGTCTCCGATCGCCAGCGCCGACACCACCGCGCAGACACAGGATCGATAAACGTTTCATGGAGATCATGTCGTGATCCCCTGACGAAGCCGCAAGAAACCGCGCGATCAATTATTCTTCAGGCGCGTTCTCGATCGGATCGAAGCGGTCGGCCTCGAGACCGAGCAGGTTCCATGATTGCAGCATATGCGGCGGCAGCGGCGCCGTGGCGTCGATGTAGCCGCCGCGCGGATGCGGAATCACGATCCGGCGCGCCAGCAGATGCAGCCGCTTCTGCAGGCCGCCCGGCAGCTGCCAGTTCTCCTTGTTGAAATATTTGGGATCGCCGACGATGGCGTGATCGATATGCGCCATGTGCGCGCGCAACTGATGGGTTCGTCCCGTCACCGGCTTCAGCGAGACCCAGGCGAGCTTTTGCGCCGAGGTCTCCACCACGGCATAATAGGTCACGGCGTGGCTGGCGCCCTCGTCGCCATGCTTGGCGATCACCATGATGGTGTCGTCTTCGCTTTCTTCCTTGGCCAGATAGGTCGAGATGCGGCCCTGCTTCGGCTTCGGCACGCCCGCCACCAGCGCCCAGTAGATTTTTCGCGCGGAGCGATGGCGGAACGATCCGGTCAGCGCGGTGGCGGCGAAGCGCGTTTTCGCGATCAGCAGGCAGCCCGCGGTCTCCTTGTCGAGCCGGTGCACCAGCCGCGGCTTTTGTCCCTTGGCGTCGCGCATCACTTCCAGCATGTCGTCGACATTTCGCGTGATGCCGGAGCCGCCCTGCACCGCCAGCCCTGCGGGCTTGTTCAGCACCATGACGTCGGCATCCTCGAACAGGATCATGTCCTTTAGCGCCTGCAGCGTCTTGGTCGCCGCTTCCGAGAGGCGCCCCTGCCACCTTCGGCGTATCGAGCTTGAGCGGCGGAATCCGGATGTTTTGCCCCTCCTCGATCCGGTCCTTGCTATCGGCGCGCTTGCCGTTGACGCGCAACTCGCCTTTGCGGACGATGCGCTGGATGTGGGAGAACGACAGCCCGGGAAACCGCGCCTCGAGAAAGCGGTCGACGCGCATGTTGTTCTCGTCGGCGGTGACGACGACGGTCTGCACTTTCGTCGGCAACGGCGGCGGCTCGGGCACGATCTTTTCGGGCTCGGCAATGAACGGCGCCGGCCGCTCGGCGCGGGGTGCTGCAAAGCGCACGGATTTGCCGTCGGGGCGCCGCACCGGCGGCCGCTCCGCCTGCGAGCCACGATACGGACGCGCGCCCTTCGGGCGATCGCCCGCTGGGCGTAGGGGTCTCTTGACGCGACGGCTCATGGGATTGCGGCTCCGAACTCAGCTGTTCTTCCAAGCTTGCGTGATGTCGACCGGCCAGCACGACGTGGCAGCGCCGCAATTTCCGCACGAACTTCGCTTTCCGCGAGACGCAATTCGTAAAGCTGCTGCAAATTCATCCAGAATTGCGGCGCCGTGCGAAACCAGTGTCAAGCCGGAGCGCCGTGTCGGCCGTGATGCCGCGCTGACCGTGAATGATGCCTGTGATCCGGTTCACCGGCACATCGATCTGCCGCGAAAGTTCGGCAGCCGTGATGCCAAGTTCGCGCAATTCTTCGGCAAGATGTTCACCGGGATGGATGGGCGTGCGCGGCATCGTGGTCTTCCTTCAATGATAATCGACGATCTGCACGTCCACAGGGATACGCGGGTGACCGATCAGATTCAGGAATTCGTCAAAGCGGGAAAGTAGCGGGCACGCGAACCACGCCGCCGGGCGCGCGATCAGGGGCTGCGGCGGCGCTTGGCGTCCGGCAACAGGATGCGCACGAATTGCTCCGACATTTTTTCCAGGTGCCGGGGGTTCCGGTAGGCGCGCTCCATCACCGCCAATCCGCGCGTGAAGGTGACCGCAAGGTCTGCGGCAATGTCGGGATCGCAACTGAGTTTTTGCCGCGCAGCCGGCGTCGAAAGCGTGTCCCGGATCAGTGCGGTGAAATCTTCGATCAGCCGCTTGACCCTGGCCTCGATCGCCGTGCCGGCGAGCGGCAATTCGATCGCGGTCTTGGTCGTCAGGCAGCCGCGCGACGGGGCGCCTTCGCTCATGTTGACGATGGCCCCCTTCAACAAGGCCATCAGCGCGACCGCGGGATCGGGGTCCGACAGCGCCTGCCGGACAAAATCAAGAAAGCCGATTGAGTAACGCTCGAAGGCGAGCAGGAACAGCCGCTCCTTGTCGCCATAGGCGTTGTACAGGCTGCCGCGCTGGACCCCCGTGGCTTCCGCCACGTCGATCATCGATGTCGCCGCAAATCCGTTCTGCCAGAAGGTCTTGAGGGCGACCTCCAGCATCGCGTCCTCGTCGAATTGTCGCGTGCCTGCCATGGGTTCAGATACTTCATTCTTGACAGCGATGTCAATCTTGACGATACTGTCAAAGATGGAGCAATCCGCTTCGAAGGGAGACGATCGATGAGCTATCAGTTCGAGGCCGGGCGCATCTATCGGATGCCGACGCATTTCGGACCGGCGCCCGGACCGCGCCAAATGCCTGATGACATCGTGGCCGATCCGAAGCGCAGTCCACGACGTCTCTCCGTCGCGGCGAGCTTCCTGACCGATCCCGCGGCGCTGGAACGGCATCTGCCTGAGGGCTTCACGCTGGCCGGCGAACCGGTGGTCACGGTCGAATTTCATCACATGACGGAATCGACTGGCTCGCGGGGCGTGGCTACACGATGATCTGGGTCAGCTGGCCGGCGACGTTCACAGGTAGCCGGGACCGCGCCACCGGCAAGTTTCTGGCCGTGGTCTGGGAGAATCTCGCCGATCCGATCATCAGCGGGCGTTGCGAGATCGGGCATCCCAAACTTTATGCCGAGATCCAGGAACCGCGCCGGTGGGACGGGACCCAGATCTGCGCGGCGGGCTGGATGGGATTCCGCTTTCTCGAACTCGAGGTTTCGAAAGTGCGCGACGCAGAGCCGGTCCGGCCAGCCGCTGCTTCGGACGGAACCCTGATGCTGAAATACGTGCCGCGCACCGGCGCCTGGGGCGAGACGGATTTATGCCAGGTGACGCTCACGCCATCAGACGATCCGGACAACCATATCGAGCAACGCCAGACCGGCGCGGGCACGGTGCGCTTCCACAACGCAGAGCTGGTCGGACCTCCCGACCATGCATCATGTGGTGAAGCGCTGGCCGCGTTGCCTGTCATCGAAGCGCGCGGCGGCACGGTCACGCTATTCGCGTGGCGGAAAATCCTACCGCGACCAGCGCGTGCTGCTGTAGCGCAGCGCCACTCACTTGCATTGCGCGCTGCTGCGCAAGGCAACCAGATCGGTCTTGGCGTTGCGGGAGGGACGTTGCTTCGCGGCTTCATCGGCCGCGGCGCAGGCAGCAATGGCGTCGCCGTTTTGCAGCCGGGCCCGGCAAGATTGGTCCAGGCGTCGCCGAAATCCGGGGTGTCCTTGACCGCCTGCTCCAGCACCGGCTGCGCCTCCTTTGGCCGCTTGGCGATCAGAAGCGCCCTGCCGTAATCCGCATTGAGCGTCTTCAGCGGATTGGGTTGCTTGCTCGCGATCCCAAACAGCTCCTCGGCATAATCGGCATCACGGAAGCGAATTTGAACGACCGCCGCGAAGCCGTGATAAACGCGGCTCTGTTCAGGCGCCAGCAGAAAGGCCTGGTTGAATCTCTGGGCGGCTTCCGCAGGATTGCCCTTGCCCAGCGCTCGCCAGCCGCGATTGGACGCTTCCTCGAAAGCCTTCTCCCGCGTTCCCGTCGCTGCAATCATCGCCTTGACGAAGTCTTCGTCGGCGGCCTGTTGCGCGGAATCCTTCACGGCAAATCCGAAGAACGGCTGCTCGTTGACGGCAGCGGAAAAGGTTTTCCTGGTCACCTTCACGCCCGGCGCAACTTCGACGGTTTCGGCTGCCGCTGCGCCAGCTAGAAGCAGTAGCGTGCAGGTGACGGCAAGCAGCCCGACCAGCGAACGCGCGCCTTTGTAACGCAAGTCTGTCGGGTAATCGCCTGACCAGCGATACCTTGGCAGCGGTCTGTTCGCGCGGAGGCTCATGATTGTTTCAGTTCCTGACCAAGCCGTTGGGTAGCGCAAAAGCCGCGCATGGTCACGGTGAAATCGGTGGCGGGATCGGAACCATCTGCCGCAGGTCCGTCCAGATCAAAAGCTGCTATATTGGACCACATGAAAGTCGAAGACATCGCCGAAGCTGTTGCCAAGCTGCCGCCGGATGAACTCGCGCGCTTCCGCCGCTGGTTCAGCGCATTCGAGGCGGGCCGCACTGACCATACCGACGAGCTCAACTCCACGGCGACGAAGCTCGGCCGTTTCGCCGGCCGCGCCCTTGCGGAATTGAAAAGGCGCACGAAGGACCGTGAGCCCTAGCTCCCGCCACGCTCGCGGCGCAGCTTCGCCCAGTAATCCAGCCGCTTTCGGATTTCGCGCTCAAAACCGCGATCGGGCGGGTCGTAGAAGGTCTGGTGGCCGAGCGCGTCCGGGAAATACTCCTGCCCGGAGAAAGCGTCGGGTGCGTCGTGGTCGTATTCGTAACCGCCGCCATAGCCTTCCGACTTCATCAGCTTGGTCGGCGAATTCAGGATATGCTTGGGCGGCAGCAGCGAACCGCCCTGCTTCGCAGCGCTCATCGCCGCGCCAAACGCCTTGTAGGCGGCGTTGGATTTCGGCGCGGTGGCGAGATAGATCACGGCTTGCGCGATCGCGAGTTCGCCTTCGGGAGAACCGAGGAAATCATAGGCATCCTTGGCGGCATTGCAGATCACCAGCGCCTGCGGATCGGCAAGCCCGATGTCCTCGATCGCCATGCGGACCACGCGCCGCGCCAGAAACAGCGGATCCTCGCCGGCATCCATCATGCGGCAGAGATAATACAAGCGCGGCATCGGGATCGCTGCCACGCACCGATTTATGCAGCGCCGAGATCAGATTGTAATGGCCGTCAGCCGACTTGTCGTAGATCGGCGCCCGGCGCTGCAAAATATCCTGCAACTGCTGGGCATCGAAAGTCTCGCCCTCGCGCGCGGCGCGCCAGACCTCTTCGGCAAGCGTCAGCGCGGCGCGGCCGTCGCCATCGGCCATCCGCACCAGCACGGCGCGCGCCTCCGCATCGAGCGGCAGTTTCTTGCCTTCGATCTTTTCCGCTTGCTTGTACAGCTTCTCGATCGCCTCCGCGTCGAGCGACTGAAACACCAGCACCCGCGCCCGCGACAGCAAAGCGGCGTTGAGCTCGAACGAGGGATTTTCGGTGGTGGCGCCGACCAGCACCACGGTGCCGTCTTCCATCACGGGCAGAAACGAATCCTGCTGCGCGCGGTTGAACCGGTGGACCTCGTCGACGAACAGCAGCGTGCCCTTGCCCATCTCGCGCCGCGCACGCGCCGCATCGAACACCTTCTTGAGATCGGCGACGCCGGAAAATACCGCGGAGATCTGCTCGAAATGCAGTTCGGTCGCATCCGCCAACAGCCGCGCCACCGTGGTCTTGCCGGTGCCCGGCGGTCCCCAGAAGATCAGCGACCCCAGCGTGCGCGTCGCCAGCATGCGCGTCAGCGCGCCGTCGGCTCCGAGGATGTGATCCTGTCCGACGACATCGGACAGCGCGCGCGGGCGCAACCTGTCCGGCAGCGGACGCGGCGCATCCTGCTCCATCCCTGCGGCCGCGAACAGGTTGGTGCTTTGCTGTGGTCGCTTCGGGCTCATCCGCCGAGCGTGACGTTGATCTGCTGGCCGCCGCGCACCACGATGATGCGCCATAGCCGGGCGGTCTCGCGCGTCGCCTTTTCGAGATCGCTGGTCTTGGCGATCTTCTGGTTGTTGACGGCGAGGATAATGTCGCCCTTCTGGAAACCGACGCTGGCGGCGGTCGCGCCATCGGCGAGCTCGGTCACCACCACGCCCTTGGTGTCCGCATCGATCCGCAGTTCGTCGGCCACCGCCGGCGAGATGTTGGCAACCTTGGCGCCCTGGAACGGTGAGCGCGAGGTCAAGACGATCTCGTCGCGCCCGGTGTCGGGCGCGGTTTCGAGCGGCACGGTCAGCTTCACGACCTTGCCGGCGCGCTGCACGTCGATCTGCGCGTTGCCGCCGAGCAGACGGGTGGCGAAGCGATAATCAAAACCGTTGGGATCGTCGACGGTCTGGCCGTCGATCGCGGTGACCAGATCGGACAATTTCAGCCCTGCCCGCGCCGCCGGGCTGCCCGCCGTGACATTGGCGACCAGCGCGCCGGAGGGAATGCGAAGCCCCAGCGTCTCGGCGATTTCAGGCGTCACCGCCTGCAACCGCGCGCCAAGCCAGGGCCGCTTGACCGCCTTGCCGCCGCTCTTGGCGGAGGCGACCACGACGCGCACCATGTTGGCGGGGATCGCAAAGCCGATGCCCTGCGAGCCGCCGGAGCGCGAGAAGATCGCGGTGTTGACGCCGGCAAGCTTGCCGGTCATGTCGACCAGCGCGCCGCCGGAATTGCCGGGATTGATGGCGGCATCGGTCTGAATGAAGAACTGGTAGTCGGTGATGCCGACTTGCGTGCGCGCCAGCGCCGAGATGATGCCGTGGGTCACGGTCTGCCCGACGCCGAAGGGATTGCCGATCGCCAGCACGACGTCGCCGACCAGCAGCTCGTCGGAATTGGCAAAATCCAGCGTCGGGAATTTCTCCTTGGCGTCCTTGATCCGCAGCACGGCGAGATCGGTGCGGCTGTCCTTGAGCACGATCTCGGCCTCGAATTCGCGCTTGTCGGAGAGCGAAATCTTGACCTGGTCGGCGCCTTCGATGACGTGGTTGTTGGTCACGACCAGGCCGGACGGATCCACCATCACGCCCGAGCCCAGCGATCGCTGCATCTGTTCCGGCTGCTGGCCGGGCACGCCGAAGAAGCGGCGGAAGATCGGATCGTCGAGCAGCGGATTGCGGTTTTGCACCACCTTGGCGGCATAGACGTTGACCACCGCCGGATGCACGCGCTGCACGATCGGGGCAAAGGAAAGCTTCATCTCGACCGGCGAGGCCGGCACGCGGCGGTCCTGGGCCTGGGATGGCACGGCCAGCATCGCGGAGAAGCAGATCACGGCGAGGGAGCGGAGAAACATCATGCGGAAATCCTGAAATTCGTCGCCTCAGATATAGGCCCGGGGCAACCGCGAGAGAAGAGAACGGACCGACAAATGGTCGATCAGGCGGCCCGGTTCGGCACCGGGTCCGAAGCGGGCGCACAGGACAATCTTTCCTGATGGCCTTCGCCCCACGCCTTCAAGGTATCGATCACCGGACGCAGGCTTTCGCCGATTTCGGACAGCCGATATTCGACCCGCGGCGGCACTTCCGCAAAGACCTTGCGGATCACCAGACGGTCGTCCTCGAGCGCCCGCAACTGCTTGGTCAGCATGCGCTGGGTAATGCCGGGCATCCGCCGCCGTAACTCGCCGAAACGCTGGGTGCCGCCCTGCAGATGATACAGGATCACGCCCTTCCACTTGCCGTCGATCAGATCGAGCGTCGCTTCAACCGCGCAGCCCGGCCGGTGGGCAAAATTCCGTCGTTTCATTGGGGTTTTTCCAATAGTATCCAAACAGGGACTATATGCCCGTATTTACAGTACTTGCCAAAATTGCGCCAGACCGACAATTAGGCCCTGCACCTGCCAACCGGAGAGAACAGGCCATGAAAGCCGTCGGATACAAAAAGTCGCTTCCCGTCGATGATGCGAACTCGCTTGTTGATTTCGAGACCGCAAAACCGGAACCCCGCGGCCGCGATATCCGCGTTGCCGTGAAGGCGATCTCGGCCAATCCGGTGGACTACAAGGTCCGCAAGCGCGCAGCGCCCGCCCGAGGGCGAAACCAAGATTCTCGGCTACGACGCCGCCGGCATCGTCGACGCCGTCGGCCCCGACGTCACGCTGTTCAAGGCCGGTGACGAGGTGTTCTACGCCGGCTCGATCCTGCGCCAGGGCACCAATTCGGAATTTCATCTGGTCGACGAGCGCATCGTCGGCCGCAAGCCGAAGACGCTCTCATTCGCGCAGGCCGCCGCCCTGCCCCTCACCTCGATCACCGCATGGGAATTGCTGTTCGACCGGCTCGGTGCGGTGCCCGGCAAGAGCGTCGATCCGCGCACGCTGCTGATCATCGGCGGCGCCGGCGGCGTCGGCTCGATCCTGATTCAGCTCGCGCGCCGTCTCACCGGCCTGACGGTGGTGGCGACGGCGTCCCGGCCGGAATCGCAAAAATGGTGCCTCGATCTCGGCGCCCATGCCGTCATCGATCATTCGAAGCCGATGAAGGAGCAGATCGAAAAGCTGAAGGTGCCGCCGGTCGGCCTGATCGCGAGCCTCACCAATACCGAGCAGCACTACAAGGCGCTGGCGGACATCATCGCGCCGCAGGGCAAATTCGGACTGATCGACGACCCCGCCGAATTCACCGCCAACGCCTTCAAGGGCAAGGCGGTCTCGATCCACTGGGAGTCGATGTTCACCCGCTCTTCGTTCCAGACCGCGGACATGATCGGCCAGCACAATCTGCTCAACGATGTCGCCGACCTCATCGACAAGGGCGTGCTGCGCACCACGCTCGACCAGACGTTTGGGACGATCAACGCCGCCAATCTGAAGCGGGCGCATGCGTTGCTGGAGAGCGGCAAGTCGCGCGGCAAGATCGTGCTGGAGGGGTGGTAGCGATTCGTAGGGTGGGCAAAGACGCGCTTGCGCCGTGCCCACCGTTCGACGCGCGATGCAGTTGGATGGTGGGCACGCTGCGCGAAGAGCGCCTTTGCCCACCCTACAAATTCGCTCGACAAAAATCACGCCGCTGCGGGCTCGCTGCCGAGGATCTGCGACAGCGCCGACAACAGCCGCTCGGTTTGCTCGTCCGTGCCCACGGTGATCCGCAGATAGTCTGAAATGCGAGGCGCGGAAAAATGGCGGACGATCACCGCCCGTTGGCGTAGTGCTGCGGCCAGCGCTGCGCCCTCATGCGCCGGATGACGCGCGAACACGAAGTTGGCGGAGGACGGCAGCACTTCGAAGCCAAGCCGGTCCAGTCCGCGGCTTAGCCGCTCCCGGCCCTCGATCACGCTGATACGGCTCGCTTGAAAATGGGCTTCGTCCTCCAGCGAGGCGATGGCGCCGGCCTGGGCGGGCCGGCCAAGAGGATAGGAGTTGAAGCTGTCCTTGACCCGGGTGAGCGCCTCGATCAGCTCGGCGTCGCCGATCGCATAGCCGACCCTTAAGCCCGCCAAGGCGCGGGACTTCGACATGGTTTGAACGACCAAAAGGTTCGGGTGGGAGGCGACCAGCGGAATCGCGGTCTCGGCGCCGAAATCGACATAGGCCTCGTCGATCACGACGGGAGCGTCAGGGTGCTGTTCCAGCAGGGTAGCGATCTCGGCCCGTGACAACGCAATCCCTGTCGGCGCGTTCGGATTGGGCACGATGAGCGCGCCGGCCGGCCGGCGATAATCGGCAATGCGGATTCGCATCGCGGAATCGAGCGGCACGGTCTCGTAGGCGATGCCGAACAGGCGGCAATAGACCGGATAGAAACTGTAGGTGATGTCGGGGAAGAGCAACGGCGCATCATGCTTCAGCAGCGCAGCGAAGGCGTGCGCCAGCACCTCGTCCGAGCCGTTGCCGACGAACACCTGCTCAGGTCGTACCTGGTGGTAGGTGGCCAAGGCCGCCCGCAGCGCTGACGCCTGTGGGTCCGGATACAGCCGCAGCGTATCCGTCGCCTCGCCGCGGATCGCTTCCAGCGCGCGCGGGGAAGGACCAAGCGGATTTTCATTGGTGTTGAGCTTGACCAGTTCCGTCATGCGGGGCTGTTCGCCCGGCACATAAGGCCTCAGATCATGCGTCAAGCTGCTCCAGAACCGGCTCATTTTTTCTATCCAGATCGCTGCGATCCTACGGCGCCGCCGCTAATAAAAAAAGCGGCGCACATGGCGCCGCTTTTCGAAATCAATGTGCGACGCTTAGGCGGCTTCCGCGGCCTTTTCCTGCACCGGACCGGAGTCGAGGCCCTTGGCATCGACATCGCGGTCGACGAATTCGATCACGGCCATCGGCGCATTGTCGCCGTAGCGGAAGCCGGCCTTGATGATGCGGGTATAGCCGCCCTGGCGATCCTTGTAGCGGGTCGCGATCACGTCGAACAATTTGCGGACCTGATCGAGATCGCGCATCTCGGAGATCGCCTGGCGGCGCATCGAAAGGCCGCCCTTCTTGCCGAGCGTGACCAGCTTCTCGACGATCGGCCGCAGTTCCTTGGCTTTCGGCAGCGTGGTGACGATCTGCTCGTGCTTGATCAGCGCCGCGCACATGTTGGCGAACATCGCTTTGCGATGCTCGGCGGTGCGGTTGAGCTTCCGATGAACCTTGCCGTGACGCATGTTGAATTCCTCAATACTTGTTCTGTCGCGACGGCTCGTCGGACAAGTTGCTCAGGTGGGCCGCCTGCGTTCGCCCAGTTCTTTCGGAACGTCATTCCGGACGTCGCGAAGCGGCGATCCGGAATCTCGAGATTCCGGGTTCGCGCTGACGCGCGCCCCGGAATGACGAAATCAATAATGGTCTTCGAAGCGCTTGGCCAATTCGTCGATATTCTCGGGCGGCCAGCCCGGCACTTCCATGCCGAGATGCAGACCCATCTGGGCCAGCACTTCCTTGATCTCGTTCAGCGACTTGCGGCCGAAGTTCGGGGTGCGAAGCATTTCCGCTTCCGACTTCTGCACGAGATCGCCGATGTAGACGATGTTGTCGTTCTTGAGACAGTTCGCCGAACGCACCGACAGTTCGAGTTCGTCGACCTTCTTGAGGAACGCCGGGTTGAAGGCGAGATCGGGAATGATCTCCTGGGCGACTTCCTTGCGCGGCTCTTCGAAGTTCACGAACACGTTGAGCTGGTCCTGCAGGATGCGCGCGGCATAGGCCACGGCGTCATCAGGCGAGATCGCGCCGTTGGTCTCGATGGTCATGGTCAGCTTGTCGTAGTCGAGGATCTGGCCCTCGCGGGTGTTCTCGACCTTGTAGGAGACCTTGCGGACCGGAGAGAACAGGCTGTCGACCGGGATCAGGCCGATCGGCGCGTCTTCGGGGCGGTTACGCTCGGCGGCGACATAGCCCTTGCCGGCGGCAACGGTGAATTCCATGCGGATCTCCGCGCCCTCGTCGAGGGTGCAGATCTGCAGGTCGGGATTGAGCACCACGACGTCGCCGACGGTCTGGATGTCGCCGGCGGTGACGACGCCCGGGCCCTGCTTCTTCACGACCATGCGCTTGGGGCCTTCGCCCTGCATCTTGATCGAGATGTCCTTGATGTTGAGCACGATGTCGGTGACGTCCTCGCGAACGCCCGCGATCGAGGAGAACTCGTGCAGCACGCCGTCGATGTGCACCGACTGCACCGCTGCACCCTGCAGCGAGGACAGCAGGATGCGGCGCAGCGCATTGCCGAGCGTCTGGCCGAAGCCGCGCTCGAGCGGCTCTGCGACCAGCGTCGCAAAACGGTTTGCGTCGGTGCCCGGAGTTACCTGGAGCTTGTTCGGCCGAATAAGTTCTTGCCAATTTTTCTGGATCGTCACTGTTTCACCCATGGGCCAGCCAATTTGCCATCTAAATCACTGGCGTTGGAGAACGCGGATCAGTCCGCGTCAAATACATTGCAAAGCATCGCAGGCGGCAAAGCCGCCCGCGGTCGTAAAAATCAAACCCGCCGGCGCTTGCGCGGACGGCAACCATTGTGCGGGATCGTGGTCACGTCGCGGATCGATGTGACGGTGAAGCCCGCGGCCTGCAGCGCACGAAGCGCCGACTCGCGGCCCGAACCCGGACCGGCGACTTCCACCTCGAGGGTGCGCATGCCGTGTTCCTGCGCCTTCTTGGAGACGTCTTCCGCCGCGACCTGCGCGGCATAAGGGGTCGACTTGCGCGAACCCTTGAAGCCCATCGTTCCGGCCGACGACCAGGCAATGGTGTTGCCCTGCGCGTCGGTGATGGTGATGGTCGTGTTGTTGAACGATGAATTCACGTGCGCGACGCCGGATGCGATGTTCTTGCGCTCACGGCGGCGAACGCGGGTGGCTTCCTTGCCCATTCCAAAACCTTTCTAACGATCTCAACGCCGCCGTAATGCCAGCGGCTACACCTCAGGGGCGAGTAGTGAATGGCGAATAGCGAATAGAATTATTCGCCACTCCCTATTCGCTATTCGCTCGCTTATTTCTTCTTGCCGGCGATCGACTTGGCCGGACCCTTGCGCGTGCGCGCGTTGGTATGGGTGCGCTGACCGCGCACCGGCAATCCGCGGCGATGGCGCAGGCCGCGGTAGCAGCCGAGGTCCATCAGACGCTTGATGTTCATGCCGGTCTCGCGGCGCAGATCGCCTTCGACCAGATAGTCGCGGTCGATCACTTCACGGATCTGCAGCACTTCCTGGTCGCTCAGCTGATTGACCCGACGCTCGCCGGGAATCTTGACCTTCTCCATGATCTCGGACGCATTCTTCTGGCCGATGCCATGGATGTACTGGAGCGCGATCAGGACGCGCTTGTTGGTCGGGATATTCACGCCGGCAATACGGGCCACGAAGTCTCTCCTGTCGCCGATTCCACTGGGAACGGCTGGTTTTTTGTTATCTCGGGCAGGTGTTCACAAACGCGAACACGACGCCCTTCCCCTTGGATGTCTTGGGGCCCGGCATCGTCTGAAAACTATCCGACTGGATACCGGGCTTATTAAAGGATTCAACTTGGTTTCGTCAACCGTCTCTATGCTTTAGCTCGCTTTTTCGTGACCTTTTTGGCGCTTTTGCCGGCCTTCTTGGCAACCCCCGCCTTGGAACCCCTGGCAGCCTTGCCAACCGGCTTTTTCGGCCCCTTGGAGGCCGGTTTCCCGCCCTTCCGGGGCGCCTTGGCGGCCTTGCCGGAGGCCTTCGCCCCCTTCTTCGCCGCCTTGCCCTTGGATTTGGGGGCCTTCCTGACCGCTGTCTGGACGACCTTTTTGGCGCTCTTGGCGATTTGCTTGGCTTTGGCTGCCTTTTGAGCGGCTTTGGCCTCGACCGCGCCGATCGCGGCCAGGATGCGGCTGATCTCGCGGGTGACGTGCTCGATGGTCATCATGCCGTCGACCGTCAGCAGCTTGCGCCGCTCCGAATAGTAGTGAATCAGCGGCTCGGTCAGCGAACGGTAGCTCGCCAGCCGCTTGGTCAGCACCTCCGGGGTGTCGTCGACCCGCACTTCCTCGCCGCGCGCCCGCGTCTCGGCGGCCCGGTTCTCGACCCGCTGCAGCAGCGCGCTTTCGTTGACGCGAAGCTCGATCACGGCGTCGAGCTTCATGTGCTTCTTCTTCAGGAGATCATCCAGCGCCTCGGCCTGCGGCACCGTGCGCGGAAAACCGTCGAGGATGAAACCCTTGGCCGCATCCGGCTGATCCAGCCGATCGGAGATGATGCCGATCACGACTTCGTCCGGCACCAGCCCGCCGCTGGCCATGACGTCCTTGGCCTTGAGGCCGACCGGCGTTTGCGCCGCCACCGCGGCGCGCAACATTTCACCGGTCGAGAGCTGAACAATGCCGTGGCGCTGAACCAGCCGCTGGGCCTGCGTTCCCTTGCCCGATCCCGGCGGCCCGAGAAGAATCAATCTCATCCGAATTCGCCCCCCGGCTTGGTGAGCGACCTGACGCGCACCCGTATTTCAAAATCCAACCGCGATCAGCACCGAAGCGCAGGCGACGCGACGCCGCTAGCGGCGCCGTCCTCTCAGCTTCGATTTCCTGATCAGCCCCTCATATTGGTGGGCGAGCAGATAGCCCTGAACCTGCGCCACCGTATCCATGGTCACGCTGACCACGATCAACAGCGACGTACCGCCGAAGTAGAACGGCACCGAGGCATAGGAAATCAGAACCTCGGGGATCAGACAGACGACCGCGAGATAGGCCGCGCCCAGCACCGTGATGCGCGACAGCACATAGTCGATGTATTCGGCGGTGCGCTCGCCGGGACGAATGCCGGGAATGAAGCCGCCATGCTTCTTGAGATTGTCGGCGGTCTCGGTCGGGTTGAACACGATCGCGGTATAGAAGAACGCGAAGAACACGATCAGCGCCAGATAGCAGAACAGGAACAGCGGACGGCCGTGGCCGAGCTGCGTGTTGAGCCACTGGAACCATTCCGGCCCCTTGCCGGCATTGAAATTCGCAACCGTGGTCGGCAGCAGCAGCAGCGAGGACGCGAAGATCGGCGGAATCACGCCCGAGGTGTTCAGCTTGAGCGGCAGATGCGAGGACTGCCCCTCGAACATCTTGTTGCCGACCTGGCGCTTCGGATACTGGATCAGCAGCCGCCGCTGCGCGCGCTCCATGAACACGATGAAGGCAATCACGACCACCGCCATCACGATCACCACCAGAATGAGACCGGTGGACAGCGCGCCCTGGCGGCCGAGTTCCAGCATGCTGGCAAGCGCCGACGGCAACTCGGCGACGATGCCGGCGAGAATGATCAGCGAGATGCCGTTGCCGATGCCGCGCGAGGTGATCTGCTCGCCGAGCCACATCAGGAACATGGTGCCGCCGGTCAGGGTGATCGTGGTCGAGAGCAGAAAGAACATGCCGGGTTCGCTGACGACATTGCCGGCGCCCTGCAGTCCGACCGCGATGCCGTAGGACTGGAAGAGAGCGAGAATCACCGTCAGATAGCGGGTGTACTGGTTCAGCGTCTTGCGGCCGGCCTCGCCTTCCTTCTTCAGCGCCTCCAGCTTCGGCGACACCGTGGTCAGCAGCTGAATGATGATCGAGGCCGAAATATACGGCATGATGTTCAGCGCGAAGATCGCCATGCGGTTGATGCCGCCGCCGGCGAACATGTTGAACATGCCGAGGATGCCGCCGGCCTGCGATTTGAAGACCTGGTCCCAGATCGCGGGATCGATCCCGGGCAGCGGGATATAGGTGCCGAGCCGATAAACAAGCAGCGCACCCAGTGTGAACCAGATGCGCTTCTTCAGTTCGTCGGCTTTGCCGAGCGCCGAAAAATTGAGGTTTGCCGCCAGTTGTTCCGCTGCTGAGACCATGTTTGGCTTTCTCCCGCGCCCCTCGCGCTTCATGTCCCGGGCGGGACATTCAGCAGACGCCGGACATTATTTGGTGCTCGGCTTCGATAAGTCCATCTTCCTGTCACGCAGATGCCCGCCTGGGGCGGGCGATGACGCAGATGTTACGCCGCCTCGCCTTCGTCCTTTTCAACCGGGGCCAGGATTTTCACCGTGCCGCCCGCCTTCTCGACCGCCGCGATGGCGGACTTGGAGGCGCCGTGAACCTCGATCGTCAGCTTGGCCTTGATTTCGCCGCGGCCGAGCAGCCGCACGCCGCCCTTGGGGCGCCGCACCACCTTGGCCTTGACCAGCGATTCGACCGTGATGGTGTCCTTGGCGTCGATCAGCTTGGCGTCGATCGCATCCTGCAGGCGGTCGAGATTGATCTCGGCGAACTCGACCCGGAAGATGTTGTTGAAGCCGCGCTTCGGCAGCCGCCGATGCAGCGGCATCTGGCCGCCTTCAAAACCCTTGATGCGCACGCCGGAACGCGCGGTCTGGCCCTTGCCGCCGCGGCCGGCGGTCTTGCCCTTGCCCGAACCGATGCCACGGCCGACGCGCATGCGCTTCTTTGCGCGAGCCGGCATTGTCGGCGATATCGTTGAGCTTCATCGTTCGCTTCCTTTATCCTTGGCGCATGATCGCAACCGAAAACCGGTCCCCTTTCGGGATCACGCATCCAGTCTATTTCTCGTCGACGACGCGGACGAGATGTTGAACCTTGGCGATCATGCCGCGAACTGCAGGCGTATCCTGCAGCTCGGTGACCCGGCCGATCTTGTTGAGCTTGAGGCCGATCAGCGTCGCACGCTGCGAGTGATGGCGGCGGATCGCGCTGCCGGTCTGCTCGACCTTGATCATCTTTGCGGCCTTGGCCATCGTCTCTAACTCCGAAAAGCGCTGCGAAGCGCGTCTGTTTATTCAGCCACCACTTCAGCGTCGCCGCCGACACGGCGCGACTGCAGGGTGGACACCTTGATGTTGCGGCGCGCCGCGACCGAACGCGGCAAATCCTGATGCTTCAGCGCATCGAACGTCGCGCGAACCATGTTGTAGGGGTTCGACGAGCCGATCGACTTCGCCACCACGTCCTGGACGCCGAGGCTCTCGAACACCGCGCGCATCGGGCCGCCGGCGATGATGCCGGTACCAGCCGGTGCTGCGCGCAGATAGACCCGGCCCGCGCCGTGACGGCCGGCGATATCGTGATGCAGCGTGCGGCCTTCGCGCAGCGCCACGCGCGTCAAATTGCGCTTGGCCAACTCGGTCGCCTTGCGGATCGCCTCGGGCACTTCGCGCGCCTTGCCGTGGCCGAATCCGACCCGGCCCTTTTGGTCGCCGATCACGACCAGCGCCGCAAAGCCGAAGCGCTTGCCGCCCTTGACGACCTTCGCCACACGATTGATGTGGACGAGCTTGTCGACGAACTCGCTGTCGCGCTCTTCCCGGCCGCCCCTGTGGCCGCCACCGCGTTCGCGTTCACCTGCCATGGTGTTTTCCGATCCTTAAAAGACTTGCCTTGAGAGGCTCATCGCCCCTGTCCGTGCATCCGTTCAATTCCAAACCTTTAGAAACTCAAGCCGCTTTCACGCGCCGCATCCGCCAGCGCCTTGACGCGACCGTGATAGAGATAGCCGCCGCGGTCGAACACGACTTCCTTGACGCCGTTCTTCACCGCGCGTTCCGCCAGCAGCTTGCCGACGGCCTTGGCGGCGTCGATGTTGGCGCCGGTGTTGCCGCTCTCGCGCATCGCCTTCTCCAGCGAAGAAGCCGACGCCAGCGTCTCGCCCTTCAGGTCGTCGATGACCTGGGCATAGATGTGCTTCGACGAGCGGAATACCGACAGCCGCGGGCGACCGCTGGCGGTGCGGCGCAGCGACAGCCGCACGCGCTTGCTTGCGCCGGGCATTCGTGATCTTGAGTCTCGACATGACCGGCTCCGTTACTTCTTCTTGCCTTCCTTGCGGAAGATAAATTCATCGGAATACTTCACGCCCTTGCCCTTGTAGGGCTCCGGCGGACGGTAGCTGCGGATCTCGGCGGCGACCTGGCCGACGCGCTGGATATCGTTGCCGTTGATGACGATCTCGGTCGGCTTCGGCACCGTGATGGCGATGCCTTCCGGGATCGCATAGACGACGTCGTGGCTGTAGCCGAGCGCGAGCTGCAGGTTCTTGCCCTGCAGTGCCGCGCGATAGCCGACGCCGGTGATCTCGAGCTTCTTCTCGAAACCCTTGGTGACGCCGGCCAAGAGGTTGGCCACCTGCGCCCGCGCGGTGCCGTAAAGCGCCCGCGCGCGGTTGGTCTCGAACCGCGGCGCAACCTTGACCGCGCCGTTCTCGAACTTCACTTCGACGTCGTCGTGCACGATGAACTGAAGCTGGCCCTTCGGGCCCTTCATTTTGACGGTCTGTCCTTCGACGGTGGCGGTAACGCCCGAAGGCACCGTCACAGGCCGTTTGCCGATACGTGACATAGCGATCCCTTCCTCAGAACACCGTGAAGAGAATTTCGCCGCCCACATTCGCTTCGCGCGCGGCGTGGTCAGCCATGATTCCCTTCGGTGTCGATAACACCGAAATTCCGAGTCCGTTGTTGACGCGCGGCAGGTTCTTCACCGAGGCATAAACGCGGCGCCCCGGCTTCGATACCCGCTCGATCTCGCGAATGACCGGCTCGCCGTCGAAATACTTCAGCTCGATCTCAAGCTCGCTGCGGCCGGACGCATGCTCGACGCTGGCGTAGCCACGGATGTAGCCTTCCTCTTTCAGCACTTCGAGCACGTTGGCGCGCATCTTCGAGCCCGGGGTCGAAACCTTGGGCTTGGCGCGCATCTGGGCGTTGCGGATGCGGGTGATGAGATCGCTGATCGGATCGTGCGTTGACATGTCCGACCCTCCTTACCAGCTCGACTTCACGAGCCCGGGAACCAGGCCCTTGGAGCCGAGTTCACGCAGCGCGATGCGGGAAAGCTTGTTCTTGCGATAGACCGAGCGCGGACGACCGGTCATTTCGCAGCGATTGCGGATCCGGGTCGCCGACGAATTGCGCGGCATCTCGGCGAGCTTCAGCGTCGCTGCGAAGCGCTCTTCCATCGGCTTCTTCTTGTCGGCGATGATGGCCTTCAGCTTCGCGCGCTTGGGCGCTGCGTTCTTGGTCATCCGCTTGCGACGGTCGTTCTTCTCGATCGAACTCTTCTTTGCCATGCTTGGCTCCTGGGTTTCCGCGTTTGAGAGGCTTTTACCTGCGTCTCACTGCCGGAACGGGAAATTGAATGCGCTCAACAATGCTCTAGCTTCGTCGTCGGTCCGCGCCGTGGTGCAAACCGTGACGTCCATACCCCACGTCTCCCCCATCTTGTCGAAGTCGATTTCGGGGAAAATGATGTGTTCCTTGATGCCGAGCGAATAGTTGCCGCGGCCGTCGAAGCTCTTCGGGTTCAGGCCGCGGAAATCTCGCACGCGCGGCAGCGCCACGTTGATCAGGCGGTCGATGAACTCGTACATCTTGGTCTTGCGCAGCGTCACCTTGGCGCCGATCGGCTGGTTTTCACGCAGCTTGAAGGTCGCGATGGCGACGCGCGAATAGGTCACGATCGGCTTCTGGCCGGCGATCAGCGCGAGATCGGCCGCAGCCGTCTCCGCCTTCTTGCGGTCGTTGACGGCTTCGCCGATGCCCATGTTGAGCACGACCTTGTCCAGCCGCGGCACCTGCATGACGTTGGCATAGCCGAACTGCTCGGTCAGCTTGCCGCGGATTTCCTTGTCGAACTGTTCGCGCAGACGCGGAACGTATGCTGTCTCAGCCATCGATCTCTGCTCCCGAGCTCTTGGCAATACGAACCTTCTTGCCATCGGCCTGAATCTTGAAACCCACGCGGGTCGGCTTGCCGTCCTTGCCGACGATCGCGATGTTGGACAGGTGGATCGGCGACTCCTTCGAGATGATGCCGCCCTCCTGCGCCTGGGTCTGCTTCTGGTGACGCTTGACGAGGTTGACGCCGCGGACCAGCGCCTTGTTGGCGTCGGGACGCACCTCGAATACTTCGCCGGTGCGACCCTTGTCGCGCCCGTTCAGCACGATGACCTTGTCGCCCTTCCGGATCTTGGCAGCCATCACAGCACCTCCGGCGCAAGCGAGATGATCTTCATGTGGTTCTTGGCGCGCAGCTCGCGCGGCACCGGCCCGAAGATACGGGTGCCGACCGGCTCCGACTGATTGTTGATCAGCACGGCGGCGTTGCGGTCGAAGCGGATGACCGAGCCGTCGGCGCGGCGGATGTCCTTGCGGACCCGCACCACGACAGCCTTCATCACGTCGCCCTTCTTCACCTTGCCGCGCGGAATTGCTTCCTTGATCGACACGACAATAACGTCGCCCACGGTGGCATAGCGGCGCTTGGAGCCCCCAAGCACCTTGATGCACATGACACGGCGTGCGCCTGAATTATCGGCCACGTCGAGGTTGGTCTGCATCTAAATCATTGATGCACCTCGTCCTCTTTTTGATGCGCGAAGTTGCGCCTAAAATTTTCCCAGAAGTCGCCCGGCGGAGCCGGATCGACCTTAGGCAGTTTTCTTCTGTTCGCCCCGGACCACGGTCCAGCGCTTCAGTTTCGAGATCGGCTTGCTTTCCTCGATCCACACCTGGTCGCCCGGCTTGAACTCGTTGTTCTCGTCGTGCGCGTGGTAATTTTTCGAGCGGCGAATCGTCTTCTTGTAGATCGGATGGGTGAAGCGGCGATCGACGCGCACCACAACCGTCTTGGCTTGCTTGTCGCTGACGACCACACCCTGAAGCGTACGTTTCGGCATGTCGGCCCCTTACTTCTTCGCGTCGCGCTTCTGCGCGGCGATGGTCTTGATGCGGGCGATGTCACGGCGCGCTTCACGCAGCCGCGAGGTGTTCTCCAGCTGCCCGGTGGCGCGCTGGAAGCGCAGGTTGAAACGCTCCTTCTTCAGATTGAGGACGGCGTCGTCCATCTGATCGGGGCTCATTGCGCGGATATCGGCGGTTTTCATCTCGGCCATGACCACTTCCCTATTCCGCAATGCGCGCGACGAAGCGCGTCTTGATCGGCAGCTTGGCGGCGGCGAGCGACAGCGCTTCTTTCGCGGTCTGCACGGTGACGCCGTCGATTTCGAAAATCACGCGGCCGGGCTTGACCCGCGCCACCCACAATTCCGGCGTACCCTTGCCGGAGCCCATGCGGACTTCGGCGGGCTTCTTCGATACCGGCACGTCCGGGAAGATGCGGATCCAGACCCGCCCGGCGCGCTTCATGTGACGGGTCAGCGCGCGGCGCGCGGCTTCGATCTGACGGGCGGTGATGCGCTCTGGCGCCATCGCTTTCAGGCCGAACTGACCGAACGACAACGTCGCGCCCGAAGTCGCAACGCCGTGGATACGGCCCTTATGCGCCTTCCGGAACTTCGTTTTCTTTGGTTGCATCATGGCTTACGCCCTCAAACCTTCTCTATTGCGCTCAAGCAGCGTCGCGACGCGGCCGCGAGGTGTCGCCCTCGGCCATTTTCTTGTCCTGGGCCATCGGATCGTGCTCGAGGATTTCGCCCTTGAAGATCCAGACCTTGACACCGCAGGTGCCGAACGTGGTGAAAGCCGTCGCCACGCCGTAATCGATATCGGCGCGCAGCGTGTGCAGCGGCACCCGACCTTCGCGATACCATTCCATGCGCGCGATTTCGGCGCCGCCGAGACGGCCCGAGCAATTGATACGAATGCCCTCGGCGCCAAGACGCATCGCCGACTGCACCGCGCGCTTCATGGCGCGGCGGAACGCGACGCGGCGCTCGAGCTGCTGGGCGATCGATTCGGCGACCAGGGTCGCGTCGAGCTCCGGCTTGCGGATTTCGACGATGTTGATGACGACGTCGGACGCGGTGATATCGGCAACCCGCTTGCGCAGCTTGTCGATGTCGGCGCCCTTCTTGCCGATCACGACGCCGGGACGCGCCGAATGGATCGTCACGCGGCACTTCTTGTGCGGACGCTCGATCACGATCCGGGCTACCGCCGCCTGCTTCAATTCCTTGTGCAGGATCTCGCGGATCTTGACGTCCTCGTGCAGCAGCTTGCCGTACTCGTTCTTGCCGGCGAACCAACGGGAATCCCACGTCCGGTTGATGCCCAGACGCAGTCCGATTGGATTGATTTTTTGACCCATCGTTCTCTCCTGCGCCGATTAGGCGTTAGCCTCGGCCTCAACCTGACGAACAACGATCGTCAGCTGCGCGAATGGTTTAAAGACACGACCCGAACGGCCACGGCCGCGCGGTGCGAAACGCTTCATGACGATGCCGTTGCCGACATGCGCCTCGGAGACGATCAGATCGTCGACATCGAGGTCGTGATTGTTCTCGGCGTTGGCGATCGCCAATTCCAGGCACTTCTTGACGTCGACAGCGATCCGCTTGCGCGAAAACTGCAGGTCGGCAAGTGCTGCCGAAGCCTTCCTGCCGCGGATCAGTTGCGCGACAAGATTTAGCTTCTGCGGGCTGACGCGCAGCATCCGGGCAATCGCCTTGGCCTCGTTTTCCGGGAGGCTCCGTTCGCGCTTTGGTTTGCTCATAACTTAGTCCTCAAGCCTTCTTGGCTTTCTTGTCGCCAGAATGGCCGTGGAAGGTCCGGGTCGGCGAGAACTCGCCGAACTTGTGGCCCACCATTTCCTCGTTGACCGATACCGGCACATGCTTCTGGCCGTTGTAGACGCCGAACACCAAGCCGACGAACTGCGGCAGGA
>CAVUNF010000027.1:0-16452 GCA_963742695.1 uncultured Alphaproteobacteria bacterium
TGCACGTTGAGGATAGTTATGTGATTGTCGAGACGTAAGCGTGTACCGGATCAGGCTCTTGCAACAAGCCCCTTGATTACGGCTCGCACGATCACGGCAATTTCCGCCCGCAACGCGTCGACCGGCACCGCGATCAGTTTTTGTTCGAGGCCGAGCAGCACCATGCCGTGCACCGCCGAGAAAAGACTGCGCGCCGTGACTTCAAGTTCCGCTGCCGGCTGCGACGGCAGCAACGCGGCGAGCGGGTGGAAGATATGCCGGAACAGATCCATCTGCTGGCTGACGGCCCATTCCGGAATCTGTTTGCCGGGCGTCATGCGGTGTTCGAACAGCGCGCGCCAGAGTTCGAGATTTTCGGCGGCGAAATCGCAATAGGCCACGGCGATTCGAACCAGCACTTCGGCCGGCAACGCCGGGCCGCTGCTTTCGGCGGCGGTGAGGGCGGCATCCAGCCTAGCCAGCGTCCGCGATCCCACCAGCAGGATCAGTTCGTCCATGTCGGCGACGAGGTTGTAGACCGCGCCGTTGGCGCAGCCGATTCGTCGCGCCAGATCCCGGGTCTTCAGGCCGGCCAAACCGCCAGCGGAGATGCTCTGCTCGGCGGCTTCGATCAGGGATTCTCGAAGTTTATCTCGTCTTTCCAAAGCTTTAGACATTTTTCACCATTTTCTTGAGCAACGCTCAAATAATACTTGAGCAACGCTCACAGCGGTGCTATACCTGATTCATGAGCACTGCTCATAACACAGGGAGTTGCAAATGTTCAAAACTGTTTTGACGCTCTTCCGGGGCAGCGTGGCTGCAGCGGGGGAAGAACTGGAAGACCGCTCGGCGCTTCTCATCCTCGACCAGCAGCTGCGTGACGCGGCCGCCGCCGTCGAGCGCTCCAAGCGGACGCTGGCGCTGGCCATGGCGCAGGATCAAATGGAGGGCCGCCGCCTCGACGCCACCGTCGCCCGCATCGCCGACCTCGAACTTCGCACTGTCGCCGCGCTCGATGGCGGCCGCGAGGATCTCGCCCGCGAGGCGGCGCACTCGATCGCCACGCTCGAGGCCGATCGCGACGCCGCGATGACCGCGCGAACCTTGTTCGCTTCGGAGATCGCCCGCCTGAAGCGCCAGGTCGGCAGTGCCGAGGCGCGCATCACCGACCTCGATCGCGGCCGTCGTCTGGCGCGCGCCACTGAAGCGGTCCGCGTATTGCGCCGGGGCGGGGTGGAAGCCGCACTGCCTTACGAATCCACGCTGCCCGAGGCGGAGAAGACGTTGAAGCGTCTGCGCGAGCGGCAGATCGAGGCCCAGGCCGCCGACGAAGCCCTGATCGAAATCGATGCCGCCAGCGGTCCGCTGGCGACCGCCGAAAAGCTCGCAGAACAGGGCTTTGGACCACGACTGAAGTCGACCGCGGACGACGTGCTCGCACGGCTGAACGCCAAACGCACGCAGACTGCCTGAACCAGACTTGAACTTCACAACACCAATCTCAAACGCACACACACAGGAGACTATCATGAACCAGAATGTCCAACCCCACAGCAACGCCTGGGTCACCTTCACCTATTTTTCGTTCGCCGCCTCCGCCTTCATGGTCGCCATCGGCGTCTTCTATCTGCCGATCGATCTCTGGATGAAGGGCTATCTGTCGATGGGCGTCATCATGCTGCTTCAGTCCTGCGTCACCCTGACCAAGACCATCCGCGACATGCATGAGAGCGGCCGGATGGTGAACCGCATCGAAGACGCCAAGGCCGAACGCCTGCTGATGGAAGTTTCCAAGGCCGCGTAACTGTGGCGCGGAGCTGGCGAAGGCGGACGGCGGGTGCTTTCATCATCCGCCGTTTGCATCCGGTGCCGCCTGGACTTTCAGGTCGATTTTTTCGCACGCGGTGTTAAAAATACGATGCCGGTGCTATAAGGCGCTTCGCGTTTTCAGCACAGGTGCGAGTAGATGGATAAACAGGCGATGCGCGAGGAGGCCGAGCGCCTGATCCGCGAAACCATGGAAAAGAAGGCGCTGGTCATCAAGCAGGGCAATACCCGCATCGAGACCACCTGCGGAAAATGCGGCGCGCCGAACCGCATACAGGCGGAAAAAGGCGCCACAAGGGTGAAATTCAACTGCAAGCAATGCGGGCAGAAGCAAGAGACGCTGTAGAGGACCCCTCCGCCAGCACCGCGAATAGTCACCTCATCCTGAGGAGCCGCGCGACTTCGCGCGGCGTCTCGAAGGATGGGCTGCGAGCGCCTTCCTCGCATCCATCCTTCGAGACGCGCGCAAGGGGCGCGCTCCTCAGGATGAGGGCGGGATGTGGTGGCAGCGACGGACCTACCCCTCCTCCACAAACCGCTTGAACGCCTCGGCATAATCCGGATGCCAGCGCGACAGCGCGGGGCGGTTTTCGATGATATCGCCGGCCGCCCACTGCATGCGCCGCTCGTCGAGGCCGGCGCGGCACGTCATTGTCGGGGCAGAGGATGTAAAAATCGCCGGCGTCGATCCGCGTCACCATGAAGTCGATGGTCTGTTCCGGCGTCCACGCGCCAGCCGGCTTCTCGCTGCGGCCGCGGGCGGTGAGGCCGGTGAAGACATGGCCGGGGATCAGCAGATGCGCGCTGATCTGGTTGCCCGCGGTGTTGCGCAGCTCGTGCTGCAGCGCTTCGGTGAACGCCTTCACGCCGGCCTTGGTGACATTATAGCCGGGCTCGCCGGGCGGCGTGGTGATGCCCTGCTTCGAGCCGGTGTTGATGATGAGGCCGGGGCGGCCGCGCTCGATCATATCAGGCGCAAACACCTGCGTGCCATGAATTACGCCCCACAGGTTGACGGCGAACACGCGCTGCCAGTTCTCCAGCGGTCCGAACATTTTGGTGCCCGGCGAGATCCCGGCATTGTTCATCAGGATATCGGTGCCGCCGAACCGCTTCTGCACGGTGGCCTCCAGCTCGCGACAGCTGTTCGACGCGGCTGACATCGACGGTAACAGCCATGATATCGGCGGCGCCACCGCGCGCGGCCGATACGAGCTTTCCTTGCGCCTCCGCCAGCCGGTCGCTGCCGAGATCCGCAATACAGACTTTCATGCCGAGCCCGGCAAAGCGTAACGCTGCGGCTAGTCCAATGCCGGAGGCGCCGCCGGTGATCACGGCGACATGGTTGGGGGACATGGCGGGATGGGGCACGCGCTTCTCCTGTTGCGAAACAATCGACCTATGGCAATCCGGCGAGCCCACCATGCACGAAATGGCATGGGAGGTCTTCATTCGACACCATCGCCGCGGCCGAACCTTTGCCGGATGGTGTGAACCGGCTACATAGCCGTATCAACCATAGTCCGGGGCTGGCATGAACTTTCCTTCGTTGTTTTCACCACTCAAGATCGGTCCCTATCAGCTCAAGCATCGCGTCGCGCTGGCGCCGCTGACGCGGATGCGGGCGGAGAAGCCGAGTCTCGGCGCCGCGGTCGCTCAATTCGGAATATTATGCGCAGCGCGCTACACCGGGCGGATTGCTGATCGCCGAGGCCTCGCCGATCGCGGCGACCGGTTTCGGCGCTCCCGGCGTGCCCGGCATCTACACGGAGGCGCAGATCAAGGGCTGGCGCGCCGTCGTCGATGCGGTTCACGCCAAGGGCGGCGTGATCTTTCTCCAGCTCTGGCATGTCGGGCGTGTCTCGCATTCCTCGTTCCAGCCCGGCGGCGTGCTGCCGGTGGCGCCTTCGGCGGTGGCGATTTCGGATGCGTTCAAGACTGCGACATCGGACGGAAAAGTCACGACCTATGAGACGCCACGCGCGCTCGAAACCGCCGAGATACCAGGCGTGATCGAGGCCTACCGGCAGGCGGCGGAAAATGCATTGAAGGCCGGGTTCGACGGCGTCGAGATCCACGGCGCCAACGGCTATCTGATCGAGCAGTTCCTGCAATCCCACGTCAATCTGCGCACCGACCGCTATGGCGGCTCGATCGAGAACCGCACGCGTTTCCTGATGGAAGTGACGCAAGCCGTGATCGGAGTCTGGGGCGCTGACCGCGTCGGCGTGCGATTGTCGCCCTACGGCGTCGCCAATGATTGCAGCGAACCCGACCCGATGCCGCTCTACACCCACGCCATCACCGCGCTCGATGCGCTTGGGTTGGCCTATCTGCATTTCGTCGAGCCGCGCTCGAGCGGCGTCCGGCCGCGCCGAGGTCAACTGGCAGAACGTGCCTTCGGCGATGGTGCTGTTCCGGCCGATCTGGCGCGGCGTGCTGATCACGGCCGGCGGCTTCACCGGCGAAACCGCCGATGCCGCGATCTCGGCCGGCCACGCCGACGCCATCGCGTTCGGCCGCATCTTCATTTCCAATCCCGATCTGCCGCGGCGCCTGCAGAACGGTTATCCGCTGACGCCGTACAACCGCGCGACCTTCTATGGCGGCGACGCGGCGGGCTATACGGATTACGCGGAGTACGATGAGTTGCAGAGGGTTTGAGACAATAACACCGTCATTCCGGGATGGTCCGAAGGACCAGACCCGGAATCTCGGAGATTCCCCGATGTGCAATTGCACATCTGAGGTTCGATGCTTCGCATCGCCCCGGAATGACTACCTTGATGGAACGCGCAAATGGCAAAAGCAGCAAAACCAACCGGCATCGCCACAGGCCAATGCCTGTGCGGCAAAGTCTGCTTCGAAATCGACACGCCCGTGTTCTGGGCCTGGCACGATCATTCGGCCGCCTCCCGGCGCGCGCATGGCGCGGCCTATGCCACCTATGTCGGCAGCTGGCGCAAGCGCTTTCGGGTCACCAAGGGCCAGAAGGGCATCACGCGCTTCGAGGACAAGGCGACAAAAGCCGTGCGCAGCTTCTGCGCGCAATGCGGCACGCCGATCGCTTACGAACGCCCGCGCTCGCCGCACATGGTCAATATTCCGCGCGCGCTGTTTGCCGGCCGCACCGGCCGCCAGCCGCTCTATCATATCGCCATCGAGGAGCTGCAGGAGTGGACCTATGCCGGCGAGCCGCTGGTGCCGCTGAAGGGTTATCCCGGCGTGGTCTGGCAGCGTTCGAAAAAGAAGAAGCGCAGCGATCTCGAGGGCATGTTCTGAGCCCTCGCGCGCCGCTTCATTTGGCGTCACGCAAGCCGGCAAAAGCCTGATCCAGACGTTGCGCTGACGATGTCGACATCAGCCCGCGCGCGGAACGACGATCAGCCGCAGAAAACTCATCACGCTGCCGAGTGCGGCAAACCCCGCGCCGAGCGCCAGCGCCAGCACCGCGCCGTCGCCGCCGGCGAGACCGAAGCACAACGCCGTCAGCGCCGCGCCAAGCGTCTGGCCGGTGAGGCGGGCGGTGGCCACCATGCTGCTGGCGCTGCCGCTGCGCCCCGCCGGCGCGCTCGACATCAGCGCCCGCAAATTCGGCGCCTGGAAAAAGCCGAAGCCGGCGCCGCAGACCAGCCATGCGCCAGACGATGTCGGCGATTCCCGGCGCGCCGGAAGCGTCGCCAGCAGCACCATTCCGGCGGCGAGCATCGCGAGGCCGAATGCCGCCGAGAAGGCCCACCGGGTAACGATCCGACAGCCGGCCGGCGATCGGCGCCATGATGGCGACGACCAGTGGCCACGGCGTCATGAACAGGCCGGTCTCGACCTGGGTTCGCTGCAGGACGTCTTCGAAGTAGAACGGCAGTGCGACGAACGCCAGTCCCTGCACCGTGAACGAGCAGACCGACGTCGCCACCGACAGCGCGAACAACGGCCGCCGGAACAGATCGATCGGCAGCATCGGCGCCGGATGGTCGGCCTGCCGGCGGAGCAGGAACCAGCCCAGCACGACGCGCGGCGGCCAGTTCGATCAGCACCAGCGTCGGTCGCGGCATGATGCGCCGCGCTGCCGATGCCGATGATGAACAGACCGAGGCAGCCGGAGGCCATCGCCGCGCCCACGAAATCGAAAGCGATGGGTGGCGCGCGGCGTGTGCGGCAGGGTTTTGATGCCGATCGCGATCGGCGATCGAGCCGATCGGAATGTTGATCGCGAACAGCCACGGCCATGGTCCGAGCGCCAGGATGCCGGAGGCGACCGTCGGTCCGAGCGTGGTCGCGGTCGCGACCACCAGCGCGTTGTATGCCGAAGCCGCGGCCGAGCAGGCGGCTCGGATAGACGAAGCGGACCAGCGCGCCGTTGACGCTCATCAACCCGCTGGCGCCCAGGCCCTGCAGCGTGCGCGCCACCAGCAGGCTCTCCAGCGACCACGCCAACGCGCAGGCCAGCGAGGCCAGCGTGAACAGCGCCAGCCCGCCGAGATAGACGCGCTCGTGGCCGACGATTTCGCCGAGCGCGCCGAGCGGCAGCAGCGTCGCCACCAGCGCGATCTGGTAGACGTTGACGACCCAGATCACGTCGGCGGGGCTGACGTGAAGATCGGCGGCGATGGCGGGCAGCGCGATGTTGGCGATCGCGGTATCGAGCGAGGCCACGGCGAGCGCGATGAAGATCGCGGTGATGGCCCAGCGCCGGCGCTCGGCGGGCAGGCCATCGTGCGGTGATGGCGTCGCCGCCGTACCAGTAGCTTCCGACATTGCAGGGAACGCTCCAGATCGGGCCAGCGTCGCCAATCGGCGGCGCGCGATATGCCGGAAGGACTATCAATCAAAGCCGCTAGCCAATACAATGCGCCGCCGCGCGACTGCCGGCGCAGGGCAGCCATGAGCGCGCTTCCTTGATCTCGCCATCGCGGATCGGCCATGATGTCGCGGATATCCCGACGGTAACGGCCGCGGGCACGGGAGGACTTCATGAATCGCATCACCGGGCGCTCGGCGTTCCTCGCGCTGCTCAAGGACGAGGGCATCACGCATCTGTTCGGCAATCCCGGCACCACCGAATTGCCGATCATGCATGCGCTGAAGGATCATCCCGACCTCACCTATGTGATGGCGATGCAGGAAAGCCTGGTGGTCGCCATCGCCGACGGCTACAGCCGCGCCTCGGGCCGGCTCGTCGCCTGCAACGTCCATGTCGCGCCCGGGCTCGGCAACGCGATGGGCTCGCTGTTCAACGCAAGCTTCACGGGCACGCCGATGATCCTGACCGCCGGCCAGCAGGAGCAGGGCCACGGTCTGATGGAGCCGGTGCTGTATGGCCCGCTGGTGCAGATGGCCGAGCCGCTGGTGAAATGGGCGGTCGAGGTGACGCGGCTGGAGGATCTGCCGCGGATCGTGCGCCGCGCCGCCAAGATCGCGACCACGCCGCCGACCGGGCCGGTGTTCATCTCGCTGCCCGGCGATATCCTCAATGCCGAAGCCGGCATCGAGCTCGGACGCTCGACCCGCGTCGATACGCGCGTGAAGCCATCGGACGAAGTCGTTGCAGGCGCTGGCGCAGCGCATCCTGAAAGCCCAAAATCCCGTCATCATCACCGGCGACGAAATCGTCAAGAGCGATGCGCTGCACGAGGCCGCGCCTTGCTGGCGGAGACACTCGGCTGCGCCGGCGTATCCAGTGCTCGACGCCCTACGGCGCGCAATTCCTGTCGGAAAGCCCGTGCTTCATGGGCGCGCTGTCGCGTCTGCAGAAGCAGGTGCGCGAGGTGCTGTCGCCCTACGACCTGATGATCGTGCTCGGCGCCGATCCGTTGCGGATGTCGGTTTACAGCGAGGTCGATCCAAAGCCGGATGGTCTTGCCGATCGTGCAGGTCGGCCTGGTCGATTGGGATCTCGCCAAGAATTACGGCGCCGAGATCGCGCTCAAGGCCGATGTCAAGGAAACCCTGCGCGTGCTGGTTCCGGCGCTGAAGTCGGCCGGCGGTGCCGCACTCGAGGCGCGCGCGAAAAAGGGCATCGCCGCGCTGAAGTCGAAGAACTGGACGGCGCGGCGCGCCGACGTGGTCGAGCAGATTTCCAAGAACAGACGACCGTTCGCCGATCGATCCGGACTGGCTGGCGCTGCAGGTGGTCGAGGCGATGCCCGATAACGCCATTCTGGTCGACGAGGGACTGACCTCGTCGCGCCAGATCGCTCGCGCTGCGCCCGCATCGCGACCGCTACGGCTATCATGCGCTCGCCTCCGGCGGCATCGGCTGGGGATTGCCGGCCTCGGTCGGCGTCAGCCTCGCCAATCCCGATCGCCCGGTGGTGTGTTTCTCCGGCGACGGCAGCGCGATGTATTCGATCCAGGCGCTGTGGACCGCGGCGCATCACAAGCTGCCGCTGACCTTCGTGATCGCCAACAATGGCGGCTACCGCATCATCAAGCAGCGGCTGCTCGCGTTCCACGGCGACGATCATTATGTCGGCATGGATTTCGTCGATCCGCAAGGTGGATTTCACCGGCCTCGCAAAATCGCTCGGGCTGGAGGCGATGCGGATCGCCGATCCGAAGGAAATGAAGTCCGCGCTGACGTCGGCGTTCAGCCGGCCCGGGCCGAAACTGATCGAAGTGGTGGTCGACGGGACGGTGTGAGACCGTCGTTGCGAGCGATGCGAAGCATCCATCTTTAACGGAATTGTATGCTTGACAGATCTCACGGCTCACCTTTAAGGGGGCCGGAGATGCGCCAATGACGAGCATTATTGAACATATGAAGCAGAAGGCGGTTGAGTACGCCGACCATCTTGCGGCGACGGTAACGAATTGATCAGCAGCTTTCGGAGATCGAGAAACAGAAGGTGAAGGTAGAGGCGGAACGCCAAAAGGCGCGCATGGCGCTTAAGCGTGCGGTGGATTTTCCGGTCAAGCGCGGAGCTGATTACCTTTGCCCCTTGTGCTCGGTGTTCACCACGGCTCGGAGTTCGCCCTGCGCCCCGTCCCGAGCCAAACCAGAGAAGATATTTTCCGCTGCATTGTTTGTCGTTTTGAGACCGTCTTTTGAGGGGGCGTACGTTTCTTTGCAGCGGTACTCTTGGCTTTCACTTTCAACTCGTAATGTTGCTTGGTTGGCTGGCGCAGCAACGCGCCCATTAGTGCCTTTGTGGCCTCTAGTCGCGACTCTGGGATTTTGTCATGGCTCGCCATCCGCTCAGAAGCTCGATTGTGAAGGTCCATAGGGCCAAGGAACACTTTAACCACCTCAGCGCAGCCATAAAGACGTTCGTCGCTCTTGATCCGTACCAAATCGTTTGCGACGAAGACACGCAGCCCGCAAGCAAGCTTTACAGGATCAGCGTGAAACACGCGGTTCCGAAATTTTCGGAGCCTACATCGGGGATGTTGTTGACAATCTGGTCGGGGCATTCGACACCTTGCTACAAGTCTTGTGGTCGCCGCCGGGCATACATCCGAAGCGGTATTGCAGGAAACATACTTCCCCATACACTGGAGCGAGGGCAACCTCTCCAAGGGGAAGGCCGCCAATTTCTTCGCGCGCATTGGCCCTGACGCGGAAAATTCATCCGAGCGATAGAACCTTAGAGTGCTGGGAAAGGCGACATACTGGCGCCTGCAACGCCTTGATATCATCGACAAACACCGAACAATCGTTGCCGCTGCGACAGCCTCAAGAGCGTCGTCTTCGAAATACCGATCCAGTTCGAGTTGGAACAATTGCCCGAGAGATTTCTTGATCAACTCCGCCGCCTTTCCTCTCAAGACGGCGACATAGTTTTCCAAACCGACTTCATGGAAGAGCATTTCCATGCAAATGCTAAATTCGGCTTTGAGATAGCGTTCGATCGCAGACGAAGATTGTCGACCGACAACGGGTCCAGCCAACCCTTCGTGAGATGGTCAACGCGGTTGATGGCATCGTCCAACTCCTGGGCCGAGAGCTTTTTAAGACCTGACATTTCTCGCCTTCCGTCACCGCCACGCCTTGAACCGACGAGCAAATTGTTTCCTGTGAACGATCTTAGTTAGCGCTGCGGTACGTCAGGCGCTTACCATCGATACCCTTGAGAGCATTCGCCGTCCGTTCCCCATCGGTGACGCCGAGAGCCGTGCGGTTATTGTAGCGGAAATCAAACTCCGCGAGATAACGCTTCAAGCGAGCCTCGGAACGCAACCGACCTGCAAGGCCACCGGTTTTGACGTATCTGTGACGGTGGTCGGGCGAAAACGGCGAATTAGAAGGAACAAGCCGCTGTGAGCGCTCTCGTGCGCACGAGGTCAAAGCCGCCGAGGAGTAGTTGAAAGCTAAAGGTAAGAGCAGCTCAAAACAAAAAGAGAATAGTTCCTAGGGGTAAAGCTCATCGATTGCAGAAATGAGGGGCGTTGCGCCCTTTAAAAATACTCGCGCGATAGCTTTCAGTTGGCGTATTCCCGCAGGTAAACCGCCTATGGCAAAATGAGCGGAAAATTCCGCTATTAGTTTTTGCCGATCTTTTGGGTTATTAGTTTGATGTACGCCACCGGCAACGTTCGCGGCGAACTTAATGACGTCTTGCACGGTATGGACAGTTTGATTGATTACTAAAATTGGCTGTTTCAACAGCCCTGCAACGTCAACTTCCACCGAAGGACCGCCCGGCGGGCGGGTATCAGGATCAAAACCATCTTCTAATGATTGGAAGCCTTGGAATTGACCAGGATTTTGTTCTCGGAACGCACCCGCCTTGAACTTCAGCTTAAGCCGGTGTGCAGCGTTGGCTTTAGAACGAGCGGGTGGTCGTCAACTAGTATTTGACGCAATACCGCCGACAAATCGAGTAGCTCTAACTCGTCATGAGACGTCATCAGTTTTTCAAGCTGCTTGCATCTTTCAATAAAGAGCCGGTCAGCGTCCATGATTTGATCTCCGTCGGTCCAAAAACGTTTTGCTGCTTACTTGGCATTTGTGAATTTAGTTAGTCGGCCGATACGTCCGGCGCTTGCCCTCGATACCCTTTGAGAGCATTAGCCGTCCGTTATCCATCCGTCACGCCCGGCCGATACCGCACCGCCGGATGCGGCGCCTCTAGCCGCGCGCGCCCCTGGCCGAACAGTTTTTCCCGCAACGTGCCCTCGGCGTAGGCCTCCTTGTAGCGTCCGCGCCGGGTCAATTCCGGCACCAGCATATCGCTGATATCTTCGAAATCGCCGGGCGAAATCGCAAACGGCACGTTGAGGCCATCGACATCGGTCTGGTCGAACCAGGCTTCGATCGCGTCGGCGACTTTCGAGGGCGTGCCGACCACGACAGGGCCGATGCCGCCGATGCCGACATGCTGGGCCACCTCGCGCACGGTCCAGATCCGGTCCGGATCGGCGCGGGTGATGTTGTCCATCGCGCTGCGCCCGGCGTCGTTTTCGACGTGACGAACCTGCTGGTCGAGATCGTAGGTCGAGAAATCGACGCCGGTCCAGCCGGACATCAGCGTCAGCGCGCCCTCGGGATTGATGTGGCTGCGATAGTCGTCGTATTTGGCTTTGGCCTCGGCCTCGGTTCGCCCCAGGATGATGGTGAACATGCTGAACATCAGGATCTCGGCGGGGTTGCGGCCGGCCTTGGCGGCGAGCTCGCGAATGGCCGACACGCGCGGCGCGATGATCTTGGCCGAGGGGCCCGACATGAACACGCATTCGGCATGGTCGGCGGCGAACTGCCGGCCGCGCGGCGAGGTGCCGGCCTGATACAGCACCGGCGTTCGTTGCGGCGACGGCTCGCTGAGGTGAATGGCGTCGACGCGATAATTATTTCCGGCGTGCTCGACGCGATGCACCTTGGCGGGATCGACGAAGATGCCGCGCTGCCGGTCGCGCAGCGCCGCGTCGTTCTCCCAGCTGCCTTCCCACAGCTTGTAGACCACCTCCATATATTCGTCGGCGATCTCGTAGCGGTCGTCATGCCCGGTTTGTTTTTCCTTGCCGGCGCCGCGCGCGGCGCTGTCGAGATAGCCGGTCACCACGTTCCAGCCGACCCGGCCCTCGGTGAGATGGTCGAGCGTCGACATCCTTCGGGCAAACGTATAGGGCGGCTCGTAGGACAGGTTGGACGTCACGCCAAAGCCGAGATGTTCGGTCACGCTGGCCATCGCCGGGATCAGCAGCAGCGGATCGTTGCACGGCGTTTGCGTGGCGTTGCGCAGCGCCGCGTCCGGATTGCCGCCGAACACGTCGTAGACGCCGAGCACGTCGGCGAGAAACAGCCCGTCGAACCGGCCGCGCTCCAGCGTTTTTGCCAGATCGAGCCAGTACGGCAGCCGGTTATAGTCCGACGTGCGGTCGCGCGGATGGGTCCACAGCCCCGGCGATTGATGCGCCACGCAGTTCATGGCGAAGGCGTTGAGCCGGATTTGTTTTTTCATGATGAGAACGCCTCGGGCTGTTGATTTGAAATTGTTGCACTCCGGCAGGCTTTGGCAAGGCCTTTTGCGATGTTTTGGCAGCCCGCCACGAAGCGCGCGCGGTTGCGCAACCCGCGAGCGATCCTTCGCCAGAGCGAGCCGGTGCAAATCAGGATTGTCGGGAGTTGGCCTGTCATCGCGCCGGGGCAGGGCCCTCGGGCGCTTCCGCAAATGGCGCGACGATGGACTAGTGCCCCTGATTTGCCCGACGTGTCAAATTTGGCGGACAATGCGGCGATCCCGGCGGGGTGCAGCTATCTTTGCATGGGCTCGTTTTCGATATTTTGGTTGGAGGGCCAGGTCGGCGGAAGCGCGGCCGCCAAATCGTCTGCATCGAGCCCACTTCCGGCCGGTGTCGTCTCCCGATACGTTGGGTCAACTCAGCGCTTCGCGATCCGGGAAAAAGCAAGACATGACCAGAGCCGATGCCGTCGCCGCAGCGCGCCAAAAGCTTCAATCCGGAGAATTTCTCGCCGATCTCGACCGCCGGGTCGCCTATCGGACCGAGAGTCAGAATCCCGAACGAAAGGACGCGCTTCGCGCCTATCTCGAGCAGGAAATGCAACCGGCATTTTCGCAACTGGAGTTCTCGACCCGGCTGATCGAATCGCCGAGCGGAAAATGTCCATATCTGCTCGCGGAGTATCGCGAGAGCGCGTCAGTGCCGACCGTTCTGACGTACGGGCATGGCGACGTCGTCGACGGCATGGTCGGCGAATGGCGCGACAATCTCGATCCGTGGCGGACCACCGTGGTCGACAACCGCGTCTATGGCCGCGGCACCGCCGACAACAAGGGCCAGCACAGCATCAACATGGCGGCGCTGTCGGCCGTGCGCGAGGCGCGCGGCGGCCGGCTCGGCTTCAACGTCAAATTCATCATCGAGACCGGCGAGGAGATCGGCTCGCCGGATTTGCGGCAGGTCTGCGAATCCTTGCGCGATGAACTCAAGGCCGATCTGTTTCTGGCCTCCGACGGGCCGCGGCTTTCCGCCGATCGCCCCACCATCTTCCTCGGCTGCCGCGGCGGCGTGCGGATTCATCTCGATGTGCGCTTGCGCGACGGCGGACATCATTCCGGCAATTGGGGCGGCCTGCTGGCCAATCCCGCGACCATCCTGGCCAGCGCCATCGCCAGCCTTGTCGATGGCAAGGGGCGGTTGTTGCTGGACGCGTTGAAGCCGCCGCGGATTTCGAACCAGATCCGCGCCACACTGGCCGATGTGCAGATCGAGCCGACGCGCCGACGAGCCGGCGCTGTCGGAGAATTGGGGCGAGGAAGGGCTGTCGGCCGCCGAGCGGGTTTATGCCTGGAACACGCTCGAAGTGCTGGCGATGTCGTCCGGCAACATCGAAAAGCCCGCCAACGCCATTCCGGGCGAGGCGCATGCCGTCCTGCAGCTTCGCTTCGTGGTCGGCACGAGGTCGTCAGAGCAAATTGCCGATGCGGTGAGGAAGCATCTGCGCGAGCACGGGTTTCCGATGGTCGAGGTGCGGATGGCGCAGGGCTTTGCTGCCTCGCGAACCGATTTCGACAGTCCGTGGATCAATTGGGCCGCGGAGTCGATCCGGCGGACCACGGGAAAAGCGCCCGCGGTGCTGCCGAATTTCGGCGGCGCGCTGCCCAATGATGTGTTCTCCGAAGCGCTGGCTTGCCGACGATCTGGGTGCCGCACTCCTATCCCGGCTGCTCCCAGCATGCGCCCAATGAGCACATCCTGCTGTCGGTCACGGAAGAAGCGCTCGGCATCATGGCGGGTCTGTTCTGGGATCTCGGCGAGATGCCGCGCGCGCTGTGGTCGCTGGTAAGTTCAGGATTGCTCAAATCGACGGGTTCCGCGCCAGGCGATGCGGCGCTGACGGAACCGACGAAGTGAATTGACTTTGGTGTAAGCGTTGCACAACGGTATTGCGATGAGCGACGTATCAAAATCCCAAACGCCGTTGCGGGCCACGTTCCGCGTCAAGCTGAACGGCCAGACCGTTGCGATCGCGACCGTCGGCGAGGCCTATGGGTTCATCGAGAGCCTGAACACGGTCGAGTGGATGGAATTCAAGTCGCTCCACAACGATGCAAGGGTCGCGCTCGAGGCGGCCGCCGAAAATGGCATGATGAGCGTGCAGGCGACCAATGCGCTGAGGGCGCTGTTCGTGCGCGCCAAGCTGCTCTGAGCTAGACGCCTTCGTCCAGCGCCACCAGTTCGCGCTTCTTGCGGAACGACGGCAGCAACGGCCCGATCAGCAGGATCACCGCCAGCACCAGGCACACCGCCGAGATCGGGCGCTGCACGAAGGTGAAGAGATCGCCCTGCGACAGAATCAGCGACTTGCGCAAATTGTTCTCCAGCATCGGCCCCAGCACGAACGCCAGCACCAGCGGCGCGGGTTCGTAGCCGATCTTGCGCATGAAGTAGCCGATCACGCCGAACGCGATCATGACATAGACGTCGAACACGTTGTTGCTGGAGCAATAGACGCCGATGATGGTGAACAGGATGATCAGCGGGAACAGGATATTGTAGGGCAGTTTCAGCAGCTGAACCCACATCCCGATCAGCGGCAAATTGAGCACCAGCAGCATGACGTTGCCGATATACATGCTGGCGACGATGCCCCAGAACAATCCCGGGTTCTGCGTGATCAGAAGCGGGCCGGGCTGCAATCCGTGAATGACGAAGGCGCCGAGCAGCAGCGCCATCACCACGTTGGGCGGAATGCCGAGCGTCATCAGCGGAATGAACGCGCCGCCCGCGGCGGCGTTGTTGGCGGCTTCGGGACCCGCGACGCCCTCGATCGCGCCCTTGCCGAAGCGTTCCGGGTCTTCGATAGCCGTTTCTCCAGCGCATAGGACGCGAACGAAGAGATCACGGCGCCGCCGCCGGGCAGAATTCCGAGAAAGAAGCCGAGCACCGTTCCGCGCGAGATCGGTCCGGCGCTGACTTTCCAGTCCGCCTTGCTCGGCAACAGCTGGGTGATCTTGGCGTTGATGATGTCGCGCTTGATGACCTGTTCGGTATTGATCAGCACTTCGGCGACGCCGAACAGGCCCATCACCACCGGCACCAGGCCGATGCCGTCGATCAGCTCGAGGCGGCCGAATGTCAGCCGCGGCATCGCCGTGATGCTGTCCAGCCCGATCAGGCCGAGCACGATGCCGATGCAGGCCATCAGCAGCGCCTTGGCCATCGATCCCTGCGTCAGGAACGTCAGGACCACCAGCCCCAGCACCATCAGGCTGAAATATTCCGCCGGCCCGAACGCGATCGCGACGCTGGCCAGCGATGGCGCGATCAGCATCAATGCGATCAGCGAGAAGTCCGGCGATAAAGGATCCCAGCGCCGAGATGCCGAGCGCGGGACCGGCGCGGCCTTGCTTCGCCATCTGATGGCCGTCGATGCAGGTCACCACCGAGGCGGCTTCGCCGGGAATATTGACCAGGATCGACGTGGTCGAGCCGCCATACATCGAGCCGTAATAGATGCCCGCCATCATGATGATGCCGGATTCCGGCGTGCCCGACAGCGTAATGGGGAGCAGCAGCGACATCGCCGAAATCGGGCCGATGCCGGGCAGCACGCCGACCAGCGTGCCGATAAACACGCCGATAAAACAATAGAGCAGGTTGATCGGCTGCAGCGCGACACCGAAACCCTGCGCGACATTGAGGAGTACATCCATGCGTGCGGGTCCGGTCAGCCGATTTCAAAGATGCCCGAAGGCAACTGGATCAGGAGCAGGCGCTTGAGAACCCACCAGACGCCGAGCGGGGTGAACACCGCCAGCGGTATCGCCAGTGTCCAGCGCACCGGGTCGATCAGGCGCAACAACAGCAGCATCAGCGGGATTGCCGACAGCAGGAATCCGATCTTGTCGAGCGCGAAGGCAAATCCGATCAGGCAGGCGATCACCAGCAGCGGCTTGGTCCAGCTGGCGCCTTGCCAGCGCGAAGCGAAGGTCGGCCCGCCTTCGGTGATCGCCGCAACGATGATCGAGACGGCAAACACGCACATCAGCAGGCCGGTATAGAACAGCACATAGCCGGAGCCGGGATCGTTGATGGTGCCGAGCTTGAGCTTGAGCCCGGACCAGATCACGAAGCCGCCGAGCGCGAGCCCGATCAGGCCGCCCCACAATTCGGAATTGTTGAGGCGGAGTTTTACGTTGCTGTCAGCGCTCATCGTTGTCCCTCGGCCGTTCCCCGGCT
>CAVUNF010000028.1:0-41989 GCA_963742695.1 uncultured Alphaproteobacteria bacterium
GTCCTTGATGTTTTTCAGCGTGCCCGTGAGCTCCTGGGCCATCGCCGGTCCCGCGCATAGCGCGGCGGCAAGTGTGGTGCCAATGATGTATCTGCGTTTCATGCGTGTACTCCTTGTTGGGTGGATATCGACTGCTTGAGGACTTCACCGAGAACCGGTGCGATGTAGCGGCGAAATTGTTCGGGGTTCTCGCTCATCGGAAAATGACCGAGCTGTTCCATGATGGTAACACGGGCGCCGCTGATTGCGGCAGCGGTCCGTTTGGTGTCTTCCGGCGTGCAGGAAAAATCATACTCGCCGGTGAGCAGATGGAGCGGGCATACTTTAGTATCGATCTTCTCGACCCGGCCGCGCAGATCGCCATCGACCCGGTAGAAGTAGAGATCGCCCTTGAAGACGCCCGGCCCGCCTTGCATGTAGGCCCACAGCGTTTCGCGGCGCGCGACCTCGGGACTTTGCGGCGCGATCAGGCCGGACACCAGCGCGGCGCAGACTTCGCCGCCGTGAACGTCGGGCCGGTGCAGCCAGCTGGTATCGTACCACGGCGCCTGAAAATCGGCGGCTTCCAGGCCGATCAGCGCGCGGAACTCGGCGGCATGGTCGATCGCCAGATTGAGAACGATGCGGCCGCCGATCGAGCAGCCGATCACGACGGGCTTTTCCAGCCGCAATGCCTTGCAGAACGCGCGGACCGTCTCGGTATAGCGGGCGGTGGTGAGCCGATATTCCTCACCCCGCCAGCTCGCCGGCGGATTGGATTTGCCGTGCCAGGGCATGTCGAAGGCAATGATGCGGAATTTCCTGGCAAACTCCTCATCGGCGAGCAGATGCCGCCACTGCCGTCCATCCGAGCCCGCGGTGTGCAGGCACACCAGCGGGATGCCCTCGCCGTTCTCCTCGAAATAGATCCGATGCGTCTCGCCGTCGATGTCGACATGGACGTAGCGGCCGACCATCGGCTCGATATCGCCGGTCATATCGGCTCCGCGAGACGATGGGCCCTGGGCAGCGCCAGCACATCCTTGAAATACTGCAGATGGGTCATGAACGGATGCAGGTCGCCTTCAAGCGTGGCCTGTTCGCGCTTGGTCAATGCCAGCAGATCGTGCCAGCCCGGCCGGGGTGCCGGCTTCCAATACTCCGCCCAGGCCGCGGGCGATGCGCGATAGGAAAAACGCCAGGACCGCATCAGCACCGGCGCCGGCGTCAGGTCGGTGATCCGCCCCGCCTGGATCGAGACATGAAACGGGTGATCGGTCGGCCCAAGCAGGCATTCGCAGTCGAGGGTGCGGCCGCGGGCGATCAGCGCCGGATCCTGTTCGAGCAGGGCGGGAATTCCCTCGAAAGTCCTGACAATGTCGGCATCCGATTGGCTCGGCGATGAGGCGGCATGCTTCAAGCTGGTTTTTTCCCGTGACGCGGAAATCGCCGCCATCTTGGCGTGAAGAGGCCCTGTCCGCAAGGCTCTCCCGACGCCGGAGATCATTCCGCGCGATGTGCAATAGTGACCGCAGACTTAATGTCGCAGATGGCTCCTCAGGCGGCATTGGTGCTTATTGTCAGCGCCGAAAGCTGATTTACCTGCTTTTCTTACCCGCCGTTTTCGGGAAAGATTGAATTCACGTCAAATAACAACAATGGCGGTTTCCCGTGCCGGGAAGCCGCAACGGGAAGGAATTGATGATGCTTCGGCGCAACAAGAGTTTAACGATTATCCTGGCGACGCTCGGCGCGCTTGTCGCTGCCAGCGCCGGTGCGCAGGACTATCCCACCAAGCCGATCACCCTGATCGTGCCCTGGCCGGCCGGCGGTTCGACCGACATCGCGATGCGCGCCATCGCCGACAGCGCCTCGAAGATCATCGGCCAGCCGATCGCGGTCGACAACAAGGCCGGCGGCGGCGGCACGGTCGGCCCGGCCACCATGGCCGCCGCCGCCAAGCCCGACGGCTACACCATCGCGCAACTGCCGATCACGGTGTTCCGGCTGCCGCTGATGCAGGAAGTGTCGTGGGATCCCGCCAAGGACTTCAGCTACATCGTGCATCTCACCGGCTACACCTTCGGCGTCACCACCAGCTCCGAGTCCCAGTTCAAGACCTGGAAGGACGTCGTCGATTTCGCCAAGCAAAATCCCGGCAAGGTGACCTACGCGACCCCGGGGGCCGGAACCTCGCTGCATATCGGCATGGAGCAGATCGCGGGCCTCGCCGGAATCAAGCTGACGCAGGTGCCGTTCAAGGGCGGCGCGGAAACCAACGCCGCCGTGCTCGGCCAGCACACCATGCTGCAGGCGGATTCGACCGGCTGGCGTCCGCTGGTCGATGCCGGCAAGCTTCGGCTGCTGATGGTGTGGACCTCGGTGCGGTCGCCGAATTTCCCCGACGTGCCGACGCTCAAGGAGCTCGGCTATCCCATGGTCTACAACTCGCCGTTCGGTATCGGCGGCCCCAAGGGCATGGATCCGAAGATCGTCGCCAAGCTGCACGACGCCTTCAAGAAGGCGATCGAGGACCCGGCGGTGATCGCGACGCTCGCCAAATACGACATGGTGCCGAACTACAAGAACACCGAGGACTACAAGAAGTTCGTGGTCGAGGTCACCAATTCCGAACGCAAGGTGGTCGAAACATTGGGTCTGCTGAAGAAGTAGAGACTTGTGTCCCGGACGCGGTGCAGCGTGTAACGCTGCGCCGCAGAGCCGAGGAACGGCCGAGGGATAACGATGAGCGCTGACAGCAACGTAAAACTCCGCCTCAACAACTCCGAATTGTGGGGCGGCCTGATCGGGCTCGCGCTCGGCGGCTTCGTGATCTGGTCCGGGCTCAAGCTCAAGCTCGGCACCATCAACGATCCCGGCTCCGGCTATGTGCTGTTCTACACCGGCCTGCTGATGTGCGTGTTCGCCGTCTCGATCATCGTTGCGGCGATCACCGAAGGCGGGCCGACCTTCGCCTCGCGCTGGCAAGGACGCCAGCTGGACCAAGCCGCTGCTGGTGATCGCCTGCCTGATCGCGTTTGCCTTCGCGCTCGACAAGATCGGATTCCTGCTGTCGGCGATCCCGCTGATGCTGCTGTTGTTGCGCCTGATCGATCCGGTGCGCTGGACGCTGGCGATACCGATCGCCGTGCTCGCCCCGCTCGGCGTGTGGTGGGTCCTCAAGCGCCTGCTCCTGATCCAGTTGCCTTCGGGCATCTTCGAAATCGGCTGACCGGACCCGCACGCATGGACGTACTCCTCAATGTCGCGCAGGGTTTCGGCGTCGCGCTGCTGCCGATCAACCTGCTCTATTGTTTCATCGGCGTGTTTATCGGCACGCTGGTCGGCGTGCTGCCCGGCATCGGCCCGATTTCGGCGATGTCGCTGCTGCTCCCGATTACGCTGTCGGGCACGCCGGAATCCGGCATCATCATGATGGCGGGCATCTATTACGGCTCGATGTATGGCGGCTCGACCACCTCGATCCTGGTCAATATTCCCGGCGAAGCCGCCTCGGTGGTGACCTGCATCGACGGCCATCAGATGGCGAAGCAGGGCCGCGCCGGCCCCGCGCTCGGCATCTCGGCGCTGGGATCCTTTATCGCCGGCACGTTTTCGCTGGTCGCGCTGATGCTGATCGCGCCGTCGCTGGCCAGCGTCGCGATCGCGTTCGGGCCGGCGGAATATTTCAGCCTGATGGTGCTGGGGCTGGTGGTGCTGACCTTCCTGACCCAGGGATCGATGGCCAAGGCGCTGCTGATGGCCTGCATCGGCATCGTGCTCGGCCTGATCGGGCTGGACAGCATCACGGCGATGCCGCGGCTGACCTTCGGCCGCCTGGAGCTGATCGACGGCATCGGCCTGGTGCCGGTGGTGATGGGCCTGTTCGGCGTCGCCGAGGTGCTGATCAATACCGAACAGGTGATCAAGCGCGACATCATCAACGCCAAGATCACCCAGCTGTTGCCGAGCAAGGCGGACTGGAAAGCCAGCGCCGGGCCGATCTCGCGCGGCACCGTGCTCGGATTCTTTCTCGGCATTCTGCCCGGCGGCGGCGCCGTGATCTCTTCGTTCGCGTCCTATGCGCTGGAGAAGCGGCTATCGAAGACGCCGGAACGCTTCGGCAAGGGCGCGATCGAGGGCGTCGCGGGTCCCGAAGCCGCCAACAACGCCGCCGCGGGCGGCGCGTTCATTCCGCTGATGACGCTCGGCATTCCGCCGAACGTGGTGATGGCGCTGCTGCTCGGCGCCTTCGTCATTCACGGATTGCAGCCCGGCCCGCTGCTGATCACGCAAAACCCCGGATTGTTCTGGGGCATCGTCGCCAGCATGTATATCGGCAACGTCATGCTGCTGGTGCTCAATTTGCCGCTGATCGGGATGTGGGTGCAGCTTCTGAAACTGCCCTACAATATCCTGTTCCCGCTGATCATCCTGTTCACCATCATCGGCGTCTATTGCTCCAGCAACAACGTGTTCGACGTCTATGTCATGATCGCGTTCGGCGTGATCGGCTATTTCATGCGCAAGATCGGCTACGAGCCCGCGCCGCTGGTGCTGGCGTTCGTGCTGGGGCCGATGCTGGAGAACAATCTGCGCAAGTCGCTGATTCTGTCGCAGGGCGATCTCTTCACCTTCGTGCAGCGCCCGATCTCGGCGGCATGCCTGGTGCTGGCGGTGGTGCTGCTGGTCGGGCCGTTGCTGCCGTCGTTCCGCAAGAAGCGCGAACTGGTGGCGCTGGACGAAGGGCGTCTAGTCTCAGAGCAGCTTGGCGCGCACGAACAGCGCCCTCAGCGCATTGGTCGCCTGCACGCTCATCATGCGCATTTTCGGCGGCCGCCTCGAGCGCGACCTTTGCATCGTTGTGGAGCGACTTGAATTCCATCCATTCGACCGTGTTCAGGCTGTCGATGAACCCGTAGGCCTCGCCGACGGTCTCGATCGCAACGGTCTGGCCGTTCAGCTTGACGCGGAACGTGGCCCTCAACGGCGTTTGGGATTTTGATACGTCGCTCATCGCAATACCGTTGTGCAACGCTTCACCAAAGTCAATTCACTTCGTCGGTTCCACCGCGCCGCATCGCCTGGCGCGGAACCGGATTGAGCAATCCTGAACTTACGACGACCACAGGGCGCGCGGCATCTCGCCGAGATCCCAGAACAGGCCCGCCATGATGCCGAGCGCTTCTTCGGTGACCGACAGCAGGATGTGCTCATTGGGCGCGTGCTGGGAGCAGCCGGGATAGGAGTGCGGCACCCAGATCGTCGGCAGGCCGAGCGCTTCGGAGAACACATCATTGGGCAGCGCGCCGCCGAAATTCGGCAGCACCGCGGGCGCTTTTCCGGTGGTCCGCCGGATCAACTCCGCCGCCCAGTTGATCCAGGGACTGTCGAAATCGGTCCGCGAGGCGGCGAAACCCTGCGCCGTCCGCACCTCGACCATCGGAAAGCCGTGCTCGTGCAGATGCGTCCTCACCGCATCGGCGATCTGCTCGATGACTTGGTGCCGACCACGAAGCGAAGCTGCAGCACGGCATGCGCCTCGCCCGGAATCGCGTTGGCGGGTTTTTCGATGTTGCCGGACGACATCGCCAGCACTTCGAGCGTGTTCCAGGCATAAAGCCGCTCGGCGGCCGACAGCCCTTCCTCGCCCCAATTCTCCGACAGCGCCGGCTCATCGGCGGTCGGCTCGATCTTGACATCGGCCAGCGTGGCGCGGATCTGGTTCGAAATCCGCGGCGGCTTCAACGCGCTCCAGCAACAACCGCCCCTTGCCATCGACAAGGCGTGGCGATGGCGCCGGCCAGGATGGTCGCGGGATTGGCCAGCACGCCGCCCCAATTGCCGGAATGATGTCCGCCGTCGCGCAAGTTCACATCGAGATAAATCCGCACGCCGCCGCGGCAGCCGAGGAAGATGGTGGGGCGATCGGCGGAAAGCCGCGGCCCGTCGGAGGCCAGAAACAGATCGGCCTTGAGTTCATCGCGCAGCTGCTCGCAGACCTGGCGCAAATCCGGCGAGCCGATCTCCTCGCCGGTTTCGATGATGAATTTGGCGTTGAAGCCGAGCCGGCCGCCGCGCGCCTCGCGCACGGCCGACAGCGCCGACATATTGATGCTGTGCTGGCCCTTGTTGTCGGCGGTGCCGCGGCCATAGACGCGATTGTCGACCACGTCGTGGTCCGCCACGGATCGAGATTGTCGCGCCATTCCCGACCATGCCGTCGACGACGTCGCCATGCCCGTAGGTCAGAACGGTCGGCGCTGAGCGCTCTCGCGATACTCCGCGAGCAGATATGGACATTTTCCGCTCGGCGATTCGATCAGCCGGGTCGTGAAATCGAGTTGCGCAAATGCCGGTTGCAGTTCTTCGTTCGAGATAGGCGCGAAGCGCATCGCTTGCGTTCGGGATTTTGGCTCTCGGTCCGATAGGCGACCCGGCGGTCGAGATCGGCGAGAAATTCTCCGGAATGAAGCTTTTGGCGCGCCCGGCGATGGCATCGGCTCTGGTCATGTCTTCTTTTTCCGGATCGCGAAGCGCTGAGGTGCGGCCAACGTACCGGGATACGACACCGGCCGGAAGTGGGCACGATGCAGACGATTTGGCGGCCGCGCTTCCGCGCCGACATGGCCCTCCAACCAAAATATCGAAAACGAGCCCATGCAAAGATAGCTGCACCCCGCCGGGATCGCCACTTTCTCGCCAAATTTGACACGTCGGGCAAATCAGGGGCACTAGTCCATCGTCGCGCCATTTTGCGGAAGCGGCCCGAGGGCCCTGCCCCCGGCGCGATGACAGGACAGAGCTCCCGACAATCCTGATTTGCAGCGGCTCGCTCTAGTGGCGAAGTGATCGCTCATTGGGGTTGCGCAACGGCGCGCGCTTGGCTGCGGGCTACCAAAACAATCGCAAAAGGCCTTGCCAAAGCCTGCCGGAGTGCAACAATTTCAAATCACAGCCCGGCGTCAGATCGGGCGAATGCCCAAGGCTCTCATCATGAAAAAACAAATCCGGCTCAACGCCTTCGCCATGAACTGCGTGGCGCATCAATCGCCGGGGCTGTGGACCCATCCGCGCGACCGCACGTCGGAATATAACCGGCTGCCGTACTGGATCGATCTGGCAAAAACGCTGGAGCGCGGCCGGTTCGACGGGCTGTTTCTCGCCGACGTGCTCGGCGTCTACGACGTGTTCGGCGGCAGTCCGGACGCGGCGCTGCGCAACGCCACGCAGACGCCTTGCAACGATCCGCTGCTGCTGATCCCGGCGATGGCGAGCGTCACCGAAGCATCTCGGCTTCGGGGTGACCTCCAACCTGTCCTACGAGCCGCCCTATACGTTCGCGCGGCGGATGTCGACGCTCGACCATCTCACCGAGGGCCGGGTCGGCTGGAACGTGGTGACCGGCTATCTCGACAGCGCCGCGCGCGGCGCCGGCAAGGAAAAGCAGACCGGGCATGACGACCGCTACGAGATCGCCGACGAATATATGGAGGTGGTCTACAAGCTCTGGGAAGGCAGCTGGGAGGACGACGCGGCGCTGCGCGATCGCGCGCGCGGCATCTTCGTCGATCCCGCCAAGGTGCATCGCGTCGTGCACGCGGGAAATAATTATCGCGTCGACGCCATTCATCTCAGCGAGCCGTCGCCGCAACGCACGCCGGTGCTGTATCAGGCCGGCACCTCGCCGCGCGGCCGGCAGTTCGCCGCCGAGCATGCCGAATGCGTGTTCATGTCGGGCCCCTCGGCCAAGATCATCGCGCCGCGCGTGGCGGCCATTCGCGAGCTCGCCGCCAAGGCCGGCCGCAACCCGGCCGAGATCCTGATGTTCAGCATGTTCACCATCATTCTGGGGCGAACCGAGGCCGAGGCCAAAGCCAAATACGACGACTATCGCAGCCACATCAATCCCGAGGGCGCGCTGACGCTGATGTCCGGCTGGACCGGCGTCGATTTCTCGACCTACGATCTCGACCAGCAGGTTCGTCACGTCGAGAACGACGCCGGGCGCACCGCGATGGACAACATCACCCGCGCCGATCCGGACCGGGTCTGGACCGTGCGCGAGGTGGCCCAGCATGTCGGCATCGGCGGCATCGGCCCGGTGGTGGTCGGCACGCCGGAAAAGGTCGCCGACGAGATCGAGGCCTGGTTCGATCAGACCGATGTCGATGGCCTCAACGTGCCGTTTGCGATCTCGCCCGGCGATTTCGAGGATATCTGCCGACATGCTGGTGCCGGAGCTGACCCGGCGCGGGCGTTACAAGGAGGCCTACGCCGAGGGCACGTTGCGCGAAAAACTGTTCGGCAGGGCCGCGCGCGGCTGACAGCGCCGCATCCGGCGGTGCAGTATCGGCCGGGCGTGACGGCGAAAGCGGCGGAGTGAGCAAGAGAGATGAACTAGACCTTCCCTGGAGGGGTGGGTGGTAAGGATGATGTAGGGGTCAGATAGGTGTCTAACGTAGTTAATGACCTGCGGATGCGGCATGGCTGGATCTGGCTTGATTGGATGGTTTATCTGCGAGCTGAATGTGGCATGGTGACTGACTGAACTCGGCGGCATAAGCGCGCGTCGGTCTACGTTGTGCAGGATGCGAGAAAAACAAGGTCTCGTGCGACTAGGGTGAGTAAAGGCGATGAGGAATGGATCAGGTGCGACTAATGACGATAGGCGCCTGCGAGGACGCGGCTAGCGGCTGACACGATCTGCGACGGCGCGGCAAGCGCGGACGCTGATAGCGTCTGCATCGCCGACGAAGCCTGTGACGGCGCCTCAAACTTCGAAGCGATTAACGAACTCTGGTTCGAGTTCTTGTTCCAGCCATCGTGATGCTCGAGTGGGATGGTCCGACGAGTGAGTGCATTCTTATTGTATATGTCACTGCGCTGTACTTTGCCATGCAGAGACGCGTCTTTGTGCGGGGACTCCCAGAGAGCTTCGTTGGCGAGCCTGTAGAATACTTCTTTCATGGTGTTCGAGAGTTGATGCAGTGAGTACGGTGCGATGCTGTTGGTTATCTCGTGTGATTGGCGAGGAGTCGATCACTGATTTCTTTCGGGTGAGGCGATTGTATCGTGCCTGATTTCTAAAGCACGAGCTTCGGTTTCGCTGATCTGGTGGTTTAAAGCGATATTTTTTCATCGTGTCAAAAGCGGTATCGAGCCCTTCGATGATATTTGTTGGGTGGGTTAGGGAAATGTGTATTAGGCGCAAAAGAACGCTGTTCTGAGAGAACTGCGTTGAGGATATTAGGCGTGGTGACGTGACCTGGAAGACGACTGGTTTTTCGACCTCGATGTGATTATCAAAAACCCTGATTTGCACGTTGCTAGCGATGCTGTAATCGCGATGCAAGATGGCTTTGTAACGATCTCATGCAGCCTATCGTCGGGATAAGAATTGATTCGAATCTGTTCGGGCGAAGCCTTTGGATGCCTTCGATGATCGCCAGCGTCTTTTCGACAGACGGTGGATTATTCATAAGTGGTCCCTTCGATGGCTTCAGGGTTCGCAAAAGCGTCCGCGCGTTCCAGCTTCAGCGCGTTATAGCGATAGAGTCACCTGATTTTGGCACAGCGGCTGGTGGTTCTTCTGCCAACAGCAGGACGCCGGCGATGACGTCGGTTACCGCGCGAGAGACTGCTTGCTTACGAACAGGTGGCGTTTGCATCGGAACGAGATGCTGATGAACGCCGCGAGATCTTCCGATTTGTCAGAATTGCTGAGATCGAATGCTCACTGTATGCTTCTTGTAGCTGATGATCCCCTGATCGAGCTCGAGTCGGTGAAGTGCCTTAATGCCCTTCACCTCCAGGTTTTGCGCGCTCTTGATCACGGATTTGTCGTGCGCTCTGGCGATCTGGGGCGGCGTTGAACGGCAATGTGGAGCACAAGACCGATCGAGACGGGGCATGATAGAAACCGTAGGAAACTCTGCGCCAAGCGGGAGGAGCGCTCTAAGGATTGAAGATGACTGTTGGCGGCTTCCTGATCGCGGGAGCCGTGCCAGTGCGCATCTTCACGCCGAACACAGCTCCGCGAACCGACGTAAGATTGCGACGCGGGTATTGGCGAAGACGCTACGACGACTGAGCTTTTGCTCGAAACCCGATGGCTTCAGATCGACGAAAGGCCTTCGTCGAAGGCGAGGAAGCGCTCGCGTCGAGCGGTGACTGACATGCTCGACCGTACGCCACAACACGGTTAGACGGATGGAACGTGTTTCAAGCATGAATATAAAAACATGGAGAAGAGCACTGCTACACCATTAGAACTGGTGTATTTTGGGAAACGTTAATGGCACTTAAATGTGCAGCTCGAGACGAGTGAAGGAGGAAGCCTTGTTGCAAAGGTCAAGGCGTACTAAGAAGCGTAAAGAGAAAAGTAATAGGGTGGGTGTGACGCAAACAGACGGGTGCTTCGAGAGGAACTGGCCGCCTAAACCGCTTTAAACGTGGGTGACAGCTGAGCGAAGCGGGGACACCGGAAGCCTTGAACCTCGGAGAAGAACTGAGATCAAGCGACGGTCATTAGAGCGAGCAACGGCTTCTTAGAAGCGCGGGAAACGGGTGGCCTAAGAGAACTTAGCTGCAGCGGATGTCATAAAGATAACGGTCCCTACTTACAGATTGGAAACTTATCGTAGCTCTGACCTTATCTAATGGGGTTGCAAAAACGTACAATACCCGGGAGGAGAAGGGTCGGCTAACATTGAGCGCAGCGAGATGTGAGACGGGATGGAGCGAATTCTCGGACTGAAGGCTTGGCCCGACCCTGCCGCAATTCATTCGCATCGACTCTTTGACAGGGGGAGGATCAGCAAGATCGGCCTTATTTCAATTTATTCGCATCTTGTCGAGAGCGGCCTTGATGGAGACTCGTGTTTTTGCTGCGCGGCGTACTGGAGGTGAGGGTAGCGCTGATGACTTTGTTGCGGAGATGATAGGCAACGCGGCCGGTAGGGCGATGATGTTGCTGAGGTTGACGAAGGTGAGCGTGGCTCGGCCTTGATGCGCTCGACGATTGCCTGAAGATGCAGGGTGGTGCGTGAGGTGTAGGTCTTGAGGAAGCTGTTTAACATGGTGTGCGGATCGGTATAGACGCCGCGGACCTGGAGGATGATTACGCGGTTGCGAGACCACGGTGACCGATATGCCAAAGCTGTTGGCTGCAGGTTGTCTGCGTGGTTTAGGCGATGGCGATAGCGATGGAAGCGGTGAGATCCTTGTGCTGGAGCAACAGGGCCTGGGCGGGCGCAACCAACGGCTGAGGCAGACAGCGCAGAGCGCGATGGCGGCGAGACGGAGCGGTGGCATGGTCATGAAACATTCCTCCTTGTGACAAGGCCGCTCTGATGGCGGCGCGGCGGGAGGATAGGTATTTCGGGAGCGTGTACGCCGCAAAGATTTTAGGAGGGGTGGGAAAAAATTCGGACCTCCGTCATTCCGGGATGGTCCGCAGGACCAGACCTCAGGTGCGCGATTGCGCACCGGGGAATCTGAGATTTCGGGTTCGATGCTTCGCATCGCCCCGGACGGTTGCTTATTCGCTCGCAAAAAAAAAAAAAAAAAAAAAAAAAAATAATGAGGTGTCAAACCGTCCCGTCGACCATCACCTCGATCAGCTTCGGCGCCGGGCCGCGAGAACGCCGATTTCAGCGCGGGCGCAATCTCGCCGGGTTCGGTAATCCGCATCGCCTCCAGCCCCAGCGATTTTGCCAGCGCCGGTGAAATCCACCTTGGGGTCGACGAAATCCATGCCGACATAATGGTCGTCGCCGTGAAACGCGAGCAGCCGCTGCTTGATGATGCGGTAGCCGCCATTGTTGACGATCACCACCGTCAGCGGCAGCTTGTGATGCGCCGCGGTCCACAGCGCCTGGATCGAATACATCGCGCTGCCGTCGCCGGAGAAACACACCACCGGCCGGTCCGGGTTGGCGATGCTGACGCCGACCGAAGCCGGCAGTCCCCAGCCGATGCCGCCGGAGGCCAGCGCGTGATAGCCGTAGCGGTCGCGATGCGGACGCAGCGCCAGCATCTGGCGCGACGAGGTCAGGCCTTCATCGACCAGGATGGCGTTGGCGGGCATCGCTTCGACCACCTGCAGCGCCAGCCAGTCCGGATCGATCGGCGAGCGATCTTTTGCTCTTCGAAATCTGCTCGACCACGGCCTTGCGTTTCGCCGTCCAGTTCTTCGATGCCAGCGCGGCGATACCCTGCTTGGCGCGCGCCTCGAGCGCGGCACCGCCGGCGGCCTTCAGCGCCGGCACCAGCACGCGCAGGGTTTCCTTCACATCGGCCTTCAGCGCGATCTCGGCGCCGTAGTTCTTGGCGAGATCCCAGTCGACCAGGCCGATCTGCACGATCGGCATGCCCTCCGGCTTCGGATCGACCTCGCTGTAAACCGACATCCGCAAGGGATCGGCGCCGAGCACGATCATGAGGTCATAGGGCGACAGCACCTCGCGCACCTGCTTCTGCAGCCGCGACAGCGCGCCCATGAAGCACGGGCTTTCCGACAGGAAATGCGCGCCGTAAGGCGTCGAGCACTGATAGGCGGGAGCACCCAGCGCTTCGGCGAGCGCGGCCGCTTCCTGCAGCGCGTCGCTTTTCACGATTTCGTCGCCGGTGATGATGACCGGATTCTGCGCTTTCAGGATGCGCTGCGCCAGCGCCTGCAGCGACTTCGTCGGAAGGTTTGACGCGGGTATCGACGCGGGTCGAGCGGCCGAGTTCGATGCCGGCTTCGGCATTGAGGATATCGCCGGGCAGCGAGATGAACACCGGCCCGGTCGGCGGCGTGGTCGCGATCTTGGCGGCGCGGCGCACGATCCGCGGCAGGTCCTCCAGCCGCGTCACCTCGACCGCCCATTTCACCAGCGGCTCCGCCATCTGCAGCAGCGGCCCATACAGCACCGGCTCCATCAGCCCGTGGCCCTGCTCCTGCTGGCCGGCGGTCAGGATCATCGGCGTGCCGGTAAAGCTGGCATTGAACAGCGAGCCCATCGCGTTGCCGAGCCCGGGCGCGACATGGACGTTGCAGGCGACGAGGCGGCCCGAGGCGCGGCTGTAGCCGTCGGCGATCGCGACCACCAGGCTTTCCTGCATCGCCATCACATAGGTGAGGTCGGGATGGTCCTTCAGCGCGTGCATGATCGGCAGTTCGGTGGTGCCGGGATTGCCGAACAGATGCGTGATGCCCTCGTCCTTGAGCAATGCAAGGAACGCCGAGCGCCCGGTAATGCGATTCATGAAAGTCCTCCCGTTCCCGCGGCGCGTTGGCCTCGCGGGATTCTCACAACATGGCCGATCTCTTGGGGTGAGATCAATGGATGCAGGTCATGGCTGCCCTGCGCGGGCGGACTCGACATCGTGTCCCGGCGGTGCCGATGGAATCCGTAGAACATCCCCTCATGCTCGACGCGTTTCTTCTTTTTCGAGCGCTGCCACACCACGCCGGGAAAACCCTTCAGCGGCACCAGCGGCTCGCCGGTATAGGCCCACTCCTGCAATTCCTCGATCGCGATATGATAGAGCGGCTGCCGGCCGGTGCGGCCGTTAAACAGCGCGCGCGGGATGTTGACCATGTGCGGCGAGCGCGGGCGCTCGTAAAACAGCGGCGTGCCGCAACTGCGCGCAAAAATTGCGCACGGTTTTCGTCGCCTTGTCCTCGAACCGCTGATGCCGGCCTTGCCCTTTGTCACCCGAAACCGCTTGCGCCAGCTTCCGACATAGGTGGCATAGGCCGCACCATGCGCGCGCCGGGAGGCCGCCGAATGATCGTGCCAGGCCCAGCGCGCCGGCGTGTCGATCTCGAAGGCGACTTTGCCGCACAGGCATTGGCCGGCGGCGATTCCGGTTGCTGTTGTTGCTTTGGCCATTTACGTCTTCCACTAACAGAGACGTCATTCCGGGATGGTGCGAAGCACCAGACCCGGAATTTCGAGATTCCGGGTTCGATGCTTCGCATCGCCCCGGAATGACGATCGTGTCTCACGCCTCTCTGCCAACTCTCGTCATGCTCGGGATAATCCGTATAGCCCGCCGCTTCGCCGCCATAGAACGTCGCGCGGTTGTAGGGCGTCAGCGGAAAACCGTGTTGCAGGCGGCGCGGCAGGTCGGGGTTGGAAATGAAGATGCGGCCGAACGCGATGGCGTCGGCATGGCCGGCCGATATCGCCGCGTCCGCGGTCTCGCCGGTAAAGCCGCCGGCGGTGATCAGCACGCCGCTCCACATCGGCCGGAACAGCACCATCGCCGACGGCACGTTCTGATGGTTGACTTCGGCGCGGCCGGCGCCGCTCGAACGCGGCTCGATGAAATGCAGATAGGCGAGACCAAGCGGATCGAGCGATTTGATCGCGTGGGTGTAGAGCGGCATCGGATCGGGTTCGCCGCTGTCATTGGCGACGCCATAGGGCGACAGCCGCACGCCGACGCGGTCGGCGCCCCAGACGTCGATCACGGCCTGCGTGACTTCCATCAGGAAGCGCACACGGTTTTCGATCGAGCCGCCATATTGGTCGGTGCGCAGGTTGCTGTGCGACTGCAGGAATTGCTCGATCAGATAGCCGTTGGCGCCATGGATCTCGACGCCGTCGAAGCCGGCCTCCAGAGCATTCTTCGCCGCCTGCCGGTAGGCTTCGATAACGCCTGATACTTCGCCGGTCTCCAGCGCGCGCGGCGTCTCATAGGGCGACGACCTTGCCGTCCGCCGTCGCGGTCTTCAGCTCCGCCGAGATCGGCACCGCCGATGGCGCCACCGGCAGCGCGCCGCCGGGCTGGAACGAGGAATGCGAGACGCGGCCGACATGCCAGAGCTGCAGAAAGATCACGCCGCCCTTGGCATGGACGGCATCGACGACCTTCGCGCCATCCCTCGATCTGCCGTTCGGTATAGATGCCGGGCACGCCGGGGCTGCCGAATCCGGTCGCCATGACCGGCGAGGCCTCGGCGATGATCAGACCGCCCGGCGTTGCGCGCTGCGCGTAATATTCGGTGTTCAGCGGCCGCGGCGCGAGGCTCGGCTTCTCCGCCCGCATCCGCGTCAACGGCGCCATCGCGAGGCGATGCTTGAGTTGGTACGGACCGATCTCGAGCGGTGAAAACAATGAAGGAAAATTCATGCCGGCCCCTGAAAATTCGGACGATTATCGCTATGTAGCCGGTTCGGCTGGCCCGTCAAAAGGGCGGCACTGTCAGATCGCGTCGAAGAAGACCTCCCATGCCGATCAGCATTGGGCCGCCCATTCCATCCACAGCCAAGGAGAATCACGTGCCCCATCCCGCCATGTCCCCCAATCACGTCGCCGTCATCACCGGCGGCGCCTCCGGCATCGGCCTTGCCGCCGCCATGCGGTTTGCCAGGCTCGGCATGAAAGTCTGCATCGCGGATCTCGGCGCCGACCGGCTCGCCGAGGCGCGAAGCGAGGATCGCGGCGGCGCGCGCGGCGGCGCCGCCGATGTCATGGCGGTCGCCGCCGATGTCAGCCGCGTCGAGGAGGTGTCGGCGCTGGAGAGCGCCGTGCAGCAAGCGCTTCGGCGGCACCGATGTCCTGATGAACAATGCCGGCATCCAGCCGGGCAGCCAAGATGTTCGGACCGCAGCGAGAACTGGCAGCGCATGCTCGCCGTCAATCTGTGGGGCGTCATCCATGGCACGCAGATTTTCGCGCCGGGCATGATCGAGCGCGGGCGCCCCGGCCTCGATCATCAACACCGGCTCGAAGCAGGGCATCACCACGCCGCCCGGCGATCCCGCCTATAACGTCTCCAAGGCCGGCGTGAAGGCCTTCACCGAAGCGCTGCAGCACGAGCTGCGCAACACGCCGGGCTGCCGCGTCAGCGCGCATCTCCTGATCCCCGGCTTCGTCTTCACCGGCGCTGACCGCCAACGGCCGCACCGAGAAGCCGGCCGGCGCCTGGACGCCGGAGCAGACCGTCGATTTCATGCTGGAGCGTATGGACGCCGGCGACTTTTACATCCTGTGTCCGGACAATGACGTGCCGCGCAGCCTCGACGAGCGGCGGATCCTCTGGGCCGCCGGCGACATCGTCGAGAACCGCCCGCGCGCTGTCGCGCTGGCATCCGGATTATGCCGAGGCGTTCGAGCGGTTTGTGGGAGGGGTGAGTGACTTCTTGTCGTCCCGGCGGAGGCCGGGACCCATAACCCCTGGCGTTAAAATTGAAGGAAGGCCTCTACCACACTGCTCCGAAACCAAAGTTCGCGGCGTATGGGTCCCGGCCTTCGCCGGGACGACGCCAGTGTGTTGGCAGCGCACCTCGCGACAACGGCGCCGCAATCCTCACAGCGTCTCTTGCTTGTGCCCGCATTGCTTGCAGTCGAATTTCACCCGCGTGGCGCCCTTTTCCGCCGAGATCCGGTTGGGCGCGCCGCATTTTCCGCAGGTGGTCTCGATGCGGGTATTGCCCTGCTTGATGACCAGGGCCTTCTTTTCCATGGTTTCGCGGATCAGGCGCTCGGCCTCCTCGCGCATCGCCTGCTTCTCCATCCGCTCGCACCTGTCCTGAAACCCGACGCCGCCTTATAGCATCCGGATCGCAATGCGCTACGTCTCGACAATGACATAGCTGTCCTCGACGTGCACCGGAAACGTCTCGGCGACGTAAGGCCCCTTGGCCAGCGTCTCGCCGTCCTCGATCACGACCGGATAGGTCCGGACCTTCACCCGCTCCGGATCGAACCAGGATTGCCCGTTGCGCATGTCGAATTCCCAGCCGTGCCAGGCGCAGCGCAGGAGTTCGCCGACCCGCGAGCGCTGGTAGACGCCGGGCTCCGGCGAGGTCAGCCTTGCGACGCAGGCCGCCTTGTCGAGCGGCGCGCCGGCATGCGGGCAGCGGTTGAGCAGCGCGAAGAACTCGCCATTGACATGGAACACGACGATGTCGCGGCCGTCGACGTCGACCACCTTGTTGCCGCCGGGCGGGATCTCCGTGGTGCGGGCGACGATGTGGCGGGTCATTTTTACTTGAACTTTGCGATCAGAGCTTGTAGACGGCGCGGGCGTTGCTGTTGAAGATCTTGCCCCGTTCGGCCTCGGTCAACGGCGTCTTGAAGGCGAAGCGCGGATCGTCGAAATCCCAATGCGGATAATCCGACGAGTACAGCAGGCGGTCGACGCCGACCCATTCGATCAGCGAGCGCAGATGTTTGGCTTCGTCCGGCTCGTCGATCGGCTGGGTGGTGAACCAGAAATGCTCCTTGACATATTCCGACGGCCTGCGCTTGAGGTGCGGCACCTCGCTGCGGAATTTTTCGAAGTGCTGGTCCATCCGCCACATCGCCGCCGGGATCCAGCCAAAACCGCCTTCGATGAAGACGATCTTGAGCTTTGGAAATTGCTCGGGCACGCCCTCGATCACGAGGCTGGTGAGCATCGAGGCCATGGTATGCGCGTTGGTCTGGTGTTCTTCGGCGTAATAGGACGGCCAGCCGCCGCCGGTCGGCGCATGGCCGCCGTAACCGCCGACGTGAATGCCGAGCGGCAGATCGAGTTCCTGCGCGCGGGCGTAGATCGGCCAATAGCGGTGGCGGCCGAGCGGCTCGTTGGCGCGCGGCGACACGTTGATCTGGACGTATTCGCCGGTCTTGGCGCAACGGTCGATCTCGGCGAGCGCGAGCTGGGTGTCGTCCTGGCCGACCAGGATCGAGGCCTTCAGCCTGGGGTCGCGGTGCGCCCAGAACGCCAGCTGCCAGTCGTTGACGGCGCGCTGGATCGCGGCGCCGAAATCGAGGTTCTGCTGCGAGAAGATGAAGAGGTCGAGCACTTGCAGGATGCCGAACTCGACGTCGAACGGATCGAGATGCTGCTTGCGCATGAAGTCGAGATCGGATCCGGGCGGCCCGCCGGTCGGCGGCCAGGCGTCGCGCCGCGCGATCAGCGGCGAGGAGCGCGGATAGGGCGTGGTGCCGATATAGGGCGTGCGCAGATGACTGCCGTAGGTCTTCAAATGCTCCTGCCAGCGTTTCGGCAGGAACTCGTTGAGGTCGGAATGCGCATGGATGCTCGGATGAATGTCGCAGTCGATGATGCGCAGGCGGCTCTTGGCAGCTAGCTTCCTGCTCCAGTATCGGGCGGTCGATGACGTCGCTCATGCGATCCTCCTTCGGTAGCGTAGTCTAGGCGGCGAGCTTGAGCCGCGGAAAGGTTTCCAGCGGATTGTCGGCGCACATGCGCGAGACGAGACTGGCCGGCAGATGCGGCGGAATGGCGTCATCGCCGTCGAATTGCCAGTGCGGATAATCCGACGAGAACAGGAACATCTTGTCGGAACCGATCATGTCGATGATGTCGGCAACGCCGGCCGCATCGGGCGGCGAATTGAACGGCTGCGTGGTGAAGCGGATGTGGTCGCGCATGATCGAAGCCGGCTCGCGCTCGACCCAGGGCACCTCGACCCGCACGCCGCGCCAGGTCTTGTTGGCGCGCCACATGAAGGCCGGCAGCCAGCTGATGCCGGATTCCATCAGCACCACCTTGAGGCCGGGGAATTTGCCGAACACGCCCTCATAGATCAGGCTCAGCACCTGGGCCTGAAACGCCTGCGCCTCGGCCATGTAATATTCGTAGCGATAGGACGGCCAGCCGACCGAGCTCGGCGCGGTGCGGTACTGGCTGCCGGCATGGATCGCGATCGGCAGCTGGTATTTTTCGGCGACCTGCCACACCGGCCAATAATGCCGGCGGCCCGAGCAGGCTTTCGCCTTGCGACAGCACCAGCACCGAGACGAAACGGTTGTCGGCGGCGCGGCGCTCGATCTCCTCGATCGCGAGATCCGGCGCCTGCAAGGGAACCACGATCGAGGCCCGCAGCCGCGGATCGCGATCGAGCCACTCGGCCGCGATCCAGTCGTTGATGGCCTTGCAGAAGTCGGCGGCCATATAGGGATCGAACACCGCCTGCGCGCCGTAGAGCACATTGCAGATCGCGTGGGATGAGCCGAGCTGGTCGAACGCGCCGCGCTGCACCATCGCCAGGTCGCTGCCGGGCTTGTCGCCATTGGCGGGCCGCCAGTCGGCGCGGCCGGACAGCGGCATGTTCGGCGGATAGGAGTTGAGATCGAGGCCGTCGATGGCGCGGCTCACCACCTGTTCCTTCCAGTGATCGCTAAGATAGGGCAGCAGCGTGGTGCGCGTTCCGCCCACGGCGGGATGGATATCGCAGTCGATCCGCGTCGCCGCCATGGAGATTCCCTCGGGCATCATTCTTGGCGGCGACGCTGCGCCGCGCTTCAAATGTGCCGCCGATGGGGTCGGAGCGCAAGGGTTTAAGGGGCCGACCGAGGGGACGAGCTATGCGAACAAGCACAGCTAACTCAGGGATATTTCCCCACCGTCATCACTTGAAGCCGCTGGTTGACCGCCGCGGTCCACCTGGTGGCATCCAGCAATTGCTCCTCGCCGAGGCCCACCGACTGCAGGCGCTTGGCCGAAACCTTGAACGTGTTCGCCAGCACGTCGCGGATCGCGTCGGCGCGGCGCTGGCTCAGCGTCAAATTGTGGTCGCGCCGGCCGACCGACTCGGTATGACCGACAATCAGGAACTTGTAGTGCAGCAGCATGGGATGGCTGAGCGCGTCGGCCAGTTGCCCGACCTGTTGATAGGATTCGGGCCGGATGATCGGCGAGTCGGCATCGAACCGGATATCGGCGATCAGTTGCGGCAATTTGAGCAATTGGGGAGCGATCGGCGGCCGCTTCGCCGGCACGGGGTCCTGTCGCGCCTTGATTCGCTCGCCGGCCTGATGGCGCAGCGCCGCGACATCGATCTCCACTGAGGTATCGGGAACGGCCAGCCGCTCGATCAGCTTCTCGGTCGTGACCGGCGCTTGCGCCAACGCCGGGGATGCCGGATTCGCGAACATGAAAATGATGAGCGCCCCCGCCAACAGCTCGGCGACGCCGCGGCCTTTCCCCCCGAGGCGCATCAGCGATACCCCGCTTCGTTGATGGCCTTGTTGCAATTGGCGCTGACGCCCTTCGGCCCCGCCATGATGCAGTCCAGCATCAGGGTCTTGCCATCGCCGCTGCACAATTTGGCCGATTCGCGTTCGCAAGCCTTGGCCACCTTGCCGCGGGCGGCGACGCGTTTCTGGATCGCATCGAAAGCGCGGGCCTAGTCGGTCCGGCACTGCGGCGACACGGCGTCCTGGTTGCGGGTCAGGCATTCCTTGAGACGGGTGGGGTCGAGATTGACGCCGCGGCAGTTGGCATCGATATCCTTGCCGCAACTCGCCCCCAGCAACGCCGCCGAATCCTCGAATTTGATCGTGGTCTGCGCCTGGGCAGACGACGCCAGCATCAAAAAGATCGGCAAGATCGATCGCACTGCCTTCATGGTGTCTCCCCGGCCCCCGTCTTGCGCTCGAATGTGCCGCCGACGCACTGCAAGCGCAAGGCTTTAGCGGCGCCGGCCGGGCCGGGCAACAGGCCAGCAAAGGCTGCCCGCCGGTTTGGTGGGCGGCCTCTCCCCCGGGCCTTGCGGCAAGGCCGCAAAGCGCGAATACTTGCGCCCAGTGGCGGCCCTGCAAAAAGACGGGGTCCAGGCAATAAACCGGGAGGGGATATCATGGCACGGGAAACCGGGCACGACGCCGCTGACAGCGGCATCAGCTTCAACACCAGCCGTCGCGGATTTCTGGGCAGCACAGGACTGGCCGCGCTGGGCGCGGCGATCGGCAGCGGCCTGCCGTTTTCCGGCAACGACGGCGGAATCGAGCGCCCATGCGCAAGGCCGCCGCGCCCGCCCCGGCGAAGGGACCGCAATACCTGAAATTCCCCGGCAAGAACGACAAGCTCGTGGTGCTCGGCGACAAGCCGCTGGTGGCCGAGACGCCGGAAAGCCTGCTCGACGACGACACCACGCCGATCGAGAAGTTCTTCATCCGCAACAACGGGCTGCTTCCCGACGAGACCAAGAATCCCGACGCCTGGAAGATCACCATCGACGGCGAGGTCGACAAGAAGATCGAGATCACGGTCGGCGAGTTGAAATCGAAGTACAAGGCGGTGACGCGGCGCATGGTGCTGGAATGCGGCGGCAACGGCCGCGCGGCGTTCTCGCCGCCGGCGCGCGGCAACCAGTGGACCAATGGCGGCGCCGGCTGCGCCGAATGGACCGGCGTGCCGCTGGCCGAGCTGCTGAAGGCCGCCGGGCTGAAGAAGAGCGCAAAATACACCGCGCATTATGCCGCCGACCTGCATCTGTCGGGCGACGCCGCCAAGCCGACCATCTCGCGCGGCGTGCGCATCGCAGAAGGCGATGGATCCCAACACCCTGATCGTGTGGGCGATGAACGGCCAGCCGCTGCCGAACATCCATGGCGGGCCGGTGCGGCTGATCGTGCCGGGCTGGCCGGGCTCGGCGTCGCAGAAATGGCTGACCAAGATCACCATCCGCGACAAGGAGCATGACGGCCCGGGCATGACCGAGTTTTCCTATCGCACCGCCATCAACCCGATGGTGCCCGGCGACAAGGGCGATCCCAAGAACTTCCGCATCATGGAATCGATGCCGGTGCGCTCGATCATCACCAGCCCGGCCAACGGCGCCAAGTTCGCGGCCGGCACCAAGGAACTGAAATTGCGCGGCGCCTCCTGGGCCGGCGATCTCGACGTCAGGCAGGTCGATGTGTCGACGGATTTCGGCGCCAGCTGGCAACGCGCCAAGCTGGAGAAGCCGAAGAACAAATACGACTGGCAGCGCTGGACCGCGACGCTGAAACTGCCGACCGACGGCTATTTCGAAATCTGGACCCGCGGCACGGATTCCAAAGGCGCGATGCAGCCGCATCTGGCCGGCTCCTGGAATCCGCAAGGCTATGGCGGCAACGCCATGCACCGGATCGCGGTGCTGGTCGGTTGATGCGGCGTTTCATGCTGGCGACGGTGGCGGGACTGCTGTGGATGGCGCCCGCCGCCGCGCAAACCGCCTTCACGCCGCGCGACGAAACCCCGGAGGATTTTCCCGCCGGTCCCGGCCGCGACGACACCTTCTACGCCTGCACCGCCTGCCACGGTTTCAAGCTGATAGCGCAGCAGGGCATGACGCGCGCGCAGTGGGAGGATTCCATCAGCCTGATGGTCCGCCGCCACAACATGCCCGCGCTCGACGACAAGGACCGCGCCGTGGTGCTGGACTATCTCGAGGCCACGTATCCGCCGCGCGCACCGGCCGGCGGTCGCGGCGGCTGGCAGAACCCGTTCGCGAAGTAGCGCGCGGGCTACTCGATCCTCACGCCCGACGCCTTCACGATCGCGCTCCAGCGCGCGTCCTCGCTTTTGAGATGGGCGCCGAACTCGGCCGGACCGAGCGCGCGCGGGATCGCGCCGAGGCTTTTGAATTTCTCGACGATCTCGGGCGACTGGGTGATCTTGTTGAGGGCGGCGCCGAGACGCTCGACCCGCTCCTTCGGCACGCCGGCCGATGCGACGATGCCGAGCCAGGCCGAGAGGTCGACTTCCGGAAAGCCCTGCTCGGCGACGGTCGGCACATCCGGAAATGACGCCACGCGTTTGCTGTAGGCGCTGGCGATCAGGCGCATCTTGTCGGCGCGGATGAACGGTTCGGTCACCGCCACGGTGTCCATGGCGACGCCGACGATGCCGGTCATGAGATCGGTCATGGCGGGAACGCTGCCGCGATAGGGCACGTGCAGGATGCTGATGCCGGCGCGCTGCTTGAACACTTCCATGCCGAGATGCGACAGCGTGCCGTTGCCCGAGGAGGGATGCGCGAGTTTTTCAGGGTTGGCTTTGGCATAGGCGATCAGCTCGGCCACCGACTTCACCGGCAGCGCCGGATTGACCACCAGCAGGATCGGCAGATCGGCGACCAGCGCCACCGGCGCAAAACTCTTCAGCGTCTCGTAGCCGACGGTCTTGTACATGTGCGGATTGACCACCATCGAGGCCAGCGGCGCCAGCACCAGAGTGTGGCCATCGGCCGGCGACTGCCCCAATGACGCCAGCGCGATGCTGCCGCCCTGCCCCGGCCGGTTTTCCACGATCACGGTCTCGCCGAGCGCCGGGCCAAGCCGTTCGGCCAAGAGCCGCGCCACCAGATCGGTGGCCTGCCCCGGCGGAAATCCGACCAGGATGCGCGTGAGATCGGCGCTGCGCGCCTCACCGGCGATCAGAACAAGTGCCGTGATCGCAACCAACAAATGCCGCATGCCGCCATCCCCCCTGAATTTATATTGTCTTCGCGGTGCGCAGCCGCGCGATCTCGTCCGCCGTCAATCCCAGTGCCGAAAACGTTTCGTCATTGTGCTGGCCGAGCGACGGCCCGGCGCGGCGCACCGAGACCGGCGTTTCCGAAAACCGCGGCACCACGCATTGCATCCTGATATCGCCGAGTTCTTCGTCCGGCGACGCTGACGATGGCGTTGCGCGCGATGAAATGCGGGTCGGCAAAGATATCGGCGGCGTCATAGATCGGCGAGAATCCGACCTCGTGGGCGTGCAGGCGGCTGCGCAATTCCTCCAGCGTCAGGCGCGCGATGGCGTCGCTGACGATGGCGTCGATCGCCTGCCAGTTTTTGACCCGCGACGGGTTGTCGGCAAACCTGGCATCGGCGAGCAGATGCTGCAGGCCGAGCGCCTTGCAGAACCGCTCGAAGATGCTTTGCGTCGAGGCCGCGATCGAGGCCCATTTGCCGTCCGAGGTCGCATAGATATTGCCGGGCGCGGCATACTGGCTGCGGTTGCCGCTCTGGGTTCTGACGGTGCCGAGCTGGTCGTATTCGATGGCGAGGAAATCCAGCGTGCGCATCATCGCCTCGGTGACCGCGCAATCGATCTCCTGGCCGCGCGCGTGGGATCGTTCTTCAGGCGATGCAGGTCGGCGAGAATGCCGATGGCGCCGAACAGGCCGCCGATCGCATCCGAAATGGGATAACCGAGATGCAAGGGCGTGCCGCCCTCCTCGCCGCACATCCGGGTAAAGCCGCTCATCGCCTCGAACACCCGCGCGAAGCCGGGCGTGCTGCGGTAGGGCCCGGTCTGGCCGAAGCCGGTGATGCGCAGGATGGTGAGGCGCGGGTTGATGCCCTGCAGCCAGTCCCGCGTGATGCCCCATTCGTCGAGCGTGCCGGTGCGGAAATTTTCCACCAGCACATCATGCTCGGCGATCAGGCGGCCGAGCAGCGCCTTGCCGTCCGGCTTGCGCAGGTCGAGCGTGATGCCCTTCTTGTTGCGGTTGGTGACCTTCCACCACAGGGGAATGCCGTCCTTGTGCGGCGCCAGCCGGCGCAGCGCATCGCCGCCTTCCGGCATCTCCACTTTCAAAACTTCGGCGCCGAGATCGGCGAGCAGCGTCGAGGCAAACGGGCCTGCGACCACGGTCGAGATGTCGAGGACGCGCAATCCCTCGAGGGGGCCGGTGGGAGCGGGTATGCGGGATGCTTTTGCCATGGCGCATCCTAGTCGCGCTGCCCGACATGCAGTATGGTCACATCGGATAAATCAGAATTGCCGGATTGGCATATCCGAACGAGGAGTCGGGATTTGGACATCCGGCAGTTGAAAACCTTCGTCGAAGTCGCCGCCAATGGCAGCTACGCGCGGACCTCGGCCATTGCCGGCATCGCGCAGTCGGCGCTGAGCCGGCAGATTTCGGCGCTGGAGCGCGGCATCGGCGGCCGGCTTTTCCATCGCACCGGGCGCGGCGTGGTGCTGACCGAACTCGGCGAGCGCATGCTGCCGCGCGCCCGCGCGCTGGTTGACCGACGCCGCCGCCTGGCAGGAATCCGCCAAGGGCGAACGCGCAGAGCCGCATGGCGAGGTGACGCTGGGCGTGGTGCCGGTTGCTTCGCGCGGGCTGATCGCGGCGATCGCCGGCGAGTTGCGCCAGCTCTATCCGGGCATCCGGCTGCGCGCGATGGAAGGCTATAGCGGCCAGGTCGAGGAATGGCTGGTGGCAGGCCGGGTCGAGATCGCGATCTATAACCGCTACCGGCGCGGCCGCGTCGCCAATGCCGAAGCGCTGGCGCGCGCCGAGGTGCATCTGATCACGCGGCGCGATCACCCGATGGCGCGCCGCCGCGAAGTTTCGGTGCGCGAGCTTGCCGAACTGCCGCTGGCCTTGCCGGTGCGCCCGAACAGCCTGACCAGCCTGCTCACGGGGCTTGCCGCCGCGCAGCACCTCGAGCTCGACATCCGCTTCGAGGCCGGCTCGACGCCGCTGATCCGCGACGTGATGCTGGCCTCCGATCTCGCCACCATCTCGCCGCGCGATGTGTTCTCGCGCGAAATCGCCGCCGGCGAGCTTGCCGCGATTCCGATCGTGCGGCCAAAACTCCTGCAGACCACCTGGATGTCGGTGAGTTCGCACCATCCGCCCTCGGATGCCGCGCAGATCGTGGCGCGGCTCATTCGGCAACTGGCGGCGCGGCGGCGGACGGGCAAGTGAGCGCCGCGCGGGACAAAGTGTTCACGAGAAAATGAGGAATTACGGCAGACAGGCCGTCACGGAAGGCAAGAAAATGACGCTGTCTCGGGCCATAGCACGACCAACACCCTGGATTTTCGCCTTTGGTTTGTGGACGGTTCGTGATGACAAATTACCTCGCGCCGAAATACCCGCTGCTGTGTCTGCTGCTGACGGTAATGGCGAGCGCCACTGTTCGCGGCGCCGAGGCTGAATTTCCGCCTCATCTGGTGCAGGCTCGCCTGGTGCTCGACAATTCCAAGACTTCACCTGATGCCAAGACTTCACCTGAGCCAGCCACCTGACGCCAGCCCTGACGAGACAACGCCATGCGCGGGCGTGTCGTTTGCGCGCGGCCTGAAATACGGCGCGACCGACCAGAACGTGCTGGATGTCGCAACCGCCGATGCCAAGGACGCCGTTCCGCGCCCGGTGCTGCTGTTCGTGGCCGGAGAAAGTTTCGCCGGCGAGAACGGAATTCCTGATTTCACCGGGCCGCTGCAGGATGTGGCGATGTGCTTTGCCGCCCGCAACGGCATGGTCGGCGTGCGCATGGCCTATCCGCTGGCGCCTGCCAACCCGTGGCCCGGCGGCGCCCGGGATGTCGCGGCGGCGATCTCGTGGATCCGCGAGAACATCGATCTGTTCAAGGGCGACCGCGAGGAGATCGTAGCCATCGGCTATTCCGCCGGCGCATCGCATGTGGCGAGCTATCTGGCGCATCCGAAATTTCAGCAGCGCGGCCACGGCGTCGCCGGCGTCGTGCTGGTCTCGGGGGTTTACCGTTTGAGCCCGGAGGCGAGCGCGGCAGAGCAGGCCTATTTTGGAACCGACGCCAGCAAATACGAGGAGCGGTCGGCGTTTCCCGGCATCGTTCACATCGAGACGCCGATGCTGCTGGCCTGGTCCGTTCTCAATTCGCCGCACCTGATCGCGCAGGGCGAAAAGCTCAAGGAGTTTCTCTGCAACGTTCCGGCGCATTGCCCGCGCACCAAGGTGCTGGAGAACCGTGACGGCCTCGCTTCGGTGTTCGCGCTCGATGTCTCCAGCGGCAGCCTTGCCGAAGCAACGCTGGAACTGGTGCGGCAGATCGAAGCCCGGGGCCTGCCGTGAAGCGTGAGGCCGGGCGCGTCGGCAGGCGATCCCGCGTCAGTTGCATACCACTTCCCTGCCGCCACTTTGCAGATTTTGGCCGCGGGCCTTTTCCTGTATCCGACAGCCTTTTTCAACCGGTCGGCAGCCGCCTTGGCCGCAAAATATCTGACCCGAAGCCTGCGGCTTCGCCGGTGTGGCTTCCGTCTTGGCGCGCTCCGTCCTTTCTCGCTTCGGCTCGTCGCGCTTGGCGACGGGCTTCTTCACCTCGATCTTTTCGCAGGTGTTGTCGTCGCCGACCTGATAACCGGCCCGGCAGGCAATCTTCGCGCAGCGATCGCCATCGGCCTTGAACCCGTGGTCGCAGACCAGCGGACAAATGCGACCTGTCTTGCCCTTCACGAGATCGAGCGCGTCGGCGGTCGCGGCCTTGACGTCGAGCTTCATGCCGGCGTGCTTGTTGAACAGGTCGAGGGAACGCTGCGATGCCGCATTCCAGTTGCCGTCGACCGCGCCGGTGTTGCAGCCGACCCGGCGCAATTCGGCTTGCAGGGAACGTGGAAGATCGGTCGCGCCTTGCTGGTCCGGTTTGTCGGCCGGCGAAGTCAACGCGGCGAGCTTTTCTTCCTTTGGCTTTTGTTCGGCGGCAAGCTTCGCCTCTCTGGCGGCGTTGGCGGCTTCGGCGGCCTTGAGGCGTTCAGCTTCCTTTTCGGCAGCCTTGGCCAATGCGGCGGTCTTGACGCGTTCGGCTTCCGCAACCTTGGCCTCTTCGGCTTTCTTCACCGCTTCGGCCGCAAGGCGAGCTTTCTCGGCCGCTTTGGCCTGTTCGGCGGCTTTGGCTTGTTCGGCGGCCTTGGCGCCCTCGGCAGCGAGCCGCGCCTGCTCTTCCTGCGCGACCTTGGCCTTGCTGGTGGCCTCGATGCGCGCGCCTTCCGCTGCCAGTTTGGCGCGCTGGGCCTTGGCCAGCGCGGTGTAAAAACCTGACGGATGTTTCTCGATGAAGGCGTCCCACCCGAGCTGCGGTCCCTACTCTTTCGGCGAACTCATAGTCCCGCCGCATCGGCGTATCCTGGTCCGCGGGCGCGGCCGCGGCCGGCGCGACCGCAACGGCCGGGACCAGCGCAACGTCATTGCCGCCGAGCGAGCCGTAGACGAACGGCTCCTGCGCGTTGTTGGTGGCCTTCAAGACATCGTCGCGCACGAAGCCGAATGCCTTGCGAAGATCGAGGCCAGGTTTTGCCAGATGATCGACCAGCGCCGCGGCAAACGGGCTGTTCTTCGAATCGCCATCGGACGCCGTCGAGCCGGCCTTGGCGGCAAACGCGATCATGGTGTTGGGGCTGGACGGTTCGACCTTGGCGAGCCCGCGCCCGATGGCGCGCGAACCGACCGTCCGCTTCATCTTCTTCGCGAACGGGTTGTCGCGGCAGGCATCGAGAATGACCAGCCGGAGTTGCTTCGCCGGTTCGACCGCGACCAGCACCCGGTCCAGCGCAAAGGTCTCGTCGTAAACGTCAGTGTCGGTCTCCAGCGTCGCATCGACCGGAATCAGATAGTTCGTGCCATCGAGTTCGATGCCATGACCGGCGTAATAGATCACGGCCACGTTGGCATCGCGCGTCTTGGTGCCGAACTCGCGCAAGGCACGCCGCATCTCCGGCCCGGTCAGATCAAGCCTGGTATCGACGCTGTCGAAGCCGGCCTGCTTGAACATGGCGACGACGGCCGCGGCATCGTTGGCGGGATTCTGCAGCCGGGTGACGTTCTTGTAGGCGGCATTGCCGATCACCAGCGCCACGCGCTTGTCGGCATGGCGCGAGCGTTGTCGTGGCCAGAATGGCCGCCGTCAAAAACAATGGAGCGCAACAAGATCATTTGTCCTGCAACCTGGTCGAACGTCTTCGGCACGGCTGACGCTCAATCGCAGATTTCCGTCCTGATTGACCGATGCGCTGGCTCTGGCCCACGACCTCGGCAATTCAAGTCGGCAACCCTTTGCAACCGGTCGGCACCCGCCCTGCCGCAAATGATCTGACCCGACGCCTGCGGCTTCGCCGGCGCTGCTTCGGCCTTCGCGCGCTCCGGCCTTTCTCGCTTCGGCTCGTCGCGTTTGGCGATCGGCTTCTTCACTTCGATCTTTTCGCAGGTGTTGTCGTCGCCGACTTCGTAACCGGCGCGGCAGGTGATCCTCGCGCAGCGGTCGCCATCGGCCTTGAAGCCATGATCGCAAACCAGCGGACAAATGCGGCCTGTCTTGCCCTTGACGAGATCGAGCGCGTCGACACTGGCGACCTTGACGTCGAGCTTCAGGCCGGCGTGCTTGTTGAACAGATCGAGCGATCGCTGCGAGGCCGCATTCCAGTTGCCGTCGACCGCACCGGTGTTGCAGCCGACCCGCCGCAATTCGGCTTGCAGGGAACGCGGAAGATCGACCGCTGTGGGCTGATCGGATTTGTCGGCCGGCGGCGTCAACGCCGCGAGCTTTTCTTCCTTGGCTTTTTGCTCGGCCGTTAGCTTTGCCTTGGCTGCTTCGGCCTTCTTCGGCACGTTCAGCTTCGCCTCTCCGCAGCCTTGGCGGCTTCGGCCGCCTTGACGGCAGCTTCGGCTTCCTTTTCCGCAGCCTTGGCCAATGCGGCGGCCTTCACGCGCTCGGCTTCCGCAACCTTGGCCTCTTCGGCCTTCTTGGCCGCTTCGGCGGCAACCCGCGCCTTCTCGGCGGCCTTGGCCTGTTCGGCGGCCTTGGCCTGTTCGGCGGCTTTGGCGCCCTCGGCCGCGAGCCGCGCCTGTTCTTCCTGTGCCGCCTTGGCCTTGTTGGTCGCCTCTACCCGCGCGGCTTCCGCGGCGAGCTTGTCGCGCTGCGCCTTGGCAAGCGCGGTATAGAAGCCGGTCGGATATTTTTCGATGAAGGCATCCCACACCGGCTTTGAACCCAGCCTGCAGCGCAAATTCATAGTCGCGCCGCATCGTCGGCATCCTGGTCGGCCGGCGCGGCCGCGACCGGCGCGACCGGCGCAGCCGGGACCAGCGTCACGTCGTTGCCGCCCAGCGAGCCGTAGACAAACGGCTCCTGCGTATTGTTGGTGGCCTTCAGGACGTCGTCGCGCACGAAGCCGAACGCCTTGCGAAGATCGAGGCCGGGCTTGGCGAGATGATCGACCAGCGCCGCGGCAAACGGGCTGTTCTTGCAGTCGCCGTCGGATGCCGTCGAACCGGCCTTGGCGGCAAACGCGATCATGGTGTTCGGGCTTGACGGTTCGACCTTGGCCAGCCCGCGGCCGATGGCGCGCGATCCGACCGTGCGCTTCATGGTTTTGGCGAACGGGTTGTCGCGGCAGGCATCGAGAATCACCAGCCGAAGCTGCTTGGCCGGCTCGACCGAGAACAGCACGCGGTCGAGCGGAAAGGTCTCGTCGAGAACGTCGGTATCCGTCTCCAGCGTCGCATCGACCGGAATCAGATAATTGGTGCCGTCAAGCTCGATGCCGTGGCCGGCGTAATAGATCACCGCCACATCGGCATCGCGCGTGCTTGGTCGCCGAACTCCCGCAGCGCCCGGCGCATCTCGGCGACGCTCAGGTCAGGCGCGGATTCGACCGACGTCGAAGCCGGCGCTTCTTGAACATGGCGACGACGGCCGCGGCGTCGTTGGCGGGATTGTGCAGCCGGGCGACGTTCTTATAGGCGGAATTGCCGATCACCAGCGCCACGCGCTTTTCGGCATGGGCAATAGCGCCCGTTGCGGCCCAAAGCGCCGCCGCAAAAGCAATTGTCCTGAACGAAATCATTTGTCCCGCAAATCGATAGTCGTATCGATGCGAGATTAGCCGGGGGCAATCCGCGTGAACAGCGGGATTCGGCTTATCCCTTCAGCCAGCGTGACCTAGCGCACACAGCAGACGGAACCCACCTCAGCGGACGCCCGCCTCGATCAGGGCTGAAGCGGCCGGATAGATCGATCCGCGCCGGTCGCTTCGGCAAGTTCGTCGAGCGAATTTGTGCCGGCCGAATAACAGCTCGGCGAGACCGTGCCTCGCCGCGTGTCCGCTCCCAGACGTACCGGGCCCTTTAGCCTTTTGTTAGGGCGCTTCTCCTACGCTGATTAGTCGTTCAGATTGCGAGCGCGCCCCTCGTCTGTCAGTCGTTGAAATGCTTGTTCATTTTGTCACCGATGAGTCTGCGAAGATACCGGCCGCCCGCGCTATGCTGGAGCCGCAGTATCACGTCGCTCCTCAGCGTGTTGGGAAGTGGCGACACACAGATCAATCCAGGCGGCGTGCTCATGGTGGACGCCGATCTGCGCAAGGCGGTCCGCGTCGAACAGATCAGACGGGTTTTGCAGCAGGTGAGTTGCATCCCCGAAAAGCTTTTTGTCGTTCAAGAGCCATGTGCCCTCCATGGTTGCGCAGGCGTATGCGCTCGGAGCGACCGGCGTGGTCTCGCGCTCAAGAGAAATCATTGTCAAGCTGGCGCAGATCGAGATCGCTGCGAAGGCAGCACAAACCGACATTGCGACGATCTCACCCGAAATCGCCGATATCGCGGCGGCCTTCACCTCCATGTTCTCGGCCATACAAAATAGCAGGCCGATAAACCTTTCCGATGCCGATCAAAGTCACATCACAAGTCATCAGTAGTATAGCGCGAAACGGGCTTAGTGCATGGCTCGACGGCGTGCGCCGCTATCACGAAGGAACGTTCCAGCATTGTCTGCTTGTAACAGGGGTGGCAGTTGGCTTTGCTTTGGATATCGGGTTCGCCAATCCGGACGTGAAGCGGCTCGGACTAGCGGCAACGTTTCATGACATCGGAAAAGCCCGCATTCCCTTGTCGATTCTCGACAAGCCCGGGCTGTCTCGATCCGGACGAGGAAGAGATCATGAGGCGCCATCCTGTTATCGGATATGAGCTATTGAAGGGAATACCGGGCATTGAACCGGAGATCCTTGATGGCGTGCGGCACCACCACGAATATCTCGATGGTACCGGCTATCCCGACGCATTGTTGGCGCCGGAGATTTCCGATCTGGTAAGATTGCTGACGATTTCCGATATTTTTGCAGCGCTCATCGAGTTGAGACCGTACAGACCGGCAATGTCCCGCGAGAATGCCTACGAAATCCTCTGCGGTATGAAGGGAAAGCTGGAACAATCGCTGCGTGAGGGCGTTCCGGAAGGTAGCGCTTGTGGCGTAAGCCAACCTGCCGGCGTGATGACAGCGTTGGTCGCAGTATGCGCAGGGGGCGTCCGCGATCTCCGCAAATGGCCCGGCGGGTGCGTGCGCCGTTTCGGCGTTTTCTGAAGGAATGGTGGGCGCGACAGGGATCGAACCTGTGACCCCCTCGATGTCAACGAGGTGCTCTCCCGCTGAGCTACGCGCCCCTAAAAGGTGTGGTGACGGGTGGGGTCCGTATATCGGCTCCAAAGCGGGCAGGCAAGGACGCTCGGGCAAGGACTTTTGGAGCCTTTTGGAGCCTTCGGACCTGCCGAATCAGGCCGCCAGCATCTTGTTCACTTCGCTGACCAATTCGCGAAGGTGGACCGGCTTGGACAGCACTTTGGCGTTCTTCGGCGCTTCCGAATCCGAATTCAGCGCCACGGCGGCAAAGCCGGTGATGAACATGATCTTGATGTCGGGATCGAGTTCCGAGGCGCGGCGCGCCAGCTCGATGCCGTCCATCTCCGGCATCACGATATCGGTGAGCAGCATCTCGAACGGCTCCTCGCGCAGCCGCTGATAGGCCGACATGCCGTTGTCGTGGGACGAGACCTGAAAACCGGCGTTTTCCAGCGCCTTGACCAGGAAGCGGCGCATGTCGTTGTCGTCTTCGGCGAGGAGGATTTTGTGCATGGCGGTGGGTCGTCGAATCCGAGTTCGAGGATCAAGGCGCTCACTAAGCCCGACAGACGGTAAATTTCGGGTGAAAGGTATCGGCGCCGCTGCCGGCTGCGCGGCGCCATTTCTGTACCGGAATCGCGCCTAAGGCAATGAACCCGGGCTTTTGTCGAGCGCTCAAGATCGTTCCAGGCCGCTCAAAACTTTTTTCGCTTGGCAGAATGGTTGTGATTACCGACAATGAGCCCTCATAAAACCTCCGATTTTCTGGCAGAATCGACGCGATCCAGAAGCAGCGGATTCCAGGGACGGCGCCCGACGATGACCCAGCCTGATGGCGAACTGTCGCCTCCGTTCGAGATCGTGGAGCCGGCGCAGTGGCGGGCGCCGATCATCTTCAATTCCCCGCATTCCGGCTCGGTCTATCCGGACGAATTCCTGAACGCCTCGCGGATCGACGTGGCGGCGCTGCGCCGCTCGGAAGATTCGTTCATGGACGAGTTGATCGGCGGCTTGAGCGACGCGCGGCTTTCCGACCGTGACGGTCAACTTTCCCCGCTCCTATGTCGACGTCAACCGCGAGCCCTATGAACTCGATCCGCGGATGTTTACCGGCCGGCTGCCGAGCTTCGCCAATACGCGCTCGATGCGGGTGGCCGGCGGTCTCGGCACCATTCCGCGCGTGGTCGGCGACGGCCAGGAGATCTATCGCGAGCGGCTTTGCGGTCGACGACGCGCTGGCGCGGATCGAGGCGCTGTACAAGCCCTATCACCGCGCGCTGCGGCGGCTGATCAACAAGGCGCATCAGGCGTTCGGCACCGTGATCCTGGTGGATTGCCATTCGATGCCCTCGATCGGGGTGTCGCGCGACGAGCCGCGGCGGCCGGACGTGGTGATCGGCGACCGCTATGGCACCAGCTGCGCGCAGCCTGCTTCCCGACACGGTCGAGGAAACCATGAGCGCGCTCGGCTATTCGGTCGGCCGCAACAAGCCCTATGCCGGCGGCTTCATCACCGAGCATTACGGCAATCCGGCAAGCGGCCTGCACACCATCCAGCTCGAACTCAACCGCGCGATCTACATGGACGAGCGGCGCCGCGAACGCGGCCCGCGGTTCGCGCAGGTGATCGCGGATTTCGCGCAGCTGGCCGACGCGCTGGCCGCGGTGCCGCTCGGCGACCTCGGGCCGTTCCAGGCCGCGGCGGAGTAGGCAATCACCGATCGTCATTCCGGGATGCGCGAAGCGCAGACCCGGAATCTCGAGCATTCCGGGTTCATGCTTCGCATGCCCCGGAATGACGGTGAATTGGATCGGAGACGCTCAAAGAAAAAAGGGCCGCTTGAATGAACAAGCGGCCCAAGTCTAGGGAGGAAACGCCCAAGGAGGGCAGCGATAACGCAAAAGCGCTACCGCACCGCAACAATATGCGACCGCGCTGCACAAAGCGCAAGGGCTTTTGACCGATTTCCGATGCAAAATTCGGCATGCGACTGGCGACCTGAAGAATGCGGTGAAATACAATTTTATCATGTAAATTCAGATAGCTTACTTGATCGGCTGCACGGTCCGGCATGGCGAATCTACCGCTCCGCCGAACTCTCGAATTCGTGATCGGCGCTGTCATCAGAAAATACACCGCTACGCCGAGCTGATTCGAAAGCGCGAATAATGCCGAGCTCGGACGCGCGATCAACGCCGTTGCCCGTGCACGGCCCGCTGGATTGGGCTAGGCAAGAGCACGAATTCGGACCAATCTCCTCCCTCGCCTCTCAAGGAACAGCCGTGACGGTCATCGATTTTACAGCCTTCATCGGCCGCCTTGCGACCTCCTCCGGGGAAACCATCCTGCCGTTCTTCCGGACCTCGCTCTCGATCGACAACAAGAGCACCAGCCACGATTTCGATCCCGTGACCGAGGCCGACCGCGCCGCCGAAGCGGTGATGCGGCGGCTGATCAAGGCCAATTTTCCCCAGCACGGCATCGTCGGCGAGGAATTCGGCAGCGAGCGCGAAGACGCCGAATATGTCTGGGTGCTGGATCCGATCGACGGCACCAAATCCTTCATCGCGGGCTTTCCGATCTGGGGCACGCTGATCGCGCTGTTGCACCAGGGCACGCCGGTGTTCGGCATGATGCACCAGCCCTTCATCGGCGAGCGCTTTTCCGGCGACAGCGGCTCGGCGAATTATCACGGGCCGTCGGGCGAACGGAAACTGGCGGTGCGGCGCTGCGCGTCGCTGAAGGAGGCCACCTCGTTCACCACCAGTCCGCTGTTGATGAACACCGCCGACCGCGCCGCCTTCGGCCGCGTCGAGGAAGCGGTGCGGCTGACGCGCTACGGCGGCGATTGCTATTCCTATTGCATGCTCGCCGCCGGCCATCTCGATCTCGTGGTCGAGACCGAACTGAAGCCCTACGACATCGCCGCCCTGATCCCGATCATCACCGGCGCCGGCGGCATCGTCACCACCTGGGACGGCAAGCCGGCGCAGGGCGGCGGCCGCATCGTCGCGGCCGGCGATCCGCGCGTGCATGAAGCGGCGCTGAAACTGCTGAACAGCTAGGGCGTAAACGTCTCCCTCATCCTGAGGAGCATCGCGAAGCGATGCGTCTCGAAGGATGCGCGCATGACTCGTGGCCATCCTTCGAGACGCCGCGAAGAGCGCGGCTCCTCAGGATGAGGTCCTATCAGTAATCCAGCCGTCCCGCAGTTCGCCGAACGGATCATGACGTGCTCGGCAAACGCGGGCCGCTGCTGCAACGCGCGATACCAGCGCTCGACCTGCGGCAGCTGTGGCCGCTCGATCTCCAGCTCGAAATAGCGGTACAGCGATGTGCCGGCGGTGATGTCGGCGAGCGACAGTGCGTCACCAAGCAAAAATGAGCTGTGTTGCAGCAGCCGATCCAGTTTCTGAAAATGCCCGGCACAGCGCGCCAGCGCCGCGCGGATCGCCGGCCAGTTTCGCTTGTCCGCAGGCGTTCGATAAGATCCCCAGAACACGCCGTTCAGGAAATCCGGCTGCAGCGAGGTTTGCGACCAGTCGATCCAGCCGTCGACCCGCGCCCGCGCTGCCGGATCGTCGGACCAGAATTCCCGCCGCCGCTATTCTGGTCGACGCGCGCCAGATAGCGCAGGATGGCGTGGGATTCCCACACCGTCGCGGCATCATCCCTGATCACGGGACGCGGCCATGGGGATTGATCGCCAGAATCGCGGCGATCGAGCCCACCGAAGCGCCGCCAGCGTCGATTGCCGGTGCGTCAAGCCGAGTTCGCCGATCAGCCACATGACTTTCTGGACGTTGAATGAACTGCGCCGCCCCAGACTTCAGCATTTCGGCCTCACCGGCGTTCAGAGATGGCTATTGAGCCATTTTTCGCGGACGCTTCGCATTGCAGCGGACTGCGAGCGCCAGTCGGAGGACGATCATGAGAGTTCTGAGCGCGCTGCTGACCGGATTGTCGCTGCTGCTGTTGCCGGCTTGGCCGCGGCGCAGGATTTTCCCAACAAGCCGATCAAGCTGATCGTGCCGTTCCCGGCCGGCGGCCCCAACGACATCATCGCGCGCATGGTCGGCCAGCGCATGTCGGAGCTGATGAAGCAGCCGGTGGTGATCGACAATCGCGGCGGCCAGGGCGGCGTGCTCGGCACCGATGCGGTGGCAAAGGCGCAGCCGGACGGCTACACCATCGGCGATCTCAGCGCGAGCGCGCTCGCCATCAACCCCAGCATGGAAAAGGTCGCCTACGACGTCGCTGAAGGATTTGCGCCGATCACGCTGGTGGTGACGGTGCCGGAAATGCTGGTGGTTGCCACCAACGTTCCGGCCAACAACATGGCGAACTGGTCGCGCTCGCCAAGGCGCAGCCCGGAAAGCTCAATTTTGCATCCGCCGGCCCCGGCAGCCTGCCGCATCTGGCCGGCGAATTGTTCAAGCTCACCGCGAAGATCGACATCGTGCACGTGCCCTATCGCGGCGCCGCGCCGGCGATCAACGATCTGCTGGGCCAGCAGGTGCAGATGACGTTTCTCGACCTGCCGGTGATCCTGCCGCAATCAAGGCCGGCGCGCTGCGGCCGATCGCGCTCGGCGCCGCCGAGCGCGCGCCGACCGCGCCCGACGTGCCGACCACCGCCGAAGTCGGCATGCCCGATCTGCTGATCGAGAACTGGTACGGCATGATGGCGCCGGCGGCACGCCGCCGGCCATCGTCGCCGCGCTGAACAGGATCGCGACCGAGGCGATGGCCGATCCGGCCGTCAAGGAAAAACTCGCCGATCAGGGCCTGACGCTGGTCGGCGACACGCCGGAGCATTTTCGCGACTTCATCGGCAGCGAAACCGCGAAATGGGCCAAGGTGATCAAGGACGCCGGCGTCGCGACGGCGAAGTGAGCCGAGCGATCTGTTTCTTGTCGTCATGCCGGGCTTGACCCGGCCATCCACGCCTTTCTCGCCAGCGGCAGAAAGACGTGGATGCCCGGGACAAGCCCGGGCATGACGAACTCAGCGGTAGCGCGCTGCTCACCGCGCCGCTTTGCGCAAATGCTCCACCAGTTGCTGCGCCGGCCGCGGCAGCGCCTTGAAGCTGCGGGCGCAGATCGCGAGCTTGCGGTTGGCCCAGGGATCGCGAATCCGGACCGATGCCGATCCGCATCGAGCGGGCGCAGCGCTGCGCCGCGACTTCCGGCATCACCGCGATGCCGATGCCGGCGGCCACCATCTGGCCGATCGCATCGAAATTGTTGAGCCGCGCGCGAAAGCGCAGGCGCGCGCCGAGCCGCGCCGCGTGTCCGGCGATATGCGCATGCAACGCGCTCGAGGTGGTCAGGCCGACGAAGTCGCGGTCGACCACCTCGCGAAAATCGACCTGCCGCCGGTTCGCCAGTTCGTCGCCGCGCGCGGCGACCAGCACCAGGCGGTCTTCGCTGAACGGAATTCGCTCGATGCTGTCCGGCAGCGCGTGCTCGGCGGCGAGGCCGAGGTCGGCGGCGCCCGTGGCGATGGCGTGCGCGATATCGGCGCTTTCGCGCTCCTCGACGTCGATGCTGACATGCGCGATGCTCGGCAAGAAAGGCGGCCAGCGCCTTCGGCAGATATTCCGACAGGCCGGAGGTATTGGCGAGCAGGCGGACGCGTCGCCTTCATGCCGCGGGCAAACGCCAGCGAGATCGCCGCGCATGGCCTCGACATTGTGCATGGATGATGCGGGCATGATCGAGCAGGCTTTCGCCCGCCGCGGTCAGCTCGACGCCGCGCCGGCCGCGCTTGAGCAGCGCGACGCCGAGGGCCGGCTTCCAGGCCCTTGATCCGCGCGCTGGCCGAGGCCAGCGCCAGATGGACGCGGCAGCGCGCCGCGCGTGATGCTGCGCGCCTCGGCGACCGCGATGAACAGCTGCAGGTCGACCAGATCGAAACGCATGGCAATCCCGATGCTCCCTGCCTTCGTCATAGCCGAAGGCTTGCTCCGTAACCTCCAGATTGTGCCGTCGGCGCGATCGGTCAATGTGCCCTGCATGTTCGAACCTCTCTTGATTCTCATCGCCGCCGCCTTCCTGCTCGCCGGTTTCGTCAAGGGCGTGATCGGGCTTGGCCTGCCGACGGTGTCGATGGGCCTGCTCGCGGTGACGATGCCGCCGGCGCAGGCGCTCGCCATCGTCATCGTGCCGGCGATCGTCACCAACATCTGGCAGACCTTCGTCGGCCCCTATCTGCGCGACATCATCCGGCGGCTGTGGCCGCTGATGGTCGGCACCGTGATCGGCATCTGGCTCAACGCCGGAATGCTGACCGGCCCCTATGCGCGCTACGGCGCCATCGTGCTCGGCATGCTGCTGGTGATCTATGCGGTCATCGGGCTCAGCAAGTTCTCGCTTCAGCGTCGCGCGCTCGCGACGAAAAATGGGTCGGCGGCATCGTCGGCCTCGTCACCGGCGTGGTTTCGGCCGCCACCGGCGTGCAGGTGATCCCGTCGATGCCGTTCATGCAGGCGATCGGCATGGAGAAGGACGAACTGGTGCAGGCGCTCGGGGTGTTCTTCACCGTCGCGACGGTGGCGCTCGCCTTCAATCTCACCAGCGCCGGACTGCTGACCGCGGCGACCGCGCTGCCCGGCGCGGTCGCGATGGTGGCCGCCTTCGCCGGCATGTTCATCGGCCAGGCGGTGCGCTCGCGGATGCAGCCGGAAGCCTTCCGCCGCTGGTTCCTGATCGCGATGATCCTGCTCGGGCTCTATCTCGCCGGCAGCACGCTCTACAATTTAATGGCTTAGTTTCCCAGCATGCCCTTGAGCCCGGTATAGATCGAGCCCCCGGCGGTCGCGAGCACGCCGCCGAGCGGTCCCAGGGTCTGCATCAAATCCTGGATCCGCCGCGCCCGCCGCCGCATGGTTTCCTTGCCGACATGCTGGCCGAGCATGCGCGCGATCCGATAGGCCCCGGCGCTCGGCTTGCCGCTCGATGCGATCGTGGAGGGAAGGATGAACAGCACGAAAATCACCAGGATATTTCCGGTCAGGAAAGCCAGCGCGATGCTCAGGCCGTACTCGATGGTTTCCCGCCATTCCCGAAAGCTTTCCGGCACCATCGGGGCGCCGTCGTGATAGGCGACAACCCCCAGCATGCCAGTCACACTGACGGCGGCAATCATCACGCCGAGGCCGAATGCGCCGCGGTATCCGATCTTGCTCAGTGCGAAAGCCGCCATGCCGAATGGCATCGGAATGATCACCGACGCAATCCGCAGATAGAGCGGCGACACATTCATCGTAATGGTGATCAGATAGTGGGCGGCGAGCAACAGCAGCGACGGCAGCAAGACATAGATGCCGCCATTCAAAAACATAAATCGCGCCGGGCGATCGAACATCGCGAGCGACGAGTTGACTTGGTCGAGCTGCCGCTGCAGCCGGTCGAATTCCAGGACGGTTTGCTGGATTTCAGGCGATGACCGGCAACGCGATCCGAAGGTCGCGGCTGCAATTCTTGCAAACCATCGCCTCGTCCTTGATCGTCTCCGCGCAGTAGGGACACTCCATCTGGGATCAAGCCGGGCCGGCGCGGGGCTTGGCCGCCGCCGTTCCGCCAGCCGCGCACTAGCCCTGGCCAATTCGGCGCGCAACGTGTCGCGTTTGGCAGCAGTTCGTCGCGCTCCGCGATCAGCGACTTCGGTACCGCCGTGTCGCGGCCACAGGCTGCGCAAACCATCGCCTGATCGTCCATTTCCGTGTTGCAGAACGGGCATTGCATCGCCGCTAAGGAGCTATCTTCAGCAGGAAGCTCGTGCTCGCCGTCCGGCCGTCGGAATCCTTGACATCGACCCGCACCAGATGTCGCCGGGCGGCAGCTGCGCATCCGGCATGTCGATCCCGGTCGCCTGCGCGAAAGGCTTGATCCGCGGCGTAGGTCGACGACCGGGATTTCAGGTAGGTCACCTTCAGCGCGTCGAGGTCGATAGTCGATCCGCCGAAGGTCTGGAACTTGATCTGAAAGCGCATCGGCGAGGCCTGCGCAGCGGTCTCCTCCGGGACCTGAATCTTGGGGCCTCGCGTGATGCCGCGCCCGGTATTCGCGACCGCGCCCTTTTGCGGCGGCAGCGCGGCCTCTTCCGCCGTGATCAACGGGGCCGCATAGGCCGGGACCGACATCGCCACGGCGGTAAGAAGGCGCCAGGCCAATTTCAGCAGGCACTGAAATGATTTTTCGCTCATTCTGAACAGGTTACGGTATTTGGGATTCGGGTCAACGACGCCCGCCATCGCCGATAATGGTGTAAGGCGCCCAGAACAGCGGGTGGGCGTAGGCGAATTCGGTCTTGCCCGCCGCATCGACGTAGCCGGGGCCATCGACCAGCGCCATCATCGCCAGCCGCAAGGCTTCGCCGCGGGTCAGCTTCGCATCATCCGCCTGCCGCTTGAACAGATCGGTGACAAGGTCCTTGGCCGACTGCGAATGCACCGACCAGTTGGTCACCAACAGCGCGCGCGTTCCGGCATAGAAGAATGCGCGTCCCAGTCCGGAGGCCGCCTCGGCGCCCGCGCCCGAACCGGCGCCGGTGTTGCAGGCGGAGAGCACGACCCAGTCGGCATCGAGCTTGAGCGAGAGAATCTCTTCCATCGTCAACAGCCCGTCGCCCGGGGCGCCGGAGACCGCGGGCGCCGACAGCGCCAGAGCCGGTTGCGTCAGCCCGTTGAGTTCGCCGGGCACCAGGCCATGGGTGGCGAACGCCAGCACCTTGAAGCCGGACAGGTCCATCGACTTCACCGTCTTCTCATTGGCATCCTTGCCGAGGTTGAGCACTTTTGACGGATCGGCCTGCAGCGCCAGCGCGATCGACTTCAACTCGTCGGCGGTGTCCGGCAGGCGCGGCAGCAGGGCCAGCTCGGCACTGTCGACGCCTTCGAGCTTGGGACTGTTGCGGCGTTTCAGCGGCAAGCCGCGGGTAATCGCGGCGCCGGCGTCGGCGACCTGGATCGTGGCCAAACTGGCATCGATCTTGGCCGCCTCGTCCGCCTGCTCGGTACTGAACAAGGGATCGCCGAACGCAATCAGTTCGCCGCGGCCGGGCTTGCCGGGCGGCAATTGCCGCAACGTCCGGAGCGCCGCCGACGACGGCACCATGGTGACGGCGTGGGTACGCGCCAGCCAAGGCACCGTGCTGTAGCTCGAGAACAGCAAGTCTTCGTTGGCGGCAATCAGCGGGCGCCGTCGGCAGCAGCGACAGCGGCAGCAAGCCGAGCGCGCCGTTGGTGACGACGATCAGGCTCTTCGACGATTTCCAGCCCGCCTCGACCGGCTTGAGCAGCAGCGAATACAGGTCATGGCCGAGCTTGAGATCGAACGGCGGGATGTCGGAAATCATCGCCGCCTGCGGCTCCAGCGCCTCGCGCAGCTTGCGCACCATGCTCTCGATCTCGCCGCTGGTCGCCTTGATCGAGGCGAAGGCGATCGGCCCGTTCTTTGGTACCGCCCATACGAAGCTTCCAGACCTGCCGAAATAGAATACAGCATCGCCTCGCCATCTGCCAGGGTCGCCTTGATCTGGTCGACGGTCGGAGGTTTCGGGTCGATCAGTTCGGCATAGCTCGGGAAGCGCTTGTTGATGTCCTGCCGAATCCTGTTGTGATCGGCACGCAGCTTCTCGATCGACTGGCCGGTGGCCTTGACGACATTGTCGTCGCGCGCGTTCGACGCCAGCGCATTGTTGAGGGCGCCGAGCTGGGCGTTGATCTGCTTGCCGATGTCCTGCTCCTGGCGGACCAGGTCCGCCAGCGCGGGATCCTTGGCGACGCTGCGCGCGCTCGAGGCGGTCAGCGCCTTTTGCACATTCTGGCCGCGGATCGAATCCGCCAGCGCAAAGGTCTCCAGCGAGACCTCACCGGTGGCGTTGTCGTTGCTCTTGGCGAGCAGCGCGATGTAGGCCTCGACGATATTCTGCAGCCGCAGGCTCCGCGCGGCGGTAACCGTATCGTCGTCATCATCGGCGTTTTCGCGCGACGCGGCCATCAAGACGGGAATCGCGGCCTTGAACTCGCGGACAGCGTCGGCTTCGCGCCCGGCGCGGACATAACCTACCGCCAATATGCCCCGGGCGGAGGCGGTATCGAAATGCTTGTCGCCGACGCGGCCGA
>CAVUNF010000029.1:0-29273 GCA_963742695.1 uncultured Alphaproteobacteria bacterium
GACGGGCGTGCGCTTCGCTATCGCATCGAGACCGAGCAGCACCCAATCCGGCTCGAACGTGTCGCCGGGCACCGGCGGAAACAGAAAGCGGCCGCCCCAGCGGATCAATTCGCGGATCGCCGGTTGAATCTCGCGGCCGATCTCTGTCAGCTCATAGAGCTGCGCATTGACCGGCCTTGGCAGCGTGATGCGGCGAACCACCTTGCTGTCAATCAAGGCCGCAAGGCGCGCCGTCAGCAGGGTCGGGCTCATGCCGTCGAGGTGGTCCTGGAGATCGCCAAATCGCTTCGGTCCAAGCAGAAGCTCCCGGATGATCAGCAACGTCCAGCGCTCACCGATCAGTTCGGCCGCCCGCGCCAGCGCGCAAAACTGCGGGTAGTGCAGATTACTCATTCCAGGGAAATCGCTGGGTTGGACTCCCCCATCACCGGCGGTGCGCCAAGGCGATCAAGGGCCCGACGACGACGAATTGCAGGACCGTGAAGGCGGTTTCGAGTACGACGTAGTCCGAGATCGAAGTCATCGGATGTTTTGCCGCGACGGCGAGCGTGGTGAAGGACCACGACAACAAGCCGGCGCCCAGCCCGTAGAGCAGCCCGTCTTTCAGCGTTGACTCACGGCTGCCGGCAAAGAGGCGAGGAAACGCCCAGGAAAAAATGACGCTCTGGATCAGCATCGACGCCAGCCCGAACGGAATGATCGGATCGGCGCGGTAGATGTGAAGCGCCTGGTATTGCGATTTGAACAGAACCAGATGCCAGACGAATGCGATCGGGAAGCTGGGGATGAGATAGGCGGCCATTCCAAGCCAGAAGGCGCGGGTGGTCGCCGGGGTCGTGGTGTCGGGGAGGATGGTCATCGATTTAGTCCGCTCTTACTACATTTATTATAGTATCTGGTACATAATTTGGAGTCAATGTTGCGATCGCAACCCTCTCTCAGCGCACAGGGGAACGCCCGCTGTTACAGGCGGTGGTTCGCGCGATCTCCCGGCAGGAGTAGCGGCGGCGGCTCAACCCGAAATCGGCAACTCGGTTTGCGGATCGAAGAAGTGCAGCCGGCCGAGCTGGGCGGAAAGACGGACCTGGTCGCCTCTGGCAACCACGGTCTCCGCCGGCACGCGGGCCACCGTGACGCTATGGCTGCCAACCCTGGTTTCGAGCAGGATCTCGGAGCCGAGCTGTTCGACGACTTCGACGCGGGCATCGAAGCCGGAGCCTGCCGCGCCTTCGCCGAGCACGAGATGTTCCGGCCGCACCCCCATGATCACCTGGCGGCCGTGGTGGAGGCGTTGGCGCCGATCGCGATTGGCACCACCTGGAACAGCAGCATCAGCAAGGCAGCCGGCGCGATCAGAAGCAGCATGAACCGCTGTTGCTCGCCGAACATGGGACGCCGTGATGCCGACAAACCCGTTTTCCCGCATGTGCAGTTAAGCCGTCACGACGCTTGCTGTTTTTCCGGGTCAGTGCGTGGATGTGCGCGCGAAGAGCCCGCGCCTGAGGGATTGTGGGCGCGGCATTCGACGCTAGTCAATCCGGATTGTGCGTAACGGGACGGCGCCGGCCTCATTCCGATCTGTGCGCTGCCTGTCCGCTACGGGTCAGAGCGAAACAAAAGGCATTTTACCAATTGTAGCGCACGACACCCTTGCCGGCGTAGCTGCGGGTGACGTTGGAGAACTCGCCCTCGAACGTGCCGGCCGCCGACCAGCCGTTCATCCATTTCAGCTCGGCGGAAGCCGTGGTCAGGGCGGAGTCGCTGGCTTGCCGCGCGCCGTTCACGACGAAGCTGGCGCCGGGCAGGGTCTGGAAGGTGGCGCCGACGGCGCGGTCGGGATTGAAGTCGTGCGCCCAGGCAGCGCGGCCGCGCAGGGTCAGGATGGCTGTCTGTAGCGCAAAGGATTTGTCGGCGCGAAAGCCGAACTCGCTGCGGGTCGCGGTGATGCTGCGGGAGCCGTAGGCCAGCGCAAAGGTGTTGGCGCCGGAGACGACCTGTTCGGCATAGGCGGGCAGGTCGAAGGTGGTGAACTGGGCGGCGGCATAGGGCGTGATGCCGACGCCGCTCATCCATGGCGCGACGAGACGGTAGCCGCCTTCGGCGCGACCGGAGAAGGCATTGGCGTTGAATTGCGCGCGCAGGCGATCGACGCCGGCGACGGTGACGGTGCGGTCGGTGGTGACGTCCTGCCAGCCATAAGCCAGCGCGCCGGAGACGTAGGCTGCGCCGGCGGTGTGTCGCACGAATGCGCCGGCCTGGAACAGGTCGGAGCGTCCGGAGCCAACCGCATTGGCGACGCTGAAATTCGTGCCGCCGCCGGCCAATGCAAAACCGGCAATCGTGTAGGGCGAGAAGCGATAGTCGGCGCCGACAGCAAGGCCGCCGACCCGGCTGGTCGCGCTGTTCGATCCGAGCGTCGCATTGCCACCGGTGGTCTGCGAACCGCCGAAGCCCGCACCCCACACGCTCCAGCGCTGCTCGAAGGCCGTGGCCCGCGGCGCCGTCTTGACGATCATGCCGTAAGCGTCGCGCTGGGCGCTGCGGCGGCGGCCGGCGACGTCGCTGTCATCCGCGTACGAAAGCGCGGCGGACGATGCCGCCGCATCTCCGCGCCGGTCCATGAACGGATCCATCATCACTCCCATGAACTGCGACATGGCGTTGAAGGTGGCCTGCTGCGATCCGGTGGCGATCTCGCCCGAGGCCTGCGTCAGGCCGGCGGGCGTCAACGTCCCGAACACCATCGGAATGCCGCCATTGGCGTTGAAGAAATTGGCCAGCGACGTCGCGACGTTCTGCTGGTTGATGCTGAGGCCGCTATATTGCGCGAAGGCGAGCGCGAGGTTGAGATAGGCGTTGTTCGCATCATAGCTCAGGCTCGAGGCGAAGCCGGATGGCAGGTTGGTGTTGACCACGCCGCCAAACATGCCGCTCACGCCGGTGGCTGCGTTGAGGATGGTGTACTGTTTGGCGACGTAACTGCCGGGGCCGAACACGGCGCTCACGGTGGCGCCGCCGAGCGTCGCGGTGCCGGTGACGTTGGTGCGGTCGGCATTGGTCGGCGACACCTCGACCACATAGCTCGAAGCCGCGGTGAAGCCGAGGTTGCCCTGCACGGTCAAAAGGCCGATCGAATTGCCGGGCGCCAGCGCGCCGCCATTGATGGTGGTGTTGCCGAGGGTGCCGTTGCCGCCAAGCGTGCCGCCGGCATTCACCGTGACGCCGCCCGCCGACGTGATGTTGCCGTTGACGCTGAGCGTGCCGGCGTTGACGTTGACCGGGCCTGCGAATGTGCTGGTGCCGGTGAGGGTCCACAGCGAGTTGCCGACTTTGTTGAAAGTGGCAAAACCCTTGTACTGCGCGGCGTTGCTCAGGCTTGCGATGTTGAAGGTGCCGGTACCGGTGCCGCCAAGCTGGAACGTGTCGGCACCGAAGCCGAGCACGTTGCCTGTGATCACCGAGGTCGGCGCCAGCGTCAGCGTGTTGCCACCGCCGTCGAATTGAATCGCGGCGAGCGGTGCCGCTGATGGCGCCGGCGTTGGTAATTGAGGAATTGCCACCTAGCGCATGAATGCCGTAATTGTTGCCCGCGATGCTGCCGCCGAAATCATTGGTCACGATCGCGCTGATTCCGGCCACGATGCCGTCAATGGTGCCAGTGATGGTTCCGCCGGTCTGGTTGGTCACAACCGCGTTGGTGTTGCCGTAAATCGCGGTATCGCCTGTGATGCTGCCGGCGTTGGTGACGTTAGCGAATCCAGTGTTCCCAACAATACCGTTAAGACCGCCGGCGATACTGGCACCGGCGTTGTTGGTCTACCGTGGCGGTGTTGGTGCCGAAAATCCCATAATTGACTGCGTTGATGGTCCCGAAATTGGTGACACCAGCCGAACCCGTCATGGCATAGACGCCATTGAGTGCGCCCGTGATGGTTCCGCCGACATTGTTGGTCACCAGCGCACCCGTCTGTCCATAGATGCCGTGGTTGGCGGTGCCCGTAATGCTACCGACGTTGGTGACAGTGATAGCGCCAATGCTGGCGCGTGATTCCGTCCACCGCGCCGGTAATGGTGCCCGAATTGTTGACGGTGGCGTCGCCGACGTAAATGCCAAAAAACGCGGTGCCGGTGACCGTCGCGCCGGTGACCACATTGACGCTGATGCCGGTTTGGTTGCCCGTGCCGTAACCGCTGGTGCCGTTAAGGTCGGTGCTGGTGCCGAAGCACGTCACCGTCGTGCCGGGCGGTGGCGTGTTGGCATCGACCGCGGCAAAAGTGCAGCCGGCGTCGGCGGCGGCGAAACTTCCGAGAACCGCAAGGCCGGCCAGCGCAAATGTCGCTGCGCTCGCCGCTGTTTTGCGGCCGATATCAATCCGGAACGACATCGTTCACCCCTCGCCATCTGCAACGGCAGGACCCTAGGGCCGGGCCATGATCGGCGCGTGGACAGGACGGAACGGGGTCGCGGACGGGAGTGAAATCGCCACGAAATTCTGACGATGTCGCTCAAATGCCACGAGGCAACGAATGCTGGGACAGGAGGGAAATGATCCCGGGCTCTATGTGAAATCCCGTCGGCTCGGCGGCCGTTTGTTGCGATCTCGCACTTGCTTTGCCCCGAAATCCGATAGATATTCGGAATTTTGATATCTTATCCGGCTATTTTGCGTTATTATGTCGAGTATAGCCACGTTTTTTTCGGGAAGGGCCGGCATTTGTCAGACGTGCACGATTTCAGAAAAGTTCAGTTCGCGTCTCCGGAGCCGGTGAACCGCAAATGGCTGGAGTGGTTTTCCGAGGAGTTCGGTCGCGAGCATTTCAATCTGGATATGCAGCCCGCGCCGGATATCCCTTTCCGACTGCAGGGCATCAACCGCGCATTGCCGGATTTTTCGGTCTACCACGGACGGACCACGCCGGTGCGAAGCCGAAGCCTCGTTGCGCGCGATGGCGATGACGATTCGGTCATCACCATCGCACTGTCAGGCCAATTCTCGATACATATCGAAGGCCATGACATTGCGCTGCAGCCGGGCATGGCGATTCCCCTGCGCAACGGTCTTGTCGGAGAATTCGCGGTGCATAGCGATGCGGAATTCGTGACGATTCGCCTGTGTCGCCGCATCCTTGCACCGCTGGTGCCGAATCTCGGCGATATCAAGTTTCTGCCGATGCCGGCCGATACCCAGGCGATGCGGCTGCTGTTGGGCTATACGCGGATGCTGTCCGCGGAGGATGCCATCATGACGCCCGAGGCGCAGCATCTCGCGACCCTGCATGTGCACGATCTCGCGGCGCTGGTGTTCGCGAATATCCGCGACGCGCAAGGCATTCGTGAGACCGGTGGCGTTCGCGCCGCACGGCTTGCCGCCGTGAAGGCGGATATCATGAGCCATCTGACCGATCCGCAATTGTCGGTCGCGGCTGTCGCCACGCGGCTCAAATTGACGCCGCGCTACATTCACATGCTGTTCGAGGACGACGAATCGACGTTCTCCGAATACGTGGTCGAGCACCGCCTGATCCGCGCCCACCGGATGCTGACCGATCTTCGCTCAGCCGATCGTGCCATTGGCGCTATCGCACTCGACGTCGGCTTCGGCGATTTGTCGTATTTCAACCGTACCTTCCGCCGGCGCTTCGGCGCGACGCCTTCCGAGATCAGGGAGAGATCGCGGCTGGAATGATTTCCAGCCATGTCGCGACAAGGCCGCTCCTCGATATCGCTGAGGTCACGCCTTGGCCGCTGCGGCGCACAAGTGCCGCGAGCGCGGAGCCGATCTTATCTTTGCATGGGCTCGTTTTCGCGTTTTTGTGTCCAGGCCCCCGGCGTTCCGGTCTACCCGCCGCCGTAGCTCTGCACCAGACTCCCCGCCACCAGCGACCAGCCGTCGACCAGCACGAAGAAGATCAGCTTGAACGGCAGCGACACCACCACCGGCGGCAGCATCATCATGCCCATCGACATCAGGACCGAGGCGACCACGAGGTCGATGATCAGGAACGGGAGAAACAACAGGAAGCCGATCTCGAAGGCGCGCTTCAGTTCGGAGATCATGAACGCCGGCACCAGGATCCGCAGCGACATCTCCTCGGGCGTCGCCGGCGGCGCTTCGCCCGACATGTCCATGAACAGCTTCAAATCCTTTTCGCGCACGTTCTTCTGCATGAAGCCGCGCAGCGGCACCACGGCGCGCTGCAGCGCTTCCTCGACGCCGATCTGGTTGGCGATCAGCGGCTTGATGCCGTCGTCATAGGCTTTCTGCAGCACCGGGCCCATCACGAACGCGGTCAGGAACATCGCCAGCGCGATGATGACGGAATTCGGCGGCGCGGTGGCGGTGCCCAACGCGGTGCGCAGCAGCGACAGCACGACGACGATGCGGGTGAACGACGTCATCATGATCAGGATCGACGGCGCGACCGACAGGATCGTGAGCAGCGCGATCAGCTGGATCGCGCGCTCGGTGACGCCGCCACCGCCGCCGCCGAGATTGATGCTGATGTCCTGCGCGAACGCCGGATCCGCCAGCGAACCGGCGGCGATCAATAGAGGCAAAAAATAAAACTCTACGCGGGTGAGGCGGGCGCCTCACGAAGGCGACTTTGGACGGCCCAGCAAGGATGCCATCTCGTCTTCGAGATTCTCAAAGCCGCTCTTGGGCGAAGGCGGCGCCACCGGCGGGGCCATCGATTGTTCGTTGCGCGGGGCGGGGCGGCTGGGCGGCGGTTCGGGCGCTACCGGCGGCGCGCCGACCCGCGGCTCGGCTGCCTCGCCGGCCGGGCGGCGAAGGGCGGCTTCCAATCGCTGCGCCATCTCGGCGAGATTTTGATCGGCGCTCGACTGCGGCGGGGGCGGAGGAGGTGGCGGCGGCGCGGCGGCGCGTTCGGGCGCACGCATCGGCGGCGCCATCGGAGGTGCCTTCGGCGGCTCGCTCGGACGCTGCGGGCGCGGCATCGCCGGCTCGCTGCGCGAGGTCACGCGCGACGGCATCGGTTCGGGACGCAGCTCGGGGCGGGGTTCGGGACGGCCGCCAAGCGGCTCCGGCGTGAAGCCCGCCAAAGGATCGCCGCGATCGCGCGGTCGCGCGCGGGATCGGCGGTGCCGGGCGGCGCAATTCGTCGGCGAAAGAAGGCCGCACCGGCCGTGGCGGCGGCTCCGGCATCTGCGGTTCGGCGTGATCGAAGCCTTCGGATCTCAGATCGGGCCTTGATCGGATCTTGCACCGTCGTCGGGCCAGCCGGCGTCCGGCAGCGGCGCAATCCGGGGCGGTTCGGCGCCGACCGGCCGGCCGCTGCGCCATCTGTTCCCGTCCGGGCATGGCGCGGACGATATTGGGCTCGACGACGATATCGGTCGGACCGCCGATCATCAGCAGATGTTCGATGTTGTCGCGTCGCACCAGCACCAGCCGCCTGCGGCCGTCCACGGCGGCGGCGTCGATCACCGCCAACCGCGGCATCCGTCCGCGATTGGTGTTGGCGCCGAGGCGATTGCCGGCAAATCGGCGAACCAGCCAGGCGGCGAGCGCCGATCAGCGCCAGTACGGCGACGAATGCGAAGAAGAATGTAAGTGCCTGCATGCTTGGTCCCCGGCAATAAAGCCTTCTTCAAAGGTCCGCTTCGGCGGACGGGGGACCGACACCGGTCCCTCAAACGACGAACGAGCCTTTGAGATCAGCCCTATTTCTTAATTCCCCACGGCAAGTCCTGCCGCCCACTCATCTTCTAATAAACCAAGAATCGCTTGAGCCAAAACGACTTCTGAGCCATCGAACTGCATCAAACTTGATTGGTTAACGCAGCTTTCGTGGCGAAAATGCGCTCGCATTGTTCCCGGATCGGCCAATCCCCAGCCCTCTACAGGCCTGCCGCAATGGAACGCAGCGGGATTTTAACCCGCTGTTAACCATACACACGGCAAATTCTGCCTACCTCAGCGGCGTCCCGCCCGGAGGCGAGGGGACAGCCAGCGATGGCCATCAACGATCTTCCGGTCTTGTCGGCGCTACGCACCAAGATGCAGTGGCACCAGGAACGTCAGCGCGTGCTGGCCGAAAACATCAGCAATTCCGACACGCCGAATTTCAAGCCGCGCGATCTGGTCGAACCGAAATTCGACAGCAGCGGCTCGAGCGCCGCCGGATCGATGGGCACGCTGGCGATGATGCGCACCAGCGGCAGCCATATTGCGGCGTCGGGCGCGGCCCAGACTTTCAACACCGACGGCAAGAGCGGTTTCCAGACCCGGCCCGCCGGCAACGCCGTCAACCTCGAGGACCAGATGCTCAAGGTGTCCGCCAACCAGATGGATTATGCGGCGGCGACCTCGCTCTACAGCCGCAGCCTGGGCTTGCTGAAAACCGCCATCGGAAAACGCTGACACTTCATAAGGGATCGACACCATGGCAAACGACGGAGGCGATTTCGCCCGCTCGATGAGCATCGCGACCTCGGGCCTGAAAGCGCAGGCGGGCCGGATGCGGGTGATCTCGGAAAATATCGCCAATGCGGATTCCACCGCGGTCGACCGCCGGCGGCGATCCCTACCGGCGCAAGGTCCCGACCTTTTCCTCCGAACTCGACCGCTCGCTGGACGCCAAGGTGGTGACGCTGGGCAGGGTCAGGCCCGGATACAATCGGCGTTTCGCGTCAAGTACGAGCCCTCCAACCCCGCGGCGGACGCGGCCGGCAACGTCAAATATCCCAACGTCAATTCGGTGATCGAAATGACCGACATGCGCGAGGCGCAGCGATCCTACGAGGCCAACCTCAACATCATCAGCCGCCACGCGGCGGATGATTCAACGCACGCTCGACATCCTCAAGGCCTGAACAGGAAACCTTAAACCATGGCTTCTCCCACAGTCGCTGCAAATGCCTATGCCAGCCTCGCCCGCCTGGCGACCACCGGGGGTGCCGGCAAGGGCACCGGCGCCGAAATCGCCGGCGGCCAGTCCTTCGGGGCGGTGCTCAAGGACGCCATCAGCAGCGTCATGGATGCCGGCAAGAAATCCGACGCCCAGACCGTCGCGATGGCCTCGGGCAAGGCCAATGTGATGGACGTGGTGACGGCGGTGGCCGAAACCGACGTCGCGGTCTCGACGCTGGTGTCGGTGCGCGACCGGGTGATCCAGTCCTACGAAGACATCATGCGGATGCCGATCTGATATTGCGCCGTCATTGCGAGGCGATGCGAAGCATCGAACCACGCGCAATCTCGATATTCGGCTTCGCGCCATTCGCGTCGCCCGGAATGACGAGTTACTGACAGCGGAAGAACAACAATGACCGGTGCTGAAACCCTCGACGTGGCGCGCGATGCGATCTGGACCATCGTCGTGGTGTCGTCGCCGCTGATGGTGGTCGGCCTTGTGGTCGGCGTCGTGGTGTCGCTGTTTCAGGCGCTGACCCAGATCCAGGAACAGACCCTGGTGTTCGTGCCGAAAATCCTCGCGATCTTCGTCACGCTGCTGCTGGCGCTGCCGTTCATGGCGGACTCGCTGCACGGCTACATGATGCGGATATCGTCGCGAATCATAGGCGGTTGAGGCACTATGCGTGAATCATGCGCATCGATATTTCCCTGCTGCCGGCGCTCGCCGCCACCTTCATGCTGGTGTTCGCCCGCATCGGCGCCATGGTGATGCTGTTGCCGGGATTGGGTGAGTCCAATATTCCGGTTCGCATCAAGCTCGCGATCGCGCTGCTGCTGACGCTGGTGATCCTGCCGTTGCACCGCGCCGCCTATCAGGTCGACCTGCAGGCGGTCAGCGCCGCTGGTGGTGTTGATGCTGCACGAGATCGTCATCGGCGTCGTGCTCGGCGCCACCGCGCGGGTGACGCTGTCGGCGCTGCAGGTCGCAGGCTCGGTGATCGCCCAGCAACTGGGCCTCGGCTTCGTCACCGCGGTCGATCCGACCCAGGGTCAGCAGGGGCTCCTGATCGGAAACTTCCTCACCATCCTCGGCCTGACGCTGCTGTTTGCGACCGACAGCCATCATCTCGTGATCGCCGCACTCAACGACAGCTACACGATCTTTTCGCCGGGAGAGCTGATGCCGAGCGGCGACGTCGCAGCACTCGCCACCCGCGCCTTCGCCGCCGCCTTCAAGCTCGGCATGCAGCTTTCGGCGCCGTTTCTGGTGTTCGGCCTGGTGTTCAACATCGGGCTTGGCGTGCTGGCGCGGCTGATGCCGCCGATGCAGGTCTATTTCGTCGGCGTGCCGCTGTCGATTCTGGCCGGCTTCCTGATCCTCGCCCTCGTCCTCGTCGTCGATGATGGGAACGTTCCTCGATTATTTCGTCGGCGTCATGCACTCACCTGATACCGTCGAGATGAAAGCCTGAGCGATGGCCGACGAAAGCGACTCATCAGACAAAACAGAAGACCCGTCGCAAAAGCGTCTGGACGACGCCCACGAGAAGGGCGACGTCGCCAAGAGCCAGGAGGTCAACACCTGGTTCGTGATCGCCGGCGCGACGCTGGTGCTGTCGTCGTTTTCGGGATCGATCGGCGGCGGAATCATGATGCCGCTGCGCAATCTGGTCGCCAATTCCTGGATGATCCGCACCGACGGCGCCGGCCTGATGGCGCTGGCGCAGTCGCTCGGATATGTGCTGATCGCCGCCCTCGGCGTGCCGTTCCTGATGTTCGCGCTGGCGGCGATCGCCGGCAACATGATCCAGCACCGGCTGGTGTGGTCGGGCGAATCGATGAAGCCGAAGTTCAGCAAGGTCTCGCCGGGCGCCGGCTTCAAGCGGGTGTTCGGCAAGCAGGCGGCGGCGAACTTCGTCAAGGGGCTTTTCAAGGTGATCGCGCTCGGCGTCGTGATGATGGCGGTGCTGTGGCCGGAGCGTCATCGCCTCGAGGCGATGGTGCGGTTCGACCCGTCGGCGATCATGGGCGTCACCACCAGCCTGACGCTGCAACTGATGGGCGCCGTGGTGGCGATGCTCGCGGTGGTCGCGATCGCCGACTATTTCTTCCAGTACCGGACATGGTTCGAGCGGCAGAAGATGTCGCTGCAGGAAATGAAGGAGGAGTTCAAGCAGTCCGAAGGCGACCCGCACATCAAGGGCAGGATCCGGCAGTTGCGCCAGCAGCGCATGAAGAAGCGCATGATGGCCGCGGTTCCCAAGGCTTCCGTGATCATCACCAACCCGACCCACTACGCGGTGGCGCTGTCCTACGAACGCGGCATGGCGGCGCCGATCTGCGTCGCCAAGGGCGTCGACATGATCGCGCTCAAGATCAGGGAAATCGCCGGCAAGCACGATATTCCGATCGTCGAGAACGTGCCGCTGGCGAGGGCCCTGCACGCCACCGTGGAGATCGACGACGAGATCCCGGTGGAACATTATCATGCGGTCGCCGAAATCATCGGCTACGTCATGGGCCTCAAGCGCGGGTTTTCCGGCCGGCCGGCGTGAACCAGCAAGAAATCTGCTCGGAAATGGGCGCAACGAACGCAAATAGCGGCTTGATGGACTTGCGCTTGCGGGTCCGATTCAGGCACTCAGGGAAGCGTGGTTGAAGCGTCCTCCAGCGCGCGATAGCGCGTCACATTCGTCGACAGGCAGCGTCCCCGGGCATGACCGCCGAAACTGACAAGGATCCGTCACCCGAGCCGATCACCGCCCACGAGCCGGCGCGGCGCGGCGGCAGCATCGTTCTGGTGCTGCTGGTGGCCTTCGGGATCGTCGCGGTGGCGATCGCGCTGATGACCATCGGCCGGGCCCAGGCCCAGCCCTATATCCTCGGGCTGCTGGCGCTGCTGGCGATGGTCGGGCTGTTCAGCCTGTTCGCCTTCGCCGCCGGAATCATTCGCTTCGCCGATCGCGCCGCCGACGATCCCGTGATGGGCCGCATCGCCGATCATGCCTATGACGGCCTCGCGGTCACCGACCCCCGCGGCCACGTGGTCTATTCCAACGCGGCCTATCTGGCGCTGACGGGGGCTGCGACCGCGCAGGACGCGCGCCCGGTCGAGCGGGTCTTCATCGGCAATCCCGATGTGTCGGAAGCGGTGTTTCGCCTGCTCAAGGCGGCGCGCGAAGGCAAGCGGCAGCAGGAAGAAGTCCGCATCGCCGGCCACGACGGCAGCCATGGCCGCTGGCTGCGGATGCGGGTTCGGCCGCTCGGCCAGAGCAAGCGCGAGGCGAAATACGCGGTGTGGTCGATCGCCGACATCACCCGCGATCGCGAACGCCAGGAGGACGTGTTCCAGGAACTGCAGCATGCGATCGAATATCTCGATCACGCGCCATGCGGGTTCTTCTCGGTCAATCCGGCCGGCGATCTCGTCTATGTCAACGCCACGCTGGCGAACTGGCTGGATCACGATCTGGCGGAGATCGGCTCGGGCGGCTTGAAGCTGACCGATATCGTGTCCGGCGACGGCGCCTCGCTGCTGACCTCGATCGTGCCGGTGCCCGGCGAAGTCAAGACCGAGGTGTTCGACATCGATCTGCGGATGCGCGGCGGCAAGACCATGCCGGTGCGGCTCTATCACAAGCTGGCGTTCGGCGCCGACGGCGTGCCCGGCGCCTCGCGCACGCTGGTGATCAGCCGCGCGCGCGACGAGCGCTCCGATCCGCAGCGCGCCGCCGAAGTCCGCTTCATGCGCTTCTTCGACCATACCCCGATGGCGATTGCGACCGTGGACCGCGGCGGTGCGGTGGTCCGCGCCAATGCCCGCTTCGCCAAGCTGGCGCAAAGCCTGAGCCCGGAAGGTGCTGCCAGCAAGTCGATTTTCAGGGCCGTCAGCGCGCGCGACCGCCATCTGTTGATCGCGGCGATCAACCAGGCCGCGGAAGGCCAGGGCGATATCGCGCCGGTCGAGGCGATGCTCGACGGCGCCAAGGAGCGATGGGGGCAGTTCTTCGTCACCGCGGTCGAGGAAGACGAACGCGAGACCGAGGCCGCCATCGTCTACATGCTGGAGACCACCGAGCGGCGCGCGCTGGAGAACCAGATCACCCAGTCGCAGAAGATGGACTTGGTCGGCCAGCTCGCCGGCGGCATCGCGCACGATTTCAACAACGTGCTGTCCGCCATCATGATGGCGAACGACTTCCTGCTGAACGCGCACAAGCCGACCGATCCGTCGTTCCAGGACATCATGCAGATCAAGCAGAACGCGAACCGCGCCGCGGCGCTGGTGCGGCAGCTGCTGGCGTTCTCGCGCAAGCAGACCCTGCGGCCGCAGGTGCTCGATCTCGGCGAGACGCTGAGCGACATCGGCATTCTGCTGAAGCGGCTGATCGGCGAGAAGGTCACATTCCCGGGTGTCGTGCACGGACGGGATCTGTGGCCGGTCAAGGCGGACATTTCGCAATTCGAGCAGGTGATCGTAAATCTGGCCGTCAACGCCCGCGATGCGATGCCCGACGGCGGCAAGCTGGCGATCCGCACCGCCAACGTGCCGGCGGATGAAGTCGCCAAATTTGCCTACAAGGGCATGCCGAGCGCGGACTATGTGCTGGTCGAAGTAAGCGACACCGGCACCGGGATGCCGCCGGAGATCATCGACAAGATTTTCGAGCCGTTCTTTTCGACCAAGGAAGTCGGCAAGGGCACCGGGCTCGGCTTGTCGACGGTGTACGGCATCGTCAAGCAGACCGGCGGCTTCGTCTATGTCGAATTCGAAGCCCGGCGAGGGCACCACGTTCAGGATTTTCCTGCCCCGGCACCATGCCGCGCAGGAAGTTCAGTCCGACGCCGCAGCTGCCAATGGCGCCGCCAGGGAGCCGCCGCGGAGGCCAAACCCCGGACCGATCTGACCGGGCAGGGCACCATTCTGCTGGTCGAGGACGAAGAGGGCCTGCGTTCGCTCAATGCGCGCGGCTTGCGCTCGCGCGGCTACAGCGTGATCGAGGCCTCGAACGGCATCGAGGCGATGGAAGCGCTGGAACGAGAAGAACGGCGCCGTCGATCTCGTGGTTTCCGACGTGGTGATGCCGGAAATGGACGGGCCGACGCTGTTGCGGGAGATGCGGGTCCGCAATCCCAACCTCAAGATCATCTTCGTGTCGGGCTATGCGGAAGAAGCCTTCGACAAGAGCCTGCCGGAAAACGAGCAGTTCGCCTTCCTGGCCAAAGCCGTTCGCGCTCAGCGCGCTGGTCGACGAAGGTCAAGGAAACCATGGCGCCGTCGTAGGCCTCAGTACGTGCCCGGACGCGGTGCAGCGTACTGCGCCAGAGCCGGATATCGCGATGGCCCGAGTCTGCACGACCACTCGGCTCACCTGCGCACATGGCGCCCAAGCCACATAGGCCCGACAAATCAGCCTTATTGACGCATCCCCGCGACCGAGGGCCGCAGCCGCTTTTCGGTTATTGGCTTCACTTTTGGGCAGCGGTGCCCATGTTAGTGGCGCTTCCCCCTGCCGGGGATTGAGGAAACAGACATGAAATTCACCCAACGCACGCGCGGCATCGTCAAGGCCATCGCCGTCGTTCTGTCATTGGCGGTTCCAGTGATGTTTGCGATCTCGGCGGCCGACGCCCGGCCGGGCGGTGGCGGCAGCTCGGGTTCCCGAGGATCGCGAACCTACACCGCACCGCCGACCACCTCCACAGCGCCGAACGCGGCGCAGCCGATGAACCGCACCATCACCCAGCCGGGTAGCCCCGGAATGGCGGCGTGCACCCGCTGCTGCAGGCGCGGCCAAGGGCGGCTTCTTCAACCGGCCCGGAATGATGGGCGGCATGCTCGGCGGCCTCGCCGCGGGCTTCCTCGGCGCCGGCCTGCTCGGCATGCTGTTCGGCGGCGGCTTGTTCTCCGGCCTCGGCGGCATCGCGTCGATCATCGGCCTGATCCTGCAGATCGGCCTCGTGATCATCGTGGTTCGCCTGGCGATGAAGTGGTGGCAGCGCCGCAATGCGACGGCGTCGGCCTATGCCGCGCCCGACGCCGGAGCCGCCGCTGGCTCCGGCGCCGCAGGCGAGCTTCCTGAACTCGAACCGGGTTCGGCCTCGGCGGATCCGGCAGCGCGCCGCTGGAGATCGGTCCCAGCGACTACGAAGCCTTCGAGCGCCTGCTCGGCGACGTTCAGGCCGCGTGGTCGAACGAGGACATCGCCAAGCTGCATACGCTCGCCACTCCGGAAATGGTGTCGTACTTCACCAAGGACATCGAGCAGAACAAGGCCAACAACGACATCAACAAGGTCTCCGATGTGAAGTTGCTGCAGGGCGATCTCGCGGAATCCTGGCGCGAGGGCGAAACCGACTACGCCAGCGTGGCGATGCGGTTCTCGCTGGTCGACAAGACCCTCGAGCGCGGCACCGACCGGTTGGTTGCCGGCAGCGAGACGCCGACCGAGGCGACCGAAGTGTGGACCTTCGTGCGGCCGAAGGGCGCCGCATGGGAGCTCTCGGCGATCCAGCAGACCTGATCGTTCTGCTCGATAAACGACTAAACTGGCCAAGGCGCCGCGGTTCATTCCGCGGCGCCTTTGTCGTTTGGGCGACTCCGCGCTTCATTTCGGCGTCGCGGGACCGGAATAAGTTTTCCCGCGATGGGTTGATGTCAGGTAGCCGGCGCTCAATGAGCCGGCGATCAAAAACAACCAGGAGGTTTCAATGCCCGTTTTTGCCAAGCTCATCTCGCAGGTCTGTTTCGGCCTGATCGCCGCGACCTCGTTGTTCTGATGGCCGCGCAGCCGGCGCAGGCGCAGTCGGCCAATACCAGCTTTTTCGTGACCTCCAACGGCATCGGCAACGGCGCCAACCTCGGCGGTCTCGCCGGCGCCGACAATCACTGCCAGACGCTGGCGCAGGCCGCGGGTGCCGGGCGCCAAGACCTGGCGCGCCTATCTCTCGACCCAGGCCGCCGACGGCAAGCCGGCCGTCAATGCGCGCGACCGGATCGGCAAGGGACCCTGGCAGAACGCCAAGGGCGTCGTGATCGCCAAGGATGTCGCCGAACTGCACGGCGCCAACAATCTGACCAAGCAGACCGCGCTGAGCGAGAAGGGCGAGGTCATCAACGGCCGCGGCGATACGCCGAACCGCCATGACGTGCTGACGGGATCGCAGGCGGACGGCACCGCATTCGCGGCGGGCGACGATCGTACCTGCAAGAACTGGACGAGCAGCACGCAGGGTGCGGCGATGGTCGGGCATGCCGACCGCGTCGGACTGCGCGACGATGAGCCTCGAAATCCTGGAACACCTCGCATCCCTCGCGCGGCCCGGATGGCGGCTGCTCGCAGGCCGACCTCAAGAGCACCGGCGGCGACGGCCTGTTGTACTGCTTCGCGGCGAACTGACGGGACCTAACGAATGTCATTCCGGGATGGTCCGAAGGACCAGACCTCAGGTGCGCAATTGCGCACCGGGAATCTCGAGATTCCGGGTTCGATGCTTCGCATCGCCCCGGAATGACGGAGAGAATGTATAGCACTACCCTGCCGCCGCAATGCGCGGTGCATCCACGAACACCGGTTCGTCCTCACGCACAAACCTCGCGGCGGCTTCGATCGCCGCGGGCAATTGGGCCAGCGCTGCGGGCTTCGCGAACAGATAGCCCTGGCCTTTGGCGCAGCCTTCGCGGGCCAGAAAATCCCATTGCGCCTCGGTCTCGATGCCTTCGGCCAGCACGGGGATGCCGAGGCTCTCGCCCAGCGCCAGCACGGTGCGGACGATCGCGGCGGCGGCAGCGTCATTCGGCAACCGCTTCACGAACGACTGGTCGAGCTTGATCTTGTCGAACGGGAATGCGTGCAGCGTCGCCAGCGACGAATAACCGGTGCCGAAATCGTCCATCGCGACCGAGATGCCCATCGCCTTCAGCTTGCGCAGGATATGCAGCCCGCGGGTCTGGTCCGACATCAGCGTCGATTCCGTGACTTCGACCTCGAGCCGCCGCGGCGACAGCCCGGTTTCCAGCAGGATCGCGTGGATGGTTTCGGCGAGATCATCGCGGCTGAACTGCACCGGCGACAGGTTGACCGCGATGGTCCCGGGAATCCTGCCCTGCGCGGCGTCGTGGCAGGCCGTGCGCAGCGCCCATTCGCCCATCGGGATGATCGCTTCGGTTTCTTCGGCCAGCGGGATGAATTCCGCCGGCGAAACCATGCCGCGCTTCGGATGCTGCCATCGCATCAAGGCCTCGGCGCCGCAGATCCTTCCGTCGTTCAACGAGGTTTGCAGCTGATAGTGCAGCATCAGTTCGCCGGCGGCGGTCGCGGTTTGCAGATCGCGCGCCAGAGTGCGCCGGGCGCGCGCGGTATCGTCCATCTCGCGGTTGTACACGCAGATCGTGCCGCGTTGCTTGCTCTTGCCCCGATGCATCGCCAGCTTGGCGTTGCTGAGGATTTGGTCGCGCTCCGGGGTGTCGGTCGGGAAGATCGAGAATCCGATCGAGGCGGTAAGGTTCACGGGCTGGTCGTTCGACCTGGAACGGCTGCGCGAACACCGCCGCGATGCGCTCGGCAAAAGCCTGCGCATCATGTGGATGGTTGCCGGACATCTGCAGGCCCAAAAACTCGTCGCCGCTTTGGCGCGCGAGAAATTCTCCCGGGCCGAGCATCCGGCGCATCCGCTCGGCCACTTCGATCAGCAAGCAGATCTCCGGCGCTGTGGCCGAAGACGTCGTTGACGTCCTTGAAGCCGTCGAGATCGATCGAGAATGCGGCGAGCTTGTGGGCCTTTTCGTGCGCCTCCGCCGCGTCGAACGCCAGCCGCTCGTTGAAGGCGATGCGGTTCGGCAGTCCGGTCATGGTGTCGTTGAACGACAGCTGATGGATTCGATCGGCCAATTCGGTGCGCGAGCGCAGGTCGATGACGTAGGTCGAAAAGCCGCTGCCCATCACCAGCAACACGGCGGCGACCACGGCGATGCCAAGCGTATGCGCCGGAATGAGATAGGAGGGCAGCGCGGCCGCGGCGTCGGGAATCGACTGTCGTCGAGGCCGTCATGGCGTAGTGCATGGCGCAGATCATGAAGGCGAGCACGATCGCGGCACCATGGCGGCACCAGCGCGTCACCGGACGATTGGCGCGGTTGACCGCAAGCGCGCTGAGGCCGAGGCCGAGCACGAAGGTCATGACCACGCCATAGACATTCCACTGGGTGGTGCCGGCGATGTGCCAGGCCTTCAGCCCGACAAAGTGCATGGCGAGAATGCCGAGGCCGATCACGACGCCGCCGAGTTCCGGCGCCAGCGTGAAATGCCGCCTGCCGATCTCAAAGCCGATCAGGCAGGCGACCACGGCGATGACCAGGACGAGGCCGGTGGCAACCGGTTCGAATCCGCTGTTCAGGGAAGGGTCCAGCGCCAGAATGGAAATGAAGGTCGAGGCCCAGAGCGCCGCGCCGGTGCCGACCGAGGCCATGAACAGCCAGCCATAGCGCGTCGTACCTGTCGTGGCGCGGGCGCGCGCAAAATGCCGCATGCCGACCCAGGTGCCGAACAGGCACACCGCGCCGGCGCAAAACACCAGCATTTGATGGTACGCAAAGGAGGTGGCGGCCGATTGTGACATGGTGCTTCTTTTCCCCGCCAGCACCGTAAGGGTCGAGTGTTAATCGGCTGTATGGCGGACATCGCGAAGCGCGAACAGGGCCTTGCGCTTTGCGAATTAGCGTTGAAATTTTATGAGCGGCGCATGTGTTTTCCGGCTGGATTTCGACGTCGGCGTTCGCGTTGAACCGATGTCTTGTTGATTTGTTAACGCTAGTAGCCGCGGCAGCGGCTGGAAAAATCGAGGGTTGCCGATGAAGTATGAACTCTATTACTGGCCGACCATTCAGGGCCGCGGCGAATATGTTCGCCTCGCATTGGAAGAGGCCGGCGCCGATTATGCCGATGTCGCGCGCACCTCGCGCGGTGTGCCCGCGATGATGAAAATGATGGCGGCGCGGCGCGGCACGCCGCCATTCGCGCCGCCGTTTCTCAAAGCCGGACGCTGGTGATCGGGCAGACCGCCAACATCCTGCTCTATCTCGGATCGCGCCATGGTCTGGCGCCGAAGGCGGAAGCCGGACGACTGTGGGTGCATCAGTTGCAGCTCACGGTGGCGGATTTCGTGCTGGAAGTTCACGACACCCATCATCCGCTCGGCCTGTCGCTGTATTACGAGGATCAGCGGGGCCCTGCGAAAAAGCGCACCGAGGAATTCTGGAAAGAGCGCGTGCCGAAATATCTTGGCTATTTCGAGCGGCTGCTGAACGGCAACGGCGGCGCCTATCTCACCGGCCGCCGGCTGACCTATGTCGACTTGTCGCTGTTCCAGATCGTGGATGGCCTGCGCTACGCCTTCCCGAGGCGCATGAAAGCCTTCGAGCGCAAGATTCCCGGCCTGGTCGAGCTGCACGATCGCGTCGCCGCGAGGCCGAACATCAAGGCCTATCTCGCCAGCGACCGCCGCATTGCCTTCAACGAGGACGGCATTTTCCGGCGCTACAAGGCGCTGGATATTTAGCTGTCGTCATTTCGGGCTCGTGCCTGCGCACGACACGGGACGACAGCGTTGTTGCTATCTGTTCCGCCCGTCGATCGGCGTCATCGCCAGTTTTGCAAGCTCGATGCCGTCGATGCAGCAAACGTTGAGCGCCACCACCTCGGCGCCGTCGGGCTTGCTGCCGCGCGCGAACACCTCGACGCCGCAATCGATGCAGGACTGGTGCCGGATCGCGTGCTTGTTGAACAGGTATTCCCTGAGATTGTCCTCGCCGGCGCGCAGCTGAAAGCTCTTCGGCGCCAGGAACGCGAAAGTGCAGGCCCTTCTTGGTGCAGATCGAGCAGTTGCAGGCGGTCACCATCGCAAGGTCGGTGGTGCATTCGAAACGCACCATGCCGCAATGGCAGCCGCCGGTGTAGGTCTTGGTGTCGGGCATCATCCGCTCCGCGTGGATGTTCGCGGGCAGTATAGGCCGCACCAGAGTCGGGGCAACAGACGATAGCGAGGCGTTGCTGTGCTTACCTCGCCCCGCCCCATCTGAAGCGGGGTGAGGTCGAGACCTCACGCGATCTGGTCGATCCGCGTTCCCTGACCCGGCGGCAGGGCGGCCACCACCGGGGGCCGGGACTCGCGCGCTTCGTCGGCGCGGGCATTTGGCTCGGCGGCTTGGTTCCTGGGCTCCGGCGGCTTCAGCACGGCTGAAGCGGCAACGCTTGAAACACTCGAGACACTCATCGGACAAATCCTTGACTGTGACATCCGACTGTGACGGGGCGGAGACGAAGGCTTTATAAATCCGAACCGTAGATCGCGCGCATCGCCGCCATCCCGCCACATCGTGAACGGGAGGCTCGCAGATGCTTAAAAGGCGATCGATCTTGTAGCGGAATTCGCTAGCGATAGCGCGGCGCGCTCATTCGTCCTTGCCGCGCGTGATCGCGATCGCCGCCGCCTCGGTCTTGGTGCGGGTGCATTCCATGTTGAGGCGGCGGAAGCGCATCTTGACGGTGTCGCCGCGCAACAGCCCCATCCGCTTGATGCAGCGGGTGGCGCCGGTCAGCACGTCGTGCTTCGGAATGGTGAAAATGAGCGCGCCGGCGGTGGCGACCAGTTCGAAAAACTCCGGCTTCGGTTTGCGGCTGTCGGCCTTGGCATAGAGCTCATTGGTGAAGTCGCGGCCGCGGCAGGCCAGCGAGAGCTCGCTGGCGTGCGGGTGCGACAGATAGATCACATTGGCGGCGGTGATGCCGATCTTGAGGCCGTCGACCTGGCCCTTGAGCTGCTTGGCGAGATCGTCGCAGCGGTCGGCGCGCGCCGGCGTGCGCTCGATACGGTGAGAGCCAGCGCCGCCAGCAGCGCTGCGGCAACCATGGTCGATCTGCGGAAGTCCGGTCTCATACAAATGCCCCCTGACGCTATTGAAACCCGCGCGCGGGGTTCGTGCAAGAGCCGCATCCGGAAGTCAATCAGAACCCGTAGATCGCGACGCTAATGGCAAAGGCGATCACGAAAAACAGGTTGAACAGCGTGGGGATGCTGACCAGGGCGGTGGCAATCCCCAGCCGCTGGTTGCGCGCGGCATAGGCGATGGCGCAGGCCGCCATCAGCGGGAAGGCGATCATCTGCGCCGTGGTGTCAACGCTGCATGAGGCTGCCAAAGTATCCAAGCCCGTGCCGCACCACCGAGGGCATGTAATTCAGCCAGTTCATGAACACGTTCGCCGCCAGCGCGATGATGGCGTAGCGCACGCGCCCCGTGACGGCGAACAGCAGCGCCGCCAGCCCCAGCACCGGCTGGGCGGCCAGATGCGCCTTGATCAGGAAGCCGCCAAAACCGGGGCCCGGAATTTCCGACATGTCGCCGAACAGCATCGATACATTCGACAGGCCGTCATAGGCCTCCCACAGCGCCATGATGGTCAGCACCACGCACAGCCCGAGCCGGCGCGGGGCAGGGGCGGTGTCGGGAGCGGGCAGGGCCATCGGAGCGGTCATTGCGGCGGTCGTCATCTCGGTTGTCTCGGATCGGGCTATCGGGGTGCGAGCGTTGGTAGGGATGGCGGGGAGATGGGTTCAAAGGGGGGCAACTGGCGCAGTTCCGAACCTTCCTTTTATCGCAAAAATGCTTAGAACGGTTCAAACGCCGCTGCCGCGCAGACGGCCGGCTTCCAGATTCGCGAGCACCCCCATGAACGCCCCCACGCCGATTCCGTCCGCCGCCACGCCCGTTCCGCCCTACAGGCACACGCCGCTGTTTCCGCTGGGGCCGGACACCACGCCCTACAAGAAGATCACGACCGAGGGCGTGCGGGTCGAGCAGGTGCTGGGCAAGGACATGCTGGTGGTGTCGCGCGAGGCGCTGCGGGCGCTGTAGCGAGGCCGCGTTCGGCGACATCAATCATTACCTGCGGCCGGGGCACTTGCAGCAGTTGCGCAATATTCTCGATGACACGGAGGCCAGTAACAACGACAAGTTCGTCGCCTTCGACTTCCTGAAGAACGCCAACATCGCCGCCGGCGGCGTATTGCCGATGTGCCAGGACACCGGCACCGCCATCATCATGGGCAAAAAGGGGTCTCGCGTCATCACCGACGGCGATGACGAGGCAGCACTGAGCGAGGGCGCGCGCGACGCCTATCTGCGCCGCAATCTGCGCTATTCGCAGGTCGCGCCGCTGTCGATGTATGAGGAAAAAAACACCGCCAACAACATGCCGGCGCAGTGCGAGATCTATGCCGAGGGTGATGACACCTACAAGTTCATGTTCATGGCCAAGGGTGGTGGCTCCGCCAACAAGAGCTTTCTGTTCCAGGCGACGCCGTCGGTGCTGACCAAAGACCGCATGCTGGCGTTTCTGAAGGAGAAGGTGCTGACCTTGGGGACCGCGGCGTGCCCGCCCTATCATCTGGCGATCGTGATCGGCGGCACCTCGGCCGAGCTCTGCATGAAAACCGTCAAGCTTGCCTCGGCGCGATATCTCGACGCGCTGCCGACCCATGGCTCGGCCGACGGTAATGCGTTTCGCGATCTGGAGATGGAGCAAGAGATACTGAAGATGACGCAGTCGCTCGGCGTCGGCGCGCAGTTCGGCGGCAAGTATTTCTGCCACGACGTGCGGGTGATCCGGCTGCCGCGCCACGGCGCGTCGCTGCCGATTGGCTTGGGCGTATCCTGCTCGGCCGACCGCCAGGTGCTCGGCAAAATTACCAAGGAAGGCGTCTATCTCGAAGAGCTCGAGCATAACCCCGCGCAATACCTGCCTGTTGTGGAGCAGGCGCTCGGCGGCGAGGTCGTCAAGATCGATCTCAACCAGCCGATGCAGGATATTCTGGCACGCTCTCAAAGCATCCGATCAAGACCCGGGTGTCGATGTCCGGCACCATGATCGTCGCGCGCGATTCCGCCCATGCCAAATTGCGCGAGCGGCTGGAAAAGGGTGAACCGCTGCCGGACTACTTCAAAAATCATCCGGTGTATTACGCGGGCCCGGCGAAGACGCCCGACGGTTACGCCTCCGGCGCGTTTGGCCCGACCACCGCGGGGCGGATGGACAGTTTCGTCGACCAGTTCCAGGCCGCCGGTGGATCCATGGTGATGGTCGCCAAGGGCAATCGCGCGGTCGCGGTGCGCGAGGCCTGCAAGAAGCACGGCGGCTTCTACCTCGGCTCGGTCGGCGGTTCGGCGGCCAACCTCGCCGAGCACTGCATCAAGAAAGTCGAGGTGGTGGAATATCCCGAACTCGGCATGGAAGCGATCTGGCGCATCGAGGTCGAGGATTTTCCGGCCTTCATCATCATCGACGACAAGGGTAATGATTTCTTCAAGGAATTGAATCTGGGGTGAGGGGAATAGGCCTCTCGTCGTCCCGGCGTCGCCGGGACGACAAAAGGTGGCGTCTTACGCCCGTGTTCCCGTGAACGGAAAACTGCCCATCGGGCCGATACCCATTTCGCCCGAAATGCTGTCGCCGGAAACCTTGCCTGTGAACGCCAGCGTCAGCGGCATCGGGTTGGTGATGGAGACTTTCCAGGCGACGTCGTCGCCATTGGCGGTGCCCTCGAAGATCTCGGTCGAATTGCCGTCGGCGCCTTGCGTGCCCGTCAGCGTGCCGCCGGCATTCTTCAGGCTCAGCGTCGCATTGCGCTCGCCCATCGGCGTGCTCATGACGATATTCCAGTTTCCGTCGACGGCCATCGCTTGGGTCTCCTCAGCTCTTGTTCGCAAAACCGGAATGGTTTTGGCTCAGCTCGACGGCGGTATAGCGCATCTCGTCGCCGATGCCCAATGGTGTCAAATGGCCGCGGCGCGGGCCGCGCGGATCCGCTGGCCGACGAGGATGCGGAACGCGAGATATTGCACGGCAAAGGCCGCGACCTTGGCCCCGATCAGGACCACCGAGACATAGAACGCCCAAAGCTTCATGTCGCCGGTCATCGCCACGGCAATGGTGCCGGCACCGAGCACGAAGCACAGCGCGGCCCAGGCGTAGCCGGCGATGGTGACATATTCCGGAACGTTCTCAGTGACGATCGGCGGCATATAGCGCAGCATCCAGCCGCGCTTGAGCATGATCGCGCCGATCGCGAAATGCCCGATCGCAGGCTTGGCCAGCACGAAGCGCGGATCGTGCGTCAGCAGCGTGGCGCCGCCGAGCACGATCACGAGGCCGAGGCTGGCCCAGGTCATGTAGCCGAGCGGCTGGCCCTTGAAGCGGGAATAGGCCACCTGGGCCACCGCACCGGCGATCGCGACCACCGTCGCCAGAATGACGTCGCCGGTCGAAAGGTACAGCACCAGAAACACGATGGTGGAGAGGAAGTCGGAGGCCAGTCTGCCGAATACGTCTTTCATCGCAGTGTTCCTTATCGGATGTCGATCAACGGGTTTCGGGCAACGCACCGGCAGGAAGAGTCCCGATGCTTTGCCTTACGATACTCCGGATACCATTTTGTGAAATAGGCGGCGCTGTTGCGGGCAGCGAACACGATCGCCACGCCCGCCCACAGCGGCAGGCTGGGGAGATAGATCATCAGAATGTTGCCCGCCATCATCGCCAAGAACGCCAGCGACCATGCCCAGGTGATGATATAGTTCGCCTTGAAAAAGCCGGGCAGCTTTGCGGTTTCGGCGTCGACCATCTCATGCGCGTATTGCAGCGTGAAGGGATAGCGGATCGCGAGGGATGTCAGCGCGATCGTGAGTACCCCGACATCGATCGCCAGTTTCACGGCGGAGCTGCTCATGGCGGGGTCGATCAGGGTGACGTAGCCGCCGAGCGCGCCGAACAGCATCACCGAACCGGCTCCGAGCATCTTGATCGAGCGGCCATGAACGGCGTCCCAGGCGATGACGGCGAGGCAGATCGCGGCGGCCGCAAACAGGCTGATGGCGGTCGAGGTCACCAGCATCAGCAGGGCGAATGAACCGAACGGAGCGAGGATCAGGAACACGGTCACGGCGGCCTCACGGAAAGATATCTTTACATCGTAAAGATAGAATTAGAGGCAGGGCAGGGGATCGTCAAGCAAAATCTTTACAGTGTAAAAATAACGTGAGAGTGATGAATTGCAGAAGTCAGTTCGTCATTCCAGGGCGCGCGAGCGCGAACCCGGAATCTCTGCGCCTGATCATCTCTGGATTCCGGGTTCATCGCTGCGCGATGTCCACAGATGTGCAATTGCACATCGGGGAATGACGGTGAAACTCACGCCGCTCCCACCCAATTGCCGTGAAACCCATCGGGCACGCGATGGCCGAGCTCGACCAGCGCCACCGGACCCGCCTCGACGTCGGTGGCGTTGAACACCGCCAGATCGCTGCGGTTTTCACGGGCGCGCCACACCGCGGCGAGCAGCCAGCCGTCGCCCTCGGCGGCGTCCTTGCCGCGCTCGACGAACACCGCTTCGGAGATGGTGTCGCCGGCGGGCAGCAGGTATTTGCCGAGCTTCGCACCCTTGCCGTCGACATGGACGATGCCTGACAGCGCGCCGAACATCGGCAGATCCGGATTGGCGCAGGCGTACCAGCCGTGCTTGCTGGCGAGGCCGGCGCGGCGATCGTCGATGCGCGGGAATTCGCCGGTCATGTCGTCGAGATAGGTTTGCGTGAAGCGGTCGGTATTGGCTGCGAGATCGAAGGTCCAGCGGCACAGCCGCGCGTTGGATTTCTTCGGATCGGTCGGCGAGCCGTCGGGATGGGTGAACAGCGGCGCCTCTTCGAACTGCATGACGTCCGCGACGATGCGGTCGCCTTCCTCCCACGCATTCATGACGTGAAACACGTAACAGCTTTCGGCGCGGAACCAGACCAGATCCTTGGCCGAACCATTGCGCTTCATGACGCCGACATAGGCGCCCTTTTCCGGCTCCCAGGCATATGGCGGCCGGCCGCGCATCGCGCGGTCCATGCTGCCGGTAATGGGGAGGATCGGAAACAGCAGGTGATTTTCGGTAACGATGAAGTCGTGCACCATGCTGGCATAGGGCGCCTCGAAGCGATCGAAGCGGGTCACCACGCCGGATGCATTGACGGATCCGAAGGAAAGGGCAGGGGTCAGCGGACCCGCGGCGTTGTAGCCGAAGAACACCATCTCGCCGGTAACGGGATCGATCTTGGGATGCGCGGTGAACGGCCCTGCGATGCCCTGGCCATAGTCGCAATAGCCTTTTCGATTGAGCGTGCCGGGCTCGATCTCGGTCGGCAAATGGCCTTCCTCCAGCGCCAGCAGGCGGCCGGCATGAAAGATGATGTTGGTGTTGGCGACGCCACCATCCTGCGTCACCGAGGGCGGCGTATCCGGCAGCTTGCGGCCGAAGCCGCCGAACAGGGCGCGGCCGGCGTCATGCTCGGCCTGCCATTTCGGGGTGCGGACCCAGCGGTTGCGGTAGCTGGCGCGGCCGTTCTCGAGGTGGAAGGCGTGCAGCATGCCGTCGCCGACGAACCAGTGCGCGCCCGGCGCCTCGAACTGCGGATTGGGACCGTTGCGATAGAGCGTGCCATTGAGCTCGCGCGGCAATTCGCCCACGACCTTCAAATTCGGCGCATCGCATTCCATCGGAATCGGCGCGAGGTTGGTCCGCGCCGCCTTGGTCACAGCTTCCAGCATCGGTCGCTCTCCCCAGAGTTATCTTTACATCGTCAAGATATGGGTAAAGGGAGTAAATGGGAACGTCAAGCGAAATCTTTACAGTGTAAAAATAACGTGAGCACTGCGATGGTTCATAATGGCAATGGTTTGTAATGGTTTAGAGGGGCCAATCCGGGAGCGCGCGCCAGCGCGCCCCCAGAAATTCTGCGCGCGGTCATCTCTGGATTTCGGGTTCATCGCTGCGCGATGTCCACAGATGTGCAATGGCACATCGGGGAACGACGTTTCGCTTTTTACGCCGCACCGACCCAGTTGCCATGGATGCCGTCGGGGACCCGATGTCCGAGTTGCACCAGCGCCACCGGTCCGGCATCGACGTCGGTTGCGTTGAACACCGCGAGATCGCTGCGGTTCTCGCGGGCCCGCCAGACCACCGACAGTAGCCAGCCGTCTCCCTCGCGGGCGTCCTCGCTGCGTGGGACGAACGCCGCTTCCGAGATCGTATCGCCGGCAGGCAGCAGGTACTGGCCGAGCCGCGATCCATTGCCATCGACGTGGACCAAGACCCGACAATGCACTCGGTACCGGCAACTCCGGGTTGGCGCAGGCGTACCACCCGTGCCTGTTGGCAGAACCAACGCTTCGATCGCAGACGCGCGGGAATTCGCCGGTGATGTCGTCGAGCCAGGTTTGGGTGAAGCGGTCGGTTTTCCCAGCGAGATCGAAGGTCCAGCGGCACAGCCGGGCGCGCGACTTGCGGGGATCGGTGGGCCTGCCGTCGGGATGGGCGAACAGCGGGGGTTCTTCGTATTGCATCACGTCGGCGATGATGCGATCGCCGTCTTCCCACGCGTTCATGACGTGGAATACGTAGCAGTTTTCGGCGCGAAACCAGACGATATCGCTGGCCGAACCTCTGCGCTTCATGACGCCGACATACGCCCCTTTGTCCGGCTCCCAGGCGTAGGGCAGTCCGCCGCGCATGGCGCGCTCGATGCTGCCGGTGAGGGGCAGGATCGGAAACAGCAGATGATTTTCGGTGACGATGAAGTCGTGCACCATGCTGGCATAGGGCGCCTCGAAGCGATCGAAGCGCGTCACCACGCCGGAAGCACTGACGGCGCCAAAGGAGAGGGCGGGTGTCAACAGTCCCGCCGCGTTGTAGCCGAAGAACACCATCTCGCCGGTGACCGGGTCGATCTTCGGATGCGCCGTGAACGGTCCGGCGATGCGGCCGCCATAGTCGCAATAGCCGAGCCTGTTGAGCGTGCCGGGTTCGATCTCGGTCGGCAAATGGCCTTCCTCCAGCGCCAGCAGGCGGCCGCCATGAGAGATGATGTTGGTATTGGCGACGCCGCCGTCCTGGGTGATGGAAGCCGGCGTGCCCGGCAGCTTGCTGCCAAAGCCGCCGAACAGGGCGCGGCCGGCATCGTGTTCGGCCTGCCATTTCGGGGTGCGGACCCAGCGGTTGCGGTAGCTGGCGCGGCCGTTCTCGAGATGGAAGGCGTGCAGCATGCCGTCGCCGACGAACCAGTGCGCGCCGGGCGCCTCGAACTGCGGATTGGGACCGTTGCGATAGAGCGTGCCGTTAAGTTCGCGCGGCAATTCGCCCACGACCTTGAGGAACGGCGCGTCGGATTCCATCGGTATCGGCGCAAGGTTGGTCCGCGCCGTCTTGATCACTGCTTCCAGCATCGTCGCTCTCCCATGGGTTATCTTTACATTGTAAAGATTGGATACAGGCAGCGAGCGTGACGGTCAAGCGAAATCTTTACAGTGTCAAAATCGTGTCCTATAAGGTGCCGATGGCGAGAAAATCAGACACTGGCGGCGTGAGCCGTCCCGCGGCGGCGCGCACGCAAGCGAAACGACAGGCCGTCAAGGCGCCGGCCTCCGGAGCAGCGCCGGCGCGAAGGGGCCGGCCGGTGGTGGAGGCGCCGTACCATCACGGCGCGCTGCACGACGCCCTGCTCAAGGCGGCCGAACGGGTACTTGAACGCGGCGGGCTGGCCGGGTTGACGCTGCGCGCGGTGGCGCGCGAGGCCGGGGTGTCGCACGCAGCCCCCACCCATCATTTCGGCGATCTGACCGGCCTCGTCAGCGAACTCGCCGCGATCGGGTTCCGGCAATTCAACGCCGCGATGGCGGTTGCCGGATCCGGCGACGGCACCGGTCTCGAGAAAGCGATGGCCCGCGCCAAGGCCTATGTCGCCTACGCGCAGGCGCATCCCGGCATGTTTGGGCTGATGTTCCGCATCGAGCGGCTCGATATGTCACGGCCGTCGCTGCATGAGGCGGCCAAGGCCGCGTTTGCGGGCCTCGCCGGCGCCATCGGCGCCAGCCGGCAGGAGCAAATTTCCGGGGACGTGCTGACGCTGGATCAGGCCGCCGCCATCGCCCGCGCCTGGTCGCTGGTGCATGGTTTTGCGACGTTGCTGCTCGACGGCCGGCTCGCCGACATCCTGCGGCATTTGCCGGAGGGTACCAGCGCCGAGACGTTGCTGGATGCGATGCTGCGATCGTCCGTCCCGCGGCCGCCGGGACCCTAACTCAGCCGGTCCAGACCTTTTCCTCTGACCACCCCAGCTCCGCAAACTCCACTGCGCGCAGCGGCGCTTCGCCAGCGGAGAAGAACTCGTCGAGCTGCGGCGGGCGGATTTCGGTCGCACTCAACATCGCGTGGGCCTGACCGCGATGATGAACCTGATGCTGAAACAAATGAAGCAGCAACCGGTCCAGGCGCTCGCGCTGGATGCGATCGCCGCGGTGG